>NZ_CP029477.1:362500-1362500 GCF_003151025.1 Lactobacillus kullabergensis | reverse complement strand
AGTAGCGGCGAGCGAAGAGGAAAGAGCCCAAACCAGATGATTTATCATTTGGGGTTGTAGGACTGCAATAAGGCAGCGCAAAGGATAGCAGAATTATCTGGGAAGGTAAGCCAGAGAGGGTGAGAGCCCCGTAAGCGAAATCCGGAGCGCGCCGAGCAGGATCCTGAGTAGGTCGGGACACGAGGAATCCCGATTGAAGCAGCGAGGACCATCTCGCAAGGCTAAATACTACATTGTGACCGATAGTGAACCAGTACCGTGAGGGAAAGGTGAAAAGAACCCCGGGAGGGGAGTGAAAGAGAACCTGAAACCGTGTGCCTACAAATAGTCAAAGCCCATTAAAGGGTGATGGCGTGCCTTTTGTAGAATGAACCGGCGAGTTACGTTAGCTAGCGAGGTTAAGTCAGAAAAGACGGAGCCGGAGCGAAAGCGAGTCTGAAGAGGGCGGAGCAGTTAGCTGACGTAGACCCGAAACCAAGTGACCTACCCATGACCAGGTTGAAGGTGCGGTAAAGCGCACTGGAGGACCGAACCCACGTAAGTTAAAAATTGCGGGGATGAGTTGTGGGTAGCGGTGAAATTCCAAACGAACTTGGAGATAGCTGGTTCTCTCCGAAATAGCTTTAGGGCTAGCCTGGTGCCAGGACGATCATGGAGGTAGAGCACTGTTTGGACGAAGGGCCCGTCAGGGGTTACTGAATTCAGATAAACTGCGAATTCCAGAGATCGAGGCACTGGAGTCAGACTGCGAGTGATAAGATCCGTAGTCGAAAGGGAAACAGCCCAGATCACCAGTTAAGGTCCCCAAATCTATGCTAAGTGGAAAAGGATGTGGAGTTGCGTAGACAACTAGGATGTTGGCTCAGAAGCAGCCATCATTAAAAGAGTGCGTAATAGCTCACTAGTCGAGTGACGCTGCGCCGAAAATTTACCGGGGCTAAGCATAGTACCGAAACTGTGGATGTGCAGGAATGCACGTGGTAGGAGAGCGTTCTAAATGCGGCGAAGCTTAACTGAGAAGATAAGTGGAGCGTTTAGAAGTGAGAATGCCGGTATGAGTAGCGCAAGACAGGTGAGAATCCTGTCCGCCGAAAGACTAAGGTTTCCTGGGGCAGGCTCGTCCGCCCAGGGTAAGTCGGGACCTAAGGCAAGGCCGAAAGGCGTAGTCGATGGACAACAGGTAGAAATTCCTGTACTGCGCAGCTTCGTTAACAGCGAAGGAGGGACGCAGGAGGCAAAGAACGCATGGCGCTGGAAGCCATGTTCAAGCGTTAAGTGTAGTAATGAGTCAAATGCTTGTTACTGTTAAGCACAAGGCGTGATGAGGAGCGAAATCAAAGTAGCGAAGGTTCAAGCGTCACACTGCCAAGAAAAGCTTCTAGCGAGAAGCTGCGTACCCGTACCGCAAACCGACACAGGTAGTCGAGTGGAGAACACTCAGGTGAGCGAGAGAACTCTCGTTAAGGAACTCGGCAAAATCGCCCCGTAACTTCGGGAGAAGGGGTGCTGGTATAAAAGCCAGCCGCAGTGAATAGGCCCAAACAACTGTTTATCAAAAACACAGGTCTCTGCCAAGTCGTAAGACGACGTATAGGGGCTGACACCTGCCCGGTGCTGGAAGGTTAAGGAGAGCTGTTAGCGCAAGCGAAGCAGCGAACTGAAGCCCCAGTAAACGGCGGCCGTAACTATAACGGTCCTAAGGTAGCGAAATTCCTTGTCGGGTAAGTTCCGACCTGCACGAAAGGTGTAATGATTTGGGCACTGTCTCAACGAGAGACTCGGTGAAATTATAATACCCGTGAAGATGCGGGTTACCCGCGACAGGACGGAAAGACCCCATGGAGCTTTACTGCAATTTGATATTGGGCAGCTGTTAAACATGTACAGGATAGGTAGGAGCCGGAGAAGATAGCACGCCAGTGTTATCAGAGGCAATGTTGGGATACTACCCTTGTTTGATGGCTGCTCTAACCAGGGCCTCTAAGCGAGGCATGGGACAGTGTCAGACGGGCAGTTTGACTGGGGCGGTCGCCTCCTAAAGCGTAACGGAGGCGCCCAAAGGTTCCCTCAGAATGGTTGGAAATCATTCACAGAGTGCAAAGGTATAAGGGAGCTTGACTGCGAGAGCGACAACTCGAGCAGGGACGAAAGTCGGGCTTAGTGATCTGGTGGCACCGCGTGGAAGGGCCATCACTCAACGGATAAAAGCTACCCTGGGGATAACAGGCTTATCTCCCCCAAGAGTTCACATCGACGGGGAGGTTTGGCACCTCGATGTCGGCTCGTCGCATCCTGGGGCTGAAGTCGGTCCCAAGGGTTGGGCTGTTCGCCCATTAAAGCGGCACGCGAGCTGGGTTCAGAACGTCGTGAGACAGTTCGGTCCCTATCCGTCGTGGGCGTAGGAAATTTGCGAGGAGCTGTCCTTAGTACGAGAGGACCGGGATGGACATACCGCTGGTGTACCAGTTGTCTTGCCAAAGGCATCGCTGGGTAGCTAAGTATGGCCGGGATAAGCGCTGAAAGCATCTAAGTGCGAAGCCCCCCTCAAGATGAGATTTCCCATACGCAAGTAGTAAGACACCTCAAAGACTAAGAGGTAGATAGGCTGGGAGTGGAAGAGCCGCGAGGCTTGGAGCGGACCAGTACTAATCAGTCGAGGACTTGACCAGAGCTTGAAGGCAATCAAGGTTTTTTTAAAGGATTATATTTAGTTTTGAGCGTAGAAGCTCAAAGAGAGAGAAAAAGTACGGTGGCAAGAGCAAGAAGGAAACACCTGTAACCATGCCGAACACAGCAGTTAAGCTTCTTCACGCCGAGAGTAGTTGGTGGGAGACTGCCTGCGAGGGTAGGACGCTGCCGTGCTTTTTAGCAATCCGGCTTAGCTCAGTTGGTAGAGCGCTTGACTGTTAATCAAGATGTCGTCAGTTCGAGTCTGACAGCCGGAGTTTAAATTGGAGTGTTGTCCGAGTGGCTTAAGGAGCATGATTGGAAATCATGTATATGGGTTAATCCTGTATCGAGAGTTCAAATCTCTCACACTCCGTTAATAGTAATAAGAAGCTTGTAATATCAACTGTTACAAGCTTTTATTATGCTTTCGCACGGCATAAAAGTATAAAAAAACGGCTCGACGTTCTGTTTTATTTCATCCGGTACTTTTGCAATTTCTTAGAATTTTGAATTAATTTATCTAGCATTCAGTCAACCCATGGCGCAATAGTGTGCTAATTTGTCGCTCTTAAATTATAGGAGAACCTCATGTGTAGAACTTAAACTTTCGAAATGAAATTCTTTTTCATTTATTCCAAAATTTTTAAAATTTTAGAGTAAAATTTTATTTACAACATTTGTGGAAGAGAAATAAATGTGAGGTTTAATGAAACTTGGTATGGTTCGTGAGATCTTGTTTCTTTTAAAATTATAATAAAACACAAATTTAGATAAATTGTGTTACAAACTTATGTGTCCTACATCAGATTACGAAGCCAAATTATCTTTTGTCGTGGCGGGAAAACCTTATTTTAAATCAAGCAACAAAATCAGCTATTCATTTTATGACGATGTAAAGAAGAAAACAGTTAGTTTCATTAGATGAAAATAGCGTTTATTCTAAGCTTCATGGATTTAAAGATTATTTTTATACTGATTTAAAGACCAAGACTAATTAGCTAAAATTTAATAACAAACGCATTCAAAAGACTAAAAATAGTGTTCAAAATTCCAAGCCTCAAGGTATTGTTAGTGCTAATAGTGTTGTTTCACCTAGAGTCAGTATAAACGTTTAAATGACTTCATATTAAGTGATCAAGTTAGTTTTTTCAAGTAGCTGCAAAATTAAGAAAAATAAACAAATATAACACCAACAAGTATATCTTTAAAATTGAAGATAGAGTAGGATTGCCTTGCAGTTAATTAAAGATGGCTGGCCAGCTAATGTTAAAGTGGTCAGAAGAAATATGAACGAACTGGGCTTAGGGTTTAAAAGCCAATAAATGAAATTGGTGTATGTGTTCTTGTTTTTGCCATATAGTTGGTAAGATTTCACTTAATTTAATTAAACTCAGCTGCTTTTACTTAAGACCAAATAAGAAATAGTACGCGGATATTACTGAATTTCATCTTAGGGGACAAATGATTTATTTGTCAACCATTTTGGATGGCTATGTTGGCGATATAGATTCCTACTCAATTTCAGGGCATCTTAATATGGAACTGGTAGTGTCAATGTTGGATAAAATTTTTCCTAAACATCAGGCTTTAAATGCTTGTGATTTCCATACAGTGTAATATCAAAAATTCGATTTATCAGAGTGTATTGAATTTACATGGCATTATTCAAAACGTGTAGCGCAAATGAAATACAATGCACGAGCGGATAGTGGAGAACTTCTTGGCTTGATTAAAACGAAAATGTTTTACATCCAGGAATATAAGTACCATAATCTGCAAGAACTAACTAAAGAAATTGCGTAATAACACTGAAAGAAATAAAGACAGACCAAAAAGCCTGACTCCGAATGAATATCGGACTCAAGCTTTAAAGAAATTATATAATTTTTATCAAAATTTTTGGACTCGAAACGTAATATAAATTTAAATTAGTCTTTTTTCATTAATAATAAGATCAATTGAATTGTCTTTTCTTTTTAAAATGTTTTTCATCAATCAGATTAATGGAATAAAACCCCTAAAGTTATGCTTTATAAACGAATTAAATGAATTAATAAAATTAAATAAGTTTGGCTTCTATAATGCTTGTAATTTTAGTAGTTAGTCTTCTACTAATTTTATTTTAGGAACATCAGAAGTTATTATTTCACCTTTATTTAATTCAACATGAATTTTTGATACCTGGCCGTAGTCCTTATCAGGGTGCTTTGCTAAAATTTCATTAATGTCATCTTCGCCATTGTCAGAGAATATGTTTCCAGTTCCTCGTACAGCTTTAATAGTATAATCGCCAGGTTTGATATCTTTACCTACTGTCCAACTACCAGGGGTCAGTATCTTTCTAAAAATACGCTTGTCTGGAGTTGGGATTAGTTTTGTTGATTCAATTCCATCAATCTTTATCTTTTCTCCTGCTTTTAAGTCAGTGGTGTACGAAGAAAGTTTCATCCATGTATCATCCTCAGTTGGCCCTAAAATGACATTTATATTACGATCATTAGGACTGTTTCGTGAAAATAGATTGCCACTACCTGAGACGGCCTTAATTACATAACGTCCGGGTTTAATTTCTTTACCGACTTTATGAGTACCAGCCGACAGTGTTACTGCTTTAGCAGTATTTTTCTCTATTTCTACTTCTTTACTTTGTCGATTATTACTTCCACCTTTATCACCTGATTTGTTCGTATCATCAGCTGAACATCCTATCAAAGAAAAGATGAATAAGCTTGTTATTAAAAATGATAAGGTTTTTTTTAGATTACCCATTACTTCCTCCCAAAGATTTACTACCATAGGTTTAATGTCGCTGGTGTTATGGACAAAATATGAACCTTAATTCTGTATTGACATTTAATAAAAATAAATATTTCTTTCTTAATATTTAAGATTTTTTTGTGTTACAAAAACTTTATATAATTAAATTAAAAAATTTCATGTGATGCTTTTATCTTTTTAATTCTAGTATAAATAATTATTATAGCAGATACAAGAATAGATTATTTTAAGTGACAATTTTTCAATATCAAAAATATATTGTACTTTTTAAAATAAAAGTTGAAGTAGGATAAAATCTAACAAGTGAATAAGAAAACTCTTTTATCAGAAAATAAAAATTTTTAATGGAATGTGAGAGATTTAAACTTTCGATATAAAATTTTCAATCATACTCCCCAAAATTCAGATGAAAAATACATAGAAATTAAACTCCGATTGTCATACTTGATCCGACAACTTCTTGAATAGTAGTCAAGCATTCTTCACCCGATCTAGTTATATCCTTAATCTTTAATATAAAAAAGAATTGAAAAAAGTTTAGTTAATTCATAGAAATTAATATTAATGAACAGAATCCTACAAAAATTTCAAAAAAATGTAGACATAAATAGAAACTTATGCTAAATTATTAAGAGTGGTCGAGAGATGACAACAAAATGGAGGATTAGCTCAGCTGGGAGAGCATCTGCCTTACAAGCAGGAGGTCACAGGTTCGAGCCCTGTATCCTCCATAATGATGGTGGTGTGAAGGGAAGTTCGCGCCGCCATTATTTATTGATTTAATTAATAAATGGAATCCTTGCATTTTCTCTCAGAATAGGTATACTATTGAATGTGCTTTGATTCAGAACAATGACCCGTTGGTCAAGTGGTTAAGACATCGCCCTTTCACGGCGGTAACATGGGTTCAAATCCCGTACGGGTCACTTTGGAGGATTAGCTCAGCTGGGAGAGCATCTGCCTTACAAGCAGGAGGTCACAGGTTCGAGCCCTGTATCCTCCATCGTTCTATGGCTACCGAACATGCGGTAGCTTTTTTTATTATCAATGTATATATAAGAACATAGAACGAAAATTTTAAAAATCGGTTCAAGTCCTGAGAGGATCCTTAAGTGGAGATGCCTTGTAACCGAATAGCTATTGTCTATAGGGGGACTAATATGGAAAAACGTTTGTTTACTTCAGAATCTGTTTCTGAAGGTCATCCAGACAAGATTGCTGATCAGATTTCTGATGCAATTTTGGATGCTATTATTGCCAAAGACCCTCAAGCTCATGTAGCTTGTGAGACCATCGTCAATACTGGTATTGTCTATGTCTTTGGTGAAATATCAACTAGTGCTTATGTTGATATTCAAGGAATTGTTCGCAAGACAGTTTTGAGAATTGGCTATGATAAACCAGAACTTGGCTTTGATGGCAATAATTGCGCTGTCTTAATTGATATTGATGAACAATCACCTGATATTGCTCAAGGCGTTGATCATTCTCTTGAAACGCGTGAAAATCAATCTGACGAAGATCAGCTTGATCAAATCGGGGCAGGGGATCAAGGCTTAATGTTTGGTTTTGCAATCAATGAAACGCCTGAATTAATGCCTCTGCCTATTTCGCTTGCTCATCGCTTGATGAGACAGGTTGCTAAGCTGCGCAAAGATGGTACTTTAACTTGGCTTAGACCTGATGCTAAGGCAGAAGTGACTGTTGAATACGATGAAAAACAAAAACCAATACGTGTAGATACCGTTGTTATTTCAACACAGACCGATGATAAGGTTTCAAACGAAGAGATTCGCCAAGCTATGATAGATTTGGCAATTAAAAAGGTAATACCTGCTAAATACCTTGATGAAAAGACCAAGTTTCTGATTAACCCATCAGGTCGCTTTGTTATTGGTGGACCTAAGGGTGATTCAGGACTGACTGGACGTAAAATTATTGTTGATACTTACGGTGGCTATGCTCGCCACGGTGGTGGCGCTTTTTCTGGAAAGGATCCGACAAAGGTTGACCGCAGTGCCAGTTATGCTGCCAGATATGTGGCTAAAAATATTGTTGCTTCAGGTTTGGCTGATCGCTGTGAAGTTCAATTAGCTTACGCAATTGGTGTTGCTCATCCCGTTTCAGTTATGGTTGATACAGCCGGAACCGGTAAAGTAAGTGATGACCTTTTAACAAAAGCAGTACGTAAGGTCTTTGACTTGCGCCCAGCTGGAATAATTAAAATGCTTAATTTAAGGCGGCCGATTTATGAGCAAACGGCAGCTTACGGACACTTTGGCAGAACAGATATTGATTTACCATGGGAGAAAACCGATAAAGTTCAAGACCTTTTAAATTTTGTTAACGAAAATAAGTAAAGCTTTTCATTAATAAGGGAGTTGTAATTTTGAAAAAGACAAATGTACGAGTAGTAATGATTGCAATTTTTATGACGACATTTATGACCGCCATTGAAGGTACAATCGTTTCTACTGCAATGCCGACAATTGTTTCCGATCTGAATGGATTAGAAATTATGAATTGGGTTGTTTCCATATTTTTGTTTATGACTGCTGTGTCAACTCCTTTATATGGCAAATTAGCAGACAGCTTTGGTCGTAAACCAATTTTTCTATTTGGAATAGCTCTTTTTGTGATTGGGTCTGCTCTTTGTGGTCAGGCTCAGAATATGGTTGAACTAATTTTATTCCGTGTTATTCAGGGACTGGGTTCTGGAGCTATTCAACCAGTTGCGATGACCATAATTGCAGATTTATATAGTCTGGAAAAAAGAACAAAAATGCTGGGTCTCAACTCTGGTTTTTGGGGCGTAGCTTCAGTCATTGCTCCATTACTTGGTGGCTTTATTGTGCAAAATCTTTCTTGGCACTGGGTTTTCTACATTAATGTGCCAATTGGTATCATTGCACTTTTATTAATTGTCTTTTTCTTAAATGAACCAAGGAATAAGCAAAAGACTAAACTTGACGTTAAAGGAACATTTTGGCTTGTTGTTTTGCTTTTAACCTTAATGTTTACATTACAAGATCTTGGCACCATTAAACCGCTTATTTTAGCTGCTTTGGTTGCTTTAATCATTGTTAGTGCAGTAATTTTCTATCATGAAGAAAAGCGCGCAGATGATCCGATAATGCCACTGTCAATGCTCAAGGGCAAAGAGTTCTTGGCTGTTAATATGATTACCCTGCTTGTTGCCGGAGTAGTTATTGGCTTTGAATTTTATATTCCAACCTGGATGCAGGGGATTAATGGTACTTCTGCTACTATTGCAGGTTTTGCCGTAACTCCAAGCTCTGTTATGTGGGTTGTGGGTTCATTTTTGATCGGTGGCATGTTGAGTCGCTGGGGTGTAAGAAAAACTTTCTTTGGATTGCTTACAATCCTGCTAATTGCTGACTGTATGTTATTGCTTGTTCCTATTCATACTCCGTTTTGGGTCTTTTGTGTCATAGCAACACTTAATGGCTTTTCCTTTGGTGGAGTTCTAACCGCTTCGCAAGTCAGGTCACAGGTTTTAGTTTCAAAAGAAAATATTGGTGTTGCTACTTCCTTTAACACATTAATGAGGTATTTAGGTCAAACAATGATGGTTTCCATTTTTGGTATTACCTTCAATACTGTCGTGGCACATCAACTTGCAAAACATCCGAATTTGACACAAGGCATGATGAACAAAATAGTTTCATCAGCTAAAGCCCAAGAACTATCTGCGAACTTAATTCCACAATTAAGGCAAGTACTTTTTAGTGCTTTAAAAGGGGTTTACTTCGTTTCGCTTGTTGCTATAGTAATATCTGTTATTTTTAATTGTATTTATAAAAGCAAAGAGAAAGCTAATTAGTCGTTAGATTTATAACAGACCTGCTGGTTTATTTACCAACAGGTTTTTTATTTTAAAATTTTTTCATTAGTAGAAATAATTTGCCTGAAAAATTATAATAAATAATATTAAACTTAATAAGTAATTGGAGTATTAAAAAATGGCAAGGGAAATTACTAATTGGCGTTCCTTAGTTGGTTACACTGGATTTGAAGGAAGAAAAGTAAAAGACGGGATACTTTTTAGATGTGGGCAATTGTATAACTTGACTCCTTATCAAAAAGAACAAGTACAAGATAAATATCAAATTAAGAGAGTTTTTGATTTTAGGGGCGAGGAAGAAAGAAAACAATTTCCGGATTATTTGTGGTCCGGATTAGATTATGTTGTAATTGATGTTTTAAAAGATGCTCAGGTTAATCAAGCCAGTGTTGATGAAATTGTTTCTGGTAATAATCAGGCTGAAGAAGATATGCTTACCACCTATGAAGAATTAGCTTTACAGAAATCTGCTCAAAATGGCTACCATCAATTTTTAATGACTCTCATAAATGATCCTGTTCCGACAGCATTTCATTGCTTTGCTGGCAAAGATCGCACAGGAGTAGCAGCTGCTTTAATTTTGAAAAGCTTGGGAGTAAGTGACGATCAAATCTTTGCCGATTATCTAAAAACTATCGCGGCGCGCAAGCAGGAAAATCAGGAAATTTTAGACTACCTAAGAGACCAATTAACAAGTTCACAATTAAAAGATGTTGCTGTAGCTTTAACGGTACAAAAGTCATATTTAGAACGGTATTTTTCTGCCATTAGGCAAAATTATGGGGATTTTGATAATTACCTGATTAAAGGACTGAATTTACCGAGTGATTTTAAGAGCAAAATGAGGCAAATATATTTAGTCTAAAATTTAATTGAAAATAAAAAAAGATATGTCTCTTAAATTTTGAAACCATACCATTTTTTAAGTTTTTGACTTGCTTCATAATTGATTTCAAATAATAGTACCTACCAATATAAAGTATTTACAATATTAGTTTTATTTTTAAACTATAGTAACTATTTACTTTATGAAATTAATTTTTAGATGACATTCTGACAAAAATAGGCTAGATTTGAAGAAAGTAGTTTTAATTATTCAAATTTTTACAAGGGAGAAAAAATGCAACGCAACGATTATATTAAAAGTTTAAAACTTGAACCCCATCAGGAAGGTGGCTGGTTCAGGCAAGTTTATACTAGTGACAAAGAATTTTATGATGAAGACAGCAATGGAAATCGATTTTATTACACTTCAATTTACTTTTTGCTTGATGATACCAGTTGTTCTCACTTTCACCGACTGAACCATGATGAAATGTGGTATTACCACGATGGAGAAGCGATTACTATTCATTGTATTTCTCCAGAAGGTAAATACACTGCTGTAAAGTTAGGCAAAAATGTTTCAGCTGGAGAATATATGCAGTTTAAAGTTCCCAAACACACCATTTTTGCATCTGAAGTTACTAAACCAAACAGTTTTTGTTTAGTAAGCTGTGTTGTTTCACCAGGATTTGATTATCATGACTTTGAGATGCTTAAAAAGTCAGATTTATTAAAACAGTGCCCTGGATATCAAGATGTCATTAATCGCTTAGCAATTGACTGAGCTAAAATTCTAAATTAAGGTAGCAAAAAAGAGTTCGAATTATCACTAATTGATAAGAACTCTTTTTTAGTTAATAAATAGTACTTTGTGCTCTTTGATTTTCTAAGTAATAATGGTAAAGGAAGGAATATCCGATTAAAAGAAATGCGATTCCTTCTAAAAACCCGCCAACTACGTCAGAAGGGTAGTGAACGTGGTTGAAAATCCTTGTATAACCAATTAATATTGGAAAACAGACCCAAATGATGCACAATACAGTTTTAGTGGCTTTATATTTTATTAATAAAATTGTTAAAACAATCAAAATTCCAAATAAAGTGGCACTGCCAACAGAGTGACCAGATGGGAAACTATATCCGTGAGCTGCCACAAGGTGGTGGGTAAGCGGTCTGTGACGAGCTATTGCGTGTTTGATGATCCAGTTGTAACCATTAGCCGCAATCATTGTTCCGGCGGAAAAAAACGCATAAGCAAATTTTCTGCAAAATGCTAAAACAATTACCAAGATGATTGTTTCAATCATAATTACATTGGTATTGCCTAAATTGGTAAATGTTGTAGCAAATTTGATTACTGCAGGATTGTTATTGCAGATAATACTAATAACTGTTTGATCAAATTCACGAATAAATTGATTTTCAGAAGCAACCAGTATTGCCCAGATAGCATATAAAATCAAAAATATTGTCGCAGGTATTATGGTGTCTTTCTTTGTTTGAATTGTTTTGTTCAAAAACTTTCTCCCCTTGTTTTTTTTTTCATTTGTGGTAAATTATAATCATTATTGATCAAAAAATAAAGATCAGGAACTAGTAGCATTTTTGTTTTTCTATAGAGAAGAGTCGGAAGGTGCAAGACTTGAAAAGCAAATTGTGAACTGAGCCTGGAAAAGTCTAACGTTTGCTTTCCGCGTTAAGGGGCATGAGTGTCGCGCTTTTAGCGCGGAACTTAGGTGGTACCGCGATTATTCGTCCTATGAAAAAATATTTCATAGGACTTTTTTTATGAGGTAAAAATATGTATAATCACAAAGTTGTAGAAAAGAAATGGCAGGATTACTGGGAAAAAAATCAAACATTTAAAACCGGTAATGACCCGAAAAAGAAAAATTATTATGTTTTAGATATGTTCCCTTTTCCATCTGGTAAGGGACTGCATGTAGGACACCCAGAAGGATACACAGCAACCGATATTGTCGCACGAATGAAACGTAGTCAAGGCTATAACGTCCTTCACCCAATGGGTTGGGATGCTTTCGGTCTTCCGACTGAACAGTATGCTCTCCAAACTGGACAAGATCCGGCCGTTGTTACTACTGAAAATATTGCCAATTTTAAAAGACAGTTGAATACTTTGGGCTTTTCTTACGATTGGAACAGGGAACTTGCAACTTGTGATCCAAAATATTACAAGTGGACCCAATGGACATTTGAACAAATGTATAAAAATGGTCTAGCCTATGAGGCTGAAGCCCCTGTTAACTGGTCGCCAGATTTGGGTACAGTTGTTGCCAACGAAGATATTGTTGATGGTAAGACTGAACGTGGTGGTTACCCAATCTATCGCCGTAACATGAAGCAATGGATGCTTAGAATTACTAAATATGCTGACCGTTTGCTTGCTGGTTTAGACAATCTTGATTGGCCAGAAAACATTAAGGAAATGCAACGTAACTGGATTGGTCGTTCAGTAGGTGCCCAAATTACTTTTAAGGTCAAAAATTCTAATGAAACATTTGATGTCTTTAGTACACGTCCGGACACTTTATTTGGTGCAACTTACGCTGTATTAGCTCCAGAAAATGAATTAGTTCAAAAAATTATGACTGATGGTCATAAAGATGAAGTCAATGCCTATATTAAACAAATTGAATCTAAGTCCGACCTTGAAAGAACAGATCTAAATAAAACCAAGACAGGTGTCTTTACAGGTGCTTATGCAATTAATCCTGTAAATAATGAAGAAATTCCTATCTGGATTGCTGACTACGTACTTGGCAGTTATGGTACTGGTGCAGTTATGGCAGTTCCTGCACACGATACACGTGATTATGAGTTCGCTCAGAAATTCAATTTGCCTATTAAGGCCGTTATCAAAGGTGGAGATATTGCACAAGAAGCCTATACTGGTGATGGTCCACACATAGATTCTGAGTTCCTAAACGGGCTCAACAATGCAGAAGCTAAAGAGAAAATTGTGGCCTGGCTCACTGAACACCATGCTGGAGAGAAAAAGGTTAATTACAAGTTACGTGACTGGGAATTTAGTCGTCAGCGTTATTGGGGCGAGCCAATTCCAGTAATTCACTGGGAAGATGGAGAAACAACGCTGGTTCCAGAAGATGAATTACCGCTCGTTTTACCTCATGCTACTGACATCAAGCCCTCAGGAACACCTGAGAGTCCATTAGTTAATCTTAAAGACTGGGTTAATGTAGTTGATAAAAACGGCCGCAAGGGTAAGCGTGAAACTAATACTATGCCTAATTGGGCTGGTTCATCGTGGTACTTCTTACGTTTTGTTGACCCACACAATGATAATAAATTAGCTGATTACGAATTGCTCAAGAAGTGGATGCCGGTTGACCTCTATATCGGTGGTGCAGAACATGCTGTACGACACCTGCTCTATGCAAGATTTTGGAACATGGTTTTATATGATCTGGGAGTTATTCCGAATGAAGAGCCGTTCCAAAAATTATTTAATCAAGGATTAATTCTTAAAGATCATGATAAAATGTCCAAGTCAAAAGGCAATGTTGTTAACCCAGATGACGTGATCGATGAGTACGGTGCAGACAGTCTGAGAATGTACGAAATGTTCATGGGCCCACTAGATGCTTCAATTGATTGGGATGATAATGGTCCTGCTTCTACCAAGAAGTTCTTGGACAGAGTTTGGCGTTTATTTGTTAACGATTTAGACCTTAAAGCTATTCCTCAAGAAAATATCGTGGAGGACAACGATGGCACCTTAGATAAAATATATAACGAAACTGTTAAGAAAGTTACCGAGGACTTCGATAATTTACATTTCAACACCGCAATTTCTCAATTAATGGTCTTCATTAACGCAGCACAAAAAGCTAAAACTATTCCAAGGAAATATGCGGAAGGCTTTATTACCCTCTTGGCGCCTATTGCTCCTCATATGATGGAAGAAATTTGGCAAATATTTGGTCATGATGTATCTGTGACGTTTGCAAAATGGCCAACCTATGACCCGGCTAAATTAGTTGAGTCAACGGTTGAGATTATGGTACAAGTTAATGGTAAACTGCGTGGGAATTTTACAGCTGCTGTTGGTTTGGATAAAGATGAAGTTCAGAAGCAGGCACTGGCTCTACCACATGTACAGAAGTTTTTACAAGGCAAAGACGTAAAAAAGGTCATTGTTGTACCGAATAAAATTGTCAATATTGTAGCTAAATAAAGTTAATTTTTCCTAAAATGCAAAGTATATTTGTTGTTAATTGACTTTTTTCATTCACAATAATATAGTTAGTAAACTAGATTTAGGGAATATTAATGAGAGAAAATAATTTATCTGAAAAAAATACACAAAATACCTTCATTAAGGGCAGTGCATGGATGACTTTTGGCTCTATTACGTCACGTATTTTAGGAGCACTCTATATTATTCCATGGTTTTATTGGATGTCACCTTACGGCAATATTGCCAATGCATTAACTGCTAGAAGTTATAATATCTATAGTATTTTTATTTTAATATCTACAGCAGGTATTCCTGGCGCCGTTGCGAAACAGGTGGCAAAATATAATGCGCTTAATGAGTACGGTGTCGGACGTAAGCTTTTTCATCGTGGTCTGATTTTAATGGTAATTTTGGGTATTATTTCTGCTACAATAATGTACTTTGCTTCGCCTTTTTTGGCTTCTAATGGTTCGCAGATTGATCCCAGACAAGTAAAAGTCATGCGTAGTCTGTCATATGCCATCTTGATAATCCCTGTTTTAAGCATTATGAGGGGATATTTTCAGGGCTATGAGGATATGATGCCATCAGCCATGTCTCAGTTTGTAGAGCAATTGGCACGAGTTATCTGGATGTTATTAACTGCCTATATAATTATGCAGGTGCAACGCGGTAACTTTGTTGACGCTGTTGTGCAATCAAATTTAGCTGCAGCAATCGGAGCAATTTTTGGAATTGCCGTACTATCTTGGTTTTTGCTTTCGCGGCGTAACAAGCTTAATGAATTAGTTGAAAATTCTAATAATGAAATCCAAGTTTCAACCTCTGCTCTTTTTGCAGAAATTATTGCTCAGGCAGTTCCGTTTATTATTATTGATGCAGGAATACAGCTTTTTTATCTGGTAGATCAGTATTCTTTTCATCCAATGATTGCCAGTTTAATCAATGCATCCAATAATACAATTGAGACTTGGTATGCGTTATTTGCTCTAAATGCTAATAAGCTGATTATGATTATTGTGTCTCTTGCCAGTGCAATGGCAGTGACAACAATTCCTTTGTTGTCTGCAGCACACACAAAGCATGACTTTCACGGAATTTCAAATCAAATAGGTAACACTTTAGATTTATTTCTATTTGTCATGATTCCGGCCTCTTTTGGTATGGCAGCAATTTCTACACCGGTTTATACAATTTTTTATGGTTATGACAAGTTAGGTTCAAATGTTTTATATCTTTCATCATTTACAGCAATAAGTTTAGGTTTATTCACTGTATTGATGGCAATTTTGCAAGGCCTGTCAGAAAATGGTCTTGCAATTAAATATTTAGTATTAGGACTAATTATTAAAATTTTAATGCAGTATCCAATGATCTATTTGTTTAAGGTTTTTGGTCCACTGATTGCCACTAACTTAGGGATGCTCGTTATTATCTTTATGGCCTTAAAACACCTTAAAGTTGGCTATAATTTCAACCAAGATCGAACAAGAAGGCGTTTTATAGGAATTACTGTATTTTCTGTAACCATGTTTTTAATTGTTTTGGCAGTAGAAAAGGGACTTGAATTGTTCTTGAACCCTGCAAGTAGTTTGCAGTCATTAATCATTGTAGTTATATCCATTTTAGTGGGCTGCGTATTTTACGGATTTGCGGCAATTAAGTCTGATTTGGCACAAAAAATTTTGGGAGATAAAATTATTCCTATATTAGAAAAATTGCATATTCATGCATAAGTGTGAAGCTAATATTAAAACTTGGTACCGTAATAAAAACGGCATCAAGTTTTTTGCTTTGAGCTAAATATATTTAGAACTACTTTGTTAATCGACTTATATTAGCTTTTTAAAGTTAAATGAAAAACTCTTTGCTAACTGAATTAAAACTCGGTAAGCAAAGAGTTTATTAATTTAAACCGAAATGTAATATTTATTTTATTGACCTACTTTTTAAGCATGCAATTATTTATAATTCAAAGTATAGTCTACACAGTCAATAATCTTCTGCATACCTTTAAACAAAGCATCTTTTTCGGTAGATAAAGAAATCCTAAAGTATCTGTCAGAATACTCGAAATCACTACCTTTGGCGACAATTACATGAAAGTGGTCTTCTAATTGTTTATAGTACAAATCAACATCTTTGATTTCGTCAGGAATTTTAATAAACATATATAGGCCTCCTAGATACTTTGAGGAAGCAAAATATTTACTTGTAGAAAGCAAATTAGTTAGTTTTTTACCTCTTTGTCCAATCTCTTCAATATGATGGGTATATTGATCTGGTTCTTCTAAAATTATTTCACCAATGAATTGACTAATAGTTGGGGCACTAAAAGTGATCCCCTCATTATAATAACCGTCCCGTTCAATAATACCGGCAGGAGCAATCACATAGCCTAGACGTATTCCTGGGATAGCAAAAGTCTTGGAAAAACTGCTGACTAATATTTGATGAGAAATGTCAGTTGAGACTGGTTGATACTTATAGGTGCTCGGATAGTCACTATAAACATGATCATCAACTATAAAAATATTGTTTTCCTCACAAAGTTTGTTCAAGAAGTTACGGTCTGTTTTTGAAATAGTTGCACCAGTAGGGTTATTAGGATAGTTAATGATAATAGCCTTGGTATTTCGATTTACTGCGTTTTTGATTTGGTCTTTTGGTAATGCAAAATCGGGAGCCTCTGATTCGACAATCACTGGCTTTGCTCCTACTCCTGCAATTAAATTTAAGTACGAAGGGAAAAAGGGAGCAATAACTATAATTTCATCACTTTGAGATTTGATGATTGACTTTAAGGATAAAAATGCACCATGTAAGCATGACACTGTGATTTGGATGTTATCTACATCAATATCTTTTATGCCATATTTTTCTTTGTAATATGTCACAATTTCTTTTCTGAGTTTTGGCAGACCCATACCTGGAGTGTATCCGTTGCCTTCTTTTTCAACTCGTTTCACAAGTTTGTCAATTATTCTTTTGTTTATTCCAGAACGAAAATCCCCAATAGATAAGTCAATGTAATCTGATGGGAGTATATTAACGTCTAAGCTCATAATATATTAACCTTTCTTTAAGTAAATTATTGTATAAATCATATTATTTAATTCGAAAAAGGTCAAATTGCACAAAAATAAATTCAGGTCTAATTTTTCATATAATCGAACTTGAATTAAACTTGAATTAAACTTGAATTTTTGAGTAAGACGAATAAATTTATTTTTTAAGAATTTAGTACTTATGAAATTCACCGTCAGGAGTGTCATTACCGTGATCCTTTTCAGGCATAACAATTGCAGCAATAATATATAAAAGCAATCCTGTAAAGAATGAAAACAATATTAATGCTCCGCCTCCAATCCTGGTCCATGCTTTATCCCAGCCAAAGTATTCTGCGACTCCGCCAAAGACACCGGAGACAATCTTATCCTCAGATTTTGTTAAACGTTTTTGCATGACAATACCTCCTTTTACTATAATTTTAATACAAAAAAATCATTTAAGTACAATTGAAAACATATTTTTAAAAATAAAAGTAGCCAAGTCTAAGTTTTTGAAAAATCACTTGCGAAATATTAAAGTGCCTAGCAGAAACTCCGCGAAATACCATTGATACTATTTACAGGTATAGCAATTTTTATACTAATATAAGCATTTATCTTTTGCTTATTTTTAGTTAAATCGTTGTTGCTTCAAGTAACTATTGTGACTGTCAATTAGCAAGTTCTGAATAATACGCTAGAAATAAGGAAAAATAGAAAACAAAAATCGTAAAATAATTGAACAAGAGGAATTAAATAAATATTTAGGAAAAAACAAAAGAGCTAGTTCCACAATGGACCAGCTCTTACTAGCTTAACGTGATGCCCCGAAAAAGATTCGAACTTTCACTTAGTTACCTAAACAGCGACCTGAACGCTGCGCGTCTGCCAATTCCGCCATCGGGGCTTATTATTTTTAGCACAGTAATAATCATACCAAAAATTTGGTAAAATGTAAGCATAAAACGTAAAATAATCCAAAAAATATCAGGGAAGGGAGAATCACACTTGAAAAAGAAAGCAAAAGCCATCATTCTATTTTTTATCAGCTTTTTATTACTGGCATTTCCAGTTGACGTGTATGCTGCTTCAAAATTGCCTGATAATTATGATCAAGATAAAGTAGCTATCGATGCTAAAGCAGCTATAGCAATTGACAGTATGACTGGACAATTATTGTATGGCAAAAATATTAATCAGCCATTGCCCATAGCTTCAATGACAAAACTGGTAACCGCATATTTAACCCTAAAGGCAATTGATCAGGAAAAAATCAATTGGAACACTAAGGTTACGCCTACTCGGCAAATTTTTGCCGTTGCCAGTAACAGAGAGTATTCAAACGTTCCCTTGCGTATGAAGCACACGTATACGATTAGACAATTGTATCAAGCAACCTTAATTGAATCCGCTAACGGAGCCGCAATGATGTTAGCAGAAGCAATTAGTGGTTCTCAGGTTGCGTTCGTTAAGCAAATGAGACAGCAGCTGCAAAAATGGGGCATTAAAGATGCTCGTATTTATACAACCTGCGGATTGCCCAACAAAAGCGTTGGTAATGATGCTTATCCTGGGGCAGGTAAAAATGATGAGAACATGTTGTCTGCCAAGGATATGGCTATTGTAGGTCAGAAATTAATACAGGATTATCCTGAAGTACTTAAGACTACTAAAATTGCTAAAATGGACTTTATTGACCAAAATATGGCAACGCCAATGAGCAATTTTAACTGGATGCTAAAAGGGATGCCGCAATATCATAAAAATCTAAAAATAGATGGTTTGAAAACAGGAACTACTGATGCTGCAGGTGCTTGTTTCATTGCGACTGCACCTCATCGTGGTGGGCGAATAATTACTGTAATAATGGGAGCAAAACATGTTACCAACACTGATCCTGCCCGTTTTATTCAAACAGCTAAACTGCTCAATTACGTTTATCAAAAATACGAGCCCTTGATTTTTCAGCGTAATGAAGTAATTATTGGTCACACGAATATGGCAGTTCACAATGGACAAGCCAGACAGATAAATATTGGTATCAAAAATAAAACACTGATCTGGATACCACAAAATGGCTCTAAATTTCAGGTGGGTTTAACAGCTAAAACTGTTGAAGCTCCTGTAGAAAAAGGGCAAAAAATTAACTCTTATTACTTTAAGAATGGCAAAAACAAAATTATTTCACTGCAAAGTCCTAATGGACTATTGTTGCCCGCCCATGCTTTAGAATCAACTAATAGAGTAAACATTTTTGTAAGGTTTTGGCGCTGGCTATTTGGAGGCTAATATGGCAGTAATTACAGAAGATATTTTGACCAAAGTAATAAAAAAAAGACCAAGTGACTCTCATAAGGGCAATTACGGTCGGATTTTATTAATAGGTGGCAGTGAAAACTATGGTGGTGCAATTATCATGGCCGCTGAGGCTGCACTTAATAGTGGTGCGGGACTCATTTCTGTGGCCACCCATGCGATGAATCTTGATGCACTGCATGCACGTAATCCTGAGGTCATGTTTATTGACTGGCGTGATCGGAATTTGGTAAATTTAATGAAAAAAATGGATGTTATTGTTTGTGGACCAGGTTTAGGATCCAACACTTTTACTCGGCAATTAATGTCAAAGATATGTCAAAATGTTTCTCAAAATCAAATATTGATTTTGGATGCGAGTGCTTTGGACATGATTGGCCAGGATCCAAAGTTAATTCCAACTCAAATCGGTTTAGTGGTCATAACACCACATCAGATGGAATGGCAAAGATTGAGTCAAATAAGAATCCCATATCAGACTGACAGTGCAAATTTAAATGCTTTGAAAAAGATTTTTCCTACCCAAAATGCTATTTTGGTTTTAAAATCAAATCACACTCACATTTATACCAAAGCCGATCAGATTTTTGTAAATCCATTAGGCAATCCTGGCATGGCTACAGGTGGAATGGGAGATACCTTAGCTGGTATAATAGGTGGCTTTACAGCTCAATTTGGCAATAGTTTGGATTCTATTCTGGCCGCAGTTTTTATTCACTCTTTGGCAGGCGATAAAATTGCTGAAAATAATTATGTAGTGCGACCGACCGAAATAAGCGCGATGTTGCCACAGCTAATGAATCAATATGCTAATTAGATATTTTACGTTGAAAATTTGGTTGGGAGAAAGGTTATAACATGAAGAAAAGTCTTTTAAAAGTTCTTACTGCTTTTTGTGTTCTATTAATATGTGCTATTAGTCTGGCACGAATTTCAATGCCATCTCAGCCAGAAAAGAAAAATTCAGCTATGGAAGCAAAGAAAACAACTGTTATTAAAACAGCATCATCATATCGTCCATACCGGGATCCAAAAGATTTACGTTCCCCCTTTAATTGGAAAAAGCCAAGTGAGATAAAGCCCTATCCTAAAATTAAGCATCTCGAAAATGACTTAACAATTAGAGTCTCCCTCAAGGGTAATCGAGTTTACATCTTGCGGGGTAATAAACGAGTGTACACCATGCTGGCAAGTGCTGGTTTGTTTAAAAAAGGCAAGTCATTGACACCAACAGGAAATTATAAAATTAAAAATGGTCGTGGAGACTCTTTTTATAATCCTGAATTAAATGAAGGTGCTAATAACTGGACTAGTTGGGACAAAGAAAATGTTTATCTTTTCCATTCCGTTCCTACGAAAGGCAACGGCAAATACAATATTAAAGAGGCTGAAAAGCTAGGTGTCAAGCCTGCCTCTCATGGCTGTATCAGATTAAGCGTTCCTGATTCACGCTGGTTGGCTGAAAATATTCCAGTAGGTACCAAAGTAATTATCAAAAATAACTAAAAAATTTGGCTCAGCTTTCATTTCCTGTTATAATCTTTTGGTGAAAGTGGTTAGGAGTAGTAGGCATTTTTTTAGAAAAGCGAGCTTGAGTTGGTGAAAGTCAAGCTGGAAGAATGACTGAAGGCGTGTCTAACTAATAATTTAGCAAATTTAATAAGCGGATACTTTGTATCAAATAGAGTGGTACCGCGGGTTATAACTCGTCTCTTCTTCAAATAATGAGGAAGAGACTTTTTTTGGCATTTAGGAGGAAAAATGGATTTTAAAGATAAGGTAGTTGACTTAATCGCTAGTCAGGTTGACCTTCCCAAAGATCAAATCAATTCATTAATTGAAAGACCAAAAAATGAAAAAATGGGTGACTATGCTTTTCCAGCCTTTGCATTGGCAAAAGTGCTGCATCAAAATCCGGTAGTTATTGCGCAAAATATTGCAGACAAACTAAAAAGCGGTGATTTTGCTTCAATTAAAGCTGTTGGACCCTACGTTAATTTTTCTATCAATCACAGCAAGTTGATTTCACAAACTCTCACAGAAATCTTGCAGCAAAAAGAACATTATGGTGACCAAAAATTGGGAAAGGGGAATGTTCCTATTGATATGTCTAGCCCCAACATTGCAAAACCAATGTCGATGGGGCACTTAAGGTCAACAGTAATTGGCAATTCAATTTCCAAGACCCTGCAAAAAGTTGGTTACACACCAATTAAAATCAACTATTTAGGTGATTACGGCACACAATTTGGTAAATTAATAGCGGCCTACAAGCACTGGGGTGTGGAAGAAGACGTTAAAAAAGACCCGATCATGAATTTATTTAAATATTACGTCAAGTTCCATAAAGAAGCTGAAAAGCACCCTGAGCTTGAAGATGAAGGTCGGGCGTGGTTTAAGAAACTAGAAGAGGGTGATCCAGAAGCAGTTAAATTATGGCAATGGTTCCGGGATGTTTCCTTAGCCGATTTCAACCGTATTTACAAAGAATTGGGAGTCACTTTTGATTCGTATAAAGGTGAGGCTTTCTTTAACGATAAAATGCAACCTGTGATTGATGAACTGAAAGAAAAAGGACTTTTGCATGAATCTCGTGGTGCACAAGTGGTTGACATGGGTAAAGATGAAAATCCAGCTTTGATTGTTAAATCAGATGGTACTAGCATCTACTTAACACGTGATCTGGCAGCTGCGATTTATCGTATGAAAAATTATCATTTTGTTAAAATGCTTTATGTGGTCGGCAACGAACAGGCTCAACATTTTGTAGAACTAAAATCTGTTTTGAAAAAAATGGGTTATGATTGGGCTGATGAAATTTACCATGTTCCTTTTGGCTTGATTACTCAAAATGGTAAAAAGTTATCTACTAGAAAAGGCAATGTGGTTTTTCTTGATCAAGTGTTACAAGACGCCGTTAAACTAGCTCAAAAACAAATTGAGCAGAAAAATCCTGATTTGACCAATAAAGATCAAGTAGCTCATGATGTTGGAGTTGGCGCAGTTATTTTTCATGATTTAAAGAATGAAAGAACTGAAAACTTTGACTTTGACCTTGATGAAGTTGTTCGTTTTGAAGGTGACACAGGTCCATATGTGCAGTATACAAATGCTCGTGCACAAAGTGTTTTGCGCAAGGCAGCCGTTCAAGGTCACGAACCGCAATTAACAGATATACAAATTGTTGATGACTGGTCTTTTGGAGTTGCTAAGTCCCTTGCTGATTTTCCTCGTATCATTGCTCGCAGCAGTGATAAGTTTGAGCCGTCAGTTATTGCTAAGTTTGCTCTTGATTTAGCTAAGAAATTTAACAAGTATTATGCAAATGTTAAAGTTTTAGTAGATGATGATCAAATTAGTGCTCGATTGGCACTAGTTCAGGCAACTTCAATTGTTTTAACTGAATCTTTGCGTCTATTAGGTGTGAATGCTCCTAAAGAAATGTAAAAGTTTAAAATAATAACGTTTACATCAAATAAAAGATTGTTCAACGATTAATTAATACGATACAATATGACTGTAAGTTTAATAGGAGGTATATTTAATGGCATATTTAGATAATGGTAATCAAATCTTTAAAGATGCTCGTAAAAACCATTATGCAGTAGGTGCTTATAACACTAACAACTTGGAATGGACACGTGCAATTTTACAGGCAGCTGAGGAAACAAGAACCCCAGTTTTAATTCAGGTGTCAATGGGTGCAGCTAAGTACATGGGTGGCTATAAAGTTGCTAAGGACTTAGTTGAAGACGAAATTGATGCAATGAATATTTCTGTTCCAGTTGTATTGAACTTAGATCACGGTAGCTTTGAAGCTGCTAAAGAATGTATTGCTCTTGGTTACTCATCAGTTATGTTTGATGGTCATGCATTACCAACTGAAGAGAACTTAGCTAAAACTAAAGAAATTGTTAAGTTGGCGCATGAACGTGGCATTTCAGTTGAGGCCGAAATCGGTAAAATTGGTGAGAATCAAGGTGCCGATGGTGGTGAACTTGCTTCTGTTGAAGACGCAAAAACTTTCGTAGCTGCAGGTGTTGACAAACTTGCTTGTGGTATTGGCAATATACATGGTGTTTATCCAGAAGGCTGGAAAGGTTTAAACTTTGATCGTTTGAAGGAAATTGCGGATGCAGTTTCTGTTCCATTGGTATTACATGGTGGTTCAGGTATTCCTGAAGACCAAGTTAAGAAAGCTATTTCTCTCGGAATTTCTAAAGTTAACATTAACACAGAATTCCAATTAGCTTTCCAAGCTGCTACACGTAAGTACTTTGAAGCACATAAGGATGAAGATAAGGACAACAAGGGTTACGATCCTCGTAAGCTTCTTCTTCCAGGTACAGAAGCAATTACAGCTTCAATGAAGGAAATGATCACATGGCTTGGTACTCCATCAATTGATGACAAGATTAAGTCAGCAGGTTTTGACAAGAGTTCATTGAACTTGGAATAATTTAATAATTATAATATATGAGAGATCAATCTGAATGATTGATCTCTCTTTGCTTTAACAGCTGGGGTTAAAAATCGACTGCAAACGGAAAACACCATTTTCATAGTCGTATTTTAAGACTGAACAGTTTTTAAAGTGATATTTGCGTTCAAAAGTATTATATTTTTCCCACTTTCTGTAAAAATTTGCTATAGCACCGGCGTGCGATACAATCAGAATATGTTGACAAGGAGATGATTCTGCAATACTGATAATCGCTTTATTGATTCTTGCGACTACCTGTTTTTGGGATTCACCACCAAATTGAACAAAAAAGTCGTTATAAGGTAGTGGCGGATTTAAGTGTTCACCTTCTCCTTCGTATGCGCCGAAATTCCACTCACGTAAATCTTTATGCGTTTCAAAAGGTAGATCGGTCACTATTTTTAAAGTATCTATTGCCCTTTCAGAAGTTGAACAATGCGCCTCTTCTAGATTGATTTTCTCATGTTCAAAATAATCTTTTTTCGTTGCTTTTGCTTGTTTAATTCCTAATGAAGTTAAAGGTGAATCACAAAATCCCTGGATCTTATGTTGGACATTAAACAAAGTTTGTCCGTGACGCATTAGATAAACATATTTCATATTTTTACCTTCTTTGATATATACATTTAATTGTAAACAAAAAGATCATAAAAATCTAAATGAAATATATTGACTTAAAGTCCAATTTAAGCGTTATACTCAAGAAAAGAAGTATGGAGGGATAAACATGATTTTTGAAGAAACATTTACACTTAATAATGGGGTAAAGATCCCTAAACTAGCATTAGGAACCTGGAAAATCCCAGATAACGAGGTAGCTTCGCCCGTGCAAACTGCCTTAAAAATGGGTTATCGGCATATTGATACTGCTCAGGCATATCATAACGAAAAAGGAGTTGGTCAGGGTATCAAAGATTCAGGTATTAGCCGTGATCAAATCTTTGTTAATTCTAAAGTAGAGGCTGAAATCAAAAATTATCAAGAAGCTAAAAAGTCAATTGATGAAACCCTTGATCGTATGAATCTTGACTATTTAGATATGATGATTATTCACAATCCTCAACCTTGGAAGGAAGTTAACCAGTCAGATGATCGTCATTTTGAAGGAAATATAGAGACTTGGCGAGCATTAACAGATGCTATGAAAGAAGGAAAATTACGCGCAATTGGCGTTTCCAGTTTTCAGCCGGAGGATTTGCAGAATTTAATTGACAACAGTGATGTTAAACCAATGGTAAATCAAATTTTGTGTCATATTGGAGCAACACCAAAAAAGTTGATTGATTTTTGTCAAGAACATGACATTGTTGTGGAGTCATTTTCGCCAGTTGCTCACGGTGAAGCTCTGACGAATACTACTATTAAGACTATGGCAGAAAAATATCAAGTTTCAGTTGCCCAGTTATGTATTCGATATGATTGGCAGCTCAATACAGTAGTTTTGCCAAAGTCTGTTAATCCAGAGCATATGAAGCAAAATGCAGAATTGAATTTTGACATAAGTGAAGATGACATGACTACTTTGGAAAAAATTAATAGTTTTAATTATGGTTCTTCTAGTCATTTTCCTGTATTTGGTGGAAAAAAATAAAAAAGAGTACTTCAAATCTTTTAAAGTGGTCTTGATTTTAAATCTTTCGAATAAGTTATCAGAATATAAAGTTAATTTATTGATTTAATTTGATAATAAAAGCAGTCAAATACTAACTTACCTTCTAAGCTGATTTCTCAGTTTAGAAGGTTTTTTGTTTAAAAAATTTAAATTAAGTCAATTTATAACTAATAAAGTAACTTCTTGATAAGCTTATTTTTACTTACAATTAATATAAATGTCCGTTGTAGAAACAAACAACGGACACTTTTTAATTATTTAAGCGTTTACATGAATGGCAAAATAAAAATATCAGGAGGTATGACCAGTGCATAAAGAAATTAGTCAAGAAATTATTGATTATCTCAAGCTTCACAATAAGTTCATTACTTCTGAGGAACTATCAAATGGTTTAAATGTTTCGAAAAAAACAATTGCTCGCCATATCAATAGTATCAATAAAAAATATTCTCAACCAATAATTGTTTCCCAAAGGGGGCGGGGCTATGAGCTAAACTATTCAAATTATCTAAATGTGGCAAATAACAATGTCCATAATGATTCATCAACACAACTAAGACAGGAGAACATGCTGGCAAAATTGCTTTTTGCATCCCCAAATGATGTTAAAATTTATGACTTAGTTAACAGTTTGTATATCAGCGAACCTGTCTTGAGAAATGATGAAAAGCAAATCAGTAAAAGAATAAGTAAGTGGAATTTAAAACTTGAAAGCAAACAAAGATCTGTAAAGATTACTGGCAATGAAAAAGACATCAGAAGTGCTTTGATGGAGGTAGTTCTTCACATTAATAAATCTACGGACATTGAAACTTTGCGAAAAAATACTTCTCAATTAGATCAAAAGGATTTTAATTTTGCTTTGAGCCAGGTCGAAATGGCACTGCGAGTTTTAAATGGCTCTTTACCTTATCCGTATAATATAAATTTTTTCGCGCATATTTATGTTCTTTTGATTAGGGCAAAAAAATTTAAGGCAATGGATAAGTCAATTTCTTTAGATACGAGTTTGCAAACAGAAATTAAAATGAATCCTGAAATTTTTAGCATTTGCAAAAGTATTGTATCAAACGTGAAAAAGTATCTGGGCTTTAAAGGAGAAGAATTAGATTCCGAAGTTTATTACTTGTTTAAGTATCTGCTAACTTCTCGTTTTAATTCATTTGATGGCATTGTTCTTGATGATCGCGATTTGGCAGATCAGGTTACCGACTTTTTTATTTCAAAAGTTTCCGCTTATTTGCATTGTAGCTTTTCACCTTCTATAAAAGATGAAATCAGAAATCATGTTTTGGCCATGATCAGCAGGTTAAAAATGAAGATATCTTTACCAAACGCTCTTTTAAAAGACATCAAACTAGAATATCCGCAAGTTTTCACCGCTACCAAAAAAGCTGCAACCTTAGCATGTCAAAAATTTAATTTACCGGTAATCTCGGATGATGAAACTGGATTTATCTGTTTGTACTTTGCTAAATATTATGAAGAAAATAATAAATCAAATAAGAAGATTAAGGCCTATGTTATTTGCACAACAGGTATTGGGACTTCCGGAATTATTTCTACCAAGATAAAAAACTCAATCCCTGAGATTGAAATTGTTGGGTTAGCTTCTAATTACAATATTGAAAATATTATCAAAAATAAGCCTGAAATTGAATTGCTAATTAGTACAGTTCCTATTAATTATCACGGAAAAATTCCTGTCGAATTAGTGAGTGCCTTTTTTACGAAAAAGGATGAGCAGAAAGTCAGAAATGTAGTAAGGAATATCATTAATGAACGAAGTTTTGCTTAAAAGCTGTGATATTGATGTAACAGATCAAAAAGCGGCTTTTCAAATTATAGTTGATATAGTCGCTTCAAAAATGGATGTGAGCAAAGTAACAGTTTTAAGAAGTTTGTCAACGAGAGAAAAAACTGCTAACACGGCTTTGGTAAAGGGAATTGCCATTCCTCACGTAATTTTAGAATCTGATTTTACGCCTTGGCTATTAATTCTAAAATCAAAAACTTTAATAGCTGATTGGGATTGTCTTGATGATTCCAAGGTTAATACGCTTATCTGTTTAGTAGTTCCAAAAATAATAAAAAAATCCAACAAAAGCTTTAAAAAAATAATTCAGATCATAGACAAGTTGGCTAACGACAATGTCATTGCAGAAATAAACAAAGCTGAAAGTGCAACTGAAATTGTTCAGATTTTAAAAAGATAGGAGGTCAAAAAATTTGGCTGATAAAGAAATTAATATTGCGAAAGTCATTAATTTAAACTTGATTGACCTTCATTTAAATGGAAAAACTAAAAAAGATGTAATTAAAGAGCTCAGTACTCTTTTGAAAGAGGATGACGATATTACAAATACCCAGGACTTCATTGATGACGTATTTCTACGTGAAGAAGAAGGGGAAACTGGAATTGGTCAAGGGGTGGCAATTCCACACGGCAAATCAAAAGCCGTCAAAAATACTATGATAGCGATTGGTCTAAGTGATCATCCTATACCTTGGGAAACTTTAGATGATAAACCAGTTACAGCCGTAATTTTATTTGCAGTCAGGGATCAAGATGCGGATACGTTGCACCTAAAGCTTTTACAAAGAGTGGCAATTTTACTGTCTGATGATGATTTCATTGATAAGCTACATGCCGCCAAAAATAAGAAAAATGTTATTGATCTTTTGTGTGGGAACAAAGGGAGATGATTAATTATGAAAATAGTTTGTGTTTGTGCTTGCACATCTGGTATTGCCCATACTTATCTAGCAAAGGCAAAGTTGGAAAAGGCAGCCAAAGAATTGGGGGATGAAATTCACGTTGAAACCCAAGGAACAATCGGTACTGAAAGTGCATTAACTCCTGAGCAAATCGCTGAGGCAGATGTAGCATTGCTGGCTGTTGATATTGCAACTACTGGCAATGAGCGTTTTAAAAATATTCCTACAGTAAAAGTAGGTACTTCTCTGGTTGTAAAGGCTCCCAAACAATTGCTGGAAAAAATTGAAGAAGAAGTGAAAGAAAGAAAGAGTCAAAAGGAGTGATTTAAATGAATACATTTGTCACAGGTGCTAAAAAAGCTGGATCAGCTGTCAAAAAGCATCTATTAACTTCCATTTCATACATGTTGCCATTAGTTGTGGCTTCGGGATTATTGATAGCCATAGGTAATCTGATGGGCGGTAAGCAGGTAACAAGCCTTGCACAAATGAACTTTCCCAATAGTATGACCACTTTAGGTGTTCTGGGAATGGGATTATTACCATCGTTCATTGCTGGCTATATTGGTTATTCAATAGCCGATAGACCGGGTATTGCGCCTGGATTTCTTGCAGGACAGATAGCTTCTTTTTTGGGAGCAGGTTTTCTTGGCGGTATCATTGGAGGATTTATTGCTGGTTATATTGCACTAGGTATTAGAAAAATTAAAGTCCCTCGTTGGGCTAACGGACTGATGCCTATGTTAATAGTACCAACTGTTACTGCAATTTTTACAGCTCTGATTATGTTTTTCCTATTAGGTCAACCATTAACAGCTGCCACGACCGCTCTTAATCACTTCATTACTAATTTGGATAGATCCCAAAGAGCTTTATATGGATTCTTAATTGGTTGGATTGGATGTCTGGATTATGGTGGAGCAATTAGTAAAATCCCAAATTTGATTTGTGATGGTTTATTGCTTGATGGTATTAAAGGGCCTGAAGGTATAAAGGTATTAGCTTCTATGGTTCCTCCATTTGGAGTTACAATGTCTTACTTTTTGGCTAAGTTGTTCCATAAAAATATTTATACCAGAAAAGAAATTGAAAATATTGAAGTAGCCTTTCCTATGGGATGCTGCATGATAACCGAAGGCGTCATTCCTATAGCTATGAATGATTTGTTTAGAACTTTACCTTGTACTTGGATTGGTTGTGGAGTAACAGGAATGATTAGCTACGCTTTGGGCAATGAGAGTCCTGTTCCATCAGGTGGAATTTTCGTTATTCCAGCTATGTCAAAACCAGTCATTGCAATAATTGCTTTACTGGTTGGATCGTTAATAACTGGTATTTTGCTGGCAATTATTAAAAAACCATTAACTGAAAAGCAGGTTGATAAAGTTCAAGAAGACGATGAGAAAAATATTGATTTATCTAATATCAACATACAATAAAAATACTTTCAAGGAAGTGATGCCTCGTTTATTAATAAAAAATTGCTGGAAATAAAAAATAGATTTAGACAAAAGGAGAAAAATATGACATTAGTAAATATGAATCAGTTGTTGGCAAAAACGAGAAAAAATAATTTTGCAGTAGGAGCATATAATGTTTCAAACCTTGAACTGGTAAGAACAGTGATTGAGCAATGTGAAGAGGACTACGCTCCAGCAATTATAATGATTCACCCAACTGAGCTTAGGTATTGTAAAGATGACTTTATTAGTTATGTTTTAACCAGAATTCGTGATAGTAAAATTCCAGTGGCACTGCATCTTGACCATGGTGATTCTGTGGATAGTGCAGCTAGAGCAATTCATGATGGCTTTAGTTCAGTAATGATTGATATGTCGGCTGAGGACTGGGAAACAAATGTTGCTCTAACTAGAGAAACAGTTATTATGGCTCACAGAGTTGGCGTTTCTGTTGAAGGTGAAGTAGGAACAATAGGTAAAACTGGGGTCCATATTGAGGGACACAAAAAAGAAGGTATTTATACCACACCAGAAGAAGCTCAAAAATTTGTAGAGGAAACGGGTGTAGATACTTTGGCTGTTGGTATTGGAACTAGTCATGGTATTTATCCACCTGATGTAACTCCTAAAATAAGAATTGACATTTTACAGAAAATAGTTCAAGCAGTTCCAGATACCCCTTTGGTTATGCACGGAGGCTCATCAAATCCGGATGAGCAAGTTGCAGATGCTGTTAAAAATGGAATAAGTAAGGTGAATTTAGCTTCAGATTACAAAAATGCATTTTTCCAAAAAGCTCGTGAAATATTGGCAAAAAACGATGGATGGGATCCAAATAATTTATTCCCTGAAGCCATTGAAGCAGGTAAAAAAGTAGTACATCATAAAAATAAGGTATTTAATTCAATTGGAAAAGCTAAATTATATGAAGGCATTGATCCTTGGAGATCAGATAAAATTTAAGTATTAATCATTATAGAAGGTCTACAACATTGGAATTTTGTTTCAAAAGTTTGTAGACCTTTTTTATGTGTAGTCGCAAAGCCATATATTATTTTGATATTTACCTGGAAAATAGCAGTATAATATATCTTATATTATTAAATTAAAAATATATTTAAGGAGATAATTGCAGTGCGCGAAGAACTAAGATTTTTGAGTTGCATCGACCATGAGGTGCCAATGCAAATTGATATTCCGGATGAAAGTAGTAAATTTCCTGCTGTATTGATGATCCATGGTTTCATGTCTTCCAGGAATAATGATAATCATATGTTAGCAAGAATTAGCAAAAAAATTGTAGAAGCCGGAATTGTTGCAGCAAGAATTGACTTGTGCAGCATGGGGGAGAACCTTTATTCAAGAGAAAATTATGGCATGAAAGTGATGACCGATGAGGTTAAAGCGAGTTTTAAATATTTGCAGTCTTTACCATATGTTGAAGAAAATAATGTTGGACTTTTAGGTCATAGCCTTGGTGGTCGCTTAGTATTTACTTGTTCGACGTTACCAGCAAAAATTATAGTTTCTCTAAATGGCGCTATCAATACTTCTGAGCCTCTTGAAATGGCATATGATAAATTTCAAATGGATAATTTAGGTTACTGCATTGTTCATACCAGTAGCGGTGGTGTTGAACTGGTATACCGCAGGTTCTTTGATGAGTTGAAGACAACTTTGAATGACAACATTAAAAATTTTAAAAATCCAATTTTAGTTGAAGTATGTATCAGCGATCCTACTTTGGATCCAAATATCAGTTTAAATTTTATTAAAAACTGTCACATGGATAACGTAGATTCCTTTACAGTTGAAAATGCGAACCATACTTACAATGTTGAAACTGGTGATTTTACCAAACTTAATGAAGTTATTGGTAAGGTCGTGCCTTGGATTAGTTCGCATATAAAATTAAAAAACCAGTCTTTTGTATGACTGGTCTGTTAAAAACAATTTTGAGCTAAACTTTAATTATTAAAGTTTAGCTTTTTTAATTATAACTTTGTGAAAGTAGTTGGTTCTTTAAGTGCGCGCTCTGTCCAAAGCAAAACTTGATTTTGATGAATTTCAATTGGTAAAAGCTCATGCTGATACAGTCTTTCTTCCACATACATTTTACCTTTTTCATTAACAATAACAGGATAATCCCACTTGCCAATTGTAACTGTTAAATTACCATCTTTTTCATTTAGAGTGATTAAACCGTAGCCTGGGTTTTCATAATCTCCTAAAAGATTATCTTTAGCCGCAAAATTTTTGGGTGATTTTCCTTTAAGAATGGCAATGTTTTCTTCACGCGTTGCTAATTTTTGATCAACAATCTGTTTAATTTTGCTAGTCCAATCCGTATCCGAAATACCTAAGGTATCATCTATTGTTTGATATGCCAATGCAAAAATTGCATCTGTTGAATCCATATTTGTGGTCGAAACAAAAGCTAAATCAAGATCAGGAACAAAGCCCATGAAAGAGCAGTAACCAATGTATGAACCACTGTGGTAGAAGTATTTGTGTCCGCGGTAATCTTCCATCATCATACCTAAACCGTAAGCACCAAAATTAGCACCACCGTAGGCACGGCTTGGAGCCATAATAGATTGAGGCAAAAAGTGTTCAGCTATTGCGTTGTTTTTGTTTTCTTTTTGCAATTTTAATTGATACTCAGCCCAGGTAAGCAAATCCGAAATAGATGAGAGCATACTGCTGGCACCACCAACTTTACCAGGTGCAATAAAAGGAACCTCTTCTGTAATTCCATTGTCTCTAATATATGGTTTAACTATATCTTCTCTTGGTGCTTCATGATGGTTAATATAAGTTCTAGTTAACTTAAGGGGTTCGAGTAAATGCTGGTGCTCATAGGTACCGTAATCTTCACCAATTACTTGTTCAAAAGCATGGGTGGCTAAAGCAAAGACCAGGTTGCTGTATTGCATTTTATAACGTAATTCATGGTTAGGCTTTAAATGACCAACGTGTTCAGCTTTTTCTTTTAAAGAAAGGTCATGCTTGTTCATATTAGTAAAACGCATCAGATCGTGAGCTGGTAAGCCACTTTGGTGACTAAGGGCGTCCCTCCATGTTAAATGATCTTCAGCATATTTATCTTCTAGCTTAAGCTCAGGCCAAGATTTTTTTAAAGGATCATCTAAATTTATCTTACCTTCATCAGCCAATTGACAAACTGCAGTAGCAAAAAATGTTTTGGAAATTGAAGCTAAAGGATAAAGATTGTCTTGCTCAGCTTGACCATATACATGACTAAAGCTTTCACCTTTGTGATAAACACCAATTCCTAAACTGGGTAAATTAAAAGTATTAATAGCTTTTTGAGCTAAATCGGCAATTTTTTGCTTGTTCATATTTACTTTCTAACTCTTTCTATATTTATTTTTTCCATATTAAAATTATACAGAAGCATTTGTTATTTTACACTAAATAAAAATCCTTTTAAATACTCCTTTAAAATATATGATTATACAATTTGACATAAATGAAAAATTTATTAATAATATTAGTAAAATATAATGAAATGAGTGATTTTTATGAAAAAAAGAAGTAAGCTTGCTTCTGCTGGCATTTTGAGTCTAGCTTCCATAACACTGGCAGCCTGTGCTAAAAGTGCTAACAATAGTGATGACACTAAGACAGTGAAAAAATTTCCTGTTGAAGCTCCTAAAAAGAATGTTAAAGATGGTGGAACTGTGAAAGTTGCAGTTGTTACAGATACACCTTTTTCAGGTATTTTTTCACAAGAACTTTCCTCTGAAGACCTAGACTCAATGGTTGCAGCTCCCGGTCAAGAAACTTTATTCGATAGTGATGATCAATATGGTGTCACTGATAAAGGTCCAGCTACACGTAAATTAGATCCTAAAAATAAGACGATCACAATCAATATTAAAAAGGGCGTTAAATGGTCTGACGGTAAGCAAGTAGTAGCCAAAGATTTCGAATATGCGTATGAGATTTTGGCTAACAAAGATACAGCTTGTCCGCGGTATAGCAGTCAGTTTGAAGTCTTAAAGGGCTTAAAAGAATATCACGAAGGCAAAGCTAAAACTATTTCTGGAATTGAAATGCCTGATGGAGAAAATGGCCGTAAAGTTGTTTTACACTGCTCAGCTTTAAATCCAAGTATGTCAAATGCAGGAAGTCGTTCGCTTTGGGAAGCAGTTGAACCTTATCATTATTTAAAAGATATTCCTTTTTCTAAATTAAAGTCTTCAGATAGGATCAGGAAGAATCCCTTATTTTTCGGACCGTTTAAGATTGAAAAACTAGTTAGAGGGCAATCTGCAACCTGGGTACCGAACAAATATTACTGGAGAGGGAAACCAAAATTAGATAAAGTTGTTATATCAGTGGTATCTCCTAATTCTGCTTCTCAAGCAATTAAAAGTCATAAATTTGATATTATTCCTGTAATTAATACCCAGTGGCCACAAGTTAAAAATACCAAAAACGTGAACTTCATTGCCCAAATCCCAATTGCTTATCATTATTTAGGCTTTAAAGTAGGAAAATGGGATGCTGAAAAGAGCAAGAATGTCATGAATCCTAAAGCCAAGATGAATAATAAGGCCTTAAGGCAGGCAATAGGTTATGCCATGAATGTTGATGCGGTTAATAAGCGTTATACATATGGTTTAACGTTTAGAGTAAAAACTTTGGTTCCAGAAAAATTTGGTGACTACTTTGATAAAACTGAGAAAGGATATAATTACGACTTAAAAAAGGCAAATCAGATTTTGGATAAAGCGGGTTACAAGAAGAAAGGAAAGTGGCGCGTTCAGCCAAATGGCAAGCCTTTGGTAATTCATTTTGCAGCTATGAGTGGGGATACTACTCAGGAGCCAATAGTTCAAAACTACTTGCAGCAGTGGCATAAAGTTGGACTGAATGTACAATTGTCCACGGGTCGTTTAATTGAACACAATTCTTTCTATGATAAATTACAACATGATAATAAAGGAGTCGACATGTATCTGGCTGGTTGGTCAACGCCTACTGAACCTTCGCCACATCCATATTATAGTGAATCAGCACCTTTTAACATGACCAGATTTGTAACTGCAAAAAACAATAAACTTTTGGATGAGATAAATTCTCAAAAGGCTTTTAATCATGATTATCGGGTTAAAAAATTTCATGAATGGCAAAGATATATGAATGATGAAGCCTATGTTATCCCAGTTGATAATTCCTATCAGATCTTTGCAGTTAATGACAAGATTTCCGGCTATTCGCTTAAGCCGTCAAAACAAAACAATAATCATCCTTTGTGGAATGAAGTAGGTTTTACTAAATAGAAAGAAGCTGTAAATTTCAATGAGAACTGGAACAAAAATTATAACTTTAGATAATGGCTATCATTTGTGGACAAGTACCCAAGGTGAAGGCGATATTCATTTATTAGCTCTTCACGGTGGACCAGGAGGAAATCATGAATATTGGGAAGACGCTGCTGACCAATTAGCAAAGCAGGGACTACATGTTCAAGTTACTATGTATGATCAGTTAGGCTCTCTTTATTCAGATCAACCGGATTATGATAATCCTGAAATTGCAGCCAAATACTTAACTTATGAATACTTCCTTGATGAAGTTGATGAAGTTCGTGCCAAACTTGGTCTTGATAATTGCTACTTGATTGGACAAAGTTGGGGTGGCCTGCTGGCACAAGAATATGCGGTGAAATATGGTCAACACTTAAAAGGGACGATTATTTCTTCCATGGTTGATGATACTGATGACTATATTGAGTCAATTAACCGTCGTAGACAAGAAATTTTCCCGCAATCAGAAATTGACTTTATGCGTGAATGTGAAGAAAACAATGACTATGACAATAAACGCTACCAAGAGGATATTCAAATATTAAATATTAACTTTCTTGATCGGCGACAGCCATGCAAGCTATATCATATTAAGCGTATCGGTGGTTTGACTGTTTACCATGCCTTTCAAGGTGATAATGAATTTGTAGTAACAGGTAAATTAAAAGATTGGCATTTTAGAAAGTACTTAAAGCAAATAAAAATGCCGACCCTTTTGACTTTTGGTGAAGAAGATACTATGCCTTTAGAGACTGCAAAGATTATGCAACGTGAAATTCCTAATTCACGCTTAGTTACTACACCGAATGCAGGACATCATCACATGGTTGATAATCCTGATGTTTACTATAAGCATGTAGCAGATTTTATCCGTGAAGTTGAGGATGGCACTTTTGTGGGTGATTAAATTATCAGAAATCTTAGCAAATAGATTTTGTTTAATTAGAATTTATTAAAAATTGTTGGATAAATAGTTAACAGTTTTATTATTTATTAGCAAAATTACTTGATTTGAATCTTTAAGTACTACATTATAGAAATTTTAATTAAATAAAGAAGACCGTAAGTCATTTGACAAACGGTCTTTTTAATTTTGCAGTAAAGGAATATTTTTATCTGGTAATTTTACTTTCAGTTTGTCTAATGTAAAAGGCTTTTGTAGTGCTATTTGGTAAGCAGTTAGGTGCAAAAATTGTTCATTTTTAAAGTTGGGGTTATACAGTGGATCTCCTACAATTGGGCAGTCAATCGCAGCCAAATGAACCCGAATTTGGTGCGTTCTTCCTGTTTCCAGTTCTAATTTAACTAAAGCAGTATTATTGTCTAAATGCTTTAAAATCTGATAATGTGTGATTGACTTTTGACCGTTACTTATTATCTTGCGTTTGCGCTGATCAAGTGGGTCATGGCCAATTGGCAAATAGATTGTTCCTCTGTTAGCTATCGGTTCATTAATATTAATCACAGCTAAATACTCGCGCTGAAAAAGTTTACTGGTTAATTCGCGATTCAAAATAGGAACAACAGCTGGGTTTTTGGCAACCAGTAGCAGACCACTGGTTAACATATCTAGCCGATGTACGATAAAAGGGGAAAATCCTAAATAGGTGGCACAATCATTCAAAGCTGTGTTAGTTTCATTTGAATTAGGATGCGTCTTTTGTCCCGCAGGTTTATTTATAATTAAGAGATTCTCATCTTCGTAAATAACCTCCGGAATTTTACCACTTGCTGGATAAATATGTTGCTTAGTTTCAACGTGATCGAGCCAGAGTTCAACTTTATCATTCGGGCTTACTTTTTGATTAAAATGATAATAACTACCATTAATCAGTACTTTTTGTTCAACTCGCAAAAAATGACGCCATTTTCTCGGAATGAGTAATTGACGTAATAAATCATTGACAGAACACGGATTGAGATTTTCAGGGAAGTTAAAGGTAAAATAATAGCTCATAAATATTTGTTAAATCTTTTTGAAAATAAAGGTAATTTCCTTTAATATGATACAATTTTAGTTGTTTCTAAAGGAGCAGATAAAATGGAAAACAATGAACCAAAGAAAAACGGGATAGGTGGCCTATGGCACCGTTTTGATAACCGTTTTTTCATCGGTCGCTGGATCATTTTGATTTTGCTTACCGTGATGTTATTGGTTTGTACTTATTATACCGTTAAAGTTAAGACTTCAAATATATCAAATTTAAAAGCATCATTATCAGCTACAACCGGTATTTACGATTATAGAAGCCAAAAATCTGGTTCACTATACTCACAAAAAGGCACGTATGTTGGCTATAATAAAATTTCCCCTAATGTAAAAAATGCAGTTATATCAACAGAAGATCGTACTTTCTGGAAGAACCCGGGCTTTAGTATCAAAGGCATGGGCAGAGCTGCTTTAGGCTTGGTTCTTAACCGTGGTCAAATATCTGGTGGTGGTTCAACTATCACACAACAATTGGCTAAAAATGCTTTATTGACGCAAAAGCAAACCTTCTCTCGTAAAGTTGAGGAACTTTTCTTTGCTGTCGAGATAAATCACGTTTATTCTAAAAAAGACATATTGACTATGTACCTTAATAAAGCTTATTTTGGCAATGGTGTATGGGGTGTTGAAGATGCCAGTCAAAAGTATTTTGGCAAGAATGCCAGTCAGTTGACAATCGGAGAAGGAGCAACTTTAGCCGGTATTTTACGTAATCCAAGTAAATATAACCCAATTGACCATATGTCCTATGCTTTGTCTCGGAGAAATCTGATTTTAAATCTAATGGTTGATAATAAAAAATTATCAAGTTCCAGGGCGAAAAGTGAGCAAAAAATTGGTTTAACTTTACATGATACTTATCATAATAAAGATGGATATCGTTACCCTTATTTCTTTGACGCAGTAGTTGATGAGGCAATTAATCGCTATGGCCTAAAAGAAGAAGACGTAATGAATAAGGGATTGAAGATATATACAACTCTTAATCAAAATTATCAAAGTCAGCTGCAGCAAAAATTTGAACAGGGTTATCTGTTCCCGCAAAATGCCACTGATGGTACTAAACCTCAAGGCGCATCAGTGGTAATGGATCCTGCAACGGGTGCAGTTCGAGCTGTAGTAGGTGGTCGAGGCAAACATGTTTTCCGTGGCTATAACCGTGCGACTCAAATGAAAAGACAGCCAGGCTCTTCAATTAAGCCGCTAGTTTCTTATGCTCCAGCACTTCAACAGGGTTATCACTATGATTCACAGCTTTCTAACAAACTGCAGCGTTTTGGTAAAAATGGTTATCAACCGCATAACGTTGACAATGGTTATTCTGATAAAATCCCGATGTACTCTGCCTTAGCACAGAGTAAGAATGTTCCCGCGGTTTGGCTATTAGATCGAATTGGGGTATCTAAGGGAGTTCAATCAGCCAATAATTTTGGTATCAAGGTACCAAAAGAAGATCAAAATCTTGCTTTAGCTCTAGGTGGACTATCAACAGGTGTTTCACCAATTCAAATGGCGCGTGCATATTCAGCTTTTGCCAATAAGGGAAATTTGCCTAATAATTCTTATTTCATCACTAAGATTACTGATGCTAGTGGGAATGTGATTGCTGAAAATCATGATACTGGCACGCACCGCATCATTTCAGAAAATACTGCTAAAGAAATGACTACTATGCTATTGGGAGTTTTTGCTGGAGGCACTGGAACATCCGCTCAACCAGCCGGTTATCGAGTTGCAGGTAAAACTGGGTCAACTGAAGTACCAAACTCTTATGGTTTTGGTACTAAGGACCAGTGGATCGTTGGTTATACGCCTGACGTTGTGGTAGCCACTTGGGTTGGCTTTGACCGTACTAATCAGCAGCACTTCATGCATGGCGTTTCGGAAACTGGTATTACCAGGTTATATAAAGCTGAAATGGAAAGTATTTTGCCATATACAGCTCAAAATCAATTTAAAGAACAGGCTCCAAAGCAAATTATTCAAAACAACGGTGCTGGTTCTGATTGGACAAAGGGCTTTGGTGATAAAATCGAAAAAGGCTTAGGTTCAGCAGGAGAAAAAATTAATGAATGGTATAATGACATTAAAGGACTTTTAGGTCATTAATTAGGAGGAAAAATATGATTAATATTTATGATTCAGCAAATCAAGTAGCAACTGATTTGCAAAAGCTTGACGAATTTAAAGCTTTAAGTGAGGCTGTTGCTGCTGTTAAAAGCAATGAGGAAAGTGCTGCTTTGTTCAAACAGATGGATGAGATGCAAACAAAAATTATTAATTCACAGTCTGAGGGAAGAGATTTTCCTAAGGATCTCGAAGAGGATTATAAAAAATTAAATGAAAAAGTGCAAAAAGATGCACAAATATTAAAACTCTTGCAGGCTGAACAAAGTATGTATAAAACAATTGACGACGTTCAAAAAGCAATTACTAAGCCAATTAATGACCTTTATGATGGTCTTAGGAATAAATAATAATGAAATTTATCCATTTTGCTGACGCACATTTAGATAGTCCATTTTTGGGGCTATCTTTTTTACCATCTGAGAGTTTTAAGCAGATTCAAAAAGCTCCAATGCAATCTTTAACTAAAATTGTAGATCTGGCTCTAAAAGAAAAGGTAGATTTAGTATTAATTGCTGGGGATACTTTTGATAGTTTCAAGCCAACTCCCAGTGTACAAATTTTTTTCGCCCATGAAATTGAGCGACTAGTCAATGCGCAGATTCAGGTAATTATGATTTTTGGTAATCATGATCATATGGCAAAGGAAGACTTATTGGTTGCTGAAAGTCCTTATTTCAAATTATTGGGTAATGGTGAAAAAGTAGAAACTGTCTCTTATAAAACAAAAAATGGTTTTGAGTATGACGTGAGCGGTTTTTCATATTTGGCCAATCATATTAATGATGATATGGCGGCGCAATTTCCTGCTAAAAGCAATCGTTATACTTTTGGCATCATGCACGCACAGGAAAGAGCTGGTACAAGTTCACAAAATGTTTATGCTCCTTTTAGTTTGAGTGAGTTACAAAATCTCAATTACAATTATTTTGCATTGGGTCATATTCATTTAAGACAAGTCTTGTCCGAAACTCCTTTAATTGTATACCCGGGAAACATCCAAGGGCGTCATATTAATGAAACCGGTCCAAAAGGTTGCTATTTAGGAACTATTGATGAGCAAACAAAACAAACTAAGATTAATTTTGTGCAGACTAATTCTATTACATGGAGTAAAAAAGAAATTGAATTAACACAACCAATGACAAAAACAGAACTGGAAAATATGATTATTAATTGTTTGTCCGCGATATCAACTACTTATTTTTGTCTGCAAATTAAGGGTGCTGATTTTTTGAATGAAAAAGAAAAAGAATTGGTTCAAGACAGTGATTTTTGTCAAATGATTTCCAGAAAACTGACTCACGACTCACAATTAGTAGATGTCCGTTTTATTAATGGGAGCAATTTAGAGATCGCCTTTAATGATCAAAAATACTTTAAACAGGCTGAAAAAGAAGTTTTTAGTCCTGATCAATTTGCTCAAATCAGTAAAAGCTGGGCTTTAAAAACTGATTATACTGATAGTTTGGCCCAAGACCCTGAATTTGCTCAGGAAGTAAAGCAACTCGCGGAAGTCAAGTTGAATAGTAAATTGAAAGGAGTTAATGGTGAAATTAATTAAACTTCAAATAGTTAATTTTGGTCAATTTTCAAACTTTACTTTTGATTTATCAAATTCAAATATTGATGTTTTTTACGGAGCTAATGAAGCGGGAAAGAGTACCATCGTTGCCTTTATTAAACAGATTTTATTTGGCTTTCACCTTGCTAACCAAAGTTCAGAGTTTTTTGAGGACTACACTCCTTTGGCACAAGTAAGTCCAATGGGCGGGTCTTTATTTTTTGAAAATGAAAATGGTCAGCATTATCAATTGGAAAGACTTTATGCAAAGGGTAAAGGTTCAAAAGCTGGCACTCTGACTGTTAAATGTGATAATCAGGTTATACCAGAAAATGTTTTTTTTGATCAAATTAAAAATATTGATGGTAAATTTTATACTGACAGTTTTATTTTTAATCAGGATATGCTGGCAAAAGTTGATCAGATTAAGCAGAAAGACTTAATGGAACGTATCTATTATTTGGGTGCGGCTAATAGCGACAGCCTAATAACTTTACGTGATGATTTTGCTAAAAGTGCTGATGCCTTGTTCAAAAAAACTGGTAAAAAGCCGCCTATTAACCAATTGTTGTTAGAAATTAAAGAACAAGAAAATGAAGTCAGTAATTCTGAAAATGAATTTTCGGTTTACCAAGAACTTAATGACAATTTTAAGAAGCAAAGAGGTTTGCAACATCAAGAAGAGCAAAAAGAACTTGAATTACAAAAAGAGTATGACAGTTTAGATAAGATTCAAAAACTTTTTCCGAGTTACGAAAAATTGCAAGATTTGCAAAATCAAGTTAGAACAATTAATTTTGATTCAAAGCAATTTCAGTCAGCTCAAACTCTAACCATACAAGCTGAATCTTTGCATAAAAAGCAACAAAAAATAACTGCAAAGTTAAATGAATATTCTGATGATCCGGAAGAAAATACAGCAGTTTCAAAGCTGTTACAAAAAAAGCCGGAAGTATTGCAATGGCAATCAGAATATCGCAACTGCTTACAAAAAGATGAACAAATAAAAGATGAGCAAAATCAACTTATTGCACTTGATTCAAATTTAAATAAAATTGTGAAAATGAATCAAGAGCAAATAATTAAGTTGCAAGAAGATTATCAAAAGTTGCCTCAAAAGGAATTGAAGATTGAGCAGAGTAAGAGTGATAATTCTAAGCAATTCCTTCTTTTTGGTGGCATTATTTTTGTTGTCGGTTTAATTTTATTGTTTATTGCACGAGTTTTTGGCTTTTTAGCTAGCGGTGTTGGACTGGCATTAATAGTATTTGGTTCTTATCGGCAAAAACAAACACAAAAAACAGTAGAAACTGCTGCAGAACAGAACGAAAAATTAAGGCAACAAAGGCAGTCTTTTGAAAAACGGTATGGTATTAATCCAATCAATTTAGATATAAATAATTTAATTAATGAGTGGAGACAATATAAAGTATTAATTCAAAACTTAAAAAGAAATAATCAGCGAAAAAATGAGTTAATAGGATTAGTCACACCGATAGCAGTCCAATTAGGTGATGAACTGAATCAAACTGTAAGTACTTTTGAAGATGTATTGAATGCACTAGACCAACTAACTGAGAAAATAAATTTAGAGAAATTACGCCGTGAAAAGCAAACTAGTTTAAAAAATAGTTTGGTTGAAAATAAAGATGAACTCAATGAAATTACCACTAAACTAAAAATAATCTTAGCAAAAGCGCAAGTTTCGAGTTTAGCTGAATATGAGCAAGTCCAAAAGCAAAAGTTAAAACAGGATAAGATACAAAACCAAATTGATGCTCTTAAGTCAAATTTGCAGAATGATTTAAGTGAGTTGAAAAGTTATGCAAAAAATAAAACCAAAAATCAAAATGATCTCGCAAATTTAAGGTTAAAGATCTCTTCTGTTCATGAAAATATTAATCATTTACAAGAAAAAACAGCTGAAATAAAAGTAAAAATGGAAAATTTAGCAAACTCCACAGCTGTTTTCGAAGAAAAACAAAAACTGGCTAATTTAAAGGCAAAATTAAAAAATTTGAGTATTGAATATCTGGCTAACTTATTTACAGCTAAATGGATTGGTCGAGCTCTTGATTTGGCATCGAATGAACGATTTCCTAAAATGTTGGTTACTGCTAAAGAATATTTGCGACTATTAACGAATAATCGGTATAATAATATTGAATTTGGTAAAAAAATAACGGTTACTCGTTTTGATAGTAAAAAGATAGAAGTGCAATATCTTTCTAGAGGAACTTCTGAACAATTATACTTTGCTTTAAAACTGGCTTTTGTTCAACAGATACAAGATGAAATAAACTTACCTATATTAATAGACGATTCTTTTGTTAACTTTGATGATCAGAGAGTTAATGAAATTGAAAAGTTGCTTCAAGCTATTGCTGGAAGCAATCAGGTATTAATTTTTACTGCACAAACAAGTCTAGTTGATAAATTGCAAATACAACCGCTAACTTTTAAGAGAGGAACTAAAAATGTATAAACGTTTGCTGGATTATAATGATGGCGAAGAACTAGAGTTGGTTGTACTGATTAAGAATTCTCAATTAAGACATACAAAAAAGGGTAAACTATATTTAGCAATGTCATTTAGTGACTCATCTGGTGAAATTCGTGGCAACTTTTGGGATGCAAATGATCAAGATGCTGCAACATTTAATGCAGGGACTATTGTTGAGCTTGATGGTAAGCGCGAAGAATATCAGGGACAGCCACAAATAAAGATTTACAGCTTGCGTGTTGTTGGTCCAGAGGAAGGTTATGACCTCAGGCAATTTATTAAATCAGCTCCCGAAAAAATTGCTGATATGAAAGAAGAGATAAACCAATATGTCTTTGAGATACTGAATCCTACTTGGAACAGAATTGTACGATTCTTATTAAAAAAATGGGATAAACGTTTTTTTGATTTTCCAGCGGGAAAGAGTAACCACCATGCAGTGCGTGGTGGTTTAGCATACCATACTGTATCAATGCTGCGTGATGCAAAAGGCCTTGCGGACAATTATTCTCAAGTTAACCGTTCTTTGTTATATGCCGGCTGTATTCTTCATGATATGGGTAAAGTGCTTGAATTAACCGGTCCAGCAGCGACCCAATATACTACTGAAGGTAATTTGATTGGACATCTGGTTTTAATTGATGAACAAATTATGCTGGCGGCTCAACAGCTTAAAATTGATTTAGAATCTGAAGACTTGTTGCTGCTAAGGCACATGGTTTTATCTCACCATGGTAAATTTGAGTATGGTTCACCTAAGTTACCTGCTTTGCTTGAAGCCGAGTTACTGCATCGTATTGATGATTTGGACGCATCTGTTTATGCTATTACTAATGCTTTACAGCACACTCGTCCAGGAGACTTTACAGATAATATAATGAGTCAAGGTGGTCGAAAATTTTATAGGCCCAAAATAGATGAATCATTAGGAAAAGCTCATAAATTAGAATAAAAAAAGAGTTCAAGCTTGTGATATGACCCCCAAATTTAGGACAAATTTGGGGGTCATTTTTATGTCCAAATTATCTAAACAAGATAAAGTTGAAATCTATCATCTTTGGCACGATTATCAAATCAGCCCTGCTGAGCTAAGTCAGCGTTATCGTGTTGGCAAGACTAATATTAATTACTTGTTAGCTTTAATTGGCCGTCACGGTCTAGCTATTTTAGATCAGCCTTTCACTGCTTATACAAGTAATTTTAAGGAGCAAGCTCTTAGGCGAATCATAGTTGAACATGAGCCTGCCCGTCGAGTATCTATTGACTTGGGCTTAAAAAGTAGTGGCATGTTGTCTAATTGGCTGCGCGAATATCGTAAAAATGGGTATAATATCGTTAACAAGCAGAGAGGACGACCGCCCCATGACCAAAAGAGAACAGCTGATCAAACAGGAAAATCATCGGCTCAAGCAAGAGAACGACCGCTTACGCCAGCAGAACTTAAAGCTGAAAATCGAGAACGAATTCGTAAAAAAATTGAGCGTCTTAGTCGACCAGCGGACCAAGAACCGCAAGCCGCGGAAATAGCCCAGGCAGTTACCCAACTAAGGCGCGAGCTTAAAGTCAGCGTAACTTTTATTCTTGATGCCATTAATGCCAATCCCAATCTGCCGCACTTATCCCGTAGTAATTACTACTACACTTTAAAGAAGAAGGACAAAGAGCGGGATAATCGAGAAATAATGGCAGAAATCAAAACTATCTATGAAGAACACAAGCACCGCTATGGCTATCGCCGCATTACTGCAGAACTTAGGCGTCGCGGTTTATTAGTCAACCATAAAAAGGTGCAGCGCTTAATGAACAAGCTGAAACTGTTTGGCATAGTCAGTAAACGCTGGCACAAATACAGCAGCTATCGCGGCACTCAGGGTCCGATTAAGCCTGACCTGATTAAACGCAGCTTCAGTGCGGTTTATCCCAATCACAAATGGTATTCAGATGTGACGGAGTTTAAGCTCAAGGGGCAAAAGACCTATTTATCACCGATCATTGATGGCTGCACTCAAGAGATTGTTTCCTATACCATTTCCCGCAGCCCTAATCTTAAGCAGACCATGGATATGTTAAGAAAGGCCTGGGACAAGCATCCGGCACTGAATGGCTTGATCTTTCACACTGATCAAGGCTGGCAATACCAAAACGGCCAGTTTCAAGCATGGCTCAAAAATCGTGGCATTAGCCAATCAATGTCACGCAAGGGCAATTCGCTTGATGATGGGTTAATGGAAGGCTTCTTCGGCATACTCAAACGAGAAATGTTTTATGGCTTTGAAAAACAGTTTAAAAATCTCACTGAACTGGAAGATGCGATTAGAGACTACATTGAGTATTACAATCAGAATAGAATCAAAATCAAACTAAAAGGACTAACTCCGCTTGAATATCGGAAGCTAGTCCTCAGTTAGCAGCTAATATAAAGTGTCCTAAATTTAGGGTTCACATCATTGATTGAACTCTTTTTAATATCTATTATTTTTTACTAGTTGAAGTAGAAACATAAGAAGCTAAAACATCTTTTAGATCTTTGTCTTTTATGTCAACTCCAGCTTTTTTAATAACCTTAGCTAGTACATCGTGCATAGTTTGTTGATCCTGTGACATTGTCTGATATATCTGGTCATCAATCTCTTTTTTGTGTGAAGCAAAGGATCCTTTAGCAGGGTGCTTAATCATTCTGATTACGTGATAACCTGATTGAGATTTAATTGGACTCTTTGTAGTTTCACCTGTCTTTAATTTAAAAGCGGCTTTCTTAAACGCAGGATCCAAACTTGAATCGGTAGAATCAAAAGTCGGCAGTTTTCCTTCATTATTCTTTGTTCCGGTATCTAAAGAATATTTCTTTACTAAACTCTTAAAGCTTTTACCATTCTTTAATTCATTAGTAATTTCTTCAGCTTTAGATTTTTTGGAAACTAAAATATGTTGCACTTTAACCTTAGGTTGATATGCTTTCCAAGCTTTTTCTTCTTGACTCTTTGAAATCTTCTTGATGTCTTTTAAGGCGACTTCAGTAAGCAAGTTTGTTTTCAAGTTTTGCTTGAAGCTTGAAGCAGTCATGCCATTTTGTTGCAAAACGGCATCAAATTGACTGCCGTACTGTTTTTTGTAGTTGTTATACTGTTTATCAACTTGCTTTTTTGAAACCTTGTTGCCATACTGTTGCTCTAAAACACGATTGATAATCATATTTGCCAATGCGGATTTACCTGACTGAGACTTTTTCATTTCATCATAGTATTCTTGTTGAGTAATCTTACCGCCTTTGTAAGAAGCAACGGTTTTACCACCATTGGAACAAGCTGCTGTCGATAAAGCCATACTTGCTACGGCAATGACAGCTGCTGCTTTTCTGATATATTTTTTCATAAAATAAATTCTCCACATCCTTAATAAATTAAGTCACCGACAACTAATATAACATAAACTGACAAATCTAGTTTTTATTTTTAAGTTTTTTGCCAAAAATTCGCAGTTTCTTTACTAATTTTTAGAACTATCTATTCCATTATCAATTTTACTATTAATTTTTGTGGTTTTGGCTTTTAGCTTGGCGATAATCCGATTAATGCCTATTTGATAATATTCTACTTCATTTTGTAATTCAGAAATTGTATTTTTAGCCTGTGGCAATGACTCTTTTAATTTTTGCTTGGCAATCTTTAAATTATTGCTAGATGCGGAAAGATCACTAAAGTCTTCTTTTACTGAATTAATTTGTTTTTGCGCTGATGGAAATAAACGATTACCGTTTTTATCTTTAAATAGTGAAAGAACAACGCCAAAACCAGCACCCACAGCTAGACCTAAACTAAAATGTTTCATCATATCACCTTAGAATTCAGCTCTAATTGCAGCAGCAATTTTTTGATAATCTTCTTCACTATATTTTTCAGCGTTATTGCGCGTTGCAATCTTTAATCCGTCTCCTTCAAAGCGTGGAACAAAATGAATATGTGAATGCATTACCACTTGGCTTGCACTTGCACCATTATTGCTACTGATATTCATACCAGTAATTCTAGGGTCAAACTTTTTAATTGCATTGGCAATTGTTGGAATATACTGCAAATATCTTTGAGCGTCTTCAGGTGTATAATCAAAAAAGTTAGTGATGTGTTTTTTAGGTACCATTAAAGTGTGACCTGGGTTGACTTGAGATAAGTCTAAAAAGGCTTTGACGTCATCATTTTCGAAAACAGTGTAGCTGTTTGCTTCACCTGTGATAATTTTACAAAATAAGCAATCTTTATCTAATTCTTCCATTTTAAAACCTCTTCATTTCAAAATTTAGTTTCTTTTAATATCATGCTATCATATTAAATGAGTAAATTCATTAAAAGAAAGATAGGAATTATGACTTTAAAAATTAAGCATCTGACCGGTGGCTACACGGGTGTACCGGTAATTAAAGATATTAATCTGGAGATCACTCCAGGCGAAGTTTTAGGGCTAATTGGACTAAATGGTGCAGGCAAATCGACAACAATTAAACATATCTTGGGATTGTTACGACCACAAAAAGGAAAAATTACTCTAAATGGCATTGATTTAGCGGCACAACCTACTAAATTTAAAAGACAAGTCGCATATATACCAGAGACACCAGTTTTATATTCAGAATTGACTTTGAAGGAACATCTGCAATTAACGATTCTCAGTTATCAGCTGAATGAAAAGCAGGCATGGGCAAAAGCCCATGAGTTGCTGCAGATGTTTAGGCTTGATGACAAGCTCGATTGGTTGCCAATTCACTTTTCTAAGGGTATGAAGCAAAAAGTGATGATCGTGACGGCTTTTTTAGCAAATACAGAACTGCTTGTAATTGACGAGCCTTTCACCGGACTAGATCCTTTGGCAGTGGCCAATCTAGTACAATTAATCAAAAGTGCTGCTGGTCAGGGCAAAATGGTATTGATGTCAACACATATTTTGGCTAACAGTGTTCAGGCAGTTTCACGTTATGCGGTCTTAAACAACGGTAAAATTGCTTCTACTGGCACTTTGGCTGAAATTCGAAAGCACTATGACTTAAAGGAAACAGATTCATTTGACCAAATCTATCAAATTTTAAGTCAGGAGCAACAAAATGCGTGACTTGGCTAAAAAAAGGCTGCAGGAAAATATACGCCAGTCTTTAAAATATCTAGTATTGGTTTTTAATGATTTCTTTATCTTGGCTCTGATTTTCCTTTTTGGAGCACTCATGTTCTGGTATGCACAGGCAATGAAGACCATGCCTGAAAGTCTGTGGTATTATCGTCCGCTAGTTGGTATTTTGTTGTGGCTGCCACTTTTAGTAGGAAAACTGGTAACATTGCTAAAACCAGCTGATTTACAATTTTTACTGCCTGAAGATGAAAATTTAGCATCATATTTGAAACCAATGTTAAATTACAGCTTAATTGTACCGACAATTTGCTTGGCTTTAATGGCAGGAATTATATTTCCTTTTGCAACGATTAAGGCAAAGATTGAACCGTTAAATTATATTTTTGCTGTTTTTGCTGTTTTTTTGACCAAAATATTGCAGCTTAAAGTTATGGAATGTAATTTATATTTTAACCGTAAATTTCCCATCTTAATTTTAAATATCATTTTCCTGCTTTTGTTTGGCTTGGGAATGTTTAAACCGCAAAGCATGATCTTAATTGCAATCTTGCTAGCGGCTGCTGTCTTTATTTTTGTTGTGAAGCCGCAACATGCTGCTCTTTTTGACTGGCAATATGCTGTGGAGCAAGAAGAAAAGCGCAAAAATGTTGTTTATAGCGCTTTTAGCATGTTCACAGACGTTAAAGAAAGACAAACTAATATTAAAAGACGAAAATATTTGGACTTTTTATTGCCTAAAAATTTATCGTCAGAAAATCCGCATAAATTTTTGTATCGTCGTTCAGTGCTTAGAAACCCAGAAAATATTAATTTAGTTTTCCGAATGACTGCTTTTGCAGTTTTAATCTCATGGTTAGTACAAAATTGGGTTTGGGCATTATGTTTATCATGTTTAGTAGTCTTTTTGACTATTTACCAGTTGGTACCGATGGTTGATGAATTCGATAACAATATCATGTATCGTGTTTATCCAATTGAGCGTACCGATCGGGGATTAGATTTAGTATCCGCATTAGCAGGAATATTATTAGCTCAATGGCTTATAATCAGTATTTCCTGGCTGATCACTTTACCAATTAATCTACACTTGTTTGCAGCAATGGGATGCTTAGTTGTTTTCAGTTGGGGCATGTTAAGGTTATACTTACCTGCAAAAGTAAAGAAAAGGAAGTAGCAGAAAAGATGAGATTACGTAACAAGCCGTGGGCTGTAAAGCTGGTTCAAGAGCATCCAGAAAGTGTGATTGATCGACCAGATCCAAGTCAAAGAATTGATTGGTCAAAACGGTTTGCTGATATTTCAAAACCATTAGAGATAGAAGTAGGGCCCGGCAAAGGAAAGTTTATTACTACGATGGCAGAAGAGCACCCCGAAAAGAATTTTGTTGCTCTGGAATTGCAAATGACCGCGGCAGGCATGATTTTGCGAACCAAACTTGCTAAAAAATTGTCTAACATCCAAATTCTTTGCGCAGATGCTGCTAATATCGCTTCTTTTTTTGATAGTCACAGTGCAAGTAAAATATATTTGAATTTTAGTGATCCCTGGCCAAAAACTAGGCATGAGAAAAGGCGGTTAACTTATAAGTCTTTTTTACAAAAATATCAAACCGTCTTGCAGGAAAATGGTCAAATAGAGTTTAAAACTGATAATGCAGGTCTTTTTGCCTATTCTGTGCAGAGCATGAATAATTTTGGGATGCATTTTGATTTTGTGTCAGTTGATCTTCATAATGAAAAAGATGAAATTGTAGCTGCCAATATTGAAACTGAATATGAACACAAATTTGCAGCTCAGGGCAATCCAATTTATGCTTTGCATGCTGATTTTGGGGTAAAATAATAAAATAAGAGTAAGGATTGAGAGGTTTTTTCAAAATGGAACAAATAAAAGAATTGAATAAAGATAAATTAGACTCGATTACCAAAAATGGACGAGTAGTTTTAGAATTTTCAGCAGGCTGGTGCCCAGACTGTCGCTTTTTAGACCCCTTCATGCCAGAAATCGAAAAAGATTTTGCCGATAGCAAATTTTATCAAATTGATCGTGATGGCTCAGTTGACCTAGCTAAGGAAATGAATATCATGGGTATTCCTTCCTTTGTGGTCTACCAAGATGGTCAAGAAATTGGTAGACTAGTTAATAAGGATCGTAAAACTAAAGATGAGGTTGAAAGCTTTTTACGGTCACTTGACTAAGTGAAAGAGGATTATTGATTCATGATTACTAGTATTAATAAAAGAAGTTATCCTAATACCTTGATTGTAATTTTAGGTCAAGACAAGGGTAAAAGTGCATATGACGAAAAAGGTGATGTTACACGCATTACTGATGAAAAGGGTAATGTTACCGGTTATAACTTTTTTAACGTTGATCAACTAATTGACTACGATAAGTTACCAGATGGACAAGTTAAGCTGTCAAATGATGATTTAACTGCTTTAAATGAAAAACTGGCAGAAGTTGGTTTTACTGATAAACTTGCCTATGGCAAGCCAACACTTGTTTATGGCTATGTCAAAAGCTGTGAGAAACATCCCGATTCTGATCATTTACATGTTACACAAGTTGATGTGGGCAATGGTGAAGAACATCAAATTGTTTGTGGTGCTCCTAATATTGCTCAAGGACAAAAAGTAGTTGTTGCTTTGCCAGGAACTTTGATGCCTAATGGTCAAGCGATTTGGCCAGGTCAACTGCGTCATGTGGACTCTTATGGCATGATTTGTTCAGCACGCGAATTGGGTCTAGCCCATGCACCGCAAAAGCGCGGAATTATGGTGGTTCCTAATGAATTTACTGTTGGAGAGGCTTTTGATCCCGAAAAGTGCGATGAACTTTTAGCAAGCGGTCAGATTACTTTATAAAAGCAAGGACTTTATCAAGCTTTGGTAAGGTCTTTTTTGTTACCAAAAATGTCAATTGCAGTAGTAGTTTTCTCATCATACTGCTAAAATTTGATTGCAGCTCTTTGATGATCCTGCTTTTTTGACACAGTAATGGTAAAATAAAATGCAATAATAAAATTTTGGAGTTCAGCAAATGTTAGATAAAAATAAGCAAATTTGGTTTATCGGAATTAAAGGAACTGGCATGGCCTCTTTAGCTTTAGTGCTAAATGATCTAGGCTTTAATGTAGCTGGCAGCGATATTAAAAAGTATACTTTTACCCAAGAACCGCTAAAAAAAGCAGGTATTGAAGTTAAAGAATTTAGTGCGAATAATATTAAAAATTCAGGACAAATTATCGTTAAAGGAAATGCGTTTAAAGATGACAACGTAGAAGTAAAAACTTGTGAAAATAAGAACATTACCTGGCAAAGCTATCCTGATACAGTAGAAGAAATTATTAAAATGCATACCAGCATTGGCGTTTCAGGAACCCATGGCAAAACTTCTACTACCGGTCTTTTAGCTCATGTATTAGGTGAAGCTGCACCCACGTCCTATTTAATAGGTGACGGAGAGGGCAACGGTGTTAAGGATTCTCGCTTCTTCGTCTATGAAGCAGATGAATACCGGCGTCACTTCTTAGCTTATCATCCAGATTATCAAATTATGACCAACATTGATTTTGATCATCCGGATTATTTTAAGGATCAGGCTGATTACACTTCGGCTTTTCAAACAGCAGCGGATCAGACTCGAAAGGGACTTTTTGTGTGGGGTGGAAATGAAAGACTAAGGAAATTGCATTCTGATATTCCTAAATATACTTATGGTTTTGAAGACAATGATGATTTTCAAGCTGTCAATATTAAGAGAACAATTAAAGGTTCAAGCTTCACGGTCGTAAATCATGGCAAAAAAGTTGGTGAGTTTGAAATACATCTTTTTGGTGATCACAATATTTTAAACACAACAGCTGTGATTGCTGTTGCATACACCGAAAAGATTCCTGTAGCAGATATTAAAAAAGGATTGCTTACATATCAAGGTGCAAAACGTCGTTTTTCTGAAAAAGATTTCGGTGATATTAACATTATTGATGATTATGCTCATCATCCAACTGAAATGAAAGCAACAATTCAGGCTGCACGACAAAAGTTCCCACAAAAGAAATTAGTTGTCGTCTTCCAACCACATACTTTTTCCAGAACGAAGAAATATGCGCAAGATTTTGAAAAAATATTGCGTGATGTAGACAAGGCTTATGTTACCCCGATTTATGCTTCAGCAAGAGAGGCCAATGGAGATATTTCGAGTAGTGATTTAGTTGGTAAAATTCCTGGTTCTGAAGTAATTGATCTTGATAACATTGCAGATCTTGCTCAAAATCGCAATAGTGTAATTGTCTTTATGGGCGCAGGCGACATTCAGAAATATGAAGATGCTTTAGAAAAGTTACTGTAATTTAACTTTATAGCTTTACTAGAACCCTAGTAAGGCTATTTTTTTGCGCAAAATTTATGATATTTTGTGAAAAATAATGAAATATAATTAAATTAAATGAAAAATAATGATTGATAAATGAAATCAAATGAAATATAATAAAAATGTAAACGATAACAAATGAAAAGAGGACGAATTGATGAAAGAAATAAAAACTGCAACAAGGTTAAATGCTTACTTGCCACATTATGACAATAAGATTGATAAGGTTTTTGGTGAACTGAAAAAAGTTGGAATTAATTATGTAGATATTAATTTCCCTCAACAGACTATTGGGATTCCGGCACGAGACATGAAGAAAATGTTAGACGAAAACGGTTTGCGTCCTAACGGAATGGAAATGAGATTTGAAGGTCATTACCTTAACGGTGATCTCGGGAATTTAAACGATAAGATCTATCAGGATGCTATTGAAATGTGTAAGCAGGCAGTGGATTATTGCCGAGAGATTGGCGGTTCAATGATTAATATCTGGAGTGCTCATGATGGTTTTGACTACAGCTTTCAAATTGATTATTTAAAAGTTTGGCATAGAATTGTCAAAGCTTGTCAAGAAATCGCAGATTATGCTCCTGATATTAAATTTAGTATTGAATATAAACCCTATGAGCCTCGTGCCTATGCTTTCGTAGACAGTATGGGAACCTTAGGAATGATTTTAAAAGATATCAACCGTAAAAACTTCGGTGTGCTTTTAGATTATTGTCATATGCTAATGAAACATGAAAATCCGGCCATGGGATCTGAAATTTTTGCTAGTCGTGGCGAGTTATTTGGGGTTCATATTAATGACGGCTATGGCGTCCATGATGACGGTTTAATGGTCGGCACTGTCACTCCATTTAAAACCTTAGAATTTCTTTATTATATGAAAAAATATCACTTTGATGGCATGTATTATTTTGATACAGCACCGGTAATAGAAGATCCTAGTCAAGAAACCCGTAAGAATATCGAGATGTTGAAATACCTTTTAAATCTCCTTGACCGAGTAGGCATGGAGAAAATAGACAAAGTGATTAATGAGAATGATGCAATTAAAGCAAGAGATCTATTGTTAGATTTTATAAAAAAATAACTACTTTAATTTAGAAATTGTTTTTTTGGAGGCAAAAAAATGGATTACAGAGAAACAGCACGAGGTATTTTGGATGCCGTTGGCGGACCAAGTAATATTTCTAATATGACACATTGTGCAACTAGGTTAAGATTAAATTTAAAAAATGAAAATATTGATGATGCCAAAGTGAAGGCAGTAGATGGCGTAATTAATGTTTCAAAGGGCGGTGGTCAATATCAGGTATTAATTGGACTTGAAGTACCGAAAGTTTTTGATGAATTTGAAAAGCTTGTCAATGGAAGTACTGATAATGAAGTTAGTACGCAAATCAAACCTCATGGGTTTAAAGGATATGTCAATGCCTTATTTGCGGCAATTGCTGGTATTTTTTCACCACTGCTTCCAGCCCTTGCAGGATCGGGAATTTTATATGGCTTACTTTTGTTTTGCAGTCAAATAGGATGGATCAGTCAGAAAAGTGGTACTTTTGTCATTTTAACTGCAGCCTCAAAAGCCGTATTTTATTTTTTGCCAATTCTGTTAGCTTTTTCGGCTGCGAGAAGATTTAAAGTCAGCCCTTACATTGCTGCACTAATCGCTGGCGCACTTTTATATCCAGATTTCATTCAATTAATGGGTACCCATGGAAATGGTGCAATGACTTCATTCTTGGGTATTCCAGTTGTTTTAATGAATTACAATTCAACAGTAGTTCCAATTCTAATTTCTATTTGGGCTTATTCATATTTGTATAAGTGGTTAGATAAACACGTCAGCAAAGATTTGGAGCTTGTGGTTGTGCCACTTGTTTGTCTTTTAGTTATGGTGCCACTGACTGTAATTGTTATTGGTCCACTCGGTGTATATGGTGGTCAATTTGTTGCAGATTTAGTTAATTGGTTAATTAAAAATGTACCACTGCTTGCTGGAGTAGTCGTTGGTGGTGGATGGAGTTTCCTTGTATCTTTTGGAATTCACTGGGCTGTAAATCCAATAATGATTAATAACATTGCTACACAAGGCTTTGATTTTATTTGTCCATTAACCTTTGCCTGCAATTTTGGTGTTATTGGAGCTGCTATAGGAGTTTGGCTTAAAACACGAAATAAAGAGCTAAAGAGTTTTTCTTTAACTGGAGTAATAACGATTTGGCTTTCCGCAATAATAGAACCAACATTATTTGGTTTACTGGTAAAGAACAGAAAAATATGGGCAGCACAAATGATTGCTGGTGCAGTTGGCGGAGCTTATTTAGGACTAACAAAGGTATTTACAAATGCATTCGTTTTTGGTTCAGTAACAACTTTTCCAGCTTTTGTAGCTAAAAATAGCAATAACTTCTTAAATGCGATGATAGGATTGGGGATTTCTGTAATTGTCGGAATCATTCTTGGTTTTATTGTCACCAAAAAAGATGAGCGTCTTGCTTAAAATAAAGTTAGATGGGGTATAATTAAGGAAGCAAAACACTTATGTATATAAGGAGAAGAGAATAAATTGCTTCCGATTGAAAGACAAAACCAAATCTTAAAAATTTTAGAAAACAAAAATTTAAGTAAACTGGATGAACTTCATAAACAAATACCCAATGTATCTATTTCTACATTAAGAAGAGATATCAAAACGTTAGAAGATGAAGGAAAAATTGAATATTTATTTGGCGGGGCAGTCAGGCTAAGTGACGGTTCCGGAGAAGTCGAATTCACTAAAAAGGAACATAAGTACCAAAAAGAAAAAAAACAAATTGCTGCTTTAGCTGCCCAAGAGATTCACGATAGCAATGCAATATATGTGGATTCAGGTACAACATGTACTCTGTTGCTTGATAAAATAAAAAATAAACGGATCACAATTTATACTACGAATACACAAGTATGCCATATTGTTGGTAATTTTAAAGCTGAAATAGTTTTAATTGGTGGCAATTATAACGGTGTCACTTCTTCACTTACTGGCGCATTGACTAACGATTTACTATCCAGGCTTCGTTTTGATAAAGCGTTTTTTGGAATGAATGGTGTTGACATTAATAATGGATACACAACACCACAATTTGATGAAGCAATAAAGAAGCAGTTGATTGCAAAAAGAACTTCACAATCTTTTATATTAGCTGATTCTAGCAAATTTGGCGTATCTTCAAATGTTCAGGCTCTAGAATTAAAAGATGCAATCCTAATTTCTAATGATAATAATTCGCAGATTGCTAAAGAAACAAAGATTATTTGTCCGTAACTAAAATATAAAAGTTATTTAATATAAAAACATCAAACTTAACAAGAGTTTGATGTTTTTGTTTAAAGAAAGTTCTAAAAATTCTATACATAAAGAGTAATAAGCAAAAACTAAATTATTAATCTAAAGTAGATAAATGATGTTTAACCTGTTTGTTATAAAAACAGTATTGTGCAAGATCCGTGCAAAAACTGTTAAAATGGTAGTTAAATAAAGAAACTTGGTTTAATTGTAAGGAGATCTAATGGCTGATAAAAAATTACTTTTAATTGATGGTAATTCAGTTGCTTTTCGTGCTTTTTATGCACTATATCGCCAACTTGAAAATTTCAGAAATCCTGAAGGATTGCATACTAATGCCATTTACACATTTAAAAATATGCTTGATGTCGTGCTAAATGATGTCGAACCCGATCATGTTTTGGTTGCTTTTGATGCAGGTAAAACTACCTTTAGAAATAAGATGTACGCAGACTACAAAGGTGGCAGACAAAAGACTCCCTCAGAATTATCAGAACAACTGCCATACATTCAGGAGCTCTTGCATGACTTGGGTTTGTCTACATATGAGCTCGATAACTATGAAGCCGATGACATCATAGGAACTTTCGTAACTATTGGTGAAAAAGAAGGCTTTAAAGTTACGGTAGTTACAGGTGATAAAGATTTGACTCAGCTGGCATCGCCGCAAACAACAGTTATGGTCACTAAATCAGGGGTACTAAACTTAGAAGCTTATACACCTGAACATATGAAAAAAGTTAATGGTGTTACTCCAACTGAATTTATTGATATGAAAGCCCTTATGGGAGATAATTCTGATAATTATCCTGGAGTAACTAAAATTGGGCCAAAAAAAGCTTCACAACTTATTCAGGAATATGGTACGGTTGAAAATCTTTATGATCATGTAGATGATATGAAGCCATCTAAAATGAAAGAAAACCTTATCAATGATAAGGATAAGGCTCTTTTAGGCAAAAAATTAGCTACTATTGATCGTCATGCTCCTTTAACCATTGGGATCGATGATGTTAAAAGACGTCCTATTGACTATCAGAAATTGCGCAGATTCTATGAAAAGATGAACTTTCGTAAATTTTTGAGTGAACTAAATCCGGATGGAGAAAGTCAACCACAAGATCAGTCTGAAAAGGCAAATGCTAAAGCAGTTGCTTTTACCGAACTTAAAGAAAATGATATCAATAATTTTGCTATTACTGATGGTCAAACTATTACTTTTTATCTGGGAATGCTTGGTGCTAACTATCATTTAGCCAAGTTTGTTGGCTTTGCTTTAAAAATTGATCAAAAAATATTTGTTAGCCGCAATGTCGATCTGTTAAAAGAAGCTAAACTTAAAAGTATGCTTGAAGATAAGCAAATTACTAAAAATGTGTTTGATCTAAAGCGAACAACAGTTGGGTTAAATCGTTTGGGTATTCACGCCCGTGGCATTGACTATGACATGCTTCTTGCTTCATATTTGATTAATAATGAAAACAATTCTGACGATATGGGTGAAATCTGTCGTATGTATGGCGATAATTCGGTTAAAAGCGATTATGATGTTTATGGCAAAGGTAAGAGCGTTCATATTCCGGAAGATGATCAAGTTTTGTTTAACCATTTAGCTGGTAAAATAGCAGCTATTGAAAATCTAAAAGAGACATTACTGGCAAAATTAAAAGAGCATGAGCAGGATGATCTTTATGCCAATATTGAAATACCAGTTGCAAGAGTTTTATCTGTCATGGAAATAAATGGTATTAAGGTCCAAGCTAATACTTTAACTGAGCTGCAAGATGAATTTGCGGTTGACCTCAAGAAAATGGAACAACAAATTTATCATGAAGCTGGTGAAGAATTTAATATTAATTCTCCTAAGCAATTGGGTCATATTTTGTTTGAAAAGATGGGCTTGAAGCCAATTAAAAAGACCAAAACTGGCTATTCAACTTCTGTTGATGTTTTAAACCAGTTAAAGGATGAGAATCCTATCATTGAACAAATTTTGACTTACAGACAAATAGCTAAAATTCAATCTACCTATGTTAATGGCTTGCTAGATGTTATCCAAAAAGACGGTCGGGTTCACACCAGATATTTACAAACCTTGACCGCTACTGGTCGCTTGTCCTCAGTTGACCCTAATTTACAAAATATTCCTACCAGAACGGAAGAAGGAAAGCAAATTAGAAAAGCTTTTGTGCCTAGTGAACCAGACGGTTATATTTTCTCATGTGATTATTCTCAAATTGAATTGCGAGTCTTGGCACAAGTTTCCGGTGATGAACAGATGCAGGAGGCTTTTAGAACGGGTTATGATATCCACGCTCATACGGCCATGCGCATTTTTCATCTCAAATCAACCGATGATGTGACTCCGCTAATGCGGCGTAGAGCTAAAGCAGTTAATTTCGGTATAGTTTATGGCATTTCTGATTATGGCTTGTCTAAGAATCTTAATATTGGCCGTAAAAAGGCTAAGGAGTTTATTGATAATTACTTTGAGCAGTATCCGCAAGTTAAAGAATATATGAATAAAGCTGTGCAAGTGGCACGTGAAAAAGGCTATGCGGAAACAATTATGCATAGAAGACGTTATTTACCAGATATTCATGCCAAAAATTACAATGTTCGTTCTTTTGCAGAAAGAACAGCCATCAATTCCCCTATTCAAGGTTCAGCTGCAGATATTATTAAAATAGCAATGATTAACATGCAGAAAAAATTGGATGACATGCATCTCAAGACAAAAATGGTAGTCCAGGTTCATGATGAATTGATTTTTGATGTACCAAAAGATGAATTAGAAACAATCAAAAAAATTGTGCCTGAAGTTATGCAATCCGCTGTAAGACTTGATATACCTCTTGTAGCTGACTCTGGATATGGCCACAACTGGTTTGATGCGAAGTAAGGAGTAATTTTAATGCCTGAAATGCCGGAAGTTGAAACTGTTAGGCGAACACTTCTTCCTCTTATCAAAGGAAAAACAATAAAAGAAGTAACTGTATGGTACCCCAAGATTATCACAGGAGATGCTAAAGAATTTGCAAAACAGCTAACTGGAAAAAAGATAGAAAATATAGATCGTTACGCTAAATATTTGCTTATTCGTCTCAGTGACAATTTAACAATAGTGTCTCATTTACGCATGGAAGGTAAATATCGTTTAGTCAAAATAAATACTAAAAAGGACAAACACGACCACGTGCAAATTGTTTTTAAAGATAATTCAGCATTGCGCTATAATGATGTGCGTAAGTTTGGCCGAATGCAGCTGATTAAGACGGGGACTGAAAGGGAAAAAACTGGTATTGGCAAATTAGGTGTTGAACCTAATTCAGCAGCTTTTACCGTTTCGTATCTACAAAATGGTTTAGCGCGTAAAAAGAAAAATATTAAAAACACACTCCTTGACCAATCTATTGTTGCAGGTTTGGGCAATATCTACGTTGACGAGGTTTTGTGGGAAACAAAAATTCACCCGTTAAGTCAAGCCAATGCCATTCCAGCAGAAAAGATAGCGCAATTGCACGACAATATTAATTCGTTAATAGAATTGGCAATTGCTGAAAGAGGTACTACAGTTCATACCTATCTGGATGCGAACGGGAAGACAGGAGGTTTTCAAAAAATGTTGCAAGTATATGGACATAAAGGCGAGCCTTGTGTGCGTTGTGGCACACCTCTTGAGAAAATTAAGGTAAATGGACGAGGAACTACTTTTTGCCCTAAGTGTCAGGTGATTTATAAATGACAAAGATTTTAGGCTTAACCGGTGGGATAGCAAGTGGTAAAAGTACTGCAGATGTTTTTTTTAGAGATAAACAAATACCGGTTATAGACTGCGATCAAATTGCTCACGATATTTTAAATAGGGACGAAAAGGGCTATGAACTGGTTTTAAAACATTTTGGTACAAGCATTCTTAAGTCAGATAGATCAATTAATCGTTCAGAGTTAGGACAGATTGTTTTTAACGATAAAAAACAACTTGAAACTTTAAATGGAATTACCCATCCATTGATTTTTCAAGAAATACAAGCTAAAATTGCGCTAAACAACATGAACAAAAATTCTTTGGTTGTTGTGGATGCACCGGTTTTGTTTGAATCAAATGGTCAAAAATATTGCGATTTTACCTTATTAATTGCAATACCGGAATCACTGCAAATGAAAAGGCTAATGTTAAGGGATCATTTGAGTGAGCGTGCTGCCTTGAAGCGTATTCGCAGTCAAATGCCTTTGTCCCAGAAAGAAAAATTGGCTGATTTTGTAATTAATAATACTGGTACAAAACAAGATTTGAAATCGAAATTAGAAAAATTGCTTCTTAACATAAAAGGGGAGGACTTATATGGAATGTCCTAATTGTCATAAAAATGCTTCAAAAGTCATTGATTCACGACCCAGTGATGAAAATCGCGCAATCAGACGTCGGCGTGAATGCGAAAACTGCGGCTTTCGTTTTACCACATTTGAACGAGTTGAAACTACTCCTTTACTAGTGATTAAGAATGATGGTACTCGCGAACCTTTTAATCGTAAAAAAATTTTACATGGTGTGATGGCGGCTGGTCAAAAACGGCCGATATCAAGTACACAATTTGAAGAACTAGTCGATCATGTAGAAAACAAAGTCAGACAACAGGGGGTTAGCGAGATTTCTTCGAAAAAAATTGGTCAACTAGTAATGGATGAGCTGGCAACAATTGATGATGTTGCTTATATTCGTTTTGCTTCTATTTATCGTGAATTTAAAGATATGTCTAGCTTCATGAAAACAATGGAAGATATGATTGCAAAAAGGGAAAAGGGTAATTAATTATGTTTGAGACAAATAATCCCAAACAGCCTTTTTTCATTACCAACAGGGTGGATATTTTTCCCAAAGATTTGCGCATATTAATTAAACTATATCAACCTCTTATTGGCTCTCTTCCTTTAGCACTCTATTTAAGTTTGAATGAAGATTATAATGCACAGGCAATGCTTTCTGATGCTAAGGGAATTTATACTCTTCAAGAACAGACAGATTGTGATATAAAAAAATTATTTGGTGCGTTGCATAAGCTTGAAGCTGTTGGTCTGATTCAAACGAGATTGCTTGACAACCAGATCATGGGTCATGTTTTGTGTTTCGAAATTAAAAATGTTCCAGCAAGCAGTGAATTTTTTTCAACTGCTCTTTTAGCTAGTTTATTAAAAGAAAAAGTTGGTATAACTGCTTTTAATAAATTAAGTCACGAGTTTGCAAGAGAGGCTAAACAAAACCGGAGCGAATTAAGTGGCATCAAGGGAGCACCCAATATTTCTGCTTCCTTTATGGATGTTTTCCATTTATCCGATCAAGAAGCAATAGATCCTTCAATTGAGGTTAAGGAAGCAGCTCGAGAGAATAATTATTCTGCAAGCGATTATGCTACTGTCAATGATCAAGATAATATTGACTGGGATTTTATGAAACAGCAATTTGAAATTTATCAAATTGCTGGTAGCGAAATTGATCAGAATAAAGAAGCTATTCGAGCTGTTATGCGTATATATGGGCTTTCAGAACAGGAATTTGTCGACGAGGCAATACCTTGTTTGCATGGTGACTATCAATTAAATATGAGAGAAATAAAGCAAACTATTGCAAACAGCATTCATGGAAGCGATACTCGCAGGCATTTGCAAGACAAGGCAAAAATACCTGAAAAATTTAATAAAAGTGATAGCCAATTAAATCAAAAAGAACAAAAATTATTGCAAAAAGCTCAGACTGATACTCCAGCGCAGTTTTTGTATCACTTAAAAACTGAACGAAATGATTATGTTGATGCAAGTGAGTATCAAGTGTTAGACAGTTTATATAATGATAAGGGAATATCAGCTGAATTGCTCAATGTTCTGACATATGCTTGTTTAAAAAGTAGCCCAAACATTTCTTTTCGATTAGCAAACAAAATTTTGCATGATTGGTTGCAACATGGAATCAAAACTGGTGCTCAGGCTTTAGATTACATGGAAAAGAGAAAAAGGACCCAAGAACAAAGGCGAGAGAACAGGTTAAATCAATTTAAGCAGCGATCTAGAAACAAAAAAAAGATCGAAAAAAATATTGATTGGGATAGTAGAAAATCAAAAGCTATTTCAAATGAATCTAATCTTTCTTCGAATGAATTGGAAAAATTTTTTAAAAAGTTAGAAGATAGGAATGGCATGAAGTAGGTGTAGTGATATGCAACCCATTAAAAAAATTATTGATAAAACCAAAAATGCGGAAGAAGAAAGTACCGACTCAATTAAAAAGAAGGTATTAGCTGATCCCAAGGTAAATCAATTTATTAAACAACATCAAGAACAACTTAATGACAGTATAATTGATAAAAGTCTGCCCAGCCTGTTCGAATTTTATCTCAGTCAATATAAAAAAGATCCAGTGACTAAGGGATATTATCCAGATTTGATAATGAATAAAAATGCCATTAGCCTTAAATTTGTTCCTGAAGATAGTAAACTGATTCATGACCAGGAAATTAATATCAAAAAGCACTTGCGTTTAATTAATTTACCTGAAAAATTGCATGATGTACGATTAAGTCGGATAGATATGACATCTGAAAGAGTTGAAGTAATGACAGCTATTCAGCAGTTTTTATATCAGTATTCGCGTGATATCCACCAAAAGGGCTTATATTTAGCTGGAAATTTTGGCGTTGGTAAGACATATATTTTGGCAGGACTGGCGAATCAAGTAGCTGCGATGGAAAAATATGTTGTTTTTCTGCATGTTCCTACATTCATTGCCAGTTTATCCAGTCATTTTAATGACAATAGTTTACAAACTGAAGTACAAAAGATTGCTAACGCTGATTTTTTAGTATTAGATGATATTGGTGCGGAAAATTTGAGCCAATGGTCGCGGGATGAAGTTTTAGCAGTAATTTTACAAGCAAGAATGGATAATGTTTTGCCAACCTTCTTTTCGTCCAATTTTGCTATGAATGACTTAGAAGATCATTTTAAGGAAACTAAAAATGCAATTGAACCTGTAAAGGCTGCTCGCTTGATGGAACGAATTCGTGCTTTAGCTAAAGAGGTAATTATTTCTGGGCCTAATAGGCGAACATAAATTTTTACTTTTCAAATTTAATGAAAATATGCTTGCATTAAAAAATTATTGGGTTATAATTAACACCAATGAATGAACATGTTGCAATGCAACTCAGAGAGAAAAGCGGTATTCTGGAAGCTTTCATCAGCGTTTGCAATCCAATCATTCATACCTAAATTTTGATAATGGGTTAGATTCCGTTAACAATCTATAACGAGATAGTTCATTTTCTTGAACTAAATTTTGGGTGGAACCACGTTAATTAACGTCCCAGTGCTTAATTGCACTGGGATTTTTTGTTATAAAAATTTTGGAGGAAATAATGAGTTTTTCGATTACTTTGCCTGACGGCTCAAAAAAAGATTTTACAGATGCTGTTTCGATATCTGATTTAGCACATGGTATTGGGACATCTTTAGGTAAAGCTGCTCTTGGTGCAAAAGTAGATGGTCAAATTGTTGCTTTAGACTATAAGTTGAACAAAAATGCGGAAGTTGCAATTATAACCGACAGAGATAAAGAGGGTCTAACAATTTTGCGTGATACCGTTGTATTTGTTCTTGAAGCCGTGGCCAAGAAAGCTTATCCTGAAATTCATTTTGGTGAACATGGATCTGACGATGAGGGCTTTTACGTTGATACTGATAAAGAAAATCAAATAAAAGTCAATGAATTACCAGACTTGGAAAAAGCAATCAAAAAAGCAATTAAAGCAGGAGAAAAGATTGAATCCAACTTAATGTCTAAAGACGAGCTTTCTGATCTTTTTAAGGATGATCCTTATAAGAGTGAAATGCTTAAAGCTGAAAAAAATGACCAAGTACAAGTTCATAAGTTAGGCAATTTTGTCGATTTTGGTTTTAACGCATTGTTACCAAACACCGGTAAAATTATGCAATTTAAATTGTTATCTGTTGCCGGTGCCTACTGGAAAGGGCAATCCTCTAATCCTATGCTTCAAAGAATTTCTGGTACAGCATTCTTTAAAAAGGCAGATTTGGATGCGGACATTAAACGGCGTGAAGAAATTAAAGAACGTGATCACAGAACAATTGGTCGTGATCTTGATTTATTCTTTGTTGATCCAAAAGTTGGTGCTGGATTGCCCTACTGGATGCCAAAAGGTGCCACAATTCGCCGCGTTGTTGAACGATACATTATCGACAAGGAAGTCGCTGACGGATACCAACACGTTTATACCCCAGTTTTAATGAACGTTGATGCTTATAAGACTTCTGGACATTGGGCACACTATCGTGACGACATGTTCCCACCAATGGATATGGGTGACGGTGAAATGCTTGAACTGCGACCAATGAATTGTCCTTCACATATTCAAATTTACAAGCATCACATTCGTTCATACCGTGAATTGCCAATTCGAATTGCCGAATTGGGCATGATGCACAGATATGAAAAATCTGGTGCTCTGTCAGGACTGCAACGTGTACGAGAAATGACTTTAAATGACGGTCATACATTTGTGACTTTAGATCAAGTTCAAAGTGAGTTCTCAAAAATCTTGACTCTAATTTTAGATGTTTACAAAGACTTTGACATCACTGATTACTACTTCAGACTTTCCTATCGTGATCCAAAGAATACTAAAAAGTATTTTGCAAATGATGAAATGTGGGAAAGAAGTCAGTCAATGCTGAAAAAGGCTATGGACGATATGGGACTTGACTATGTTGAAGCTGAAGGTGAAGCTGCATTTTACGGTCCAAAACTAGATATTCAAACTAAAACTGCTTTGGGTGCAGATGAAACAATGTCCACAATTCAACTAGATTTCATGCTTCCTGAGAGATTTAATTTAACTTACGTTGGTCAAGATGGTGAAGAGCATCGTCCAGTTATGATTCACCGCGGTATTGTTGGTACTATGGAGCGTTTCATTGCTTACCTGATTGAGATATACAAGGGCGCCTTTCCAACATGGCTAGCTCCAGTTCAAGTAGAAGTGATCCCGGTTAACCTTGATGCTCATTCTGATTATGCTAAGAAAGTTCGCGATGAACTTAATAAACGTGGTTTTCGAGCCGAAGCAGATCTGCGTAATGAAAAATTAGGTTACAAGATTCGTGAGTCACAAACACAAAAAGTACCATATACTCTTGTTTTAGGTGACAAGGAATTAAAGGACAATGGTGTTAATGTTCGTCGCTACGGCACTGAAGAAGAAGTAGCCATGAGCTTTGATGAATTTATTCGTGAAATTGAACAGGATGTTAAATCATATTCACGTGAAAAATAATCGAGTAAAAAATAGTAAAGATAAGTTTAATTTAATAGATTGCAGGAATAATTTGATAACTTAGACCTTAAATATAAAAACCGCTAAAATTTGCACGTCGAGTAACAAAATGTAGTGTTGACGGGATGCACTTTTGATTAATTAATCAATTGCTAAAAATTGAGTTGGATAGTTAAATTACGACTGCTAAAAAGGAGCAATATTATGTCAATGGTAGAATTTCATGACGTGCAGAAATTTTATGGCAAATTTCACGCGTTGCATAGTATTAATTTACAAATCGATAAAGGCGAAACTGTTGTTTTAATCGGACCTTCCGGTTCCGGTAAGAGTACGCTTATTAGAACAATAAACCGCTTAGAGTCAATCCAGGGTGGAAAGCTGATAGTTAATAACCAGGATTTGTCCAATCCAAAGACTGACTCAAATAGGTTGCGCCAGGATGTCGGTATGGTTTTCCAACACTTTAATCTTTATAAGAACAAAAATGTTTTGGAAAATGTGATGCTGGCACCACGAATTGTCAGTCATATGCCTGAAGCTGAAAATAAAAAGCAGGCAATGCATTTACTTGATATGGTTGGAGTGGCTGATAAAGCCCAAAATATGCCAGCCCAAATATCTGGTGGTCAAAAACAGCGAGTGGCGATTGCTCGATCTTTAGCGATGCATCCCAAATTACTGCTTTTTGATGAACCAACTTCAGCGCTTGATCCGGAGATGATTGATGAAGTTTTACAAGTAATTAAAAAGATTACTTCGTCTAGCGATATGACCTCTTTGATCGTGACCCACGAAATGGGCTTTGCTAAGGAAGTAGCTAACCGTGTCATCTTTATGGATCAGGGTCAAATTGTTGAAGATGATGACAGTTCTTCCTTCTTTAAACAGCCGAAAACAGAACGGGCGCAGCAATTTTTAAGCAAAATAATAGCGCATTAAGAGGGGGCAATATCATGAAAAAATTAATTTGCTCAATCTCGCTATTTTTGGGAATGTTCCTTTTATCTGGTTGTGGCAATAGTGTCACTGACCAGTCAGCTTTGAAAAATGTGCGCTCGTCCAATACCATTACTTGGGCAGTTGAAGGTGACAAAAAACTATTTAGTTTAATTGATATTAGAGATGATAGAGAAAAAGGCTTTGATATTGATATGGCTAAAGCCATTACCAGAGAAATTTTAGGTCCTAAAGGGCAGGCTCGCTTTACGCTTGCCACTTCACAGTCGAGAATACCTTTATTGAAAAATGGTAACGTTGATGCGGTAATTGCCACTCTGACAATTACTCCTGAAAGAGCACAAGTAATTAGTTTTTCCAAATCGTATTTTCAGGCTGGTAAATCATTTCTTGTCCCTAAAGGATCAAAAATTAAAAAGCCAAGTGATCTTAATGGCAAAACTGTAATTGGTATTGTTGGAGACAACTCTGTTGAGGCAGTAAAGAAAGTTGCGCCCAGAGCTAAAGTTGTCGCAATGCAGGACTATGGTCAGGCTGTATCAGCTTTGAAATCGCATCAAGGTGATGCTTTGACTAGTGATAATGGTATTTTATATGGTTTAGCCGCACAGAGTCCCGGGAGCCTTGAAGTAACTGGAGGAACTTATACTAAAGAACCTTATGGTATCGCAGTAAATAAAAATCAAGAACCTTTTCACAGAGCTATTAATCGAGCGATTGATAAAATTCAAAAGAGTGGAGAATACAATCGCTTAATTAAAAAGTGGTTCGGCCAAGTTCCTGGTTTTAACTATAAGGAGATGTATATAAAATGATTCGTATCTTCAATAATTTTAGTAGTCAACTATTTTCAGGATTTGGCTGGACTATTTTATCAAGCCTGTTAACGTTAGTATTTAGCCTGATTTTTGGAGTTTTATTAGCTCTTTTAGAGGTTATCCCAAATAAAGTGGCAAACAAAATCGGTAGGACTTACGTAGAGATTTTTCGTAATATACCATTATTAATTATCGTAATGTTCTTTTACTTAATAGTACCGAAATATTTTGTCAAAATAGACGGCTTTACTGCAGGTACAATTGGTTTGTTTTTGTATACTTCAGCTTTTATTGCTGAAATAATCCGTTCAGGCATTCAGTCTGTCTCCCAAGGCCAAATGGAAGGTGCCAGATCTACGGGGATGACTTATAAGCAAGCTATGCGTTATGTGATTTTGCCTCAGGCTTTTAAAATTGTTATTCCACCATTAGGCAATCAATTTGTCAATTTAATCAAAGATTCGTCAATTTTGGCTTTTGTGGCTGGTTTTGATTTAATGTATCAGGCTAATGCAATCGCCTCTGTGACTTTTGATACATTTAACAGCTATTTTGTAATCGGCGTGCTGTATTTAATAATTACTATGCCTTTAAGTTATTATATGCAACATCTAGAAAAGAAAATGGCATAGGGAGGCGACAAAAATGCAAACATGGATTAATGCCCTATCATGGTTAAACTTCGGTTTTCTATTAAAGGGGTTAGCAGTCACATTATTTATTTCAGTTTTTGCAATTGTACTAAGTTTCATTTTAGGATCGATATTGGGAATAATTCGCTATGCAAAAATTAGATTTATTTCAGCAATTGTCGGCTTCATTATTGACATTGTTAGAAACTTACCTTTATTATTAATTATCTTTTTTACTTATTTTGGCCTGCCCAATATTGGTTTGAGACCAGGAGCAATTTTGTCAGCTATTATTGCAATGACAATCTTTGAATCCAGCATGATTGCTGAGATTGTGCGCTCTGGTATTCAGTCGGTTGCTATAGGTCAAATTGAGGGAGCGAGATCTACAGGAATGACCTTTGTGCAGGCACTATGGCATGTAGTTTTACCGCAGGCGTATCGGCACATGATTCCTACCATCATTGGTCAGTTTGTGTCCTTAATAAAGGACACGTCTTTAGCTACTATCATTGTTGTACCTGAACTAATGCAACACGCACAGGTTATTTATGGTCAAAATGCAAACTATATTGTGCCAATGTTTGCGGCCTTAACGCTTTTGTACTTTATTGTTTGCTTTTCCCTATCCGTTATCGGTAATAGACTCAATAAACGTTTAGCATAAAGCAAAGTATGAAAACTTATCTTATTGACACATTCGCAAAAGACGAGTATAATTACGAAAGTTGAGAACAAGAAGAAGCTTCCCGCTTCTCGCCTAAGTTAAGTTGACCTCTAGGCTGATCGATATTTTCTGTTGATTAAGGGCGGGTAAAGTTTACCCGTCTTTTTCTTGTCCTCAGATTAACATGGAGGTGAAGAATTATTCCAAGGAATTTGATATTGAACGATCAAATTCGCGCTCGCGAAGTTCGTTTAATTAATGAAGATGGTGAACAAGTTGGTGTTGTTACTAAAACTGAGGCTTTACGCCAAGCAAATGTTGCAAATTTAGATTTAGTTCTAATTTCGCCTAATGCCAAGCCACCTGTTGCTCGTATCATGGACTATGGTAAATACCGTTTCCAGCAACAAAAGAAGGTTAAAGAATCCCGGAAAAAGTCTAAAACGGTTAGCGTAAAAGAAATCCGTTTAAGTCCAACGATTGAAGGTAACGATTTTAACACCAAGTTAAAACATGCGCGTAAGTTTATCACCAAGGAAGGTGCTAAAGTCCGCGTTTCGATCAGGTTCAGAGGTCGAGCAATCACTCATAAGGAACTAGGTCGTGAAGTATTGGAAAAAATGGCTGAAGCCACATCTGATATTGCTACTGTAATTAGCAAACCCAAGATGGAAGGCCGTTCAATGTTCTTAATGCTCGCTCCGAAGAGTGACAAAAATAATTAGTTAATTTGGAGGAATTAGAAAAATGCCAAAAATGAAAACCCACCGCGCTTCTGCTAAGCGTTTTAAGAGAACTGCTTCTGGTCAATTAAAGCGTCATCACGCTTTTACCGGCCACCGTTTCCACGGCAAGACTAAGAAACAACGTCGTCATTTGAGAAAGGCTGCAATGGTTTCACGCAGTGACTTGAAGCGCATCAAACAGATGCTCTCTCAAATGCGTTAATCAAATATATAAAACGATATTTAGGAGGAATTTTAGATGCCAAGAGTTAAGGGTGGAACAGTTACACGTAAACGTCGTAAAAAGATTATGAAGCTTGCCAAGGGTTACCGTGGCGCAAAGCATATGCAATTTAAGGCTGCAAGTACACAGTTGTTTGTATCTTACAGATATGCATTTCGTGACAGAAGAAGACGCAAGAGCGACTTCAGAAAGTTATGGATTGCCAGAATCAATGCTGCAGCAAGACAAAATGATATTTCATATTCTAAGTTAATGCACGGCTTGAAATTAGCTGGTGTTGATATTAACCGTAAGATGTTAGCTGATATTGCTTATAACGATTCAAAGACTTTTGCAAAATTAGCAGAAACTGCTAAAAAGGCTTTAAATTAACCAAAAATGGCGCTTATGGCGCCGTTTTTTTATGTCGAAATTTAGCACTTGCAGTAGATAATTTGGTATATTAAACTAGTGCAATGATAGATAAGAAGGAAATTGAATGTTATTCAGACCACACTATACAATTGACACGATTTATCATTTAGATATTAAAGTGCTAAAGCAAATAGGTATCAAAGCTGTTTTTTCAGATTTAGACAATACTCTTTTAGCTTGGAATGAGTTCGAAACTGCTGCAAAAATGAATAATCTCAATAAAAAATTAGCTCAAGCTAGTATTAAGTTAGTTGTGATTTCTAATAATAATGCTGAAAGAGTAGGCAAAGTTTTAAATCCTTATCACATTGACTTTGTAGCCAAGTCTAAAAAGCCGTTGCCCTTTGCCATAACTAAAAAAAGAAAGAGTATGGGGTTAAAAAAAGACCAGGTTATGATGGTTGGTGATCAGTTAATCACAGATATACAAGCAGGAAATTTGGCTGGTGTAGAATCCGTATTAGTAAAACCGCTTATTCAAACTGATAAGTGGAATACACGTATTAATCGCTTTTTTGAGAAAATTATTTTTTTCTTTTTAAATCTTTCACACCCAGTTACATTTAAGGAGACATTAAAAAATGGATGACCAAATTATTTGTATTGGTTGCGGAGCAGTTCTTCAAGCTGATAATGCAGAAGAAGCAGGCTATTTGCCTGCCTCGCGTTTAAAACAGGCGCAAGAAAGTGAAGCTGACGGCAACGATATTTATTGTCAGCGTTGTTTTCGGCTACGCCATTATAATGAAATTATGCCAGTCGAATTTGACAATGATGATTTTTTAAAATTATTAAATTCCTTGTCAGAGAAGAAAGCCTTAATTGTAAATGTTGTAGACCTATTTGATTTCACCAACTCCTTGCTTTCAGCAATTAAACGCTTTATTGGAAAGAATGATTTTATTCTTGTTGGCAATAAATTCGATCTTTTCCCGCAAAATTCGCGTCAAAGCAAAATAAAGGATTGGATGCGGCAAGAAGCCAATCGAATTGGGTTATATCCTAAGAAAATATTTCTGGTAAGTGCAAAAAGCAAGACTAATTTGCCAGAACTGATAGCGTATTTAGATCAAAATTCACATGATCAAGATGTTTATTTTGTAGGAACGACTAATGTAGGCAAATCCACCCTTCTTAATGCAGTTATTGACCAGATGGGTGATATCCAAAATTTAATCACCACTTCCCGCTTTCCGGGTACAACACTTGATAAGATTGAAATTCCTCTGGCAAATGGTCATTTTTTAGTTGACACACCGGGTATAATAACGGAAAATCAACTGGCTACGCGTTTGAATGCTCAGGAATTGAGCTTGATTTCACCGCAAAAGCAGCTTAAGCCTGTAACTTTTCAGCTTAATCCAGGTAACACTTTATTTTTAGCTGGATTGGGCAGAGTAGACTTTTTAAAAGGTGGGAAAGCAAGTTTTACGGTTTATGCGGCACGGGGATTATATATTCACAGGACTAAAACGGAAAATGCTGATAGTTTCTTTGCCAAACACCTTGGCGAATTACTTGCTCCACCATCACAAAGTGATGAGTTGCCGCCTTTAAAAGGACAGGAATATCATACTAAAGAAAAAAGTGATTTGCTCTTTGGTGGAATAGGTTTTGTTACCGTCCCGGCAAATTGCTTGGTTAGAATATACACACCAGATAAAATTGGTTTAGGTATTAGACGTGCATTAATTTAGAGGATATAATGATTGCTATTGCTAAAAATTATCAAAAAACGCCAACTGTTGAAGTAGCCGAAGAAAAAATAGGGCCTAAAAAAGGGCGTCAAATCGGTATTTTGGGTGGAACATTTAATCCAATTCATTTAGGTCATTTAATAGTAGCGGAGCAAGTATTGACTAAACTCCATCTTGATGAAATTTGGTTTATTCCGACCAATATTCCTCCATTAAAGGATCAGCCAGTCGTTTCTGCACAAGACCGTGCAAATATGCTTGAGTTGGGTACTCAAGATAATCCTCGGTTCCAAGTAAAATTATTTGAACTATATCGTGGTGGAGTTTCATATACTGTTGATACCTTAAGATATTTACGTGAATCTCAACCTGAAAATCATTATTACTTGATTATGGGCAGCGATCAAGTTAATAATTTAGGTGAATGGAAAGAGCCTACTAAATTGGCTCAACTGGCAACGCTTGTCGGAGTTCAAAGGGCCGGATACCCCCAAAAAGCTAAATTACCAATGATTTGGGTTGATGTTCCTGCCATCGCAATTAGTTCCAGCCTTGTTAGACAAACTATTGCGATTGGTGGATCAATCAGATACTTAGTACCTGACACAGTCAGAAATTATATTCAGAAAAAAGGCATATATCATGAATAATTTGTTTTTCAAAAAGACTTATTCGGTTCTATCTAGTGCTGAAATTGTGTCTAAAGAAAAAAGTAATATGACTGAAGATCGTTTTGAGCATTGTATTGGAGTTAGCAAAACAGCTAAAAAATTAGCAGAGTTAAACCAATATGATGAAGATAAAGCCGCATTAGCTGGATTTATACATGATTATGCAAAACAAGTTTCAGTTGAGGAATATCGTGAAGTTATTAAAACCAAGGGCTTTGATCAGGACCTGTTAAATTGGAATCGAAGCATTTGGCATGGTATTGTGGGTACATATTTTATTCAGAGAGATCTGAAAATTAATGATACAGAAATTTTAACGGCAGTACGCAGGCATACAACAGCTGACGTTGAAATGACAACTTTAGATAAAATTGTATTTATGGCTGATTATATTGAACCTGGCAGGTCGTTTCCAGGAGTTGAAGAAGCGCGTAAAATAACTTATGCTAATATTGACAGGGGAGTCGGCTATCAATTAGCACATACTCTTGAATTTTTAATTGAGAAAAGAAATAAAATTTATCCACGTACTTTAGACGCTTATAATGTTTGGGGTATTAAAGAATAAGGAGAAAAATTGACTAGTAAAGAAATATTGGCTTTTACTCTAAAGGCAATTAGTGATCGGCATGGAGAAGATACTGCAGCTTACGATATGCAAGGACATAGTATTTTAGCTGATTATTATGTTGTGACCAGTGCTGGTTCAAACAGACAATTACATGCTATAGCTAATGCTATCATTGATGAAGCTCATAAGGTTAATTATTATGATTATCGCGTTGAAGGCACGAGTGAATCAAATTGGCTTCTGCTCGATTTAGGCGACGTTGTTGTAAATGTTTTTACTGAAGATGCACGTGATTTTTACAATGTTGAAAAACTGTGGGTTAACGGCAAAAAATTAGAATTAAAGGAAGATTAGCTAACAATGAGTGTAGTAGGGATCATTGCGGAATACAATCCCTTCCATAGTGGGCATGAATTTTTAATGAATCAGGCTCGCTATATTGCAGGCAGTAAAGACCCGATCATTGTTGTCATGTCAGGCAATTATGTTCAGCGTGGAGAAATGGCAATTATGGATAAATGGTCTCGTGCGCAGGCAGCGCTTGAAAGTGGTGCTGATGTAGTACTTGAACTGCCATTTTCCACTTCGGTTGAACCAGCTGATTTGTTTGCACTTGGCAGTATTGACCAATTAGTCAAAGTCGGCGTCACTGACTTAATTTTTGGTGTTGAAGACGCTACACAAAATTATGCCTATTTAGGTAGTAAGATTGCTGAAATTCCACAAAGTCACATGGACTTTAATGATTACAGTCAAACTTATTCAACCCAATATAATCAAATGGTAGCAAGAGAAGTTGGTCATGAAGTTAGTGAGCCCAATGCGATTCTTGCTTTGGCGTATGCTGTTGCTAATCATAATTTGGGTACGCCCATAGTTTTGCATCCAGTTAATCGGATTGGTGCCGGTCATGATGATGTCTTGCAGAGCAATAAAGTTGTTCAAAGCGCCAGTGCAATTCGAAATATGATTCTCCATAATGAAACTAATTATACTTTAGAACAATGGCTGCCTAAAAAAGAGGTACAGCTTTTATTTCAGCAGAAAAATTATCCAAATTGGAATCTGTTGTTTCCATTCTTGAAGTATAAGTTGGAATCTTCTTCAGTTTCAGAATTGAGAAAAATATACCAAATGAGTGAAGGCCTTGAGTATAAAATGAAACATGAAATTCATGCAGCACAAACTTTTACGGAATTTTTGCGAAGAGTTAAGTCAAAGCGTTATACGTATTCTCGCTTGCGCCGTCTAAGCCTGTATACGCTTTTAAATGTAACTCAGGAAGACATGATTAACAGTTTTAACCATGAATCGCTTTTACTTCTAGGCTACAGCAGACTCGGGAGAAAATATCTTAAAGAAATCAGGAAAAAACCATTCGCAGACATCATATCGAAGGTTGATCAAAAAAATACTAAAAATGGTTCGATGAAATTACAATTACGTGTTGATCGCTTTTTTGAACAACTTATGGGAGTTGATCAAAACTTTGGACAACGTCCGCTGGAGGTCTAAATGTTAACTTTAAATTTTACTCAAATAAAAAATAGTAATGAACCTCTGACTCATATTGAATGCGAGCTTGAATTAACAGAGGAATTTATTAAGCGAAGTCACGGTTTAGTTTATCAAGTAAATAACGTGACCGTTTCAGGTGATGCGTTTTACAATCAACCATATGTTACCGGAGACTTTCAAGTGCAAGCCAGTTTGATTGTTCCTTCTAGTCGCAGCTTGAATCCCGTTGAATATACAGAAAATTTTCACTTTAGTGAAAATTATACTGATATAGATGTGGCTAAAGAAGAAATTGATGAAAGTGACATTCCGATCGTAAAAGTGAAAAATGAAGTTATTAACTTGCAAAAAGCAATTGAAGACAATATTTTACTACATATCCCAACTACAATTTTGACTGCAGAAGAAAGAGAACAAAATATTTATCCCGAAGGAAAAGGTTGGGCTGTGATCTCAGAAGATGAATTTGATAAGAAAGAAAAGGAACAAATAAACCCTGCCTTTGCTAAATTAAAAGATTTATTTAAAGAAAATAATGAGAACCACAATTAGTTAAATAAGAATAATTAAATATAATTAGAAATCAGTATTGTTGAAATGCTGGTTTTTAATCTTGTTTTAAAAGCATTTTTAAAGTATGCTTTACTTGTTGACAAGAATTAAATTAAATTAATCAAAATTAAGTTTTAAAAGGATGACGAAAAATGGCAAGAATATTAATTGTTGAAGATGAAAAAAATTTGGCGCGCTTTGTTGAATTGGAATTAAAACATGAAAAATATGATACTGTTGTCGAAAGTAATGGTCGCAAGGCCTTAGATTTAGCTTTGAAAGAAGATTTTGATGCTATTCTGCTAGATCTTATGCTTCCTGATCTTAATGGTTTAGAAATTGCCCGAAGAGTTCGTCAAGTTAAGAGTACACCGATCATTATGATGACTGCACGTGATTCTGTTATTGACCGCGTTTCTGGTCTTGATCATGGAGCTGATGATTATATTGTTAAGCCATTTGCAATTGAAGAGCTTTTGGCGCGCTTGCGTGCAGTTTTACGAAGAGTAAAAATTGAAAAAGACGCATCAGATGATTCTGTTGAAAAGAAAGTAGTAAAATTCAAGGATCTTATTATTGAGACAGCAAATAGAATTGTTCGCCGTGGAGATGGTAAAGCAGTTGACTTAACTAAACGTGAGTATAACCTGCTCATGACTTTGATTAAGAATAAAAACAACGTGGTTAGCCGTGATCAGTTGCTGGCAAAAATTTGGGGACCTGGTTCAAATATCGAAACAAACGTTGTCGAAGTCTATGTGCGTTATTTACGCAATAAAATTGACGTGCCTGGTAAACAATCATATATCAAAACGGTTCGTGGAACTGGCTACATGGTAAGAGATGAGGATGATGAAAAGAAGTAAAAAAAGATCCCAAAAAGAGACCAAACATTCATCGTTGGTATTGCGATGGGTTAGTATCGTTGCTCTGACGATTATGGTCTCTTTTATTGTATTTTCAGTAATAATATATTCGTTTGTAGGTCAGCAATCGATGGTCCAGCAAAAAGAAACATCGAATGAGATGGTAAGCAAGCTCAATAGTAGCCTGAAAAGAATACCCAAAGAATTAGAAATTGCAAATGTTGTTCCGGCTTTAACACCATCTGCTAGAGAAGTATTAAAAGGCAATGCCCCGATCAGCTCTGACCAACATAACAGTGCATTTAACGATGATTTATTGTCTTCGTTAACAAATCCAGATTTGAGTGTAGTTGTTTATAATCTTAGAAAAGAAGATGTTTTTGATAATGGTGGCAAAATTATTCCTTTTAAGAATATAAAAGGTGACTATGAGATGACTCGTATTTTTAAGAATCATAAACAAGAACTGATTACTTATCAAAAAGTTAGAGCTGCTCATTCAGAAAAAGTTACAGGTTATATAGTTGTTGCTAATAAAATGACATATTACAACGGTTTAATGAAAGACCTGTTAAAGTGGATGGTAAGAATTTCTTTAATAGCTATAGTACTTTTTACACTGGTAGCTTATATAATTGTTCGTGACATTGTAAAGCCTGTGAAAGAAATGTCACGAGTTGCTTTAGAAGTTAATGATGATCCAAATAGTACTGCAAGAATCAGGGATTTCCATCGTCATGATGAATTGCAAGAATTAGCAGTTTCTTTTAATCAAATGTTAGATCGAATGCAACGCTATATTGATCAGCAAAAGGAATTCGTGGGTGATGTTTCTCATGAACTTCGCACTCCTGTTGCGGTAATTGAAGGTCATTTAAACATGCTTAAACGCTGGGGCAAGGATGAGCCAGAGATTTTGGAAGAATCAATTGATGCTTCTTTACAAGAAGCTAAAAGAATGCAGCATTTAATTCAAGAAATGCTTGATTTAACGCGTGCGGAACAAATTAATGTACAGTACCCTAATGCTGTGACCAAAGTTTCTGAAGTTCTTAAACGGGTCGTTGGTGATATGTCACTCGTTCATAAGGATTTTGTTATCAGACTGGATATGGACGATTTACCTAGCGATACTGAAATTCAAATTTATCAAGGCCATTTGGAACAATTACTTGTTATTCTAATTGATAACGGTATTAAATATTCCACCGACCGCAAGGAAATGAATGTTTCAGCAGGATTGTCGCAATATGATGTGCATATTATAGTCCAGGATTTTGGTGAAGGTATTTCTGAAAAAGAACAAAGCAAAATTTTCAATAGGTTTTACAGAGTTGATAAAGCTAGAACTAGAGAAAAGGGTGGCAACGGTTTAGGTTTATCAATTGCTCAAAAGTTAGTTACCAGTTATCATGGGAAAATCGGTGTCGAATCTGTAGAAGGACAAGGAAGTCAGTTTATAATAGAATTCCCAGCACTTACAAAAGCTCAATCCCAAAAATTGCATAAACGTGAGGAAGCTGAAAAAGCAAAGAAAAATAAAAAAGAAACAAATTAAAAAGGACCCTAAGAAGCCTATTGATTATCTGTTTAATGTAATCAAATTTAGACTTAAAGGGTCTTTTTAATTATCAACTTGTATGTGAGCCAGAAAGTTGGACCACTTTTGGGACTTAATAAAACAACTAAGGTCGTCTTTGTTGCTTACCTTTGTTGCGATTACGTAAGTTTTCGTGCAACTGTTTTGTTTGTTGGGACTGAGCAGGAGAAGCCTTCTTAACGTTAAGAAGCTCATCTACTTTTTCCTTTGTTACAACTTCTGTAATAGGTTCACGTTTTAATTCTTCGTCTACTTCTTTTTTAACTTTAGGCATAATGATATATGTTACTATCAACTGTTGAATAACGGAGAAAAAGTTTCCGGCAGCCCAGTATAAAGCAACTGAACCAGATACAGAGAGGCAGATGAAGAGCGTCATAATGGGATTCATGAGCATCATAGATTGCATTTGCTTCTTTTGCTCTTTGGGAATTCCTACTAATGAAAGATAGCCTTGAGCAAAAGCAAAAATAGTGGCAAACACCGTTACTGATATAGACCTGCTGCTTAGTGAAATACCAAAAAATGACGAACTTGCCAAACTCTTTGAATACATTACAGCATCATAGATTCCGATCATAATCGGGAACTGGATGATTAACGGTAAGCAGCCCATTCCCCCAGTTAATGATAAATGATTTTTAGAATATAGTTCACGCTGCCAGCCGGCTAAAGTCATTTGCTGATCTTGATTTAGATCTTTGCGTTTCATAGTATCCTGAATTAGCTTCATCTGCGGTTGCAGACGTGCCATTTTTTCTTGCTGATTAGTTGATTTCTTTTGTTGATTAAGCATTAACGGCAAAAGAATCATTCTAACTACAAAAGTCATTATGATAATGGCCCAGCCAGCTCCATTAGCTCCACCTATGAGGTTAGAAAAATAGAGCATTATATTTTGCATGGGTTTACCGATAAATTTATAGATTGACCCGTATATAAAGCCTGTTGGCGGTTTATTAACCCCACCATTTTGTGCACAAGCAGTAACAAATAACATGACTGTTAAACAAACAGTAATTAATCCGATATATTTGCGAAATTTTTTCATTCAATTCACCCAATTATTATTTTTTGCCAATAACTAATATAATACATGAAAACCAGTCATTTTGCTTACTTTTGTTAGTTTTTCTTTTTTAATATTTGAAATGCGAGCAAATTGAGAAATATTTTTGGGTAATTCAGCACAAAATTGATTGACTCGGCTTAATTCTGCCTGTAAAGTAATTGTGACTGCCCCGTCACTGTTATTACGAACACTGCCAGTCATCCCCATTTTTTGAGCCAGGTTTAATACGCTCCAGCGAAAACCTACACCCTGGACAATGCCTGAAATGGTTAATTGCCAAGTTTCTCTTGAATTATCAGTTGGATCGCTTTTTCTTTCGCTCTTGTGTTTGTTAAAAAATCCCATAATAATCCTTCCTAGTCCTACTTTCTTGATTTTAACATTTTATCAGCTTGAAATTAAAAATAATATTGATAAATACGAAAGAAGATACCTTAATGTCTAAAAAAATAAGTTCATTAAAAAATAAATTGGTAAAAGAATTAAGTAAACTGAAGCAAAAAAGATATCGCCAAGAAAATGGATTATACGTAATCGAAGGCTTTCACCTAGTCACTGAAGCTCTCAATGCAAACGAAAAGTACAAGTATCTTTTAGGCACTGAAGAAGCTTTAGCTAAGATTCAAGATATTTTTCCTCACTTATTGACAAGTATGAATACTTTCGTAATTAACTCTACTGTTGCCCATCATCTTGCCAGCACTAAAAATTCACAAGATATATTTATGGTTTTAAAAATTACTCAACCGCAAAACTACCATTTTAATTTTGGTAAATGGGTTTTGTTAGACCATCTGGCAGATCCTGGGAATGTCGGTACAATTATTAGGACAGCAGATGCGGCGGGATTTGATGGTGTTGTTTTATCACCTGAAAGTGTTGATATCTATAATCCTAAGACTCAGCGCGCAATGCAAGGAAGTCAATTTCATATCAAGTTAGTTGTTCAAGATTTGATTGATGTAATAAAAGAAATGCAGGATAATGCAATACCAGTATATTCAAGCATGCTGGATCAAAATGCTAGGAAATTACAAGAGCTTGTAAAAGCGCCACAAGTAGGGATTGTTATTGGCAATGAAGCACATGGTGTTACTTCAGAAATAGAAAAAATATGTGATCAGAAACTATATATTCCTATAAAAGGCGAAGCTGAATCATTGAATGCTGCAGTAGCAGCTGGAATCATCATCTACTATTTCTCCTGACTATTAATACTTGTTTTTAGTAAGTATATTTAATATAATAAACACAAAGTAGACACTTTCTTGTGGGAGGACTGTATCATGGCTCAAGGTATTAAGGACAAAAACTGTGCGGGTTGTGGCGCTTCAAATTATGAATACTGCAAACATTTTATTAACGCATTTAAAATCATTGGTAAGAAGTGGAATGGTTTAATCATTAGTTCACTGTGTGCCGGTGATTATATGCGCTTTAAAGATCTGGCACAGTGTGTACTGCCTTGCTCTGACCGTGTTTTGGTCGAAAGATTGAAAGAATTAGAAAAAGAAAATATTGTCAATCGTTCAGTCGACAGCAGAACAAAAATCATTTCTTATAGCCTGACACAAAAAGGTGAGGAATTAAAACCTGTTTTTGACCAAATTCATGGCTGGGCAGATAAGTGGGTTTAAATTTATACATCCACTTGCAAGTTTTTTAAAAAAGATATATTCTATTAACTAATTACAAAGAGTAAGACTAGTAGCAGCATTCATTTAATCAGAGAGACTTTTTTATTGAGCTGAAAGAAAAGTCTAAACAGAACTGTGAATTTCATCTTACTAGTAGAATCTAATCCATTCCGGTATTCACCGTTATCGAAACATGAGTGTGGGCATTTGGTGTCCAAACTAGGGTGGTACCGCGAAGCTTCGTCCCTTTTGGGATGAAGCTTTTTTGTTTGATTTGAAAGGAAAAATTTTATGGACTTATTTGACAGGTTAAAAGAACTGCGTGAAAAAGGTCTTGATGAGATCGATAAGGCTAAAAATGAAGAAAAGTTAAATGATGTTCGTGTTAAATTAACTGGTCGTAAAAGCGAATTGACAACTATTCTTCATTCAATGAAAGATATTGATCCAAGTGATAGACGTGAAGTTGGGCAACGAGTAAATAAATTGCGGGATCTGTTCAATGCTAAGCTGGATGATGCTAAAAATGAAATAGTAGCAACTTTAGTTGAGGAACAACTGGCAAAAGAAAAAATCGATGTTACTTTACCTGGTCGCGAAATGCATCTTGGTACAAAGCATCCAATCAATATCATTTTGGATGATCTCGAAAAATATTTTATTGGCATGGGTTATAGAGTTGTGCAAGGACCAGAGATTGAAACTGATCATTATTGTTTTGAAATGATGAATTTGCCAAAAGACCACCCGGCAAGAGACATGCAAGAAACCTTTTATATAGATTCTGAAGACTTATTACGTTCTCAGACTTCTGGTGACCAGGCACGAGTATTAGAAAAACATGATTTTGCCAAGGGTCCTTTAAAGATGGTAGGACCAGGTAAAGTATATCGTCGTGATGATGATGATGCTACTCACTCACATCAGTTTATGCAAATGGAGGGTCTGGTAGTTGATAAAAACATTACGATGGGTGATTTAAAGGGAACCTTGGAATTAATGGCAAAGCATATTTTTGGTCAAGACCGCGAAACCCGTCTGCGTCCTAGTTACTTTCCTTTTACTGAACCTTCTGTTGAAATGGATGTTTCCTGCTTTAACTGCAATGGCAAGGGTTGCTCAATTTGTAAATATACTGGCTGGATCGAAGTTTTAGGTGCTGGAATGGTTCATCCTAATGTTCTTGAAAATGCTGGAGTTGATGCCAATGTTTATGGTGGTTTTGCCTTTGGCGTGGGATTAGACCGTTTTGCCATTCTTAAATATGGTATTGATGATATTCGTGATTTCTATACTAACGATGTTCGCTTCTTAGAGCAATTCAGTAAGGAGGAAAGATAATGCTGGTTTCATATAGTTGGTTGAAGGATTTTATTGATTTAGACCAAGATCCAAAGGAGTTAGCTGAAAAAATAACACGTACAGGTATCGAAGTAGCCGGTGTCAAGCATCCTGAAGAGGGTATGAAACAGATAGTTGTTGGTCATATTATTGACTGTGAACCAATTGCTGGCACACACCTGAATCTTACTCATGTTGATGTGGGAGAAGATGAATCTCATCAAATTGTCTGTGGTGCACCTAATGTTGCTGCTGGAGAAGATGTAGTGGTGGCTTTACCTGGTGCTCGGATTGCTGGTAATGTAAAAATTAAAAAAAGCAAATTACGTGGAAATGAATCAAATGGTATGATTTGTGGCTTACAAGAAATAGGATTTCCAGATAATTTGGTACCTGAAAAATATGCGAAGGGTATATATGTTTTTCCTAAAGATGCCGATATCAAACCAGGACAGTCCGCATTTGCTCCGTTAGGAATGGATGACTATATTTTTGACTTTGACATTACTCCGAATCGCGCTGATACCTTATCAATGGAAGGCTCAGCTTATGAAGTCGGTGCTATTACTGACACACCTGTCAGAGTTGAAGATATAACCCTTAAGGAAGACGGTCCAGATTGGACAAAAGACTTCACTTTAGATGTTGATCCTGAGCTTGCACCTAAGTTCTATTTACGCAAAATCAGTAATGTGAAAATAGGGGACAGCCCGCTTTGGCTTCAAAGGCGGCTTTGGAATGCCGGCATTAGACCCATTAATAATGTTGTTGACGTGACAAATTATATTATGCTTTTAACCGGCCAGCCAATGCACAGCTACGATGCTCGTGCTTTTAAAACAAATAAGTTAGTGGTTAGAAAAGCTAATAAGAACGAGAAATTGACACTTTTAAACAATAAAGAAGTTGATCTTGATCCTAATGACATTGTTATAACAAATGGTGAAGAAGTTGTGATGATGGCCGGAGTTATGGGCGGTCTTAATTCTGAAATTGAAGCTGATACTACTGATGTTTTGTTAGAGTCTGCTATTTTTGATCCAACCTTAATTAGAAAAGCTGCTCTGCGTCACGCTAATCGGACAGAAGCTTCTAGTCGTTATGAAAAAGGTGTTAATTGGGATGCAACAACCCGGGCATTAGATATGGCTGCTCTGTTACTGCGTAATGATGCTTCTGGAAAAATAAATGAAGGTGTGATTACGGGAAGTAGTGAAGAAAAGCAAGCAGTTCGAATTAAAACAACGATTTCTTACATAAATAAAGTTTTGGGTACTGATATTTCTTCATCAGAAATTGCTACAATTTTTTCCCGCTTGAATTTCAAGGCAGAAATTAATAATGATGAACTAATTGTTGATGTGCCAGCGCGGCGCTGGGATGTAGCTATTCCTGCTGATCTTGTTGAAGAAGTTGGACGTTTATATGGATATGATAATATCAAATCTACACAGCCAGTTTTAGCAGAAACACATGGTGGCTATTCTAAAAAAGAAGAAGCCATTAGACGTATTAAGAATATTGTTCAAGGTCAAGGTTTAATAGAAGCTATTTCTTATTCACTAACTTCACTTGAAAAAGCAATTGGCTTTTCCCAAGAACCTAAGAGGCCAGTTGAGGTCCAGATGCCATTGAATTCAAACCGTTCAACTCTGAGACAAAACCTTATGACAGGTCTTGTAGATGCTGCAGCCTATAATATGGCTCGCAAGCAAAATCAACTGGCAATTTTTGAGCAAGGACGTGTCTATGACTTCGAAAATAATACTTATAATGAACATGAACATTTAGCTGCACTATATAGTGGTAATGTTTATTTTGAAAATTGGCAAAACAATAATGAAAAAATTGATTTCTTTTATGTTAAAGGACAACTTACCAACTTGTTTTTAGCTTTGGGGATTGACACAGATAATGTTGAATACAAGGCTGAAGTAATTATGTATATGCATCCCACCAGAACTGCCGGTATATACATTAAGAACAAATATGTTGGCATGATTGGTATGTTAGACCGCACTGTCACACAATCTAATAAAGCTATGAAGGATAGCGAAATTTATGGTTACGAGTTAAATCTCGATGATATTATTCCACTAATTCTTAACCCACATACTACAGCACAAACTGCGCCGAAATTCCCTGCAGTTGAACGTGACCTTTCAATCTTAGTAGACCAGGAAATTACTAACCAAGCTGTTGAAGATGTCATCAAAGAAAATGGTGGCAAGTACCTCCATGATTTACGCATTATCGATGTATATCGTGGGTCTCACATTGCCGAAGATAAAAAGAGTTTTGCTTATCGTTTAACTTTCCTAAATGAAAATGATACTTTAACCGATGCAATTGTTAACGAAGCAATAAATTCTATTGACTCAAGTCTCGAAAAGCAGCTTAAAGCAGATATACGTTAATGGTTGACTTTAATCGTTAAAGTAATATCATAGATCTTTGCAAAAAGAAATTTAACTTTAAGGAGTGGAAATTTAATGCCTGAAAAATCTTATCCGATGACTGCTGAAGGAAAAGAAAAACTGGAAGCAGAATTAAAAAATCTAAAAGTCGTGAAGCGCCCTGAAGTGATTGAAAGAATTAAAGTTGCTCGTTCTTATGGTGACTTGTCCGAAAACTCTGAATATGACGCTGCCAAAGACGAACAGAGCCATTTAGAAGATCGTATTAGCGTTGTTGAAGAAATGCTTAAGTATGCTCATGTGGTTGACGCTAACTCTAGTGATCCAGATGAAGTTGCAGTGGGTAAAACAGTAACTTATACTGAAGTTGGTGAAGATGAACCAGAAACATATACCATCGTTGGTAGTGATGAATCTGATCCGATGAATGGTAAGATTTCTAACGATTCGCCAATAGCCCAAGCAATTCTAGGCAAAAAAAAGGGTGAAACAGTAACTATATCAACACCTGGTGGTAAATTTGATGTAGTGATCAATAAAGTAGAGGAATAGTTAGCAGTCTTTACAAAAGTGTTTTACTATTTTAGATAAAAAAAGACCAGAGCATATACGTTTTCTTAAATGAATATGTTCTGGCTTTTTTATGCTTTTTCTAGTGACTGGTAAAGTAGCGGTAATCTTTGCTTTTATCAAAGACCACACCTCGAGCATTCTCACCGTTAGAAATTGAAAATTGTGCGTCTGGATATTTTTCCCTGACTTTATCTTCAAGAAAATCTCGTAGCATGTGGTTATTAGCAAGCACAGAACCAGTTAATGCAATTTTCATTGGTTTAGGATCTTCGTAACGATTCATGCCAATAATAATATCACGTGCAAGAAGTTCTGCCTGTTCCTTGATTACTGCTAATGCAAAAGGATTACCTTTATCAGCTAGTTGTGCTACATTAACGGCCATTGACGCAAAGTCAGCGTTTGCTGTCTTATAAAATTTAGCTGTTGCATCATTTAGGTTGTCAACTTTGAACAATTTATTGAACATTGAAATTAGTTCATTTTCTTCTCGTTTGTCCCAACTAAGTAGGGCAGATTTTAAAGCTGACAAAGCAATCGCGTACCCGGAACCTTCATCACCTAAAATGGCGCCATATCCTCCGGTTGTGATAATTCTGCCATTCTGTAAACCATTATAAACTGAACCAGTACCGGCGATCACTAAGCCACCATCTTCACCTTCAAGACCATTATAAAGAGCTAAAAGTGAATCAGTAATTGCTCTGGTTGGTAAGTTATTAGCTTTAGCTGAAATCTCAGCTGCTACTTCAGGTGCATGGCCAACAACAGATAAGCCAGCTATTCCACATAAGATACGTTGGCAGTCACCATCGATTTCATCAATTAACTTGTTTATAGCATTTGTAATATTGGTTATTGCACTGGCGTAGTTAGTGTTTACCTGACCTGGCCCAGCTTGTGAACGTGCAAGTTCATGACCTTTTAAGTCATAAGCAATCGCCATAGTATGGGTTCCGCCTGCGTCAACTCCAATTTGAAATTTAAGTGTCATAGTTTGATCTTCTTTCTAAATTTTTTTATCCCATCAATATTTTATTACAAATAAATAATTTACAGAAGATTTTTTATGAAGTGTCTATAACTAGTTTATTACTTGTCATTTGCAACTTATCTATTAAAGTTTTTTCAAAACGTTAACATCTCAATAGATTTGTCATCTAGTTTTTGCTAAAATTACACTAGTTTAGTGAGGTTGAGTCTAATTGAATTTTTTTAAGAAAAAGCTAAAGACTAAAAATAATAATTCCAAAAAACAAGCTTCAACTCCAATTAGGATGAAAATAATTTTGGGGATTATTTTTGTCCTTTTTGCTACGTTAATTGGACAACTGGCATATTTGCAAATAGGCTATGGTTCTCGTTTTAAGGCTGAAGTGCAAAAATCTAATTCTGCTGTAGTTTCAAGTCAAGTTCCTCGTGGGGTTATGTATGACAGCAAAGGGCGCGTATTGGTAGGAAATAGAGCTAAGAATGCTATTACCTATACCAAAAGTGTTTCTACTACAAGTGAAGATATTTATTCAATTTCAAATTCTCTTAGCCAATATATTTCAATTAAAGACGAAAAACCGACACAGCAGCAAGTAATTGATTATTATTTGGCTAATAAAAATAATAGTGCTAAGGAAGCCGCTAAAGTTCCTAAATCAGTGAGAGCAACACAGGATGATAATTTAATTAATAAAAGAATCCAAGAGCAAGTTAATGCTGAACATGTTAAATTAAGTGCACGTGAAAAAACAGCGGCTTTAATTTACAATAAGATTTCAGGGGCGTACACTCTTTCTACCATTTATATTAAAAATAATCACTTAACAGATAAAGAAATTGCGGAAGTAGGCGAACATCTTTCTGATTTGCCCGGTGTAGGCATTGGTACTGATTGGCAACGTTCTTATCCTAATGGTTCATCGATTCGCAGCATTATTGGTTCTGTATCAACTGAAAAAGCCGGCTTGCCTAGTGATAATTTACAATATTATTTAACTAACGGCTATTCCAGGAATGATCGAGTTGGTACATCATATTTAGAAGAAAAATATGAGCCACTGCTTAAAGGAACGAAAGCCACAAGTAAAGTTTGGACTAAAAATTCAGGCGATATTGAACAATCGAAATCGGTTTATACTGGTCAAGCTGGTGCAAGTTTGGTTTTAACGCTTGATGCTAAATATCAAAAAGAGGTTCAAAGTTCATTAGAAAATATCTATGCGTCAGCTGTTGGTTCAGGAGCGGCTCGCTATTCAAATGGAGCTTATGCTGTTGCCATGAATCCCAAAACTGGTGCGATTTTGGCTATTGCTGGTATTAGTCGTGACCCAAAGAAGAATAAAACTACTAATAACGCATTAGGGGTAATTAATCAGTCTTTTGTAATGGGGTCAGCTGTTAAAGGCGCAATGGTAGGTGGAGGATTGATTAATAAGGTAATCACTCCCACAAATAATGTAATGCCTGATACACCGGTTTACTTGCCCAGTACTCCTGTTAAAAAGTCTGTTTATCCAATAGGTACTTTTGGAGCCCTTGATGCAGAAACGGCACTTGAAGTTTCAAGTAATATTTACATGATGCATTTAGCAATGAAATGGGTTAAAGCTTCATATGTTCCTAAAACAAAAATTTATATGCCACAAACGGCGTTTGAACCTTTACGACATAATTTTAATATGTTTGGATTAGGTCAAAAAACTGGCATTGACTTACCGGGAGAAATTTCCGGAATTCAGGGCAAATCATTTAATGATCAAGGATTGGTTCTTTCAGGTTCTGTGTTAGACCTGTCTTATGGTAACTATGATGCTTATACTTTAATTCAAATGGTTCAGTACGTTTCTACGATTGCAAATGGTGGCTATAGAATGCAGCCTTATGTGGTGCAGTCAATTGGACGAACTTCAAATAACGGCAAAAAAGTTTATGTAGATTATAATAAAAAACCAGAAGTTCAGTTACGTATACCCTGGACATCAGATGAGCTGAATATTGTCAAACAAGGTTTTTGGCGTGTTGTTCATGGTACAAATTCTTGGGGTACAGCGCATAAACTAAAAAATGTAAAGCCTTCTATTTCCGGCAAATCGGGAACTGCTCAAACATTTTATTACGATCCTGATAATCCTAACCAAAAAAATCCACCTGAGCTGGTTAATGCTACTTTTGTTGGCTATGCGCCATCCAATAATCCTGAAATAGCAACAGCGGTAATATTTCCAGGACTTGATCCTGAACATGAAGGTTCATATACACTACAAATGACTAAAGCAATGGTACAGGATTACTTTAAATTACATAAAAAATAGAATTTTGTGAATATTACTGGTAATAATAAAGGAAAAATGCTAAGATAATACAGTCAGAATAAAAGCGTAGGTGGTGAAAGAAATGGCAGATAACATCATTTTGGAATGCACCGAATGTGGCGATAGAAGTTACTTATCTAAGAAAAACAAGCGTAAGCATCCGGAACGTTTAAGTTTGAAGAAGTATTGCCCAGTCGAAAGACATACTACTCTTCATCGTGAAACTAAGTAATTAACCAATATGGCAGGAGCCTATGCTCCTGCTATTTTTTATATGGAAGAATCATGACAAAATCAAAAAAAGAAATTAGAAAACAACAAGTAGAAAAACTAAGCAATTTTGCGGAAACACCTCTAAAAAGCACTGAAGATCAGACTCTGCTTAAAAATATTATGAATTCTGATTTGCTTAGCAACTGCCAGAGCGTAGGGATAACATCTTCTCTAACTTATGAGGTTGATACTTCAGGACTAATTGCACAGTTATGGGATCTAGGAAAGGATGTTTATTTAGCTCGCGCTAACGATAACAGTGAACGTTCCCAAGATTTTATTTATTATAGTTACATGACTAAGTTAACTAAGTCGAAATTTGGTGTTGAAGAAGTAAGTGAACCGGATGCTCAGATTAATAATGATCTCGACTTAATTATTGTGCCCGGATTGGCTTTTGCTTTGGATTCACATCAACGTTTAGGATTTGGCGGTGGTTATTATGATCGCTTTTTGGCAAAACATCCTGGTTCAAAGACGGTAGCTTTGGTCAATTCAAAGATGATTTTTAAAACTGCAGCGTGGAAAATAGAAGCAACTGATGTTCCAATTCAAACAATTATCACTCCTGAATCAATTTTATCGAAATAACTGAGGCTATTATGAACCAGCGACAAAACCTGAAAAATTGTTATATAACTATCAGTATTCTAGTTATTCTTTTTTTAGTCTTTTTAATTGAAACTGCAATAGGCGGCTCCGAAAATATCTACGTTCTAATGAAATTGGGAGCTATGAAAAATGATGCTATTGTTATAGGTAACCAGTGGTGGCGTTTGTTTACCGCACAATTCCTTCATATTGGAATTATGCACTTAATATCAAATGCAGTGATGATCTATTATCTGGGAGTTTATATGGAAACAATAATAGGTCATTGGCGTTTTTTAGCTATTTATTTGCTTTCAGGCATTGGCGGAAATCTCTTAAGCTTGGCTTGGGGAAACGATAACGCTATTAGTGCTGGTGCTTCAACTGCTTTGTTTGGACTTTTTGGTGCAATGACTGCTGTTGCATTGCAAAATCGTGCTAATCCGATTCTTGTTTATTTAGGTAGGCAATCTTTTTGGCTGGCACTGATTAATATTGTGCTTGATCTTTTTGCTCCTAATATCGATATCCCAGGACATATTGGCGGTTTTATAACCGGATTTTTAATTGCTGTGATTTTGGGTGAAAGAAACTTAAGAAAGTATTCAATGAAAATGCGTGTTGTTGCAGTATGTGCTCTAATAATTTATTGTGTGGCAGCTGTCAGAATGGGTATGGTAATCAGTTTATAATGAAAACTTTGTATGATGTACAACAGCTTTTGGAAAAATACGGCATTTTTGTCCATGTAGGAAAAAGAATTTGGGACATTGAGCTAATGGCTCTTGAACTAGATAATATCAACCGTTCACATTTAATCGATAAGCATGATTATTTAGTTGCAAAAATAATACTGCGCCGTGAATATGAATATGAAGAACGCAGAAATAAAAATAAGCATGGCTCTTAAGCTACATTAAGAGTATATTGTTTTTAGAAACTTTTAAGTAGGAGAAATACAATTTATGTCAACTTTTTTAGTTATTCTAGATGCGGTTTTAATTATAATAATTTTAGCCTTTGTTGCAGTTTGGTTATGGAATAAAATACAGACTAAGCGCTTGGGCGGTGGAGACTTGTCCAATGATGAATTTAATAAGGGAATGCGTAAAGCACAGGTTGTAGATTTACGTGAAAAAGAACCTTTCAAAAGAAAACATATTGATGGTGCCAGAAACTTACCTTATACAATGCTTAAATATCAATATACTGAATTAAGGTCCGATCTTCCGGTTTACCTATACTCTGATTCTTTATCAGTTACCCTGCGAGCTGCCAGATTTCTACAGAAAAAGAACTTTTCATCTATTAAGTGGTTAAAAAATGGTTTTGATGAATGGAATGGTCGTACTAAGAAGTCCAAATATTAAATAGAAAACATGTTTGTTAATTTTTCAAACGTGTTTTTTCTATATTATTTATTGAATGAGGGAAAAAGATGCAGAAAGTTTTGGCAATAGTGGGACCAACGGCAATTGGAAAAACCTCTTTGGCAATTCAGCTTGCTCAAAAAGTAAATGCTGAAATAATTTCGGGTGATTCAATGCAGGTTTATAAAGAGGTGGCTATTGGAACAGCGAAAGCAACTCCAACAGAGCAAACCGCTATTCGGCATTATCTTGTTGATACTCAATCAGTTTTTGAGCCTTATTCTGTGATAGATTTTATTGAGCAGGCGGAAAAAGCTATTGAGAAAATCAGTGCCCAAAGTAAGCTGCCACTTTTAGTAGGTGGTACTGGTTTTTATGTTAATGCACTTTTAAACAAAATGAAATTAGGAGAACCGTCTCGCCAAGAATCAGTGACAACGAAAAAATGGGAAAACTTTTTGCAGGAACATGGTAAAAATGAATTGTGGGCAGAGTTAGACAAGCGAGATCCAGAAGCCGCTCAAAAAATTCCATCAAATAACTCTCGCCGTGTTTTACGGGCGCTGACAGTAATTGAACGTACAGGAAAAAAGTTTTCACAACAGCAGAAAAAAATAAAGGCAAGATATGATTACCTCATTATTGGTCTCAATTCAGATCGTGCTAAAATCTACCGTAGAATTGATTTGCGTGTTGATCAGATGATGGAACAAGGCTTGCTTGAAGAAGCAAAATTTGTTTATCAAAATCGTGCTCAAGAATATACAATCCTGCAGGCTATTGGTTATAAAGAGTTGTTTCCTTATTTTGCAAAACAAGATAACCTTGAAAATTGCGTTTCAAATTTAAAAACAGCTTCAAGAAGATATGCTAAGAGGCAGCTGACGTATTTTCGTCATCAATTACCTGTCACTTGGTTTGATCCGCTTAAAGATCCGAATTGTTTAAATAAAATTACACAGAAAGTTGAGGTTTGGTTAAATGAATAACTGGCCAAATGAATTAAATGAAATAGTAGCAGAAACTGACAAACAGATAGCGCCGCAATTAGCAAAAATTGATCAAAATATTCTATTTAATCAAAATAAAGTTTTACAAGCTTTTAAAGACAAAGCTGTTGCTGAATCTGATTTAATTGGCAGTACTGGGTACGGGTCAGATGACAGCGGGCGAGATAAGCTAGATCGTATTTACGCACAGATATTTAACACTGAGGATGCCTTAGTCCGTTCACAGTTTGTTTCTGGTACTCATACTTTGGCTACTGCAATGGCAGGAAATTTGCTGCCAGGTGATGAACTAATCTATTTAACTGGTATGCCTTATGATACATTGCAACAAGTTATTGGAATTGCCGGTAATGGTCGTGGTAGCTTGAAACAATATGGTGTTAAGTTTTCTCACGTTAATTTGTTATCTGATGGCAGTGTTGATTTTGCTTCTGCACGAAAGCTGTTAAAAGAACATCAACCTAAAATGGTTGTCATTCAGCGTTCACGAGGCTACAATACCAGACCAAGTTTTACAGTGGCAAAAATCAAGCTAATGATTAAAATGATCAGGGAAGTTTCGCCGAAAAGTATAGTTTTTGTTGATAACTGTTACGGAGAATTTTCTGAGCAACATGAACCTACTGAATATGGTGCTGATATAATGGCTGGCTCATTAATTAAGAATGCTGGTGGTGGACTGGCAAAAATAGGTGGTTATGTTGTTGGTAAGCACGAATTGATTGAAAACACTGCGGCAAGACTTACGGCCGGTGGTATTGGTCGCGAAGAAGGAGCCAGCTTAAATAATAATCTTGATTATTTTGAGGGCCTTTTTGTGTCACCGAGTGTTACCGGCAATGCTATTAAAGGTGCAATTTACTCATCAGCTTTATTAGAAAAGATGGGATTAGAGGTTTCACCTAAATGGAATGATGAAAGAACTGACTTAATTCAAACAGTGATTTTTCATGATAAAGACAAAATGATCAGATTTGCTAAAACTTTACAGGAAAACTCACCAATTAATTCATTTGTTGATCCTATTCCGAGTAATGATACTGGATATGAAGATCAAGTGATTATGGCTGATGGTTCATTTATTGAAGGTGCAAGTATTGAGTTTTCTGGAGATGGTCCAATTAGACCGCCTTATGCTCTATATATGCAAGGTGGATTAACCTATGCTCATGTGAAAATAGCGATCACAAATGCAGTTAATGAATTATTTTTTCAAAATTAATCAAGGATATTTATAAAAGTAAAGTAAAAGTTTGGTAAAGTTTTAATATTTTTTGTTAGACCACTTTACAAGTTTTTAAACATTTGCTAATCTAAAATCTAGTTTTAAACGAGAAACAAATTTCTAGTTTAGACTGTACCAATTATTGTGTGATTTTTTAGGTGGAGAAGCATGACAAAGAAAATTTCAGCAGATGACATAAGAAAAAGTGTCAAAGAAGAAGATGTCAGATTTATTAGATTGGCTTTCACAGATATCAATGGAACGCTAAAAGCAGTTGAAGTTCCAAATAGTCAGTTAGACAAGGTTTTAGAAAATGACGTACGCTTTGATGGTTCTTCAATTGATGGATTTGTTCGTTTGGAAGAAAGTGATATGATATTATATCCAGATTTTTCCACCTGGTCCGTTTTGCCTTGGAGTGACAGCACAGGTGGTAAAATTGGTTGCTTAACTTGTTCCGTTCATACTACTGATGGTGAGCCTTTCGCAGGTGATCCACGGAATAATCTTAAAAGAGTTATAGGTCAAATGAAAGAATTGGGCTTTACCGCTTTTGACATTGGTTTTGAAGCCGAGTTTCATTTACTTAAACTTGATGAAAATGGTAATTGGACTACTCAAGTTCCAGACCATGCATCATATTTTGATTTGACTTCAAACGATGAAAGTGCAAGTTGTCGCCGAGATATTGTTGAAACTTTGGAAAGCATTGGATTTGAAGTGGAAGCTGCTCACCATGAAGTAGGAGATGGCCAGCAGGAAATTGATTTCAGATTCGATGATGCGTTGACAACTGCTGATCGTGTGCAAACTTTTAAAATGATTGTGCGTGAGATAGCTAAAAGACATGGCTTATTTGCTACATTTATGGCTAAGCCCTTGCAAGGTCAAGCTGGCAACGGTATGCATACCAACATGTCTTTATTCAAAGGCAGTAAAAATGCATTTTATGATAAAAATAATAAATATCATTTATCCAAGACTGCCTTGTACTTTTTAAATGGCATTTTGGAGCATGCACGTGCCATTACAGCAGTTGGCAACCCGACTGTTAACTCATACAAGCGTTTAATTCCCGGTTTTGAAGCTCCAGTATATATTTCTTGGGCTTCAAAGAATCGTTCTCCTATGGTTAGAGTACCTTCTGCAGGGGAATTAAATACTCGTCTTGAAATGCGTTCCGCTGATCCTACAGCTAACCCGTACTTGCTTTTAGCCGCATGTTTAAGTGCAGGAATGGCTGGAATTAAGGAAGAAAAGATGCCTATGGATCCAGTAACCTGCAACTTATTTGATTTAAGTGAAGAACAACTTAATGAAATGGGAATCAAACCTCTTCCTTCTACATTGCACAATGCATTAAAAGCTTTTAAGAAAGATAAATTAATTCAAAATGCTTTAGGAAAACATTTAACTCAGAGCTTTATTGATTCTAAAGAGTTAGAATGGTCGCAATACACTCAAACTGTTTCTGATTGGGAAAGAAATCGTTATATGGGCTACTAAACCAATCTGGATGATAGTAGTATTTTTAAATCTGTATATTTTTGTTTTGAAGAAATAACTTTTAAGAAAATAAAAAACACGTTGATTACTTTCCTTTAAAAGTTTTTAATAGATTTTTAAAATAGTTTTGATGTCAAGCTGTAAATCGGCTTGACATTTTAATTTTAGAAACGTTTTTAACATAGCCCAATTCGTCTTTAGTTACTTTTAACTCAGATAAAAATAATTAATCTTCTCCTGAAACAAATCTAATAATATTTTTAAACGGATTACCAGAAAGTTGCTGGTAAAAAATTTCAACTTAATGCACAGACCTATTGGTAAATCTAATGTAAAGAAAGCTGTTACCGCTGCCAATGACCTAGGTACTGAAGGAGATATAGTCGTGATAAGGATATCTCTTTACAATACTAAAATAGTTACATTTTTGTAAAAATACATTAATTTAATCAAAAACTATCTTTTCTAATTGCATAGCAACTATAATATGTTGTATTTCTAGGTATTAGTGATATTGAAAGAAAAATTAAATTAAAATCTATCTGTTTTTAGTCCAAATGCCAAGCATATGAGTAAAAAGAAGCTTTGCTCTATTAATAAACTTAAGCAGTGTTTCAAGGTGGGCAGTTTTATGCCATATTTAAGAAAGATTAATTACAAATATTTTTGAATTTGATAATTTCAAGAGTTAATTTTTAAAATTTTAAAAGTGCTAACTAAATTCTGAATTAATAACAAATTATCAATTCTGGTAAACCATTGCTAAGTAATTATTTTCAAAATGTTATTTCTAAATTAATATAAATAAAATAAAAGTTAATAAGATATAAAGCCAGATGGCTACGCTTTCAAAAAAATAAATAATATTTAAATTTTTTTATTTAAATATAATATTATTACTGTTATTTGTAATAAAATACTTTTTTAATAATCATCATTAAAAAAGTATTTTTTATTTTATAGATGCTTCACAATCATTATGAACTGTGTTATTTAAATATTATACAGATACTTTTATACTGTTTTATAATAAAAACATATTTTTTAAAATTAAATAATTTATTGACAATTTTAACCACATTTATTAGGATTATATTATCTAATCATGTCAACTATATATTAGATAAATTTTTGGGAGAGGTAGTGTTATTTAAAATAAGTCAGGAAACTTGTTTGAAAAGATATTTTTTATCAATGCTTAAAGAAAGGAAATGTTAAGAAATAAAAAAGCAGCTTCAATATAATTATCAATTGAAGTTGCTTACAATATTGTTAAGGATGAATTTTAAAGTGTCTCACTATGCTAAAGATAAAATTAGCCCTTAACGTAGAAAATTAGAAGTGAGAGAAATTAATTAAGGTCAATTAAACTCACTACTAGATTTAATGATACCACAGAAAGAAGTTTATAGTTGTTTAAATTTATGTTTTAGATAAACTAAAAAAATAATTATAAGCAATTAGATTTAATTTTAAAATTTTCTATGGATAAATATCTTAAAATCACATATACACTAACTTAAAGGTTGTACGGAAATTTCATACAACCTTTTTTGGCCGAATTGTATAACTTTAAAAGGAATGTCTAGCATTATATATAGCTCTCAGTCAAATACTATCGCATGTTTGACAGCTAAAATTGTTTTTCAGTTCATTTTATTATTCTAATATGCCAACTTTTAAGTGATATGATAGATAAGTTAGGTTTTAAGTAAGTGAGGTAAAAATGACAAAAGAAAAAGCAATTTATACTAAAGATGTGATACTAGTTATGGCAGCTTCATTCTTTTTTATGTTTAGTACCATGTTTGTTAACCCTTTGATTAATGGCTACGCTAAAAGTTTGGGAGCTAGTAGTGGCTTTGCTGGCTTGATTGTTGGAATTATGAGTATAGCAGCAATGTTTTTGCGGCCAATTGCAGGTAATTTGACGGATAAATTTTCGAAATACCGTTTATCTTTTATCGGCGGAATTCTCATAGTGGTCGGTGTAACCGGCTACGTAATAGCACCGGCAAGCAATTGGCTGCTCCTTTTTCGTTTAATTAACGGTTCAGGTTATGTTCTTTGCACCGTTTGCATGACCACTTGGCTTGCCTTTTTGGTACCACGTGCTCACGTTGGTCAGGCAATGGGATTTTACGGTCTGATGAATGCACTGGCGATGGCTGTTGCTCCGGCACTGGCCATTAGTACTTATCAAAAAACAGGATACAGAACTGCCATCATTGCTTCTGCTGTTTCAGCCTTTTTAATGGTCATTATAATTCAATTTGTTGGCAATAAGGCAAAGCCAAAAGAAATTAGGTATAGCGAAAAGAAGAAATCATTTTTACATATCAAAATTATTCAGAAAAATGTATTGCCTATAGCAATGCTCACCACTTTATTTGCTTTTCCTTATTTTGCTACACAAGCCGATCTGGTTACTTACGTTGAAGAGCGTCATTTGAGTGTAAATGTAGGCTCCTATTTTTTGATTTATGCTGTTGTACTATTGCTTATTCGAATAGTTTTAAAAAATCTCTTTGATACTGTTAAATTTGGCACTTGGTTTTGGGTTAGTGTTGCTGCCACCCTTATTTACCTAATTTTGCTGGCAACAATGAAAAATAACTGGATAATGGCTCTCGCAGCTGCTTTTATGGCTATTGGCTATGGTTTAATGTATTCAGTTTTACAGTCAACTGCAATGCTATTGGCTCCCATAAGCGAACAAGGTTTAGCCAGTAGCACGTTTTACTTAGGACTTGACATTGGTATGGCGTTTGGTCCAATAATCATGGGATTTATAAATGACTTATTACCAGTCAAATACTTTTATTTAGTGCAGTTAATTTTAATACCTTTCATGATATTGATTTATTTCCATTATCGTGTTCGTCTGAATGGTGCAATTAGACATCATTAACCTTTTTTCAAATAAAAGAAAAACTGACTAATCTTGTTTTAGTGAAAGATTAGTCAGTTTTTAATAACTAATAAAATAATCGGCTTTGTTTTTTATTGGAATTTTTTACCCCATTCCCAAGGATCTTCGTGCCATGTCTTTAAAGCCTCATATTCTGTTGAAGTTATATATTTCATCTCTTTTTCTTTTTGCAGTAGTTCAGGATATGTTAACAAAGGACTGTAGTCAACTTTAGCTTGAGCAAAGTTAGCTTTAGTATCTTTTAAATAATAGGTAAATATTGAGCTCACGCCGATTACATTGCCGCCTTCTTTTTCAGTTGCTTTCACTGCATTAATAACTGAGCCACCAGTGGTAATTAAATCGTCGATTAGTACAATTTGATCGTTGTTATTAAAAAGACCTTCAATTTGTTTACCCTTACCATGATCTTTTGGCTTTGGGCGTACATAAATCATTGGCAAATTCAGTTTGTCAGCCACCCATGCTGCATGGGGAATACCCGCCGTAGCAACTCCCCCAATCACGCTTACATCTGGATACTTTTCTTTAATAAGACCTGCTAAATCTGAAGCAATCCAGTCACGCAAGTCTGGATAAGAAACAGTTAATCTTAAATCAGTATAAATGGGAGATAACATTCCACTTGCATAAGTGAATGGTTTGTCAGGGGATATTGTAATAATTTTTTTATCAACTAACTTATTAATAATTTGATCTTGATGCATTTTGCTCAAACTCCTTTTTAATTTCTCGATAAACTAGAGCGGGATCTTCAGCCTGCGTAATTGGTCGACCCACTACAAGCGCACTAGAACCAAATTTTTTTGCTTTTTGTGGCGTTGCAATACGTATCTGATCATCAGTAATACTGTCTACTAACCTAATTCCGGGTGTGACATATAAAAAATCAGATCCTACTTTTGCTTTAAGATTTTTCACTTCAAGTGGTGAGCATATCACACCATCTGCACCTGCTTTTTTTGCAGTTTGTGCCAGACTAACTACTTGCTCTGCCATTGATAATGAACAGTTTTGTTCATTTGCCAAAATTTTTTCTGAAATTGAGGTCAATTCTGTAACTGCTAGTAATTTGGGAGTATTGTTTCCAGTTGGTGTGCCATCTATCAAGCCTTTTTTTGCGGCGGAAATCATTTCACTGCCACCTAGAGCATGAATAGTCGTGCAAAAAATACCTAAATGAGCAATTTGCCTAGCAGCTCGATAAACTGTATTGGGAATATCGTGTAATTTAAGATCTAAAAAAATATGATAGCCTTGATTTACTAATTTTTCTACAAAATCGGATCCATAATGATAATAAAGTTCCATACCAATCTTTAAGTATGTTTCTTGGGGATGACCTAGTTTTGTTAGTAATTCAAGAACATCATTTTGGTTGTCAAAGTCCAAAGCTACAAATACTGCTTTTTCCATTAAAACCTCCACAAAAAAGCCTATTCTGGTACGAGAGTGCATCAAAATAGACCTTTTGTTTAATTTAAGTCTTGTTTTTAACTTGCGGTCTCTCTGTACCGTTTAAAGTTTATCATTAATGAGATTACCATTTTTGTTTATAAAATACAATAAAAATTTTGTTTTTAAAAAGTAAAGAAATTGTGTAAAATATATCCAAAAATAATTGTATTGACAGTGAGCTTACATTTTTGGAGGGTAAAATGACAAACATCAGTGTAAAATTGCCTGGATTTACTTTAAAAAACCCGGTGATGCCGGCTAGTGGTACTTTCGGCTTCGGGGATGTACCAGCAGCAAAAAAATTTGACTTGAATGAACTGGGAGCACTAGTTATTAAAACTACTACAGCTAAGCCAAGTTTAGGAAATCCGCAACCCCAAATTGCAGTTTTAGATAATGGCGTATTAAATTCAGTTGGGTTGACCAATCCAGGGGTTGATAAAGTTATTAGCGATAAGTTGCCTGCTATTAAAAAGCAATATCCAGCTCTACCAATAATTGCCAGTGTTGGTGGTGAAAGTGAAGATGGCTATCTTGAAGTTGCCCAAAAACTGTCAGATTCAAAAATGGTTACTGCTCTTGAAATTAATGTTTCTTGCCCCAATGTGGCTAAAGGTGGAATGTCATTTGGTGTTCACCCAAGAGTGGTGGAGAAGCTAACTGCTGCAATAAAAAATACAGTTGATTTGCCCGTTTTTGTAAAGTTGACACCTAATGTAACTGATATAGTTGCATTAGCGCAGGCTGCTGAAACAGGTGGTGCTGATGGCTTATCTTTAATAAATACTGTAACTGGTATGAGGATTAACATAAAGACTCGCAAACCTCTGCTTGGAAATAATTTTGGTGGATACTCTGGTTCTGCAGTGAAGCCCATTGCCTTATATCAGATTAATCAGGTAAGACGGGTTACTAATTTACCAATTATCGGTATGGGTGGAATTGCATCTGCTGAAGATGTGGTCGAATTTATGCTTGCTGGTGCTAACGCTGTTGCAGTAGGTAGTGCACATTTTAAAGATCCTTTAGCTTGCCTTCATATTGTCCATGACTTACCGCAGGTTTTGAATAATTTAGGAGTCAATGATATTAAAGATTTAGTTGGTCAAGTTGAATATAATTAAAAAGCTAACATCAGCAATATCCAACTTTACTATTGACAATTTGAATTTGAAACAGTATATTTAAACAGATGTCCTTTAAAATTAGTCCCGTGAGGCTAGCAAGGAAAGCTCAATTAAGTATTGACTTTTACAAAGCATTTAGTCTCAAATAGATTAAGTGCTTTTTTCATGGGCAATGTACTACAGGAGAAAAAAATGACTAAAGAAATTTGGGACGCTTCAGCAATGAAAAGAGCGTTGACAAGAATCACTTATGAAATTATTGAACGAAATAAGGGCACAGAGGACCTGGTTCTGATAGGAATAAAAACTCGTGGCGTCTATTTAGCTCAACGCATTCATGATCGGATTCAGAAGCTTGAAGGTGTTGATGTTCCACTTGGTCAGCTTGATATTACTTTATATCGTGATGATCGTCATGATGCATCATTAAAACTAGACCCCGTTGTTAATTCAAAAGATTTGGGTATTGAAATTAGCAATAAGCATGTGATTTTAGTTGATGATGTCATTTTTACTGGTCGGACAATCAGAGCGGCAATGGATGCTTTAATGGATAAAGGCAGACCAAGTTCAATTGCCGTTGCTGCTTTGGTTGATCGTGGTCATCGCGAACTACCAATTCGAGCAGATTTTGTTGGTAAAAATATCCCAACTTCATCACATGAAGAGATAGCTGTTCATGTAGAGGAAATTGATAATAAAGACAATGTGGAATTAAAACCATTGCCACAATAAAAAATTAATTCAACCGTTTAATTGGCTCCAGAGAGGGTCAGAAGGGTTTGAGTTCTTTTATTGAGTCTCTAACTATACTAAAAACCCTTTTGCTAAACCTGGAGCTGAAAAAGCTTTAGGTTTATTTTTTTGGAAAAGAGTAAAAATGAAAAATATTAATCTTGTTACCCTAAAATCATTTGTAAGTGTTGAAAACTTAAGACTTGAGCAAGTAATGGCACTTATTGAACGAGCAGAATACTTTAAAAATGGTGGAGCTCGTCCACATTTAACACAGCCGGTTTTTGTCACAAACATGTTTTTTGAAAATTCCAGCAGAACTCACACGAGTTTTGAAATGGCAGAAAGAAAATTGGGCTTAAGCGTAATACCATTTGACCCTGCACACAGTTCAACTAAAAAAGGGGAAACGCTTTATGACACTTCCCTTATTATGGCAGCTCTTGGGATTGATCTTGAAGTTATTAGACATTCTGAAAATGAATACTATAATCAATTGATACATCCCAAACTAAACCAACATCTTAATATTGGTGTCATCAATGCAGGAGACGGCAGTGGGCAGCACCCATCACAATGTATGCTTGATATGATGACAATTCACGAACATTTTGGACATTTTAAGGGTCTTAAAGTAGCTATTATAGGAGATATTACAAATTCTCGAGTTGCTAAAAGTAATATGGAACTTTTGACCAGACTAGGAGCTAAGGTTTATTTCTCTGGCCCTGAATATTGGTATGACAAACAATACGATAAGTATGGTGAATATAAACCAATTGATGATTTAATTAATCAAATGGATGTGATGATGCTATTACGTGTGCAACACGAAAGACACGCGGATGATCCTAACGAAGCAAAATTTGACGCCAAAAGCTACCATGAAAAATTTGGTATTAATCAAAAAAGGTATGAACAAATGAAAGATGATGCTATTATCATGCACCCGGGTCCGATTAACCATGATGTTGAACTTAGCGGTGATTTAGTTGAAGCTCCAAAGTGTCGGTTTGTAAGGCAAATGGAAAATGGTGTTTTTATGAGAATGGCAATGATTGAAGCAGTTATGCGTGGTCGCAAATTAGGGGGATTGTCTTGATGACAACTGTGATTAAAAACGGCTATATTTATGCTGATGGAGAAATAGTACATGGTGACCTTTTAATTAAAAATGGTGTAATTTCTGCAATTGGTATTGGTTTAAAAGCAGAAAATATAATTGATGCCAAAAATCAATTAGTAAGCCCAGGACTTGTTGATGTACATGTTCATTACAGAGATCCTGGACAAACTGATAAAGAAAATGTCAGAACCGGTTCGCTGGCAGCAGCACATGGTGGTTTCACTACTGTTTGTGCAATGCCGAATGTAGTACCGGTACCCAACACGCCAGAACTGTTGCGTAAAATGGTCAAAAACAATTGTGAAAATGGTGTAATTCATGTTTTGCAATATGCACCAATTACTGTTAATGAAGATACTAACGAAATTCCTGATTATGCAGCTCTAAAAAAAGCCGGCTGTGTTGCATTAAGCAATGATGGCAAAGGTGTGCAAAATGCTCGCACAATGTATCTAGCAATGCTAAAAGCTCAGGCTAATAATTTAATTATTGCCGAACATGCTCAAGATGATTCATTGTTCAATCATGGCGTTATAAATGGTGGCCAAAAAGCTAGTGAATTTAATTTAGCTCCAATTACTGAATTAGCTGAAACTACTCAAATTGCTCGAGATTTATTATTAGCGCAAAAGACTGGCGTTCATTACCATGTTTGCCATGTTTCTACTAAGAAAGGCGTTGAGTTGATCAGAATTGCTAAAAGTAAAGGCATTAATGTTACTTGTGAAGTTACTCCTCATCATCTTCTATTAGAAGAAGAAAATATTATCAGTGATAATGCTAATTTTAAAATGAATCCGCCTTTGAGAACCAAAGGAGATCAAGAAGCACTTATAGCTGGATTGCTTGATGGCACAATTGACATGATAGCTACTGATCATGCTCCTCATACTGCAAGTGATAAGCAAAATGGTTTTGCCACGGCTGCATTTGGTATTGTTGGCAGCGAAACGGCTTTTAGTGAGCTCTACACTAAATTTGTTAAAACTGGTATTTTTACTTTGGAGCAGTTATTAAATTGGCTCACTTTGGCTCCCGCTAAAACTTTTGGTTTGGAAAAAGCTGGAAAAATAGCTTTAGGTCAACCGGCAGATATTGCAATTTTCGATCTTCACAAAAAAGAAGCTATTAATGCAGCTAATTTTAAGTCTAAGGGAAGGAATACTCCTTTTAATAGTGATGCAGTTTATGGCCAAACTGTTTTAACAATGGTCGACGGCCAGATTGTTTTTCAAAGTGAGGAAAGTAAATGAGATATTTAATTTTAGAAGATGGCAGTATATTTGCAGGCGAAGGCTTTGGTGGAAGTCAAGAGACTAAAGGTGAAGTCGTGTTTACAACCGGAATGACAGGTTATCAAGAGGCAATTACCGATCAATCGTATGCTGATCAAATTTTAGTTTTTACTAATCCGTTAATTGGCAATTATGGGATCACGCTGGCAGATTATGAATCACTTGAGCCGGGCATAAAAGGAGTGATTTGCCATGAAGTGGCACGACACCCTGATAATTGGCGCATGCAAACTACTTTACCAGATTTTTTAAAGAGTCTAGATGTACCTGGTATTCAAGGAATAGATACCAGAAAATTGGTTAAAAAATTACGTGCCTACGGTACAATGAAGGGTCAAATTTGTGATTCTAAGGAGAATGCTGCTGCGATTGCAGAGCAATTAAAAGCAAGTCAACTTTCAAAGGACGTAGTTAAAAGAGTTGCGACTACAAAAGCTTATCCTGTGCCAGGCTCAAAGCGCAATATCGTTGTAGTAGATTTTGGACTAAAAAATAGTATTTTGCGTGAATTAAGCAAACGAGATTGCAACTGTATAGTTTTGCCTTATATTACTTCAGCTGAAAAAATATTATCTCTTCATCCGGATGGCGTTTTGCTGTCTAATGGACCTGGAGATCCTTTAGAAATGCGGGGTGCCGTCAAAATGGTTCAAGAAGTAGAAAAGCAGGTACCATTAATGGGAATCTGCATGGGTCACCAGGTTTTTGCTCTGGCTAATGGTGCAAAAACTTATAAAATGAAATTTGGTCATCGGGGATTTAATCATCCTGTACGTGAAATAGCTACTGGAAATATTGGCTTTACCTCACAGAATCATGGCTATGCTGTTAACCAAGATTCAATTGATCCTGATATTTTAATGGTTACTCATGTTGAAGTTAATGACGGTACTATCGAAGGTTTGCGGCACAAGAAATATCCTGCTTTTTCCGTCCAATTTCACCCTGATAGTACGCCTGGCCCTCACGATGAAGAAGGCATCTTTGATTACTTTATGCAAATGATTGACCAAAGAAAGGATGTTGAAAATCATGCCTAAAAGAACTGATATTAAAAAAATAATGGTAATTGGTTCAGGACCAATTATTATTGGTCAGGCTGCAGAATTTGATTATTCCGGTACACAAGCATGCCTTGCTTTGCGTGAAGAAGGTTATGAAGTGGTTCTGGTTAATTCTAATCCGGCCACAATTATGACCGATACTACAATAGCCGATAAAGTTTATATAGAACCATTAACTTTAGAATCAGTATCACGTATTATCCGCAAGGAGTTTCCTGATGCTATTTTACCGACTTTAGGTGGTCAAGTTGGTTTAAATATGGCTTTATCATTAGCAAAAAGTGGTATTTTAGATGAACTAAACATTGAATTATTGGGAACAAAGCTCAATTCAATTGAACAAGCCGAAGACAGAGAAAAATTTAAAGAATTGTGCCAAAAATTAGGAGAGCCAGTGCCACCTTCAACTAGTGTCAAGACAGTGCAAGAAGCATTAGATTTTGGAGACAAAATTGGTTATCCCATCATTGTTCGCCCGGCATTCACTATGGGTGGAACTGGTGGCGGTATTTGCAATGACAGGGATGAACTCGCTAAAATAGCCAAAAATGGCTTGGAATTATCTCCAGTTACAGAATGTTTAATTGAACGGTCAATTGCTGGGTATAAAGAGATTGAGTTTGAAGTAATGAGAGATCATGACGATAATGCCATGATTGTCTGCTGTATGGAGAACTTTGATCCTGTCGGTATCCATACGGGAGATTCAATTGTTTTTTCACCGTCTCAGACATTATCTGATAAAGAATATCAGATGTTGCGCGACTGTTCTTTAAAACTTATTCGGGCGTTAAAAATTGAAGGTGGCTGCAACGTTCAGTTAGCCCTAGATCCGAATAGTTTTAATTACGATGTCATTGAGGTTAATCCGCGTGTTTCCCGTTCTTCTGCCTTGGCTTCAAAGGCCACGGGTTACCCCATTGCTAAGATGGCTGCTAAAATCGCAGTGGGTCTTACTTTAGATGAAATAAAGAATCCAGTAACGGGTACTACTTTTGCAGAATTTGAACCAGCCCTGGATTATGTTGTTTGCAAAATACCGCGCTGGCCCTTTGATAAATTTGCCAAAGCGAATCGTGAACTTGGCACACAAATGAAAGCGACTGGAGAAGTCATGGCTATAGGCAGAACAGCTGAAGAAGCCTTTCAAAAAGCTGTTCGCTCTTTGGAAATTGACCAAAAAGACTTTTATTCAGCTGAAGCTCATGATGCAAGTGATGAAGAACTGGAAAATAAACTTGTTAAAGCTCAAGATGATCGTCTCTTTTATTTAGCGGAGGCTTTTCGCAGAGACTATGCAATGTCAGACTTACATGAATTAACCAAAATTAATTTCTATTTTCTTGATATTGTTAAGCATATTGTTGATTTAGAAAAAACTATTGCGGCTAATCCAGATGATCTGGCTGTGCTCAAAAATGCTAAGAAATACGGCTTTAGTGACCATACTATCGCCAATTTATGGCATGAGGATGAAGACCAAGTGCGAGATCTGCGCAAGCAGAACCATTTAGTGCCGGTTTATAAAATGGTAGATACTTGTGCTGGAGAATTTATCTCACAAACTCCTTATTTCTATTCTACTTACGATACCGAAAATGAGAGTCGGAAGAATAGTAAAAAATCAGTTTTAGTTGTTGGTTCAGGACCTATCAGGATTGGTCAGGGTGTAGAATTTGACTATGCCACTGTTCATTGTGTCAAAGCATTACAAAAAATGGGTTATGAAGCCATTGTAATTAATTCAAATCCAGAAACCGTTTCAACCGACTTTTCTGTTTCTGATAAATTATATTTTGAGCCACTCACTTTAGAAGATGTCTTAAATGTCTGTGATCTTGAGCAGCCTGAAGGTGTAATTATCCAGTTTGGTGGTCAAACTTCAATTAATTTGGCAGCTGGGCTAGAAAAGCATGGTGTTAAAATCTTGGGTACCAGTGTGGAAGACCTGAACAGAGCTGAAGATCGCGAATTATTTGATCAAGTAGTAAAAGAATTGGGCTTAAAGCAACCGCAAGGAATTACGACTACTACACATGATGGTGTTATCAAAGCAGCAGACAAGTTGGGGTATCCGGTTTTAGTCAGACCAAGTTATGTTTTGGGTGGAAAAGCAATGGAAATTGTTTATAATCAGCCAGAACTTGAAGACTATTTGCAAAATCATGTGGATATTGCAAGCAGTCATCCAATCTTAGTTGATGATTATCTTGATGGGCGCGAGTGTGATGTCGATGCAATTTGCGATGGCGAAAGGGTCCTTATTCCCGGAATAATGGAACATATTGAACATGCTGGAGTTCACTCCGGAGATTCCATGGCTGTTTATCCCGCTCAAGCATTTTCTCCCGCAATTAAACAAAAAATAGCGGACATTACTAAGAAGTTAGCGTTAAAGCTTAATTGTCGCGGAATAATGAATTTGCAGTTAATTGAGCGCAATGGTGAAATTTATATTATTGAGGTCAATCCTCGTGCTAGTCGTACTGTACCTTTTTTAAGTAAGATTACTTCTATTGAAATGGCGCAGGTGGCAACAAGAGTAATTATGGGTGAAAGCTTACAGGAGCAAGGTTATGATGATGGCCTGGCACCAGAAACCAAAATGATTAGTGTTAAAGCCCCAGTATTCTCATTTAGCAAGCTTTCTGATGTTGACAGCTACTTAGGACCGGAAATGAAGTCAACTGGTGAGGTCATGGGTAGTGATTTTAGTTTTCCTAAGGCACTTTACAAAGCCTTCTCAGGTGCAAACATGCATATTCCGGACAGTGGCAATATTTTATTAACAATCGAAGATCGTGATAAACAAGAAATTTTGCCTATTGCCAAAAGATTTGCCCAAATCGGTTACCGTATTTTTGCTACCAGTGGTACAGCAACATTTTTAAAACAAAATCATTTACATGTTGCTTTGGTAGATAAAATTCATGAAGACACTGACACAAATATCCTAAATGAATTGAAAAATGGCAAAATCGATTTGGTAATTAATACTATGGGCCATGATCTTGCTAAAACATCTGATGGCTTTGTCATTCGTCAGACTGCTATTCAGCAAAATATTCCGTTAATTACAAGCCTGGATACTGCACGTGCATTGCTAACTGCTTTAGAAAACAGGTCGTTTGCTACAATAAACATAAAATAGAATTTTGAAATTTAAAAAGCAGCTGTGTTTTTAACACAGCTGCTTTTTATGTTTAACTTTGAAAGGTACTGGCATAAATAAAATTTAATTTATTTAGTACTAAATTTAATGGCTGTTTCTGACAAATCGATTGTGTAGTCTGTATTTTCAAGAGGCCTTTTCGTCATTCCCTGGTCAGTTGAATAAATAATTAAACAAAGTTTGCTGCCTACCGGCAATGTGTAATAAGTTGGCTGTAATTTAAACTGCAAGTCATAAAACTCACCTGCTTTAATACTACGTGGCTTTTTCATATCTGCATAATTCTGCAGATTCATGTGAGCCTTGGTAATTAATTTAGCATGAGTTAACTTGTCAGGCATGAACTCTTGCAAAGAGTCAAGTTGAAAATGAAAACCCAATTCTTGACCACCTGACATTAAAATTTTCGGGGTAGCAGTCAACCGTTTGCGATCAGCAATTTCTACCAGAGCAACGGAAATTTGTCCTTTAGTAAGACTTGATGAAACACTCATTCTTATTTCTGGTCGACCAACTATGGTTACGGGATGAATAAATTCATCGGTGGTAAAACCTAAACTGGCTTTTGCCCATTTTTCTTCACCACAAATAAATTGGTATTGCCAGTCATTCTCAGAAATTTTTGCCTTCTTAAATTCAGTTCCGCCTGTATCAGTAAAGGAAAGTTTTTGCTTGCTGCTAGTATCTTTGGTTAACTCATTATCGGAATTAGGGAAATAAACAGTTTCGCTTCCAATGTCATTACTCCAATCCTTTTCTTTGTGCCACTGATCTGCTTTTAGGTTATCTTGAATAAGCACAGTTGGCCACTGATTATAGGCGTTATTTTCAATGCCCAAGAGTTCATGAACCAGCCATAAGTTCATTAGGTCAGTAAAATCAATTGAAACCAAATTATTCATATTATAATGGGGTCCCTGATGCAAGAAAAGGTGATGTGCAATAGGAAGGTCTTTGACCTTTTGCCAAACTTTATAGACGTTCTTAGGCTTAACGTTCCAATCATTTAAGCCATGGACGCTAATCCAGGAACATTTAATATTATCAGTATGGTGGCGATAATTGCGCTTTTCCCAGAAATCAGAATACTGACCAGTTTTGCGATCAGACTTTTCTAATAAAATCTTCTGCATTTCGTCAAACTTAGGTTTAATTTTTAAATAATCTCCAGCATCCCACAAGTTCGATTGACAAGTTTCTGCAAGCATATCCAAATCTTCACCTTGGCAATCTTCTGGTGCAATTACCAAGCCATGTTCACGGTAATAATCATACCAGGAAGAAATGGCAGCCTCAGAAATAACTGTTTTTAGGCCAGGTACACCCGTAGTAGCAATGGCTATTTGCAAAGTGCCTAAATATGAACGACCAGTCATCCCAATTTTTTTGTTACACCAAGTTGCTTTGGTTTCGTGTTGACGTGTTCTATCAGTATAAGCAATGCGATCACCATGTAACCATTCAATTATTTCCTTGGCACTTTCGGTTTCTTCCGGAGCACCAGTAATTCTGAGACCATCGCTGCCTCGTGTTCCGATAGCGCCAGCAAATACGCTGGCAAAGCCACGAGCCAGCATATATTCATTCAGACCGTATGAAGATTTGCCGACAGCTTGTTCTACCGGCTTGTAGGAGTTTTCACTATCCAATGGTTTTTTGGCTTTAACAAATGCAGAAGCCTGATATTGTGGATTAGTCCACTCAGTCGCATCACTCAAATTTTCATCTACGTTGTGGTTACGCTTTTCGTTATCAATGATACCGCCAAAATAGGGGCTAGCAGTGTAAAGAGCAGGAACCGGTAAAGTTTCACTTTCAATTGGACGAAAAATTGTTGTTTGTAAAAGGTCACTCTTCCCATCACCGTCTGTATCCAAATCACTTTCAACATAAACGACTTCTCGGATCACCTTGCTGGTATCAAAAACAGGCAAGCTTTTACCGTTAAAGAAGAGGAACTCATTGGATGCAATTTCTGTTTTTCTGTTGTAAAAATAGCCTTGACCAGCCATGACATCTATTAGCAGTTGTCCATTTTTGGCACGAGTGTTAAGCAAACGATAAAAAGCTTGAACAAGAGATTTCTTGTCGTTAATTTTCTCAATGTAAGGTAGTGCCTGCTTTTTCATAAAAGCCAAAGGGTCATTTAGTTGATAATCGTAGCCAACATGATAACCAAGAAGCTGCAATGCAACATTATAAAATTGGCTAGAAGTAATTTCTTCTGGATTGGTATCTAAAAAAGCACTAAGGGGTTGGACTTCTGAAACTGCAAACTCAGCTAATTTTGCTTTACGAGCACTTTCGTCGCGGGGGCTAATCACTGCCACTGCATTTGCGATCAGCTCTCCTAAAAGATTGGAAAAAGAGCGTTTTTCATAATCTATTGGCAAAAATTTAATTTGCAATAATTCTTTAACTTCTGTTTTGTAATCAGTTTCCACATAAGCGTATTGGTTATACTTCATAAAATTCTCCTTTTTGTATTATTTTACCTGTTAACAATGATATTAGAAAGCTGATTAATAAAAAAGAAGGTACTGTTTTCAATACCTCCTTTTTAAATTTTATAGCCAAATTTTTTCGTAAATTTTTTCATTAAAGCCACAGGTCAATTTTTTACCTTCAACAACCAGAGGCCTTTTTATTAGTTTTCCGTTTTTGGACATCATATCTGCAGCTTCTGCAATTGTCATATCTGCAATTTGATCTTTAATGTGTAATTTACGATAATCTTGACCATGAGTGTTAAAAAAATATTTTAAGCCGCGATCTTTATGTTGAGTAAGCCAGTTAATTAAATCAGATTTCTTAGGCGGTTCTTCGACCAAATCTTGAAAATCGAACTCAACATTGTGCTCCGTCAGCCATTTTTGAGCAGCCCTTGAAGTAGAGCAACGTTTGTAACCATAGAATTTTATCATCTTCATACTCTCCTTTACTTCAATTATAGCAATAAGACTGATAAACCAGAAGAGTAGAGTATTTTAAACTAACTGAAATCCAGTTCAAAGTCTTTACTAGTGAAAAGATGAACTTTGTTATTAAAAAGGTAATTCATTGCGATGCCTAATGCAATAGGTAACACGAAGAAAAGAACAGCAATTAATATAATATTAACCAAATTCGCTGGGCGATTTGCCATGGCGGCAATAGGGCCAATTAAGCCCGAAAAGCCAAATCCCGCACTCATTGGTGTACCTTGAATTTGAAATACTGCACCTAGAGCGCCCATGATACCTGCGTTAATTAAAAGTGGAATGAGTAATTTGGGATTAGTCATTAGGTTTGCCATTTGCATTTTAGGGGAACCCAAAAAGTGGGCAATTGATGTACCAAAACTATTTGCTTTCCAACCGAAAACAGCTAAGGAGAAAGCAACGGCTGTAATACCTAAATTGGCAGAGCCGGAAGCTATGCCAGAAATGCTTATCGCAGTAGCGATACCGACTGAAGAAATAGGGGAAACGATAAGTAACCCAAATACTATTCCCATCAGCATACCCATAATAATTGGTTGCAATGCCGTCAATTTTTCAACTCCGACACCGATCAAACTAGTTAATTGGCCAACAGGGATGCGGGTAAGACAGCCAATTCCTCCAGCTATAAGCAGAACAAGTGATGGAACTAATAGAATTGTGTATGCTTTCAATTTCTTACCAAAAAACAAAACTAAGCCGTAAGCTATCATAATAGTGATGGCAGTATTAATAACGTCACCACTGCCCATAACCGCAACCTTGCCTTTGTTCATCACAAAGTTACCAGCTCCAGCTGTTGCCGCTAAGGCAATAGACGAGGTTTGGATGGGTGTTAATTTACCAGTCATACCGACACAGACGGCACTGATTGCCGGCAACAATGCCGAAGCAAAGGTGGTCAAAGCTAAAATAAAGCTTAATTGCGGCATGCTTGGCAAGAGTGCTTTTACCAACTGATTAATTAAGGCTCCAGGAATTAAAGCTACAACTATACCTGTTGATAAGCCATTTAGTGTATCTAACGTAATCTTTTTTAAAGTATTCATTTTACTCTCCCAATAAAAAACTCACACAGATGACGACAACTGTGTGAGTCTTCAGAGAAGAAAGTACTTAAGTCTTTAAAACACACAATTGTCATGAAGATTGAACTGTGTGTCTAAGACAATGACAAACTAGGCACTCAGATCAAATAGCTGAAGTACCAGAAATAATATTTAACTTGCGGTTGATTAATTTTTTTAATTGCCGTCATAATCTTTACCTCTCATAAATATTTAAGGAATATCATAACTTATTAGTAAAAAAAAAGCAAGAGAATTTTAAAGAAAAAATTTCATTGGTATATCAAGCTTTAAGTATCTAATAGTCTTTTTGTTGAGAAAGAAAAAGTTAGTTAATTATTAAAAAAATATTTTTTCTTTTTCAATTAGCAAAATAGCTTGCAAAAATTTGAATAACTTTTTTGAATAACTGGTTGGTAACGACTAAAATAATGACAAGTAAAAATAATAATTCAGTTTTATAATAAAAAGATATAGAAAGAAGTGTTTATTATCTCACTGTTTATTAATTGCATCAGTTTCTTAGGAGATTGGTTGTTGTTTGCCTTCCCTCTTTATCAGGGATTAATGGAGCTTTATGATTATGAATGGTTTTTGAAGGAATTTAACCAATCAAGTAAAGCACAACCAAAAATTTCTCCTTTGTACTGGATTATACCTATTGTAAAAATTTATCTTGAAAAACGGCGTGCAGTCAAGATTTTAGGTAGTATTATCAAAAATGAATCTGATTTGCGTACAGCTATGAGTTTTATTGATAAGGCTACTGCCTGGTATTTTGTCTCTCTTGGTGGTTGGTTGAAGATGGTATCTTCTCTATATGAATTTATCGGAGAACTTCATGAAGACAGCATTTTATTGCTAATTCTCGGAACAGTTGTTTTAACCTTTTTGGGAATTTTCTCAGGCTATTACCGGTTAAATCCTAAACGGCAAAGGGTTCTGATATCAAAAATCAAGAAGAATTAATGGCAAGCTGGTTAAATTATAGAAGAGATTATGTTTTTGATTAAAATGGCTAATTATTTAAAAGAGTCTGGGAAAAAACTAGTTCTCAGACCACGAAAAAAGAACGATGATTTCATCGTTCTTTTTTATACTTTTAGCTTCTGCCTTGATATTATTAAATCGCCATAAAATAAGAACAAAAAGAAGGTGTAAAAACGCACAACTGGGTAACACATAATTTGGGGAATACAGACCACAGCGATCCTTACGACTATTTGTCGAGTTTTGCTGGCTACGGCAGCTTGGGCAGCTGTCTCCTCTTAGGTCTCTACAATAAAAATATCCAAAAGCTTGAAAAAGAAAAAATGAAATTTGATCATTATAATTATTTTTAATTTTTTAAATAAAAAAACTCCCAAATGGGAGCTGTAAAGAAAAAGAAGTTTGAAAGTAACTTCTAAATTAATATTAACTTTTTTAGAAAAAATTGCAAAACATTATTTGCGTTGTACCCTAAAGAATGTATTACATAATATGTAAGGAAGTAAGGAGATGAAGAAAAAAAGAGAAAATAAAAAGCTACGATCGAGCTTCACTTCAAAATAAATCTCGAGATAATAGCTTTTGAAATCATCTATAAAAGATAAAAAACAGGGAAAAGGTTTCTCTTCTTTGCTGTTTATAAAAACATTATATTATAGAAAAGTATCTGTTACAATGAATAAAATTTATAACTTTGAAACTAAAAAAGGAAATTTGACAATTAAAACAAAGATTGACTTAAGACTCAAAACATTCTGTAAAACAATATTAGTTACAGTTATGGTAATTGTTTTAATTTTAGAAGTGATCAAATGGCTAAACTAACTGAGGCTCAAAAGCGAGCAAATAAAAAGTGGAATGATGCGCATAAAAAAAGAATGAATTATATTAGGAGAAGATCAGATTCTAAAAATTTCATTCTTAAATATGCAGATGAAGAAGATTTAGACAAAACATTAGAATACATCAAGATAAGAAGAGAAGAGCTAAAACAAAATAATTGATCACTTTTTTAACATTTGGAGATCTTAAAAATGCCATAATATATTTATAAAATAAATAGAAAAATAGCTCTAGCTTAATTGCTAGGGCTATTTCTATGTTAGTCAACTTTAAACTTAACAATAACCAATAAAAATAAAATTGTTGATATAACGGGATTTATAATTAGTAAAAATCGATAAAAACCATTTAAAATGATCCGGGTGAGATTCGAACCCACGACCCACGGTTTAGAAGACCGTTGCTCTATCCAGCTGAGCTACCAGACCGACAGTTTTGCGTATTCCTGCGCAAGAACATTAACTATTATAGAGAAAAGTTTTTGTAATTGCAACCGGAAATTTCTTTTTTATCCAACTTATTTTTAAAGTCAAACAGATAATAAAGAAAGGAGTACAAATTGATTTGTTAATTGTATTTCATAATCTGTATAATAAAGAAAAGTGAAGAACGAAAGACAGGAAAATACATGAAACATAAAATTATAAAATTGATATCTCTACTGGGAGTTCTATTATTTTGTTTTGTTTCTGGACAAGAAGTAAAAGCCGAAGTTGATTATGATATTGCTAAAAACATCACTACAGCTAAAGTTAATTCAGACGGCTCGTTGTCGCTGAAAAGGGCAATTACGTATAAATTCAACAGTTCTGCACATGGAGTTTTTTATCGCCAAAATCTACAATCGAATCAGAAAATCGCTGATGCTTCAGTAAAAGTGGCAGATAACAACGACAAGGGTCGCAAAACAAATGATTATGATCTCAAAAGAAATAAAAAGGGATACCGTTTTAAAGTATTTCATAATATAAAGAGTAATAGTCGCTTTACTGTTACTTATTTTTATCGTATCACTAATGCCATTACCAATTACCGTGATGTAGCCGAACTTAATTTTAAAATTATTGGCGACGGTTGGGACACCGACTTAGACTATGTTAAAGCAAGCGTGATTTTTCCAGGACCTGTTAAAGGTTTAAAAGCATGGGCACACGGGCCACTCGATGGACATCTACAAGTTAATCCTCAAAAAGGGAAAATAATCATGACAGCTGAAAATCTTGCTGGCGATACCGGTATTGAAGTGCATACTATTTTTCCTCCTAAAATCACTGCCAATAATCAAAATGTCAAAAATAAGAATCACCGCCAAGCAGTGATAAAACAGGAGAAAAAATTAACACAGGATACTTTATTAAATCAACAAAAAAGGACAAAAAGAAGTCTTTTGCTAATTGCTTTGAGTTTAATTGCAGGACTTTTAGGTATCATAAAGGGTTTTAGGGCCAAAAAAATTGGTTTCATGCCCCGCAAGAGTCGTGAATTGGCTCATAACTATGAAATACCTGACGTGGATCCAATATTAGCTCAAATTTTGGATACTGCAAAGCAACCGGATAATCGGGCGTTTACTGCCTATTTGATGGAACTGGCAGCGCAGAAAAAAATTAAGATTGAAGATTATAAAGCCCATCTTAAAACTTATTATCGGATAACCGCGATAGACGAAAGCATAATTGACGAGAGCCGTTTAATGAAAACTCTTTTTAACAAAATTGGGGACGGAACTAGTTTTACCACTCAAGCCCTAAAAAAATATCATGGTAAGAAACTAGGAAGCGACTTTGATTTTTGGGCAGGAGATTATTTTGACAGCAAGGAAAAGCAAGTTTATTTACCTGATTCATTAATAAATCGAAAAAATAAAAATATTGCTATCATAATTTTAATGATGGTCATCAGTTTCGCAGCTTCTGTTGTAGCTCTAATGAGCTCACTTAAGTTTATTTTAGTGATAGTTTTTGGAGAAGCATTTATCCTAATTTTGAGTTTACTGGCGCTGATTTTCAGTATCAGGCAGACAGGTATTTATTCAGAAAAAGGAAAGATTGAAACCGAAAAGATACGTGGTTTCAAGAAAATGTTGAAAGATATCGGTAAGTTTAAGATGAAGGATGTTGGTGACATCATTTTATGGGAAGATATCATGCCTTATGCTGTTGCTTTTGGTCTAGCTAATAAAGTGATGAAACAGCTAAAAATTGAATTTAGTCAAGAAGAATTGGCAAAGAGTGATTACTTTTACTATGGTTTTGCCTCTAATACTGGCAAAGATAGCTTTTCTGCCAACTTTGATTCTTGCTTTAACGACAGTATATCTACCGGGTCAAGCAGCTTTTCCAGTGGTTCGTCCGGTGGCTTCGGTGGAGGTTCCGGTGGTGGAGCTTTCTAGTAAAAATTTTTGACTTTAAGCCTAGCACTACGCTGGGCTTTTTTGCATTTGCTATACTAAAGTAAATCACAAAAGAGATAGGTATAAACATGTTCGATTATCGTAATAATTTAAAAAGAATTCTTAATCAGACGGCTGGAGATGAAAAGAGCCTTAAGAATGGATTGGCTGCAATAAAACTGATCTTAGGTATGACTGACAGTGAAGAACAGACTAATTCAACCCTAAAAGATAAAAATATCATTGAAGTCGATTTACAGCAGCTTAATTTATTACTAACAGGTCTAATGCATCTAATTAAAGATCCGGCAAACATTTCTGCCAAAAATACAGCTCTCTCGGCTGTACAAAAATTAACGCTTGCTCAAGGCATCAATACAGAGTACCGTCAAAATTTAGTTGATTTAAAAGAAGCAATTAAATCTATTCAGGCTCCAAAAGATTTAATCGATAAAAAATTTTTTGAACAGGCACTTGAAACTCCAAAAGCTCCTAAGAGAGATTACCGTAAAGGAAAGCGGTATACAGTTGTTCGATTACTGTCAGGCTGTGATTTGATTAATGACAGTAATAGAACCGTTTATACGTTAAAAGAATCACAGATTCATTCCTTAAATTTGAAAAGCGGGGATATTGTTGAAGCTGTGCCAGAAGAAAAAAGTTCTCATTATGAGGCGACTATTTTAAGGATTGTTGGTTATCGTGATCTCCCTAGTATGGATGTTGATTCCATTTCAACTTTTAAGTATGCAGTGGTGCAAGGGAGAACAGGACATCTGGCTATTTCTCGTAATGCTCAAGGCAAGAAACTACGAGTTCATGGTAAAGCAGTTCTTTTACCAGTTGATTCAAGTAAATATTGGGACGAAAATATTAAGTTAGTTGATGGTTCAATAGTAGACTTAGCTTGGTATGATGGGGATGTGCGTCTGAAAAAGAATCCGGCTGAGGCAATTCAAATTCGCTGGGTTTATCAAATTGAACAGCCCCAGAAATCTATTGGCACAAAAAAGAAAAAAAGTACTGCTGAATCAAAGAAAGTTGATTTACCTAAATTAGCAATGAACCTGCACTATCAAAGAGTTGGAATTGCCATTGGTAATAATCAAAATGAGGCTATGCTTGAAGGAATAGTTAATCGTTATGGCGGCATTCCAATTCCTATTGATGCTTTTCAGGGCAAGAAAAAAGTAATTGAAAACCAAATCAAAGATCTGGATATCGTGATTTTGGTGACAGCTTATGCTGCCCATGACAGTACTTGGAATATAAGCGAATTTGCCAGCAAATACCACATCAAATTTGCTGTTAGTTCAAGTAAAGGCTATCAAGCGTTTGAGCGAGCATTGTACCGAGCTGAAAAAGGATTACCAGCATATGAGGGCAATCAAGCAGTTAGTTACGACATTGCCAAGGAGTAATATTTATAATTTCTTAATAATTTAAGATAACTTCATTTGAGTTGTAGTTTATGCGTTTTTAAGAGTGTTCGAACATATCAAAAACCCATATTCCTTGCATAATCTAGCTGCTTTCCTGTAAAATGTAAAATAACAATTTTATGGAAGGAAGATGAGATGGACTCACAAAAGCAAACCCATACCTGGCAATACTGGTTCTTTTTCTTGGCTGGTCTGGAAATAATCACAATATCAATTAACTTCTTTTATGCTCCAATAAATGTTGCTGCTGGTGGCTCAACTGGGATCTCAATATTGATTGATGCCGTTTGGGGGATTAATCGCTCAATTTCGGTATTTGTGGTTAATGGTTTAATGTTAATTTTAGCTGCCGTCTTTTTAGGCAAACAAACTTTAAAAAAAGTTGCATTGGGCAGTATTTTAGTACCTGTCTTAATGGCAATAACCCCGAGCTTTAAACTGACTTCAAATAATATGCTGGCGGTAATTTATGGCGGAGTTTTAATGGGCATTGGCGTTACGATGCTCTACCGAATTAACGCTTCATCTGGCGGTACCACAATTCCCCCACTAATTATTAAAAAATATTTTTATGTTGACCCAGCTATATCACTCATGGTTATTGATATGTCGGTCATTGTACTGAATATTTTTGTTGATGGAACTGAAGCATTTTTACTGGCAGCTTTTTCTCAGGTCATTACTACAATTACCATGCGTTATACTGAAACTGGTTTTGATAAAAAATATCAAGTGCGCATAATGAGTAACAATAAACTTGATAAAATTAGGCAAATGTTGCAACAGGATTATGACGGCCTGACTGTTTATAACGTTGTAGGTGGTTACAGTGACCAAGACAAGCAACAATTAGTTATAATTGTTGATACTAATGAGTATGGTCAATTAGTTGCCAAAGCCCGCGAAATTGACAGTGAAGCATTTATTGTCACAGAAAATATTGCTAAAGTTCACGGTGGCAAATGGCAGATTTAATGTCAATTTGTCCAATAAAAAGGGCATTTTTTATTGCCAACTAGACTTAAGAGTAGTATTATGTAGTAGTTGTATTTGTGGATTCCTCTACATCTGCAACCGCACATTTCGGGGTAATAAGTCTTTCACGGAGCACCTCGATTGGCGAGTCTAAGTAAATTTTGGAGGGTAGTAAATGTACGCAATTATTAAAACCGGTGGCAAGCAATATAAAGTTGCTGAAGGCGATAGTGTTTTTGTTGAAAAGCTTGATGCTGAAGAAGGCAAAGAAGTTACTTTTGATGAAGTAGTTCTTACTTCCGATGGCAAAGATGTTAAAGTTGGTACACCGTTAGTTAAAGGTGCTAAAGTTGTTGCTAAAGTTGAAAAGCAAGGCAAGGAAAAGAAAGTAGTTACTTTCAAGTACAAGCCTAAGAAGCACTCACATTCAAAATATGGTCACCGTCAACCTTATACTAAGGTTACAGTTGAAAAAATTGAATTAAACTAGAGGTGAAGTAATGATGAATATTTTAAATCTTAAATTATTAGCCCACCACAAGGGTGGAGGTTCTACTGCCAATGGCCGTAATTCAGCTGGTCGTCGTTTAGGTGCTAAAGCTGCAGATGGCCAAACCATTCATGCTGGTTCAATTATTTATCGTCAACGTGGTACAAAGATTCACCCTGGTAAAAACGTTGGTCAAGGTGGAGACGATACTTTATTTGCCTTAGTAAATGGAGTAGTTAAATTTGAGCGGAAAGATAAATACAGAAAACAAGTTTCTGTTATTCCGGTTGAAGAAGAAGCTAAGTAATTTAGTTCTTAAACAAGAAGACGAAAAGCATATGCTTCTCGTCTTTTTTCTGCTTTAATTTAGTAAAAATAAGTTAGTATTGTATCTCTTTTTAGGGTTAAAATTAAGTTAAAGATTGATATACAGGAGATTATGGGTATGACTGAGAAGGAAGAACTATTAACGCTGCTTAACAGGCGAATAAATAAGGTTACTGAACTAATTAAAAAACGTAATGCCGATGGACTGTTAATTTTTAACCAAGCAAATTATCGTTACCTGACTAATTTTACTGGTGAAGAAGCTCAATTGATTTTAACTTCAAAAGGAGATCGAATTTTACTTTCTGACTCACGGTTTGACGATCAGATTAAAGCCGAGGCTCCAGGCGAAATTAAGGTGGTAATGAAAAAAGAAGGTCAAGACCTTGAAATTTCTAAACAATTAAAAGAGGCAAATTTAAAAAAAGTTTTAATCGAAGGTGAATTCGTTTCTGCAGTTGAGTTTGCAAACTTGCAAAGATTAAACCCTGGTATCGATTTCGAAATATGCGAGGAATTAGTCGAACAAGTCCGTAATGTTAAAGACTCACTTGAATTAGAAACGTTGCGTAAAGCGATTAATATCTCAATGGATAGCTTTAATGAAATATTGCCTTTGATTAAGCCAGGTGCTGTTGAGCGAAAAATCGGAGCAAAATTAGATTACTACTTTAAAATTAATGGCGGTGATGGTCCTAGCTTTGATACTATTATTGCCTCAGGGGTGCGTTCTGCATGGGCTCATGGTGTTGCCAGCGATAAAATGATTGAAGATGGTGATATGGTTGTAATTGATTTTGGCGCGTTTTACCATGGTTATGCTGCTGATATTACCAGAACTGTTGCTGTTGGCAAAGTTGACCAGGAAATGCACAAAATTTATGAAATTGTGCATGAAGCACAAAGGCGTGGTATTGAAGCTGCTATTGCAGGCAATCATGGCAGTGATGTTGATCGAGCAGCCAGAAGTTACATTACAGAACAAGGATATGGAGAGTATTTTGGTCATGGGATTGGTCATGGCATCGGATTAGAAATACATGAATTATGTCAACCTGCCTTACCTTTTGGCAAACAAGAACTTGTTAATAAGATGGTTCATACAGTTGAGCCAGGAATTTATTTGCCAAATAAAGGCGGTGTCAGAATTGAAGATGACATTTTAATTCATAATCAAACCCCTGAGACACTTTCTACTTTACCTAAAGACAACTTAATTTCTTTGTAAAAGATAAATAATAATTATAGTAAAATCGCTTACTAATTGGTAAGATAATATTATGGAGATGAGGTACTCAATATGACAATGATTTCAGTAAATGAATTTAAAAATGGTTTGACTATCAAGTATAATAATGACTTATGGCGGATTGTTGAATTTCAACATGTTAAACCAGGTAAGGGTAGTGCATTTGTTCGCTCAAAGCTAAAGAGTTTGAACACAGGTGCTGTACAGGAATATACTTTCCGCTCTACTGCAAAAGTTGAAACTGCAGAAATAGAAACAAAATCTATGCAGTACCTATATAATGATGGCGCCAGTTACGTTTTTATGGACACTAACACTTATGACCAGTTGGCAATTCCTAATGAACAAGTAAAAGATGAAGCCAAGTTTTTAAAGGAAAATATGAATGTAAGTGTAATTATGCATGATGGCAAAACCTTAGGAATTCAATTACCGAATACTGTTGAATTGACGGTTGCCAAAACTGAGCCTAATATTAAAGGTGATACTTCATCAGGTGGTGGAAAGCCTGCAACTATGGAAACGGGTCTTGTAGTAAACGTACCTTTCTTTATTAATGAGGGAGACGTTTTAGTAATTAATACTGTCGATGGTACATACGTATCTCGCGCAAATAAATAAATTTTCGAGGTAAAAAAATGGCAGATAGTTCAAAAATTGTCTTAGATGATAAAAATAACGGCGAAGAAATTGAAATTGATCCTAGTGTTCTTGAAGTTATTATGGGCATCGCTGCCGAAAAAGTAGATGGAGTTGCCGAAATGCACGGTGACGTCAAGTCCGGAATTAACCGTGTTTTAGGAAGAGAAGATCGTGGCAGAGGCGTGTCTGTTAATATTGACGATGAGCATAACTTGATTGCAGATGTTTATGTCAGTATTGAAGCCGGTAAAAATGTGCCTGAAATAGCAATAGATTTGCAAAAGACTTTAAAGCAACAGGTTTTGCAGATGACCGATTTAACTCTTAGTGAAATTAATGTGCACGTTACAGGACTGGAATTTCCAGACGATGATAATGAGGATGGCAGCGGAACTTCTAAGTTATTTTCTGACATAGATGAAAAGGGTAAAAATGAATCAACACGAGAGTCGTAGAGTTGCAATGCAAGCTGTTTATTTGTCTAATCAGGACTTAAAATATACGGCTAATGAAGTTGAAGCTAAAACTGTCGCAATGCTTGATTTAAAAGTGCTTTCTGCCTATTCAAAGGAATTAATTGAAGGTGTAATAGATAAACGAGACGAATTAAAGGGTGAACTTGCCAGCTATCTGAAAAAGAACTGGCGAATTAATCGTATTAATCAAATTTCGTTGGCCATTTTGGAAGTTGCTTTGTATGAAATTAAATACAGTAAAGAAATTGAGCCAAAAGCTGCGGTAAATGAAGCTTTGAACTTATGTGATGAGTTTGCTGATCCTAAAGATAAGCCATTTATTAATGGTATGTTGGCAAATTTTATCTAAAAATAACTTATAGTCGGCTTTATGCCGACTATTTTTTTAGAAAAGGGTATAAAAATGGGTCAACTTTTAGACGGTAAGCAGTTAGCTAATATTCGCGCTGACGTTCTTCAAAAACAAGTTTTAAATTTGAAGAAGGCAGGCATACAACCTCAATTTTGCGTAATTAATATTGGTAATGATCCAAGTAGCAAAATCTACTTAAAAACTAAAAAAAGAAGAGCAGATCAAATTGGAATTAAGCAAAAATTATTTCAATTACCGTCTACTGTGACACAAAAAGATTTGTTAGAGTTAATTGATCGCCTAAATAATGAAAAGGATGTCAATGGTATTATGATTCAGTTGCCAGTACCGAAACAAATCATTTTAAATGAAGCTTTAGCTGCTATTGATCCAGATAAGGATGTTGATTGTCTTACTCCAGCAAATGTAGGTCGCTTGTGGCAAGGAGATCATTTTGTTGAACCCGCAACTGCACACGGTATTTTGGCTTTATTAGATTACTATCATATTAACTTAAAAGGAAAAAATGCAGTTATTATAGGAAGAAGCAGCATTGTTGGGAAACCTTTAGCTGCATTATTGCTTGAGAAAGATGCGACTGTTTCAATATTGCATTTAAAAACAAAGAATTTGACCGAGTATACCAAAAAAGCAGATATCTTGGTTTCAGCAACAGGAGAACATAATTTAGTAACTGCTGATATGATTAAGAAAAATGCAGTTATTATAGATGTAGGGATAAGTCGATTTAATGGCAAAACAGTTGGAGACGTTGATTTTGAGCATGTTGCTCCAATTGCGAGTTTCATAACTCCAGTTCCAGGTGGAATAGGTCCTCTTACGGTTGAGTCTCTTATGGAGCAAGTTGTTCAGTTGACGAGGAGAAATAATGGAAAGTAGTAAGTACCTAACAGTTTCGGATTTAAATTACTATATAACCCAAAAATTTAAAAACGATCCTTATTTACATAAAGTTTTTCTTCAAGGTGAATTGTCTAATTTTCGTTATCGACGTAATTCACATCAGTATTTTTCACTAAAAGATGAAAAATCGAAGATAAATGTTGTCATGTTTCGGTCATATTTTGATAAAGTGAAATTTAAGCCTGAAGAAGGCATGAAAGTATATGTAACTGGCTACGTTAGCGTATATGGGCCACAAGGCTCTTACCAATTTTATGCCGAATCTATGGAGCCTGCAGGATTAGGGGCATTATATGAACAATTACAGCAACTGCAAAAAAAGCTGGCTGGTGAGGGGCTTTTTGATCAGAGATTTAAAAAACCACTTCCCCATTATCCAGATTACATTGCTGTTGTAACAAGTGCTTCTGGTGCAGTAATCCATGATATTTTAGTAACTGTTAATAGGAGATTTCCTCATGCAGAAGTAGATTTGTTTCCTGCTCAAGTTCAGGGAGATTCTGCTGCTGATTCATTAATAGCGTCAATGAAGCAAATAGCTCAGTTTAAAGACAAATATGACGTTATGATCATTGGTAGAGGCGGTGGATCGCTTGAAGATTTATGGCCTTTTAATGAGGAAAGCGTAGTACGACAAGTATTTGATATGAAAATGCCGGTTATTTCCTCTGTCGGCCACGAAACTGACACTACACTATGTGATTTAGTTGCTGATGTAAGAGCAGCAACTCCAACTGCTGCAGCCGAATACGCCACTCCTAATTTACCCGATGAATTGATAAATATTCGCCAAATGCAAAACAGCCTTGTTTCAAGTATACAAAACATTATTAGGGTTCGTCGTGATGCTTTAAATCGCATTAATAATTCTGTTATCATGAGAGAACCCGCAAGACTATATGATGAGCAGGCACAAACTATAGATCTTTTACGAGACAGACTTCATAATAATATGGTTCGTCAGCTAGAACGCAAAAGGCAAAATTATCAGTTGGCAAAACAAAGCCTTGTTGCAGTCAGTCCTAATAAAAAAATTTTGTCATTTTTGCAGCAAACAGATTTTTATTATCAGAGATTAGTTGCTAATACAGAGCATTTTATACAAGCAAAACGTAATATTTTAGGTCAAACAGGACAACAGCTTAATGATTACAGTCCTCTTAAAACTTTAGATAGAGGGTATGCATATGTAAAAGACCAGAATAATAGAACTGTCAGTTCTGTAAGTCAAATTAAAGTAAAAGATGAAATTAGTATCCATTTTAAAGATGGTCTGACAAAAGCAATTATCAGTTCAATAAGGAGAGAAAAAAATGGTAACCAAGAAAAATAATTTTGAAGAGGAATTGACTGAATTACAAACAATTGTGAATAACTTGGAAAATGGAGATATTCCTTTGGAAGACGCTCTTGAACAATTTCAAGCTGGAGTCAAATTAAGTCGTAATTTAAATAAAAAATTAACTGAAGCTGAAGAAACAGTAGCTAAATTAATTGATAGTGACGGAACGGAACATAAGCTTGATCCTAATGATGCTGCTGCCCCAGAAAAGTAGAGAAGATTTGAAATGAATTTTAAAGAATTTAAAGAAAAATGGACTCCGGTAGTAGATAATTACTTAAAAGAGCATTTAACAAGCGAAGTTTCTGACAAGAAAATAAGTCAGATTATGTCTTATTCAGTAATGGCTGGAGGCAAAAGGCTACGTCCTTTACTTTTTTTGGCAACGCTTGACACACTAAAAGTAAAAATAAATGACGAAGAAGTCAGGATTGCAAGTGGAATTGAGCTGATTCACACTTATTCGTTAATTCATGATGACTTGCCGGCTATGGATAATGACGACTATCGGAGAGGAAAATTAACAAGTCACAAAAAATGGGGTGAAGCTGAAGCTATCCTTGCTGGAGATGCTTTATTACCAATGGGTATTGAATGGATTTCTGATGGCAGTGATTCAGTCAAATTAGTTAAAATAATTACCCAAGCTGTTGGCCCTAACGGCATGGTTGGTGGACAATATTTAGATATTGATTCTACTAATAATGACAGCGTTGCAAATAATTCCGCATTTATTAATAAAATGGAATGGTTAAAAACAGGTTGCTTAATTAAAGCCTGTGTCGCAATGGCAGTTGAATACGGTAATGCTGATTCTTCTCAAAAAAAGACACTAATTCAGTTTGCTGAAGATTTTGGACGATCATATCAAATTTATGATGATTTAGTAGATGTGGTTGAAACTTCTGCAGAGGCTGGGAAAAAAACCCATAAAGATTTAGAGAGCGGCAAAAATAATACTTTGACTTTGCTTGGTATTTCAAAAAGTCGTAAAGAGCTGACTGACTTAATGATTGATGCTCAAAAGTGCTTAAAATCTGTTGATGCGAATGTTTTAGCTGGATTTCTTGATTTATATAAAAAGGTATTGTAAATGGTCAAAGAAAGAGCGGATGTATTATTAGTCAGACGAGGCATGTTTCATTCTCGAACTCAAGCTCAACGGGCGATCATGGCAGGTTTAGTATCAGATCATAATCATCAGAGAATTGATAAAAGTGGTACTAACTTACCGGTTGATGAAAAGTTTTTTGTAAAAAAATCGGATAAGAAGTATGTATCAAGGGGTGGTTTTAAACTGGCAAAGGCCTTAAAATCTTTTCAAATTGATTTGACCAGTAAAATTTGTCTTGATATAGGTGCTTCTACTGGAGGCTTTACTGATGTTGCTTTACAAAACAAGGCTAAGATGGTGTATGCTCTTGATGTAGGCTACAATCAACTTGCCTGGCAATTGCGTGATGATCCTCGCGTTGTAGTAATGGAAAAACAAAATTTTCGTTATAGCAAACCTGAAGATTTTACTCATGGTCAACCTGATTTTGCAATGACTGATGTTTCCTTTATTTCTTTAGATTTAATTATGCCGCCAATGTTTCAGATTCTAAAAGATAAATGTGAAGCTGTTTGTCTGATAAAGCCTCAATTTGAAGCTGGTCCGGAACATGTCGGTAAACATGGTATAGTACATGATCATGATGTCCATTGTGCCGTTATCAGACATACCATTGATCAGGCAAGGGCTGATGGCTTTAACGTTCTAAACCTTGATTATTCACCAATAAAAGGTGGTAAAGGCAATATTGAGTTTTTGATACATTTACAGAAGGACGAAAAAGATGGTGGTAAATTAATATGGTCTGGGAACCAAGAAGATTTAGTTGCTCAGGCTGTTGCCAATCTTTAGGAGAAAGAAATGTTAGTTGAACTGGATATTAAAAATTTTGCAATTATTAAAGCATTGAAGGTTCGCTTTCAAGAAAATATGACTGTGCTAATAGGTGAAACTGGTGCGGGTAAATCAATTATTATCGATGCAGTTTCATTATTAATGGGAAGTCGCAGTCAAAAAGAAATGATCCGTAGCGGTGAGAAAAAGGCTGTCATTACAGGCTTATTTGATATTGATCATGAATCTAAAAAAATTGATGCAATTTGCGAAAAGTACGGTATACCTGATGCAGATAAGCAATTAATTATCAGCCGGGAAATAGCTGCTAAGGGAAGAAATATTGTTCGAATAAATGGACAATTAACTACAATTAATGTATTGAAAGAATTAGGTAATTTTCTGGTTGATATTCATGGTCAAAATGATCAACAAATATTGATGGATCAAGATCGACAAATCGATCTGGTCGATAATTATGCTCCTATAGAATTTAAAGAGGAACTTAATCTTTATCAGGATAATTTTAAAAAATGGCAAAAATTAACTTCTCAAATTAATCATTTGCATAAAGATGCCCAGGAATTAGCTCAAAAGCAAGATATATTATCTTTTCAGAATGATGAATTGTCTAAAGCAGATCTGCAAGATCCTCATGAAGATGATCAGCTAGAAGAAGAATATAACGAACTAACTAATTATCAAAAAATTGTCGATACAGCCAACTATTTAATGCAATTATATGACGATGAAGACCATGGCATTGAAACTTTATTGGGTAATGCCCAAAGTGCAGCAAATGAGTTAACAGAATATGGTGCTAAATTCAAAGATATTGCTAAAACTATAGATGATGGAGTTTTTGCATTAAGTGACGCCCGAAGCGAATTATCAAATGTACTCGATGAAATGGACTTCGATGAGGAAAGATTTCAGTACGTTTCAAACAGGTTAGATTTACTTAATTCATTAAAGAAAAAATATGGTCCTTCTTTAGAAGATGTTTTCACATTTTATGCCAAAATTCAAAAAGAATTGAGTCAGTATGAGACAGGCGGACTTGATGAAGAAAAATTGCAAAAGCAGCTTAAAGTTCTGGAAGATAAACTGAAGACTGAAGCACAAAATCTCCATGAGACAAGAAAAAAAGTAGCTGCAACACTTGAAAGTAAAATCAAGCAGGAACTATCAGATTTATACATGGCAAAAGCCCGTTTTAGTATTGATTTTTCGACTACGAAAACTTTTAGTAATAAAGGCACTGATAATATTGTCTTCTTAATAGCACCAAATCCCGGCGAAGAACTAATGCCTCTGGTCAAGATCGTATCTGGTGGTGAACAGTCACGGCTGATACTGGCATTGAAAGCAATTTTTAGCAAAGTTGAACCTGTAGGAACAATGATTTTTGATGAAATTGATACTGGCGTTTCCGGTCGCGTTTCTGCAGCAATAGGTCAAAAATTACATTCAATCGGTGAAAATAAACAAGTAATCGCTATAACACACTCACCACAGGTTGCTGCAGCCAGTGATCAAAAATACCTAGTTGCCAAAAAAGTTGAAGATGGTGCTACATACACACAAATAGGTCCATTAACTCAAGAAGAAACTGTAACTGCAATTGCCGAAATGATGGCAGGTAGTGATGTAACACAAGCAGCTAAACAAAATGCCAAGGATCTAATGAAAAGTTTTAAAAGGAAGAAGAAATGATAATCGTTGAAAAAGTAAACTTAAATGAAAAAGAACAAAGGCAGGCGAATGAATTAACAGAAAGAGTCAAAAAAGCTGATAAAACATATTCAGATTTTTATTTGAGCAATCAATTTAATTATTTTCAAGATATGCCAACTTTTATTTTGGCTTATGATGGAAATAAGTTAGTTGGATTAACTATGCTATACGCAGATGAGGAACCTGAAGAAGAAGTGGAAGTCAACTTAGAAGTTGATCCTGAATTTCGCAAACAAGGAATTGCTACAAGAATGTTTGAGCATGCAAAAAAAATCATGGTGCAGTATGGTTATTACAAATGGGAGTTTGTGTCAGAAAAAGTTTTTTTAGAAAAAAATCCAGGCTTTTTGAAAAAAGTAGGTTTAAAGATTGTTCCAGAAGATTCTGATTATTACATGCGAACTGCAGAACTAGCACTAATTGAAAAGACTGACAAATTAAACCAAGTTTTAGTAGTTAAGCCTCTATCAATGGACTATGTTGATCAAGTTGCTGCGGCACACAGTAATGCTTTTGGAGATGCCATTGCCACATCTACTAAATACATTAAAAATTCCCTGTTGGATAAAGATACCAAAAGCTTTATCTTATTAAAAGGTAATGAAGTTCTCGGCTATTGTGCTGTGGATCATGGTGAAAATGAGGATTATTTCTTCGGATTGTTTATTGACAAGCCATTTCGCGGAAAAGGCTTTGGTACTTTTTTCATCAAAAAGATGATGGTAATTTTGCAAAAAGAAGGTAGCAAAGCTTTTGCCCTGAATGCTGATGTATCAAATAGAGCAGCTATCAATGTTTATTTGGATGCTGGATTCAAGATCCTGAGTGAAACTGTTTATTTAAAAAACCAAGAATCAATTTGATTCTTGGTTATGATTTTTATGAGACTAATTAGGCAAAATCGACTCTAAAAATAGTATCAATATCAACTATTTTAATTAGTTTTTTATTTTCTAAACGCAAAATAAAACGACCTGCAGAAATACGTTTTATGATTTGTCCGATTTCACTCGTTCCATCCTGATAACTTATCAATACATAGGAGCGGTGAAGTAGGGCACTATTAAGATCAGTTAATATTTCATAGTAATATTGGCTGTAAATACTTAATTTATCTTCATCATAATCGAAGAAATAGTGATAAATTTTCTTAAGCGAGTTTTTCATCAAACCACCCCTTTAGAGCTGACCGAACATTTGTTTGACAAATAATATTATAAGAACATTTGTTCCAAAAAACAAGTATTTAATCAAAATTTTTTAGGAGAATTTTGATTTATTAAAAAGACATAACTTGAAAATATTTTCATTTTAGTGCAAACTAAATACAATAGCTTTTATTAAGGGAGTATGGCATGACAGAAAAAGGTTTGTTACTTGTCCTTTCTGGTCCCTCGGGAGTTGGTAAGGGAACCGTTAAAAGTGCAATAGTGAAAAATAAAGTTTTTCCGTTTGAATATTCAGTATCAATGACTACAAGAAAGCCCAGGCCAGGCGAAGTAAACGGCAAGGATTATTATTTTGTTAGTCAAGAGCGATTTAAACAGGCGATCAATCAAAATGAACTTTTGGAGTATAATCAATATGTAAATAATTTTTATGGCACTCCTATGGCTCCTGTTGAAAAGATGCTGGAAGCAGGTAAAGACGTCTTGCTGGAAATTGATGTCAATGGTGCTAAGAAAGTTAGAAAACAAATGCCTGATGGCGTCTTTATATTTTTAACGCCACCTGATTTACATACTTTGCATACCAGGCTGGAAAATCGGGGTACTGAATCCGAGGATGTAATTATGGGTCGAATAAAACAGGCTCGTCAAGAAATTCTGGTCATGCAGGATTATGATTATGCGGTGGTTAATGATACTGTAGCAAATGCAGTTGATCATATAAAAGCGATTGTTGAAGCTGAACACGTGAGTGTTAAACGTGTCATTAATACTTATCGCAAAATGGTTAAGGAGGATTAAATTGAGAGTTACATATCCATCTATTGATAAATTGTTGGCTCAGGTTGATTCTAGATATTCTTTATCGGTTCTTGCAGCGAAAAGAGCACATGAACTTGAAGACGGTGAACCTGAAGCTTTAAAAAGTTATAAATCACAAAAACCAGTGGGCAAAGCTTTAGAAGAAATTGAAGCTGGCAAAGTTACCGTTGATCCCAAACATCGTGAGGTTAATCAGTAATTAATAAAGTTTTATGGCCTCCATCCATAGAGAGATGGAGGTCATTTTTTAAAGGTGATTAAATGATTGCACAGGTTATTGTTGATGTTGCAGCCAAGCAAACGGATCGCATTTTTGAATATCATATTCCTGATGAATTGGGAGAAGTAGAAATTGGTTCTAGAGTTTTTGTGCCTTTTGGCCCACGCAAGTTACAAGGTTTCGTTGTTGGTTTAAGTAACCAAAGTCAATATCAGGGTAAATTAAAAGACTTGCTTTTGGTAGTTGATGAAATGCCACCTCTGACTTCGGAATTAATTAAATTATCAAAAAATTTGGCTGATCATGTTTATTCTTATCGAATCACTATTCTGAAAACTATGCTTCCTAGAGTCATGCGTGCTAATTATCGTAAAATTTTGGTACCAGAATCTTCAACAGCTAAAAAAATGAGCATTTTCCAAGGTGAACCGTTAGATTTAAATAAAATTACGGATAATAAACAAATTGCGGAAATTCGCAAATTATTACGAACAAATGTTGCCAAAATTGAATATGTTGTTGAAAATAGAGCTCGGATCAAAACTGAAAACGAATATTCATTATCGAATACTAAAAAAGGCTATATAAATATTTATGAAACTTTGAGAAAAAATGCTGTTAAACAAAAGCAGCTCATAATGTATATAATTGAAAATTACGATAAATTTCCCCAAATGCAAAAAGAAATTGAAAACAATGCGCATGTTAATACTGTTTCATTAACAAATGCTGTTAAAAGTGGCTGGCTTAAAAAAAGGGAGTCAGAAATTTATCGTAATCCACTCACAATATATGATAAAGAGAAAAAAGCAGATAAAAAAATCAAACTTAACCCTGAACAAAAGGAAGCATTAGCTGAAATAGAGCAAGCAATCATTGCAAAAAAGTCACGTACGTTTTTATTAGAAGGTGTTACTGGCAGTGGTAAGACAGAAGTTTACCTAAATGCTATAAGTACTACCTTAAAGGCTGGAAAAAATGCTTTAATGATGGTTCCAGAAATATCCTTAACTCCGCAAATGGTAGGCCAAGTAAAAAATCGTTTTGGCCAGCAAGTAGCTGTTTTACATAGTGGGCTTTCTGAAGGAGAAATGTATGACGAATGGCGTCGCATACGCCGTGGCGAAGTTCGCGTTGTTGTTGGCGCACGAAGCGCAGTCTTCGCACCTTTAAAAAATATTGGTTTAATAGTAATCGATGAAGAGCATGAAAGTTCTTATAAACAAGAAGATAATCCACGTTATCACGCAAGAGATGTCGCAATTTGGCGCAGCAACTATAATTCCTGCCCACTTGTGTTGGGCAGTGCAACACCTTCACTAGGGAGCAGAGCCAGAGCACAAAAAGGTGTATACCAGCTGTTACAATTACCACATCGTGCTAACCAGCAAAGTTTGCCAGAAGTTAATTTAATTGATTTAAAAAAAGCGCATTTTAGTGGTGGACAATTTGACCTTTCCATTCAACTCGTTGAGGCAATAAAAAAAAGAATTGCGAAAAAAGAGCAAGTTATTTTAATGTTAAATAGGAGAGGTTTTGCTAACTTTATGTTGTGTCGTGATTGCGGTTACGTCATGAAATGTCCAAATTGCGACCTCTCTTTGACAATGCATAAAGATACAAATAAAATGCAGTGTCATTATTGTGGCTTTTCTACTGCCATTCCTAAAAAATGTCCTAATTGTCAAAGCACAAAAATCCGCTTTTTAGGTACTGGTACACAAAAAGTTATGACAGAATTAGAAAAAATAATACCTGGTTGCCGTATTTTGCGTATGGATGTTGATACTACAAGAAGAAAAGGAGCATTTAAAAGAATTTTAGACAGCTTTGGCAATCATGAGGCAGATATCCTGCTTGGTACGCAAATGATTGCAAAAGGACTGGATTTTCCCAATGTGACTTTAGTAGGTGTTGTTAATGCTGACACGGGTCTGTGGTTACCAGATTATAACGCCTCTGAAAGAACGTTTGAGTTGTTAACACAGGTTGCAGGCCGGGCTGGACGGGCCCAAAAGAAAGGAGAAGTAATTATTCAAACTTTTAATCCTGATCATTATGCCATTAAGTTAGCTGAAACTCAGGATTATGAACAGTTTTATCAATATGAGATGCGTGTTCGACATACCGGTAATTATCCGCCTTATTTTTATACAGTGTTAATTTCTGTTGCGGCAAAAAAAGAACAAAATGCTGCTAGAGAAGCTTTTAAAATCAAAAAATGGTTACAACCAAAATTACACAAGTCAACAATAATTTTAGGTCCAACTCCTAGTGCAATTTCTCGTTTAAAAAATCAATATTATTATCAAATACTGGTAAAATATAAAAAAGAAGATAATTTAAACAAGTTATTACACCAAATTCAAGACTCAGCGCAAAAGATTAAAAAATATGGTTTATCTGTTTATATTGATAATGAACCAGAGCGCATAATGTAAAGGGGAAATGATTAATGACATCAATAATTTTTTTAGGAACGCCTAAATTTGCTGTACCAATCTTAGAGGCTCTTTCAGAGAATGATTATGAAATAAAAGCCGTGGTTACACAACCTGATAAAAAAGTTGGACGAAAACAAAAAGTCACTGAAACGCCGGTAAAACTATTAGCTAAAAAATTGAATTTACCCGTTTTTCAGCCTGAGCATTTGGGAAAGTCTGATGAATTGATTGATTTGATAAAAATGCATGCTGATTTAATTATTACTGCTGCGTATGGTCAGTTTTTACCAAGTAAGTTTCTGCAATCGGCAAAAATTGCTGCTGTTAACGTTCATGGTTCTCTATTACCAAAATATCGTGGCGGTGCTCCTATTCAATATGCTCTTATTAACGGTGATAAACAAACCGGAGTAACCATTATGGAAATGGTTAAGCAAATGGATGCAGGTGACATTTACTCTCAAAAAACAATAGATATTCAAAAAGAAGATAATGCGGGAACCTTATTTGAAAAACTATCTCTTTTAGGTCGTGACTTGTTACTCCAAACTTTACCTCAAATTATTGCTAATCCGCAAAAAAAGGTTTCCCAGGATGAAGATAAAGTTGTATTTTCACCGAATATTAACAAGGGGCAGGAACAAATAAAATTAAATATGACCGCGACTGAAGCCAATAATTTAATTCGAGGCCTTAATCCTGACCCAGGAGCTTATTTGCTCATTGATGGTAAAAGATTTAAAATATGGCAAGCTGAAGTTGCTGCCGACACGACTAGCTTTCCTGCTGGAGTTGTCGTTGATAATAAAAAACGATTTGCAATTAGTTTTACTAATCATACCGTTTTGAATTTACTTGAAGTTCAGCCTTCTGGAAAGAAAAAAATGGCAATTAAAAGTTTTTTGAACGGTCAGGGTAAAAACTTCAGTAAAGGTGATAAGATTGTCAGTTCATAAAAGTGCACGTTCTGTAGCACTTGCAACCTTGATTCGAGTATTTCGTGATGGCTCTTATTCAAATATTAGTTTTAGCAATAATTTGCAGGGAACGAAGCTGTCACAAGCTGACCAAAAGTTGGCAACAAGAATTGTATATGGCACTATTCAGGAAAAGATATATTTGGAGTATCAGTTTCGCGGTCTATTAAAGACTGAACTTAAAGAAGATTACCTTTTGCCATTGTTATTAATGTCCGCCTATCAAATTTTATTTATGAACAGTATTCCAGATCGAGCCGTTCTAAATGAAGCTAATAATCTGGCAAAAGAATTTGGTAGAAAACATTCAGCTGGATTTAAGATTGTTAATGGTATTTTACGTGCTTTCTTAAGAAGGGGACAGATTTTACCTGATGATAAAAATAAAGTGCTTTTTTTAAGAGTTAAAGAAAGTACTCCCCAGTGGCTAGTTCAGTACCTTATTAATAATTGGGGTGAAAGCAGAACAGCTTCTATCTTGTCAAGTATCAATAAACCAGCAAAAAATACTGTTAGAGTTTCAGGTTTAACTGATTATAATTTGATCAAAGAAGAATTAACAAAATTAGGATTTTTTCCTAATGAATCTCAAATTGCTGAAGATGAATTGGTTTTAACACATGGTGGAGTTTTTAAAACTTCTTTATTCAAAGAAGGGAAATTGACAATCCAGGACGAAGCTGCTAGTTTGGCAGTAAGTGCTTTCACTTTTACTGGCAATGAAGAAGTTCTTGATGCCTGTAGTGCACCAGGTGGAAAAACTGTTCAAATTGCTGAAAAGCTAAAACAAGGTCATGTTACTGCTCTTGATATTCACAAAAATAAATTGGGTTTGGTTAAGCAAAATGGTAAAAGAATGAATGTGGCATCAAGAATAAATGTTAAAACGATGGATGCCAGAAAAGCTGATCAAACATTTAAAAAAGGACAGTTTGACAAGATCTTGGTGGATGCTCCATGTTCTGGATTAGGTCTTATTAGAAGAAAACCGGAAATCCGCTATACTAAAACTTTACACGATTTAAGTAAATTACGAGAAATACAATTAGATATTTTAGACCATGTGAGTACCTTGTTAAGTCGGGATGGCGAATTGGTTTATTCTACTTGTACTATTACACGAGAAGAAGATGAAGACGTTGTTAAGGCTTTTTTAAAAAGTCATACTCAGTTTGAATTACAACCTTTCACTGCGGGTAAGCTTAAAGCAACAAAAGGGATGTTGAAAATTTTACCTGATAGTTATGGCAGTGACGGTTTTTTTATTGCTAAGTTTAAAATGCGAGGTTAAAGTTTTGATTAGAACAGCATTTGCATCTAGTATTGGACGAATACGCAAAAGTAATCAGGATTCTGTCCAGGTTTTCAAAAACAAAAAGAACGCTTTGTTGGCCATTGTTTGCGATGGCATGGGTGGACACCAAGGCGGCGATGTAGCTTCAACTATGGCTGTAAGTCATTTGGGTCATAATTTTGGGGTTACTGATTTTTATGATTCTGACAGTGCACGTAAGTGGCTAAACGTCCAGCTCAGTAATGAAAATGAAACTATACTAAGAACTGCAGATCGCTTTCCAGATCTAAATGGTATGGGTACTACTATTGTACTGGCTGCTATTTTTAACAACGAAGCTTTAATTGCACATCTGGGGGATTCAAGAGCATATGGTTATTCTGATGGCAAATTCATCCAGTTAGTTGAAGATCATTCCCTTGTTAATGAGTTAGTAAAATTAGGACAAATTACGAAGCAACAGGCTAGAAATCATCCTCAAAAAAATATTATTACTCAATCACTGGGGGTTTCAAGTACAATTGATCCAGAGTTTAAACAGGTCACTTTAAATGATAACGATATTATTTTGCTTTGTACTGATGGGTTAACAAACTCATTAAGTGACCCACAGATTCAGCAAATTCTTGCGACAAAAGATTTATCATTAAAGAGTCGGTGCCAAAAATTGATTGATGAAGCTAACCGTTTAGGTGGTGAGGACAACATTACTGCTTGCTTAATTCTAAACGAAGGCGGTGACGGTAAATGATAAATAAGGGCTATTTGTTAGGCGATCGTTACCGTATAATCGATACTTTGGGTGAAGGTGGCATGGCAAATGTTTATCTTGCTGAAGACATAATTTTACAACGAAAAGTTGCGGTTAAAATTTTGCGTCTTGATTTGCAAAAAGAACCGCAAACTTTGGCTCGTTTTCAAAGAGAAGCTCTGGCAACAAGCGAATTGAGCCATCCTAATATAGTAATGGTTCTTGATGTTGGCACTGATCATGGACTGCCATACATGGTAATGGAATATGTCGATGGACCGGATTTAAAAGATTATATTAGAGCAAATTCTCCTTTGCATTTAGGAGATATTATCCGCATTATGGATCAAATACTGAGTGCAATGTCCTTGGCTCATAAACATAATGTTATTCACAGAGATCTAAAACCGCAAAATATTTTAATGGATAAGCATGGAAATATAAAAATTGCCGATTTTGGCATTGCTGTGGCTCTTAATCAGAATTCAGTTACCCAAACTAACTCAGCGATTGGTTCTGTCCATTACATGTCTCCTGAGCAAACGAGGGGAGGACTCGTCACCAAGCAGTCTGATATTTACTCTTTAGGCATAATTCTATATGAATTAATTACTGGTCATGTTCCATTTAACGGAGACTCAGCTGTTTCAATTGCTTTAAAGCACGCACAAGAGCCAATTCCCTCAATACGAAAACAAGACCCAAACATTCCCCAATCTTTGGAAAATGTTGTTTTAAGAGCTACCGCTAAAGATCCACGTGACAGATATGATTCTGCCAAAGAAATGAAAGATGATCTCGACAGTAGTTTAGAGCCAGGTAGAGCTAATGAACCGGTTTTTAAGCCAACTCATGGCAATAATGATGACGAAACCATTATTTTACCTAATTTTAAATCTGATCCAAATAGCAATAGATTAACTGAAGAAAGCAGAATACAAAATGATGAGACAGGCGATAAGTCCAAAGTAAATCATTCCAGTTTTACACAGGCTTTGCGTAAACATAAATGGTGGTGGCTTTTTGTTGGAATTGCTGCGGTTTTAATCGTTGGATTAATGTTTTTTGTTTTAAACAGCAACAATCATAAAGATGTACGTATTCCAGACGTCACCAATATGAGTGAAAAAAAAGCAAGAAACAAACTGGAGAACGTAGGATTGAAAGTAGGTAAAATAAGACACAGAAGTTCTGACAGTATAGATCGTGGTAAAGTAATTGAAACTTCACCTACTGCAGGAGTAGAAATAAAACGAGGCAGATACATTGATCTTTATATATCAGATGGAGCAGGTATGGTAAGAGTACCTGATGTAACTGGAGACGAATATGAAATAGCAGTACACAAGCTAGAAAAATTGGGCTTTGAAATAATTCGCGAAAACCAATTTTCTTCTAACGTTCCACCTGATCATGTTATTTCTCAAAGTGTTGCAGCTGATGTGGAGGTAAAGCCAGACCAAACAACCATTACTTTAACTGTGTCAGAAGGAAAGAATCATCGTCCAAAAGATCATATGACTAAATTACCGGATCTAACTAATTATTCATTGAAGGAAGCACAAGAATTTGCACATAAGCATGGTTTAACTCTGCAAGTCAGTTCTGCGTATTCAAATAAAGTTAAAAAGGGTATGATTATTTCAATGAGTCCGGCAGTTGGTACCAGAGTACCAAGGGGAAGTACAATTTCAGTTAATGTTTCTGAAGGTGCAAAAAAAGAGCGTGATCTAACAGCTATAAAAAATTTCACAGTTAGTTATGAAGATAATGATGAAGATGATTCAGATGACAAGCGGGGGAATCATGTTCAAATTTATGTTTCAGATGATAAACATTCAATTGAAAATATTTATCGGGATCTATACATTAAAAAAGATATGAATTTTTCAATCCCATTTGAGCTTAAGGATGGCCCTGGTCAGTTGAAAGTAGTGCGCGACGGGCAGACAATTTTGAATGAGAAGGTCAAAAATGATTAAAGAAGATCAGGGAATTGTTACGGGTCTGATTGCTGGCTTTTATGATGTTCAGACGAGCACTGATACAATAAGAACCCGTGCCAGAGGGGTTTTTCGTAAAAATAATCTAAAGCCTGCTGTTGGTGATCACGTTAAGATTCAAATTGATGATCAGGGCACAAGTTATTTGGTTGCGGTGTTGCCTCGCCAAAACCTGATTGGTCGTCCTGCTGTAGCCAATGTGACTCAAATTTTACTCGTAATGTCTGCTGTACAACCAGATTTTTCATTACAACTGTTAGATCGCTTTCTGACTTATTTTTCTTGGAAAAACATTGCTGTAAGTATTTTTTTATCGAAAAGTGATTTAGTTGGTATATCGGATCTAGATAAAATTCAAGAAAATTTGAATTATTATCAAGAAGTAGGCTATAAGGTCTATTTTAGTAAAAAAGAAGTTGCCAGTAATTTGCCTAATGACATTGGTTCCCAGCAGATATGGACTTTAGCAGGTCAATCTGGTGCAGGCAAATCAACTTTAATTAACTCACTAAAAAGTGGCCTGCACCAAGAAACTGGGATTATTTCAAATTCCTTAAATCGTGGCAAGCACACAACAAGAACGGTAAATCTTTTCTCTTTAGGTAAGGGTTACCTTGCGGATACACCAGGGTTTTCAGCAATTGATTTAACTCCAATTAAAATAAATGAATTATGCAATTATTTTATTGAGTTTAGAAGAGCAAGTAAATTCTGTAAATTCCGTGGTTGCCAACATCTTAATGAACCCAAGTGCAGAGTAAAAGAACTAGTTGAAACAGGCGAAATAAAAAAAAGCCGCTATGATGATTACTTGTTATTGCGCAAAGAAATAGAAAATGGCAAATTACCAGAATATTTAAAGTAAGGAGAATACAGTGATAGCACCATCAATATTAAATATTAATAACTTAAATTTAGAAAAAGACATTCAAACAACTGTGAATGCAGGCATTAACCGATTTCACATTGATATCATGGATGGGCATTTCGTACCTAATTTATCTTTTGGTCCACAACTTGTTTCAGATTTCAAAAAAGCTTTTCCATCTATTGAGGCCGAGATTCACTTGATGAGTAACAATCCTGATGATTTGGTACCAGCTTTTACTAAGGCCGGTGCTCAAATAATGTTGCTTCATTATGAAGCAATGACTGAAGAGAAACTAAATTACTGGTTAGATTATTTAAATGAAAATCAAGTTAAAGCCGGTGTGGTTCTTAACCCTGATACTCCCGTATCTGTACTTTCCAAATTTATTTCAAAAATAGATCAAATTTTACTAATGACGGTTTTTCCTGGCTTTGGTGGACAAAAATTTATTCCAGATTCTGTTTCTAGAATTAAAGAAGCATCAAATTTAGTAAATGGAAAAGTTCCTATTGAAGTTGATGGAGGAATCAACGGACAAACTGCTAAAAAAGCTAAAGATGCAGGAGCAGAAATTTTTGTAGCTGGATCATACCTTTTTTGTCAAAATAGTGTTGAACAACAAATTGCTGAACTGAAAGGTATATTAGAATGAAAGCATGGGCGTTGCTAGGCGCTCCTAAACAGTTATGGCCTAATGATCTTAAAAAGCAGCTTTTAGCAGCCAAAAAAAACGGCGATTTAATAATCGGAGTTGATCGTGGGACTTATCTTTTAGAAGAAATGGGTATAAAGGCCGATTTAGCTGAAGGAGATTTTGATTCATTGCAAAAAAATGAATTAGCTGCAATTGAAAAAAATGTTAATGATATCAGGTATTCTCTTCCAGAAAAAGACTTGACGGATGCTGAAATGGTTATTAGATGTGCTTTTATAGATTATCATGCTTCTCATTTAAGCCTTTTTGGAGCAACTGGAGGGCGATTAGATCATTTTCTATCTAATTTATTTATGGTTCTTAAACCTGGATTTAACCAGTTTGCTGAAAGCATCGAACTTATTGACCAACAAAATTCAATCAGATTCTACAATAACGGACAACATTTGATAGAAAAATTACCAACTTATAAATATTTTGGAGTAATACCATTAACAGCTGTTCAAAATTTAAAAATTACGGGAGCTAAATATAATTTAACAGATTTTAGCGGGAATAATCCTGTCTCGTTTAGTTCGAATGAATTTTTACCTAATAAAGATCAATTTGAATTATCATTTAAAAAAGGAACTGTTGCAGTTATTCAATCTAGGGACATTGATCGCTTTCAAAATATCAAATAATAAAAACAGCAGATTCACTGCTGTTTTTTTATATCTCTTGGAACAAGTTGTTATAAGTTAATAAATATTTTTGGTATATCTCCTCAATTATCTTGCTGCTATGATTTCCACTAATAGTGGCAAGCTCCAAAACAAATTATATAATTAAAAAAATTGAAAGATTGGTATGATTTGTATCCTTTTTGATGAGTAAAAAAAGATTTACATTGGTGGAGATACTGCCTTTGTTATGCTTGATAAAACTTAAAATTACCAAATTTTATATAAGTAAATTGTTGCAATGAGAAGTGTATCGGCAACATCATCTTTTATTAATAGCAGAATATATAAAAAATTGAAATGAAAGATTTGCCAATGAGGTTAGCTAAAAACAATACCTTCAAGTAAAACTACAGACTATAACTTGTCTTTTTTGACTTGAAAATTAATTGAAAGAGCAATAAGAATATCTCTATTTAAACATAAACTTTTAAACAGATTTTGGGAAATAAAAAAGCAGAAGAAAACTTCTGCTTTAAAAACTTTTTTATTTTACGCTAGGCACGGGTAACTTTACCAGATTTTAATGTCTTAGTTGAAACCCATACACGCTTTGGCTTGCCATCGACAAGAATACGAACTTTTTGAAGGTTTGGCTTCCACGCACGACGTGATGAATTCAGTGCGTGTGAACGTGTATTACCAAAAGTGGTCTTTTTGCCAGTGATATAATCTTTTGCCATTTGCTAAACCTCCTTTATTGTGTTTTCATACTAAATTAAGATAGCATAAGTTTAAGAACATTGCAACTGCAAAAGTATTTTTTAAGAAGGGATTTTTGCATTTAAACTTGATTACTATGATAAAATAGATTCATAATATGAGAACAATGATTCGGAGGTAAACATGGCTGTAAAAATCAAAACAAAAAACGGTTTGATTGATGTTTCAAATGGAGTGATTGCAACTGTTGTTGGTAGCGCAGCTACATCTAACTACGGTGTTGTTGGCATGGCTTCAAAAAATGCTATCCGTGATGGTTTCGATGGAATATTGAATCGAGCAAATTATAAGCGCGGTGTTGTTGTTAAGTCTGAGGATAATAAGATTACGGTTGATGTTTATATAATAGTCGGCTATGGTTTAAAAATATCTGAAGTAAGTCGCAACGTACAAGATAGTGTTAAATTCAATTTGAAAAATCAACTTGGAATTGAAACTAAAGCTGTTAATGTCATCGTTCAAAGTGTTAAAGTGCTTGATGAATAACTCAAGCGGAGGGTAGAAATATTGGTTTTAAAGGAAATAGACAGTAAAAAATTTAGAGATATGGTTCGCGTCGCTACGCACAGACTTGGTCGCAACGCAGAGTTTATTAACTCTTTGAACGTTTTCCCTGTTCCTGATGGAGACACTGGAACAAATATGAATTTAACTATTGAAAGTGGTGCTAAAGCTGTTGCCCAAAATACTAGCAATAGTGTTGGCGATTTAACAGAAAGCCTTGCTAAAGGGATGTTGATGGGTGCTCGTGGTAATAGTGGGGTAATCTCTTCTCAGCTCTTTAGAGGAGTTTATAAGGCAACTCAAGGCATGAAAACTCTTAATGCACAAGAGTTGGCCAATGCTTTTTCAAATGGGGTTGCAACAGCTTATAAAGCCGTAATGAAGCCAGTTGAAGGAACTATTTTGACTGTTGCTCGGATTGGTGCACAAGAAGGTGCCAATAAGGCCAATGAAACCGATGATGTTGAAGAAGTTATGAAGGCGATTGTTGAAGGTGCTAAAAAAGCGTTAAAGACAACTCCTGACTTATTACCTGTTTTAAAGCAAGTTGGTGTAGTCGATTCAGGTGGACAAGGTTTACTCTTTATATATGAAGGATTTTTAGAAGGCCTTTTAGGTGAAGAATTTGCCGACCGGTACCAACCTGATGAAGGTGAAATGGATGAAATGATTAATGCCATGCATCACCAATCTGTACAATCACAACTTTCTACTCAGGATATTGCTAATGGCTACTGTACCGAAATCATGGTTGATTTAACTGCTGATGTTCCTAATAAGAAAACTTTTAATTTAGATGAATTTAGGGAGCATTTATCTCAGTTAGGTGATTCACTTTTGGCAGTTTCAGATGAAGAAGTGGCAAAAGTTCATGTTCATACTGAACACCCTGGAGCTATTTTTGCGTACGGCAGCCAATTTGGTCAATTGGGAAAAATTAAAATTGACAATATGCGGATTCAACACGAAACAATAGTAAATAACAGTGAAGAAAATCAGGAAAATGTTGATTTTGCCGTAATAGCTGTTGCTTCTGGTAACGGAATTCGCAAACTTTTTGAAAGTGAAGGTGTTAACCGCATTATTTCTGGCGGTCAAACTATGAATCCTTCAACGCAGGATATTATTGACTCAATCAAAAAATCAGGTGCTAAAAAAGCAATTGTGATGCCGAATAATGGCAACATTATTATGGCAGCGAAGCAAGCAGCTGAGGTGAGCGACATCCCAGTCGGCATTGTCCCTACTAAAACCATTTCACAAGGCTTGACAGCCATGCTTTCATTTGATCCGGACGATTCTCTTGATGACAATGTTGCAAACATGACTGACGCTCTTGATACTGTTGTTTCTGGTGAAGTTACCAAAGCAAATCGTGATACCAAAATTAATGAGGTTGAGATCCATCAAGACGATTATTTAGGGATTATTGATGGAGAAATTAAAGTGGCTGAAACTGACATAATTACTGCAGCTTCTTCAATGATTGAAAAAATGTTGGATGAAGATTCTGAAATCGTTACTGTAATGTTTGGAAGAGATTCTAACAAGAAAGAAGCTCAGAAACTGATAGATGCTGTTAAAGAGAAGCATGATGATCTTGAATTTGAACTTCATGATGGTGGACAACCTGTATATAATTTTCTGATTTCTGTTGAATAATTATGTACGCAAAAGAATTATTTGCACCTGTTACTGATTTAAAAGGAGTTGGAACCAAAACTGCTGCAGCACTTGGAAGCTTAGAAATATATAGCATTTATGATTTGTTATATTATTTTCCATTTCGCTATGATGAACTTCAAACGATTCCACTTGACCAGATCATGGATGGTCAAAAGGTAATGCTAAAGGGAGTTGTGGCCACTGAAGCCTTTGTAAGCAGATTTGGCTACAAAAAGAGCAGACTTAGTTTTAAATTGAGAATTGACCATGATGTAGTCATGGTCAATTTTTTTAATCAACCTTGGTTGAAAGAAAAAATTGAGGTAGGTAAAGAAGTTGCAGTTTATGGCAAATACAATATCTCAAGACAAAGTTTAGCGGGTTTTAAATTCATTGCAGCCAAAGAAAATGATAGTGGCATGGCTCCAATTTACTCCGTTAACCGGCATTTAAGGCAAAAAAAATTAATTGATTTCATTAATATTGCTTTAGATGAATATTTGCCGACTGTTGATGACGTTGTTCCAGTGGATATTCGACGAAAATATCGTTTGCTTCCTGAAAAAAATATTGTACAAAAAATGCATCACCCGCAAAATTTTAATGAGTCCCAGATTGCAAAAAGAAGTGCTATTTTTAGAGAATTCTTTATTTTTCAAACTGAACTAGCTCAGTTAACTGAAGTCAATCCACAAAACAAAGGGATTCCCAAGAAATATGACCTGAATGAAGTTGCTAAATTGACTAAATCTTTGCCGTTTGAATTATCCACGGATCAAAAGCAGGTTATCAACGAAATTTTTGCAGACCTGTTTTCATCCAGACAAATGCAGCGTCTTTTACAAGGCGATGTGGGTTCAGGAAAGACTATTGTTGCAGTATATGCAATTTTTGCGGCTGTAACTGCTGGCTTTCAAGCTGCACTGATGGTTCCTACAGAGATATTAGCGACTCAGCATTTTAAAAAGATTGATGAATTGCTAAGGCCTCTAGGTGTAAGATGTGCGCTGTTAACAGGTTCTACGAAAGCTTTGGAACGAAAAGAAATTTATACAGAATTGACCGATGGCACAATTAATGTTGTGATAGGTACGCATGCTTTAATTCAGTCAAACGTAATTTTTAAAAAATTAGGATTAGTAATTATCGATGAACAGCACCGGTTCGGTGTTAATCAGCGGCAATCTTTAATTAATAAAGGAAACTTGCCTGATGTTCTTTCTATGACTGCTACCCCGATTCCCAGAACTCTGGCATTAACGGTTTATGGCAACATGTCTATATCTGAAATACGACATCTCCCCGCAGGAAGAAAAAAAGTAATTTCTTCATGGAAAACGAGTACCCAAATGGATCAGGTTTATCAGCTAATGCGCGAGCAATTAAAGCAGGGATTTCAGGTATATGCTGTAACACCCTTGATCACAGAATCAGAAGCATTAGATTTAAAAAATGCAGAACAGCTTTATGATAAACTCAGTAAAGATTTCCCTGATGAAAAAGTAGTATTACTTCACGGTCAAATGCCTGGTAATAAAAAAGATGAAATTATGTCCGAATTTGCAGCTGGAGAAATTAATATTTTAGTTGCTACCAGTGTGATTGAAGTTGGTGTTGACGTGGCAAACGCTAATATGATGGTTATCTATAATGCTGATCGTTTTGGAATTAGTCAGCTTCACCAATTAAGAGGGCGAATAGGGAGAGGTAAAACCCAAAGTTATTGCATTTTTTTGGCTGATCCTAACACACAGGCAGGTAAAGCTCGTATGAAAATAGTGGCATCAACAACAGACGGATTTAAATTGGCTGAAGAAGATTTAAAGATGCGGGGAGAAGGAGATATTTTTGGTAAAGCTCAATCTGGTCTTCCTGAATTTCAAGTTGGTGATGTAGTTAATAACTACGATACTATGGTAGTAGCACAAAAAGAGGCTAGAAAATTAATTAAACTTGATCCTCTCTTGCAAAAATCAGAAAATAAAACTTTAAAACAAGTGATAGAATATAAACAATTACAGCAAAAGAGAACATAGTAAAGGTTGAGGATATAATGAGAACTATTGCTATTGACGCTATGGGCGGTGAAAATGCCCCTGAAGCAATTATAAAAGCAGTATTACGGGCCAAAAAGGACTTACCTGAAACAAAATTCATTTTTTTTGGCGATCAAAAAAAAATAAAAGAATTATTGGGAAGTGATAGCAGTCGCACACAAGTAGTCAATACTTCTGAAATTATTTTAGATGAAGATGAGCCAGTTAAGGCAATTAGATCAAAAAAAGATTCGTCACTTGTCGTGGCAGCACAATTTGTGAAGCAGGGCAAAGCTGATGCACTTTTTTCATTAGGTAATACCGGAGCTATTTTAGCTTGTGGCATATTTATAATAGGACGAATTAAAGGTGTGGCTCGACCGGGATTCATGCCAACATTGCCTGTAAAAAATTCCGATGATGGATTCAATATGATTGATGTGGGTGCCAATGCTAAAAGTAAACCAGAATACCTGCTAGCCTGGGCTAAAATGGCTTCGTATTATGCAGAAAAAGTGCGGGGAGTCAAAAATCCGCGTGTTGGTCTGCTTAATAATGGATCTGAAAGTGATAAAGGTGATGATGTTCATCAAAAAGCCTACCAGCTGTTATTGGAAAGCAAACTTAATTTTATAGGGAATATCGAAGGTAACGAGTTATTAGATGGCAAAGCTGATGTGATTGCAACAGATGGGTTTACTGGCAATGCGGTTCTAAAAAATATTGAAGGAACTTCAGGGGTTTTGATACATCTTTTGAAGGAAAGCTTGCTTGATAACGGACCTTTTGTTAAATTAGGTGCATTAATGATCAAAAAAGCATTAAAAGGGTTAGTTTCAAAATTTGATGTTGACAAATATGGTGGCGCAGTTTTACTCGGAGTCAATGCTCCAGTAGTCAAAACACATGGCCGCTCTGGTCAGCGTGCTGTTTATTTTACAATTAAACAAATTGATAAAATTTTACAGGAAAAAATAATTGATAATTTTAAAGCAGAATTTGCAGTTGAAAATAAGGAGTAAAAACATGGGTAAAGAAGAAATTTTTACTAAAATTCGAGATATATTAGCAGATAATTTTGAAGTTGAAAAAGAAAAGATAACTGATGAGACTAATTTCAAAAGTGATTTGGACGCTGATTCCATTGACTTAGTGGAATTCATTTTACAACTAGAAGATGAATTCGGCGCCGAGATTTCTGATGAAGATGCAGAAAAAATTAAAACAGTTGGTGATGCAGTTAATTATGTTGCAGATCACCAAAAATAACTAAAAAATATTCATTATTAATTTGCATACAAAATGTTTCACGGTTATAATTAGAAATTAAATAAATTTATTAAATATCTTTAATAAATTCATTGAAGATTTGAGAGGGGAAATGACCTTTGGAAAAACAAAGTGATCTCTTGCTAGATATCCAGCATTTGCATACTGCATATCGGTTAAATGGAAAGTTTTATGATGCTGCAGATGATATTAATTTAACGTTGAAGCGGAACGAAATTTTGTCCATCGTAGGTGAATCTGGTTGTGGTAAGAGTACAATTGCATCGAGTATTATCGGCTTGTACGACCATAAAAATACGAAAGTAACTGGGGATATTCTATATAATGAGTTAAATTTAGTTGGATTAAATGAAAACTTGTTTAACAAAATACGTGGAGACAAAATTGGCATGATCTTTCAGGATCCATTGGCTAGTTTAAATCCGCTGATGCGTGTTGGCGATCAGGTAGCTGAAACGCTTTATTATCATACAGATATGAATGAAAAAGAGCGTTATAATCGTGTGATTGAATTATTCAATCAAGTAGGTATGCCAAAACCAGAAGAAACTTTTCGAATGTATCCTTTTGAGCTATCAGGGGGATTAAGACAAAGGGTCGTGATTGCTATGGCAATTGCATGTAAGCCCGAAATTATCATTGCAGATGAGCCTACTACCGCTTTGGATGTTACTATTCAAGCTCAAATTTTGGATCTGCTTGAAGATATTCAAAAGCAATCCCAATCTGGTATTATTTTGATTACTCACGATTTAGGGGTAGTTGCTGAAACTGCTGATCAAGTTGCAGTTATGTATGGTGGGCAGATAGTAGAAAAAGCCGATGTAAAAACTGTCTTTGAGCATCCACTGCACCCATACACTCGCTCCTTGTTAAATTCAATGCCTCAATCTGAAGATGAGGAAGAAGATTTGCACGTTATTCAAGGAACGGTTCCATCATTGCAAAATATGCCTAGAAAAGGCGACAGATTTGCTGCTAGAATTCCATGGATTCCTGCCAGTGCTCATGAAGAGAACCCAGTAATGCATGAAGTTGAGCCTGGTCACTGGGTAAGATGTACTTGCTGGAAGACGTTCCACTTTCAAGATGAAGTAGGTGGGGAGTAGTTTATGGCTAAAGAAATCATACAAGTAAAAAACTTAAAAGTTCATTATCCCATACGAACAGGTTTTTGGAACCGGATTACTGACTATGTCAGAGCAGTTGACGATATTAGTATTACTATTAATGAAGGTGAAACCTATGGTTTAATTGGTGAATCTGGATCAGGCAAGTCAACTACTGGTAAGGCCATTGTTGGTGTTGAGCCTGTGACTAGTGGCAGCATTATTTATAAGGGTGTAGATATTACTAAGGCCAAAAATAGGCATAAACTCAACTACAATAAAGACGTTCAAATGATTTTTCAAGATTCAATGTCGAGTTTAAATCCGAGAAAAAGAATTGAAGATATTATTGCTGAACCAATTCGAAATTTTGAAAATTTAACTACAGATCAAGAACGTGATCGAGTTCAAGAGCTGCTGGATATTGTTGGTATGCCTAGCGATTCAATTTACAAATACCCTCATGAATTTTCTGGGGGACAGAGACAAAGAATTGGCGTAGCTCGTGCGGTTGCAACTAATCCTCGTTTAATTGTTGCTGATGAGCCTACTAGTGCTTTGGATTTGTCTGTGCAGGCACAAGTTTTAAACTTTATGAAGCATATTCAGCAACAATATAATATTGCCTATCTTTTCATTTCTCACGACCTTGGTGTGGTAAAACATATGTCGGAGAATCTTGCGATTATGCATCGTGGTCGCTTGGTTGAGATTGGTTCAAGGGAAGACATTTACAAGCATCCAATGCATATTTATACTAAAAGGCTGCTTTCCGCAATACCACAAGTTGATGTTGAACATCGCGATGAGCATAAGAAACACCGTCAAGAAGTTGAACAAGAGTTTCAAAATGATCAAGGCAAGTGGTATGACAAAGATGGTCGTGTGTTCCCTTTGCAACAAGTTTCTGGCAAACATTTAGTGGCTTTACCGAAAAATGAATTAAATGAAGAAAAGAAAAATGAAAAGGAGGGGGCATAACCATGTGGAAAACGGTCTTAAGACGAATTTTAATTATGATCCCGCAATTGATTATTTTAAGTATTTTGGTCTTTTTCTTAGCTAAAATGATGCCAGGTGATCCATTTTCAGGTCAAATTAACCCAAATACTGATCCTAAACAAATTGAGGCGTTAAAAAGAGCAGCTGGATTATATGACCCTGTACCTGTGCAGTATGCGCGTTGGGTTGGCAATCTTTTCAAAGGAGACTTGGGTACAAGCTATATTCAGCATGTACCTGTTACTTCATTAATTGCAGATCGGGCTGTGAATACTTTTTGGTTATCTTTATTTTCTACTATAATCAGTTATTCTATTGCCATCCCTATGGGTATTAGTGCTGGTCGTCACCAAGATGAGTGGCAAGATCAAGCTGTTCAAATTTTTAATTATATTACCTTGGCTGTTCCTCCTTTTGTTTTCTATATACTAGGAATATGGTTATTTGGTTTTACTTTGGGCTGGTTCCCAATCTCAGGTTCAATTTCACCAAATGCATCCGGTTTTTGGGGTACTTTGGGTAGTGAAATTTACCATATCATATTGCCGGGTACTCTAGTTGCACTAATTACTACAACATCTGTCGTGCAATATTTAAGGACGGGAATTGTAGATAACAAAGTTGAGGACTATGTTCGTACAGCACATAGTAAGGGCGTGCCAGAAAAAGTTGTTTTCAATAAACATATTTTACGTAACTCCCTTTTGCCAATTGCTTCTTCTTTTGGTACTGTGATAACTGGACTTCTCAGTGGATCTATGATCGTAGAATCGGTTTTCAGTTATCCTGGCATGGGTAAACTGTTCCTGGATTCAATTGGTCAACGTGATTACACCACTTTAACAGCTTTAATATTGATATTTGGCTTTTTAACGTTGCTTGGTAATTTATTGTCTGATATTATCATGAGCATCGTTGATCCAAGGATTAGAATAAAGTAAAGAGGAGAAACATATGACTGAGAATAAAAAAAGTACTTTAACTAAAAAAGTTAAAAAAGAGAAAGTTTCTTCTCCAACTTCAGGGTTCAGAGTGATTGTAAGAGAAGTTGTGAAGGATAAAATTGCGTTAACAGCTTTTATATTAATTGTTCTAATCTTATTATTGACTTTCGGCGGATCACTGTTTTTAAATGCCGATAAAGTTTCTGAAACAAATATAATTGATGCTTATTACAGTTGGGGAACAGCCGGTCATTTCCTTGGAACTGATGATGGTGGTCGTGATATAGTTAATCTTCTTATTATGGGTAGTCGTAATTCCATCCTTATTGGTTTAGGAGTTACTGCAATATGTGAATCGGTTGGACTTTTGGTCGGATTAATTTCTGGATATTACGGTGGTTATATTGATGCCGTCATAATGAGAATAGTAGACTTCATTCAAGTTTTACCTGCAATGCCTATTGAAATAGTTTTGGTTAGTGTTATACCTCATTACACCCCACTGAATTTAGTGCTAATAATTTCATTTTTTGGTTGGACAAGTACAGCAAGGTATTTCAGAGCATTTGTATTGTCTCAAAGAGAGCGTGATTATGTATTAGCATCAAAAACGTCAGGTTCGTCAGATTTAAAAATTATGTTTCGTGAAGTTTTACCTAACATTACTTCCATGGTAATTATTGATGTAGTTTTAATGATAGCAGGCAATATCGGAATCGAAACTACGCTTGAGTATATTGGCTACGGCTTGCCGCCGACTATTCCTTCTCTTGGTACGTTAATTGGATTTGCAAATGATCCGGTTAATGTTGTTAGTCGACCTTGGCTTTGGCTTCCTGCCACAATCTTGTTATTAGTGATTTCTCTAAGTATTAATTATGTCGGAAGGGCATTATCACGTGCTGGTGATGCTAGACAAAGAGAGAATTGATAAACTTTTAAAATAAAACTAATTATAAAAATCCTGAAATGAATTTATTCGTTTCGGGATTTTTTATACTTATTTTACTTGCAACTAGTATGTATTTAGGAAATATAAGCAATTCGAAAGATTTTGCTATTTTATGTGAGCTAAATTTTTTATTAAATAATGCTATTTATATATATGAATAAGATTAACATTAAATTAACTTTACTATTGATTTTCTAATTTAATATGTTAATATTAAATTATTAACTTGTTCTGAGAAAAGCCATTAAGTTGCTATGATAAAGGAGTTAAAGGCTATGAAAAGTAAGAAATTATTAGGCTCTGTGGGAGTCATAACTGCTGCTGCGTTATCGTTAGTTGCATGTGGTAAAAGTGCAGATAACGGCAACACAAATGAAGCAAAAAAAGCAAGTAAGTTTCCAATTGAAGTACCTAAAAAGGAAACTAAACAAGGTGGAACAGTTAAATTAGCTATAGAAAGTGATTCACCCTTCACCGGTATTTTCTCTGAAGAATTGTCCACTACTAAAACTGACTCTGATGTTGTCGCTCCAGGTGCCGAATCATTATTTGATGTAAATGATACTTATCAGATTAATGATAAGGGTCCTGCCACAATGAAAATTAATAAAAAGGACAAGACAGTGACTGTTACCATTAAAAAGGGTGTTAAATGGTCAGATGGTAAGCAGGTAACTGCTAAAGATTATGAGTATGCATACGAAATTATTGCCAATAAGGCTACTCAATCTGAAAGATATACCAGTCAACTGGCTTTTTTAAAGGGACTTGAAGAGTACCATGAAGGAAAATCTAAAACAATTTCTGGGTTTGAAATGCCTGACGGTGAGAATGGCAGAACGGCCGTTTTACACTTTAAGGAATTAAAGCCAGGAATGTATAACAGTGGTAACGGCTATTTTTGGGAGGCTGTAGCTCCTTACCACTATTTAAAGGATGTTCCTTTCAGCAAATTAAATTCATCTGATAAAATTAGAAAGAAGCCACTTTATTTTGGCCCTTATCAAGTTTCTAAGGTCGTAAGAGGTCAGTCAGTAACTTGGGTTCCTAATAAGTACTACTGGCGTGGCAAGCCAAAATTAGATAAAGTAGTTTCGCAAGTTGTTTCTTCGAACTCGACTTCTCAAGCAATCAAGAGCCATAAGTTTGATATAGCTGATGTTATTAACACACAATGGAAACAAGTTAAAGACACCAAAGGTGTAAATTTTGTCGCTAAAATTCCGCTACAATATAGTTATCTTGGCTTTAAAGTTGGTAAATGGGATGCAAAGCACAGCAAGAATGTCATGGATAAGAATGCTAAGATGAATAACAAGTCTCTTAGACAAGCTATTGGATATGCCATGAATATTTCTTCTGTATATAAGAAATATACTGGTGGCTTGACCTTCCATGTAACGACATTAATTCCACCACAGTTTGGTGATTATCATAATAGTGATATAAAGGGTTATACATACAATTTAAAGAAAGCAAATCAATTGCTTGACAAAGCTGGTTACAAGAAGAAAGGCAAATGGCGTGTACAACCTAATGGTAAGCCGCTTAAAATTCATCTTTTGGCTGCAGGAGGCGATGCCACTAGAGGTCCAATCATTCAAAACTACATTCAACAATGGCATAAAATTGGTTTGAATGTTTCCTTAGTTGGTGGTCGTTTGGCTGAGGCTAACTCTTTCTTCGATAAGATTAAAAATGACGATCCATCTGTCGACATGTTTATGGCTGGCTGGAGTATGTCATCAGAACCATCACCTGCTGATTTCTTTGCTGAAGGTTCACCATTCAATTATCAACGTTTTGTGACTCCAGAACAAACCAAATTATTGAATTCACTTGACTCTCAAAAGGCTTTCAATCATAAGTATCGTGTAGAGAAATTCCATGAATGGCAAAAATATATGTTTGATCAAGCATTCATTATTCCTACTAGGAATAGTTATGCTATCACAGCAGTTAATAACAAGTTAACTGGATATAGTCTTAAACCTACTCATGGTAATTCTCTTTGGTATGAAGTTGGCTACAAAAAATAGTTAATATTTAATTAGAAAAAAAACTAATTGCGAAAATAACGCAATTAGTTTTTTGTTTTGATTTTTAGTTAAATTTAATTATAAAATACTCTTTTGATAAAATAATTTATCTTTTAAAAATTATATGTATATATAGTGTTAGTGACCAATTTATCCTTGCAATTTTAATGATAAATGCTAACATTTATCTGTTAGCTTGATTCCAAAATACTATTAACTTTGTATCATGAAGGAGACATGTATTATGAGAACAAGAAAATTTTGGGGTGCTGTTGGCACTTTATCTGCAGCTGCATTAACTTTAGTAGCGTGCGGAAAAAGTAATACTACTAGCAATGAAGGTGCTAAAACTGCCAGCAAGTTTCCAGTTCAAACCCCAGTTAAGACTGCTAAAAAGGGTGGAACAATTAAAGTTGCAGAAGTAACTAATACACCATTTACTGGAGTCTTCAATGAAGAATTGCAAATGGATCAACCAAGCGCAGATGTTTCAAGTCCAGGTCAGGAATCATTGTTTGACACCGATAACCACTATAAAATAAACGATAAAGGTCCTGCTACTCTCAAACTTGATCGCAAAGCAAATACTGCTACTATTACTGTTAAAAAAGGTGTTAAATGGTCAGACGGTAAACAAGTTACTGCAAAAGATGTTGAGTTTGCATATGAAATTATTGCTAATAAAGCAACAAATTCGCAAAGATATGCAAGCCAGTTCAATATTATTAATGGTATGAAAGAGTATCATGAAGGTAAAGCAAAAACCATTTCGGGAATTGAAATGCCTGATGGTCCAGATGGACGAGTCGTAGTTTTACATTGCAAAGAACTTAAGCCTGGTATGTATTATAGTGGTAATGGCTACATTTGGGAATCAGCTGCTCCCTACCACTATTTAAAAGATATTCCTTTTGCAAAATTAGAATCATCTGATAAATTGAGAAAAAAGCCGTTGTTCTTTGGTCCTTATAAACTCGAAAAAATTGTTCGTGGTCAATCAGTTACTTGGGTACCGAATAAGTATTATTGGCGCGGTCAACCTAAATTAGACAAAATAGTTTACCAGGTGGTTTCACCAAATTCCGCTTCGCAAGCAATTAAGAATCATAAATTTGATATCACCAGAGTTACTAATAGTCAATGGAAAGAAGTTAAGGATACTAAAGATGTGACATTTGTCGCTAAGATTCCTTTATATTATAGTTATTTGGCATTTAAAGTTGGTAAGTGGGACAATAAAAAATCAAAGAATGTAATGAATCCTCATGCCAAAATGAATAATAAATCATTACGTCAAGCTATGGCTTATGCAATGAATACTGATGCTGTGTACAAGCATTATACAGACGGCTTAAGTTTCCAGATTCCGACTTTGATTCCAGCACAATTTGGTGACTATTTTAATAAAAACATTAAAGGGTATACTTACAACCTTAAGAAAGCAAATCAAATTCTAGATAAAGCTGGTTATAAGAAGAAAGGAAAATGGCGTGTACAACCTAATGGTAAACCGTTAACTATTCACTTCATGGCAATGTCTGGTACTTCTATTCAACAACCAATAATGCAAAATTATATTGAACAATGGAATAAGATTGGCTTGAATGTTAAATTAGTTGGTGGAAGACTGACTGAATTTAATTCATTTTATGATAAAGTGCAACACGATTCACCGGATGTTGATATGTTCATGGCAGCTTGGGGTCTTTCAACAGAGCCTTCCCAGGAACAAATGTATGGTGAAGGTACAATGTCCAATTATTCCCGTTTTGTAACACCTGAAAACACGAAGTTAATCAAGGAAATGGACTCTCAAAAGGCATTTAACCATGAATACCGTGTCAACAAATTCCACGAATGGCAAAAATATATGTTTGATCAAGCTTTTGTTGTTCCTGTATTTAACGCATACCAAATTGATGCAGTCAACAGTAAGCTTACTGGCTATTCACAAAATGCATCACAGCAAAACAACGGACACCCACTTTGGTATAAAGTTGCTTACACTAAATAAAAGATATTTACCAAAGTAGATTAGAAAACTGGCTTTTTGGTCAAATTCTGTTAACAAAGATTAAATGAGGAGAATCAAGCAGCAAATAAACTGCTTGGTTCTTTTTCTTTTACCTTGTTTTCTGCCAATCTAATCTTGGATAGCAGATTGGAAAAATTGGCGTAGCCAAAAGCTGTACACTCAATTTGTTTGACTTTGCGATTGAAGCCCTCTAAGCAGCCGTTGGAATAATTCAATGTTATCCCGTTAATTACTGCTCTTAGATTATGCTTAAAAGTGAGCAGTGTTTGGAACATTTGCCAGCAAATATCTTCTTTAGCATGAATGACTTTTTTGACTGCAGATCTTTGGTAGCTAAAGCTTCATAAAACATCTGAAGCATGTTGTAGACATTGGTGATTACGCACGCATGCGATGCGATGCTCTTCTTTTTAATACAACAGAAAACTAATTAACAGCTTACACATGGATAAGTCAGGATAAATTATAGAGCTAATCAAGTTTCTTAAACTTGATTTTTATTTTTGCTAAAAAATAATGTTATTTTGTATAAAATTTTAATTAATAATTAATAAATCCTTTGTTTTTGTACTCTTTTTTGTTATTATTTGATTTAGGTTTTAAATCGTGTTTGTACTTTTGTAAGGAGAGAAGAATGATGAAAGAAAAAAATTTTTTATGCTCCATCGGTATTCTAGCCACATGCGCCATGGCTCTGGTTGGTTGTAATAAAGGAAATAAAAGTAATAATGAGGACAGTTCGAAGGAAGCAAGTAAATTTCCAAATGCTTTGCCAAAAAAGGAAACAAAGCAAGGAGGAACTGTTAGAGTTGCCGTTGAAACAGATACGCCTTTTACAGGAATATTTACTGATGAATTAAGCGTAACTGCGACTGATGCAGATGTTGCTTCGCCAGGTGAAGAATCTTTGTTTTATACAGATGATAACTACAAAATAAATGATAAAGGCCCGGCAACAATGAGGCTGGATCAAAAAAACAAAACTATTACTATTACAATCAAAAAAGGTGTTAAGTGGTCAGATGGCAAACAAGTAGTTGCTAAGGATATGGCATATCCATATGAAATATTGGCTAATAAAAATACTAAAGCTCAAAGATATTCTACTAAAATGGAAGTTTTGAAAGGAATGAAAGAATATCATGAGGGCAAAGCTAAAAAAATTTCAGGAATTGAATTGCCGGACGGTGATAATGGTCGCAAAATGATATTGCATTTTTCCTATATGACACCAGGAATGGCCTTTAGTGGTAATGACTATTATTGGGAATCAGCTTCACCATATCACTATTTAAAGGATGTACCTTTTAGCAAGCTCGAATCCTCAGATAAAGTTAGAAAAAGACCAATGTATTTTGGACCTTATAAGTTAGATAAACTAGTTCGTGGACAGTCAGCTACATGGGTACCAAACAAATACTATTGGCAAGGCAAACCAAAACTGGATAAAATTATTTACCAAGTTGTTTCTCCTAATTCAACTTCTCAGGCAATTAAATCACATAAGTTTGATATTGCTCAAGTTATTAATGCTCAGTGGAAACAAGTAAAAGATACTAAAGATGTGAGATTTATTGCAGAAATTCCTTTATATTACTCATACCTAGGATTTAAGGTCGGCAAGTTTGACGCTAAAAAAGGTAAAAATGTTATGAATCCTCATAGTAAAATGAATAATAAAGCCTTAAGGCAAGCTATTGGGTATGCGATGAATGTAGAGGATGTCAATAAGCGGTATAATAATAATCTGAGTTTCAGGATTCCAACATTAATACCAAAGCAATATGGTGATGTATATAATAAAAATGTTAAAGGATTTTCTTATAACTTAAAAAAGGCTAATGAACTATTAGATAAGGCTGGTTATAAGAAAAAAGGCAAATGGCGCGTTCAGCCCAATGGTAAACCTCTAAAAATTAACTTTTTAGCCATGTCGGGTGATGCTACACAAGGACCAATTATACAAAATTACTTGCAGCAGTGGCATAAAATTGGGTTAAATGTAGGTCTTTTAAATGGTCGATTGACAGAACGTAACTCATTTTATGATAAAGTTCAAAACGATAATCCTCAAGTAGACATGTTTCTTGGAGCTTGGGGTCTTTCTACGGAACCATCACCTAATGGATTATATAGTGAAGGTGGCCCAGCAAACTATACCAGATTTGTTACTCCAGAAAATAACAAATTGATTAAAGAAATTGACTCTGCTAAAGCATTTAACCATAAATATCGTGTTGAAAAATTTCATGAATGGCAACAGTATATGTTTGACCAGGCTTATGTCATACCTGTTTTTAATGCATATAAAATTAAAGCGGTTAATAATAAATTAACTGGTTTATCACTAAAACCTTCTGAAACAAATAACGGTCACCCAATATGGTACAAAGTCGGTTATATTAAATAAAGTTATTTGATAATGTAAATTAGAAAACTATTGTCATTTGAGGACAATAGTTTTCTTTTTTAACGCTAAAAACTGGTATAATTTAGATTGTTAAGGAGTTGAAAAAATGGTCAGTACCAAATTCATTAAACGATTAGATACAAAATACAAAATTAGATTTAACAATCCTAAACTATTAGAAGAGGCTTTTACTCATTCTTCTTATGCTAATGAACACCCTGAAGATGGTGTTCGGGATTATGAAAAACTGGAATTCTTGGGGGATGCAGTTTTGGAATTAGCAATTTCTGATTATCTCTACCGTAATTTTAGAAATCTAAATGAAGGCGAATTAACTAGAATGCGATCAAATATCGTTGATACTGAAGGATTTGCAGAATTTGCTCAAAAATTTGGTTTCCCGGCTGAGATTAATCTAGGTCATGGTGAGGAAAAAGCAGGTGCACGTTCTCGAAAAACTCTTTTAGAAGATGTTTTTGAGGCTTTTAACGGTGCGCTTTTTCTTGATCAAGGCATGGAAGCAGTCGAGCATTTTTTAAGTTTAACAGTATATCCATTAATTGATGCTGGCAAATTCGATGCTTCAAGAGATTACAAAACAGACTTACAAGAATTGTTGCAACAAGATGGGCCTGTTAAGATTGAGTATGAAGTTTTAAAAGAAGAACAAATGCCTTCCAGTTTTACTGTCCAGCTAGTTGTTAATGGGAAAGTATTGTCTAAGGGACAAGGTCACAATAAAAAAGCCGCTGAACAAGAAGCTGCAAAAACAGCTCTAGGTAAGCTCAATTAGGGAGATGAGTGTGTGCCACTAACAGAACTGATAATTGACGGCTTTAAATCCTTTGCCGAAAAAACAAAAATTAAATTTGACACCGGTATTACTGGCATAGTTGGTCCCAATGGTAGTGGTAAAAGTAATATTACTGAAGCGATCAGATGGGTCATGGGCGAATCAAGTGCTAAATCATTGCGTGGTTCAAACATGAAAGATGTCATTTTTGCCGGAAGTGAATTCCGCCAGCCGGCAAATCATGCAGAAGTTTCTCTGATTTTTAACAATAAAAAACACGAACTAAATTTTAAGGAAGATCAAGTTGTTATAACTCGACGGATTTTAAGGTCAGGAGATAATGAGTATTTAATCAACAAAAAGAGTGTCAGACAACGTGATGTGCGTGCTCTGTTTTTGGATTCTGGAATTTCACAGGACAGTTTAGCAATTATTTCCCAAGGTCGGGTAGATCAAATACTAAATTCACGCCCGGAAGAAAGACGTTCATTATTTGAAGAAGCAGCTGGTGTACTTCATTTTAAAAGACAAAAAGAAGAAGCCAAAGTTCAGTTGGAACAGACTACTGATAATTTAGTGCGGATCAACGACCTTGTAAAAGAGTTAGAGCAGAGAATTGAACCGCTTCACGAACAAAGTTCTTTAGCTAAAGAATATCAGTTTCAGAAAAAAGGCCTGGATCGTGAACTAAAAACTTTATTAGCATTTGAAATTCAGGATTTAGATAGCCAAAAGGACGAAGAACAGGAGAAAGCTGACGAGAATCAGGCACTGTTATCAAAGCTTGATCGAGAAGTAAGAGATTCTCAAGCAGCTGTGGCAACTAAAAGAAAAGAATATCAAACTTTAAATAATCAAAGAGATAACATTCAAAATGATTTACTTTCTTTAACCAAAAAGCTTTCTGAAATTAATACCAATTTGCAAGTTGCGGAACAAAGTAAGCAATATAGCGCAGCTACTAAAAAAGAATACCAATCTGAATTGAATGACCTAAAAAAGCAATTATCGGCAATTGAAAATGATAGAATTGATCTGCTTGAAAAGGAAAAGAATTTAAAAAGTGAGCAAGAGAAGTTAAATGATAAAAGAACTGAACTCTGCGCTCAGCTAAAGGAAGATCCTGAACAGCTAAACCGAAAATTAGAGCAGCTTCGGTCAGATTATATTCAATTGTTGCAAGATCAAACTTCTAACAATAATGAAATAGTTTATTTGCATTCTGAACTGAAAAAACTTTCTGATAATAGCCAGTTTCAAACAGAAAATGTTGTTGAAGAACTAAGAACTGAAACTACTGAGCTTAAACGACTTAAATCTGAAGGTAAGTCACTTAAAGAAAACTGTCAGATTGAAGGACAAAAGATAGCAGATTTAACTAATGAGCAAAAATTAAGTCAAAAAAATTTGTCGTCGCTTCAAGAATCATTGTCGACCAAAAAACAACGTTTTAGTCAATTAAATGCGCGTTATGATGCTCTGGAAAATATACGCAAACGTCATGAAGGTTATTTTTATGGAGTTAAAAACGTTTTAAATAATTTATCTGCTTATCCTGGAGTAATTGGAGCAGTAGGAGAATTAGTTACCTTTCCTGTTAAATATGAAGCTGCAATGGCTACAGCATTAGGGAATGGGGTTCAGGATTTAGTCACTAAATCAAAACTGGATGCTCGGGATGCTATTAACAAATTAAAGGAAAATCATGCGGGGCGTGCTACTTTTCTTCCTCTTGACGGGTTAAGAGAATATACAATACCAACTTCAACTATCAATACAATTTCTTCTTTTCCCGGATTTCAAGGTATTGCTAGCGAAATAGTTAAAAGTTTACCTAATCAAGATATTGCTCCTGCAATTAATTATCTCCTTGGAAATACTATAATAGTTGACACGATAAGCAATGCTATGAAGATAAGACAGAGAATTTCTCGCTATCGTATTGTAACTCTTGACGGAGATGTTATTTCACCTGGTGGTTCAATGACAGGAGGAGTGCGCAATCAAAAAAGCAATTCTCCACTTCAAACAACTGCTGAACTGAGTCAATTAAGACAAAATATTAATGATTTAAAAGCAAAAATTAAGAATGAACAATCTCAGTTAGCTGATGCTGTAAGCAAGAATGAAATTTTAACTCAGCAGTTGAATGAAATGACATCGAAATTTCAAAATCTTAAACAAGAATTAGGTGAAGCGGCTCTTTCGTATCAAAACCAAGAAAAAGAAGTGAACAGGTTAAAGGCTGCGAATAGTTTGTTTGAACAACAAAAGCAAGAACGCAACCAGGAAATTGCTGAAACTAAGAACAAGATTAAGTCGGCTGCAAAAAAGAAGGAAGAACTGCAGGAGAAAATACTTCGGCAAAAACAGGATATTAGTGAATTGCAATTACGTATTAAGAACTTTTCAGAGTTGAATCAAGAGGTTCAGGAAAAGTTAAGCGAACTTGATCCGCAAATAGCGGTTTATGCTAATAAGTTGGAGAATGTTTCAAAGCAAAAATCCGATAAAAAGAATGAATCAAAGCAGCATCAAAATCAAATTAATACTTTGTCCCAAAAGTTGAAAGAACTTGATGAAAATGATGTGCTTGGTGACGAAAAGAAGATGAACTTTGAACGCGAAAATAAAGAGGGGATTGCAAAAAAGAAAAATTTGCAGCAACAACTTAATAATTTAAGTTCTAAATTAGGACAGTATGATGCTAAAATTAACCAGCTTGATCAGGTAGCGAGTCGTAATTATGAACTTCGTAAAGATGCTGCTGCTGAACAAAAAGATTTTTCTGTGAAAATAGCACAGTTGAATAGCCAAATAGATCAACGTCTAGATACTTTGAATACGGAATATTCACTAACATATGAGGCCGCATTGAATCAAGCCGAAATAGAAAATAACGAGACCAATAGGACACAACTTCAAAAGAATGTGAAATTGCATCGCATGTCTATTGCGGACATTGGTCCAGTTAATCTGAAGTCAATTGAAGAATATGAAAATGTCAAAAAACGTTACGACTTCCTTAATGCACAACAAAATGATTTGTTAAAGGGTCGAGACAATTTAGAAAAATCGATGTCAGAACTTGATCAAGAAGTATGTAGTCGCTTTAGTAAAACTTTTACAGAGGTAGCTCATAGTTTTACTGAATTATTTCCGGTGGTTTTTGGAGGTGGCAATGCCAAATTAGTTTTGACTAATCCTCAAGATTTATTGAACACAGGAGTTGAAATTATTGCTCAACCGCCGGGTAAAAAGTTGCAAAGACTCAGCTTATTATCAGGTGGAGAAAGGGCACTGACAGCAATTACATTGCTGTTTGCTATGCTCAAAGTCAAACCGGTACCATTTTGTGTACTGGATGAAGTGGAGGCAGCACTTGATGATGCAAACGTCACACGCTTTGCACATTTCTTAGAAGAATATGACATGCATACACAATTTATTGTAATAACACATAGAAGAGGAACAATGGAAAAAGCAGACCAACTTTATGGTGTTGTCATGCAAGAATCAGGCGTATCACAGGTATTGTCCGTATCATTAAAAGAATTAAAAAATGAGGTGAAATAACAGTGGGTTTATTCGATAAGATAAAAAAATCTTTATTTGGTGAAGATAATAGTAAAGCTGCTGATGACTTGCAGAATCAGTCAGAAAAAGAGCAACAAGAATCTTCTGAGGAGATAGAAAACAAGGAAGAGAAAACCTCTGAAGAAAAACAAGCTTCAAAAAAGAATGAATCAGAAAACGAAAATTCGACAGCTTTTCAGGAAGAAGAATCTTTAGAGCAAGAAACTGAGGATGAGCCTGATAACGAAAAGCAAAATGAAACTGAATTATATGAAAAAGGTTTAGAGAAAACTAATCAGGGCTTTGGGGCTCGATTAAATCGCTTTTTTGCCCAGTTCAGGACTGTTGACGAAGATTTCTTTGATGACTTGGAAGAGCTGCTAATTGAATCTGATGTCGGTTACGAGACTGCCGAAGAATTGACTGACCAACTGCGAGATGAAGCAAAATTGCAGAAAGCCAAGTCGCGAGATGATTTGAAAAAAGTTATTGTTGAAAAATTAGTTAATCTTTATGACCAAAGTGGTAATTCCGAAAATGAAAAATTAAAGTCTCATAACGATGGTAAGCCGAATATTTATCTTTTTGTAGGTGTAAATGGCGCGGGCAAAACCACAACAATTGGTAAATTGGCTAAAAGATTTAAAGATGAAGGGAAGTCAGTTCTTTTAGCAGCAGCAGATACTTTCAGAGCTGGTGCAGTTGAACAATTATCAGAATGGGGCGAAAGAGTCGGTGTTCCAGTAGTAACTGGAAAGGAACAAGCTGATCCTGCTTCAGTTGTTTATGATGCGACTGATAAAGCTCTTAAAGAAAATTATGATTATTTATTAGTGGATACTGCTGGTCGTTTACAAAATAAAAAGAATTTAATGAATGAGCTGGAAAAAATTGAACGGACAATTAAAAAGCAAGCGCCAGAAGAGCCAACAGAAACTCTATTAGTTTTAGATGGCTCAACTGGTCAAAATGCACTCCTTCAAGCTAAGGATTTTGATAAGACTACCAAATTAACTGGATTGGTATTGACAAAATTGGACGGCTCTTCAAAGGGCGGAGTCGTTTTAGCAATTAGAAATGAGATGAAATTGCCGGTGAAATTAGTTGGTTTGGGTGAAAAAGCTAGCGATTTGGCTGATTTTGATGCCGCAAACTATGCAGTCGGATTATTTCATGATTTAATTTAAGAATAGATTTTTTAAAGGGAGTTATTTATATTTAATGAAAGAATACAGTGCATGTACAACAATTTTAGTAGGTAAAAAGGCTTCAGTTGACGGTTCGACCATGATTGCTCGTAATGATGACACTTTTCGTCCAATTACACCGCAAAAATTTATTATCAGACCCGCTGCCAAAAATGAATCAGGTCGTAAAATTAAGTCATGGTTGAATAAGTTTGAATTAGACTTGCCTGAAAATGCTCAGGCCGTTCCTGCTGTACCCAATGTTGATTACAAAAACCGTGGTTATTACGATGAGAGCGGTATTAATCAAGAAAATGTAGCAATGTCTTGTACTGAATCAACTTATGGTAATGAGAGAGCACTCGCATATGATCCACTGGTAAAAGATGGTCTTGATGAAGATTGCATGCAGTCAGTTGTTTTACCTTATATTCACTCCGCTAGAAATGGAGTTGAATATTTAGGCAAACTGATAGCTAAATATGGTTCACCAGCAGGTAACTCAGTTCTGTTTGGTGACAAAAATGAGATCTGGTATATGGAAATTGTCACTGGCCACCACTGGGTAGCGCAACGTATTCCAGATGATGCCTACGCAATTGCCGCAAATAGGGTTTCTATTGAACAAGTAGATTTTGCTGACACAAAAAACTTTATGTGGAGCGAGGGAATTCAGGAGTTTGTTGCCGATCACAACTTAAATGTTGATCATCAGGGATGGAATTTCCGTCATATTTTTGGTACTTATAGTGAACAAGATAGGTTTTATAATACTAATCGTGTTTGGTACGGTCAAAAATATTTTAATCCCGAAATTGAACAAGATCCAACCGATGGTAATTTACCTTTTATTCAGCGTGCAGCTAAGAAAATAACCAGAGAAGATATTGAATTTGTGCTTGGCAGTCATTACCAAAACACTCCGTATGATCCTTTTGGCAAAGGCACGGAAGAAGAGAGGCATCGTTTCCGTCCAATTGGTTTAAATAGAACGCAAAATTCCCACATTTTACAGATTAGAAATGATGTTGACTCTGACAAAGCAGCAATAATGTGGCTTTGTATTGGTGGGCCAACTTTCACGCCTTTTGTACCATTCTTTGCTAATATGAATGATACTGATCCTTCTTACAATAACACATCAATGGAATATAATCTTAATGATGCTTGGTGGTACTACAAATCCTTGGCAGCACTTGTAGAAACGCATTACCCACAGTTTGTTCAACTCGATACTGATTATCTAAATGAACTTAATCAATACTATCGTCATCGTGTGCATAAGATTATCGAAATAGCTGGTGATAAATCAGGGACTGAATTAACTTCATATCTAACCAAAGCCAATCAAGAGACTGTTGCCTATACTAGAAAGCGTTCTGAAAAGCTTTGGGCTCAGATGATGATTGATTCAATCAATATGTCTAAATTAACCTTTAATATGGATGAAAATCTGTAAATCTAATTGTATTAAAAAAGTCTGGAAAATTTCCAGACTTTTTTATTTTTGAGATGTGCTATTTACGCATTTTCTTATTCATAGCAGAATGACGAATGCCATAAATTAAATAAATAAAGACACCAATTAGTGACCATATTAGCATGTACTTTTTTGCTTGTATATCTAATCCCCAAAAAACAACAAAAGATCCGAGAAATGCTAAAAATGGCAGAAAGGGATACCAAGGCATTTTAAAAGCTGGATCTACAATATCTTTTCCTTCGCGTGGCCTTAAGCGATAGATTCCCAGAGAAACAAACATAAAGGCAATCAGAGTTCCAGCTGAAACTAATTGTGACAGGAATGAGAAAGGAATAAATGCAGAAATAATAATTGCAATAACTGCAACTGTCCATAATGAGTTTGCTGGTCGATGTTCTTTATTCAATTTACCAAGTACTTTAGGAATCATACCATCGCGACCAAATGAATATACCAAACGAGAACTGGCCATACAAAGACCAATCAAAGCGGTAAACATTCCTAAAATAGCAACAGACTGAACGATAGTGGCAATATGTCCGAAACCTGTTTTTCTTAAAGCGTATCCAACTGGCTCAGCTGAATTTAAATATTGGTGATAAGGTACCATTCCAACTAAAACTAAACTGACGGCTACGAATAAAATAACTGCTATTAGCAACGAACCGATAATTCCCCGTGGCATAGTCTTTTGCGGGTTAATAGCTTCTGCAGAATTTGATGCAATGGTATCAAAGCCCAAGAATGAAATATAGATCATGGAAACTCCGGCGTAAATGCCTTGCCAACCTCCAAAAGGTCCATGAGCTGTTGCACGGTATGATGGTATAAATGGAATAAAATTAGCTTTTTTAATAACTGTCAAGCCAACGCCAACAAAAAGCAAAATTGCTAAAACTTTGACTACCACTAAAACATTTTCGACTCGGGAAGCTTTAGACACTCCAAAACTGACCAAAAATGCTGCCAGCAAAATAGCTAGTAATGCAACTAAATCAAACATTCCTCCATTTATGCCTAAAGGATTGGCTAAGGCAGCAGGTAATTTCCAGCCTAATGGTGCTATCAATGCACGAAGATTAGCAGACAAACCAGAGCTAATAAATGCCATTCCGATTAGGTATTCTGCTAAAAGAGCCCAACCAGAAAACCAGCCCCAAAATTCTCCAAATATAACATTGATCCAAGAATAAACTGATCCTGCAAAGGGCATTGCGGCTGCCATTTCTGCATAGGCAAAGGCAACAAGGCCAGCCACTATAGATGCAATAACACATGACAGGGCTACAGCGGGTCCTGTGTGCAGTGCTGCAACTTCTCCAGGTAATGTAAAGATCGAGGTTGAAACGATGGTTCCTACACCCAGAGCCAAAAAGTCACGAACTTTTAGTGTTCTGACTAAGTGACCATCTTTTTCCTGATAAATATCTGGATCTTCTTTTCGATTCATTAATTTCCATAAATTCACACTGAATTGCTCCTTAGCTTTGTTTAGCATTCTGTTTGAAAGAAATCTACCATTTAAAAAGTTCACACGGGTAACAACTTGAGTGCGAACTTACATTTTATATAGTAAAATTTGTTTTAAACAATATGTGTAGTGTAACGCTTTTAAATATTTTTTCAAAACAGTTTGATTACTCAAAGTAAAAAGACGATACAAAATTAATATTTATTCGTGTACCGTCTAATTAGATAACTTTCAAGAATGGTTATTCTATATCTATGATAGTAAAATCCCTAAAAGTTGATTAAATTTATGATACAGATTCTTATTGAGAAAAGCAATAAAACATTAGTATACCTTTAATTAAATTTTGGTTTTCAAGATCGTCAATTCCTGACATTTTTGCTATACTTGTTCAAGGTGAGTGTAATGGATGAACTCGAAAAAAATGAAATATTGGGTGATTTATATGCCTATTATGGTGGTCTTTTAACTAAGAGTCAGCAGAGTTATTTTGAAGATTATTATTATAACGACCTGTCCTTAGGAGAAATAGCTATCAATCATCATGTTTCACGTCAGGCAGTTTACGACAATTTACGTCGCTGTCGCAAATTGTTAAAAAATTACGAAGACAATTTACATATGCAGAGAGATTACAATATGATCGAAGACAAACTAGCAAAAGTTGTAGTCGCACTCAAAAAAAGCAAGTCAAGCCAGGCTTTACAAATAACTACTGATCTAATAAATCAACTGAGGGGAGAGTAATTCGATGGCATTTGAAAATTTAAGCGAAAGAATTCAAAAGGCCTTAAAGAATTTAACAGGTAAAGGGAAAATTTCAGAAGATGACATCAATAGTGCCAGTCGCGAAATTAGACTGGCATTACTGGAAGCTGATGTTAACTTTAAAGTTGTTAAAGATTTTATCAAGAAAATAAAGCAAGAAGCTCTCGGAAAAGAAGTTCAGGAAAGTCTTAATCCAGGCCAACAAGTCATCAAGATAGTTAATGATGAATTAACCAAGATGATGGGTGAAAGCGCGGTTTCCCTCAATAAATCTAAACATATTCCTACAATAATAATGATGGTAGGTTTACAAGGTACAGGTAAAACTACCACAGTTGGTAAGCTGGCAAACAGATTAATACAAAAAGAAAAAGCAAGACCATTGCTAATTGCTGGTGATATTTATCGTCCAGCTGCTGTTGATCAATTGCAGCAAATTGGTGACCAGCTAAAAGTTCCTGTTTATAGTGAAAAAGATCAAAAAGACGTAGCTCAAATAGTGCAAGACGGCTTACACCAAGCTGATAAAAATAAAAATGATTATGTCATTATTGATACCGCTGGACGTTTGGAAATTGATGAACCATTAATGGAGGAACTTGAACGTGTCAAAGAAGTTGCCCAACCAGATAATATTTTGCTGGTAGTAGATGCCATGACTGGTCAAGCTGCAACAGATGTAGCTAAAGGTTTTGATGAACGTTTAGACATCACTGGAGTTATTTTAACCAAACTAGATGGTGATACTCGTGGTGGTGCTGCATTATCCATTAGGGCAGTAACCGGCAAGCCAATTATTTATACCGGTCAAGGTGAAAAATTGACCGACCTGGAACAATTCTATCCTGATCGTATGGCTTCTAGAATTCTGGGCATGGGTGACATGCTGACTTTGATTGAAAAAGCTCAGCAGGATTATGATGCCAAAAAAGCTGAAGAAGTTGCTGAAAAAATGAAAGAAAATACTTTCGATTTCAACGACTTTGTTGATCAGATTGAGCAAGTTGAGAAAATGGGTCCACTTGACCAGCTGATGAAGATGATTCCGGGAATGGCAAATAATCACCAGCTTAAGAATGTCAACTTTGATAAAAAACAAATTGTTTATGTGAAAGCAATTATTTCATCGATGACAGAGGAAGAGCGAGAAAATCCAGAATTGCTTAATCCTAGTCGCAGAAGAAGAATAGCTGCTGGATCTGGTCGACCTGTTGTTGAAGTCAACAGAATGATTAAGCAATTTAAACAGGCGCGCGATATGATGAGCAAAATTACCAAGGGTAATTTTAAGGGAATGGATAATTTGCCAGGAATGAATTCTCCAATGGGCCGAATGGCTATGAGACATATGGGTAAGAAATTTAAGAAAAATAAGAAAAAACGGATGAAGGTCAAGAGATATCATTCATAAAAAATAACCTGTTAAGTAAAAACACTTTACACCTAAAAAAATAAGTGCTATATTATTTAACGTAACTTTTAGGAGGAATAAATTTATGTCAGTAAAAATTCGTATGCGCCGCATGGGTGCTAAGAGAAAGCCATTTTATAGAATCGTTGTAGCTGATTCCAGAATGCCACGCGATGGTCGTTTTATTGAAGAAGTCGGTTACTATAATCCAGTTTCAGTTCCTAAGGAATTGAAATTAGACGAAGATAAAATTTTTGAATGGTTGCAAAAGGGTGCTCAACCTTCAGATACTGTGCGTTCACTACTTTCTGGTGCAGGCTTAATGAAGAAACTGCATGATTCAAAATTTAATAAATAGTGAATCGTTAGTTAAAAGTTTGAAGTTAACTGCTTCAAGCTTTTTTCTTTGAGTAGGAGAAACTATGCAATTTTATGATGTTGCGCGAATATTATCTACCCATGGTCTTAAAGGAGAAGTAAAAGTTGCTTTAATTACGGATTTTCCGGAAGAACGCTTTGCTGCTAAGCAAGAGTTGGCCTTAAAAGCTAATCAACAAAAAAAGTTGACGGTTAAAAGCAGCAGGCCTTTTAAACAGTTTTGGCTGGTTCAATTTAATGAGATCACTGATATTAATAGTGCTAAGAAATTAGTCGGCGAAACTTTAGTTGTTAGCGAGCAAAATCAGCATGAACTTCCAGATGGCGCATATTATTATCGCGATATTCTAGGCTGTAAAGTGATAGATAATCATTCCGGAACTGAACTAGGTAAAATAACTGGTATCGAAACTCCAGGAGCAAATGATGTTTGGGAAATTACCGAAGAGAATGGTAACACATACTTAATTCCCTATATTGACGAAGTGGTCAAAAAAATAGACATTGCTCACAAGAAAGTTTTCGTAGAACTTTTGGAAGGGTTACGTAATGAAGATTAATGTATTAACGCTTTTTCCTGATATGTTTACACCATTGACGACCTCAATGCTTGGAAGAGGTCTTGAAGATGATAAATGGCAGCTAAATTTAGTAAATTTTCGCGACTTTACCACTGATGTACACCATCACGTTGATGATAGTCCTTATGGTGGTGGCGCTGGCATGGTTTTGCAAGTTATGCCGATCAAGAAAGCCCTTGATTCACTTAAAAATAAGGGCAAAGTAATCATTACTGCGCCACAGGGTAAAACTTTTAATCAAAAAATGGCCCAAAATTGGTCTCATGAAGAAAATCTCACCTTTATTTGTGGTCATTATGAAGGCTTTGATCAACGCATCTATGATTTAGCTGATGAAACTGTTTCAATTGGTGATTACGTGTTAACTGGTGGGGAATTACCCACAATGAGTATGATAGATGCTACTGTTAGACTGCTGCCAGGAATTTTGGGAAATGATGCCTCACCGTTGGAAGAAAGCTTTGCTCACGGTTTGCTGGAATATCCACAATATACCAGACCGGAAGATTTTGAAGGAAAGAAAGTACCACAAGTATTAACATCTGGAAATCACCAAAAGATTGATGAGTGGCGGCATAAGGAAGCTTTGCGGGCAACCTACTTGTACAGACCGGATTTACTTGAAAATTATAATTTAAGTAAAGAAGAAAAGAGAATGTTAACGGAAATAAAGCAGGAAAAAGATCAAACTTGATTTTAGCTGTTAATTTTGCTAGTATAACTGAGGTGTAAATTTATTTTGCACTAATAGTTAGGGGTGTTCCGCTGACGTGAATGACGTGAATGAATGCCGGAGAAGGAGAAAATAAAAATGGATCCATTAATTCAAGAATTAACCAAAGAACAATTACGTGACGATATTCCTGACTTCCGTGCAGGTGACACAGTTCGTGTACACGTGCGTGTTGTCGAAGGTTCACATGAACGTATTCAGATGTTTGAAGGCGTTGTTATTAAGCGTAAGGGCACTGGAATTGGTGCTAGCTATACTGTACGTAAGATGGCATCTGGTGTTGGTGTTGAACGTACTTTTCCAGTAAACGATCCACGTGTTGCCAAGGTTGAAGTATTGCGTCACGGTCGTGTACGTCGTGCTAAACTTTACTACTTACGTGATCGTCACGGCAAATCTGCTAGAATTGCAGAAAAGCGTCGTTAATTCACGCTTAAGTGAAAGAGAATCATTTCCAAAAGGTATGATTCTCTTTTTTGTTTATGTTAAAATCTTTAGCAATATATTTTTATTGAGGAGGAGAATTATGAAAGACCCATTTTTGTTAACTTTTGATCCTGATCCGAGGGCTGTTTTAGAGCCAGATCACGAACAAGAAATTAATAACTTTCATTTTCAGCCCAAGCTGCTGTTTGCATTCTTAACTCCTGCTGTAATCAGTGATTTTTTGGCTCGTTATCCTCATAAAAAGCTTGGATTCTTTGACTGCTTCGAAGGAGAAACTCCAATTTATGAGGTTGATTTAGACGGACAAAAAATTACTTTTTGTCAGGCAAAGATAGGTGCTGCAGCTGCTGTAGAGCTATTAGATTGGTTAATAAGCTATGGTGTTAAACAAATTTTAGCAATCGGATCAGCAGGCTGCTTAGTTGATTTACCAGAGAACTATTTTCTAGTGCCTACAAAAGCTATTAGAGACGAGGGCACATCCTTTCATTATATGAAACCAGGGACGTATATTGACTTAAAGTCAGAGTTTTTAACTAAGACCAAAAAATTGCTGAAAGAAGAAGGTCTTAAGGTTGAAGAAGTAACTACCTGGACAACTGATGGCTTCTTTAGGGAAACTGTCAAGAAAGTAAAGCAGGCTAAAGAGTTGGGAGCCTCTTGTGTAGAGATGGAATGTGCAGCAATGGCTGCGTGTGCACAATTCAGAGAGGCAGATTTTGCACAAATATTATTTACAGCCGATTCACTTAAAGATTTAGAAAATCATGATGACAGAGGCTGGGGTAGGGATGCTCATGAAGCAGCAATTAATTTAGCTGCCAATATCATTAGTAAAATTTAACCAAGTTTGTGAAAAATTACTGCTGTGGAACCTAAGTGAAACAGCGTTATTATTCACAAACAAATAACATAAAGGCTTTAGAAACAGCATTTTTAAGTATAATTTCAATATAAAGATTGTGAATTGATTTAAAGCATTAGTTGTGGAAAGTCAATTTCTTGCCATTATGACAGTATTTTGAGACGTTACGCTTGACTGCTAACAGGAATTTTGCTAGATAAATATCTAAAAATACTTAAAGTTCAAGCAAATCAAAATAATAGTCAAAATTAGTCTAATAAGCCAGTGAGACCAAGTGATCTGTCCGTAAAGAAAAATACCATTTGCTAGAGCGGTAAGTAAAACTGCTACTAGAAATATAGTAGTTAAAAGTGGTTTTTTTAGAAAACTTCCGGCAATAATGCCTAATGCGGACAAGACGTTGATCATGATTAGCCAAATTGGCAAACTAGTAAAAGATGAAAAGCTGGCGCTAATCATGAGAACACCATATATAATAGTTAAACAGATTGTTAGATATGACATTTTTATACCTCCTGCTAAAATTTAAGCATTTGGGGTCGACGCTATGTCAAGGAGATAATTATGTATTTGAAAGAATTTATTCAAAAGGAAAATACTACACCTGATACAGTTAGACATTATATCTATTTAAACTTATTAAATCCTGGTCGTAAGGGAAGAAACTATTGGTTTACTGAAAACGAAACTGATATTTTTGAAGCAATTAAAGAGTTCCAAGACTTAGGATTTTCGCTTCAAGAAATAAAGGACATAAAAAACTACACGATGAGTCGTGTAGTACTGAAAAGCAACGTACACAAAACTTAAAGTTAATTACGGATAAAATCGCCGTTATATCTGCAAAAATAAACAAATTAAAAATGCAGAAAAAAGTATTGGCAGAAGTAAAAGAAACTTTGCAGAAAAAAAGCATTATTGAAACTCGTAAAAAATAATTTTTGTTTATCCCAATAATGCTATAAAGCTCTTTTGTTAAATATTAAATAATAGTGTTGCGGTATAGCCCTACTACTTTACCTAAAATGTGGACGCTTGACAATATAATCGGTGCCATCGTATCATTTTCAGGCTGTAAACGATAGTGACCTTTTTCCTTGTAAAATCGTTTTACAGTTGCTTCATTTTCATCTGTCATTGCTACTACAATTTCACCGTTAATAGCTGAAGATTGTTTGCGGACAATTACATTATCTCCGTTTAAAATTCCAGCATTAATCATACTTTCTCCATGTACTCTTAACATAAAGAGATCGCCAGCATCATTTGCTAAATCAGGAGGCAAAGGGAAATAGTCTTCTATATCTTCAACAGCTAAAATAGGTTGACCAGCAGTCACGTCACCAACAACTGGAATTTCTTTTGGTTGGACACCAATTGCTTTTTTTCCTTCATCGGTTATTTCTAATGCTCTTGGTTTTGTAGCATCCTTTATTATTAAGCCCTTGTTTTCAAGCCTTGATAAATGACCGTGTACAGTAGAAGTGGAAGATAAATCTACAGCATGACATATTTCACGCACAGTTGGAGGAAAGCCCCTGTCTTCAACCGTTTCATATATATAGCGTAAAATTTGCAACTGCTTGTTGTTTTGTTTTGTAGTCATAGTTATCTCCAGTATTATAAACGTCTTTAATACTTTTAATTCTAGCAGATAATTTGGTATAGTACAAACAAGCGTTCTGAAAATTTTAAACTTTTTTTATTACAAATAATAATGTAGACTTTTTTAAGAGAGGTGCTAAAAATGAATGAAGATCTTGAGAAAAAACTAATAAATCGGATAAATGAACTTTATCATAAAAAGGAATCTGTTGGACTAACAGAAGACGAGGAAATAGAACGAAAGAAATTACATCTGGAATTTATTAAGAACTTCAGAGCAGGCTTTAAACAAGATGTAGAGAATTTAGTGATAATTGATAAAAATGGCAAAGAAATTACTTCTGAAATAGCGAAAAAAGCTCAAAGAAAAAAAGGTTTAAGAAAAGATTAACTTTGATCTTTAATTTTACTGTATTTTTAGGTAAGATATACCTATTGGACAAATTGAGGTGATTATTTTATGAACTTAGGATTAGCGATTTTTCTGATTGTTATAGCATTAATATTAGGACTTGTAGGAGGCTTTTATGGTGCCAGAGCATATATGAAAAAATATTTTAAGGATAATCCGCCAATCAGTGAAGATATGATTGTTGCCATGATGTCTCAAATGGGCCAAAAGCCTTCAGCTAAGAAGGTAAACCAAGTGATGAACATGATGAAGCACCAAAAATAAAAACTTACTAGATTGAAATAGTGTGGCGGAGAATAGACTCTCCGCTTTTTTACTGAATTTTTAGGTGAATAATGGGTATATTTTTTAAATTAGGCTGGTTTTTTAAAAAAGAAAAAAAGCGTTACCTAATTGGTATTACATTTTTGGCACTGACTTCAGTTGTGAACTTGGTGCCACCGAGAATCTTAGGTCTAATGGCTGATCAATTAGATGAAGGACATATTAGTTGGCAAGAATATGGTCTTCTAATTTTGGCAATTGTTTTAGCAGCCCTGTTGCTGTATGGCTTTCGCTATTTTTGGCGTAGTCAGATTTGGGGTGGTGCAGCAGAACTGGAACTACAGTTAAGATCGAAACTATTCCGTCAATTCATGGCTATGGATCGCACTTTTTACCAACGTCACAGAACAGGTGATTTGATGGCTCATGCTACAAATGATGTTTCAGCCGTTCAGGAAGTTGCCGGTGAAGGCGTGTTAACACTCGTAGACTCACTAATAATGAGTGTGTCTACTATGGTAGCCATGATTGCTTTTGTTGATTGGCGTTTAACACTTGTGGCTCTGCTGCCGTTACCATTTTTGGCTTGGGGAGCATGGAAATTAGGAGACAGGCTACATGATGCATTTGATAAGTCTCAAGCAGCTTTTTCCAGGTTAAATAATAAAACTCAGGAATCAGTTTCAGGTATTAAGGTTTTGAAGACATTTGGTCAAGGCAGGGAAGATACTGCTGCTTTTGACCAAATGATAGATGACACTATTAAAATCAATAAAAAAGTTTTTAAATGGGATTCTATGTTTGATCCATTAGGTACATTTCTAATTGGTTTGACATATACCATAACTATTATTTATGGTGGGATGCTCGTTTTTAACAAAGCACTCACTATTGGCCAGTTAGTTTCATTTATAGCATATATCGGCAATATGGTCTGGCCTATGTTTGCGATCGGATATCTTTTTAATATTTTAGAGCGTGGAAGCGCAAGTTACGACCGGATTGAAAAGCTGCTGGAAGAAAAGTCTGAAATCACGGATAAATATGCTGATCAAAAATTATCTGCCAAAGATATTGCTGGAGATCTTATTTATCATGTTAAATATTTTGCATATCCAGATGAACCGAAAGTTCAAGTGCTAAATAATATCGACTTTACGTTAAAAACAGGTCAAACTCTGGGTCTTGTGGGTAAAGTAGGAGCTGGTAAAACTACTATCATACAGCTTTTACTTAGGGAATTTGATAAGTATGATGGTCACATTACGTTAAATGGACATGATATCAGAGAGATCCCACTTAATGTTTTATTACGCCAAATATCTTATGTACCTCAAGACAATTACCTATTTTCAACCAGTATCCAAAAAAATATCGCTTTTTCAAAAGCAGACAGTAATGAAAGTGCTATTGTTTCTGCAGCAAAGAAAAGTGATTTGCACAATGATATTTTACAGATGCCAGGTGGCTACAATACTTTGGTGGGTGAAAATGGCGTTTCACTTTCCGGAGGACAAAAGCAACGTATGTCTATTGCCAGAGCGCTACTTAAACAAAGCCAAATCTTAGTTTTAGATGATGCTTTGTCAGCAGTAGATGCAAGGACTGAAATGGCTATTTTACGCTCTCTAAGAAAGGAACGTAAGGGAAAAACAACATTAATTGCTACGCATAGACTTACATCAGTAATGAATGCTGATTTAATTTTAGTACTAAAAAATGGTCGGATTGTTGAACGAGGGACCCATGACCAGTTGCTAAAATTAAATGGTTGGTATGCAGATATGTGGCAAAGACAAGAATTAGAAGACAAGGTAGGTGACTCCAATGGATGATGAAAATTCATTTCAATCAGTCTGGTCGCAAGAAATTCCAGTAAAAGAGCAACTTAGCATTTTTAAACGTTTATTGCGGTTTGTGATGCATTTTAAAAATGAAATGATTATTGCTGGTATAGGTGCCTTTTTAGTAAGTGTAATCAACGTTCTGCTGCCATATGGTTTACAGTATTTTTTAGATAATTTTTTGAGTAAAGCTGATGTTACAACACAAATAATTTTATTCGCTGGTTTTCTGTACGCATTTGGTTCCATTGTCAAAGGAATTTTGCAATTTACCTACGAGTACTTTTTTGCCTTAGGATCAGAAAAATCGCTTGAAGGCTTGCGTTCTGAACTTTATAAAAAGTTGCATACATTAGGAATGCGCTACTTTGATCAAACTCCAGCTGGTTCAATAGTCTCAAGAGTAACAAATGATACTATGACTTTGAGTAATTTTCTGACTGTATTATCAAGTGTAGTAATTTCATTTTTCTCAATTATTTCGGCTATGGTAGCGATGTTTTCTACCAATGTAGTGGCTGGATTTATAGTTCTTGCTTTTTTGCCTTTACTTTTAGTGATTATTTGGCAATATTCTAAAAGAAGTTCGAAACTTTACCGTAGTTATCGCGAGCGACTAAGTCGCATTAATACTAACTTAAATGAATCAATAGAAGGGGTTTCTTTAATCCAGCAATTTAAGCAGGAAGAGCGTATGACTAATCATTTTGAAAGTGAAAACTCTGCCTTAATGAAAACACGTTTCGATATGATTAATCTTAATTCCTTTTTGTTGTCACCTTTAACTAGTTTGCTATATTCACTTGCATTAGCATTAACTTTAATGTATTTTGGCTTTCCATTAAGGGAAACCTTTGTGCCAGCTGGTGTGGTTTATGCATTTTCACAATATATTTCACAGTTTTTTAATCCAATTGCCAATATGATGGATCAAATGACTTTTTTCCAAGATGGTATTGTAGCAGGCAAAAGAATTTTTCGGATTTTAGATAATACTGATTACGAACCACAACAAAAAGCTGAGGCAGGATTAACAATTACTCAAGGAAAGATTGAGTTTAAGCACGTAAGTTTTTCATATGATGGTAAAAACGAAATTTTACATGATATTTCATTCACAGTTAATCCCGGAGAAACTTTAGGCATAGTCGGACATACAGGCTCGGGTAAAAGTTCGATTATTAACGTAATGATGCGCTTTTACGAATTTTATAAAGGTGAAGTGTTAATTGATGGTGTTGACATCAAAAAATATCCTAAAGCAGAACTGCGCAAAAAACTTGGATTGGTATTGCAAGAGCCCTTTATGTTTTACGGAGATATTAATTCCAATATTCGCCTTTATAACAAGGACATAACTGATGAGCAAATAAAAAAGGCTGCCGAAACTGTTCAGGCAGATGACTTTATTGAGAATCTCCCTGGAAAGTACCATGCTAAAGTAGGTGAAGGCGGAAGTGAGTTTAGTCAAGGCCAAAGGCAACTAATATCTTTTGCTCGTACTTTGGTGACGGATCCTAGGATATTAGTTCTGGATGAGGCCACTGCAAATGTTGATACTGAAACTGAAACGCTGATTCAACAAGGATTGAAGAGATTGCGCAAGGGTCGCACAACTTTGGCTATAGCGCACAGGCTTTCAACTATTGTTGATGCAGATCAAATTATTGTATTGAATGATGGCAGAATTGTGGAAAGAGGCAATCACGAGAAACTTCTTTCACAAAAAGGTTATTATTATAATTTATATACCTTACAGAATAGCCAAAAGTGAAAAAAAGCACAAAGCTAAAAACTTTGTGCTTTTTTATATTTAGTATTGACAGCGTTTACATTAAAGAGTAAATTTATCATGTTAGCAGTAGCTAAATTATGATTTTAGTAAGAAGGGAATTATAATGGAATATCATAAAATTAATCAAACTGACTTGGATAACCTAAGCAAGTTCATTTCAGATCCAGAAAGGTTTATTACTAAACCAACTAAGCACTGGGATCATGACCAATTTGGTACAGTCAAAGCTATGCCAGATTTGGTAATTCAACCAACAAGCAATGAAGAGGTAATGAATGTTGTTAAATACGCTAGTGATCATTCAATACCTTTGGTTCCAAGGGGAAATTCAACTGGTTTAATGGGAGCTAACCTTGCTGTTGATGGCGGAATTTCACTTGACATGATCAAAATGAACAAGGTTTTGGAATATGATCCAGAAAGTTTGACTATGACTGTTCAAGCAGGATTAAGATTGAAAGACTTGGACGAATATTTAGCTGATAAGCCTTTCATGTATATGCCTGCTCCAGCCATGCACTGGGCAACTATTGGTGGTAATGTTTCCACAAATGCAGGTGGACTCAAAGCTATCAAATATGGCGTTACCAGAGAGCACATTCGTGAGATCAAAGTAGTTTTGACTAACGGAAAATTATATAAATTTGGCTCCAAAGCAGTTAAATCGTCTTCAGGCTATTCACTAAAAGATTTAATTATTGGATCAGAAGGAACTTTGGGTGTTGTAACTGAAGTTACAATTCGTTTATATCCAAGACCTCACAAATCTATCAATGCCATTATTCCATTTCCAACTTTGAATGACGCTATTAGATCAGTACCAGCTATTCTGAAATCTGGAGTTGTACCAACTACTGTTGAATTTATGGGACGTAAAGTTGTTAAACTCTGGGAAACATACGCTAAAGACGAATTTCCGATTAAGCATGGTGATGGTTTCATTATCATTGGAATTGACGCCTTTACGGAAGATGAATGGAAAGCAGAACTTGACGAAACTTTAGAAGTTGTTAAACCGTTTAAAGCGGAAAAGGCAATTGTATTGAGTGCTGATTCTGATGAAGCTAAGAAGATTTGGAAATGTCGTGAAGAGTTATTGCTTGCTATTCAAAACTCAACACCAAAGATGGATGAAATTGATGTCTGTGTTCCAATCAACCACATTCCTGTAGTTTTAGACCGAATTGAAGAGCTAGAGAAGGAATTGAACATTAGAATTCCAAACTTTGGTCATGCTGGAGACGGCAACCTGCATATTTACCTTTGCTCAGACGATATGACTGATGAAGAATATGCAAAAACAAGTGATAAAGTAATTTCTGAATTATACAAGACTGCTAAATCACTTGATGGAAATATGTCTGGTGAACATGGTATTGGTTACGCTAGAGCAAATTACTATGAAGACTTTTATGGTAAAGAATATACTGACTTACTACGCAAGGTTAAAAAGTTATTCGATCCTAATTATATTGTTAACCCAGGGAAGATTTTTGAACCTTAATTCGTATCCTAATTCATAGTGTATATGTGCGTTTAATAACAAAAAAAGCTGACAAAGTATATTTGTCAGCTTTTTTGTGTAGATTAAATTATTAATACTACTTATTTATCATGTACCTTCTAGTCATTGGTAAGTTTTTACCTGAAGGTCCTTTAGTAATCAGATATTGTACAACATCGATGTTGCCAGATTCAAAAGAAGCAGCGCAAGCTTGCAGGTATAAATCCCACATTCGAGTAAAACGCTCACCCATATTCTTTTGAATTTGATCCCGTTTAGCATTAAAATTTTTATCCCAAATTTCCAATGTTCTTTGGTAATGTCTTCTAAGCATTTCCAAATCCGTAATTTGCATGTTGTTTTCGACAATATGACTGATATTTTCACTTAACCCCGGTACATAACCACCTGGGAAAATGTACTTGTTAATCCAAGCGTTCTTGGCACCGCCTTGTTGACGTGTGATGCCATGAATGAGAGCTACGCCATCTTTCTTTAAATATTTTGAAACATCGGCAAAGTATTGACCTAAATTTTCTTTACCGACGTGTTCAAACATTCCTACAGAGGTAATGTAATCCCATTGTTCATTTCCCAACTCGCGGTAGTCTTCTAACTTAACTTCTGCAATATCTTGCAAGTTTTGGTCGTATATTTTCTTTTGCACAAGTTTATACTGCTCTTCACTCAGAGTTACACCAGTTACTTTTAAGCCATATTCTTTGGCAGCAACCAACATTAGAGTACCCCAGCCACATCCAATATCAAGTAATGTCTTTCCTTTTTCAGGATGTAATTTATTTAAAATATGATGGATTTTATTCAATTGTGCTGTTTCAAGGTCATCATTTTCATTTTCAAAATATGCACACGAATATGTTAAAGTAGGGTCAAGCCATAATTTATAAAAGTCGTTACCGAGATCATAGTGACTTTGAACATCTTTTTCGCTTTGTGCTTCAGTGTGTTTTTCTTTTGGTAAAAATTTACGAAATTTACTGGACCGCATGAAACTTCCGGCACTTTCATAAGCTCCGCAAATTAGTTTTTGCAAACTGCCCTTGATTTCGATTCTTTTATCCATATATGCTTCGCCTAAAGCAAGAGAAGCATTTTTTGAGATAGCACTAGTCGGAATTTTCTCGTTAAAAATTATCTCTATATTTGGAGTACCGTTTCCGTATACTTCACTTTTGCCATCCCAGTATGTTACTTTGACAGGGAAAGGAAAGGACTTGCTTAACATAGCTCTATAAAAACTTTTTTCTAACAATTTTGAAATCCTCCATCTAACTTTTTTACATTTTTATTTTAACACTTGTTCATTGAGCTAATGTTTAAAGAGTAATTTTTTATTTAGGTTGATAATGAAAATTGGGGTTTTGTTCGTAGTCAACTTTATCCCAGGCTTTTTTAAGCTTATTGTCTAACATAGCTTCGTTTTCGTGAGTGAGTTTTATTTTACGGTCAATCATAAATGGCTCCCCGAAACAAACTTCTAAGGGTTGGCGTTTTAATAAACCAGTGAAAGTTAGTGGACCCTGATAGACCACTGGTACTATAGGCTTGTTTGATAATTTGGCAATGGCAATTGTGCCGCCTTTCATTTCAGATGAATGCCTGGTACCTGAGGGAAAAATAATTAAGGAATAATTACCTTTTCTCAATCCATTAATGGGAGTTTTTAAGGCTGAAGGTCCAGGATGTTTACGATCTACAGGAAATGCATGAGCGTGTTTTAAGATGAACCGTAGTAATGGATTTTTAAACAATTCTATTTTAGCCATAAACATGAACTCTTTTGGACTTGCCGCTAAGGCAAATAAAATCGGTTCCCACCAAGTTCTATGTGGTGCTGCCAAGATATAGTTCCCTGCGGGAATTCTTTCCTTATGATTAACGTGTAAATGTCCGTTTAATAGCCAAACTATAAAGCGAGCTACCGGACGAATAAAATGATAAAACATAATTTCCTCCAATTGATGTAAAATATTATAACAAAGCTGCGAGAGAGGACAAATTTTTATGGAAAAATTATTGAAAAATGAACGCATTGATTATATGTACAATGATGATTTAAAAATAATCCAAAACAAATCATCTTTCAGCTTTTCATTAGATACTCTGCTTTTAGCAGCAACTGCAAAAGATTCAATTAAAGATAATTCCAAAGTGGCGGATTTATGTGCTGGCAATTGTGCAGCAACAATGTATATGGCTTATTTTAACCGTGCCAAATATGATGCGGTTGAAATACAGGAAGAAGTGGCTTCACAAGCTGAACGTTCTATTGCGTTAAATAATATGGAAAATCGTATCCAGGTTTTTCAAAAAAATGTCAAAGATGCTCCAGTTTTTTTACGAAAAGATTCCTATGATGTGATTGTCGTGAATCCACCTTACTTTAAAGTTGCACAAAATCATAAGGTAAATCCTGATCCAGCAAAGGCTATTGCCCGACATGAAATCTTAATTAATTTGGAAGAAATAATTTTTGTAGCCAGTGCATTGCTTAAAATGAAAGGCAAATTATTTATGGTTCATCGACCAGAGCGTTTAAATGAAATTGCCTATTTTTGTCTTAAACATGATTTGAGTATTAAGTTTGTACAGCCATATGTTTCTCATCGAGGAGAAAACTGCAATTTAATAATTATTGAAGCAGTTAAGCATACCGGTAGCGATGGTCTGGTATTAAGGGATGCCATTGAGGTACATGATAAAAACGGTAATTATCTTCCTCAAATTCAGCGTATAATCAGAGAAACGGAATCGGATAGAGCAAAAAGGCAAAAGAGTAGGAGATATTATTTTTATGTACTCTTATGCAAAGATAATAGCTTCTATGGTGGCTTTACTGATGATTTATCCAAACGACTAAAAGCACATAATAGCGGCAAAGGTGCCAAGTATACAAAGTCCCGCAGACCGGTTAAACTGCTTTACCACGAAGAGTTTAAAGATAAGAAGTTGGCGCTTAAAAGGGAATATTGGTTTAAGCACCATAACAGATTATGGAAGGAAAGATTTTTAAGAGAACATAAAGTTAACTTTTAACCTTGCATCTTAAACAATAATCTAGTATTATTTTAACGTATGCCTTTATGCATATGTATAAAAAACATCAAGAGCAATCAGTATTTCGGTGCCATACAAATGGTGAAATACTGAAATGACCGCTTGAGAGGATTAAAACCATAGGAGGAAGTTAATATGTCAGTAGTTTCTATGAAACAATTGCTTGAAGCCGGTGTCCACTTTGGTCACCAAACTAGAAGATGGGATCCAAAGATGGCTCCTTATATCTTTACACAAAGAAATGGTATTTATATCATTGATTTGCAAAAAACCATCAAAATGTTAGATGATGCTTATGCATTCGTAAGAGCTGTTGCTCAAAATGGTGGCGTTATTCTTTTTGTTGGTACTAAGAAACAAGCTCAAGATTCAATTGCTGAAGAAGCTACTCGTGCTGGTCAATACTACGTTAACCAACGTTGGTTAGGTGGTACATTGACTAACTGGAAGACTATCCAGAGCCGAGTACAAAGATTAAAAGATTTAAAGAAAATGTCAGAAGATGGCACATTTGATGTATTGCCAAAGAAGGAAGCTTCTCTTTTGACTAAAGAAAAGGATAAATTGGAAAGATTCTTAGGTGGTATTGAAGATATGCCTAGAATTCCAGATGTTTTATTCGTAGTCGATCCTAAAAAGGAAAAGATTGCTGTTCATGAAGCTAATATTTTAGGAATTCCTGTAGTAGCTATGGTCGACACTAACACTGATCCGGATCCAGTTGACGTAGTTATTCCTGCAAACGACGACGCTATTCGTGCTATTCGTTTGATTTCCGGCGCAATGGCTGATGCTGTTATTGAAGGTAAGCAAGGTCAAGATGATGACAATGCTGAAGCAGAGATGGCTAAGGGTGCAGAAGAAAAACAAGCAGATACTGAATCTGATGCAGAAAAAACAGTAGAAGCTGAAGAAACTTCTGACTCAGATGAAGACTAGTTTTAATTATTAATAAGTTTTTATTTGGAAGGAAAAATAATGGCAAACATTACTGCTAAACAAGTAAAAGAATTACGTGACCGTACTGGCGCCGGCATGATGGATTCCAAGAAGGCTTTGGTTAAAGCTGATGGTGATATTGAAAAGGCAATTGACATTTTAAGAGAAAATGGTGTTGCTAAAGCTGCTAAGAAGAGCGGCCGTATTGCTGCTGAAGGTTTGGCCGAATATGCTTTTGAAGGAAATAATGCTGTTGTAGTAGAGATTAACTCTGAAACAGATTTTGTTTCATCTAATGATAAATTTATCAAATTAGTTGATGATGTGACCAAGGCTATTTTAGCGGCTAAACCTGCTAACGTTGAAGAAGCATTAAAATCACCAATGGGTGATTCCACGATTGGCGAGGAAATTACTAATCTTACTGCTGTCATTGGTGAAAAAATCACTTTAAGACGATTTGATCTAATTACTAAGAATGATGATGAAGTCTTTGGTGCTTACAAGCACAATGGTGGTGCAATTGTTGCAGTTGTTACCTTAAAAGGCAACAGTGAGGAAGCAGCTAAGAACATTGCAATGCACGTTGCCGCAATTAATCCAGAATACTTGAACAAGGATTCAGTACCAAAGGCTGATTTTGATCGCCAAAAAGAAGTTTTCACTAAGGAAACTGAAAATGAAGGCAAGCCTGCTAAAATCATTCCTAAGATTGTTGAGGGCAGAGTAAACAAGTATCTCAGTGAAATTTGTTTAGTGGACCAACCTTATGTTAAAGATGGCGATATGACAGTAGCTGAATATGCTAAATCAGAAGGCTGCGAAGTTGTTGGCTACAAACGTTACGAAGTTGGCGAAGGTATTGAAAAGAAGCAAGAAGACTTTGCTGCTGAAGTAAAAGAACAAATGAAATAGATACCATATTTTTTATATATTCAGTTGAAAGCTCTTATCTGTATGGATGAGAGCTTTTTGTTTGCTAAAATTTGGCGAAATCATTGATAAGAAGTGATAACCTTAAAGTAAGAAACTTTCTGCATTTGATAAAGAGAATAATTTTAACAAGAAATGAGGCTTCAATAATGAGAAAACTAGCAGAATTTGACTACATGCTGGATTCATTTGACAGGGATTCTACAAATCTTAATCAGTTAAGATGCGATTTTGTTAATAAATATACCTTGAGCTACATTAAAAATCGAATGAAATTAGACGATTTTGTTGTTGGTAAGGGAAATAAATATAGCTTTTGCTATCAACTTGAATTTAATTTAGCTCAATTGGGCAGTATAAGAGGTTCAAATTCAAAAAAATTCGGTATTTATTATAGTCAAGAAGAGAAGAAGTACATTACAACAAAAGCCTGGGCAAGAAAAAATATAAATGAATCGTTCAGCGAATTAAAGAATGCCATTATTGAGATAATTAAATTAGGTAAAAAATACAGCAAAGACGCAATTGAAAGAATAGATTCAATTCCATTGACAAGTATTTTTAAATATAAAATTTTGTCTGTTTATTATCCAAACAATTATTTAAACATTTTTTCTAAGAATCAGCTTTCATACTTTCTTTTTCAATTTTATCCAGAATGTAATTTTCAAAAAAGCACGATATTCGAAATGCAAAAGAAGTTAATTGAGATTAAAAATACCAATAAGATTGTTAAGGACTGGACCAACATCGAATATGGTAATTATCTTTACTATTTATTTCCAAAAGTAAAAAAGTTAAACACATCCGACAAACCAAATCAACAAAAAAATAATAATTTCACTCTTGAAACCCCAGTCAATCCAGAAATTTATAGATATGAGTATAAAAAGTTATATGATAATCCAATAGTAATAGATGTTCAAACCACGAATTACTCTAAACCATCCAAAAAAACAAGATCAAAATACAATAAGGGCAAGACAAATTATTTAGTTAAAGAGCAAAAAAATACTAAATTAGGAAAGGTTGGAGAAAGAATTGTCTATAATTACGAGGTTAGGAATCTAAAAAAGTTAGGAAATTTAAAAGTAAAGTGGCAATCTGAAGTAGATGATTCATTAGGTTATGATATATTATCCTATGAAAAAGATGGAACTCCACGTTATATTGAAGTTAAAACCACAGAACAAAGAAAAAATAATGGTGAGCTTAGTTTTTTTATTTCGCAAAATGAACTGGAAAAAGCAAAAGCTTTGAAAAATTATTGGATTTATCAAGTTTATTTTACTGTTGATAAGCAACCAGTCATAAAACAGTTAAAAGATCCTTTTAAAGAAGACAAGAGCAAATTACAGCCGACTCTTTATTTAGCTCACGTAAAGATTAAAGATAAGAAAAATTAGTTAAATTTTACTATACTTTTAATTTTTTAAATCTAGTAAAGATTATTTTAGTTTATATTTATAATTAATATAAATAAACAATTACTAGATTGATTAAATTGGAGGTATTTATGGGTTTCTGGGTTATGATTTTGGTTTTGATATCTGGAGCAGTTCTAATCTATTTTAGTTTTGCTGGTCAGCTTTCAAAGTTAACAAAGAAAATTGCTTTTGTGGCAGGATTCCTACTGATAGTGGGTGCTATTTTCATAGCTACTCCAACTGGAGCCGAATTTGTGATGAAAATTACCTAATTTTAATGAAATCGCTTGCAAAAAAATAGCACACCGTGTATACTTTAAAACTGCACTGTTAATTTACAGGGCAGTTTTTTAGTTTTTAATGGAGGCGTGAAAATGGAATTTACTGAGCAAGATTATGAAAATCGTAAAAATTTTGTCAAAGGTTTGTTTTCTTTAGGCGGATTAAGTGAAAGCGGCAAATCAGCTGCTGGAATTTATTTTGACAGCATTGGTATCAAACGAATGAAGATTATTGCAGTAGAAAAAGAAATGATGATAGAACGCAATTATCAGTTCACTGGACATCCATCAGAACAAGATTTCACCAATCTTTATGCTAAAGACACTGAAAAGGTGTTTAAAGAGTTCTTATACCGTTTAATAGGTAAAATGCAAGATGAAAATATTCATTATGCATCAATTGAAAGCTTATACCGTTCAGAATTAGGTGTCTACCTTAAAAAAGAACTAGGTTCTAAAATGATGAACATTTACATTGAAGCGCCTCTTGAAGTTCGCTCTCAAAGAGAATACAAAAAGCAAACAATTGATAACGGTAAAAACTTTACTTTTGAACAAATAATTGAGCGAACCAAAAAGAAGGATCAGTTCAAAATCAAGCATGGAGCACTTAAAGTAAAGGATATAGCAGATATTATTGTTAACAATGACTCTTTTGTAGAAAATGAAAAGCAATATTTAAATATTATGGCAGGCATTGCTTCTATAGTAAAAAAGTAAAAAATAGAGCACTTTGTTTTAATTATTGTCAAAGTGCTTTTTATTTGAAAATATTTGTTATTTTAGACTAAGCATACTTAAGAACTTTTTCGCTTTTGACCACCAAATATGAAGATCGTATGCTGAAGTGAAAGAAAGTATCCACGTCAGGATCCATGTGCCAAAAAAAGTAAGGAATGGATGATAAATAGCATGATGATTCATGTTTAGTCCTTGCCAAATCAGTTGATTCCAAAATACATTTGATAAATATGCTCGATAGGCATAAGTTGCTAAAAAGTGAAAGACTTTCAAGCAAGTTTTAGAGTTGTGTCTAATATTAAATAAACATAATGCAGCTACTAAAGCTATAACGGCTAAACAGTAAAATGTCATAGACGGCTTATAATATGGGGCATTTGCAAAAAGAACCGGATGACCAAATCCGTGAAATTCGAAATTAGTCCATAAAAAGCATGCAACAAAACCAACTAAGATCAGCCACCAAAACTTATATAGAAACGTATTGACATAGTCCCTAAATTGCCAGGCCAATACACCATAGACACCATAAATAAAGAAAGAAATAAAAATACGATCTAGCAGATACCAGTTCTTTTCTTGTGGACCATGAAAAACGTAAAAGTCATAAAACCAGAGCCATGCAAAATATAAAACAAAAGTAATAGCGGCAACTAGTAAACCACGTTTAACATTGTTACCAACATAGCGGCTAATAGCCCAGAAAATAGGCATTAAAATTATAAATTGCAACATCATTGTGTTATACCACAGGTGAGGAGCAGCGTTACCATTGACAAATTGCCAGCAAAACGTACCAAAATTATTAAACTTTCTTATTTGCTGGAGCCAGGGCAATCCCAACAAGTAGATCAAAGTCCACCAGATTGTGGGAACAAACAAATTTGACCAGTTTGCTCGCAAGTGTTTTTGATATGAAAAATCCCCTGCTATATCGTTAGTACGAATTGTTGTATATAAAATGCCAAAAATAAAAGCAGGAGCTGTATATTTTACAAAATTATACATAATACCAAAAATATCTTGCGTATGAAAAGGTTGGCCCACTTCCATAATTAAAGCCATGATTGGTTGCGCCATTACAGCAGTGCAGGCGAATACTTTCAAATAATCTCCTACATCAGCAATTTTGAATGATACATATGAATACTTTTCCATTTCTGGTCTGAAAATTCCTTTTCTTTTAAGCTTAATTTTTTTAAAAGTTTCAATTTAGTGTAGAGTTAGTTTCTATTATAAAACTCAAAAAGATGATATCAAAATAGCCGATAATTATCCTTTCTTTTGTGATAAAAATTTGCTTAATTCAAAAAGTTTGAGTTGGTATACTTTTACTTGTTGGGCAAGATCTTTTTCATGTTTTTGTTTTATTTGATTGTCCAGAAACGAAATTAGCAATTAAACAAATAGGTGATTTTTTAATTTGCGTGTCAAATAGTTGTTTAAGGTGAATATTTGAGATAATGTATTTAGGTTGTTTGCAGTAATTATTGTGATTTTATGAAAGAGTGTAATGAAAAATTATTTAAGCATTGATATTGGCGGAACTGAAATTAAATTTGCAAAATTGGATTATGCTGGAAATATAATCGAAAAAGACAAAATTGCTACTGTTAAAAATAAAACTGAGTTTTTGAAAAAAATAGATCAAATTGTAAAATATTATATTTCAGATATTAAAGGTTTAGCATTTTGTTCTCCTGGAAAAATTGAAAACACTAAAATCAGATTTGGCGGTTCATTACCTTTTTTGGACGGAATTGATTTTGCCGAAATTTATGGTAAAAAGTATAGGATTCCGGTAGCGGTAATAAATGATGGCAAGGCCAGCGTTTTAGCAGAAAATTGGCTAGGCAGTTTAAAGGGTGAGTCGAATTGTGCTGCAATTACGCTTGGAACCGGCGTTGGCGGCGGTATTATAATTAACGGTCATTTATTACGAGGCTCACATTATCAAGCAGGTGAATTAAGTTTTATGATTAGTAATTTATCCCGCCCTAAAAATATGGCAGGTGCCGTTGGTAGTAATGGTTCAGGCGTGAATTTTGTTAAAGCAATTAATCGTAAAATTAATCATCAAAATGAAAATGACGGATTATATGCTTTTGATGCCATTAAGTCCGGTAAAAAAGAAGCCGTTAGAATTTTTAATGACTATTGTTTAAAAGTGGCAACTTTAATTCTTAATATTCAAACAGTAGTAGATTTAGATAAAATAGCTGTCGGTGGGGGCATAAGTGCACAACCAATTTTAATTAGCGGTATCAATAAAGCTTATGAAAAATTGGTTAATGATTATAATCCGATTATTGGTGATACTTTGACTAAACCGGCAATTATTTCTGCTCATTTTAGGAACGATTCAAATTTGTATGGATCTCTTTACAATTTATTACTTCAAATTAATAGAGAAAATAAATATTAATTATATTTTGAAAATCTCGAAGTAGATAACTTTGAGATTTTTTGTTTTCTCCCGTTACTTTTTAGCTCAAGGAATTTTTTTAAGAAATTCCACTCTTTTATTTCTAAGTCCACATTTGCCCTTTTTATATGGTAGAATAACTAAAGTTAATAGAGGAGGTTGTCATGACTAAAGTTAAGTATAAGCGAATAGTTTTGAAAATTTCTGGTGAAGCTTTGGCTGGTGATGAAGGAACCGGTATAAATCCTACAGTTATTAGTCATTTAGCAAAAGAGATTAAATCTGTTCACGATTTGGGAGTTGACATTGGTATCGTCTGTGGTGGCGGTAATATGTGGCGTGGAGAAACTGGCGCAAAACTAGGGATGGAACGCTCACAAGCTGATTATATGGGGATGCTTGCTACCATAATGAACGGTTTAGCTCTTCAAGATGGCTTGGAACATGTAGGCGTACCAACTAGATTGCAAACTTCAATTGAAATGCGGCAAATAGCAGAACCCTATATTAGGAGAAAAGCTATTCACCATATGGAAAAAGGACGCGTAGTTATTATGGGTGGTGGCACTGGTAATCCTTATTTCTCTACTGATACGACTGCTGCTTTAAGAGCTGCGGAAATAGGTGCTGACGTGATCCTAATGGCTAAAAATGGAGTTGACGGAGTTTACTCCGCTGATCCAAAAGTTGATCCGCATGCCAAAAAATACAGTGAACTTTCACAACTAGATATTATTTCTAAAAACTTAAAAGTCATGGACAGAACAGCAAGCTCACTTTCAATGGATACCAACATTCCTCTAATCGTATTCAATGTTAATACTGAAGGCAATATTAAAAAAGTGGTATTGGGTGAGAATATTGGAACAGTAATCGGAGGAAAAAACAATGAATAATGACGCAATCAAAAAAGCTCAAGATAATATGAAGAAATCAATTACTGTTTTTCAAAAAAACTTGAGCTCTATTCGTGCTGGTGTTGCTAATGCAGCTTTACTTGATGGGATAAAAGTGGACTATTATGGTGCCCCTACTCCGTTAACTCAAATGTCTAGTGTTACTATTCCTGAGCCACGCGTGTTATTAATTACACCTTATGATCAAAACAGTCTTGATGATATTGAACATGCACTCTTGGCGTCCAATTTGGGTTTGACTCCTGCAAATGATGGTAAGGTCATTCGTCTTGTTATTCCACAATTAACTGGTGAGAGACGTCAAGAAATTGCCAAAGAAGTCAATAAAATGGCTGAAGAAAGTAAAATTGCAATTAGAAATGTTCGTCGTGAAGCTATGAATAGTCTTAAAAAACAACAAAAAGACGATGAAATTACTGAAGATGAACAACGCAATTTGGAAAAGAAAGTGCAAAAAGTTACTGACGATGCTACCAAACAGATTGACCAAATTGCAGAAGAAAAACGTAAAGAGATTACCCAAGGCTAATTAAATGGCTGATAAAAAAAATCAATTAAACCATTTAGCTATTATTATGGATGGTAATGGTCGTTGGGCCACAAAACAGGGCAAACCACGAATTGCAGGTCATTACGAAGGTATGAATAATGTGGAAAGAATAACTTTAGCAGCCAACCAATTAGGCATCAAAGTTTTATCCTTATATGCGTTTTCTACTGAAAATTGGGGTAGACCAAAAGAAGAAGTAGCATATCTGATGAACTTACCTGTACGCTTTTTTGATAAGTTTATGCCAACCTTAATGAAAGAAAATGTCAAAGTGAACATTATGGGCTATTTAAACGAGTTACCCTCTAAGACCTATGATGTAGTGCAGAGAGCAATGGCTGAAACTTCTAATAACAGTGGTTTAATTTTAAACTTTGCTTTTAACTATGGCTCCCGAAGAGAAATTACTACAGCAGTAAAAGAAATTGCTACTCTTGTTGAAACAGGTAGTATTACTAGTGATGAAATTTCTGAAAAAATGATTTCTCAGAGATTAATGACTGCAAGTTTTGGTAAATACAGTGACCCAGACTTATTGATTAGAACATCTGGTGAGCAAAGAATATCTAATTTCATGTTATGGCAATTAGCATATTCAGAACTTGCTTTTAGTAAGAAAAACTGGCCTGATTTTACTAGAGAAGATCTAGAAAAATTTGTTATTGATTTTCAAAATCGTCATCGACGTTTCGGTAAAGTCGATGAATCGGATAGTTAGGTAAATATATGAAACAACGTGTAATCACAGCAGTTATTGCTTTAATTTTATTTATTCCTATCGTCATTGCTGGCGGGCTTTGGATGGATTGGCTCACCGTTTTGTTTGCGGCCGTTGGTATTAGTGAATTCTTTCTAATGAAAAAACAAATATTGGTTTCAGTAAACTTTCTGCTAGCTTTATTAGCCACCATTGTTTGGGCAGTTCCTGATAGTTTTCTTAGGTCAATGCCATTCCATTGGACAAAATATGGCATTTATTTTGCCTTGATAATGTTAATGCTAACTTGGACAGTTTTAACTAAAAATAAAACTACTTTTGATGATGTAGCGGTTTATACCTTAGGCTCATTATATGTTGGAACTGGCTTTCATTACATGGCAAGTATCAGAAATGCTGACAATGGACTTGCACTTCTTTGCTATGTTTTTGTTGTAGTTTGGTTAACAGATACCGGGGCCTACATGATAGGGCGTAAAATTGGTAAACATAAGTTGTGGCCTGTAATCAGTCCTAATAAGACATGGGAAGGTTCAATTGGTGGCACAATTTGTGCTGTAATTTGTGCCGCAATTTATGTTTACTTTGTTAACTTGAACCATTCACAAGTCGAAATGACTATTTTTGCCCTTGCATTATCAATTGTAGGACAAATGGGAGATTTGGTTGAATCAGCTTATAAGAGATACTATGGTGTTAAAGACTCAGGCAAGATATTGCCTGGTCATGGTGGAATCCTTGATCGTTTTGACAGCATGCTCTTTGTTTTACCTGTTTTTGCTGCTTTGATGGGAATCATACACTAGGGGGATTTTTGTGAAAGGTATACTTATCTTTTTAGTAGTATTTGGAATATTAGTTTTTGTCCATGAATTCGGGCACTTTATTGTTGCTAAAAAGTGCGGCATTTTAGTGCGTGAATTTTCTATAGGTATGGGACCAAAGCTTTTCCAAGTTAGACGCAATCCAACTACTTACACTATTAGGTGGCTTCCCTTAGGTGGATATGTCCGTTTAGCAAGTAAAGATGATGAAACTGATTTAGCAGCAGGGATGAGAGTAGTTTTGCAGCTTAATCAACAGAAAGAAGTTGTAAAAATTGATGCCTCTGAATCAGATTTACCGATTGAAGGAATACCATTACAAGTAACGGCATTTGATTTGGTAGATAAACTTTTTATTTCTGGATATGAAAATGGTGAAGAAGATCGATTAGTTACATACAAAGTCAATCATGATGCAACGGTTATTGATCGTTCAAAAACTGAGTTAATTATTGCACCACGTGATACACAGTTTCAAGAAGCCAATGTGTGGCAGAAACTAGCTACCAATATTGCTGGACCATTAATGAATATAATTCTAGGTTTTGTCGTTTTTTTAATTTGGACATTTACTGTTCCAGGGCCTGCAACTACAGAAATAGCTGAAGTAACACCTAATTCACCAGCTGCTGTTGCAAAAATTGAACCGGATTCAAAAATATTGGCTCTTAATGGTCACAAAATAACGTCCTTCGAACAAATTTCGGAAGAAATATCTCAGAATAAAAGTAAAAAAATTAATATTTCTGTTATCAAAAATAAGCAAAAAAAAGTGGTAAGCGTTCAACCGAAAGTTGTTAAAGTTCAAGGCCAAAAAGTATACCAAATCGGAATTAGAGCAAAAAGTGATGAGAGCCTCGGTGCTAAATTTAAACGTGGTTGGAATACAGCTGTTTCTACTACTGGAATGATTTTCAATGCAGTTGGTGGCTTATTCCGTCATTTTAGTTTAAATAAACTTTCCGGGCCTGTGGGCATTTATTCTCAGACATCACAGGTTTCGCAAATGGGTTTTACCTATATCTTGGCCTTTTTAGCCATGATTTCAATTAACTTGGGAATAGTGAATCTAATTCCTATACCTGGTCTTGATGGTGGTAAGTTTTTGCTTAACCTTATTGAAATAGTTCGTGGTAAACCAATTTCTGAAAATCATGAAGCCATGGTGGAATTGATAGGTTTCGGCTTACTGTTAGTGTTAATTATTGCTGTAACGGGAAACGATATTTACCGTTACTTTATTAAATAAAATATAAATTTGGGAGAGAGTTTAAATGCGACAATCTAAATTATTTATGCCGACTTTAAAGGAAGCACCAGCTGATGCTGTAGCTGAAAGTCATAAACTGATGCTGCGAGGCGGATATGTTCGTCAGGTTACGGCAGGCGTTTATGCATATTTGCCTTTAGGGTACCGTGTTCTAAGTAAAGCTGAACAGATAATGCGTGAAGAAATGGCAAAAATCAACGTGCCAGAAATGGCAATGCCGGATCTTTTACCAGCAACTTTATGGGAAGAATCAGGTAGATGGCAAAAATATGGTCCAGAAATGTTTAAACTTAAAGACAGACATGGTCGTCAAAGTTTGCTGGGGCCAACTCATGAAGAAACATTTACTGATATTGTCGCAAAAGATTTAAAAAGCTATAAGCAAATGCCGATCGCTCTTTTTCAAATTCAATCAAAGTTTAGAGATGAGAACAGACCTCGCTTTGGGTTACTGAGATCACGTGAATTTATCATGCTTGATGCATATAGCTTTGCGGCTACTAAAGAACAGCTTGATCAACAATTTGAGGATGAGAAAAAGGCTTTTACAGCTGCATATCACCGTTGTGGCTTAAAAGTTACTCCGGTTATTGCTGATTCAGGAACTATGGGTGGCAAAAATTCAACTGAATTTCAAGCTCCAGCTGCCATTGGTGAAGATACCATTGCTACGAATGAAACAGGAACATATTCAGCTAATCTAGAAATGGCTTGCAGTATTGATACGTTCAAGCAGGAAGAGGAACCGTTAAAACAAGTTAAAGAAGTAGCTACACCCGGTCAAGAGAGTATCTCAGACTTAGTTAAATTTTTAAATATTCCGGCAACTAGAATTATTAAGAGTGTGCTTTACGTTGCTAATGAAAAAGAAAATATCCTAGTCTTAATCCGTGGTGATAAAGAAGTCAATGAAGTAAAATTAAAACATTTACTTGATGTTGACTCACTAAGAATCGCTACTGATGAAGAATTGGCAAACATAACCGACGTTGGCAAAGGTAGCGTTGGTCCGATTAAAGCAAATTGGGCTGATAAAGTAGTAGCAGATAATACTGTTAAAAATCTTTATAATGTTGTTGTAGGTGCAAATAAATCTGGTTACCAAATTAAAAATGTGAATTTAAATCGTGATTTTACTCCAGACATATTCGGTGACATTCGTGTTGCTAATGAAGGTGAGCCAGATCCAATTGATCATTTGCCATTAAAATTCACAACTACTATTGAGGTAGGACACATTTTTAAACTGGGAACTTATTATACAAAAACTATGGGTGCAAATTTCCTCGATAAAAATGGTAAAGCTCAACCTGTTATAATGGGTTCATATGGTATTGGGGTTACAAGAGTTTTATCTGCTGTGATTGAACAGCATTTGACTAAAAATGGCGTGGCGTGGCCTAAAGAAATTGCACCATTTAGCCTGCACATTGTGCAAATGAAAATGAAAGATCAAGGTCAAACGAGTTTAGCTCAAAAACTTGAAGAAAAGTACAGTGCTAAGTATGATGTGTTGTATGATGATCGTAATGAACGGGTAGGAGTTAAGTTTGCTGATGCTGACCTGCTGGGAGCTCCAGTGCGAGTGACAGTTGGTAAAAAAGCCAGTGAAGGAGTAGTCGAAGTTAAACGGCCTACCGATGAAAAAGCAACTGAAATGACAGTGTCCGAGTTAGACGATTTTATTAATAAAGAGTTAGGATAATTTTCGTGACTGATAAAAATAAACTATTTTTAAGGTTATTGGAGAAAATCAAGTTTCCGCAAGAATTTGCAGATAATGATTTGTTGCAAAAGGGCGAAATTGAGAACGTGGATGTTTACGCTAAAGAACACAGGTGGGATATCCATGTTCTTTTTACTACACCCTTAAAATTTGAAACTTTTAATGCTTTAAATAAGGCTATAACTGCTAGTTTTTCCTCTTTCGTCAATATTCATTTGTATGTTCGCTCTAAGGATGGAGCAGATGATTATTTAACTGACTATTGGCAGTTCGCGGTGCAAAATTCTCAGGCTTTGCAACCAGTGGCACGAGAATTTATTTCTAGTCATAAGCCTAAAAAAGAAAATGGCCGCTGGATTATTCCGGTTGATAATTTAGTGGTTGATGGACTGCTCGAGCAAAAAATGCTTGATGAACTTGCGGAAGAAATGAGAAATTTTGGTTTCTTTAACTTGAAGTTTGTAACTGAAATTGATGATGAAAATTCCAAAAATAATTTAGCCAGTCTTCAGGAGTTGCAAGAGCAACATGAACAAAATATGCAGGAAGAATATGATTCGGGTCCAGCACAAGAAAAGCCAAAACCAGCAACCTATCCCACAAAAAAGACTCGTTATGGCAATCGCAAATTGGATGATAATTTACCTGTAACTCAAATTAAGGAAGTAATTGATGGAAGTAGAAATATTGTAATAGAAGGTAATATTTTTAATATTTCGAGTAGAGAATTAAAAAATGGTTCAATTATATTTACAGGTGAAATAACTGACTATACTGATTCAATTTCATTTAAAAAGTTTGTTTCCGATAAAGAGCAAATTGAAAATATGACAAAAATCAACCCGGGAACTTGGGCTAAAATGCAAGGATCAGTAGCTGAAGACCAGTGGAGTCATGACACTGTTTTTAATATTTCTTGTTTTGAAATTGTAGAGCATGTTGGCAGAACTGAAAAATATCAGGGTGATGCAAAAAGGGTCGAGCTACATTTACATACAAATATGAGTCAGCTGGATGCTACAAATACCGCAACTGACTTTGTCATGGCTGCTAAGAAATTTGGTCAAAAAGCAATAGCTATTACAGACCATGCTGATGTTCAAGCCTTCCCTGAAGCATATAACGCAGGTAAAAAGAATGGCGTCAAAATAATTTACGGTTTAGAAGCAAATATGATTGATGATCATGCTTTACTGGTTCTTAATCCAGCTTCAATGACATATAAGGATCGTGAATTTGTTATTTTTGACGTTGAAACGACAGGGTTATCATCCGTTTACGATACCATTATTGAAATCGGTGCTGTGAAGATGAAAAATGGGGAAGTTTTGGAGAGGTTTGATAAATTTATTAATCCCCATCATCCGTTAAGTGAACAGACAATTAATTTGACTTCAATTACTGATGAAATGGTAGGAGCAGCTGATGATGAGGCTGTGGTTATCAAGCAATTTCAGGATTTTTATGGTGACCGTCCCCTTTGTGGTCATAATGTTCAGTTTGATGTTGGTTTTGTCAACGCAGCATTGAGAAGAGCAAAATTAGATGAAATTACACAGCCGGTAGTTGATACGCTAGAAGTATCACGGTTGCTTCATCCAGAACAAACCAGACATACCTTAGATTCTCTGGCCAAAAAATATAATGTTGTCCTCGAGCATCACCATAGGGCTAACCAAGATGCTGAAGCAACAGGCTATTTAATGTTTAAGCTCTTGGATGCGTTTGCCAAAAAGTATCACGAAGATGATTTAGGTAAAATGAACGATTATGCTGCTCAAGGTCAAGTTTTTAAAAGAGCCCGGCCGCAACATATGACTATCTTAGCTAAAAATCAAGCTGGCCTTAAAAACATGTACAGACTGGTTTCCATTGCAAGTACCAAAGATTTTTATCGGATCCCACGTACTCCCAAATCAGATTTGGTTAAGAATCATGAAGGTTTGCTATATGGTTCTGGATGCTCTGAAGGCGATGTTTTTGTTGCAATGATGCAAAAAGGCTATGACGAAGCTCGTAAGAAGGCACGCTTTTATGATTACCTCGAAATTCAGCCACCAGCAAATTATTCAATTATGATTGAAGATCATTTGATTGCTGATGAAAAAGAACTTGAAGAAATTCTGACAAATATTTACAAATTGGGTAAGGAATTAAATAAACCAGTAGTTGCCACAGGAGATGCACATTATCTGGAAGAACATGATGCTATATATCGTACTATTTTGATTTCGGCCCAACGCAGCAATCCTGACAGGAACAAAAAACAGCCTGACATGCATTTTTACACTACTCAGGAAATGCTAGATGCCTTTAGTTTTTTAGGTGCAGATATTGCTAAAGAAATAGTAATTACAAATCCTAATAAAATTGCTGAATCAATTGAAGAAATTTCGCCTATTAAAGATGGACTTTATCCACCTCACATTGATAATGCTGATGAAGAAATGAAGCGTTTGACTTTTGACAAAGCACATGAGTTATATGGGGATCCACTGCCAAAGATTGTTCAAGATAGACTTGATATGGAACTCAATTCAATCATTTCCAACGGTTATGCGGTTATTTATTTGATTTCGCAAAGATTAGTGGCTAAGTCAAATAAGGACGGCTATTTAGTTGGTTCACGTGGTTCTGTTGGTTCAAGTCTGGTCGCTACAATGTCCGGTATAACCGAAGTCAATCCATTGGCACCTCATTATCGTTGTCCAAAATGTAAGTATTCAAAATTTTTCGAAAACGGTGAATATGGGTCTGGATATGACTTGCCAGATAAAAAATGTCCTAAATGCGGAGCTGAACTGGTTAAGGATGGGCAAGATATTCCTTTTGCAACGTTTTTGGGATTTCACGGTGACAAAGTTCCTGATATCGATTTGAATTTCTCGGGTGACTATCAGCCGGTAGCTCATAACTTTATTCGAGTAATGTTTGGTCCAGATAATTCTTATCGAGCAGGTACAATTGCCACTGTTGCTGATAAGACAGCTTACGGTTATGCTAAACACTATGATGAAGAAAAAGAATTGAATCTGCGTAGTGCTGAACTTGATCGTTTAGCAGCTGGTGTCAGTGGAGTTAAAAGGACTACCGGTCAGCATCCTGCAGGTATTGTTGTCGTTCCCGATGATATGGATATCTATGACTTCACACCCGTACAATATCCTGCAGATGATGTCAATGCTGCGTGGTTGACAACTCATTTTGATTTTCATTCCATTCATGATAATATCTTGAAATTTGATATTCTAGGTCACGATGATCCAACTATGATTAGAATGTTGCAAGACCTTTCTGGTGTTGATCCTTTAACAATTCCACCCGATGATCCAGGAGTAATGTCGCTTTTTTCAAGTCCTAAAATTTTAGGTGTAACACCCGAGCAAATTCAATCAGAAACTGGTACTTTAGGCGTACCCGAATTTGGTACAAAATTTGTACGAGGGATGTTAGAGGAAACAAAGCCGACTACATTCTCCGAGTTACTGCAAATTTCTGGCCTATCCCACGGTACTGATGTCTGGTTAGGAAACGCAGAAGAGCTTGTTAACAACGGCACTTGCAAACTGAAAGATGTTATTGGTTGTAGAGACAACATCATGATGGACTTGATTCACTGGGGAGTTAAACCCGAAGTAGCGTTTTCAACTATGGAATCAGTTCGTCATGGTCGGGGAATAAGTGATGATGATATGGCAGTTCTACAGAAAAATGATAAAATTCCTGACTGGTATATTCCGTCTTGTCTCAAAATCAAGTATATGTTTCCGAAAGCTCATGCGACGGCTTATATATTAATGGCTTTAAGAATTGCCTGGTTTAAAGTTTACTATCCTGAAATTTACTACACTGCCTATTTCTCAGTACGTGCTGATTTATTTGATTTAGTAGCTATGAGTCATGGTAAAAACACGGTAAAAAAGGCGATGGCTGATATTCAAAATCAAGGAAATGATGCGTCTGCCAAGGATAAGAGTCTTCTTACAGTCTTAGAAATTGCCAATGAGTGTTTGGAGCGTGGTATTAAAATAAAAATGGTTGATATTAATCAGTCTGAGGCCACTAATTTTAAAATTATTGATCAGCATACAATTTTAGCACCGTTTAATGCAGTTCCTGGTCTGGGAAATAATGCAGCCAAACAAATTGTTGCTGCAAGAACTGAGCAGAAATTTTTGTCAAAAGAAGACTTGGCAAACCGTGGAAAAGTATCCCAGTCAATTATGGATTATTTAGAGAATAATGAAGTTCTAAATGGAATGCCGGAGCAGAATCAACTTTCACTCTTTTAAACTTTTGCAGTATTAATATAAATGTGATATACTTTTTAAAGAAGTTCGAATAAATAATTCGGAGTGAGCGCTTGTGCTCACTCTTTTTATTACGGAGGAAAGTACTTGGCGAAAGTTAAAGATTCTGTTCTCAAAGAAATTAAACCAATTATTGCAGAACGCAAAGATGAGTTTATTGATATAGAATACGTTAAAGAAAAGGGTCAAAACTATTTAAGAATTTACGTTGATAGAGAAAATGGTATTGATATGGATGAAATTGCAGGGTTAAGTGAATTATTATCTGCAAAGCTTGATCAGATACAACCCGATCCGTTCCCTGACCCTTATATTTTAGAGGTTTCTTCTCCTGGTATCGAAAGGCCAATCAGAAATGAGACTGACTGGCAAAAAGCTTTAAATGAATATGTGCATGTGAAGTTATACCAGAAAGTTGAAGGTGGAAAAGAATATGAGGGAACTTTAAAATCTTATAATGATAGCGAAATCGAACTTGAAATAAAGGTAAAAACTAAAAAGAAAGTTTTATCACTTCCCCGTAAAACAATTGCAAGCATTCGTTTCGCAATTGAGTTTTAGAAAGGTTGATTAAAATTTATGTCTAAGGAAATGCTTGAAGCGTTCGCTACTCTCGAGAAAACAAAGGGTATAAAGCAAGACGTAATTGTTGAAGCGATAAAAGCAGCGCTGGTTGCAGCATATAAGAAAAATTATAATCAGGCAACGAATGTAATAGTTGAATTTGATGAACGTAAGGGTGACTTTAAGCTAATGACTGAAAAGACTGTCGTTGAAGAAGTTCATGATGAACGTTTGGAAATCAGTTTAAAGGATGCTCTGACAATTAATCGGGCTTATGAACTTGGTGACAAAATTCGTTTCGAAGTTGCACCTAAAAATTTTGGTCGGATTGCTGCACAAACTGCTAAACAAGTTATTATGCAACATTTACGTGAGGCAGAGAGAAATCATATTATTGATGAATACTCACAGTATGAAGATGAATTAATAACGGGCACTGTTGAAAGACGTGATAATCGTTTCGTTTATGTTAAAATTGGTAATGTTGAAGCAGTAATGCCACGTAACGATCAAATGCCTGGTGAAAGCTATAATCCCCAAGATCAGATCAGGGTTCTAGTTACTCATGTTGGTTCAGATTCAAAAGGTGCTCAAATTACGGTTTCACGTACCGCACCTGATATGGTAAAGAGATTATTTGAACAGGAAGTACCTGAAATTTATGATGGGACTGTTGAAGTGGTCTCAATTGCTCGTGAAGCAGGAGACAGAACCAAAATTGCAGTGAAGTCCAATGATCCTAATATTGATCCGGTAGGAACATGTGTTGGACAGCGAGGTGCTAGAGTTCAGAATGTGGTCAATGAACTTGACGGTGAAAATATAGATGTAGTTAAATACGAGGAAGATCCGTCAGATTACATTGCTAATGCCTTGAATCCTGCTGAAGTGATTGCTGTTCAATTTGGAGATGAGGACGAGGAAAAAAGTGCTTTGGTAATTGTTCCGGATTATCAATTGTCACTTGCCATTGGTAAAAAAGGACAGAATGTACGTTTAGCTGCTAGATTAACAGGTTATAAGATAGATATCAGACCAGAATCTGAAGTAGAATTTGTTGATGAAAGCAGTGATCAAGCTGAAAAAGAAAACGAAGAAGCTGAAACTAATAATTTAGCTGAAGATGGCTCAAATTCTTCACAAACAAACAGCGATTTTGCTGAAAGTGAAGAATCAGACAAAGAGCCAACTTCTGAAGATACTGACTCAGAAGATGAGCATCAAGAAAACGTTACTGACAGTAAAACGGTAGATTCTACTGAAAATTAAAGCAAGAGGTGAAACTTTTGAAAAAAAGAAAGATTCCAATGCGAAAAGATTTGTTAACTAATACTATGCAGCCCAAAAAAGAGTTGGTACGCATTGTAGTCGACAAAGAAAAGAATATTTCAGTTGATCCTACTGGTAAAAAACCTGGTAGGGGAGCATATGTTTCTCTTGATCCAAGTCAGATCAAAAGTGCTCAAGAGAAAGGCTTAATTGAGCGTAGTTTAGGAACTACAGTGCCTAAAGAGTTTTACCAAGAGCTTTACTCATATGTTGACCATCAAAAGGCAAGGAAAGAATTGTTTGGTGATAAATAAATTTGCAAAATAGACAAAAAGCACTAAATTTTTTGGGATTAAGTCAAAAAGCCGGAAAATTAGTTTCAGGCACTGAACTTGTTTCCATTGACGCAAAAGCCAAAAAGGTAAAACTAATTATTTTAGCCCAAGATAGTCATGCAGATACTACTGCAAAGATCTATAAAGTTGGGGAACAAAATAATATACTTGTTATTAACAAATTTACTAGTAATGAAATTTCTCAAGCGATCGGAAAAAAGCGAAAAGTTTTAGGAATTACTGACACTGGTTTCTGCAAAGCATTGTTACAAAAAATAGACGAAGGAGTGTGATTTGATGGCTAAAACAAGAATTTATGAATTGGCAAAAGAATTAGGCATCGATAATAAAACTGTGGTCAACAAGGCGAAGGACTTGGGACTTGATGTTAAAAATCATATGTCATCACTTGAGGATTCACAAGTAAATCAATTAAAAGATAGTTTCCGTAGCTCCGCTCCCGCGCAAAAGCAAGAGAAACCCGCAAAAAGGAGCAGTAAAATCAAAATTTCCGTTACCTCAATTCGTAAAAGCGAAAAAAAGCATGAGGAAAAAAATGGTAACAAGAACAACAAGAGAGGCAACAACTTTCACCGATCTAACAATAATAGATCAAGGCAGGCTCAAGATCGCTATAAGCAACGTACTAGCCCAAGTCAAAGGACTTCAAAGCCGGTAGCACAAGACTTATTAAAGCAATTGAAACAAAAACAGCGTGTTGATGAAAAGAAATTAAATCGTCAAAGTGAGATTGTCCAGAAGTCTTATGATGAAGACAAAACCACTGTCAAAAAATCTTCTGGAGAAGATAACAAGAATGTTTCAAAATCAGAAAATAAAGTTGTTAAAGTCGAGACTACAGCTCCTAAGGTAACTGGACCTAAAATAATTAAGCCTTCGCCAGCCAGAATGAAGAATACACAAAAGGCAAGTCCAGTTAATAAACCTAAAGCTTTAGATACAAATGCTGCACCTGAACCTGCAAAAGAAGAAAAGCGTCGTGGTAATGGTCACGGTCGCAATTCTGGTAAACCTGGCAGAAAAGGTAAAAATCAAACTTTTGGTACCAATGATTACTCAAAGCATCAAGAAAAGCGTAAACGCAAGAATAAGAAAAAGCAGTTCGAACAGGTACCAAAGAAACAGCCAACCCAGAGAAAAGAACGTCCGTTACCGGAAACACTGGTGTACGAAGTTGGTATGAATGCTCAAGATTTGGGCAAGTTGCTGCACCGTGAACCTGCTGAAATAGTTAAGAAACTATTTATGTTAGGTGTGATGACTAATCAAAATCAGTCACTTGATAAAGATGCAATAGAATTAGTTGCTGCTGAATATAATATCAATGCCAAAGAAAAAGTTCATGAAGATATATCTGATATTGATACTCTTTACGACAAGAGAATGGCAGCTTCTATGAAATCTAAGCATCAAATTAAGCGACCACCAGTTGTTACAATCATGGGTCACGTTGACCATGGTAAAACAACTTTGCTTGACCGATTGCGTCATACTCATGTTTCTGCTCATGAAGCTGGTGGTATTACACAGAAAATTGGTGCCTATCAGGTAAGAGTAGATAATAAGCCAATCACATTTTTAGATACGCCTGGACATGCGGCATTTTCTAACATGCGTGAACGTGGTGCTGAAATCACCGATATTGTTGTACTGGTTGTAGCTGCAGATGATGGAGTTATGCCACAAACTGTTGAAGCCATTGACCATGCTAAAAGTGCTAAGGTACCAATCATTGTCGCAATTAACAAAATGGATGTTCCTGGTGCAAACCCTGAGCATGTTACTGAACAGTTAATGAAATACAATTTGATTCCGGAAAATTATGGTGGTGACACTATTTTTGTAAACATTTCTGCCAAAACTGGTGAAAATGTTGATGAACTTTTACAAATGATTCTCTTACAAGCAGATGTCATGGAACTACAGGCGGATCCTACGCAAAAGGCAATTGGGACTGTTATTGAAGCTCGCCTTTCCCGTGGCCGTGGCCCAGTTGCTGACCTTTTGGTTCAACAAGGAACCCTAAAAGTAGGTGATCCTATTGTTGTCGGTAATCGCTTTGGTCGTGTCAGAGTGATGACTAATGATCGTGGACGCCAGGTAGAAAAAGCTACACCATCAATGCCAGTTGAAATTACTGGATTGAATGATGTGCCCGAGTCAGCCGATAAGATAGTTGTCTTTGATGATGAAAAGACTGCAAGAAGCGTTGGTGAACAAAGAGCACAACAGGCTTTACAACAATCTCGTGAAAATGTCCAACATGTTACTCTTGATAACTTGTTTGACACGATGAAAAAAGAAAACATGAAAGAAGTAGACGTTGTCTTAAAAGCAGATGTACAAGGTTCAGTAGAAGCTTTACAACAATCGCTTGAAAAGATAGAAGTCGAGGGCGTTCGTGTTAATATCATTCATGCGGGTGTAGGAGCAGTAAATGAATCGGATGTTACATTAGCCGGAGCTTCGAATGCCTTTATTATTGGCTTTAATGTCCGTCCAACCGCTACTGCTAAATCTCAAGCTGAAGCAGATGGAGTAGATATTCGACTATATAGTATTATTTACAAGGCAATTGATGATGTTAAAGCTGCTATGAAGGGTATGCTTGAACCAACTTATGAAGATAAAGTTGTTGGTAATCTGACTGTACGTGAAACTTGGAAAGTTTCTAAAGTTGGGACGATTGCTGGTGCATTTGTTGATTCCGGATACGTATCAAAAGATTCTGCAATCAATTTGATTCGTGATGGGGTTGTGATCTATACCGGAAAAGTTGCGTCACTCAAACGGTTTAAAGATGATGCTAAAATTGTTAAGCAAGGATTCGATTGCGGTTTAACCATTGAGGGCTATAATGACATCAAGATTGGTGACGAAATGGAAGCCGTAGAAAAACAGGAAGTTAAGCCTGAATAAATCAACTGGGAGAAAGCATGAAACACAGAATAGGTCGTGTTGAAGGAGAAATCCTCCGTGAATTAACGAAAATTTTACGAAAAAATATTCGTGATCCACGAGTTAATGATGTAACAATTACAGCGGTTGAATGTACAAATGACTTATCATATGCTACTGTTTATTACAGCATTCTTTCTGAAGATTCTAAAAAAGAAGAAGAAGCTGCTGCTGGTTTAAATAAAGCTAAGGGATTGATGAGGCATTTGTTGGGGCAAGTCCTAACTGTATATAAAGTACCAGAGTTGATTTTTAAACGAGATAATTCAGTTAAATATGGTAGTAAAATTGATCAGTTAATCGCTGAAGTAAAAAAGCAGGATGCAAATCGCAATAATTAAGAAAAGCGCTGTGAGGCGCTTTTTTCATGATTAGGTAATAAAAAATGTTAAATGGTATTTTAGTGATAGATAAGGATAAGGGCATGACAAGCGCAGACGTTGTCTATCATTTACGCAAAGCGCTGCATATTAAAAAAATAGGCCATGCTGGTACCCTAGATCCTGACGTTACGGGAGTGCTACCAATTGCAATTGGTCAGGCCACAAAATTGATTGAATTGATGCACGAGGAAAACAAAAAATATGTAGGTCAGGGAATTTTTGGCTTTGCCACTGATAGTTACGATATTAGTGGCAAAAAAACAGAATTTAAAAAAATAACTAGTAAAATTAAATACCATCAAATTCAAAAAGCTATGCAAGAGTTTGTGGGCAGTATAGAACAGGTACCACCTATTTATTCGGCCGTCCGAGTAAATGGCAAGCATTTATATGAATATGCGCGAGCAGGTATTAAAGTTGAAAGGCCAAAAAGACGGGTTGAAGTTTTTTCTTACGATCTTACAAATGAACCTGTTTTTGATAAAGAAAATGGTCAAGAAGTTTTTGATTTTAAAATTGAATGCAGCAAAGGAACCTATGTTCGCTCTTTAATAAATGATTTGGGAACAAACCTTGGTGTGCCAGCAGTAATGAAAAATTTGCGGCGCACTTCTAGTTCAGGCTTTGATATAGATCAAGCTGTTAAATTGAATGAAATTTCAGAAAATCCAGATATGGTAAATGAATTGCTTCAACCAATTGACTCTTTTTTTACTAATTATGCTCATGAGGATATTGATACAGATCTGTGGGCCAAAGTTAAAAATGGAGCAACGATTTCTCTGAAAACGAATGCAAAAAAAGTGGCATTAGGATACAATAATAGAGTTAAGGCAATTTATCAAAAAGATGGTACCATGTATCGCCCTTATTTAATGCTTTTACAAAATGAATAAGTGAATGAAGGTCTTATTATGGAAATTATCCATTTAACTTACCCGTTTAAGGAAAATATTATTCCACAAAAGATAATCCTTGCTTTAGGATTCTTTGACGGTGTTCATCGTGGTCATCAGGAATTAATCAAAATCGCAAAAGAAAAAGCAATTCAAAAGCATTTACCATTAGTAGTAATGACATTTGATCGACATCCTAAAGAAATTTATCAAAATAAAGAAGTCAGCTATATAGATACATTGTCTGAAAAAGCTTATAAGATGCAGGAACTAAAAGTTGATTTTTTGCTTGTGATGCATTTTAATGAGGCATTTAGCAAACTGACTGCACAGGAATTTGTAGATAAAATTATTGTTAAATTAAATGCTGATACAGTTGTAGCCGGCTTTGACTACACTTATGGTCCCAAAGAGATTGCCAATATGAAAAATTTCCCTAAGTTTGCTAAGGGAAGATTTGCTATTATTGATGTTCCAAAACAGTCTTATGATGGCCAAAAAATTGGCTCTACGGAAATAAAAAGGGCCATTACCAGTGGAAATATGGAATTGGCCACTAAATTATTAGGGTTTCCGTATGTCATGTCCGGTAAGGTCGGGCACGGTTTACGTAATGGCCATAAACTGGGTTTTCCTACAGCAAATCTAGTTTGGTCTCAAGACAAGGTGGTTCCTAAAATTGGAGTATACGCTACTAAAACCAAGATTAAAGGCAAGTGGTATGACTCAATGACAAGCGTGGGTTATAACGTAACTATTAATGAGGGTAAAAAGCTTTATATTGAATCGAATTTATTTGGATTTAATCAAGAAGCCTATGATGAAGAAATGGTAATTAAATGGTATAAGTATACTCGTGGCGAAATTAAATTTGATAACTTAAAAGAACTAAAAAAACAAATGAGTGGTGATGAGGCAGAAATCAAAGCTTATTTTGCCGGCATTGGTTAATTTCAATTTTAAAGGGGATAAGCGTTTTTTTGTAAAAAAGTTAGCACTCAACTTGACATTCTGCTAAAAGCTAGTATCATATTAATTGTTAGCACCTAATAAGTTTGAGTGCTAAAAGTGAGGGCGATATTTATGTTGACCGAACGTCAAGAATTAATTTTAAAAACAATTATCAATGATTTTACGCAGACACATGATCCTGTTGGGTCTAAAACAGTCATGAATCAGTTACCTATTAAAGTTTCAAGTGCAACTATTCGTAACGAAATGGCGGTTTTAGAAGAAAAAGGCTTGATTGAAAAAACTCATTTGTCAAGTGGTCGAGTACCTTCAACAGAAGGCTACCGTTACTATCTTGACAATTTAGTTGAGCCTTTACAGATTTCATCTTCTGTTTATAAAAGAATTATTAATCAGCTTGATCAGCCGTTTCATCAAGTTAACGACATCGTACAGGAAGCTGTTAAGATCTTATCTGACCTAACAAATTACACTGCATTTGCGGAGGGGCCTGAGAATAGTGATTTAACTATTACCGGATTTCGTATAGTACCTTTATTTGGCAGACAGATTATGGCTATTCTTGGTACCAGTGATGGCGATGTTCATGACCAGGTTTATAACTTACCATACAATATTCATGGTGATGACATTGAACGTGCCGTTCGTATGATTAACGATGAATTAGTAGGAAAGTCGCTAGATCAGGTTACACCTGAGTTTCTTAAGAAGACTTTAGGACAAAAGCTTAAAGCTGCTCATGTGTCTGAATTAATAGATTTAGTTGAAGATGTGATCAGTGATGCTGCCAGCGAGCAAATGTATGTCGATGGTCAGATTAATTTGCTCAATAATATTTCTTTGAGTGACGTTTCTAATTTGCGGTCATTATATGAAATGATTGAGCATAATGACTTAATTTCTAGTATTTTGGATAACAGGCAAAACTTAAAAAGTGACAGATATCCAGTTCGGGTAAGTCTAGGGTCTGAGTTATCAAATGATTTGTTAAAGGATTATAGTCTGCTTACGGCAGAGTACAGCGTTGGTCCTCACGGAAAGGGCATAATTGCTTTACTTGGCCCTGATAATATGCCGTATTCTCAAGTGATAGGATTGCTTGAATATTTCAGAAATGAGCTATCTAAAAAGTTGCTTGATTATTATGGTAGATTTAAATAAAGGAGGTTAGCCGTGAGTAAAGAAGAAATTAACAGTAAAAATTCAAAAAAAGAGCAAAAAGAATCAACTGAATCAAAAGAAGTTAAAAAGCATTCTCAAGCTAAGGCTAACGAAAAAAAGAAGTCCGAACCTTTGGAAAGCAAACTGCAACACAATTTGACCCAGTTGCAAAAAGAAAAAGATGATTTAGAAGATAAGTACTTGCGCAGTCAAGCTGAAATGCAAAATATGCAAAATCGCTACAATAATGAAAGAGCGCAACTTATTAAATATGAATCACAATCTTTAGCTAAAGATGTTTTGCCAGCAATGGATAATTTAGAAAGAGCTTTGGCAACAAAGGTTGATGATGAAGCATCAAAGCAGCTTAAAAAGGGAGTGCAAATGACACTTGATTCTCTGGTTAAAGCCATGAAAGATCATGGAATCAGTGAAATCACTGCTGAAGGTGTAAAGTTTGATCCTAATTTACACCAAGCTGTCCAAACAGTTGAAGCTGAAAATGAAGATCAAAAAGATCATGTTGTGCGGGTTTTGCAAAAAGGATACTTGTACAAAGATCGTACTTTAAGACCAGCGATGGTTGTTGTAGCACAATAATTGAAAGGAAGCATATCAATGTCAAAAGTTATCGGAATTGACCTCGGAACTACCAACTCGGCAGTTGCTGTTCTTGAAGGAAAAGAGCCAAAAATTATTACCAATCCAGAAGGAAACCGTACTACACCTTCAGTAGTTGCTTTCAAGGATGGAGAAATTCAAGTCGGTGAAGTCGCAAAGAGACAGGCTATTACTAATCCTAATACTATTTCTTCAATTAAGCGTCATATGGGTGAAGCTGATTATAAGGTCAAGATTGGTGATAAAGCATACACTCCTCAAGAAATTTCTGCCATGATTTTACAATATATCAAGAAATTCTCTGAAGATTATCTTGGTGAAAAGGTTACTGAAGCAGTCATTACAGTTCCTGCATACTTTAACGATGCTCAGCGTCAAGCTACTAAGGATGCCGGTAAAATTGCAGGCTTAGACGTTAAGAGAATAATTAACGAACCAACTGCATCTTCACTTGCATATGGTCTTGATAAAGATGCTGAAGATGAAAAAGTTCTGGTTTATGACCTTGGTGGTGGTACCTTTGATGTTTCTGTTTTGCAATTAGGTGACGGAGTCTTCCAAGTACTTTCAACTAACGGTGATACTCACCTTGGTGGCGATGACTTCGATAATAAAATTATTGATTGGTTGATCAAGAACTTTAAAGATGAAAATGGTGTTGACCTTTCTAAAGATAAAATGGCTTTACAAAGGTTAAAGGATGCCGCTGAAAAAGCTAAGAAAGATTTGTCTGGCGTGTCTTCAACTCATATTTCATTACCATTTATTTCTGCTGGTGAATCTGGACCATTACATTTGGAAGCTGATTTAACTAGAGCAAAATTTGACGAATTAACTGCTGATTTAGTTGATAAGACAAAGATTCCATTTGACAATGCATTGAAAGATGCTGAATTAACAGTTAATGACATTGATAAAGTTATTTTGAATGGTGGTTCAACCCGTATTCCTGCTGTTCAGGATGCAGTTAAGAAGTGGGCTGGTAAAGAGCCTGATCACTCAATTAACCCAGATGAAGCTGTTGCTTTAGGTGCAGCAATTCAAGGTGGAGTTATTTCTGGTGATGTTAAGGACGTAGTTTTACTTGATGTCACTCCTCTTTCTTTAGGTATTGAGACCATGGGTGGCGTATTTACTAAGTTAATTGAAAAGAATACGACAATTCCAACTTCAAAGAGTCAAATTTTCTCTACTGCTGCAGACAATCAACCGGCTGTTGATGTTCACGTTTTGCAAGGGGAGCGCCCAATGGCTGCTGACGATAAAACATTAGGTCGTTTTGAACTAACAGACATTCCTGCCGCTCCACGTGGTGTTCCTCAAATTCAAGTTACATTCGATATTGACAAAAACGGCATCGTTAATGTTTCTGCTAAAGATATGGGAACCGGTAAAGAACAAAAGATTACCATCAAGAGTTCATCCGGTTTATCTGACGAAGAAATCAAGAAGATGCAAAAAGAAGCTGAAGAACATGCTGAAGAGGATAAGAAGAAGAAAGAAGAAGTTGATCTTCGTAATGAAGTCGATCAATTAATCTTCTCAACTGAAAAGACTTTGAAGGATGTCAAAGGCAAGGTATCAGATGATGATACTAAGAAGGTTCAAGATGCACTTGATGCTTTGAAGAAGGCTCAAAAGGACAACAACTTGGATGAGATGAAGTCCAAGAAGGATGAATTGTCTAAAGTTGCCCAAGACTTAGCAGTCAAATTGTACCAAGCTAATGGTGGGGCTCAAGGTGCACAAGGACAGGCTGGACCTCAAGCAGGACCACAAAATCCTGGTTCCCAAGATGGCAATTCAGGTAGTGGTTCCGCAGGTGAAGGCGAGTTTCATAAGGTAGACCCAGATAAGTAAAGGGTTTATAATTGAATAAATTAGAAAAGAACTGCCAAAAAGTAGTTCTTTTCTTTTGTAAAGTTAAGGAGCTTATAGATGGCACAAGAAGATTACTATAGCGTTCTGGGTGTTGATCGCAATGCCAGTGATAAGGAAATTACCTCTGCTTATCGTAAACTTGCCAAAAAATACCACCCTGATTTAAATCATGAACCCGGTGCTGAAGAAAAGTATAAGAAGGTTAATGAAGCTTACGAAGTTTTGCATGACCAGCAAAAGAAAGCACAATATGACCAATTTGGTTCGGCCGGAGTCAATGGTCAGGGAGGCTTTGGCGGTGCAGGTCAAGGATATAGTGATTTTGGCGGCTTTGGTGATTTTGGTGATATTTTTAATGATTTCTTCGGTGGTGCAACAGGAGCAAATCAGCGTCGCGCCAACCCAACAGCACCAACTCGTGGTGAAGATCTAGACTATACTTTGTCAATTGATTTTATGGATGCAATCACGGGCAAGAAGACTCAGGTTTCATACACTCGGAGTGAAACATGTCCTACATGTAAAGGTAATGGTGCTGAAAAAGGAACGCATCCGATAACCTGTGATAAATGTAATGGTACTGGCTACATGACAATAACTCAAAAATCTATGTTGGGAGTTATTCGTCGTCAGACAGTTTGTGATAAATGTAACGGCAAAGGCGTAATTATCGAGCATCCTTGCCAAACTTGTCACGGCAAAGGCGTAATTGATGGCAAAAATACTATTGAAGTTAATATTCCTGCCGGAATAGATAATGGACAACAATTACGTTATGAAGGCCAGGGAGAAGCGGGTAAAAATGGTGGTCCTTATGGTGACCTTTATATCAGTTATCGTATTAAGCCATCAAAAGATTTCGAACGCAAAGGTACTACTATTTATACTACTGTTCCAATCTCCTTTGCCCAGGCAACTTTAGGCGATGAAATTAATGTTAAAACCGTGCATGGAGAAAAGAAATTAAAAATTCCTGCTGGTACACAGCCTAATAAAGAATTTACTTTGCGTGGCGAAGGTGTTCCATATTTGCGTGGCAATGGTAAAGGTGATCAAATAACCACTGTTCAAGTACAGATTCCAAAGTCAATCAATGAAAAGCAGAAACAGGCTTTGGTTGATTTTGTCAAAGCCGGTGGTGGGTCAATAACACCACAGGAAAAAGGATTCTTTGAGAGATTAAAAGAAAGATTGCAGTAAAAAATATGCTATTATTACTGTGAATGTTGGTCTGCAAAAATGGAGAATTATGATGTTGAGTTGCCCAAAAGGTTATAAATACTGGTGAAAGATTGATACTGACTTAATAATTAAATCCGATGATCCCTGCTGTGTAAAAAAGAAATCAAAAATTATTTGAGACTTTTCAATGAAAATGGAATGTCAGATAAAAATGGCATTATAAGATATTAGTAGTATTATTTGCAAATTGAACTAAAGGACTAATTCTTCAAGCTTGATGGGATTAGTCCTTTAATTTTGATAAAAAGTTTCTTTATCTTAATTAATTTTATAGGTGTTTGGGAATTTGTTATAATAATAAAGATAGAGTAAAGGGTGCAAATTATTTATGGACATAACAAAATTACAAGATTATCAGAAGCGTATTCGCAATTTTTCCATTGTAGCTCATATTGATCATGGTAAGTCTACGATTGCCGATCGAATTTTAGAGTTGACCGATACGGTATCTGAACGCCAATTAAAAAATCAGATGTTAGACGATATGCCGCTGGAACGCCAACGCGGCATCACCATCAAGATGAACTCAGTAGAAATTAAATATCATGCGCAAGATGGCGAAGACTACATTTTTCATTTAATTGATACCCCAGGACACGTGGATTTTTCTTATGAGGTTTCCCGTTCCTTAGCGGCTTGTGAAGGTGCATTGTTAGTTGTAGATGCTTCGCAAGGTGTGCAAGCACAAACTTTGGCAAATACATACTTAGCAATTGATGATGACTTAGAAATTTTGCCTGTTATAAATAAAATTGATCTGCCTTCAGCTAATCCGGAGCAGGCTAAAGAGGAAATCACAGAAATGTTGGGGTTAGATGCTTCCGACGCTGTTGAAGTTTCCGGTAAAACCGGGCAGGGAATTAAGGAGTTGCTTGAACGCATAGTTAAAGATATACCAGCTCCTAGTGGAGATCTCCAAGCACCGTTAAAAGCGTTGATTTTTGATTCAAAATATGATGACTATCGCGGTGTTGTTTTATCTGTGCGGATTGAAGAAGGTACCGTTAAACCCGGTGATAAAATAAAAATCATGAATACCGGTAAGGAATATGAAGTTACTGAAGTTGGAGTTTCCAGTCCACATCCGGTTAAAAAAGATATTCTAATTGCTGGGGATGTTGGTTACTTAACGGCTAACATCAAGTCCGTTCGTGAAACTCGTGTTGGTGATACTATCACTGCCGCAGAACATCCGACCGCGGAACCACTTCCCGGTTATCGTCAGATACCACCAATGGTTTATTCAGGTATGTATCCCGTAGACAATGGAAAATATGATGACCTTAAGGAAGCTTTACAAAAATTGCAGCTCAATGATGCTGCTTTAGAATTTGAACCTGAAACTTCAACTGCTTTAGGCTTTGGCTTTAGGTGCGGTTTTTTAGGTTTACTCCACATGGATGTGGTGCAGGAAAGACTTGAACAGGAATTTGACTTAGACTTGATTATGACTGCCCCTTCTGTTGATTATCATGCGATTATGAATGACGGCACAACCAAAGTGATTGATAATCCTTCTGATTTACCGTCTGCAGGTGAATATAAGGAAGTGCAGGAACCTTTTGTTAAAGCAGAAGTAATGGTTCCGAATGATTTTGTCGGTCCTGTGATGGAATTATGTCAACGTAAACGGGGCGAGTTTGTGACAATGGACTATCTAGACAAATATCGGGTTAACGTAATTTACAATATGCCGCTAGCCGAAATTATTTATGATTTTTTTGATGATTTGAAATCTTCCACTAAAGGTTATGCCTCACTTGATTATGAAATTACGGGTTATCGGGCAACTGATTTAGTTAAAATTGATATTCTGTTGAATAAACAAGTGGTTGATGCTCTTAGTTTCATTGCACATCGGGATGAAGCTCAAAATAGAGCAAGACAAATGACCTCAATGCTTAAGAAGTTAATTCCTAGGCAGAACTTTGAAGTTGATATTCAAGGGGCAATTGGAGCAAAAATTATTTCTCGTGCCACCGTAAAGCCTTATCGTAAAGACGTTACTTGGAAAATTCATACGGGTGATCCGGATAGAAGGGCAAAACTGCTGGAAAAGCAGAAGAGAGGTAAAAAACGCATGAAAGCTGTAGGTCATGTTGAAATTCCTCAAGATGCTTTTATGGCTGTTTTAAAAATGAATGATGATGACTTAAATTCAAAATAGAAAATAAATATAAAAAGGCTGAATTAAACATATGATTGAATGGCGTGAGCGTATAGGTGAAGAATTAGCTCCGGAATTGATTGAAAAGTATCAGCTTAGCCCGATTACGGCTAAGCTGCTTTCTTTGCGCGGGATAAATAGTGCGGAAAGAATAGATTATTGGTTTAATGCCACCGAAGATGACTTGGCTGATCCTTTTCTAATGCATGACATGAAAAAGGCAGTTAACAGAATTAATCAAGCAATTGATGCAGGAGAAAAAATAACGGTCTATGGAGATTACGATGCTGATGGTATTACTGCCACTACTATTATGGTGGAAACACTGGGCATTTTAGGTTCCGATGTTCATTTTTTCATTCCCGATCGTTTTAAAGATGGCTATGGACCAAATATTGAATCCTACAAGAAAATTGTAGCAGATGGGACTAAACTGATCATTACTGTAGATAACGGTATTACTGGAGTTGACGAGGTTGCTTTTGCCAAAAGTAAAGGTGTAGATACAATAATTACAGATCACCATAAATTTCAAGATAAAAATCCTGAAAGCTATGCGTTAGTGCATTGCAACTACCCTGGCCAAAAATATCCGTTTGATGATTATTGTGGTGCTGGAGTGGCCTATACTATTTGCCGAGCTTTAATGCAGGATTCAATGCCAGAATTATTGGAACTGGCAATGATTGGCACAATTGGAGATATGGTCAAGGTTTCCGGAGAAGGTCATATTATCGTTAAACGGGGTTTAAAAATGCTTAATGAGACTGAGCGGCCGGGACTAAGAGCTTTAATAAAAAAAGCAGGTTTACAATTAGGACATATTGATGAAACAGATGTTGGCTTTAACATTGCACCAAGATTGAATGCTGTAGGCAGACTGGATAATGCGAGTTTAGCCGTTGACTTACTATTATGTGAGACTGACGAAGAAGCTGAAAAAATAGCAGACAAGATTGAAGGTCTAAACGATGAACGTAAAAATTTAACAGCTGAAGTTTATCAATCTTGCGTTAATCAGATTAAAAATAATGGTTGGCAAAGAGATAAAACTTTAGTTTTATATAATCCCAAGTTTAATGAAGGGGTTTTGGGATTAGTTGCAAATAAATTAGTTGAGAAAACTCATAAGCCAACCATAGTCCTGACAAAGAATGAAGAGGGAATTATCAAAGGTTCGGGAAGGTCTGTAGATGGTTTTAATCTTTTTAACGCCTTAGAGCCTTTAAAGGATAGACTTTTTCTTAAATTCGGTGGTCACGATTTTGCGTGTGGCTTGTCTATGACTGAAAGCAAAATTTCCTCTTTACGCAAATCATTTAAAGATAGCTTTACAGGTACTTTTAATCAAAACATTCGCTATTATGATTGCGAACTACCTTTTTCTCATCTGGATTTGAAAATTATAGCTGATATCAAACAGGTTGGTCCTTTTGGAACTGATAATGTTAAACCCATTTTTAGTATTATTCATCCGAAAATTAACAGCTGTTTTTACATGGGTAAAGAGAAAAATCATATCAAATTAACAATTAGTAAAGACCATAATAAGGTTGATGTTGTAGGATTTAACAAGAAGTTCCTTACAAAAATTCTTTTGCCTTATGTAGATCAGTTGTTTATTGAGCTACAAGAAAATTGCTTTCGTAATCAGATAAAATTACAAGGCATTATAAAGGGAATCATTTTTGCTGCACCAAAATTAGCAGTTCCTGAGCCAGTGGTTGATTTGCGCAATGAAAAATATGTGATGGGTTTTGCAGACAGATATCTATTATTTGATAAAAGAAATAAGATCGCTGCTTCTAGTTTATTTGATATTGATCCCGCAAAAATTACATTGGTCAATGATTATGACAGTGAAGGTGAAGTAGCCGTCTTGCTTGATGTCCCTCGTAATCAAAAAGAACTGGATTTTGCGTTGAACAATAGTTACGAACAACTTTATTTACACTTTCTGATGGATCAACTGCCAGTCCAACATTTACCGCTAAAATCTGATTTTGAAATCTTGTTAAAATATGTATATTCTCACCCTGGTCTAACACTGCAAGATTACCGAAAGGTCGGTAAATTTATAAAATTAAATTACGACAATGTTCTCTTTATTTTACGTGTATTCTTTGAATTGAATTTTATTCAATTAGAAGATAATAAAATATTTGGTGTCAATAATCCTGTTAAAAATAAACTGACAAATTCGAAATATTATCAGGCTACAAAGTCACAGATTGCTTTTATAAATGAATTGCGACAAATGCCTAGTCAAAAATTACTAATGTACGTGAATGAGCAATTAAAGCAACATTAATTTTTCTCGCTTTTAATGCTTTTAAGCACAAAATTTGTTAGAATATAAAGGTCAAATAAGCTTTAGAAAGAAAGTTAAGTTTTTGGAGGTTTTTCTTCTTATGGCAAACGATTTTGAGAAACATATTGCAAGTGTAAAGGATTTTCCGAACAAAGGAATAATCTTTCGGGATATCACTCCTGTCCTACAAGATGGCAAATTGTTTCAGGCAGCTACACACAAGTTAGCTGAATATGTTAAAAGTAAAAATGCCGATATAATTGTTGGTCCCGAAGCGCGTGGGTTTATTGTTGGTTGTCCTGTGGCAACAGAATTAGGTATTGGTTTTGTGCCAGCTAGAAAACCACATAAATTGCCGAGGGAGGTTGAGCGTGCCTCTTATGACCTGGAATATGGTTCAAATAGTTTAGAAATTCATAAAGATGCTATTAAACCTGGCCAGCGTGTTGTAGTTTGTGATGACTTATTGGCTACAGCTGGAACTTTAAGGGCGTGCAAACAATTAATTGAAAACCTAGGTGGAGAGTTAGTTGGTTCTTGTTTTTATATTGAATTACCTGATTTAAAGGGAAAAGAAAAATTACCAGGACTTGACGTATTTTCTTTAGTTAAATACCATGGTGCTTAATATTTTTTAATTGGAACTTTAAGCCTCAAATTTTTAAAAGATAATAAATGTGCATGAAGTGCTCTTAATAGTTAGATTTTTGTAATCTGCTGCTAAGAGCATTTTTTCATGATTAAATATTACTTCATATATAAAAACAGCAAATGATTTAGATTTTAGCATAAAACTAAGATTCCAATAAAATAAAGCGCTTTCTGAAATATGAAAAAAACTTTGAATTTTGAGTTAAATTTTTTTACAAGATCATGGCAGATATATATAATGATACAGTATTTCAAAAAAGGAGAATAGAGTAATTTGCAATTAAGAAAAGCAACAATGGCCGATTTTGACCAAATTATCACTATTTTAAAAGATGGAGCTAATCAATTAGCTGAACATGGAGTCAATCAATGGCAAGGAGACTATCCCTCAAAAGGTCAGATTAAAGAAGACATTGCAAATGGCTGGGCCTTTTTAGCAGTTTCTGAGGATAAAGAAACTGTTGGTGCAATTGCTATAGTAGATGGACCTGACCATGTTTACGATCACTTAGACGGTACCTGGCTGTGCAATACAGATCGATATGTTGTTATTCATCGTGTGGCAATTCACTCTCAACATTCTGGTAAAGGTTATGCTACTAAACTTTTAAGAGCTGTAATTGATGAGATCAAAGCAAACCGTGACGATGTTGATTCAATCAGAATCGATACTCACGAAGATAATAAAGCAATGCAGCACTTGATTGCAAAAATGGGCTTTACAAAAGTTGGTCTTTTACATGGCGTTTATCGTCCCAATGAGATTTCATATGTGTATGAATTAAAAAAGTAAAAATAAAAGATTAAATGTTATTTAAATATACAGAAATACTGATTTGAAAGTAAAAAAATTAGACAAAATTGTTTACTTTGGTTATTTTAAGTATTAATATAAATATAACGAATGTAATTTAAAGCATTTGTTATAAACGTACAACCAGTGAAAGGGGGGATTCAAGGGTCAATTAGTAAAATGGTTATCTATCTTTACTATTGGCTCGCCTCTTATTAAATAATTAACTTTCCTGATTAATTTAACTATTTTTTCCTATTCTAAATTATTATACCAAATAGCATATACAAAACCTTTATACCGGTGTGATGGAAAAGTCAGGAACTCATCGGTAAACCTTAAAAAACCTGATTGCGGAAATTTCCGCAATCAGGTTTTTCTTTATTTAAATTTGAAATTAGCGATTCTTCATTATTGGTTGATAGAATAAATCAATAACAATTGCTGCTATCAATGCAATGGCAAAAGTAAGTAGTAGGTTCGTCCAGTTTATTTTTGTCATAGCTATACCAAATAATGCTAGAATCACAGTTAGTAGCACGTCTCCTAACTGTGTAAAACCAACGGCATTAGATGGGTAATCCTGCCAGAAGTATTTTTTTGTTCTGGTGATTAAAACAATAAACATAGCACTCAAAACCAGGTAAACATAAACCATCGTTGAGATAGTACCATGACTCCATCCGTGAGTATTAAGATAAGCAATAGCAGCAATACCAATAGCTGTCCAGCCGAAAGCTAATGAAAAAGCAATTTTAGCTAACTTAGCCATATTCCAGTTTTCTGGTTTATAAGTGATGTGAGTTCTATCAGTACCAATCATCATTGTCACCATGTTATTCATAATTGTGTAAATAACCATAGCGTTTAGCGCCATTGGAATATAATTGAAGAAAAGGTAGCCAAAAGTCAAAAGCATCGTTAATTGTGCAGTTCTTGCTAGCTTTGTTAAAGACCAGGTAGTCATTCTTTGATATACTCTATGTCCAGCATCAAGTATTTTTACTATCGAAGACAGACCGTCATTTAAAAGTACCATTTTACCAGATCGCTTGGCCACATCGGCAGCATTAGAGACCGCTATGCCAACCTCAGCTTGCTTTAGAGCAGGAGAATCATTTACGCCATCACCTGTCATACCTACAATATAACCTTTTTTCTGGAAGAATTTAACCATGCGCAATTTATCTTCTGGTAAAACATCCGCAATACCAGCCAATTTGCTGGTATCAGTCTGGTCAGTGAAATCACGAATAGAAATTACCTCACCTTGCAAGTCAACCTGCTTAGCGACTGCAATAGCAGTTTTCTGGTTATCACCAGTTAGCATAATCGGTTTTACTCCCCGTTTTCTGAGTTCTCCAAGAGCTTCTTTAGAGTCGGATCTTACCATATCTTGCAAAATGAAGACACCGGCTAACTTGTCGTCAATTAATAAAGCTACTGAACGTCCGGCACCAAAATCTATTTCTTTTGCCTTTTCGCTAGCGTCTTTATCAATTAGCGAAAGTTGTTTAAAGGAACCAAGTTTAATATTATGACCATCACAGTTTGCCATTGAATAGCCAGTGCTTGAAGTAAAAGGTGTGAAATCTGATGCAGACTTAATATTTAATCCCTGTTTTTTAACATATTCATCAATCGCAGTATCAATGAGTTTTTTGTTTCTTTGATCCGTAGCAGCTGATGCTAATGTTAAAACATCGTTATTATTCATTGAACTGAAATTAGTCCACTGACCCACCGCCGTTTTATTTTCCGTGATTGTTCCTGTTTTATCGAGCAAAATCAAATTAAGGTTTGCTGCATCTTGAATGCCGGTTAAATCAGAAGTTAATACTCCTTCTTTGCTTAAACGGGTTGCTTCAAACGAGTTAGAAAGAGCAAATGTAGAGGGCATTGCAACTGGTATTGAAGCAATAAACATCATTGCTAAAAATGGCAGCATGTTAATCAGATTATTTAGGTCACCACCCTTAAAGAAAGAAGCAATGACAATTACTAAGGTCAGAATTCCGTCAAGAATGCATAAATAGTAAATAATTTTAGTTAACAGTTGTTGCAGGTGACCTGGAGCTGCAGAATTATTAATTAAGTTGATTGTCTTACCGGAACGAGAATCAGCACCTGTAGCAGTGACGATTGCTAAACCATTGCCTTCTGTTACAGTCGTACCAGCATAAGCTGTATCTTGTGGATTTTTCCGCACTGTCCTTGCTTCACCTGTAATTGAACTCTCATCAGTTGAAATTTGTCCATCAATCAGTTTCACATCGGCGGCCAAAACATCACCAGCTTGCATACTGATTAAGTCACCAGGAACTAAATATTTTGAGTCGATATTCTGCCACTCCCCATCTCTTTGAACCGAAATAGTAGGAGTTAATTTGTGTGAAATATTATTCAGCACTCGCCTTGATTGCTTTTTCTTAGAAGCTCCATTCCAAGCAGCAAAAAGGAGCATTAAAAGCACAAATAACGATTGTATCCATTTTCCTAAGATACACTCTAAAAGTAGAGCAGCTTCAAGAATCCATGCTGATAAATTCCATAACTTTGATAAAAATTCTTTAAAAAAGTTGAATTGAGGTTCAGGAACCTCGTTTAATCCATTTTTCTGCAGAAGTTTATCTGCTTCTGCTTGACTTAAGCCAGTAATTTTTTCAGCCATAATTTTACTTCCTTAGTTATAAATACTTAATTTAAAGTAGCATAAAAATAAGACTTTTGCTAGCAAATTAAATATTATCATTTGCAAGTTTGTTTTAATTTTGTATTTAAAATAATTATAGAAAAGTGTAAAATAGGTATAGTAGTGTATTAGTACACCTGAATTTAAATATATCATTTTAAAAAATTCGAATTTATTCGCTTTTAATCTAGGAGGTGGAATTCATGTCAGTTAAAAGATTTATTGAGGCTTCACTATTAACGCTCACAGCTCTATTTTGTTTACCCTTTTTCGTTCACAATGAGATTATAGATTATTTTAACGTTGCGATTCCTGAAACATATAGTTATGCGCAGGTACCAAAAAATACGCAAAAGTATTTTAATGTTCAAGCCTATGATTCTAAAACCGGCAGAAAGCTTCCATACAAAATAAAAAAAGTAGGAGGCTATGATCCAAGCAGGAAATATATTAAGATTGTCCATAAGGGCCAGTATGTGAAAGAAATTAAATATGTTTCCAAAAAGGAATTTCAAAAGAAAGTTCATTCCTAAAAGTTAGATAAAAGGAGATACCATGTTCGAAAAATTTTTGGTTCCAGTTTATGTCTTTTTTCTGATTATAACTAACCAAATTCCATTAGATCATAATTCTTGGATTGATAGAGTTGATCCTGCTATTCCAGAAGTAATTAGTTATGCGCAGGTGCCAAAAAATACGCAAGATTATCTAAGCGTTCAGGCTTATAATCCTGATACTGGTAAGAAATTACCATATAAAATTGAAAGAGTAGGTGGTTTTGATCCAAGTAGACAATATATTAAGATCGACCACAAGGGACAGTACGTGAGAAAAATTGACTATATCTCCGAAAGTACTTACTTAAAAGCAATTAGTCAAAAAGACGACTAGCCATAAAAATAGCACAAAAAAAGCCTGCATTATTGCAGGCTTTTTGAGTTTAAAAACTAATCTTTGTCAACACTGTCTGGGAAAGTAGCTAGACGCTCGCCTTCACCAAGATCTTCTTCAATTTCGAGCAAACGGTTGTATTTTTCAACACGTTCAGAACGAGCAGGTGCACCAGTCTTAAGCTGACCACCGTTAACTGCAACTGCGAAGTCAGCGATAAATGTGTCACCAGTTTCACCTGAACGGTGAGAAATCATGGTGTTGTACCCGTTCTTACGTGAAAGACGGATAGTTTCCAAAGTTTCAGTAACAGTACCAATTTGGTTTAACTTAATCAATGAAGCGTTACCGGCACCTTCCTTAATAGCTTTAGTCAAAAGCTTAGGGTTAGTACAAATGAAGTCATCCAAAACAATTTGAATTCTGTCTTTGTGGCTTTGAGTAAACTTAATCATGCCGTCAACATCATTTTCATCGTATGGGTCTTCAATTGAAATTAATTCTGGGAATTCGTCAAGTAACTTGTCGTAATATTGAGCTAATTCTTCATCATTAAATACTTTGCCTTCAAAGTGGTACTTGCCGTCTTCTTTGTTGTAGAAGTAGGAAGCAGCACAGTCACAAGCAATGGCAATATCTTCACCAGGCTTGTAGCCAGCCTTAACGATAGCATCGTGTAAAGCTTGCAAAGCTTCTTCAGAGTTCTTCATATTAGGTGCGAAACCACCTTCATCACCAAGGCCAGTTTCGTAACCCATGTCTTCAAGAACTTTCTTCAAAGTATGGTAAGTGTTAACGATCTTTTCAAAACCATCGCGGAAAGAAGTCTTCTTAACTGGAGTGATCATGAATTCTTGCACGTCGATACCATTGTCAGCGTGCTCACCACCGTTAATAACGTTATGGAAAGTTTGTGGCATTTCAAGGTCAGTTCCGCCAAGGTATCTGTATAAAGGTTGGTGACTGTCTTTTGCTGCAGCAGCTGCAGTAGCCATTGATACGCCTAAAATAGCGTTAGCACCAAGCTCAGCCTTGTTAGGGGTGCCATCTAATTCGATCATTACACGGTCAATGTTTGCTTGATCATGTGGATCTAAACCCTTCAACGCTTTAGCAATTTTAGTATTTACGTTTTCAACGGCTTTGGAAACACCTTTACCGCCTACACGATTGCCACCATCACGTAATTCAACTGCTTCATTTTCACCAGTTGAAGCACCTGATGGAACTTCAGCTTTACCAACAACACCGTTTGATAAGGTTACAAAAGCCTCAACAGTTGGATTACCACGTGAATCATAGATTTCCAGTGCATGAACATTTTCAATGACTGATTTTAACATCTAAAAACCTCCTAAATAATAAATGCTGTACAAATTTTTATAAGTACATACATTAGTGGAGCACAAGCTCCATATCTACATCACAAATTTTAGCTTAAGTTTGTGATTATGTAAACATTTGTAACCGATTTCTAATGTTAAAAAATATTAAAAAAATTTTTATCGCTTTTTTCTGGTATTTGATTTATTATTTAGCTATATATTTTTTTGAATATATAGTTTATTTATATAAGGATACACAAATATGGATAAAGTAAAGTTAATAATAGACTCTGGCGCAAATGACAGAGCAAATGAAAATCTGACTGTTGTGCCATTAACTATGACAATTGCAGGAAAAGATTTTGTCGATGACGAAAATCTTGATATCAATGAATTCATTAGCAGCATGGAGAAAAATACGGAGGAGGGCAAAACTTCCTGTCCGAGCATTAATGAATGGCTTGAGGCCTTAAAAGGATCTGAATTTGCAATAATGATGACAATTACTAGTGGACTTAGTGGCAGCTTTTCATCTGCTTTTCAAGCTAAACAAATATATGAAAAAGATCATCCTGATAGCCATGTAATTGTGATTGATTCAAGGACTGCTGGCCCAGAGATTTCAGTTATTCTACAAGAAATTCGGAAATTGGTTAATAGCAAAACTCGTTTTGTAGATTTGGAACAAAAAATATCTGATTATAAGACACACACTCATTTGTTATTCGTATTAAAATCACTGCATAATTTAGCACTCAATGGGCGAGTTAATATGGCCGTGGCTAAAGTCGCTAAAGTTTTAAATATTGATGTAGTAGGTACTGCAAGTGAAGAGGGTAAGCTAGAGCCTTTAGCAAAAGTACGTGGAATAAAGCGTGCCTTTAAAGAAGTTCTGAAATTAATGAGTGAAATGAAATACAAGGGTGGTAATTTAATTATTGATCATTGTAAAAATGAAAAAGATGCTGAAAGTTTAAAAGCAAAAATTTTAGCACTTTATCCAGAAGCAGAGATCAAAATTCGCTCAATGAGGGGACTTTGCACGTTTTATGCCGAAGAAGGCAGTTTGATGGTTGGTTTTGACGATTTGTAATTTTGTGGCAAATAAAAAATTCCTTTTTTACACTTGTTCTCTATCTAACAGAATATAAAAAAAGGTGATTTAGCCCTAGCTTAATAAAGTTAGGACTATTTTTTTGTTGATTAATGAAAGCGCTTAAGTATAAAAGCTTGTGAAGTTAAATTCATCTTCAAAAGCGCATTACATAGTGCTATAATGAAATTAGATAGCGCTTACATCACAAACTCATATAGTGTTGTCTAATAAGTTTTATCAAGTTCTATGTTAGAAAGTGAGAGAAATTAATTTAGCACTTGTTAAATTGATTTCGTCGGAGGAATAAAAATGGATATACTTAAAACAGTTCTTGCGATCATCCCTATCGTTTGGCTGATACTTTCCTTGGGTGTTTTTCGCATTCGAGGAGATTTGTCGTGCTTAATCGGCTTTGCTTTATCAATAATTCTCAGTATTGTCGGTTTCCACTTTTCGTTTTCAAACAGTATTACTGCCGGAATTGATGGCATAATTATGGCTTTATGGCCAATAATTTATGTTATTATTTCCGCTCTGTTTATCTACAATATTAGTAGAAAATCAGGGGGAATGGATACAATAATGTCTATGTTAACTTCAATTACTAAGGATATGAGATTCTTAGTATTGATCTTAGCATGGGGATTAGGCGGATTTTTGGAAGCCATTGCCGGTTTCGGTACTGCGGTAGCGATCCCTGCAAGTATCCTAATTATGTTGGGTATGAGTCCTATTAAAGCAGCCGTGGTTTGTTTGGTAGCAAATACTGCTCCTACTGCTTTTGGTGCCGTTGGTTTGCCAGTAACAACTCTGGCTAAAGTAACAGGACTGGGAGTTACTGAATTAGGTTATTTAATTGCTATACAATTATTTGTTTTAATGATGATCGTTCCATTTGTTTTGGTCATGATGACTGAAGGTAAGGGACTTAAGTCATTTAAAGGAAAAGGTGTTTTAGTTTGCACCTTGGTAGCTGGTTTAACATTTGCAGTTCCGGAAATTTTCATTACTAAATATTTAGGCCCTGAACTACCATCAATTGTAGGTTCAATAGTTTGTCTGCTATGTTTAGTAATTATTATTAAGAAATACAGCAGCAAAGAAGAAGTTGCATCCGCTAGTGCTGAAAAGGACGATAAAGCTCCAATTTCAACTGCTGATAAAATTAAGGCTTGGGTACCATTTATTTTGGTATTTTGCTTTATCATTTTCACTTCATCAATGTTCCCAGCAATTCATAATGCATTGGCAAGTGTTAAAACCAGTTTCCACTTTTACAATGGTGCAAATGCCAAGCCAGTTGACATTGACTGGTTATCATCACCAGGTACTTTAATTCTACTGTCGAGTATCATTGGTGGTGCTATCCAAGGTTTGTCATTTAAGGAAATGTTTTCCGTTTTGACAAGTACGATCAAGCAATTGGTAAAAACAATTATCACTGTTTGTTCTATTGTGGGCCTATCCAAAGTAATGGGTTACAGCGGAATGATTGATGTCATTGCGGTTAGCCTCGTAACTTTAACTGGTGCCTTTTACCCAGTAATTTCACCAATCATTGGTGTTCTAGGTATCTTTATCACTGGTAGTGATACTTCAGCTAACGTTCTCTTTGGTGAATTGCAAGTACAAGCTGCCCACGCGCTGAAAGTAAGTCCATACTGGCTGGCGGCTGCTAACATGGTTGGTGCTACTGCTGGTAAGATGCTTTCACCACAGAACATCGCAATTGCTACAGGAGCTACTGGTCTTGAGGGTAAAGAAGGAGTTATTCTTAAGAAAGCTCTGCCCCATTGTGCATGGTACACTGCATTATTGTGTGTGATAGTGTTTGTGTTAGGAAAGATGCTTAGTTTCCTATAATTTAATTGTTAAAAAATTATCGATAAAGGAAAAAACAACCCTAAACCAAAAGTTTGGGGTTGTTTTTAAATAACCATTAAAAGTAATTGTTGAGATATACTAAAGCAAAAGACAGCTAGAGAAGTAGCCCCGATAATATCTGATGGAAAGTGGGCTTTAAGACTGATACGAGAAATGACGACCATTAGCCAAATTGCCAGCAAAATCCATAAAAGTCTATTACCTAATTGTCCTGCAAAAAGTCGCCAGATGATTAAAGCCATAACAGTACTTCCTAGGACATGACCACTTGGAAAACTATAGCCTTCTTCTAAATCTGAATGTAGGATTGGACGTTTTCTGCGCATCCATTTTTTTAAAAAGATACCAATCAGATCAGTAAAGCCTAAAGTAAATAATGCCCAAAAAGCAAGTAAATTTTCATTATTACTGATTAAAAAACTTGCCAGAAATACATCCAAAACAACTAAAAGTTTGGGATCGTTTATAAATGCAATAATCTGCCACCCGATTCCGTCGCGTCTTCTGATTAATTTATGATGAAGCCAGTGATCAAATAAATTGAAACGTCGTGAATTTCTGACATTAAAGATAAGTAGTATTAGTATTAGAGCAGACAATGTTGCTACCCAAAAGTTGATATTCAAATCGAATCCCTACCTATAATTACCTATAATTTATATTCGATTGTATTTTAACAGTAACAGGGCAAAGCATAGAAATTAAAATCTACTCTTGAGCAAAACTTAAGATTTGTAATTTAAAGGAAATTTAGAATTTGAGCTTTATTAAAATTAGTTTTAGCAAGGTAATTATTTTAAAAGAAAGCTTGACTTTAATTAAAACCAACTTAAAATTATTATTATCAAGTTAGGGCGTAATTTAGGGGGGAAAAATGAATAATAACCACACTTCTAAGCAAGAGACTGTGGGTGAAGCTGTACGTGATATTGCTCACCATGAACATAACTTTGCTTTAGCTGATAATTCTACTAACCATGTTGGTGATCTCGTTGTTTATGGCACCCTTTATCTTTTGACACTGTTACTTTCTGATATTTGGTTTGACTGGCTGTTTGTATTGTTAGCAGTTGTTGCAATCATTAGCGTAATACGTTATCAAAACTTCTTGCGACACAAGGTTGATTCTCAAAAAATGACTTCGTTTTTCGTAAATACTAGTATGATTTCAACTGGGGTGAGGTCTTTTGTAATCGGAAACGCACCATTACTAGCTCTTAGTATGCATACTCAGGGAAGATTTAACTTCTCTATTTCTTTGCTGGTTGGCTTAATTACTGCTTTGATTGGAACAACTTGTCAGTATCATTACCTAACTAATCATCAAGTCATCGACAGGCAAAAGGAATCAATAAGCAAGACCTGCAAAAAAGCTTTTGATTTTAGTATTAAAAGTTGCAAAAAAGGTTATGTCAACCAAGGCTTTTTCTTTGATATTGCGTGTGGTTTTGCGCTTTTGGCAAATCATTTTTCTTATAAAGAATTCATCTTAGTTAAATTTGAAGCTTGGCAATTTGTTTTAATTACTATTTTAATAGTATTGGGTACAGTTCTATTTCAAAGGTTTTTACACAATAAAGTTGTTACAAATAATATAAGTAAAGGCTTTAAGTGGGGTACTTTATTAATGACGGCTGCGCGCGGCTATCTGATAGCCATTGCACCATGGGTTGCAGTGTGTCTGTTCATGGATAATTCAATCAATTGGTTATCAGCAAACCTCTTAGGTATATTTGTTGCACTTATTGGAACTGGATTGCAATACAAATATTTACATAAATTCAGAGTCTCTTAAATGCAGAACTAAGTATGAATATATTTGACCATGAGGACACTGATACAAAGATAAGCCAGTAAAAGTAATTTCTTTTACTGGCTTTTTTAATATTGAGAGCAGATTTGCTTATAAAGTTCGATTCTATGAAGTTTTAGATAATTAGCTTAAAAAAGAGACGCCTTAGAAAATAAAATTAAATTTCCTTTAATGGACTAAACAATAAAAAAAGAAGAGACTGTAACTAAAATTTTTAATGATATTTTTCACAGTATCAATATTCAATACATGGGTTAAACTTGAATTTTTCTAAAAGCTGGTGTATTCTTACCGTTTTGTGCAACACTGTTCATCTATTTTAATAAAATAAACTTTGGAGAACCTAACTAGCATAATTGTTGCAATAATTATCCTAGTAACTTTAATGGTAGATGTTTTTATTTATCAATTTCTGTAAAAAAAGATTGTTACCAATAAATATTGTTTGACAGTAGAATGTACTAGTATTATTAATACGGACATCAGAGGAAATGTAATGATTATTTCCAAACTAATAAGACCTTTACTTTAGGCTCCGTTCATTTAGCTAAGACAACTAATTTCTAAGATATTAGGAAGATGGTAAAAGCCATTATTATATTGGAAGAAGTTTTCCAAAAAGAATGTTTAAAAGTGAAAATATATATATTGATCAAATCATCTTTACCTTGCTTTTACAACACAAGTACTCACAAAAGTGGAGAGTTGAAGAAACAGTAATCTCTTCGGAACTCTTAATAGTTTAGATAAATTTAATAACAACTATGACTTTTGGATTAATGGAGAAAAAGTCAAAGTAATTTTATAAAAGATATAAATAGCCACTCTGGAAATTAGTTCTCTAGAGTGGTTAAATTTTTGTATAATAAAGACTAAAGAAATGAATTAAAGTATAGAAAGAGCTAGTTTATATGATTTTTTTTCCTATTATAATCGAAATTTTTTTATTTATAATAATATTTTTATTTTTTATTTCATGTATTATTACTTTATATATAGATCCAATTCTAATAAATTACATTTTTAAAAAAATAATTATTACCACAAAAAATATCCTTACAAAAAATGCAGTTAATATAAAAAAAACAATTAATAAGTATGCTAAAAAATATAGTGATATCATTATACATTTTTCATGTGCATGTTACGTTATTTTAGGTATATACATTTTTTATATTATGACAACTATATATATGAAATTAGCAGTTCTTTTTCAAGTAATAATTTCAGCTATTATTTCTATAAATTTGTTTAAACAAAAAAACGAGGATGTATATTCAACTTATTTTTTAATTTTCAGTGCTATATATTCATTATTGATTACATTCCTTTATAATAATTTTGAGTCAGATCTAAATGAGTTTTTGAACTTTCCAGGTGATTTTAATCAAATAGGTTGGTTCTTTTTTTGGATATTTATTATGATGATTACTTTTTGGCGTTTCTACTATAAAACTGCCAAATCAGCAATAACAAAGTTTAAGACAATAAGTCTTGCAGAGCTGAAAATGGTTACCTATAAAAGTGCCCTACAATCCATAGTGGGCTTTATAGCAGTTACAGGTCTTGCATCAGTAGAAATAAGTGGTCCAGTTTTGCTGGTAATTATGTCGATTAATATTTATGCTTTGTTTATTTATCCATTTATCGATATAAATATTTTTGTTTTGCAAAAATTAAAAGATAAAAGATCGGAAACTGGGAAAAGAGCAAAAAGTAATTAAAAAAAAAGATTATAGGCAATAATATAAAATATTATTTATAACTCAAGCTGACAACTTTAAAGTAGCCCAACAATTTTTGAGAACTAGGAAAATGACTAAAACTATGGTCATCGAAGTTTAACACTATGAGCTATTTATTAAAACGAGTTATTCATTGGAACTCCAGAGTCAAATAAAAAAGTATCTAGAGCATACGATGTGATCTCAAAAATTACGGCAATTTATTACTTATTGACTGAGAAATGTTTTCGATATTCAATATGAAGTTAGTTCATTTAGTTTAATCTTAATCCTTTTCTGATTGTAATATTAAATAAAGTCTTTAATTGTTTCTTCCAATTCATTGAGATTTTTAAAACTTCTTTTCAAATCCATAAAACATTTTCCGTTTAAGTATAACAAGTTAAGGCCATCCAATGCTGGATACCTGAGCGAAGCCTGCCTTAACATGTCGATAGCAAATTTAAGAATTAAGCAACGAAATGGTATAGGAAATAATCTTATGGATGCAACCGTAAAGAATAGGCGTCAAGTAAGTCTTCTGTCCCTTGATATTGAACTCTATCACATCTGAATACCAAATATGATTGGGATAAAATGCACTGAAGTTTGTTTTAAGCAATATCAGATTGGCAAAAAACAAAGTAAAAGAAAAAGAATCAAACAGTTTATTAGCAGCTTGATTCTCTTTAATTTACTCCTTATCAACACGAACTGAAAAAGAGCTATTTTATAAAATAAAATATATGTAAAATTGTAAGAGGACTGTCCGAGGGCAACTGACTATTTGCCCAATTGTTTCTTATAATTACCTTTGGTTTGATAAGAATAATCATGCTTTATTTTGTTTCTTGTACAGACAGAGAAATATCCCATATTGTAATATGATTTCATTACACGTTTGCCATGAATTTTTCTTTTGGATAACCAAAAAAACCAACTTCTTGATAATGATAGTTAAACTTATTCAAGACATAATAGGGTCTGCCATTTTGCTTATAACGCGTGACATGTAATTTTTTATATCCTTTTTTATTCAAGCTACAAAGGACTTTACCATTTTGTATAAATGCATGTTTAGTAATCTTTATATGATTCCATTTGTTATGCCCTTTATATTCGTACCAAGTACCTCTTAGTTCTGTGGGAGTAGCATTATGCCCTACATATTTGGCCTCTACTTTTGAAGAAAAGACTAGTCCAGTGGCAACTAATATTAATATAGAAACTAATCTTACCAATGTTTTCTTTAATTTCATTTTATTCTCACCTTCCATTAAATTTTATCACTGAAATAAAAGGCCAGCAATTTATAATTTTATAACAATAAAGCCTGATTCAAGCGTCTTTTTATAAATTTATGAAACTTTATTCCCTGTCAAGCTAACGTTTTAGATTCTAAAAATATTTTAAGATACTTGATTTTCTTAGGTTTGAAAGGCAAATGTCCTGATTAGAAGGGATTAACAGCAAACTTAAAAAAATCATAAAATTAATTTTGTCTAGTAAACGCCCTTCGGAGAATTTAAGATAAAAAATATTTCGAATTTTTTGGTGCATTTCAAAGTTAAACAGATGTTTTACTGCTTAAATTGATGGCAGTTAATGATGAATAAAGTTGTTGATTTGACTGTTTTTTATAATAAGGCAATGGGACAAGTCATAAAACGAAAGTTTGGAATAAATGGTCAATTTAAGATTGATAGAAGTAGTAAGGGTTTTTTCAAAAAATACTAATTTGATTAATGGTGAAGATATCTAATTGTTTTTTAAATATATAAATAACCACTCTAAAGATTTGTTTTTTAGGGTGGCTATTTTATGGTCTTAAATATGAACTTTTTTATTTTTAAATAAATTTTAATCAAAATCGACTACAAAAATATAAGTGCTTTATTCAAAAATAATTTTCTTTGCTGTTGTTAAAATTGAATGTGATACAATTACTTAAATATTTCTATTAGGAGAGTTCTTACCATGAAATATATCAAAAAGCCAATACCTGTAGAAGCTTTTCAAACTAAAAAACCAGTCGATATAAAAACAAATGAAGGTATAATGCATGCCAATGTTGGTGACTGGATATTAACGGGCATTGATGGTGAAAAATGGCCGGTAAAAAAAGATATTTTTGAAAAAACATATGAAAAATATAAAGAGTGAATTTTTAATGTTGACGATGAAAAAAAGATTTCCTGTAAGTTTTTGAATATTTAACTTTCTCGTAATTGGGATCCTTTTTATTATGCTCATTTTTTGAACTCTGACTAGATTTGATTCTAGGTTTTTCATTGTCATTCATGTTTGTCCAATTAATATTTTCACTTGAAATTAATGACTCACATCTTTCTATCAGAGTTTTTAATTTATCTGTATCAGGGTCATCGTAAATACCAGCTGAATATAAATACATTTGTCTTTCTCTTTTTAGTGTTTCGCAAATGAAACGATATTGAATCCAATTGTCATGAAACTTTTTAAGTGACGATAAGCCTTCCAAAAAAGTTATTAATGCGCTAAAAACAGAAATAACAGTTAAAATATAATGAAATCTTAATACAAAGGAAGCTAAAACAGGTATAGAAGCAGAAAAAAGTAGTGCGAGCACTTTACATGCGCAGTAGTACTTTTTTTCTTTTTGGCTCTTTTTATCGTACCAATCTATCTGATTAGTCAGTCTTTCTTTATCATATGTGCTAAAATCCATGATATTCCTTTTCTAAATAAAATTTGTGTACAAATATTATACCAATAACATAATATTTATATTTTAAGGACTTTATACAATTATTTTATAGCTTACATAATTTACACGCAACATAAAATTTATTTCCATTTAAAATATAATGTTGTAAAAATTAAAAACAAATGTTAAGCTACGAGATAATTTAAATAAATTTAACTATATTACTCATGGTAGAACTAACCATATAATTTTATGATTTTTTACAAAAGAGGGTGAAAGAATGGATACTTACTTAACCAAAAAATCTGCAATTAAAGAAGCAATTCCAACAATTTTCGGGTATATTGGCATAAGTATGGCTTTTGGAATTATTGGCAAAGCCAGTGGCTTTTCTAATTTGGAAGTTTGCTTGATGTCTATTCTGATTTATGCCGGATCCGTTCAATTAACCACTCTGAATATGCTAGTTGCGGGCAGCCCGATTGCTTCAATTGTTTTAGCCGCTTTCCTGGTCAACTCTCGAGTAATTCTTATGAGCACGACTGTAGCAGGTTATTTGAAACAAGAAAATTTAAAAAGAAATATTTTGATAGGAACTTTTCTCACCGATGAAAGTTTTGCTCTAGGTATGAATAAAATTAATTATACAAATGACAAGTTAAATTTTACTTGGTTTAACACGGTAAATATAGTTTCTTACATAACTTGGCAAGTTGGAACACTTTTGGGAGCAGTATTGGGCAGTTTTATCGCTGATCCTAAAAAATTAGGGCTTGACTTTGCTATTGTAGCAATGTTTATTGGTTTGCTTTTTTTGCAGGTAATTGGGGACAAAAAACTAAATAAAGTACTCCAAATAATTGTGATACTGATTTCTTTTGCGCTGACATATTTACTGACAATTATTTTACCTGGCAATTTAGTGGTAATAGTTGTAACCTTAATTGGTTGTAGTTTAGGAATGGTAATAAAGCATGTCTTCTTCTGAATACATTTTAACGACAATCATTTTCTGTGGAATCACCACTTTGTTATCTAGAGTGATACCATTTGTCTTGTTGAAAAAATTCACCTTGCCGCCAAAATTAGTTGAATTTTTGTCTTTTGTGCCTATAGTGATAATGGCTGCTCTTTGGTTTAGTAACTTATTAATAGCAAACCCAGGTCATTTGCCTCAACTTAACATGCAGTACGCTTTGGCTTCACTGCCAACTTTTATTTCCGCAATTATTAGTAAGTCTCTCTTAATCATTGTGATAGTGGGTATGATTTCACTAGCAGTTCTTCGTTTAATTTAAAAAACGAATGGTACTGTGTAAATTAAATACTAAAGTCGATCACCTTGTGAACATTTTTTATATTTTATAAATAGTTTGTAGTTTATTTATAATGTACAGAGTAAGAAAAAGCATGTAAAAAAGCATTGTGCTATATTGCTCAATGCCTTTTTGTAAAACAAAAAATATATAAGATTATTTTCATAGTAATGATAAAAGAAGGGTGCAGTTTATTTTTATAAAAATAATAGAAAATGAAATTTAGTAATTAATAATTAATTTTAAAGTTGGCGAACATTTTTATATGCTATTGACGATTTTTTCAATATTATTATCTTGCTGTGCTTTAAATTGATCAAGCATATAGGCATAAGTTTTTGCAGTTATTGTCATGTATGAGTTTCCTAAACGTTTTGAAATAGCATATAAATCAATTCCTTTACTGCTATGATAGAGAATGCAAAAGGTCATAACAGTGTTGTATTTGCGTTACTTCTAAGAAATCTAAATTCGAACTGTGATCTCTTAGAGGTTTTTTGTTTTTTAAATATTTAAATCTTATTTTTTACTTAAGCCAATTAATTCTATAGTAGACAATATAACTTCTCCAGCAGTTAAATCAGCCGTTACTTTGCTGACTTGACCTTTTTCAGTATCTTTGCCTAATATTTCGTTTAAATTATCATCAGACCCATCTTCTGATATTAAGTTACCTCTGCCTTTTATTGGCCGTATGACATACCTTCCGGGTTTAATATCAAGTCCTACTAACCATATACCAGCACTTATTTTTGTTTTATATGTATATTTATCCGGTGTTGGCGTGAAGCTTGTAGACTCTATCCAGTCTAACTTGATTTTGTCATTTTTTACTAAGTTGGTAGTAAAAGAAGTTAACTGATCTCCTTTATCATCGTTTCCTAAAATAACGTTAATAGTGAAATCGCTGTTAGATAAATTACCACTGCCCTTAACAGCTTTAATAACGTATCTGCCCGGCTTGATATCTCTGCCGACCTTATACTTACCTGCGGCTAAAGTAACTGCTTTAGCTGTGTTCTTTACTGGTATAAATTTGGAAACCTTTTTGGAAGCATAGTCAGAAAGCTTTTTCCTCTTTTTTACAGGAGATGGTTTTATTGAATGAGGTGCGGTAGTTTTGTATGTTTCATCATGATTCTCGGCTTTATTTGAAGTTGATACAAAGAAACCATAAATTAAAACTAGTATTAGTCCCCATACCCACCAACGTTTTACTAATGGCTCATTTGATGGATTTTTACTTGGTGTTGGTGCTTCTTTATAATCTTTTCTATTTTTTGATTTTCTATCACTAATAATCATGTAAATAACAAATATTATTAGTGCAATTACCCATAAAAATTTCATTTCCCTTCTCCCATTATACTTGTATCAGTACATTTATAATTTACCATTTTTATAAATGTCTTAAAAGAATAAATTTACATATATTTTTTAGTGCTATTGAACAGCGTATTCTACATGGACAACTTTACTTAAAATTTTTCCCGGCTTATCTTTGTTTAAAACAATTGAATCATAATCATTATTTTCAGGCATTAGAAGCTGCATGGAATTACCTTTGCAATATAACATAAACAGCTTATTAGGAGGCACATGGTCAAAAGTTAGATTACGGTATCATTCAACATTTCTGATATCACTGTCCATTAAGTTACGTATAACACCAAAACACTAGAGAAGAAAATACAGACCGACATTGTCGGCTTGGTTAAAGGGTATGAGGGAGATAAGATTGTTTTTGAGTTAAACTAGATAATATCAATAATATTGACATACAATAACCTTTTAATTTAAGCAATGGTAGAAAAGAAGTAAAAGAGCAGTTAAAAAACTAGTTCTATAATTTATCCTGTTGATGATTTATCTATGTGGTAAGCTGTTAATAGGTTTTTTATAGCATAAAAAATGAGGACATATTCCTCTTGCTTCTTGTAATAAAATATTAACTTCTCCTAATATTTTATAGAAGGTTTGAATTATATCCTATTTTAATAATTATATTAAATTTGCTCTTGATATTAAAGATAAGAACATTGTTTTTGAAGATTATTTCTTCCGTTTGGTTAACGGTTATAAGCAGAAGGGTTACCAAGCTATCCCCAGCTGCTCCCTTCTTTGGCTCGAAAGAACTGCGGCACTATGGGCCGCCGGTTGAAAACCGAAATCCGCTATCCTGCTGCCAATGTAAGTCAGCCAGTCATTATTAGACTTTTTAAGCAGAGAGTCTGGTGTCGTACCTGTAATAAGCGCTTCAATCTGACCTGGTAGGCGAATACCGCTGTATTTCCCAGCCTGCAAAGCTTAAAATTCTCAGTGCTTTAACTGAAGATCGCTCAATGACGAGAATTGCCCGGGAAAACAATGTCTCTGTCAGTACCGTGCAAAGAGTGCAGGGTTCTTGCTCGCATCAGTTTAATAGCAGCTATGATTATTTGCCGGAGCATCTGGCCTTCGACGAGTTTAAAGGCGTTGACCGAACCTTGCATTTTATTTATCTTGATGCCCACAAACAAGAGGTAGGCCAAATTTTCCAAACGCGCTATAAAAAGCAATTATTGCCCATTTCAAAAAGTTTTCGCTAGTGGCTTTGTAAGGCATCAAAACAGTTTCTTTGGACCTGAATTTATACTATGAGGACATTGTGCGATCTGCTTTCCCAACGCTGAGCTTATGATTGATCGCTTTCACATGGTACAAATGCTTACGCGCTCCCTCAACTCTCTGCGCGTGCAGGTCATGAAGAAATTCAAAAATACCAGCAGAGAGTACAAACTGCTTAAAGCACTGTGGAAACTGTATCTTAAGATGTACCAGGAGCTTGACAAAATTCATCCGCATTACAATTGGCACTACAAAGACAGCCTGACGCAAGAGCAGGTAGTCAACGAAGTCATCGTCCGCAGCACAAAGCTCACTAATGCCTTCAACCTGCTGCAGTCATTTTATGATGCTTTAGCCGCTAAAGATCCGCAGGCAAGTAAAGAAGATGTTGCCTGACAAATGCATCAAACCCTGTTAACTTTTAAGCATAACCTGAAAGCAGTAATTAACGGGATAACATTGAATTATTCCAACGGCTGCTTAGAGGGCTTCAATCGCAAGATTAAACAAATTGAGCGCACAGCTTTTGGCTACGCCAACTTCCACAATCTGCTAACCAGGATTAGATTAGCAGAAAACAAGGTAAAAGAAAAAGAACCAAGCAGTTTTTTAGCTGCTTGATTCTATTCATTTAAGCTCTATCAACAGGATTTGACAAAGAGCCATAATAATGATAACTTGTTATTGATAAACTCTTTTAATGAGTTTGATATGAACTTGTATCAAATAAGAAAGACTATGATAAGAAAAGAGTCAACAGAATGATTTATGATTTTTCTATGTATTTGAGTGATCTAGATGATCAACGTCTTTTCCAAGTATTAAAAAAAGTAATCAACTTGATTTGATTTGGAAAGAAATTTCTTTAATTAGACAAATTGAAATAAACGAAAAAAAAGAAAATATTCAAGACCTTGTGACAATTGCAAGTAAAGCCATGAAGTTTACTAATTTAAAAAACCAAGAGTCACTGAGCAAAAAATGGGCTAACTATATTTTGTTTCAAGAAACTGATGCTATATTTGTTTATTTATTTTCTCAGACAAAGTGTTTTCTAAAAAATAATTTAATTATTATAAATGAAGAAAAATTAAATGATATTAAGAGAGGAAATACGATAATTTTTAGTCCACATTGGGGAGATTTTTATTCTATACCAATAATATTGGCGAGTTTAAAAATTCAAAATGTTCCATTAGCTAATGGTGATGAAGGGGAGCATATGCGGTCCATTTTAGATGTAATGTTATCGAGCTTAAAAAAGTACATAACAGAAGTTTTAGACACATCTAACCCAGTTAATGCTCTTTTTAAGTTGGATAATTTATTAAAAAATTCAAAAAATATACTTGAATTTCCAGAATATACATTAGGTCCTAAACCCAAGTATCGTACTAAGTATTTAGATAATTTCTTTCCCGTAGCGTACGGATTAGCAGCCTTAGCTAAACGAAATAATTCAAATATACAACCAGTTACTTTTACAAGAATAGATGATTTTCCTCATTATGAATTAAGATTTTATTCCAAGATAAATATAAAAGATATGACAGTAGGACAGATTAATAATAATATTCACAGACTGATAAACAGTATAATAGTTAAGACTCCTGAAAAGTGGTGGTATTGGTATTTGTTTTCCAAAAATAGAATATCAATCAATTAAGTATTATATATTAATTTAATATACAACGGTGATAAAAATGAAAATAAAAAACATAATTAGATGGTTACCTAATTGGCTCGTATTTTCAATAATAATAACAACAATTATTTCATCATTTGATGGAGTAGTTTTGGCACAGGTACTTTCTTCTATAGCAAATTTTAATCATAACTCAACATTTTTAGAAGTAATGTTTTATGCTGTCAAAAGCTTTTCAGCAATGGCTATTGTGTATTTTTCAATGACTTTAAGAAAAATGTTAATAAATTTAGCAATAAAAAAGCTTAATGTAAAGCTCAAAAGTAATTTTATTTATGGGCAAATTAATACTTCAACTTTTAGTAGTGATACTGCGGATAATGTCTCAAAAATATTTAATGATTTTAAATTGGTTGAAACAGATTACTTTAGTCTGATGTTTGAAGTATTTGCGTCTTTGTTAATGGCATTAATCTCTGGAATTTATATTTTAAGTTTAAGCATACCTATTGGAATTTTGTTTATTTTATTTTCTTTATTACCTATGATAACTCCAAAGATTTTTGGTAAAAAATTAACTGCCACTTCTTCAAAGTGGCAGGAAGATAGTAGTAGATTTTTAAGTAAGGTAACTGATTTATTTAATGGAGCCAATACTATCAAAACTTATTTAGCTGAAAAGTATATGTACAATGATACAGATAAGTATTTAAATGAATCCGAAAATTCTTATTTACTTATGAATAACTGGCAAGCTGTTACTTTTTTTGTCGCTTCAATTCTTTCAGTTGTTAGTTATATTTTACCTATTGGTATTGGCTTGCTTTTAGTTATTCAAAGAAAGATATCTTCTGCAGCTTTGATTGGTATTTTTATGGCTAGTGACAGAGTCGTAGGTCCATTAGGAACAGTTTCAGAGTATCTTAGTAAGATAAAAACTACTCAAGAAATTCGAAAATCTTATAGTGAACATATGATTGAATTTAAAGCTCCTAAAAAAATATCGAAAGATATTAAGCCAAAAATTTGTTTTGAAAATGTTTATTTTACGTACTCAAATGGTAAACAGATTATCAATAATTTGAATTTAAATATTACTTTTGGAGAAAAAATTTTGATTACAGGAGCTTCTGGTGTTGGTAAATCGACAATACTTAATTTGATTCAGGGTTCTATTAAACCAAGTAGCGGAAAAATTTATTTGAGGGAAAAGAATAGTAAAATAAACAATATTCTCGAATCTGGTAGGATTGCTTATATAAGACAAAATCCCAACTTATTTAATGATACTTTGCGTTTTAATCTAACTTTAGGCGAGGATTTCTCAACTAAAGATTGTTTATTTGTTCTTGAAAAAGTAGGATTGATTAATGAACTAGGTAACGATGCTTTAAATAGATATTATGGTGAAAGTGGGAAAAACTTATCTGGTGGACAACGGCAGCGAATCGAAATTGCTAGAGCTCTTCTTTTTAATAAAAAAATTATTTTAATTGATGAAGCAACTTCTAGTTTAGATCCAAAAATGTCGGACAAAATAAATAAAATTATTCAAAATTTAGATTGTACAGTGATTGAGGTTGCTCATTATTATGACGATATTGAATTTAAACATGCACATTTTACACACTATGTACTTGAAAATAAAACTTTAAGATTAAAGGCTCTATAATTTATCCTGTTGATGACTTATCCATGTGGTAAGCTGTTAATAGGTTTTTTATTGCATAAAAAAGGAGGACATCTTCCTCTTGCTTCTTGTAATAAAATATTAACTTCACCCAATATTTTATAGAAGGTTTGAATTATGTCCTCTTTTAATAATTATATTAAATTTGCTCTTGATATTAAAGATCAAAACATTGTTTTTGAAGATTATTTCTTCCGTTTGGCTAACGGCTATAAGCAGAAGGTTTACCAAGCTGTCTTATTGCAGCCCAAATGTCCCTTTTGTGGCTCACAGGATGCGGACACAATGGCCGTTTGAAAACCGAAATCCGCTATCCTGCTGCCAATGCCGGTCAGCCAGTCATTATTAGACTTTTTAAGCAGAGAGTCTGGTGTCGCACCTGCAATAAACGCTCAATGGCTCAATCTGACCTGGTAGGCAAATACTGCTGTATTTCCCAGCCTGCAAAGCTTAAAATTCTCAGTGCCTTAACAGAAGACCGTTCAATGACCAGCATTGCCCGGGAAAACAATGTCTCTGTCAATACGGTGCAAAGAGTGCTGGGCTCTTGCTCGCATCAGTTTAATAGCAGCTATGATTATTTGCCGGAGCATCTAGCCTTCGACGAGTTTAAAGGCGTTGACCGCACCCTGCATTTTATTTGTCTTGATGCCGACAAGCACGAGGTGGTGCAGATTCTCCGCACACGCTATAAAAAAGCAATTATAGCCTACTGCAAAAAGTTTTCGCCTGCGGCAAAACAGTTTCTCTGGACCTGAATTTTTACTATCAAGACATTGTACGAGCATGCTTTCCCAACGCTGAGCTTATGATTGATCGCTTTCACATGGTACAAATGCTTACGCGCTCCCTCAACTCTCTGCGCGTGCAGGTCATGAAGAAATTCAAAAATACCAGCAGAGAGTACAAACTGCTTAAAGCACTGTGGAAACTGTATCTTAAGATGTACCAGGAGCTTGACAAAATTCATCCGCATTACAATTGGCACTACAAAGACAGCCTGACGCAAGAGCAGGTAGTCAACGAAGTCATCGTCCGCAGCACAAAGCTCACTAATGCCTTCAACCTGCTGCAGTCATTTTATGATGCTTTAGCCGCTAAAGATCCGCAGGCAAGTAAAGAAGATGTTGCCTGACAAATGCATCAAACACTGTTAACTTTTAAGCATAATCTAAAAGCAGTAATCAACTGGATAACATCGAATTATTCCAACGGTTGCTTAGAAGGCTTCAATCGCAAGATTAAACAAATTGAAGGCACAGCTTTTGGCTACACCAATTTCCACAATCTGCTAACCAGGATTAGGTTGAAAGAAAAAGAACCAAGCAGTTTATTAGCTGCTTGATTCTACTCATTTAGTCTCTATCAACGGGATTTGACAAATAGCCTTTCTTTTACTGGCTTTTGTTTGGATAAAGCGAATCGATAGAGAGGCTATTTAGCTATCCTATACAATATTTTAATCACCATATTCATAAAAACTTTTTTATTAGTGCTAATTAAATGAATGTTTCGTGGTTGAAATTGCAATACCAATAAAAATAGATAAGCATTGTTACTATAGGTATGAGATAAACTGTAACTACTAATCTCAATATTAATTAAGTTACATTTATTGCATTTAAATAGCGAAATGTACTTCTTTTACCTAAATACATTACTTTTATCTAATTACTAACTAAAAAAATACTAAGTTTTATTTAATAGTTACTTGTTTTTAATTTATTTAAGTCCACATAAACATAAAGTTCAATTCCATTTTTTAGTTCTTCCATATAATGGTCAATAGTCCTCATATTTCTCCGTGAAGTTACTGAATCCATGTATTTAGAATTCTTGGAATCCTTTTTTTCAGAGTAAGACATAAGATTCATATAGATAAGATTAATTAAATCAATTAAAATTTTTTCTTTACCATTGTTATTATTTTTAATTTTTAAAATTTTTAATATCTCTTCATTCTTTTTTTCTGAGTTTAATTTCTTATTTTCTTTCTCTTTTACTTCCGAATAATTTTCACGGCTAGGATCAACATAAAATGGAATGTTAATTTCATCCGATATATCTAAATCTGATTTTTCTGAAAAATATCCCTTGTTTATAAACTCAAATTTCAAACTGTTTAATTTATATTGCAATTTTTTAAAATATAATGATAAATCGACAATAGAATCGGCAATAGAAATTTTATTTATATCTTTATTTGTATTATAATAATTATTTTCAAAATACAATACTCTCAGTTTGTATAGAGAGTAATCTATATTATTTACTAAATTAAGCAAATTTCTAAGCCATTGCCTTTGATCTTCTTTTGACCTTATTTTTGCTTCTAAATTATTTTCATACTTTTTTTCAAACCAGGAAGTTAAACTAGAAATTAACGCACCTATAATTACCGAGATAATGTTTAATAACCAATTTATATTATTAGTCATATGGTTCACCTCACATTACATAATTATTAACAAAGCAATAAATTATTATTCGTGAAATAAAAAAGAGAGTACAACGAATATATGAATAATAATTATTTTTTAAAATAAATTTATATCAATAAGGAGAGTACAGGATTTGAACCTGCGCGCCAAGGAAAAACTTGGTTCGCCGGATTTCGAGTCCGGTGCATTACCACTCTGCCAACTCTCCATAACGAATAACATTATACCTTAACTGAAATTTTTTTCAACTTGCCATTTTCTTCTAAATTGAACAAGTGCGTGTTTGTTATGTATTTGCTTGATGTAATATCGGAAAAAGCAATTAAATCAGTATACATACTATATAGCAATATTATTCTTTTAGATCACCGATTGTCTTGAGATAGGTTTTGATTTTTTGTTCTACAAACTTGATATTATCGTCAATTTTCTTTTCTTCTTCGTGTAAATTATCTAGCTGCTTAAACAGTAAAACAAGTCTATCAGGTATAGTTTGGTCACCCTCATAGCGTAATTTGGTGTATTTTTGCATTTCTTTAATACTCATACCAGTCTTTTTTAAGCGGGAAATGAAACTAATCCATGCTACATCTTTTTCAGTATAGATGCGACGATTATTTTCATCACGATTTGGGAAAAGTAATCTTTGCTTTTCATAATAACGCAGTGTGTCAATTGAAAAGCCACTAAGTTTCGAAAATTGACCAATTGAATATTTCATTGTAGTTCCTTTCTAAAAAATTCCAGCAAAGTAAATGATACATCGTCATATTTTACCACTACCAAAAAATTTTGAAATAGTGTTTGACATGGACTATACTCCAGCAACTATTCTATAAACCGTTAAAAAAGTTTACAAAACAAAAAGGAGAAAAACTATGAAAAATGATGAACGTTATCAAAAAGGTTTAGTAAATTTAGAAAAAGTTGATCAAGAGGGCGGCAAATCAGTTATTGATTCACTAGCTGGTTTATCTGAAGATGTAGGGCGCTACATTATTGAATTTGCATTTGGTGACGTATACGATCGTGGTGTCCTTGATCTGAAACAAAGAGAAATGATTACCATTACAACTTTGCTCACACAAGGAGACACTGAACCGCAACTGAATGTTCATATCAATGGCGCTTTAAATGTCGGCTTAACGCCAAAGGAAGTAATCGAGACATTTATTCAAACTATTCCTTACGTGGGATTTCCGAAAGTGCTAAACGCGATTAATGTTGCTAAAAAGGTATTCAAAGATCGTGGAATAGATTTCACGCAATCGAATAAAAGTGAATAAAGTCATGACTAAAACTAGTTACTGTTATAAGTAAACTAGTTTTTTTATCTGAAGCTGATATAGTTCGTATTTTTATGACTATAAAACAAGCATGCATGAATTTAATTGTAAGTTAATTTTTGAGTTAAAGAAGTGAAATATGGAAAGTTCATTATCTAAGCGTGCAGCTGTTATTGACACAATTCCAACAGTTTTTGGCTATTTAGGAATTGCGTCCGCTTTTGGTGTGATTGCTCGCTCAACTGGTTTTTCGACTATTACAGTAATCATGATGTCAATCATAATCTATGCTGGATCAGCACAATTTACCACTGTTAGTATGCTAGTAGCAGGTAGTCCGATTGCTTCAATTATTTTTACTACATTTATGGTCAATTCAAGGATGATTTTAATGAGTACAACGGTGGCACCGTACTTTAAGAAAGATAAACTGGGCAAAGGTATTTTAATTGGCACGCTTTTAACTGATGAAAGCTTTGCTCTGGCAATGAATAAACTTAATTTTACAAATGACAAAATGAATTTCAGTTGGTTCAATACTGAAAATATGATTTCATATAAAACTTGGGTATTTGCTACAGCGATTGGTGCCATACTTGGCAACTTTATTAAAGATCCAAAACAATTAGGTCTTGATTTTGCAAATGTGGCAATGTTTATTGGTTTGTTATATTTGCAAGTAAACAATGATAAGTCTTTAAATAAGCTGTTACAAGTAATAGTAATTTTACTGACAATGTTGTTGACCTATATTTTGACAATGATTTTGCCACCCAGTCTGGTTATTATTGTTGTAACTCTTATTGGATGTGCATTGGGGATGGTAATAAAACGTGTCTTCTTCTAACTATTTGTTTTTGACTATTATCGGATGTGGACTTGCAACTTGGCTATCGCGGATACTTCCCTTTGTTTTATTAAAAAAATTCACTTTACCTAAAGCAGTGGTTGAATTTCTATCTTTTGTACCGATAGTTATAATGTCTACTATGTGGTTTTGCAATTTATTCACCGCTCAACCAGGTCAATTGCCAAAAGCTAACCTTGAATATCTTGTTGCTTCAGTTCCAACTTTTATAGCAGCGGTTATTAGCAAGTCACTTTTAGTGATTGTGATAGTTGGAATTGTTTCATTAGCTTTATTAAGGTTAATTTTGTAAAGCTGCTAACTGATTTACATTTCTAAAAGTTTATCTTGAGAGAATTGTGAGTTATACTAATAAAAGTTGCTAATTTGTGCAAAAATCAAATCGGTTCTTAAATTAAATAAATATTTTGGTTGAAGTGAAAGACTTTCAAGAATTGTTCTCAGGTTTGGGTTGCCTGAGCAATTTTGAAGGTCTTTTTTGCTATAGAAAGCTGGAAGGTAAATGAAATTTTTAGGAATGCTAGTTGTTATATTAATAGCTACCCTAATTGGCGGACAATTTAGTGCAAGGTTAAGATTACCAGCTGTTGTCGGCGAATTACTAGCTGGGATAGTGATTGGACCGGGAATCTTTAATTTGGTACAACCGGGCGGAATCATTAAAGTGTTCTCCGACATCGGTGTGATTTTTTTGATGTTTTTGGCAGGTCTAGACAGTGATATTAAAACACTAAAAAAACTTTTTCGTCCTAGTGTGTTGGTAGCTGCCTTTGGTATGATAGTACCAATTATTATTGCTTATATAACAGGCATTCTCTTTAATTTTTCACAGGTTGAAAGTTTATTTTTAGGCTTAACTTTTTCAGCTACTTCGGTTTCAATTTCGGTAGCCGTTTTGCAAGAAATGGGACGCCTGGAAGGAAAGGAGGGCATGACAATTTTAGGTGCTGCAGTAGCAGATGATCTGCTCTCAATATTACTTTTGAGCATTGTTAGTGGACTGACAGGTGTTTCTGAGCAAGGTTCAAGTATGGAAAAAAACTTTATTATTAGCCTCCTTGTTCAGGTAGCCTTTCTTATATTATTAGTTCTTCTTAGCATTTATGTCATACCTCGGTTAATTAGCTTAAGTCAGCGTCTGACATTGCCTGTTCCAGAAACCTTGGTGGCAATGATTATTGTGGTATTAGCTTCTTGGGCTGCTGAAGAAGTAGGACTTAGTAACGTGATTGGCGCTTTTTTTGCCGGTTTGGCTCTCAATCGTACCTCAGCACAGAAAATTCTCAAAAAGAATTTTACCGTCATTGGTTACAGTAGTTTTATCCCCGTATTCTTTGTCAGTATTGGTTTGGACATGAGCATTAGAGGAATATTACACGATTTTATTTTATTTATCGTTTTGATTATTGGAGGTGTTTTATCAAAATTAGTTGGCGCAAGCTTGGGCGCAAAAATTGCTGGGTTTAGCAATTCCAGTTCCTTGTTAGTCGGGACCGGAATGGTTTCGCGCGGTGAAATGGCTCTCGTGGTTGCACAGATAGGTTTGACAAACCATCTACTTGCGCCAGCGGCATATTCAACTGTGATTGGTGCGATCATTATGACAACTGTGATTTCGCCCTTTCTGCTTAAATGGTCAATAATAAAAATGGATAAAGATAGATAAGGCAAAAACAGACAGTTAACATCGCACATATTCATCGATTTGAACTACTAGTTAAATTTCTTAAAGTGACTTAAAAGTTATGTTAGTATTAAAAACGTGTTTTTTAACTGAAATTCAAATAGAAGGTAGGAAGGTCGGATGAAAGTTCAGCTAAAAGCTGATATTTTTAAATTAAAATGGTACATTAACCAAATGCGTGGTTGGAGTTTTAAAACATATCTCTTATTAATGCTGGGGATCGGTATTATTATTGGGACTACTGTTGCGTCCCCAATTGATAAAATTTCATTGTTGACAATGATTGCCGCAGTTTTGGGTTTCACTTGTACTCTTGCTATTACTAACGCCAGACAAATTAACGGTATTTTGGGCTTGATGTCAGCTACAATTTACATCATTGTTTCCGTTTATGCCCAAAACTATGCTAATGTAATTTTACAGGGTGTATATATTGTTATTTTGGATTTACCAGTGTTGTTGTTGCCGTCTTGGTCTAAAGATACGGAAAAACATATTCATGGTTTGACACTGACAAAGTGGCTTCTTACCATTATCTTTTTTGCCGTAGTGCTAGTTTTACTTTATCTGCTAGATACAAAAATTTTCACTAGTCCTAGGCCCTTAATCGATGCAACAGCGGGAGCAATCGGAATTACTGGATCTCTTCTTTGCACATTACATTTTCGCGAGCAATACTATTTTTGGACTATTCAAGGAATACTTTCAATTATTTTATGGGGAGTTACAGCATTTCAGGGGGATGCTAATTTAACATTATTTTTAACATATATCATGTACCTAATTAATGATCTGTTGGCATTTACGGACAAACACACTCATTGGTTTCACTAACAAAAAAGAAGTCTTCTTCAAAAGACTCCTTTTATTTTGCTAAATGTTTTTTGACAATTCTGCTTAATATTTTGGTTGCACCTTTGCCAGCCTTATCATCATAATAGGATTGGTAGCGAGTATCTTTATCATAGGCATCGACTATTCCTAAATGGATTTTGCTGGAATAATTAGGCATAATAATTCGCAGCCAGTTTTGATGCTTTTTAAAGGCATCATCACCCAAGTCGGCTTCTTTAGAGGGATCTTTAACAATTGCTTGTAAATCTCGTACCAGATCCGCTTCAGTTTGCTTCATTTTATTATATTTCTCTTCAGAGAATTGGCTAGATTCAGACATAATTTCCTCCTGTAATTCGTTAAGATACTTAAATAACTATAGCAATAATGTTGCGAAAAATCATGTGTAAATAAATGTTCTATTTATTTAAATAAAAATATTGTTTTGCATAATTGGTAGAGTTAAGCAAATGCTAAGAAATCTGAAAAATAAAGCGTTATAATAAGGATAGAGGCGAATTGATGATCATTTTTGTTTGGGCAGAAGATAAAAAACACCAAATTGGTCTAGATGGACATTTACCTTGGAAACTGCCTGCTGACTTACACCATTTTAAAAAAATAACCTATGGACATCCCATTGTCATGGGTCGAAGAACTTTTATGAGCTTACCTCATATTTTACCTGGCCGTATGCACATTGTTTTGAGTACTAAAAAAGAGCTGAAAAATAAATTTCACGATAATCAAAGAGTTTTAATATTATCTTCAATCTCTGAATTACAAAGTTGGATTGGTAAACACAAAAATCTGGAAATTTGTGTAATTGGCGGTAATTCGGTTTTTAACGTATTGAAAAATCAGGTAGATTGCTTAGAAAAAACTGAAATCAAAGCCACTTTTACAGCTGATGTGACGATGGCAAAACTTAATTATAGCGATTTTAAGATAGTAAAAAGGGAATTTCATCAGCCTGACAATTTAAATTTTTATCCTTATGAATTTTTAACTTATATGAGAAAGGAGAAATAACATGAAACAAGTTATTGCTTCTACTGTCGTTTTGATAATTTGTATATTAACTTTGATTAGCAGCTTTTTACTTGCAGAAAACTTAAATCATAATTATTGGTGGCAGGTAATTGGAATGGCTATTGTAACTTTTGCCGTGGGACAATATTTTTTAAAAATAATAAAATCATACCAAGCAACTAAAAAATAATTTATTTTTTGGTTGACAGGAAAATTTTTAGATGTTAAATTAATAAACAATTAAATAATTAATACATCTTGAAAAGCAGAGTAGCTATTATTTTTACTAATAAAGAGAGCTGACGTTTGGTGAGAGTCAGTTAGTAAGGTGTAGTGAACATGGGCTTGAAATGATGACTGCTAGTGATATTTAGCTAGTGGCGGAGTTGCATCCGTTAAGATTGCAAGCTATTGTTAGATAGCTGTTGAGGTTTATTACGTGAGTAATAAACAAATTAAAGGTGGTAACACGAAGCACTCGTCCTTAGTTTAGGATGAGTGCTTTTTTTATTGAAAAATTAGGAGGTTTTTCTAATGACTAAAAAGAGTCGCAATATTATTATTGGAGTAATTGCAGCCATTGTAATTATTGCCATTGCCTGGTTTAGCTTTGGCAAAAAAGCAGATAGCAATCAAAAAAACCATGTTGTTACAGTAGGTATAGTTAGTGAGTCTAAACCGAAAGAGGTTATTTGGGATCACGCTGCAGCCTTAGCCAAGAAAAAGTATGGCATAACGATTAAGATCAAGAATTTCACTGATTACAATCAACCAAATAAGGCAGTAAAAAGTGGAGACATCGATCTGAATGCATTTCAACATTATGCTTTTCTTAAGGCCTGGAATAAAGCCAATCATGGTGGACTAGTAGCTATCGGACGTACAGATATCAATCCGATTAGGTTATATTCAAAGAAATATCATAAATTAAGTGAATTGCCAAAAGGTGCCACAATTGCTGTGCCAAATGATGCAAGTAATGAATCCCGTTCTTTACTTGTTTTGAAAAATGCTGGACTTATTACATTACGTAAGGGTAAAGCTCTTGTGACCGTTGCAGATATTGTAAAGAATCCTAAAAACATTAAAGTTAAAGAAATTAGTGCCGATCAATGTGGCCGGGTTATTAATTCAGTAGATGCAGCAGTTATTAATAATGACTTTGCTCGTCCTGCTGGTTTAGGTGAAAAACAAACAATCTTTGTTGAGCCGGTAAATAGAGATTCTTACCAATGGATAAATATCATTGTAGCTAAGAAAGACCAAGCAAAAAACAAGGATTACCAGGCTGTAGTCAAATGTTATCAAACTGCTGAGACTAAACGGATTCAAAAGAAATATTATGGCAACATGACTAGAAGTGCTTGGGACATTAAATTGAAGTAAAAATTCTAATGATCGGAGAAGATTGTAATGGGTATTATTGATTTAGAACACGTAAGTGTAGATTTCCCTGATAAAAAAGGCAAAATTGTACAAGCAGTTCATGATGTTAGTCTAACTGTAGAAAAGGGTGATATTTTCGGTGTTGTAGGCTTTTCCGGAGCTGGTAAGTCAACTTTAGTCAGAACAGTCAACCTTTTACAAAAACCGACAGCTGGTAATATTAAAGTTAACGGAACCGATTTTGTCAAAGATGGCAAACAGGTGATATCTAACAAAGATTTACAATTAGCTCGCAGAAAAATTGGCATGATTTTTCAAAATTTTAATTTATTAAACGAAATAAGCGTCGTTGACAACGTGTCCTTTGCCCTGAAACATTCTGGATTAAAAGAAAAAGAAATTAAGGAAAAATCATTAAAATTATTAGATTTAGTGGATTTAAGAGATAAAGCAAACTTTTATCCGGTGCAACTTTCTGGAGGTCAGCAACAAAGAGTTGCGATTGCCCGTGCACTTGCAAATGAACCGGACATTCTAATCTCTGATGAGGCTACCAGTGCGCTTGATCCCCAAAATACTCTTCAGATTCTGACACTGCTAAAAAAGCTCCAAAAAGATCTTAATTTAACTATTGTCTTGATAACCCATGAAATGGCAGCTATTAAGAAAGTTTGTAATAAAGTTGCCTTAATGCAATCTGGACAAATTGTTGAAAAAGGAAGTTTAAGGGATGTTGTGCTACATCCTAAAAATGATTTGACCAAGAGTTTCGTGGGTGGCTCTTTGGAAGTAATCAACACTTTGAAATCTCTTAATATTGATAAGCTTGACAACGATAATGAGGCCATTTATCAACTTGTATATAGCATGGCTAATGTCACCAAAACAATTGTTGTTGATTTATACCGTGAAGTAGGAGTTGAAGCCAGCATGTTATACGGCAATGTTGAATTGCTTGATGATGAGCCAATTGGTACTTTACTTGTTCAAGTCAAAGGAGACAAGACAAAACAGCAGGAGACAGTTGCTTATTTAAGAAAAGAAAAAGTTGCTGTCACTCGTTTAAACGAAAAGGGGGATCTATATGAGTAGTTGGTTTAGCAAAGTTTTTCCCAATGTTGTGCAATTAGGTTGGCTGGGAGACACAGGCTGGGGAACCAGCATTATTCAAACTCTGTATATGACTTTTTGGGCCGGAATTTTTGGTGGCATTCTAGGAATGGTTTTTGGTATTGTTTTAGTCCTAACCAAAAGTGACGGTATCAGGCCTAATAAATTTTGGTTTAACCTTTGTGATAAAATTGTTTCAATTTTTAGAGCAATTCCGTTTATTATTTTACTGGCATTCATCGCTCCAGTAACACAAAAAATTGTAGGTACCCAAATCGGTATTCAAGCAGCGTTAGTTCCTCTGACACTAGGTTGTTTCCCATTTTATGCACGTCAAGTTCAAGTAGCACTAGAAAGTGTGGATCACGGCAAAATTGAAGCAGCACAGAGTTTAGGCGCTACGATTTGGGACATCATATTTAGTGTTTATTTAAATGAAGCCAGATCCGAACTTGCTCGCGTCTCTACCGTGACAATTATCAGTTTAATTGGTTTAACCGCAATGGCAGGAGCTATAGGTGCCGGTGGACTAGGTAATACTGCAATTTCATACGGCTATAATCGTTTTAATAATGACGTAACTCTTATTGCGACTGTTTTAGTTATTATTTTAATATTTATTGTTCAAGTCATTGGTGACTTTTTTGCCAACAGATTGAATCATCAAAATCGCTAAAAATTTTAAAACAAAATAAAAACAACGAGTTAAAACTCGTTGTTTTTTCGTATTTAATTGTAGAATTATTTAACTGCGTCCTTCAATGCTTTACCAGGCTTGAATGCAGGTACTTTTGTTGCAGGAATGGTTAAAGTTTTACCAGTTTGTGGGTTTCTGCCTTTTCTAGCTGCACGATTACGTACTTCAAAAGAACCAAAACCTATGATTTGAACTTTTTCGCCTTTAGCCAAGTTATCCTTAATTGATTCGATTAAAGCATCGATAACTTTTTCTGCATCTTTTTGTTTAAGATCTGTCTTTGCTGAAACTTCTTTAGTAAGTTCAGACTTGTTAATTGAAGCCATAATTCTTCTCTTTTCTATAAAAAATATTACACATTCAATGCTATTAAATAGTTTGCATTTTTTCTATACTAATCCACCTAAAGCATTGTGTCGCTTGATATTCGGCAACTTTTATTATTTTAGCACACATATAGCAAGCTTCAACAGTAAAAAGCTAAATGTTACGTTAATTTTTGCTGTTTTAACAAGCGATTGACCATTTGCAGATAATTAAGGTAAAGGGGTTTAAACCGGGAATGTTTCTCCTTTTGCCACGGCTTAGGTTTACCGCAAAAGTGTAAAATTGAGGTGTTTTTCATGACCCATTCGGTGTTGATTTCACCTGTGCTTCTGGTTAAGTAAACTGAGAAAGCTCTGGCATCGTAGTTCCAGCGCGTTTCTGGAATTTTTAAAATATCTTCGCCATATAGATAATTGAGAATATCTTGATCTGGCAAAATTAAAGTATCATGATGCTCTTCAATTGCCTGAGTAATTTCTGTAATTTTAATTTTTGTACGCATTTGATCTAAATCCATCAGCATTATTCCAGAGTTAAAGTACCCAGTTGATGTACCCAGCCTGATATTATTAATTGAACTCATAATGTCCGTTAACCCTTCATGAACTGAAGCTGCAAACATTTTACCTTCAAGGTCTAACTCCCACAAGGGCACTATTGAGTTAATAACTAAAATGTCAGGATCAAGATAAATAATTCGATGTAGATCTGCTGGCAAAATTTTACTTGAAAGTAATCTGAAATACATTTCTTTAGGATAATCATGCAAGTTGAGCAATGAATCAGGAAATTTAATATTCTTATTCATAGTCAAAGTGGATACCTGAATTCCTATTTTTAGCCCAAATTTTTTTAATTTATTCAGAGCATTCTGGTTAATATTGTCGTAAATTAGCCAGACATGAAACTCTTCAGTCATATTGTTCAGCCTAAGGGAATACATCATAACTTCGAGTGGTTTGATATAGTTTTGGTCTATAGTGACCAGTATTTCGATTGATTCTTTTTGCGACTTTTTCATGAAGTTCTTCCTTTAATAACATTTTTTATGTTTTCACTATTTCTAAGTATAAAGCAAAAGTAGATTCTGTACCTCATAATATAAGTTGTAAAAAAAACTAAATGCCACAAGATTAGAAAGTAAAATAATTGTTTTGATATTGTAAAAGAAATTATTTATTCAAAGTAGTAGAATGTATATGAATAAGTTTTTCAATAATGAGGTGTCAAAATGAAGAAAAAACTTTTGTTAAGTATAGTTGGAGTTGCATCTTTGACTTTAGGATTGAGTGTAACTAAGCCAGTGTTGGCTGCAGATACTCCTGCAGCAACCACCAATCAAAGTCAGACTAATACTACAACATCTAATACTACGAACGGAGATTCAAACACGTCAAATACTACTGACCAAAGTAAAACCAATAATGGACAATCTAATACAACTAACAGTACAAATAATCCTGCTACTGCAGATACTGACAAAAAGCCTAAGAAAAATAATACTAATTCAAATAATGCGATAAAATATTTAGGCAAAACTGTCAAATTAAAGAGAAATGCCTATATATTTGACAGTAAGGGTAAAAGAATTAAAAACAAAAAACTGAAAAAAGGAACAATTCTTTCAATTACGGGTTTTACCACAGTTAAAAATAAGAGTTACTTGCAAATATCATTAAATGGCAAGAAAACTAAGAAGAAAGAATACGTAAAGCCAGGTAATGTAAAGCTTTTTAAAGTTGCCAGCTACAAGGTAAAACGCAACGCTAAAGTATACAATAGCAAAGGCAAGCTTCTGGTAAAAGGAAATAAATATTCATACGTTAAAAAAGGTACAACAGTTTTTGTCTATAGTACCAAGAAGATCAAAGGTAAAAAGTTAGTAGGAATATCTGAAACACAGTTTTTAAAATGGTCTGATTTAGTTCATAAGACTGGTAAAGCAGTCATTAAATAATTGTGTTTTGTTTTTCTTAGGAGTCATACAAATGACTGATCCTGTTTTAAAGAGAGTAGCTGTCAGAAAATATACGACTGAAAAAGTTGCTCAAGATGATATTGATAAGTTGATCAATGCTTTTCAAGCATCTCCTTGTGGCATGCACCAAACTGATGTAATGCAAATGACAGTGGTTGAAAATGAAAAATTATTATCACAAATAGAACAAGTTACAAGTAACGCTTGCTATAATGCTCCTTTATTATTTGTCATTAATGTCAAAAAGAACAATGAGTTTGGTGAAAGAGACGCATCTGTTGCTGCAGAAAACATAATGGTAGAGGCCGCAGAACTCAACTTGGGTTCGGTTTATCTAATGAATGCAGCAAGCGTGCTCAATTCTGCTAAAAACTTGGAAAAGGAGTTAGCTCTTCCGCAAAATTTTGAAACCTGTGTCATTGTTGCCTGCGGTCACGCTGCAGAACATCCCAATGCTGATAGATCTTCCAGGTATAAGGTTATAAGAAAGTAATATTGTTTTGTAGTTGTGTCTTAAACTTTAGCCACACTTTTATTGATGAATGTGTACTAAAGTTTTTTATTTTGAACAAAATATTTAATTTATTGCAACACAAATGGTTTATATAAATGTTACTTGGTATAATAGTTATGTAAGCGTTACATTTATTTAATTAAGGAGCTAATTACATGAAAAAAATTATTAATGATCCTGCAAATGTTGTACCTGAAATGGTCAAAGGTATGGTCAGATCATATCCACAATTTATTTCTCAAGTTAAAGATACCGAAGCTGTTATGAGAGCAGATAAGGATTCAATGACCGGGAAAGTAGGTATTGTCAGCGGGGGAGGTTCAGGACATGAACCTACTCACGCAGGTTTTGTAGGTAAAGGGATGTTGAGTGCAGCAGTTTGCGGTCAGGTTTTCACATCTCCAACTCCAGATCAAATTTACGCAGCAATCAAGGCAGTAGACCAGGGGCAAGGTGTTTTTCTAGTTATAAAAAATTATTCAGGGGATGTCATGAACTTTGATATGGCAAAAGATATGGCTGACATGGACAACATTAAAGTTAAATCAATTATAGTCGATGATGATATTGCTGTAGAAAACAGTACATTCACACAAGGAAGACGTGGAGTTGCCGGAACCTTGTTTATGCATAAGATTCTGGGAGCTATGGCTCAAAATGGTGCAAGTCTTGACGAAATTGATGCAGCAGCTAAAAAAGTTTTGCCTAATATTAAAACAATTGCTGTAGCTTTATCGGCTGCTACTAATCCCGAAACTGGTAAACCTGGTTTTGTATTAAAAGATGACGAGATTGAATTTGGAGTTGGCATTCATTCAGAGCCTGGCTATCGTTGTGAAAAAATCAAACCTGCTAAAGACTTAGTAACTGAATTAGTGGGCAAGTTAAATAATGAAATGCATTTAGAGCAAAATAAAAAGTATGCTGTTTTAGTTAATGGCATGGGTGCAACTCCTTTGATGGAACAATATATTTTTAGTAATGATTTGCTTGATAAATTGGCGGAATTTAATGTTAAACCTGCCTTTATCAAAATTGGTAATTACATGACATCGCTTGATATGGCTGGTATTTCACTCACATTTTTTGAAATAGCTGATGAAAAATGGCTCAAGTACCTTAATCAGCCCGTTGAAACCATTGCTTGGTAAAAGAAGGGAAGAATATTATGGGATTATCGGTTAAAAACGTAGTTGAATGGATCAATAAATTTTCCGTAAAAATTGAGCAGAATAAGCAATTTTTAAGCGATTTAGACACTGCAATTGGCGATGGGGATCACGGGTTTAATATGAGCCGAGGCATGAATGCCGTCAGTCAAAAACTGGATTTAGAGCCAAAAACTATTACTGATGCTTTTAAACAAATTGCAATGACTCTTATTTCTACTGTTGGTGGAGCTTCAGGCCCATTATATGGCACAGCTTTTTTAGAAATGGCCAAGAAGAGCGCTACTAGCGATGATATTGGTGAATTACTGGATGCTGCATTAGCTGGTATTAAAAAACGTGGCGGTGCTAAACCAGGTGACAAAACGATGGTTGATGTTTGGTCAGTGCTCGTACCTGAAGTGAAAGCGCATAATTTAACTCAAGAAAAAATTGATTCTGCTGTAGCTGCAACTAAAGATTTAGTAGCAAAAAAGGGTCGTGCTTCATATTTGGGAGAGAGATCAAAGGGTCATGTTGATCCCGGCTCACAATCTAGCGGCTATCTCTTTGAAGCTTTACTGGAAACTGAAGGTATACTATGAGTTTAGGCATTACGTTAGTATCACATGTTCCCGAAATACCTACCGGTTTGACTAAACTTTTAGATCAAGTTGCCAAAGATGTATCAATCACAAATGCTGGTGGAACAAATGAAGAAGATATAGGTACCAGTATGGACAAGGTTTTGCAAGCTTTTTCTGACAATAAAGCCGATGAAATTTTGGCTTTTTATGATCTTGGGAGTGCCAAAATGAATCTTGAACTGGCGATGGAAATGACTTCTAAAAAGATTCATTTGTATGATGTAGCTTTTATTGAAGGTGCATATACTGCTGCTACTTTGATTGAAGCGGGAGTTGATTTAACTGAAATAGAAAAACAACTTGAACCCTTAAAAATTAAAAAATAGGTTTAAAGCTTCAATTTAAAAGACTTTGCTAAAAATAACAGTTATAAAAATATAACGGAAATTTTTAAGAAATTAAATATAAATGCTATATAATCAAAGAAATTAAATAACAGTTTCTTAAACAATTTTTTAAAAATTATTTTATTTAAAGAAAGTGTTTACACAAGCAAAATTTTATAATATATTTTGTTAGGGAGTAATTTACTACTAAACATTATTTGAGGCTTATGCAGCCTAATAATAAAAGTAGGAGATTAAAAAATGAATAATAGTTTAACAATGCAATTAGTGGGAGAGTTCATTGGAACTATCATCTTAGTATTGCTCGGAGATGGCGTTTGTGCCGGTGTCAATTTGAACAAGTCGAAAGCAAAAGGCAGTGGCTGGATCGTTATTTCTTTTGGTTGGGGTTTTGCCGTAACTTTCGGAGTATTTTGTGTTAGTTGGCTTTGCCCAGGACATTTTAATCCGGCAGTGTCATTAGGAATGGCTATTGCAAACAAATTGCAATGGTCTTCAGTTTTACCATATATGCTAGCTCAAATTGCTGGGGGTTTTATCGGTGGCATTTTAGTTTGGCTAACCTATTTACCTCATTGGGAAGAAACCACTGATCAAGAAGGCATTTTAGGTTCGTTTGCCACAACGCCTGCCATTAGAAACTATACTTGGAATTTCTTTACTGAAATGATTGCTACGTTTGTTTTGGTATTTGGCTTGTTGGGATTAACCAATGCTAAATTGGCACCAGGATTAAACCCATTACTATCAGGATTTTTAATTACCGCAATCTGTTTGTCCTTAGGAGGACCAACTGGAATCGCGATTAATCCGGCCCGTGACCTGGGACCAAGACTTGCACATCAGTTTATGCCAATTGCCAACAAAGGTGGCTCCGACTGGGCTTATAGTTGGGTTCCAATTTTTGGACCACTTTTAGGTGGCGGAATTGCCGCATTTTTGTTTAATGTTATTGCTTAAACTTAAAAAAGTTCATGACTTTAAAAAGTCGTGAACTTTTTTTATTTGCAAAATTTTACTACGGTTTAAAATTGCGTAATATTTCAATTCCTTTCTGCTGATATTTATTAGGTATAAAAGTTTTTCTCATAGCAATTTGCATATATGCCCAAAGCCGCTGGCCAGGTTTTAAATGAATCACGTGAATGTCAGAAAAGTCTTTAAGACTGCTTTCCATTACTAAAGCTATACCAACATTACGCTTGACCAAATCAATTAAAAGTTTCATTGTAGTTGCAGTATAGGAAATTTGAGGGATAAAATCCCCTAGTTTCGCTTCTTGTTCCAAGCATTCCCTTGTCAAATAGCCTCGAGTGCGAGCGACAAATTTGCACTCACGCAAGTTGGCAGCACTAATTTCATGAATGTTATGCCATTTATCAGTGTTACTAGTAATTACCACCAGTTCAGTTTTTTGTAAGTTATGAATAAAATATTCAGGATCATTAATGGGAACCATCCATGAATAAATAGCAACATCGACATTGCCATTGGTTAAATCAGCAAATGCGTCTGCAGATCGCTCTATCTTTGATTCAATTAAATCTGTAATTCCAGCTTGATAAAATTGTTGAATAATGTCGGCAATATATAAACTACCGGCTTCGCCAGAAAAAGCGAGTCGGATTTTTTTATCGCTGGCGTGCATTACGTCGTAATTGATACTTGCCATATCTTGTAATAATATTTTTGCTTTACGATATAGTAGTTCTCCGGCATCAGTTAAAGTAATCTTGCTTTTGCGATTTTTTTGTAAAATCAATGGATCTGCGAATTTATCCGCCAGGCGTTTAATAGCCATTGAAATTGTCGGTTGAGTAACATCAAAAGTATTAGCAGTTAGCGTATAATTACCAGTTTCGACTAATTTACAAAAATATAATAGATCTTTTTCGTTCATTTGTACTTCCTAAATAAATTTTATTTATAAATGTATCTTTTTAAATTATATTAAAATTCACTTTAATGTACAAGAAGTACTTGCTACTATGCATTTTATCACAACTAAGAAAGCTAAATTATGAGAAAAATTTAATTAGATTTAAAAAGCACTTCAAGCTATATTTACCAAAAGAACGATTTATAAGAAAGTTAAGGTGAAAAATTTGATCTACGATTCAACTCTCGAATGGGATGCCGTTTATGACGTAATTGTAGTCGGATTCGGTGGCGCTGGCGCTGGTGCTGCTAGATTCGCAGCAGATAACAATGCCCATGTTCTACTGATAGATGCGGCTCCTGAGGGTCATGAAGGGGGTAATACCAGATACGCTGGTGGTGCATTCGCGTGGAGTGACAATTTTGAGGATCTACGTGAGTATTATAAACAAACTTATTATCCCTTCAAGTATGATCCTAAAGATCTAGACGCTTTTGTCAATAATGTTTTAAAAATGAAAGAATATTCACAAAACTATTTTGGCATTGAAGCTCAGTACACTGGTAGAAGACCTAAAGGTGAATATCCAGAATACAAACATGCGGAAACTATGCGCTCACAAAGCATGACTCCTGGTATGTATAATGGCGGATTCTGGAAATTATTACGTAAAAAAGTTTACGAGCGTTTAGACAAAATTGATGTTTGGTTTGAAAGTCCTGCACAACATTTAATTCAGGACCCCAACACTAAAACCATTTTAGGTGTGCAAATAAAACACAAAGGAATCAATAGAAATGTAGCTGCCAAAAACGGAGTTGTTTTAGCTTGTGGTGGCTTTGAAAATAACCAAGATATGGTTCAAAACTTTTTAGGTCAAGGTTCTTTAGCTCCAATTGGTACTTTATATAATCAAGGTAAAGGAATTGATTTAGCAGTTGAAGCTGGCGCTAGACTGTGGCATATGTCCAACTATGATTCACATGGTTTTTCTTTAAGAGAAGGCGTGCCAAGAGAAAAATTTGCCTATATGATCAACTGGAAGAACTTGTTTAATGGCAGTATTTTCGTTGCTGGCGATGACGGCACGCGGTATTACCGTGAAGACGAAGAGGACCGTCATGGTTACAAATACAACCACGGCAACTGGATTATGCCTCCTAACCAAAATCATCCACATATTATCATGGATCAAAGACAATTTGAGCAACTAGTTAATGACGATTCAGATAAGGCTGAACAAATTAAAAGCCTGATCACCTATGCAGTAAAAGCAGAAACTATTGCTGAATTGGCTGACAAGATTGCCGCACCAAAATTAGCTGAAGCTGTCAGTGATTTTAACTTTTTAGTCAATGAAAAAAAGCGCGATATGTTTTTAAATCGTAAAATTGAAACAATGCGTGCTTTTGGCGCAGGTCCATATTATGCTATCCCAATTTGCCACAACATTCTGCATACACATGGTGGCGCTCGTCGTAATGAAAATTGCGAAGTTTTGGACATGGAGAATAATGTTATTCCTCATTTATATGAAGCCGGTGAATTAGGAGACATTTTTGCTACCAAATATGTTGGTGCAAACAGTATTGCTGATTTGTTAATTTCTGGCAAAATTGCCGGAGAAAATGCAGCTTGGCCTAAAAGAAAAATGGCTGAAGTTGATGTATTTACAGGTGCTTCTGAAAATCCTGATCTAAAAACTGATGCTCATGCTTCTTCAACTGATTTTGAAGCTGGCCCAAATCAGGGTATTGGTATTAGCGAAAATGGCATTAATGATGTACCAATAGTTGTGCGGGTCACCATGTCAGGTGATAAAATTTCTCAAATTGAGACACTACAAGAAAAAGAAACTCCTTATTTGGGAGGAAAAGCAATCCCGGTTCTAACTAATGAAATGATTGAAAAGCAAACTACAGAGGTTGATGCTATCAGTGGCGCAAGTACAACTAGTGCTGCTTTTAAAGAAGCTGTCAACCAAGCGATTAAGAATGTTGAACGACAATAAATGAAAAGCTTTGTGATAGTTCTAAGTATTTAACAATTAACAAATAGATTTATAACTTGCTATTGACCGTATACCCCAAAATATCGCAAGGTTAGTGATTTTAAATAATTGATAACGAATACTTTGAACAAAAGCAATGCTTTAAAACTTATAAGCTTTGCATTTCATAGAAAAAGCACTGCAAAAGGAGAGAAAATGTTAGATAAAATTCAATGGAAAAAGTGGGTTTTACCACTAGCTATTGGCATTGGCTTATGGCTGTTAACTCCATTAAAACCAGCGGCAATTACCGTTCAAGCTTGGCACCTATTCGCTATATTTATTGCAACTATAATTGCCTGTGTAACTAAACCTTTACCAATGATGGCAACTACAATAATAGCGGTAGTGATTGCTACATTAACCGGTATTTTTAAGATGGAAGAAGTCACTGCCGGTTTTGGTAATTCCACGGCATGGATGGTCGCTATGTGTATGTTTATGGCGGCCGGCTTTATTAAATCAGGTCTTGGTAAAAGAATTGCCTACTTCTTTGTCAAAACTTTTGGCAAGAGAACTTTAGGTTTGGCTTATGCCTTATCCCTAGTGGAAACTGTTCTGGCAGTTGGTATCCCAAGTAACAACGCTCGTGTTAACGGTATTATGTACCCAATTATTGATAACTTATCAAGAGAAATGGGTTCAGATCCTAAAAAGGGAACTGAGCGTGACATGGGTTCATTCCTTGTCTTTACAGAATACGAAGTTAACATCGTTACTTCCACAATGTTTTTAACTGGTTTAGCCGGTAACATGGTGGCATTAGGAATAGCAAAGACGCAAAACGTTACCATTTCGTGGATGCAATGGTTTGTAGCTGCAATTGTACCGGGCATAATTTCCTTAATATTAGTACCTTTTATTCTATATAAAATATATCCGCCTAAGATCAAAGAAACACCTAATGCTCATGCTTGGGCAAACAAAAAGTTACAAGAATTAGGCAAAATGACGGCTGCAGAAAAAATCATGGGTGTGATTTTTGTCCTGTCGGTTGCATTATGGTTAGTAGGTTCTAGGTTTGGCATTGACGCTACTTTGGTGAGCTTTATTGCAGTTGCATTACTATTGGTATTTGGCGTAATTAATGTTAAGGATATTTTAGGTCAAAGTTTTGCTTGGAACATCTTGACTTGGCTTTCAATTATCATGTTGATGTCTCAAAAGTTAATGACTTTGGGCTTTTTCCCTTGGTTCTCAAAGACTTTAGGTAGTGCACTTCATGGTATGAACTGGGTTTTAGTACTGGTAATCTTATTCTTGGTTTACTTCTACCTTCACTATTTATTTCCAAGTGTTTCTACACAAATTTCTGCTCTTTACGCAGGATTTCTCTCAATTGCGATTGGTGCCGGAGTGCCACCTAAGATGGCAGCGTTAATGCTAGCTTTAGACGGTTCTTTATACTTGTCAACTTCAAGCTATTCGGCAGGTCCTGCTGCTTTGCTTTCTTCAACAGGCTATGTTTCTAACAAAGATTGGTGGAAACTAAGCGCCATAATTGGTGTTGTACTTAACATCATCTGGTTAGGCGGCGGTCTGATTTGGACTAAAGTTATCGGCATGTGGTAATTAAAAAGGCTTTGAATTTTTGGTTCAAAGCCTTTTATTTTTGATTCAAATTTGTCTTTTAAATTTGTAGCTTGTTAGTTTAAGGAGTCTAGTTTACTATTATTACTATACCGAATAAAAAGGAAGATCATAATGAAAAATTGGGCTGTAATATCAACTTGGAGTATGTCATACGATGGGTTGTTAAAAGCAAGCAGTATGTTGCAAAACGGTGAGAGTGCAGGGGATGCAGTTGAAAACTTAATAAAGAAAGTTGAATCTTATCCTCTTTATAAATCAGTAGGTTATGGCGGACTTCCTAATGAAGATGGAGTTGTTCAGATGGATGCTGCGTTCATGAATGGTGATACTTTAGCACAAGGTTCAGTCGCGGCCATTGAAAATGTGAAGCATGCTGTTTCTGTAGCCAGAAAATTAAGTTTAAATAAAACTAACAGCTTTTTAGTCGGAGAAGGCGCCACTAAATTTGCTATGCAAAATGGCTTTGAAATGACTAACATGCTGACAGAAAGAGCAAAAACAATATGGCAAAATAAGGTAAAAGAGCAGTTTAAAACTGGACTGCATCCCTATGATGGGCACGATACTGTTGGAGCAGTCACACTTGATCAAGCTGAATCGATGTCTGCAGCTACATCAACTTCAGGCTTATTTATGAAAAAAGATGGTAGAATTGGTGATTCACCGTTATCGGGTTCTGGATTTTATGCTGACAGTCATATTGGGGCAGCCACTGCAACAGGTTTGGGAGAAGATATTATGAAAGGTTGTCTTTCATATGAAATAGTTCGCAGAATGGCAAAAGGTCAGTCTCCTCAAGATGCTTGTGACACAGCACTTTACCCATTTTGTGAAGATTTAAAACAGCGCTATGGTCAAGTAGGGGAAATTTCTTTAATTGCTTTAAATCGAAAAGGTGAGTGGGGAGTAGCTACTAATGTGGAATTTCCTTTTTGTGTTGCTAATGAAAAACAAAAAGCTCAAATTTTAATGGCCAACCCTGGAAAAAATCAAAAGACTCAGATTGAGCCTATTTCACAGTCTTGGTTAGATGATTATCAAAAACAAATCAATGCTCCGGTCGAGTAACGTTTAACTAAAAGAAAGAGAATAAAATGCTAAAAGAAGCGTGTGTTGAAAATTTTTATAATATTCCTCATGTAATTAAGGCTGGCGCTGACAGATTAGAGCTGAATAATGATTTGGCGTTGGGTGGCACTACGCCTTCCTATGGCGTAATAAAGAAATCTGTCACTTATGCTGAGAATTTTAAAATACCGGTTGTCATAATGATTAGACCTAGAGGTGGAGATTTTGTTTATAACGAAAATGAAATCGGCATAATGGCTGATGACATTGAAGCGTCTGCCAAACTGGGTGCTCAAGGAGTGGCTTTTGGATGTTTGACCAACAATAATCAAATAAATAGAATTCAAATGAAACATCTAATTACACTAGCTCGTTCCTTAAACGTTGAAGTCGTTATGCACATGGCTTTTGATGACATATCAAATGATAAACAGAAAACAGAATTAAAATGGTTAGCAGATCAAGGAGTCAAACGAATTTTGACACATGGTGGAAAATTAGACAAACCTATCTTGGCAACAATACTCCATTTAAAAGAAATTATTAAATGGGCAGATGATCGCATAGAAATTTTGCCAGGTGGAGGGATCACAACCGAAAATGGAGATTTGGTTGGTGCAGAACTGAATGTTAATCAACTTCATGGCACAAAGATTGTAAAATAAAAAAGCTTCATCGGAAGCTTTTTTTGATATTACTTAAAAAATTAATTTATTAGAGGTTTTGAATATATTGTTTGGCATTTTTGGCTGCTTGCCGACCAGAATTAACATTATGAGCGCAAGCAGACCCACCTAGAGTAATCGTATATACATCACGATATTGCATAGTAGAATCCATTCCAGAAGCGTATAATCCAGGAATTTTTTCGAAATTATTACTAATAACTTCAAATTTTCTATTTGACCCTATTCCACCAACGCCAATTAAATTAGACGGATCTAAGCGAGCGATGTAGTATGGACCATCTTTCATTGAAACTAACATTTCTTTATCCTTATTGAATTCTAGATCTTTGCCATTGTCACAGTAAGAATTGTATAGTTTCATTGTCTTGGATAAAATTGCAACAGGAAGGTTTACTTTTTGTGCAAGTTCTGAAATTGAATTTGCTTTGAATAATGAATTTCCTTCGTTTTCTTTTAGAGCCTTAGCTAGTATTTCATCTGCGTTTTCAACGTTCTTGGTTAGTTTATCAAAAATTCTTTGTGTGAATATTTCATATGTGACTTTTGTAGCTTTAATTGCCATTCTTTGATATAACAAATTATACTTTTTGACATTTTCATTCACAAAACGTCTGCCATCTTGATTGACAAACACTACTGGGCCTCCAGATGGTAATGACATAAATCCATTAATAGGATCAAGATATAAATGTACACCTTCATGAGGAAAAGCCTGAATATAGTTCATCATAAATTCTGGAGATTCTTTTAGCATATCCATTGCGCCAACTGACATAGCCATTTGATAACCATCACCAGTATTACTTGGCATTGAACAATAGTGAATATTCTTTGTTGACCAGCCTTGTTGCTCTAACAGATCAGGGTTATGTCCAACGCCCCCTGTGGCTAAAAGCGTTGCTTTTGCATTAATTTTTATATATCCTTCTGGTGTTTTTGCATAAACTCCTTTAATAGTTCCGTTTTCTTCAATAATGCTTGTAGCTGAAGTTTCCAGCAGGAATTTTACGTTAAGCTCATCAGCCTTCTTTTTCATATAAGGTACATATCCGACAGAGGCAAAACCCCCTTTAAACCAGTGAAAAGTCGGAAACATACAAGTACCATGATAGTCGTCGACTTTAGTCAACTGAACACCAAGGTTTACCAACCAGTCAATGTTATCTGCAGAATTATTAATTAAATCAACCCAAAAAGATCCGTCAGCCCTATATTGTCCTAACTCAGCTTCCTTTGAAATTATATCTTCCTTTTCTGCATGTATACCGGCAGCTTTTTGCATTTTAGTGTTAATTCCAAAAATACCTTCAACACCGCTACCATTTCCGGCCACGAAACCGTTCTTGTCAATTACGATTGTATTTAAATCAAGTTGACGAGCTTGAACCGCTGCAGCCAGTCCTGATATCCCGGCACCTACAATTAAAAAGTCGGTATTATATTCCTTAACAATTTGTTCTGGTTTCGTACGCCAGGAAGAAAAGTCGTTAGAAAAATGCGCTGAAACATGTTTTTTATTCAGATTAATTTCTTTTTGCTCTTTCTTGTATTCTTGAGCGTTGCCTCCTGCTTGCTCAATGACTTTTTCTACTGCATTTAACAGACCATCAACAGAATGTGTTGCTCCAGAAATTGCATCTACGGATAAACTTTGATTCTTAATAATTTCATTTGGAACTTTAGTAAATACTGTTTCTTCTAAACTTCCAGGAATCATTTTCTTCTTTGTTTTAATTTTACAAATTTTGTCATTTTTAATTTCGACCTCTAATGGCATTTCTTCATTTTCGTATTCATGAGCTATAATGTCATAATTTCCAGATGTAAGTTTTTTCACTTTAAATTTCTCCTTTCATTTCAGTGATTACGCCAATGCTTACAAAAATAAATATAACATTGTTCAATTGTTTACAAATAATCTAGAATATGATTATTAATAAGATTTACTTATTAAGAAAGGAATAGAAATGAACTTTGAACATTTAAAAGTATTTGTAAATTTGGCAGAAACTTTAAATTTTTCCAGGACGGCTATAGAAATGAATTTATCACAATAAGCTGTTTCGCAAATTATTTCTTCAATGGAAAATGAGCTTAATTTTTTCTTATTTAAAAGGACTAGAAAAGAAGTGCATCTGACTGAAAGTGGAAGGGAATTTTATCATTCTATCAAGCCATTATTAAATGTTTATGATAAGTCGGTTCAAAAAGCAAAATCGGCTGCTATTAGAAAAAGGAATAATCTAACAATAGGTTATAGTGGAACGCCTTATGAAATTTCTATATTACCGAAATTAATTGAGGAATACAACAGAAACATAGGTAATGATTCACTTTATATTTTTTTAGAAAATTTTGCGCATAATGAATTAAAAGATAGATTGCTTAACGGGGACTGTGATATTATTTTTACGATGCCAGATATCATATCAAAAATGGAAAACGTAAAATATATTAATTTAGTGGAAGGTCATTATTGTGTAAATTTCTATAATTCCTCAGGGATTAAACATAATATTTTTAAAATTTCTGAGCTAAATAAATTTAGGTTAGTTTTCTCTGATAGTGAATGGTGTCCACCATCACAAAATATTTTGCAAAAATATATCGTGTCCGTGAATAAGGATGTTAATGTGGCTTATGCCAACAACATATTAAGTTCTAGTTTAATGGTAAAAGCTGGGCTTGGAGTAGGAATTTGGGCGGACTTTGTTAATGCATACCAGGATAAAACAATTACGAGTGTACCTTTAAATTATTCTATTAGGCCTAAATATGGGATTGCAATGTTAGACTATGGTGTAACAACAAGTACCAAACGTTTTGCAAACTGGTTAAGCAAAAATTATTTGAAATTCAAATAATGATGAAGTGCTCCATAATAGATAGACAATAATCTGACTATTAGGAGCATCTTTTTTATGACTAAATATTCGACTGCTTTGAAAATTGAAGTTGTTAGTAAGTATCTAGCACGCCAAATGGCTGGCTTAGGCAAAGAATATGGCATTGATTACACGGCTATCAGGAGCTGGGTGGAGCTAGTCCGCGAACATGGTTTAGTTGCTCTGAGGGTTAAACATGTTAAGCAAAAGTAGAATCATGCTGGCTAAAAATATAATAAAATTTCTTCATCACTAAATTCTATTATTGCATGGTTAACCCTAACGTCAATGTTCCTATATCGAACACAGAAGTACTAATCCTATTTAAAATCTTATTATTTTTAATAAAAACTTTTTGATTTTTTACGCAAATCCTAGCAAATATAAATTTGTATGTAGCGTTTCTGTCACTGGAAATTTTTCAGTAGTTTCATTTGAAAATGTAGGGCTAAAGTTTCTCTTATATTTTGATATTACTTTAAGCTTTATTATTCAAGAAATATTTAGGCTTGTAATTGTGCTAGTTGACCCTTTTTTAAAAGAAAACATACTTAAAAGGGTATAAGTCCAAAAATAATCAATTTTTTGCCAATTTCACTAATTTTTCAAAATTTTAGTTGACAGAAAATAAGACATTGATTAGAATATCATTAATATTGATAAAGCGAAGAAAAGATAAGTAAGCTTACAAGTAGCGTTTAAGAGAGTCCTGTTGCTGAGAACGGACCGTGACGGCAAGCTGAAAGTAACTTTGAGCTATATGGTGAATTTTAGTAGCTATTATTGGGTACACCCATTAACGTGTTAGCGTATCGCATTTTTGCCGTACGTGAAGTGACTATGCTATTTGTCATTTTTTGATTTATAGTGCAGTAATATAGGTGGTACCGTGCTAAAGCACCCTTGATTTAAAATCAAGGGTGCTTTTTTATTACCCAAAATAATCTAGCCAACCCTTTATCATTATTAAATTTATCTGTAATTCTGTTTAGGAGGAATTGTAATGGAAGAAATTGAGCAAGATGTTAATACAAAACCTTTAACATGGAAGCAATATTTGGTAGTAGCGTCATTGTTGTTTGGGCTGTTTTTTGGTGCAGGCAACTTGATTTTTCCGATTCATTTAGGTCAGCTTTCAGGAGCAAATTGGGGAATAGCTACTTTTGGCTTTTTGGTAACGGCAGTGCTTTTACCTTTACTAGCCGTTTTAGCTATTAGCGCAAGTCATGCCAAAGGAGTTTATGATATTGGCAGGCCACTGGGTAACATTTTTGCTCTAGTATTTATGGTTTTAATCCATTTGACTCTGGGGCCATTATTTGCCACCCCGCGTACGGCAAGCATTTCATTTTCAGTGGGTTTGCAACCAGTTTTGCCGAAATCTGCCGCAAAGCCAGCACTCCTGATATTCTCTGCAATATTTTTCATTTTGGCTTTTATTATTTCTTATAAACAGTCTACGATATTGACTAGTATAGGAAAAATCCTAAATCCATTATTTTTGCTGTTGCTATTTTCGATTTTTTTGTTGGCCGCCATTTCACCAATGGGTGCTGCTAAAAATCAAAGCGTAACAGCAGCTTATCAAAGCGCCCCTTTCTTCAATGGCTTTTTAGAAGGCTATAACACCATGGATGCTCTGGCCGGATTAGCTTTTGGTTATACAATTGTTTCGGCGGTAAGGCAGCTGGGGAAAACTTCTGCTAAAAGCAATGCGAAAGTTACAGCCAGAGCTGGTGTGATCGCCACAAGTGCAATTGGTATTATTTATATTGGGTTAATTTGGGTAGGTGCGACAACTTTAAACCATTTTAAAATTTCTGCTGAAGGTGGCACTGTTTTCAATCAAATAGTTACTTATTATTTGGGCAATTTTGGTCATGCTTTACTTGCTACACTGGTTACACTAACTTGTTTAACAACCGCTGTAGGTTTAATAGCCGCTTTTGCACAAGACTTTCACCGTAGCTTCAATAAAATCAGCTATCATGGTTGGTTGACAATTATGACTCTTGTTTCTTTCATCACGGCTAATTTTGGTTTGGATACAATTATTGCCTGGTCAACTCCAATGCTAATGTTTTTATATCCTATTGCAATGGTACTAATTATTCTGTCAATTTCTAGTTCACTGTTTGATCGCGATCCAATTGTTTACTTTTGGGGAATAGTTTTTACATTCATTCCAGCAATTTTAGATATGGTAGCTTCTTTTCCTGCCGTAATTAGTCAAAAACCTTGGGCATTGCAGTTAAGATCAATACAATCACGCTTTTTGCCATTCGCAGATATTGGTATGGATTGGGTAATTCCTGCTGTAATCGGATTAGCAATTGGATTTATTATTCATTTTTATAAAAAAGCAAAAATTAACTAGCTGTGTAAATATAATTCAAATAATTAAGCCGATATTTTGACATCACCTGTTTATAAAAGTAGATTAAAGAAAAGAACAATTTTGGTGATTTATAGAATGGGGCGGAATATTTTGAATAGTATGAATATGAACCATAGTGAAAATATGAATCATGCGATGAATAATCACTCATCAATGAAAATGGATGATCATGATATGATGATGCATGGTGGCCACATGATGCACATGGGGAACTTAAAGAAAAAATTCTGGGTTTCAGTTTTATTATCATTGCCAATTATCTTTTTGTCGCCTGCAATGGGCGTCCATTTACCTTTCCAATTTTCTTTCACTGGTTCTGACTGGGTAGTAGTTATTTTTGCAACGATCCTTTACTTTTATGGTGGGGAACCCTTCTTATCAGGCGCTTTTTACGAGATAAAAGACAAAAAGCCTGAAATGATGACTCTTATTTCTTTAGGAATTACTACTGCTTATATTTATAGTATTTATGCTTTTGTGAAAAATGATTTGTTAAACAGTAAAGTTCATGTAATGGACTTCTTCTGGGAACTGGCTACTTTAATTTTGATTATGCTTTTAGGTCACTGGATTGAGATGAATTCAGTGATGAATGCCAATAGTTCTGTGCATGATTTAGCTAAGCTTTTACCTGATAAGGTCCACGTACAACATGATGGTCAAACTATGGATATGGCAATAAATGATGTCCAAAAAGATGCAGTAATTTTAGTCAAAGCAGGAGAAAGTATTCCTCTTGATGGGGTTATTCTGAATGGTTCTAGTCAAGTAAACGAATCTTTGGTTACTGGTGAATCACGCGAAGTAACGCGGCAAAAAAACGATAAGGTTATTGGGGGATCAATTAACGGTTCTGGAACATTAACAATTAAGGTTGCTAATTCTGCTAATTCCGGCTTTTTAGCCAGTGTCAATAAACTAGTTCAGTCATCTCAGATGAATAAGTCCAAACTACAAAATTTGGCAGATCGGGTTTCCAGTTGGTTGTTTTATGCAGCGCTAACTTTTGGTATTATTGCTTTTTTGGTTTGGACCAGTCTTCGTGGCATATCTGGTGGTCTAGAACGAATGGTCACCGTCTTAGTTATTGCCTGCCCTCATGCTTTGGGGCTGGCCATTCCCTTAGTTAATGCAAGGAGTACCTCAATTGGCGCCAAAAATGGCTTATTAATTAGGAATCGCAATGTCATCAGCATCAGTTCAAAAATCAATTATTTACTTTTAGATAAAACTGGAACTTTAACTGAAGGAAAATTTCAAGTGCGAAAATTTGATAGTTTGGCTAAAAATTATAGTGCTGATGAAGTAATTAAGCTTATTGCTTCACTTGAGCAGGATTCAAATCACCCGATTGCTCAAAGCATTTTACAATTTGCTAAAGAAAAAAATATGAAACTTTATTCATTAGCAAATAGTAAGACTTTAGATGGTAAAGGGGTCTCTGGTACTTTAAATGGCAAGGAATTTCAGCTGGTGAACGAAAAAGCTGCTAGAAAGCTAGTTAACCATTTTCCCAAAATAGATGCTTTAAACTACACTTCAAGTTATTTAGTAGAAGGAAATGATCTTTTAGGATATGTTGCTGTTGGTGATGAAATTAAAAAGAACGCTGCTTCTTTAATTAAGCAAATTAAAGATCTTAATATCACGCCGGTAATGCTTACAGGAGACAATGAAAAAGTTGCGCAAAATATTGCGCAAAAACTCAACATTTCCGAAGTACATTCAGGTTTAATGCCGGCTGACAAACAGAAAATCGTTGCAGAGTTGCAAGAAAAAGGTAACAAAGTAATGATGGTCGGAGATGGCATAAATGATGCTCCTAGCTTAGCAAAAGCCGATATTGGAGTTGCAATCGGTGCGGGAACAGATGTTGCTGTAGATTCTGCCGATGTTATTTTGGTTAATAGTGAGCCACTTGACATTATTAGTTTTTTGAATCTCGCCCAGCATACTCAAAGAAAAACCGTTCAAAATTTGTGGTGGGGAGCCGGCTACAATATAATTGCATTGCCTTTAGCTGCTGGGGTATTAGCTCCTTGGGGAATTTTGTTATCTCCAGCTGTTGGAGCAATTCTGATGTCTTTATCAACGGTAATAGTAGCTATTAATGCAGAAACATTAAAAATATAACAATCAGAATTAAGCACTCTTTGGGAGTGCTTTTTGTATTTTTAAATAAATTTTTAATTTTTAAAATGATAGCCCTTTTATTTATAAATATTGAAAAAAGCTCAAAAAACCTGTATTATGAGTGAAAGAGTAAGATAAAATTTATTATCAGAAGAATGTCAGCATTAAATAAGGAGACTGAACATGAGCGAAAATGAATATCGTGTTGAGAGTGATACTATTGGTCCTGTCAAAATACCGAAAGAAGCTTTGTGGGGACCACAAACTGAACGCAGTCGCAATAACTTCCCCAGTGGTGAATTAATGCCTCTTGCAATTATTCGGGCATTTTTGCATTTAAAAAAAGCTGCTGCTGAATCAAATGTAGAAGTTGGAGATGAGCCTGAGGATAAAGGGCAAGCAATTGAGGACGCAGTTGATTACTTACTTAAATTAGATGACCATGAACTACGCAAGGACTTTCCATTACATGTATTGCAAACTGGGTCTGGAACTCAAAGCAATATGAATGTCAATGAAGTTGTCGCAAATCTAGCCAACAAGTTGCATCCACATTTGCATATTTTACCTAATGATGATGTTAATAGAGGACAATCGTCTAATGATACTTACCCTACAGCAATGAATATTGTGGCCGTTGAAGCCCTGGATAAACTCGAGCCGGCTGTGCAGCATTTAATTGATGAACTGATAGTAAAACAGAATAAGTATTGGAAAACCGTTAAAGTGGGTCGTACTCACCTGCAAGATGCTACACCAATTACTTTTGGTCAAGAAGTTTCAGGCTATATTTCTGCCTTAAAGCATGATTTGAATTATATTCAAGAACTTAAACCAACATTGTTTGAATTAGCAATAGGAGGGACCGCTGTTGGCACTGGACTTAACGCCGCGCCTGGAATGACTGAAAAAATTGCCGGTAAATTGTCCCAAGTTTACGGGCATGAATTTAAAGTTAATACCAATAAGTTTTGGGGCTTAGCTCATCATTCTGGAATTGATGTTGTTCATGGTGCATTGAAAACTTTAGCTGCTGATATGTTCAAAATAGCACAGGACATTAGATTTTTAGCTTCTGGCCCAAGAGCCGGCTACCACGAGCTCAACATTCCAGCCAATGAACCTGGATCATCAATTATGCCAGGTAAAGTTAATCCCACGCAAGCTGAAGCCGTGACCATGGCAGCTGCAAAAGTTTTTGGCAACGATACCACAATTACTTTTGCCTGTTCACAAGGAAATTTTGAAATGAACGTCTATAAAACAGTAATGATTACAGCTTTTCTTGATTCTTGTGACATTTTAACTGGTACTATTACAGGGTTTGCTGATAAAATGATAGCAGGCTTAACAGTTAATGCAGAAAAGATGGATGACTTGCTTGAAAGTTCTTTGATGACTGTTACAGCTCTGTCACCACACATTGGTTATCATGCAGCTGCGAAAATTGCCCAAACTGCAGATAAGGAAGGTACAACACTAAAGAAAGCAGCTTTAGATAGTGGCAAATTAACAGAGGAAGAATATGATAAGTGGATGGATTACATGGAGATGACCAATGTATCTCAAACTAATCCTGAGAAATAACTATTTTAATGTTTTTAGAGGAGAAAAATAAATGGGTAAATTTGTTTTTACGCCTAACGGCAGTGCAGAAATTAAAGACCGCTATGATGCTGTGATCGTTGGAGCCGGCGGAGCTGGTTTAACAGCAGCAATTCAGGCAAAAGAACTCGGACTCAATGTTGCTGTTTTTGAAAAAAATGCCGACCTTGGTGGAAATACCAATAGAGCATCGTCAGGAATGAATGCTTCTGAGAGCCTGGTTCAACTTAATGAAGGAATTATAGATAATAAGGAAGATTTTTATCAGGAGACTTTAAAAGGTGGAGGCAGACTAAATGATCGCGATCTTTTAAGGTATTTCGTTGACCATTCAGCAGTAGCAATTGACTGGTTAATGAATCATGGCATTGAGTTAACAAATTTGACGATAACGGGTGGTATGAGTAAAAAGAGGGCTCACCGGCCTGCCTCAATGGCACCTGTTGGCAGTTATTTAGTAACAGGAGCTTTGAAACAAATTAAAGAAAAAAGTATTCCTGTTTTTAATAATTCACGGGTAATTAGTTTATTACAAAATGAGCAGAAAAAAGTTGTAGGAATTGAAGTTGAAACTGATTCAGGAACAAGAAAAGTTCAAGCAACAGCAATTTTACTAGCTTCAGGCGGCTTTGGTTCTTCAAAAGATTTGATACAAAAATATCGTCCTGATCTCGCAAATTATAAAACAACTAATCAACCCGGAGCTACAGGTGATGGTCTAAAATTAGCAGCCAAAGTAGATGCTCAACTAGAGCAAATGGAATTTATTCAGGTACATCCTACAGCCCAAACAGATACTGATCACGTCTATTTAATAGGTGAAGGTTTACGTGGCGAAGGTGCAATTTTAGTTAACAAATCTGGTCAAAGATTTGTTAATGAACTCAACACACGGAAAATAGTTTCTGATGCAATTACTAAGTTAAATGAGGATGGAGCGTATCTTCTGTTTGATCAAACGATCCGTAATAATTTCACCGCTGTTGAATTTTATGATCATGTAGGATTAGTCAATCAAGGATCTTCCATTGAGGAATTAGCAGAAAACATTGGTGTTAACAGTAATAATCTAAAGAAAACAATTTCAAAATGGAATGAAGCTGTGAAGAACAAAAATGATAGTGAATATCAGCGAACTACTGGAATGGATCGCACTATTGAGCAAGGTCCTTTCTTTGCTATTCATATTAATCCGGCTATTCATTACACTATGGGTGGAATTCATATAACTCCAAAAACTGAAGTTTTGGATTCAGACGGAAATATTATTTCAGGACTCTATGCCGCAGGTGAAGTTTCAGGAGGTTTGCATGGCAATAATAGAATTGGAGGAAACTCAATCGCTGAAACTGTAATATTTGGCAGACAGGCCGGGATACAAATGTCAGAGTTTACTAGACAATATAAATAAATATTTAAAATGCTTAGAAATTCTAAGCATTTTTTATATTATTTAAAAGATGTAAATCATTTTATATTTTTAAAAAATTAAAATTTGAATTATTTATTTTAAATATTGAAAAAATTAAAAAGTAATTTTATAATTATAAATGTAAAGGATTACATTTTTAAAAATTGAAAGGAAATGACGTTATGAATAAAAAGGTTTTATTAGTTGGTGATGGAGCAGTAGGCTCAACTTTTGCCAACGATTTATTGCAACATACTAGAGTTGACGAGCTGGTTATTTGCGATGTGGTAAAAAAACGTCCACTGGGTGATTCAATGGATTTAGAAGATATATTGCCTTTTACAGGAGAATGTAATATTCATTCGGGAGAATACTCTGATGCAAAAGACGCTGATGTTGTTGTGATCACCGCTGGTGTTCCGCGCAAGCCGGGAGAAAGTCGTTTGGATCTAGTTAATAAAAACGTTAATATCTTAAAAAGCATAATTCAACCTGTAGTTGAATCAGGCTTTAATGGAATTTTCCTTGTTTCTGCTAATCCAGTTGATATTTTAACAACGCTGACCCAGAAATTATCCGGCTTCCCTAAAAATAAGGTTATTGGAACAGGTACTTCCCTTGATTCAGCACGTTTAAAGGTAGATTTAGCACGAAGATTACATGTTCCTGTTGCTGAAGTTAATTCTATGGTCTTAGGTGAGCATGGTGATACTTCTTTCGAAAACTTTGATGAGTCAACAGTTAGTGGCAAGCCACTTAAAGATTTTGACGGTATTGACAACTCTGTGCTGGATCAAGTAGAATCAGGTATTCGTAAAAAGGGAGGAAAAATAATTGAAAATAAAGGTGCTACTTTTTATGGCATTGCGATGATGTTAACTCAAATTGTTACCGCTATATTAAATAATCGGTCAATCGCTTTGCCTTTATCAGCACCAATTAATGGTGAATATGGAATTAAAAGTGAGCTTTATTTAGGAACTCCTACTGTAATAAATGGTGCCGGAATTAGTCAGGTGCTTGAGACTAAGCTTTCTGAAACTGAAAAAGCTAAGATGCTGAACTCAGCTTCAAAAATGCAGGAAGTACTAGATAATATTACTTTAGATTAACCAAAAGAAGGCATGACGAATGCAGGTTGGAAAAAGAATTTTTTTAAAAAGAAACCTTCCACAGAAAGAGGTAATAGATGCATACAAAAAATTGCCATCGTCAAATGTGGCTGATTGTATGAATAGAACAGGTGCAATGGCACCGAGAATTAAGCTTATGTCCAATCCTCATGAGGAAATGTGTGGGCCAGCTTTTACAGTTCATAATCGTCCAGGTGATAATCTGACCATTTATGCAGCTTTAAAATATTGTCATGAAGGCGATATCGTTGTCATTGACAATGAGAATGACAATACCAGGGCCGTTATTGGCGAAGTGATGATGACCTGGCTTCGCGACCAAAGACATGTTGCTGGAGTCGTAGTTGATGGGCCAATACGTGACATAGATAGTTTGCGTGATTGGGACTTGCCCATTTATGCGGTTAGCACAACACCAGATGGGCCATATAAAGAGGGCCCAGGAGAAATAAACGTTCCAATTTCTTGTGGGAACGTGAGTGTTAATCCTGGTGACGTAATTTTAGGTGATGCCGATGGTGTTATAAAAATTGCTTTAGAAGAAGCAAGTGAATTGCTTCCAGCCGTCCAGGATTTTCACAAAAAGGATGATGCCAAAGCGGCAAGTTTTCATGATGGCACAGGAAATATAAATTGGCTTGATGAAGAACTGAAGAATAAAAATTATGAAATTATTGACGATTTTTATCGCCCGGAAAATTACAGGTAATTAAAATGAAAACACTTGAAAAAGTTAATTACAAGGGATTTATCTTACCCCTAGCTGTTGGTGTTATACTTTGGTGCATCACGCCTTTGCGTCCTGCAGGTTTATCCGCTCCAGCTTGGGAAATGTTTGCTATTTTCGTAGCAACTATTGTTGGGTGTATCACTAAACCTTTGCCAATAGGCGGCACCACTTTAATCGGACTTATAGTAACGGTTTTAGTTGGTTTAGCCCCAATCAAGGACATTGCAGATCCTAAAACAGGCAAAGTAACAACTGGAATTCTCAGTGCCTTTAGCAATTCAGCTTCTTGGCTAATTGCTATGGCTTTCATCATGGCATATGGTATTAGTAAAACTGGATTGGGCAACCGTATAGCTTATTGGATGATTAAACGTTTCGGCAAGAAATCCATTGGCATCGGCTATGCCATTACTGGATTGGAATTAATTTTAGGAGCTTTGATTCCATCAAACAGTGCCAGAACTGGAGGAGTCGTTTGGCCCGTGACCGAATCAATATCTAAAGATTATGATTCTTACCCTAATGACCCTTCCAGAAAGAAAATTGGTGCCTATCTCAGTTTTATGGCTTTTCATGCCAATATTCTTTCAACTGCCCTTTTTATTACCGGCGCGGCACCAAATATGGTTGCTTCACAAATGGCAGAGCAGAAAAATTATAACATGACATGGATTAGTTGGTTTTCAGCCGCAGTAGTTCCTGTTCTTGTTGCAACTATTGTCATTCCACTTGTGATTTATAAAATTTTCCCACCTGAGATAAAAGAAACTCCTAATGCTGAAAAATGGGCCACTGATCATCTCAAGGAGATGGGACCAGTTACAAAACCTGAAAAGATTATGTCAATGGTATTTTTGCTTGCCATAATCTTATGGGTTTTATCTGGCGTTTTTGATATACCACAATTAGATTCAACTTTTGTTGCCTTTCTAGCAGTTGGCTTGTTGTTGCTAACTGGTGTTTTAACTATGAAAGATGCTTTAAACCAAACTGGAGCCTGGAATATTCTAATTTGGCTGTCAATTTTAGTTTTTATGGCAAGTAAACTTATTTCATTTGGCTTTATTGACTGGTTCTCAAAGACTATTCAAACAAGTCTTCACGGCATCAGCTGGCAAGTAGTATTAGTGGTTTTGGTAATATTAATGTTTTATACCCACTACTTCTTTGCTAGTGGAACCGCTCATATGACTGCCTTATATTTACCATTCTTGTCAGTGGCAGTAGCTACTGGTGCTCCTTTGGGACTTTCTGCAATGCTGCTTGCATTTACAGGAGCTTTCAACGCTTCAACTACTCACTATGCCAACGGCCCAGCTTCAATTTTAGCTACTACAGGTTACATTAAACAAGGTGAATGGTGGAAATACAACTTTATTTTGGGAATTATCTATTTGCTGATTTTTGGAGTGATTGGAACTTTATGGATGAAAGTTATCGGAATCTGGTAAATGCTTAATGAGAAGAGTTTTATCACTAATGATGGTATACGAATAGCGTATTATGATACAGATAAAAGTGCACAACCTATATTGGCAGTTCCTGGCATAGGAAGCACCGCAATATTATGGAAAAAAGTTGCTAAACTTTTTGCAGCTGATTATCGTTTTATCGTAATAGATCCGCGTAACCAGGGACGTTCACAAAGAACATTTAAGGGACAGCGTATCAGTCGTCATGCGGCTGATTTAAAGGAACTAATTACCAAGTTAAACTTGAAAAATATTATTGCTATTGGAAATTCAATGGGTGCAGCAAATATTTGGGCTTATGTTTCATTATTTGGCTATGAAAGGCTAAAGGCAATTATTGATTTGGATCAACCTCCCAAGATGATTCGAGATAGCTCTTGGGAGTATGGTTTTAAAGATTTAACTTGGCAGAATTATCCGGATTATCTAAAGGCAGATCTTGGCAATGGCATTTATGCTCATATCAATGATGAGATGTTTAAAGAGGCCAAAATAGAAGCCCAAAAACATCCATATAATGCTGAAGAGAATTATCTTTGTCGTATAGATCATGCTGAGCAAGATTGGCGAGATGTTTTAATTGATTTAAAAATTCCAATGCTCGTTTTAGCAGGACAGAATTCACTCTTTTTTGACTATCACTTTGCCTATGCCATGGAAAAGTTGAATAAAGCAATAACTGCGAAGATTATCAAAAATTGTGGACACCTAATTCAAGCTGAGCAGCCTCTGAGCATGTATAAAGAAGTTATGAACTTTTTAAAAGAAATTTAACTCAAAGTGAGAATGGGACAAATGGATAAAACCGTAGAACTTTTTTTAACCTTGCCGGAAACCAAAAAAAGGTGGCAAAAATTCCTGATTAGTCAAGGAATTAACAATTTTAGCTCTCGTGAAGTTGCTGTGATTGATCATACAGTTGGCCTAATTGATGAAGATGGTCAGTTGGTAGGCACGGGTAGCATTGCTGGAAATGTTCTCAAATATATAGCAGTTTCAAATGATGAATCTGTTCAAGGAGCAAGATTTAATCAAATAGTTTCAGCTTTACAAGAATACCTTTTTAGCCAAAATATTTATCATTCGTTTGTTTTTACTAAGGCAAAATATTCTGCCAGTTTTTCTCACTTAGGATTTAAGGAACTAGCTCATACTAATGAAGCAGCTTTTTTAGAGAGTGGCACGCCTAATATTCAGGATTTTTTGGCAAAAATTCCCAGAATAAAAGACCAAAATCATAAAAAAGTTGCAGCAATTGTCATGAACGCTAATCCATTTACTTTAGGTCATCAAGGGCTGGTAAAACTTGCTAGTAGCGAAAATGATCTGGTATATGTGTTTGTTGTTGCTACAGATGCTTCATTATTTAAGACGAGCGAAAGAATGGAACTGGTAAAACAAGGCACATCTGAGTACAAAAATGTATTAGTAGTTAGTGGTGGAGACTATTTAGTTTCTCAATCAACTTTTCCAGCATACTTTTTAAAATCACCTGATGAACTGATCGCTACGCAAACAGAAATTGATGCATTAATTTTTAAAAATACTATTGCACCGAAATTGGCAATAAAAAAGCGTTATTTGGGTACTGAACCATTTTCAAGAACAACTAATTTCTATAATCAAAGCTTAAAAAACACACTTGGTCCCAAAATTGACGTTGCAATTGTTAAGCGTTTTTGCAATAGCAATCAAATAATTACAGCTACTCGTGTTCGTCAATTGATCAAAAGTGATAATTTAAAAGACATTTCAAATTTAGTCCCGCCAACTACGTTTGATTTTATTAATAAAAACTATCAAATTTTACAAGAAAGAATAAAGAAAGGAATGAACATCAATGGAAATTAAGACTGTTGGAGTGGCAGGAACTTTAGAATCTTCAGATATTCAAATAATGGTATCCGCTGGTCAAAATGGTATTGAAATCGATTTGGAATCCGAAGTAGCCAAATCATACGGAGATCAGATTAAAAAAGTAATAACAGATACTCTTAAAAAATTCGGACTTGATAATGCGAAAGTTAAGGCTACTGATAAAGGGGCCCTTGACTGTGTGATTGCTGCACGTACATTAGCTGCGGCTCAAAGAGCAACCGAAACAACGGATAAACCAAGATTGGAGGTATTGCAATAAATGACTTACGTAAAAAATCGTTTGCGTCGAACAATGATGTTTGTACCGGGAAATAATCCAGCTATGGTTAAGGATGCCGGTATCTATGGTGCTGACTCTATTATGTTAGATTTGGAAGATGCAGTTTCTCTAACTGAAAAAGATGCAGCGAGAATGTTAGTGTTTAATGCCATTAAAACTGTTGATTTCGGTGGTGCAGAAGTAGTTGTCAGAATTAATGGTCAAGATACGCCTTTTTATGACGAAGATGTAAAAGCAATGGTGCGAGCAGGAGTCGATGTTATTCGTCTGCCAAAAACTGAATCAGCTGCAATGATTAAAAAATTAGTAGCAGATATGGAAAAGGCAGAAGAAGAATATGGCGTTGAAAAAGGCTCTATTGGCGTAATGGCTGCGATTGAAAGTGCTAAAGGCGTTCTTAATGCACCGGAAATTGCTACTGCAACGCCTTTGATGATGGGCTTGGCAGTTTCAGGTGAAGATTATACTGCTGATATGCACACCCATCGTTACCCTGACGGACGTGAACTTGAATTTGCTCGCAACATGGTTTTACAAGCTGCTAGAGCTGCAGACGTTTATGCCTTTGATACTGTTTTTTCTAATATGAACGACACCGAAGGGTTTTACCGCGAAACAAAATATATTTATGAACTTGGGTATGATGGTAAGTCTTTGGTCAATCCACGGCAAATTCCAATGGTTAATAAAGTATTCAATCCTACTAAAGACGAAATTGAAAATGCACTTGCTGTGCAAAATGCAATTCAGGAAGCAAAAGCAAAAGGTTCTGGAGTAATTTCGATGAACGGTAAGATGGTTGACAAACCTGTAGTTGAAAAAGCTGATCGCGTTATTGAAACAGCAAAAGCTTCGAATTTAATTGATGAGGAGGGTAATTACATTGGAGAATAAAGTAAAGCGCAATTTGCCGGATGATTTGATGACTGATATGAATCTTAAACCATTTGAGTCTGTTGTAGTTGGGAATCCTGAAGTAAAGAGAGTTGCACCCAAAGTGCAAGTTACTACTGGTGAATCAAAAGTGGTCGACTCTTTAGAGGAAGTTATCAAAAAGACACTAAAAGACGGTATGACCATTTCGTTTCACCATCACTTTAGAAATGGCGATTTTGCTTTTAACAAAGTAATGGATTTAATTATTAAAATGGGTTATCAAGATTTGACTTTAGCTCCTTCTTCTTTGACTGGTGTTATGAATGACAAAGTAATTGAAGCAATTAAAAAGGGTGTCATTACCAATATTACTTCTTCTGGAATGAGAGGCAGCTTAGGGGATTTTGTTTCCCACGGTGGGCTGGAGAATCCAGTGATTTTCCGTTCTCACGGCAATCGGGCTCGTTCAATTGAAGAAGGAGAAATCAAAATTGATGTTGCCTTTTTAGGTGTCCCTAATTCTGATCCTGCAGGAAACGCTAATGGTCAAGAAGGAGATGCCGTATTCGGTTCTTTAGGATACGCATTGATTGACTCTCAATATGCGAATAAAGTAGTTTTATTGACAGACAACATTGTTGATTATCCAAATACTCCTGCTTCTATTAAACAAACCCAGGTCGATTACGTTGTTAAGGTTGATCAAATCGGTGATGCAGATAAAATAGGTTCAGGAGCTACTCGCTTTACTAAAGATCCGAAAGAGTTAAAGATAGCTCAAACCGTTAATCAGGTAATTACCAATTCACCTTATTATAAACAAGGATTTTCTTTTCAGACAGGATCTGGTGGAGCTGCTCTTGCTGTGACTAGGTATTTAAGAGAATCCATGTTAAAAGATGGTATCACAGCATCGTTTGCTCTAGGTGGCATTACCAAGCCTACAACCGACTTACTTGAGGAAGGCCTAGTCAAAAAAATTATGGATGTGCAGGATTTTGATAAAGGTGCTGCGGCATCAATGGCTAAGAATAAAAATCAACAAGAAATTGATGCTTCTTGGTATGCCGATCCTCACAATAAAGGGGCAGTAGTTAATAATTTAGATGTTGCTATTCTTTCGGCTTTACAGATTGATACAGATTTTAACGTTAATGTAATGACCGGTTCTGATGGTGTTATCCGCGGCGCTATTGGTGGTCATCAAGATGCGGCTGCAGCTAAAATGACTATTATTACTGCTCCATTAGTACGTGGACGAAATGCGACTGTTGTTCCAGCAGTCGAAACAGTTGTAACTCCTGGTGATTCAATTGATGTTTTGGTAACTGAAAGAGGAATTGCAATTAATCCACGCCGTAAAGATCTCATAGATGCTTTTGCCAAGGTTCCAGAACTCAATGTGGTTGATATTAAGGAACTTCAAAAAATGGCTCAAGAGCAGGTTGGGGTACCAAAACCACTGGCATATACTGATCGCACTGTTGCTTTAATTCAGTATCGAGACGGCACAATTATTGATACTATTAAGCAGGTAAAAGACTAATTATTTATTTTTAAAAAAGTGTGAGAATGAGCTGGAACTTGTTCTCACATTTTTTAGTTATAATATAAAAAGAAGTGAATACCAGAATGATAAAATCAATTTTTGACAAGGGTCAGCCTCAGAGTATAGCTGAAGTACTGGAAAATAAAGATGAACGAGTCAAGCTTCAACAAGAAATTTTACAAAAGTTTCCAAAGATTACACTATTGGATGTTAAATTGAATATTCCTGGACCTATTAAAAACAATTGTTATTTAGAAAAAATATTTGCCGAAGGTATTTTTGATTTAGAAAAAATTTTTCAAAGCAGTGATTTGCCTTTTATTCTTTATGAACATTGGGAAAAAGTAACAGGTCCAGAAAATTTTTACCTTGTTAATAGTAACTACAGAGTTGTAAAAGAAAAAGCAGTTGAATTTGAAGATCACCAAAAACTAAATCGACTTTTTGATGCTGATGTGTTGATTAATAAGCAAAAACAGGCTATATCCCGCAAAGAATTGGGTATGCCTGTTCGCAGATGTTTTTTATGTTCAAGACCTGCAAAAGAATGTGCTCGTTCAAGAAGACATTCGGTCACAGATTTACAAAATTTTATCACTAATTTGTATAAGCAGGAGATATCCTCTGATTAAAACTAAAGAGTGTCATTCTTATGTAAAACTCTTTCGGCTATTCCACTAGTAGTAATCAAGTGAGTAATTACGCCTGTCCTTAACGCTCCCAAAAGAGCATCTTCTTTAAAACGATTTCTAACAATTACAAAGCGATCCGGAATTGCAAAAATATTAGAAAGGCTGATGCCAGATATATGTGGCTCAATAGGACTATAAAAACGTCCCTTAATATCATAAGGCCTGCCAAAAATAATTCCCGCTAATTGATTTTTCTCCAAACCTGCAAATAGTTTATCTGCATAATAATCCATAAAGAATTGGCCTGATTCTAACGACTGGAATGTTCCGATACTTGCAAATACTAGGTCGAGCTGTGAGAAGTATTTTTCTATATATTCATAATACGGTTCTTTATGAACCTTTTTTATTAAAGTGGGATCAATCGCATAAAGGGGAGCAGGAAAAGTTAGACATTTTGCGCTGAACTTATCTGCAGCATGTTGAATTAATGGCAGTTTACGCTTGCTTGCATTAACCACTTGACCTAACAACTGTACAAAAGTCAAATCATCACGCGTTTCTACTGAAAAATCATCAATGATGTCTCTTAAGAGAGTTCCCCAAGTTAAACCTATGACATGAGCGGAATTAATATAATTCTGTATTTGTTTAGCTGCAAAGTTAACAATCATTTCATTATCTTGATTTTTGGTTTCTTTATCTTCTAAGATATAAACTTCTTTTAAATCAAAGAGTCTTTGGAATTCACGCTCAAGTTTTTGTGCCCGTTTAGGACTTTGATAAATACTAATTTTCACAATTCCCTTATCTTCGGCTTCTTCTATTGCTTTAGCTATAAGATAGCGGGAGAGATTATACTTTTTCGAGATTTCTGCAATGTTTAGCTTGCTCAAAAAATAGTCGTGTGCGATGTTCGCAAGTTGTTCATCTGTTAACAATGTCATTTGTTTTTTCCTATTCTTTATACTTTTTATTTGTTTTAATTATATTAGAAAGAACGGTTTAATACTATAACTTAAGCAACTCTTTAGAAGAAAAATTTTCGGGATGCGAAATTTAAATTCTGCTTTTATTCCAGTAAATCACAAAATTTTGCATGTGTGATTTTTTGCAAATCTTGAGGATTTAAAAACACGCTCCGGCCAATTTTGCCACTGGAAACAGCAATTTCATTTTCTTTAATCATGCTATTATCAAGAAAAATAGGAAAATGATGTTTAAAATAGATGCCAATGGGAGTATTAGCCCCATGTACATAACCGGTAGTATTTTCTAAATCTTTCAGAGGCAACATTTCACATTTTTTATTACCGGAGTTTTTGGCAAGCTTTTTCATGCTCAAATGCTCGGTTACTGGTATTACCGCTACTAAAGTCGACGTCTTATTTCCACAGCACACCAAAGTTTTATAGACCAAATGTTCATTCTCGTTTAAAATGGATGTATCCATTTTTGCCACACCACCTGAGTCTTCACGTGTAGCAAACTCTGCTTGTCGATATAGTATTTTATTCCTATCTAATATTTTTTCGACGAGCGTCTTTTCAATCTTATTTTTCTTTTTTGACATAATGATCACCTTTTTAATGATAGCATTGATAAAAGGGAAAATAAAAGGGAGTTAAAAAAATAATGAAATTGTTAATTATTAAAATAGAAACTAGTCATGAAGTTGAAGATGCATTAAATATATATAGTCATGATGTACTAAAGTGTTTGGGCACTGAAACACGGAAACGTTCAGATTTTGAACAAGCTGGTTGGGAATCTGATTCAACAATTGTTAAACTTGACGAAATAAAAGACTTACCTGAAGATTTGGAATTTTTAGCATATTTTGATATGGTACAAGATCAGGCAGAATTAGTTAAAAAGTACCAAAAAAAACTGTCTGAATTAGAGGGTTACGGTTTGAAAATAGGTCAGGCTAAAGTGACTGCTTCTTATATCAAAGATGAAGACTGGAATACAGTGTGGCAAAAATTTTATCATCCAATTGATTTTTCCAGGCACTTGGCAATAGTACCTGAATGGGAAGAATATCAGCCAGCTTTTAAAGACCAAAACATAATCAAACTTGACCCAGGTTTGGCATTTGGAACTGGTTCACATAAGACTACTCAATTAGCACTGTTAGGACTGGAACAGATTTTAGTCAAACCAGAGACTGTTTGTGACGTTGGCACTGGCTCTGGAATTTTAGCTATTGCTTCATCTGTCTTAGGAGCAAGTTCAGTTTTAGCGACAGATATATCTGATGAGGCAATAACTGCTGCTAATGAAAATATATCTTTAAATAATTTAACTAATATAAAAGTGCAGAAGACGAACTTATTAAATCAAGTCAAAAGTAAATATGATATTATTGTAGCAAATATTTTAGCTGAAATTTTACTTGATTTGATTCCAGAATTGAATGAGCATTTAAACTCTAATGGAAAAGTGATTTTTTCTGGGATAGATTGTGACCAGATAGAAAAAATCAGGACAGCTTTAACTACCAATGGATTCCAAATTATATTATCAATGCAGCAGGGACGTTGGATTGGACTGATTATTGAAAGAAAAGATAACTAAAAAGAGTTATAATAGATAATTAAATTAGTAAGGAACTGACAAGTTGATTGATAAACTAAAAAATATTCCTTTTTTTAAAAAGTTAAATAGCTATAAGATAACACCAGTAATTTACTGGAGTATATTAGTCATGATTTTGCCGCTCTTATTTAGTCTGTTTTCAATAGGGACTATTTATCGTGTGGGTCTCTTATTTATAGTACTCAACAGCATAATCAGCTATCACATTGGCAAATTGATTAAAGCACTTAATTTAAGGCACTATTGGCTCTTGTTTATGCCAGGCTGTTTTTGCTTAATTGTTTTATTGAAATATGCTAATTATAACTTTTTGTTTGCGTTAATTTACCTGATTTTGGAAATATTTGGTCTAATGGATAATCAAATTTACGGATAGTGCTAGAAGGGGCGATATTCTATGTCAAAGTACATCGAAATGACACATGAACAGGTGATAGATACCTGTAAAAAATATATGAATGATGATCAAATTGCATTTGTTGAAAAAGCATATAAATTTGCTGCAAATGCCCATAAAGATCAAAAAAGAGCCTCCGGTCAGCCATATATCGTTCATCCTACCCAAGTTGCCGGTACTCTTGCAAAACTGAGTCTTGATCCGGATACAATTGCAGCAGGATTCCTACATGATACAGTAGAAGATACGCCAGTCACTAATGATGATATTAAGGAAAAATTTGGTAAAGATGTTGCTTTTATAGTTGATGGTGTCACTAAATTAAATAAATACCAGTATAAATCGCATCAAGAATTTTTGGCTGAAAATCACAGAAAAATGTTAATTGCAATGGCAAAAGATATTCGTGTGATTATGGTCAAATTAGCTGACAGACTGCATAATATGCATACTTTAGAGCATTTGCGCCCTGATAAGCAGCGCCGAATTGCATCTGAGACTATGGATATTTATGCTCCCTTAGCTGATCGTTTGGGTATCGGAACAATTAAATGGGAACTTGAAGATATGAGTTTTCATTATTTGAACCCCAAGGCATATTATCGCATTGTTAATCTAATGAGTCTTAAACGCAGCCAAAGGGAAAAATATATCCAAGATGCTATCAAGACACTTAAGGAAAGTTTGGATAGCCTGGGCATTAAGTACGAAATATATGGTCGGCCAAAGCATATTTATTCTATTTATAAAAAAATGGTCAACAAGCATAAAGATTTTAATGAAATTTATGACTTGTTGGCAGTACGCGTGATTGTTAAAACGGTTAAAGACTGTTATGCAGTTTTGGGAGCAGTTCATACTAAATGGAAACCAATGCCGGGCCGGTTCAAGGACTATATTGCTGTTCCCAAGGTCAATGGCTACCAGTCGCTTCATACCACTATTATTGGACCTGGTGGCAGACCTCTTGAAATACAAATCAGAACCGAACAAATGCATGAAATTGCTGAATACGGTGTGGCTGCTCACTGGGCATATAAGAGGGGAAATTTTAAAGGCGTAGAACAAACCAGTTCAAATGAAAAATTGGACATGGTCCGTGAAATTTTAGAATTAAAAGATGAAACTTCAGACGCTGATGAATTCATGAAAAGCGTTAAAAGCGAGATCTTCTCTGATCGCGTTTATGTTTTCACACCTAAAGGTGAGGTTTATGAACTGCCAAAAGGTTCAGTTACCTTAGATTTTGCTTATGAAATCCATACTCAAGTGGGTAGCCATGCAGTCGGAGCCAAAGTCAATGGTAAATTAGTACCTCTTGATTATAAACTGAAAAATGGTGATGTCATTGAAATAATGACGCAGTCGAATGCTACCCCTTCACGCGACTGGGTTGATTTAGTTAAGACCTCGCGCGCACGCAACAAAATTCGCCGGTACTTTAGAAATCTTGATCGTGACCATAGTATTGAACAGGGCGAGCAAATGGTTGCCGACAAACTGCGTGAGCAAGGACTTTCACCCAAAGTATTTATGTCTAAAGAACATATTGAACCACTATTAGAACAAATAAATTACCACACAGCAGATGAAATGTATGCTTCAATTGGTTTTGGTGATCTCTCTGCGATTGGCGTGGTGAATAGATTAACTGCGGATATACGGCACGAAAATGAAAAGAAAAAGCAACAGCAACTTGAAGAAGAAATTCTGAATTCAGGGCAAAAATCTGTTTCTGAAAATCCACCAAGTAAAAAAGATTCTAAGGCAATGAAGATCAAGCACAAAAATGGTGTCATGATACAAGGCATAAGTGACCTGATGCTTCATTTGGCCAAGTGCTGCAACCCAGTACCAGGAGACGAAATTGTCGGCTATGTTACTAAAGGTCGGGGCGTGACAATTCATCGAACAGATTGTCGCAACATTGTAAATAATGACGAAAGCAAGGGCAGACTGATCGAAGTTCAGTGGGAAAATGTTGAAGAAAACAGTGCTCAAGCATTTAATGCCAATATTGAAGTCTTCGGCTACAATCGTGGTAAATTACTTACAGATGTCATTACAAAATTGAACACACTAACCCCAAATATTAATAATATCTCAGGCAAAGTTAATGAAGATAATATTGCTCATATATATGCTACAGTGGCAGTCAAAAATTCAGCTCAATTAGATGGCATTTTGACCAAGTTAAGGGATATACCAGACGTATACCAGACGAGGAGGGCTGATAATTAATGCGAATTGTGATCCAAAGAGTAAACCGGGCTAGTGTTAAAATTGCGGGAAATACTGTAGGACAGATCCGTAAGGGTTTATTATTGCTCGTCGGGTTAAAAGAAGGCGATGAAGCTGAAGTCGTTAAAAAAGCCGCTGCTAAAATTGCCAAAATGCGTATTTTTGAAGATGAAAATGGTAAAACTAATTTAGCAATTAAAGATGTAGACGGACAGATTTTAAGTGTCAGTCAGTTTACATTGTTAGCAGATACCAAGAAAGGCAATCGACCAAGTTTTATTAAAGCTATGAGACCACCAAAATCAAAAAAGTTATGGGAACAGTTCAATAAAGAATTGGAGAAACTGGGTTTAACTGTAGAAACAGGTGAATTTGGTGCCGACATGCAGGTTGATTTAGAAAATGATGGACCTTTCACAATCGTGTTGGATCTGTAAATATCATGCGTAGTAGTACTACAGGTTGACTTTTAACTGTGAAAACTATATTCTAAAAAAGAATTATCAATGACAAAGACTGAAGTTTAGTATTTTTATTCAGAGACCGCCTGTTTTTGGTGAAAAGGTGGGAAAAAACTAACTGTGACCCCTTTACCAGATAATGATCGCCTCGCGAGCGTTATTCGCAGCAGGTAAAAGGTGGTACCGTGCTAAATCAGAGCGCCCTTGATTTATTCAAGGACGTTTTTTTATTAAAAGGATGATTAAATGAGAGTTCAAAGACCTAAAGGAACAGTTGACATTTTGCCAGATGAATCTGGATCATGGGAAAAGGTAGAACAAATTTTACGTGATTTTTTTAAACGAGCAAATTATCGCGAAATTCGGACACCCAGTTTTGAAAACTATAATGTTTTTTCGCGCTCGAGTGGTGAAACTTCTGATGTTGTTGAAAAAGAAATGTATGATTTTAATGATAAAGGTGGCAGACACATTGCCTTAAGACCTGAAGGGACAGCTGGAGTTGTGCGTGCTTACGTTGAAAATAAGCTTTATGCACCAGAAGTAGCGAAGCCTTTAAATGTTTATTATATTGAATCAACTTTTCGTTATGAAAGACCTCAAGCAGGTCGTCAACGTGAATTTCACCAAATTGGCATCGAGAGTTTTGGTTCTTCTAATCCATTAGCTGACGTAGAAACAATCGTCCTGGCTCATGATTTATTAGCCAAACTCGGTGTAAAAAATTATGAGTTACATATTAATACGCTGGGTAATGCACAAGTTCGTCAAGATTATCATGATGCGCTGGTCAATTATTTTAAGCCTGTCAGAGACCAGCTTTCTGATGACTCAAAAAGACGGTTAGAAAAGAATCCTTTGCGAATTTTAGATTCCAAAGATGAACAGGATAAGCAATTTTTGCCTAAAGCACCTAAAATAGTTGATTATTTGGATCAAAAATCAAAAGAAAATTTTGACCAAATTCTAAAGATACTGAACCAATTAAAAATTAATTATGTGATTGATAATGATTTGGTTCGCGGACTTGATTATTATACTGGTGTAATCTTTGAATTTATGGTAGAAGATAAAAGTATTTGGGAATCTGCATCTACAATTGTAGGTGGTGGTCGCTATGATAATTTAGTAGAGGAATTTGACGGACCAAGAACACCTGCAGTCGGTTTTGGTATAGGCGAAGAACGCTTGATGCTGGTTTTACAAAAACAAAATCCCGAACTTTTTAAAGATCAGGGTATTGATTTCTTTATTGCCAATATTGGTCAAGGAACCGAAGTAAAAACTGTCGAAATTGCTCGTTTGTTGCGTAAGCAAGGTTTAAAAGTTCAATATGATGTTGATCAAAAGAAGTTAAAAGCCCAATTTAAAAAAGCTGATAGAGCTAAAGCAAAATACGTTATTACTCTTGGCGATAAAGAATTAGCTGCCGAAGTTTTAAATGTTAAGAGACTTTCTGATGCTAAAACATTTAAGTTTAATTTCAACGATCTTGAAGATATGAATGCGGTAATGAAACAATTAAAGGAATAAAAATGGAAAAAATGGAAAAAAGAACTGACTATTGTGGTAATATCACATCAAAATTTATTAATCAGAGTGTAAATTTGTACGGCTGGGTACAACGTGTGCGAAATCTAGGTAATCTGGTGTTTATTGATTTACGCGATCGAGAAGGTCTTGTCCAAGTTGTAGTTAATCATGATTCAGGCCAAGAGTTAATGGCTATTGCAGATTCACTAGGAAATGAATATGTAATTCAGGTTAAAGGTAAAGTAGTTAAGCGTTCAAGTATTAATCCTGACATGAAAACGGGAGAAGTCGAAGTCGAGGCTAAAGAAATCAATGTGTTGAACAAAGCCAAGAATCCGCCGTTTGAAGTTAAAGATAATGTTGAAGTTGCCGAACAGACTCGGCTAAAGTATCGCTATTTGGATTTGCGTAGACCCAACTTGCAAAATGCTATCATTTTACGGTCAAAAATTTTACGAGCAACACATGAATTTTTTGATCAAAATGGTTTCATTGATATTGAAACACCAATTTTAGGAAAATCTTCACCCGAAGGTGCTCGTGATTATTTGGTACCGTCTAGAATTTATCCTGGCAGTTTTTACGCTCTGCCACAATCTCCCCAGCTTTTCAAGCAGCTATTGATGGGAGCAGGCTTTGATAAATATTATCAGTTAGCTAGATGCTTTAGAGACGAAGATTTGCGGGGTGACAGGCAACCTGAATTCACTCAGATTGATATGGAAACTTCTTTTACCGATGAGCAGCAGGTACAAGACTACACTGAAGGCTTGCTCAAGAAAATCATGAAAGACGTAATGGGAATTGATCTGAAAACTCCAATTGACCGCATTTCCTGGACAGATTCAATGAATAATTACGGAACAGATAAACCAGACACTCGTTTTGGCATGTTGATTCACGACTTAAGTCCAATCTTTAAGGATAGTGCTTTTAAAGTCTTCTCTGGTGCTATTGCCAATGGTGGCTTTGTTAAAGGGATTGCAGTTAAAGATGGTGCTCAAAAATTCTCTCGCAAACAAATTGAGAAAAAGCAGGACTATATTAAGCGCTACCATGCAAAAGGTTTGGCTTGGGTCAAATTTGAAGATGGTGAGTTCTCTGGTCCAATTTCTCGATTCTTAACTGATGAAAATAAAGCTTCTTTAATCAATGAATTTAACTTGCAAGGCGGCGAATTAGTCGTATTTATTGCGGATAAATGGAAAGTTTGCTGCGACTCGCTTGACCATTTGCGTCGTGAATTCGCTAAAGAAACAAATATTATTCCAAAACATGTATTTAACTTTGTCTGGGTGGTTGATTGGCCATTATTTGAATATGATGAAGGATTCGGTAGATGGATTGCAGCGCACCATCCATTCACTATGCCCGATAATGAAGGTATTAAATTATTGGATACTGAACCGCACAAGGCTCACGCTCGCAGCTATGATATTGTTATGAACGGTGATGAATTGGGTGGAGGTTCAATACGTATTCACAAGCGTTCAATTCAGGAAAAAATGTTTAAGGCACTCGGTTTTACCAAAAAACGTGCCTATGAACAATTTGGCTACCTTCTTGAAGCTTTGGATATGGGCTTTCCACCACATGCTGGACTTGCCATCGGGCTTGACCGTTTTGCAATGCTGCTTGCTGAAAAAGATAATATCCGTGATGTATTGGCATTCCCGAAAAATGCCAATGCTTCAGAACCAATGATGCATGCACCTGCTCCTGTATCTGAACAACAATTAACTGATTTGGGTATTGAGGTCGAAGATAAGTATCAAGACGATGTAGCCAAAATTGAAGCAAACTTGAAAGTACAAGCCGAAAAAGATGCTGCACAAAATACCAGTTGGGATTAGGAAAGTATAAAAGTATTTTTAACTAAAGCAAAAGAGCTGTGAAAATTATACACAGCTCTTTTGCTTTTTTATTTGTCCTCATTCAATTTTGATTGGGGACATTTTCTTATGATGTAGCGCTTACACAGACTTATATAATAAAAATGTCGGAAGGAGAAAAGAAATGGTTAAAGATTTGAATCAATCCATAATCAACTATTTAAAAGTAAATCATGGTTTCAATTCTTCGGCTAAAATTTCGCAAAAATTAAACGTCTCACGTAAAACGATAATTAGGAGGATCAATCAGTTAAATCAGAATTTTCCAGAAAAAATAATTATTTCTAAAAGAAGTAAGGGATTTGAATTAGTTTATCAAAATTATTTAAAGTACGAAAATAAAAAATCTGCTGCTTTTTCGGAAATCAATGAACGTCAAGAAAATATTTTAACCAGGCTCTTAATTGCATCTCCTAAAGCAGTTTCAATTACAGATATTATTAATAGTTTATATGTTAGTGAAGCAGTAATTCAAAATGATGAAAAAATGATTTCTGCAAAAATTAAAAGATGGAATCTGTCATTAATTCGCAAACAACGTTTTTTAAGCATCAAAGGAACAGAAAAAAATATTAGAAATGCCATGATTGAAGTAGTTTTACATGTTAACAATACAACAGAAATTAGTAGTTTGCGAAATAGTATTGGACAATATGATGACCAAGATTTTGACTTCGCCTTAGAACAATTAAAACTGGCAATGAAATCTCTAAATAACAATCTTCCTTATCCTTATAATATTAATTTTTTTACACATATTTATATTCTGTTAAGCAGAGCAAGAAAATTTAAATCAGTAAATTATTCAGTTGAGTCAAAGTCCAGCATAACAAGAAAATCAAAGGCAAATCCTGAAATTTTCAAGATTTGCCAGAAAATTATTAAAAATATTGAAAATTATTTAAATGTACAGCCATTATCTTTAGAAGTTGAAACTTACTACTTATTTGAATATCTAATTTCCTCTAGATTTAGTGAGAAAAAAAGTGAAATAACTTCTGATGATTATAAATTAGCAGAACGAGTTTCTCAAGAATACATTACATTGGTTTCACAATTTCTAAATACCGGTTTTAGCAAATATATACTGAATGATATTAAAAATCATATTTTTTCAATGATCATTCGATTAAAAATGCAAGTATCCTTACCAAATGCTTTATTAAATGATATTAAATTGGAATATGAGAAAGTTTTTGAAGCTTCTAAGTTAGCTTCAAAACAGGTGGAACGTGAATTTCACTTACCAGAAATTTCAGATAATGAAACAGGTTTTATATGCCTTTACTTCGTTAAATACATAGAAGCTCAACCACGTAGGAATAAAAGGGTACGTGTTTATATTATTTGTACAACAGGGATTGGTACTTCAGAAATAATTTCAACAAAAATAAGAAAATTAATGCCTGATTTAAAGGTCATAGGCTTAGGTTCCAACCTCGAGATAGAAGACATACTAAAAAAACATAAGAATATTGACTTGCTGATAAGCACAGTTCCATTATCGGTAAAAACCAATGTACCAGTTGAACTAGTTAGTGCTTTTTTAACAAAAGAAGATGAAAAAAATGTCAGACAAGCAGTCTACAGAATCCAAAAGCAGCGATGATTTTTTTATAAAAATAAATGTTGACCAAAAAATTACTAAAAAAGAACTTTTTTCTCTGATATCCAAAAGCGTTGCCAATCAAAAAAAATTATCACAAAAAGAAATTTTTAAAAGCTTGCAGGCCAGGGAACAGGTTAAAAACACTTCTTTTGGAAATGGTATTGCCTTTCCTCATATCATCTTAGAAGAAAATGTAATTCCTAATTTAATAATTTGTAAGTTAGCTCAGAAAATAGATGAATGGAAATGTCCAGATAGTACTGCTGTAGATACTTGTTTTATTTTATTGATTAGCCGTAAATCTCAAAAGAATAGTCCGAGAATCAAAAGATTGATCAAAATTTTCCGTAAATTTGCAGATAAAAACGTCATTTCCAAAATAAGTCAATGTCAAACAGCAGAAGAAATAGAAAAATACTTGTAAAGGAGGAAGATTATGAAAAGTGGACCATAAAAAGTTTGTTTTTCAGAAAATATAATTTATTAATTTTTGGAGGTAAAAATGGTTTTAGTAACAGGAAAAAGATTATTGGATGTAGCACATAAAAATCACTTTGCAATACCAGCTTACAACGCTGGATCTGGACAACTTTTTACAGCAACTCTGGAAAAGTGTATTGAAGATCAAACACCTTTTATAATGGCGATTCATCCCACCGAGCTGGCATTTTTGCGTGATAACTTTGTGGGGCAAGTTTTACAGGGCATTAATAAAACAGATTTGCCGATTGCTTTACATTTAGATCATGGTGCTAGTTATGAAGACTGCATTCATGCTATTCATCTTGGCTTTACCAGCGTTATGATTGATTGCTCTATGAAACCATATGATGAAAATATTGCCACCACTAAAAAGGTGGTTGAAGCAGCTCATGCTACTGGAATATCAGTTGAAGCTGAAATAGGAACAATAGCTGATACGGGTTATGATGTCAACGGCCATTTAACAAACGATGTACATTACACCACACCTGAAATGGCTAAGGACTTCGTTGAGAAAACAAATGTTGATTCTTTGGCAATTGCAATTGGTACTGCCCACGGTCTTTACCCTAAAGATGTACAGCCTAAATTGAAACCGGAAATTGCAAAACAAGTTTCAGAAGCTGTAGATGTACCATTAGTTTTGCACGGAGCTTCAAATAATCCTGACGATAAAATTCAAGAAGCAATTGACAATGGCATCAATAAAATAAACATTTCAAGTGATATCAAAATTGCGTTTGCAACTGGTTTGCGCCATTTGCTCGATAACAGTGATCCAAATGAAATGCGCGAGCCAAAATTAATGTTTCCAGAAGCAATGATTGAAGAACAAAAAGTTGTACATCATAAGAATGAACTCTGCAAGGCAACTAATAGAACCCATCTATATTTTGAACACGAAGAGCCAGTTGAAGTACCTTACAAAATCGAAAACTTCCAGACTGAAACATTTAAGGCATAAAAGTATTTGGTTTTACATATGGAAAATATTACTTCTGTTTTGGATCCTAAGGTTATAAAAATTGGGCTTAATGCTAAAAATAAATATGAAGTTATAGTGCAATTAGCAGAGTTGCTCAAAAATGCAAATTATATTGATAAAGTTGACCACTTTGTCCAAGATATTTATTTACGAGAAAAAGAAGGCTTAACCGGAATAGGTCAAGGAATAGCAATCCCTCATGGAAAAAGTGATGATGTCAAACGAATAGGTGTTGCTATTGGAATTTTGAAACATGGCATTGAATGGGAATCATTGGATAACGAGAAGATTAGAATAGTTATTTTGTTTGCTGTAAGCAATGATACCAATTCAGCAAAAAATCAATTAAAACTATTGTCAATATTTGCAGGGAGATTAGGACATAAGCAAGTTGTTGACAAATTGAAAAAAGCTGAAAGCATTCAGGAAGTGATTGATGCTTTTAAAGAATAAAGGAGATGTTTATGAATGAAAATTGTTGGCATAACAGCTTGTTCTGCGGGAATAGCTCACACTTATATTGCAAAAGAAAAATTGGAACAAGCTGCTAAAGATTGTGGAGACACAATTCATATTGAAACTCAGGGTACTATCGGTACTGAAGATGCACTGAAACCAGAAGATATTAAAGAAGCTGATGTTGTTTTACTAGCAGTTGATGTAAAAGTAACGGGAAGAGAAAGATTTAAGGGCAAAAAAATTGTCCAAATTTCAACAGATACTGCAATACAAAGTCCAAACAAATTAATGAAAAAATTGCATTCTGCATTAAATGTTAAATAGAGGTTTAAAAATGGCTGAAAATAAAATTATAGTCAAAATTAAAGAACCGGCTTTGACGGCAATCTCATATTTGATTCCCGTTGTTGTTGCGGGAGGATTGTTATTAGCAGTTGGAAATATCTTTGGCGGTAAAAACATTACCAACTTTACTGGTACTATTGGAATATGGGATGCTTTTAGTACAGCTGGGAGCTTAATTTTAGGACTTCTTCCTGTTGTTGTTTCAACCGGGGTTTCTTTTGCAATTGCTGACAAGCCAGGAATAGCTCCAGGATTTTTAGTTGGTCTTATTTCAAATATGATTAAAGCTGGGTTCCTGGGAGGTTTAATCGGAGGCTATGTTGCCGGTTGGTTTACAATTTTAATTGTAAAAACAATAAAAGTACCTAATTGGGCACAAGGTCTAATGCCGACTTTGATAATACCATTTTTATCATCAATTTTGTCGGCTGCCGTCATGTTTTACATATTAGGCGCGCCAATTGCCGAAGGGCAAAAAATGCTTACCAGATATCTAACTCAATTACCATCGAGTCAAAAATTTCTTTATGGTGCTATTATTGGCATTTTGGCATCAGTCGATTATGGTGGAGCCATTAACAAGACAGTCTTTGCTTTTGTATTAGCAATGCAGGCAGAAGGAGTCAATGAGCCAATCACTGTTCTAATTTTGGCTTCTATGGTAACGCCATTTGGTTTTACTTTTGCATATTTCCTTGAAAAACTATTTCATAAGAAGATTTACACACAAACGGAAGTAGACACACTAAAAACGGCTTTTCCCATGGGTATATGTGAAATCACCGAAGGAAGTTTACCTATTGTTTTAAACGATTTGTGGAGATCAATAGTTTCAACTGCTTGTGGTGGAGCAATAGGTGGCGGACTTTCAATGTTATGGGGTGCAGATTCAAAAATTCCTGCTTCTGGTTTATTTGCAGTTCCTACTATGTCAAAACCTGTCCAATTTTTAATTGCTCTTCTCATAGGTAGTTTAGTCACCGGTATCGTTTTCTTCATTTTAAAAAGACCTGTTAGCGCAGAGAACGAAAAGAAAGAAGAAAAAGATGTTGATTTAGGAGATATAAGTATAGGATAAATGAGAAACGAGAATTCAGAAATATATGTTGGCAATAAGGCTCAACTAAACTCTGTCAAATATATTCAATTTCTCGAGGGAAAAGCTACTGGATTAAAGGCTTTTGAAATAGCCACTGCCAGTGGCTTTTCACTTACAGTGGCATTAGACAGAGGCATGGATATAGTAGAATTAAAGTTGAATGGAAAAAACATATCGTTTTTATCGGCAACAGGTCTTGTAAACAGTACTTACTTTAATGAGGATGAAGATAAAGGCTTTATGCGCAATTTCAATGTTGGATTTTTAACAACAGGTGGATTGGCATATATGGGAAGCTCTGATAATAGGCGCGGTTTACACGGTACAGTTAGCAATACGCCTGCATATAATTTTAGTTATGAAATTTTAAAAAACAAAATTCAGGTTGAAGGTAACATTGCTGATTCAGTTATGTTTGGTCCAAACTTAATATTACACCGCAAAATCACTGTAAGTACTAATGAGACAAGTATACGTATAGATGACACTTTAGTAAATGCCGGAGATGACACTGTACCGTATATGCTTTTGTATCATAATAATTTTGGTTATCCGTTTTTAACACCCGACACTGAAATATTTTTCCAGCCAGAAAAAAGTTTCAACCGTAAATATCAGAGAATAAAAGGTAGTTATCCGTTTAAATTAAAGAAACCTAATATAGCTGAGCCTGAACAAGTATATTTTCATACTTTAAAAAAATCTGAATATAGTTTGATTAGTCCAAGAACAAACCTTTCGTTAAAAGTTAAATTTAGTAGTAAAACACTCCCGATTTTGAATGAATGGCGTTTGGAAAGAAACAAAAACTATGTTTTAGGATTAGAGCCCGGTACAAACGATGTAAATGGTTTTATCCAAGCTAATAAAAATAATAAATTAAAATATATCAAACCAGATGAAAGAATTGCATTTAACCTACAATTTGATTTTAGTGAGGTAAAAAATGAAAAGATCGCAAATAAATAAAATCCTTCAAAAAAATATTGATTTTGCAAAAAAGCACCAAGTTTATTTTCCTCAGTTCGCTAGTTGGAATATTAATGATTGGACTGGACTCAATGAACGTTATCGCGAAATTGTTGATAATATGTTGGGCTGGGATGTAACCGATTTTGGCAGTAAAAATTTTGCAAAATATGGCCTAGTGGCTTTTACGTTTAGGAATGGCAATTATGAGCATACTGAAATTTATCCAAAACCTTATTGTGAAAAAATATTATTCTTAGAAGAAGGACAAGAGTTGCCGTACCATTTTCATAAGCTAAAAGAAGAGGATACTGTTAATCGTGGTGGAGGAAATTTATTAATTAGAGTCTGGAATTCGACAAAAACTGGTGAAATTGATCATAAAAGTGAAGTTAAAATAGTTAAAGATGGAGAAAAACTAGTGGTTCCTGCTGGAACAACCATCAAGTTAGAACCAGGTGAAAGTTTAACTGCAACACCTGGAATTTACCATAAGTGGGATGTTGAGTCAGGAACTGGCAAAGTTATGGCTTGGGAGGTCTCAAAAACCAATAATGATAATTTAGATAATCATTTTTATAAACCAATTCCCCGGATTCCAGAAATAGAAGAGGACGAGCTTCCTTATCGGCTGCTATTCGGTGACTATCCAATTTGGTCAAAAAAACTAAATTTTCAGTTTAAACCATACGAGAATAAATGATGGAAAAATATGTATTAGGAATTGATTTAGGCACAAGTGCCGTAAAAGTCAGTTGTCTAGATCAATTAGGAAGAATAATAGATCAAGAAATAGAAGATTATCCAGTCTATAATCCGGCAGAAGGTTTTAGCGAGCAAAATCCAAATGACTGGGTTCATGCAACTTTAGCTGCGATAAAAAAAATTATGAGCAAGCTAAAAGACTTGGTTAAAATAGATGGGATATCATTTTCTGGTCAAATGCACAGCTTGGTAATTTTGGATAAAAATAAACAAATAATTCGACCATCAATATTATGGAACGACGGCAGAACAGCAAATGAGGCTGATTACATAAACAAAAATTTTGGAAAAGAAATAGTAGAAATTACCGGTAACAAAGCTACTGCAGGTTTTACCTTACCAAAATTGTTATGGTTACAGGAAAATGAACCTGATAATTTTGCAAAAATTAGATACTTTATGATGCCTAAAGACTATGTTAGATATAAAATGACCGGAAAAATAAATATGGATTATTCAGATGCTACCGGAACAATAATTTTAGACATTGCACAAAACCGCTGGAGTAATAAAATTTTGAATTTTTTTAATATTCCTAAGTATTGTTGTCCCACTCTTGTAAATTCCACAGACTTTGTTGGATTTCCCTTGCAAGAAGTTTGTGAGCAAACTGGTCTGAATAAAGATGCAAAGATTTTTGCTGGGGGAGGAGATAACGCCGTTGCAGCAATTGGATCCGGTATTTTAAATTCTCAAAATTTACTTTGTAGTATTGGTACATCAGGAGTTGTTTTAGCTGATGAGCAAAATCCTCACACACCATATGAGGGGACGTTGCAAATGGAACATCACGCGGTTGCTCATCATTTTTACTCTATGGGAGTAACATTAGCAGCAGGAGAATCTTTAAGCTGGTTTAAAGACACTTTCTTTCCCGAAAAATCTTTTAATGACTTGCTTTTAATGGCTCAGAATTCAAATTTAGGTGCAAATAAACTTTTTTTTACACCTTATATTAATGGTGAAAGGACTCCATACTCGGATTCTTATATCCGCGGAAGCTTCACAGGAATTAGTAAAATATTGACGAAAAATGATTTTTGCCGAGCAGTGATAGAAGGAATTACATACAGTTTGCGAGATTTAATATCGATTTACGAGCAAAATAATAAGACTATTGAAAAAATCGTTTGTATTGGTGGAGGTGCAAAAAGTAAATTTTGGCTGAAACTGCAAGCTGACGTATTCGGTAAAAAAATTATTTCATTAAAAAATGAACAAGGACCTGGAATTGGAGCCGCTATGATTGCAGCTATGGGATGCCAATGGTTTAAAAATTGGGAAAGCTGTATTAATTTATTTGTGAGATATAATGATATCATCGTACCCGATCAACATAATTTTGTACTTTATAATAAATATTATAATCTTTATCAAAAAATATATTCATCCACGGCACCTCTAGCCAGAGCAGCAGCAGAACTTTAAAATGCCTATTACTGAATAATTTAAAATTGCTTTGCTTTTAATATTAAATAGTGAGAAAATTATAATCCATTCTAATTTTGATATTAGGAGGAAATCATATGACTGACAAGTTTCATCGAGCTTTTGGTTGTTATGGCATTATTGGTGATCAGCAAAATCTAGTTGTAATCAAAAAAGAGGGTGGACCTTATATAAATCGCTATGACTTACCAGGAGGTAGTTTAGAAGACGGGGAATCATTAAGGCATGCAGTTAAGCGTGAAGTAAATGAAGAAACAGGCTTAATAGTTCAAGATTACAGGCAAATTGGTGTTACTTCGTTTAAATACCCTTGGGATTATGAACAATGGCATTTTAATCAACATATTTGCGTTTTTTATGAAATAAAGAAAACTATTGGTAAAGTTCAAGGAGAAGTTAAACAATTTGCCGGTCAAGACTCTTTAGGAGCAATCAACATACCATTAGCAAAGATAAGTATTGCAAATTCTTCGCCTTTAGTAGTTAAAGCCAAGCAATTTTTATTAAACCCGGATAATTTTGATTTAGCAGATCAAACTTTTGATAAGTGGATTGTACTTGATAAACCTGTTTTTTAAAGTAAAAAAAGCGGTTAAGGAAATCTTTTCCTTAACCGCTTTTAACTAGATTATTTTAAACTTTGTAAAAAATCTAAAGCCTTATCGTAATTAGGCTCGTTAGTTAATTCCTGAATGAGTTCTTGGTACAAAACTTTTTTATCTGCATCAACGATCCAAACACTTCTGGAATCCAATTTATTAGCTTCAATAAATAGACCCATACTTTTACCAAAATCAAAAGAATCATCTGACAAAAGCTTCATTTTAGAAACGCCTTCAGCTGCACACCAGTTTTTCTGCTCTTCTGGAGTATTGGTAGAAATAGTATAAAAATTGATACCGTTAAACTTATCAACTTCACCGTTAAACTTTTTAGTAGAAATACTGCAGACGCTGGTATTAATATTAGGTACAACACTAATTAAAGTTGGCTTGTCAACTAATTCTGTTACTGAAACAACAGAACCGTCTGCCTGTTTTACTTTAAAGTCTGGTAATTGTTCGCCCACTTTTGGTGGTTCACCATTGGTTGACAGAGGTTCATTCTTCATTGTTACTTGCATAATCTTAACCCTTTCTCTTGTTATAAATATAAACGACTACTCTTTAAATTTTAAACTACTAAAGTTGAAAACCCCAAGAAATTAGCTTTTTAGTTATTATTAGTGTAATCAGTTATGCGCTTAATAGCCTCTTTGAGCTTCTCTTCAGAAGATGCATATGAAAAGCGAACATACCCATGACCACCTGCACCAAAAAAGCTGCCAGGAGTTACCCCAACTTTGGCTTTTTCAGCCAAATCTTTAGCAAATGCGACATCATCGCAGCCGAATTTGCTTGGTATTTTAGCAAAAATATAAAAAGCTCCTTCTGGTGTAGCCATAGTATAGCCATTCTTCTTTAGACCATCTTCAAGAAGATGTAAACGCTTTTGGTACTTTTCTCTAGCATCAATATAGTCTTGCTCACCATGATCTAATGCCTCTGACGCCGCAATCTGAACATTATCAGTTACAGAAGAAATCATGAATGAATGTATTTTGATCATTGACTTCATTAACTCAGCAGGCCCCGCGATATAACCGATTCTCCAACCAGTCATTGCAACGCTTTTTGACAGCCCCGATAACAAAACAGTTCTTTCCGGAATAATCTGTGTCAGAGAATAATGCTTTTTTTTACCGTAAATTAATTCCGCATAAATTTCATCACTTACTGCAAATATATCATATTTAGTGATAACGTCTGCTAACTCTTGTAAGTTTTGCTTTGAGTATACTCGACCTGTTGGGTTAGAGGGGTCAGTAATGATAACAGCTTTTGCTCCTTTGCCTTCATTTTCAAGCGTCTCAGTCAGCTTTTTGGCTGTTAAAAGGAAATTATCAGCAGAAGTATCAACTTGTACAGGTATACCACCGGCCATTTTTATAATACCAAAATAAACTTCCCAAACCGGGGTAGGGACAATGATTTTTTCTCCCGGATTTAACAAAGCCATGGCGGCAATATTCAGTCCCTCTGAAACACCTACGATAGCACAAATTTCACTTTTAGGATCATAGCTTACACCCAAACTCTTTTTTAAATACTTGCTGACGGAACTTAAGTATTTTTCCTTTCCAGCTTCTGGAGCATAATGGGAGTCATCACTATTAATATCATTAATTGCCGCTCGTTTTATATGTTCAGGAGTATTTAAATCAGGTTCACCAATAGTTAATTTTATTATCCCAGGAATTTGAGAAATTTTTTGACTAAAAGATCTGATTTCAGAATTAGGCAAGTTCCTAATTCTAGAATTTATTTTTGCAGATAAGTTTTTTGCTAAATGTGGCATAACACAATAAGATCCTTCCTATTTTTCTTGAAACCATATTATAACCCAGCATGAACTTAAATAAAATTAAGAAAAAGTATTATTTTAGTGAGTTTATAGTTAGTGTATGCTATTTATTTTTGTTATATTGGGTATATACACGTAAGGAGTGTGTGATTTATGGATCAAAATGAGAAAAATAAGAGATTGAAGCAGATAACTCCCGATCAGTACCAAGTGACTCAGCAAGCTGCAACTGATTACCCATTCAAAGGCAAATACGATGATTTTTATCAAAAAGGAATTTATGTTGATATTGTATCAGGAGAGCCATTATTTTCGAGTGAAGACAAATATGATGCGGGATGCGGCTGGCCTAGTTTTACACGTCCGATTAAAAAATTAGTTTACCACCGTGATCAGTCCCATAATATGGAAAGAACTGAGGTCAAGAGTCCAGATGCAGATTCGCATTTAGGGCATGTATTTGATGATGGCCCGTCTGATAAAGGCGGACTTAGATATTGCATCAATTCTTCAGCTTTGGAGTTCATCCCTTATGAGAAATTAGAACAAAAAGGTTACGGAGAATATAAAAAGCTCTTTAAATAATAAAAATTATGTAAAAAAGAACATGGCTATTATTAGTCATGTTCTTTTTGAGTAACTACTAAACTATTTCTTGTTCCTTGAAGCTGCCGTAAACCCGCTCGACTTCGGTAACGCTCATGAAGGCATAGGGATCGCTTTTTTTAACAATATGTAAAACATCATACATATCATAGCGGTCAATAACAGTGATCAATACTTTTTTCTCATTATGACTGTATGCACCTTCAACATCATGGAAAATCGTAATGCCACGATGCATTTTTTCCTGAATGCCATCAATAATAGCATGAGGCTGTTCTGTAACGATGGTAACCTGCAGCTTCTGGTGCTGCGTATAGACGGCATCGATTACGCGTCCGTTAATAAAAATAGTTAAAGCTGAATATAATGCACGCGTCCAACCAAAAGCAAATCCAGCAGCAGCTATAATTATTAAATTAATTAAGATACTGATTTTACCGTAACTGGTTCCTGTTTTTCGCTGAATGACTATACCTATGATATCAAGTCCACCTGTTGATATACCGTTCTTAAGCGCAAAACCTGTACCCAGGCCATTGATCATACCACCAAAAATCGCACAGACAAGTGGATCAATGTGCATGTTAATCGGTTGTACTACTCGCATCATAATTGATCCAAGGATGACTGTAATGATTGTAAAAAACGTAAATTTATGTCCAATCTTTATCCAGGCAAGCAAAAGCAGAGGCAAGTTCAATACAAAATACAAAGCAGAAGTTGATAGAGTAACGGGTAAATACCGTTCGCTCATGGTATTAATTAATTGGGCAAAACCAGTTATTCCTGAGGAGTACATGTGTCCTGGTGTCCAAAAGAAATTTAGAGCCACAGCCACGGCTAGCGAATAGAAAAATGAGGCAGAAATTTTAGAGAGTAGATTATACCGCCGATTGAATGCGTCAAGCTGGTCCATTATTCAATTATCCCTTTTTGAAAAAATGCTAAATAAAAATAATAAATACTAGTTTCTATATAAAAATAAAAACTAGTATTTTTCTTAAGTATACTAACACATTTTCGTGAAATTTAAAGTGTTTTTAATCTATTTTTGATTAGTTTTGCCAATGTTTTTTGATGAATTCTTCTCTGCCACCAGATTCTTCAAGACTATAACGCAGTGGATTTTTTTTGTAAAAATCCTGATGATAATCTTCAGCAGGATAAAATGGCTTGGCTGGTTCAATTTTTGTAACTATTGGCGCATCAAACCTGCCACTATTTTGGAGAGCTCTTTTTGACATCTCCGCAGCTTCTTTTTGAGCAGAAGAATTATAAAAGATAACTGGACGATAGTTATCACCGCGATCCTGAAATTGTCCGGATGCGTCTGTTGGATCAGTTACTTGCCAATAATAGTCAAGCAACTTTTCATAAGGCATAACTTCAGGATTGTAAGTGATCTCTACTGCTTCAGTATGTCCCGTCATTCCTGTGCAGACCTGTTCATAGGTTGGATTAGGAACACTACCACCAGTGTAACCCGAAATTACTTTTTTAATTCCGGGTAAAGAGTCAAACGGTTTAACCATGCACCAAAAGCAACCACCGGCGAAAATAGCTGTATCTAATTTTTCTTTATTTTCATGCATAAATTCTCCACGCTTTCTATTGCTAGATCAGATTACTATTTTACTCCATTTTATTTTGCCCGGTAGTTTACTGCAATTGATGAGCTTAAAATTATTAAACTTAGTAAATAATTAACTTAAATCTGTTTCTGTATCATAAAGCATACTGATCAAGTTCTATTACTTTATCATATTTTTTAGCAAATGCAGGCTGAACATTGTGTTCAATATCAATCACTGTGCCAGGAAAATTGAGAATCAAGCCAAAAACTTGGCTGTAGCTTTCTTTATCTAAACCTGATAATGCTTCATCAACCAGTAATAACTTTTTATTGCGCAGTAACAGCCTGGCCAATTCTAACTTTCTCTTTTCTCCTCCAGATAAGGCGTTGGCACCTTCACCAAGCCTCATATTCAGTGCACTCTCACTAGCAAATTTGTTTAATCCGACTTCATTTAAAACTTGTAAAATTGTAGCAGTCGGATAATCTTGACCAAGACACAAGTTAAAAAGCAGGGTACCGGTAAAAATGGTTGTCTCTTGAGCTAAGACACCGATGTTATCATAAATCGGTTTAGCATATAACTCCTTGCTGTATTTAATTGAACCGCCCAACAATTTGAGTTCGTTCAACATTGTTTTTACAATAGTTGTTTTACCAATTCCTGATCTGCCAGAAATTAAAATTTTTTCACTATTGCTTGCACTAAAAGAAAGATTAGTGATAATGGCTTTATCATAACCAAATGAACCATCATCAATTTCTAGCACAGTATCATCTGTAAATTTTTGAGACACGATATTGTTAATTGGTTTTTCTTTGTTAGAAATAATATTTTTGCATGAAGCAATTAATGGGCGACTTGAAAGTAACTGATTAGTGAATTGAATAGAACTAATTATGGGACTTGTAACCCTGTCTGCTGCTAAATATAAGGACATTAACGCACCAGCGGTCAATTGACCAATGCTGACAAAGTAAACGCCCAAACCCAAAGAAAGAATGGTAGATAATGAATAGAGCAAGTTAGAAACAAAACGTGAATGTTCCTTGTCCGCATCCATTTGATAATATTTATTTTCCGAGTCATTTAAGAGATTGTTCAGCTTATCCTTAAAGATTAACAAGCTTTCAAATCTTTTGATGGTATAAAAGCCGTTAAAATATTCAGTGGTGTGCAGTGAATAACGCTGGTATGACTTGTTCCACCGATCAGTTGATTTGCTCAGCCATTTTTTAAAAACAAAGGGAACTACTGCTGGTATAAATCCTAATATTAAATAGGTCAGACCTAATATAGGATTAATCTTAATTACAAAGAATAAAGTGATTACTGCTTGCTCGATGCAGTAGATCAACATTATTACCGAATCAATGATCTGGTTCTCAAATTGTTTGATCGTGACATTGATAAAATTTAAAATTTTACTTGACTGTAGTTGCGGATGGTTATTGTAGCTGGCTACTGCCTGACTGCGCAACCATTTGTTAATAATTTTCCTGATATTCAGGCTCAATAAGCGCCAAATCCAAAAGGAAGCGTTAACTAAAACAAAGCACAGTAAAAACACCACTAATAAGATAAAAGAAGTGGAAAATTCTTTTTTACTGATGTTGTCCATTAATTTACCAATTAAAATTGGACTAATAATGCCATCTAAGGCAGTGATCCCGCCAAAAATAGCGATTAAGATCAGTCTTAGAACAACCACTTTTCTGATTGATTTATTAGCTTGTTTGTTTTTCATTATTTTGCCTCAATTGGCTTCAATAGTTTAATTTTTTAATATTAAATTAATTATATGGAAGTTAAATAATGAAAACAAGGCAAACAAAGAAAAAATTAGTTTTGAACTCCTAAGTGGTTCATGATAATTGCTGCAGTCTCTTCGATCGAACGGTGAGCAACATTTATTACAAAGCAACCAAGCTGATCATAAAGCTTTTGTGCTGAATCCAATTCTTTTTTTATGGCATCGATATTAGAATAGGAGGTATCGGGATTTAAACCATAGGAAATCATTCTTTCACGTCTGATTTCATTTAACACAGAAAGGTCATTTGTCAAACCAATAATTTTTTTAGGATCAATTTGATATATTTCTTTCGGGATATGGGTATCTGGAACTAATGGCAGATTTGCGACTTTGAGATTTTTATTAGCTAAAAACAATGATAAGGGAGTTTTCGACGTACGCGATACTCCCAAAAGTACGACATCAGCTTCTAAAAAGCCCTTAGGGTCTTTGCCATCATCATACATAACTGCAAACTCCATAGCTGAAATGCGATCAAAGTATTTTTGATTCATTTTATGCTGAGCACCTATTTTTTGTTGCGGTTTCAAACCAGTTAATTTTTGAATCGATTCGATAGCAGGAGATAAAATATCAACACTTTGAATATGGTGTTCTCTAACAAACCGAATAACTGGTATTTGCATTTCATCTTTTACCAGACTGTAAATAAGCAATAAATTTGGATATTGAACTATTTCTTCAAAGGTCTCTTCTAATTTCTCCTTATTAATTATAAACGGATATCTTCTATAATTAATTTGCGCATCAGGAAACTGGGCAGCTGCGGCAACAGCATTATTAAAAGCAGTATCCCCAGCAGAATCTGAAATTATTATTATGTTGACTTCTTTTTTTGTTGTTTCTTCAGCCATTATTTACTCCTTTTTTCTTCAATTATACAATTTAACAAAAATCATTAACAGGTTAAGTTTTTTCTATGAAAAATTTTAAAAATATTGTACGTTTGTATTGACCCACCGGTGATGTTTGATATAATTTAGTTAAATGTATGACGGTAACGTCAAGAAATGGAAGGAGGGATCACATATGGCAAAGACAGTCGTTCACGAAAACGAGTCTATTGATGATGCTCTTCGTCGTTTTAAACGTTCCGTTTCTAGAAGCGGTACACTACAAGAATACCGCAAGCGCGAGTTTTATGAGAAACCTAGCGTTCGTAGGAAGCTTAAATCTGAAGCTGCTCGGAAGCGCAGACATTATTAATTTATAAACGACTTTTATCAAACAGGTAGAAGTCGTTTTTTATTAACAATAATTAAAGTTTAATGTTTTATTTAATTTAAACTAGGGTGTAAATTTGTTATAATTTACCTAGATTTTGTGAAGAAAGAGGGAATTCATTTGAGTTTATCTGAGCAAATAATGTCAGACATGAAAGAAGCGATGAAAGCTCGCGACAAGGTTAGACTGAACACTGTTCGTATGATCAAGTCTGCTTTAATGAATGAAAAAATTAAAGCAGGTCATGATTTGACCGCTGAAGAAGAATTGACGGTCCTTAGCCGAGAAAAAAAGCAGCGTGAAGAATCAATTGATGAATTTACCAAGGCTAATCGTAAAGACTTGGCGGATGAAACCAAACAGGAATTGGCAATTGTTGAAAGCTATCTGCCTAAACAAATGACGGAAGAAGAGCTCAATCAAGCCGTTTCATCGGCAATTGCAGAAGTTAATGCTCAAGGTAAATCGGATTTTGGTAAAGTAATGAAAGTTTTAATGCCTAAAATTAAAGGTAAAGCTGATGGTAAAGCAGCTTCTAATGCGGTGCGCAAACAGTTGAAATAGGCACAAGAAAAGGAGCAGAGTTATTTGGCCCAAACCAATTTTATTCCTAAAAATCCTGAGAACATCCAAAAATTAGTTGGTATTAATGATAAGAATTTAGGTCTTTTATCAACTGGATATAATGCCAGTGTAGTTGATACTGGCAACAGTATAGCTATTCAAGGTGATGATAATGACATCAAAAAAGTTTTAGCTGTTCTGAAAGCTTTAGATAGCGTTGTTAGTGCCAATATTAATATTGGTCCTGCTGACGTTGTCAGCGCAATGAAAATGGCTGATAAGGGAACAACTGAATACTTTCCTGACCTATATAAAAAGATTTTAATTCGGGATGCTAAAGGCAAGCCGATTAGAGTTAAAAATATGGGACAGAAAAAATATGTCGAAGCCATTGAAAAAAATGATGTAGTATTTGGAATCGGTCCTGCTGGTACCGGTAAGACGTTTATCGCCGTGGTTTGTGCTGTTGCAGCTTTTAAAAAGGGTGAAGTTTCAAGGATTATTTTGACCAGACCTGCAGTTGAAGCTGGAGAGTCACTGGGATTTTTACCTGGTGATCTTAAAGAAAAAGTTGATCCATACCTGAGACCCATTTATGATTCGCTTTATGCTATTTTAGGGACAAATACTACTGATCATTTAATGGAACGAGGAGTTATTGAAGTGGCTCCATTAGCATATATGCGTGGACGTACGTTAGATGATGCATTTGTTATTCTTGATGAAGCTCAAAATACTACTGATGCGCAGATGAAAATGTTTTTAACCAGGTTAGGCTTTAATTCGAAAATGATCGTTAATGGTGATATGACGCAGGTTGATCTTCCCGGTAAACAACACAGTGGTTTAATAGATGCTGAACGGATTTTGAAGAAAATTGAACAGATTAAATTTATCTGGTTTTCAGCTAATGATGTTGTTCGTCATCCAGTTGTTGCTAAAATTATTAATGCCTACGAAAAGGAAGAAAAATAGATTTAATGGATTCAATAGATATTACTTTTAATGATGAAGTTGGTTTTCTTGAAAATGAAAAACGTGATTGGCAAAAGTGGGTTACCAATCTTCTTTTGCTTGCTAAAAAGGAAATAAATAAAAAGAACAATTTAGAAATGAGTATTAATTTCATTGATGAAAAACGCAGTAATGAAATTAATAAAAAATATCGCGGTAAAAACAGACCAACTGATGTGATTTCTTTTGCTATTGAAGATGGGGCAGATCAAATTGACTTTAGTGTGTTTGATGATCCTGAATTCATTGAAGATATTGGTGATTTATTTATGTGTCCAAGCGTTATTATGCGACACAGTAAGGAATATGGTACAGGTTGGGATCGTGAATTCGGTTATACTTTAGTTCACGGCTTTTTGCATCTTAACGGATATGATCATATTGCACCAGACGAGGCAAAAACCATGTTTAAAATACAAGGAAAAGTATTGGAAGATTATGGTTTGCCCTTGTATCCAGATCAGTTGGATGAAGGCAGAGGTAAATAATGGTTGAAAACAAGAAAATAAAATCTGGATTTGTTGCTTTGTTAGGAAGACCTAACGTTGGTAAATCTACTTTAATGAATTTTCTAGTAGGGCAAAAAGTAGCAATTACTTCCAGTAAGCCACAAACTACGCGTAATAAAATTTCTGGAATTTATACAACTGATGAAATGCAGGCAATTTTTATTGATACACCTGGAATATTTAAGCCACACCTTGATTTAGATAATTACATGGATAAAGCCAGCTTATCTAGCTTGAACGATGTTGACCTCATTTTGTTTATGGTAGAACCAGAAAAAATGGGCAAAGGTGATGCTTATATTGCGGAACTATTGCAAAAGACAACAGTTCCCATTGTGCTCCTTATTAATAAAGTAGATCAAGTTAATCCAAATGAGCTTTTACCAATAATTGATCAATATCATAAGCTAAATATTTTTAAAGAGTTTTTGCCGGTATCTGCAACTCAGGGAGTTGGAATTAGTGATCTAATTCAAGTTTTATATCAATATTTACCTGAAGGACCTAAGTATTATGGCACAGATCAAATAACAGATCGTCCTGAATATTTTATGGTTGCAGAACTGATTCGTGAACAAATTTTAAAGTTTACAGCTGAAGAAGTTCCTCATGCTGCTGCAGTTTGGGTAGAACAAATGAACAAGCATGAGAACAATAAGCTACAAATAGAGGCCACTATTTATGTAGAAAAAAGTGGTCAAAAAGGAATCATCATTGGTAAGGGCGGCAAGATGCTCAAGCAAATTGGTATCAATTCCAGACGACAAATTGAAGATTTATTAGGTGAAAAAGTTAATTTGCATCTTTGGGTAAAAGTGCAGCACAATTGGCGTTCTGATCCTCAGTTTTTAAGACAAATTGGTTATAACCTAAAGGATCTTGCCTGAAATGGCTCGTCAATTGAAAGAAGTACACGGGATAATTTTTAAAAGACAAAAGTATCATGAAGCAGATTTATTGGCTAAAATAATGACCGAAAAAAATGGCATAATTACACTTCTTGCCCGCGGTGCTCTAAAATCAAAATCTAAATTAGGTGCTTCATTACTGAATTTCTCGTATGGAACTTACGTCATTTATTCTTCTGGACACGGTTTGAGTACGTTAAGGACTTACAAGAATGTAAAACAATTTGATGGATTATATGATGATTTAATAAAAAATGCGTATGCTTCTTTTATTATTGACTTAATCGATCACGCATTTATTGAATATCAGGATCTAGGCAGGTATTACGATCTTGCAAAATTTGCTTTGCAAAAAATTAATTTTGGAACCGATCCCGAAATGATAACTCAAATAGTACAAATGCAATTACTAGCGGCTTATGGGGTTGAACCAGAGCTGAGAAGCTGTGTGATCTGTGGTGAAAAGCAGGGAGAGTTTGACTACTCAATCAAAAATGGCGGCATCTTGTGCAGTAAGCATTTTTATGCTGATCCAGGTCGTCTACATTTAAAACCGAGAGAAACAGCTGTTTTAAGAACTATCTTTTTACTTCCATTTAACAAGTTAGGTGATATTAAAATTAAATCTCCTACTAAAAAAGCTACACGCAGAGCAATTGACCGTATTTATCAGGAAACAATTGATCTCAACCTCAAAACTAAAAAGTTTTTGGACGAATTAAAATTAACTGACTAGCCCTTCAGATTATATGCTTTTTATGATAAAATAATAATATGTTTTGGCTATAATGAGGATAAAAAAAGTACCAGTTAAGCGAGTGCTGGGAGTGTGAGAGCATCTGGGAAAAGGCACCTCTAGCTAAGTTAATTAAGAGCAGGAATTTATTTCCTGAATTAGGGTGGAACCGCGACTAAATCTCGTCCCTATGCATGTTTTGCATAGGCTTTTTTTATGGTCTTATGCAGAAAGGAAATAAAAATGGCACAGAAAAAATTAAATATTCAAGATATGATTTTTAAACTAGAGAAGTTTTGGTCTTCGAAAGGATGCATGGTAATGCCTTCTTATGATGTTGAAAAGGGAGCAGGAACTATGAGTCCTTATACCTTTTTACGGGCTGTTGGTCCAGAACCATGGGCGGCTTGCTATGTAGAACCCTCAAGGCGTCCGGCTGATGGCAGGTATGGAGATAACCCTAATCGCTTGTTTCAGCATCATCAATTTCAAGTAGTAATTAAGCCGGCTCCAGAAAAGATCCAGCAATATTATCTGGATAGTTTGAAAGAATTAGGAATAAATCCATTGGAACATGATATTCGCTTTGTTGAAGACAACTGGGAAAATCCTTCAATGGGCTGCGCTGGAGTTGGCTGGGAAGTATGGCTTGACGGTATGGAAGTAAGTCAGTTTACTTACTTTCAAACTGTTGGTGAACTTGATGTTAAGCCAACAATGAGTGAAATTACCTATGGTGTTGAACGACTGGCTTCCTATATTCAAGATGTTAATTCTGTTTTCGATCTTGAATGGGGTGATGGCGTTTTATACAGTGACATTTTTAAAGAAGCTGAATATGAAAACTCTAAATATGCTTTTGATGAATCTAATCAAGAAGATCTATTAAAATTTTTTGATGTATACGAAAGAACAGCTCAAGAATTAATTGGGTTGAATTTAGTACAACCGGCTTATGACTATATTTTGAAATGTTCCCATACATTTAATTTGCTTGATGCTCGAGGAGCTGTGTCGGTTACTGAACGAGCAGGATATTTAGCTAGAATTAGGAAATTGGCTCATGAAGTAGCAGTATGCTTTGTAGAAGAGCGTGAAAAAAGAGGCTTTCCTTTATTGAAAAGTGCAGAAGATAAGAAGGCGGGACTTGAAAATGGCTAAAGATTATTTATTTGAAATTGGCACTGAAGAGATGCCAGCCCATGTCGTTGGGAAGAGCGTTAAGCAATTAGCTGAAAGAACCGAAAAATTTCTGAAAGAAAATAAACTTAAATTTAAGTGTATTAAAACCTTCTCTACGCCTCGGAGATTAACAGTTCTAGTAGAAGAGCTTTCTGAAAAGCAAGCTGATATTGATGAAATTAAAAAAGGACCTGCCAAAAAAATTGCTTTGGATCAGGATGAAAATTGGACTAAAGCTGCTCAAGGATTTGCCCGTGGTCAGGGAATGACTACTGATGATATTTACTTTGAAGAATTAAAAGGTACCGAATATGCTTATGTGCATGTCCGAAAAGAAGGAAAAAAAACAACTGATATTCTTTTAGGAATGAGCGACATCGTTAAAGCTATGACTTTTCCAACCAAGATGCGGTGGGACTCTCATGATTTTGAATTTGTTCGTCCTATTCATTGGCTGGTATCACTTTATGGTAACGAAGTAGTGCCTGTCAAAATCCTCGATATTACGGCGGGAAGAAAGACAGAAGGTCATCGTTTCCTGGGCGATAGTGTGGTTTTGGCTAATAGCAGCGACTACGAAGACGCCTTAAAAGATCAATTTGTAATTGCTGATGCAACAAAACGTCGCAAAATGATAGTTGACCAAATGAATAAGTTAGTAAAAAAGAATAATTGGCAAATTAAGCCTGATAAAAGTTTACTTGAAGAAGTAACAAATCTAGTTGAATATCCTACAGTTTTCACTGGTTCTTTTGACAAAAAGTATTTGGAAATGCCTAAAGAAGTATTAATAACTTCCATGAAAGATAATCAACGTTATTTTGAAGTTTATGATCAAAATGGCAACTTGATTAATCATTTCATAGCTGTACGTAATGGTAATAAAGATTACTTGGAAAATGTTGTTTCAGGAAATGAAAAAGTTCTAGTAGCACGTCTGGATGATGCACAATTCTTTTACGATGAGGACCGTAAATATCCTCTGAGCCATTTTGTTCAAAAACTTGATAACGTTTCGTTTCACGATAAAATTGGATCAATGTCTGAAAAAATGAAGCGTGTCCGTATTATAGGTGATTTTTTAGCTAACAAATGGCAACTTGATGAACAGGTTGTTAAAGACTTTGACCGTGCCAGCGAATTGTACAAGTTTGATTTAGTTACTCAAATGGTGGGAGAATTTGCTGAACTTCAAGGAGTAATAGGCAGACACTACGCAAAATTAGCAGGTGAAAAGGACGATGTTGCTGATGCTATTGAAGAGCATTATATGCCGACCACTTCTGAAGGTGAATTGCCTAAAACAACAGTGGGTTCATTATTATCTGTTGCTGATAAATTAGATACAATTATTACTTTCTTTGCTGTTGGCATGATTCCTAGTTCATCAAATGATCCATATGCTCTACGTCGTTATGCTTATGGCATTGTACGAATATTGTTAAACCAAAAATGGTCATTACCATTTAATGAAATGCTACCGGAAATTGTTTCAGCTCTTGAAAATAAGACACCAGCTAAACTGCCTAAAAAAGCTGAACAGGAAGAGGAAATTTCATCCTTTATTCGGGATCGTATTAAACAGTATTTACAGAAAAATAACTATAAATATGACATCATTGATGCAGTTCTAGCTTCAAGTCAACAAGATCCCATCCAAATTTTGGCTGCAGCAAAAGTTTTGCAATTACATCATGATGATGATAAATTCAAGCCAGTTGTTGAAAGTTTAATCAGAATAAACAATATTTTGCAAAAAGCTAAGTACAAGGGACAGAATGTTGTAAAACGAGAAATGTTTGAAAATAATACTGAAACTGAACTTGCTGATGGTGTAAAGAAATTAAGTAAAGTTGATAATCTCGCAGAACTATATGATAGTTTTGTGAAGCTACAACCTGTCATTGACGTTTACTTTGACACAAATATGATAATGGATAAGAATGAGGCTATTAAAAATAACCGCTTGGCGCAGCTTAACGAAGTAGCTCAACTTGCAAAGCGACTTGGCGATCTAAGCAAATTAGTTATTAAATAAGAGTAGGTGGAAAGATGGCTGGTCTTATACCTGAAGAAACAATTGCTAAAGTTCGTAATAATGTGAATATTGTCAATGTCATAAGTCAGTACGTTTCACTTGAAAAGAAAGGCAAAGACTATGTCGGTCTCTGTCCTTTTCATGAAGAAAAAACTCCTTCATTTACTGTTAGCGAAGGAAAACAGTTTTTCAAGTGCTTTGGTTGCGGAAAAGGTGGCAATGTTTTTTCGTTCCTCATGTATAAGGAAAATTTAACCTTTCCGGAAAGTGTTCAAAAAGTAGCAGATTTTGCTCATATTGACATTGGAGAATATTCCAGTCAAAAGCCTAAATTTTCGAATGTTCTCATCAAAATAAATGAAGAAGCAGCTGACTTTTATCATCGAGTATTGGTTTCTACTAATGCGGGAAAGCCCGGGTATAACTATGCAAAAAAGCGTGGTCTTAACCATGACATTATCAGTCACTTTCGAATTGGTTATGCTCCCAAACAAAACAATTTACTCTTGACTTATCTGAGAGAAAAAGATTTTAAAGATGAGGACTTGGTAAAAAGTGGTTTGTTTGTTCAATCTCAAAATGGAGAATTATTTGATCGCTTTAGGGAACGATTAATGTTTCCTCTTAGCAATGAAGGGGACTATGTGGTAGGGTTTTCTGGAAGAAGACTTTCTAATGATAAAACTGAAGCCAAATATATTAATAGTCCTGAGACCGAAGTATTTACTAAATCAAAGAATCTGTTCCATTTTGCTGAAGCAAAAAAGGCAGTCCGAAGTGAAAATCATTTGATTTTGTATGAAGGATACATGGATGTAATTGCAGCATATAAAGCCGGAATAAAGTCTGGCATTGCTTCAATGGGAACCAGTTTGACAGATCAACAAGTATATATGTTACGCAGGATTACTAAAAATATCATTATCAATTATGACGGCGATGATCCGGGAGTACATGCCGAAGAACGGGCAACAAGAATGTTCAACCAAATTGGAGGCTTTAACTTAGGAATTGTTGTTTTGCCTGAAAAACTTGACCCTGATGAATTTGTAAAAAAATATGGTATTGAAAAATACAAGGACGAAGTAAAAGGTGCTTTGACGCCAACAGATTTTTTCTTGAAAAGGTTAAAACAGAAATATAATCTCGCAAATGACAGGGAAAAATTAGCGTACTTAGATGATGCCATGAAAGAAATAGCTCAGTTGTCTAATCCAGTTGAACAAGATTTATATTTAAACAAAATTGCCAAGGAACAAGGAGTGGAACAAGATTCACTTAAAGTGAATTTGACAAAATACCGCAGGCAACAAAATAAAGCAAAAAGGCATCAAGGTTATCCTGCTCCAGAACAAAGTGAATCCTATAATTATTCAAATCCACTAGTTGATAAAGTTCAAAAGCAGGAAGCTAGCGATCCTATTCAAACTCGCTTATTATATTTATTTATTCATTCAAAACATGCTCGTGAATATCTATTATCCCATCAATTCCTGTTCCCAGACTCAGAATTTCAAAAATTAGCGGAATTATGGTTAAATTTTAGTGAAAATGAAGAAAATCCAACAGTTAATAGTTTCTTAGATTTTATTCCGAGGGAACTTCAAGGTATAATAGTTAATGCTGAAATGACAAACATGCCCCAGGATTTTTCAGACCGCGAAATTGATGAGCAAATAAACGCATTAAATATGCGCAAAATTAATATTGAACTGCAACATTTAATGAATGATTTACAAGATGCAAAACGAAAAACTGACACAGAGGAAATATTAGATATTACTCGTAAAATTTTACAGTTAAAAAGAATTCAGGGTTAAAGGGGGGCTTATTGTGGCAGATAAGGAAAAAGCAGCTAGCAACGAAAAATTATCTTTAGACAAGATGGTAAAAAAGGTTGTTAAAGATGTTAAAAAAGATAAATCTATTACGGAAAAAGAATTTGTTGCTCAATTGATTAAGCCCTATAAACTACAGGGAAAAGCAGTTGACCAATTAGTTCAAGAATTTGAGGATAACGGCATCAGTATTGTTGATGAAAAAGGGAATCCCTCGAGATTAGCCTTGAAAAAGCAAAAAGATGTTGAAAAAGCTGAATTAAAAGATATGTCAGCACCTTCAAGCGTTAGAATGAACGATCCGGTCAGAATGTATCTGAAAGAAATCGGTCGGGTACCCCTACTGAATGCAGATCAGGAAATTTCTTTAGCAAAAAGGATTGAAAAAGGTGATGAAGAAGCTAAGCAGGAGCTGGCAGAAGCCAACTTGCGTTTAGTTGTTTCTATTGCCAAACGTTATGTAGGCCGTGGGATGTCTTTTCTTGATCTCATTCAAGAAGGAAATATGGGGCTGATGAAAGCCGTTGATAAATTTGATTACAGCTTAGGTTTCAAGTTTTCAACCTATGCAACTTGGTGGATCAGGCAGGCAATAACTCGTGCGATTGCCGACCAGGCAAGAACCATTAGAATTCCAGTTCACATGGTAGAAACTATTAATAAGTTAATCAGGATCCAAAGACAATTACTGCAAGACTTAGGACGTGAACCAACTCCAGAAGAAATCGGGGCAGAAATGGACATGCCTACGTCTAAAGTTCGTGATATCTTAAAGATAGCTCAAGAGCCGGTATCCTTGGAAACTCCAATTGGTGAAGAAGATGATTCACATTTAGGAGATTTTATTAAGGATAAGGATGCAACTAGTCCAGAACAACATGCTTCTTATGAAATGCTGAAAGAGCAATTAGAAGAAGTGCTTGACACCTTAACAGACAGAGAAGAAAATGTTCTTCGCTTACGTTTTGGACTCGATGATGGTCGAACTAGAACACTTGAGGAAGTTGGCAAAGTGTTTGGAGTTACCCGTGAGCGGATTCGTCAAATTGAAGCTAAAGCTTTACGGAAATTAAGACATCCAAGTAGGTCAAATCAATTACGTGATTTTCTAGATTAAATAGCTAAACAAAAAGACAAGATTCCAAAAAATCTTGTCTTTTTATTATCTAAAAGTTAATTCGCTGGCACCATGATTATTTTCTAGTCCCCGTTGCTGCAAATTATATTCGATAACACTTTTTCGCTTACCTGATAATAAGAAGAAAGCAAAAGCCAAATAGATCAAAGTGGTAATAAAGAGATATTCCCAGTCAAAGATATGGGGTACTGTCATAACTGTTGAGCCAGTAGCTAGGAAGGCTAGTATGTCATAAACTGCATGATAGCCCAAATTAACCAAAAAAGAACCTGTATATAAATAAACTGCAGCAAAAACAATACCTGCGGCAAACGCATTAATCATTTGTAAAATTGTGGCAGAGAGTGGTTGCATCAGTGCGTTAGTAAGATGAATTGAACCGAAAAGCAAACCATCCAGTAATACTGCCAATAAAACTTGATTTTTAGAATTTTTAAATATTTTGAGTAATATACTTAAAACACAAAAACGCATTAACCATTCTTCAGCTACACCAGCTTCTATGCCCTGACAAATATACTGAGTTACGTGTTTTGTTGTTATATGAAAATCCCAGCGTGTTAGCAATTGTCCTAAATTATTTGCATCATTAAAAGCATTAATTAAACAGTCAGCAACAATAAAAATAAATATAAACGCAAGAACTGAATAATTTGCCCTTGAGCTTATTCTCAAACTCGGATTTTGATAGTGCCAGCTTTTCATTACAACAATTGATGAAATCACAAAACAAATGCTACCTGTGATTCCTGTGGTGTTGAGAACTTGAAGCCAAGAATGGCTATCCATAGTTAAAATTTCAGGCAGCGAAACAATCAAACTTGCAAACAACAATAAAGTTATGATCTGGCCAATCGGATTCTTTATTTTGCCCCATGCCAGTTCTCCCATCGGAACTAGCATAATGAGTTCATACAACGTAAAGAGAATTAATAAAAAGATCACATTCTTATTATTCAAAACTTTGATAAATGCTGCTCCCAAACTGAGTAGTGCAAAAAAGCACAATAATATATTGACGGACTGAAAATAATGATTAAATTGAACTAACTTTCTTTCAGGATGTTTTTCGCATAAAAGGGTTAGTTGCAATAGAACCAGTATGAATAAAACCGGCAGAATTACTACTGCTCCTAGTCTACTCTTGGTCAGGGGTTTGATTTTAAAAAATAGCACAAATGCCACAATGATCAGAATTTCTTGGACTATTATTTGTCCTAAATGCCAACGCTTAATTGCTTGTTCAGAAAGCATTTCGATACTCCTTAAAATAATTCATCCCGTTTACCGTCCAAGATATGCTCATCAATATCTTCGTTAAAGTATACCAGCAAGTCGCGGTCAAAATTATATGCTAATTTATGTTGGAAAAGCTCTTCTTTAGTCATCCAGGTTAATTTACCTTCTCTTGAGGCCTTGACTTTACCAGTGAATTTAGTGGCAATATAAAAAAAGACAAGATAGCGGTGGTCGTTTTCATCATAAAATTGTTTAATTCCACAAAGACGAGGATTTTTAATATCTAAATTCGTTTCCTCCTTAACCTCGCGCACTACTGAGTCATAAAAAGATTCGTGATTTTCCACATGACCACCCGGAAAAGTCAATCCTGGCCAATAAGGGTCATTACGATCCAAAACTAAGATATTATCGTTTTTTTTAATCATGCACATATTTGTCAAAGTAACAGGTTCAGTTCTATCCATTAAGTCAAAAATCTCTTTCTTTTAAATCTTATTATCAATTATAAAATAGCAATTTAGAAAGAAAAAGGAAATTTTTCTCACTTTTTTGCCGGCAAATTAAAATTAGACCAGAGATTTTGTGGCTTTTATTAATTTGTTCCATTATACTTGTAATACTGTTTTAAGTTTTAGGAGGATAACATGGCTATCAAATATGCAAAGAAATGGAAACTTTTTCTTTTTCTAATTATTTCAATTCTTGATTCATTTCAGTCAGTATTTTTAGCTTATCTATTAAAAGTATTCATTTCCTTTGCTCAAAAGCCTACGGGAAATTTGCTCGGATTAACTTTATTCGCCATTAGCGGATTAATTATTTTCAGTATAATTGGAATACTTTTTCAGTATTCCTTTTTAAATTTGATCCATGATATTAATATCAAAATCAAAGAGATAGCAACTGATCATATCGTTAATATTAATGATCAAGCTAAACTTGATACTTCATTTATGACAAACGACCTTAAACAAATTGAGACTAGTAAAGTTGTTGCCGAATTAAAAATTTTTAATTACATCTTAAAATTTTTGACTGCTATTATCACTGCAGTGATTACATCTTGGTTTATTTCTTTGGTCTTTTTTATTGCAGCAATAATTCCAGCCTTAGTTCAAAATTTTGCCGGTAAAAAAATTTCTGCTAATTCTAAAAAATGGGAAAGGGCAAATAGTAATTATACCGCTACCGTTACGGAAACGATTAACGGCACAACCATTTTTTCTTTATATAATTCAGAAAATTCTATTGCTAAGCGCTTAATAAAAAGCGCTCGCAAAATGGAGGACGCCTTACAATCAACGAATTTATCCAAGGGCATTGCAAACGAATTAACCTCTTTTGCTGCATATTGTTTTGGCATGATTATTCCATTTAGTGTTGGAGTTTATTTGATAACTATAGGAAATATTACCTTGAGTACTTTTATGATGATTGTGCAGCTATCGAATAATTTCGTGAATCCGATAGTTAATATTTTTATGTGCGTTAATGATATTAAAACGACCACTCCCATTTGGACTAAATTTATAAAAATACAAAAGTATAAAAGACCCGCAGGCGATATTAGTTCAATCCCTGTTTTCAATAATTTGAGTTTAATTAATGCCACAATCTATTTTGATAAACAAACTATTTTTCAAAAAGTAAATTTAGTAATCAAAAAGGGTGAAAAAATATTATTACAGGCTCCTTCAGGTTGGGGAAAATCAACTTTGCTCAAAGTCTTGATAGGAAAATATAAGCTGGATTTAGGCTCTTACCTGATAAATGGAGAAAAAGCTAGTGGCAATTGGAATAAAGATCATGAACTCTTTGCTTTGATCAATCAACAACCGTTTATTTTAAACGACACGATTGAATACAATATTACTTTAGGACAAAAGGTTACCAAACAAGAACTGAATAAGGTCGTTGCTAAAGCTGGCCTAGAAGAACTGGTAAGAAAAAAGGGATATCATTATCAAGTTGGCCTTGGAGGTAAAAATTTGTCAGGAGGACAAAATCAGCGCATAGAAATTGCCCGCGCACTGCTCAAGAAAAGACAAATTTTGTTAGCAGACGAAGCTACTTCCTCATTGGACACAAAATTATCTCGAAAAATTCACGCTACTTTTTTAAAAGAATTTTCCGGAACAGTGATCGAAGTTGCTCATCACATATCTACAGATGAAGCAAGCATGTTTGATCGTAAGATCGATTTAGAAGCTAATAAAAAAAAGTATTTAAAATCGTTATTTTATCTTTATCTAATAAAAATTCACTATGCTAAAATTTTATTATGAAGAAAGTAGGATATAAATGAACTTAAGATTGAACTCATTGGCACAAATGGTTGACCAGGGTGCACGCATTGCAGATATTGGTACTGATCATGCTTATTTACCGATTCAATTGGTGAAAGAAAATAAAATTCAGTTTGCTATTGCTAGTGATGTTGCAGCTGGACCATTGGAAAATGCGAAAAAAGACATAGCAGCTGCAGGTTTAGATGGGAATATTGAAACTAGGCTTGGGGCAGGACTTGATACTATTAATTCTGCTGATCAAATTGATACAGTAACTATTGCCGGAATGGGCGGCAAGTTAATAACGCAGATTTTAAATGATGCTTGGCTAAAAGATTCTATTTTCGAAACTTTAATCCTTGAGCCAAATATAGGTGAGCCCGGTGTCCGAAACTGGTTAATGAATCATAATTATCAAATAAAAAGAGAAAAAATTATTGCTGAAGCAGGACACACATACGAACTAATTAAGGCAGAAAAAACTAATAAAATTGTTAAATTGACAGAAAAAGAATTATTTTTTGGTCCAGAAATCTTAACAGAAAAAAATGAAGTTTTTTATCAAAAATGGCGAGGTCAACTTGCATATCACGAGAAATTACTGCTTAATTTAAATAAGGCTAAAGAAAAAGATTTGGTCTATATGCACAAAATTGAGTCAGAAATAAAAATGATCGAGGAAGAAATAAATGACTAAAGTAGAAGATATAATAGCTGTTTTACAGCAACATTTTCCAGAAGAAATAGCTAGTAAAGGTGATCCAGTTGGTCTTCAAATCGGCTCGATGAAGCAAAAAGTGACCAAGGTTTTAACTACCTTAGATGTCAGACCTCAGGTAGTTGACGAAGCAATACAAAAAGGGGCAAATTTAATCATTAGTCATCATCCGTTAATGTTTCGTCCAGCTCAAAATCTTGATTTTGCTAATCCCCAATATGCGATGTATGGCAAAATTATTGCTCATGGAATTACCGTCTATTCTATTCATACTAATTCTGATAAAGCAGAAGATGGGTCAAGCGACTGGCAAGCTGAAGAACTGGGATTAAAAGATGTTGAACCATTTTGTCCTGATGAAGATGGCATAGCTATAGGGCGTAAGGGTAGACTAGCCCAGCCTCTTTCTGCTAGAGAATTTGCTTATTATGTCAAAGACAAAATGCACGTAAAAATGGTAAGATTAATTACTGCTGATAATGAGCAACTGATTTCTTCTGTCTGCTTTATTTGTGGTGACGGCGGAAAATATTGGCATCAAGCAGTAGAAGAAAAAATAGATGCATTTATCACAGGCGATGTATATTACCATACGGGACATGATATGATTTCAGCAGGTTTGACAGTAGTTGATCCAGGGCACTATACTGAAAAAATATTTAAACAAAAAATTTTTCAAAAGTTGCTTAAATGGAACAAAGAAAATTCATGGGATGTTGATGTCACAGAATCACAAGTATCAACTAACCCATTTCAAGATTTATTTTAATTAAGGAGATAAGATGGAGTATCCAAATTTATTACCAAGATTTTTAAAATATGTAAAAGTTAATTCACGCTCTGATGAACATTCAGACAGGTTTCCTTCAACAAAGCGGCAAGAAGTATTTCAAAAAGAAGTAATTCTACCTGACCTAGAAAAATTAGGCTTATCTGAGGTGCATTATAATCAGAAATCAGGCTGTGTTATTGCCGAAATTCCAGCTAATGTAGATTATGATGTTCCAGTAATGGGACTTTTAGCTCATTGTGATACTGCTGATTTTAATGCTGAAAATGTCAGACCACAGGTTCACGAGAATTATGATGGGAAATCTAAAATTCAGTTGGGTGATTCACAGTTTTATTTAGATCCTGCCGAATTTCCAAATTTGAAAAAATATGTAGGACAAACTATTATTACAGCTTCAGGAGACACACTTCTTGGCGGCGATGATAAGTGTGGAGTAGCAGAGCTTGTTACTATAGCAGAATACTTATTAGACCATCCAGAAATAAAACACGGTAAAATTCGCTTTGGCTTTACTCCTGATGAAGAGATTGGAATGGGCGCACAGCATTTTGATATTGATGAATTTGGAGCGGATTTCGCTTTTACCGTTGATGGTGGTGCTCCGGGTAAGTTAGATTGGGGTACCTTTTCTGCTGCAACCTTTACCCTTGATATTCAAGGGGTAAATGTGCACCCTTCTGTAGCTAAAGATCAGATGATTAATGCTATCCAAGTTGGCATTAACTTCCAAAATCAGCTTCCGCAAAACGAAGTCCCTGAAAAGACTGCGGGCCGGGAAGGATTTTATCATCTAACCAATTTTACTGGCACGGTTGATAATGCTCAAATGGAATACATCGTTCGCGATTTTGAAAGGGATGGTCTGGAAGATCGTAAAAATAAAGTCAAGGCTATTGTTAATCAAATGAACAAAGAATTCGGGACTGAGAGAATTAAGCTTAACATGAGAGATCAATATTACAATATGGCCGATATTCTTAAAGACCATATGGAAATTGTTAACTTAGCTAGAAAAGCATATAAGGCTGAAGGACTTACGATCAACGAGGACCCTGTCAGAGGTGGCACTGATGGTTCACTTTTAACTTACAGAGGGTTGCCTTGTCCAGATCTTTTTTCCGGGCAAGAAAATATGCACGGACGCTTTGAATATACCGTGCTTGAATCTATGGCAAAAGCAGTAGATGTAATGATTAAAATGATAGAGTTGAATGCAAATAGCAACAAATAGTGAAACAAAAACGACTGTTTTTAATACTTCTTATTAAAATAATTAAAAGCTTAAATCTTATTCTGATGGACATAATTTAACTTCTAAAAAGTTAGTAAAATTATGCACAATTAATAGAAATTTAAATCTAGGTACATAGGATCATTATCAAAAATGGTTTTATGTGCCTTTTTTATTTTTAAAGTTTTATATTGACAATTTGTGGAACACTTAAATTTTTCTAAGACAAAAGGTAAAAGACAACTTGCAAAAGTTAATTATTTATTTTATCATACTAGTGTATTACTTATCTAGTTCACTATTATTATAAAAGAGAAAGGATGAGCGACTATGCAAAGTGCGATTGCACTACGAGTTGATAATGTTAGTACTTATGTGGGCAAGACAGTACTAGTTAATAATGCTACTTTTGATGTTAAAGCTGGTGAAATAATCGGTTTGATAGGCCCTAATGGTGCTGGGAAAACAACTATTATGAAAACCATTTTAGGCTTAATGAAATTTAAAGGAAAAATAGAGGTCAATGGCAAAAATGTGTCTGAAAATGACCATCATGCTTTAACAATGCTTGGAGCATTAATTGAACATCCGGCAATTTACCCATTTCTTACTGGAATGCAGAATTTGACCCTTTATGCTCATGATCAAAAAGATATGGCAAACCTAATTTCCGAATTACAAATGGATTCATATATTAATAATAAGGCTAAAGGATATTCACTGGGGATGAAGCAAAAATTAGGCATAGCAATCGCCTTATTAAATCAGCCCCAAATTGTAATTCTTGATGAACCAATGAACGGACTTGACATTGAATCAACGATTCGAGTAAGAAAATTAATCAAAAGATATTCTGATCAAGGAACAGCTTTTTTAATTTCAAGTCATATTTTAAGTGAATTACAAAAAGTAATGACGAGAGTTGTCTTAATCTCCGGAGGACAAATTATATTGAATAAAGAGGTCAAAGAATTTGAAAAAATTAGTCACCAAAAATACCATTTGACTACTGAAAATAATAAACTTGCAAAAAAGATTTTTGCTGCTTACCAGATCACATTTACAGAAAATGAAAATTATTTGATAGTAAGTCAAAACGACATATACAAAATAGAAGATCTGCTATTTAACGAAGGTGTTCACTTAAAAGAAATTTTGCCGCTTGAAGCCAACCTTGAACGAATTGTAGTTGATGTCTTGGAAAAGAAAAGGGGATAGACAGAATGCTTATAAGCTTTAAACAGGAAATCTATAAATTCAGGCATGAAAACATTGCTCTGTATGGTCTGATTATTCTCATTGTAACAATGATTTACAACTTTTTTACTAATCCTATTACGCGCCAATCCCTTGGCTACGGATTTGGTGCAAATGAGTGGATTCCTTTAATAGTTATTACCGTAGCATCTGCAATTTTTTCAATGGAATACAAGAATAACACGATTATCATGCTGGAGTATAAGACTTCGAGCAAGTTTCAAATTTACTTTTCCAAGTTTTTGGTTGTCTTAGTCTATAGTTTTCTCCTAACAGTGATTGCATTTTTACTTACCTTGATTTTAAGCATGTTCTTTAATAATGTCAGATATGATTGGTTAGTTAACAAAAATGGTAATAATCTTTTAAATGATCTGGTAACTAACCTGGCAGGAGCATTGATTTATTCTTTTTTTAGCATTGGCTTATCTTTTATGCTCATTATGCTGGTTAAAAATAACGCTGTAGTAGTTTGTTTTGGAATTGTACTAGCATTTTTTGGTGCCAGCTTTTCCAAAGGATTAATGCAAACCTTTCCCTATTTTATAAGTACTATTAAATGGAATTTTTTAAATATGATTTTTATTTCCCAGCAATTATCAAAGCCAAGCCTTAGCTTAAAATCGAATTTATCAAGTCTTGAACTAATTATAGCCAATATCGTTTACGGCATAGTTTTTATGGTTCTAGGGTATTATCTATTCAAACATCGACGAGTATAAAGAGAGGAGATTACTAAAATGATTTTTAGTATTAAGCAGGAATTATATAAATTAGTGCACCGCAAAATTACTTGGATTGCATCTATCATATTATTTTTTCTAATGCTTATTGCCGGTTTCGCTTTAGCAGATGAAAGTAAAAAGCTAATTTTAACATTAACTTTTGATTCTTCTGATTTTATCATGTTTATCCTAGTGATAGTAGGTGCCACCTGTTTTTCAATGGAATTTCAAAACAATACGATTTTAACACTCTTATATAAGTCTGCTAATAAAATATATGTTTATTTATCAAAATATATTGTTTTATTCTTATATAATGTTTTTCTGCATCTGCTAGCTCTTTTTTATACCATTTGTCTGCGTTATACCATATTTAATTATCGAGTTAATTGGTCAGAACTTTATCTATACCATCAGCCGGTATGGCTAAACATGGTAACTGCTTCTCTAATAGATTTAGTAACTACAATGTTAATTATTGCTATTGTTTTTTTACTCTCGTGCCTAATTAATAGTAGTGCAATTGTAATTGCAGCAAGCCTGTTAGTGACATTTATAGGTCAAAACATTTCTTCCGAATTAATGAACGGGGGCAAGCTTATAAGCATTATGAAATGGAACCCTTTTAATATGGTGGACTTAACCAGGCAATATGGTAATTATGGCATGTATGTTTTAACTACCCACCTGAATAACCAAGAGCTTTTAATGGGTAGTCTAGTCTATATTCTTATTTTTGTGATTACCGGCTATTTAATCTTTCGCAGAAAAAGATTTTAAGTAAGTAATTGCATAACTTTTAAGTTTATTGTAATATTATAGTGTATTATAAATGTAATACAGTTAGAAGAGAATTATGAATTTTAAAGACAGTTTGCCTATATATATACAAATAAAAGAATATCTATGTCGCCAAATAATCACCGGCAAGCTTGAGCCAAATCAGATGATACCTTCTGTACGTAATTTAGCAACGCAGTTAACAGTGAATGTTAATACTATTCAAAAAGCGCTTAGACAAATGATTAATTCCGGTCTTCTGGTTACTAAAAGGGGAGAGGGTAATTATGTTACTAGCGATAAAAAATTATTGGAAAAAATCAAAAGAGACATGATCGTTGCTGAACAACGTAAGTTTGTTCAGAACATGAAAAGCATAGGAATCACGCCAAAACAAACTCATCTTATTTTGGCTAATCATTTAAAGTAGGGAGTTAAAAAATGGATAATCTTTTAGAAATTAGAGATTTAACTTACAAGAAAAATCTGAAGACAATTTTAAATAATATCAACTTAAATTTACAACCGGGGAAAATAGTAGCACTTTTAGGCGAAAACGGTGCTGGTAAAACGACCTTAATGAGGGTAATTAGTGGGATGGCTAAAAACTATCGTGGAACCGTTAAACTTTCTGGTGAAAGTAAAGAGGCTCAACGAAAAGCCCGACTATCATTCACTGATAGTCTGACGGGCTTTAACAACTCAACAAAAATCAAAGATATTGTTAAATTTTATGAAATCATTTATCAAGATTTTGATGGCAAACAATTTGAGCAACTTCGTCAGTTTATGAAATTAGATTCTGAAATGCGATTATCTGAGATGTCAAAAGGAATGCGAGAAAAATTAATTATTGCACTTGCATTTTCGCGCAAAGTTGACCTTTACCTATTGGATGAACCCTTTTCTGGTATTGATGCTATGGCTCGTAAAAAAATTATTAACTCAATCATTTTATGGAAACCAGAAAAATCAACAATTCTCGTTTCAGATCACTTTGTGAATGAGATCGCTAGTATGCTGGACGAAATAGTCATTATCAAGGACAAAACCATTTATGCTCATAAATCAACTGAAGAGATACGAGAACATCATAAGAGTGTCGAAGACTACTATGAAGGCTTATACGATGCGGAGGATGAATAATGGTCATGTTTAACCATTTATTTGGCAAACTTTTTGAAAAAAAAGCCAAATATGTTCATCTTCTAGTTGTCCTGCAATTTATTAGTTCTCTGGCATCAGCTTTTTTTACTTATTTTAGTTTTTATTCTGGCAGGTTTCACTTAAATTTGAACAATAACCTTGAATTTTTTCCAGGATGGATGGCTCTATTTGCTTCTTTTACTTTCTTGTTTGGACCTATTTTATTTATTTTAACTGTCGTTCAGAATGAACGCTTAAATAGAAGTAAGACATGGCGCCTAGCACCAATCAGCGATGGCACGTTTTATATTGATAACATCTTAAGTTCATTTGTTTCTCTAATCTATTTTGTCTTTTTAGATTTTATCATTGCGCTTGGATTATTCTTTGTATCTATTTTTGCCTATCCCAAATTTGGCAAAAATTTGCGGTTTGAACTCAATTTAGATACTGACACATTTCTTACTTTTATTTGTATTATACTGTTGGTAATTCTAACTGCTCTTTTTATTTATTTTTTGGTTAGTTTCCTTAACTTTTCCAGTCAGGCAATTTTAAGTTTTTTACCACAAGCATCAAGTCATATTTTAATTTCTTTTATTCGTATATTCATCATTATCATATTAATGGGACTGATTGTTAAGCTATATAGAGTATTGATAAACTCTTTTGTAAATCTTTTTTTACTAAAAGCGACTGATCTTGCTGGATTAGAATATGTTGTAGGTATGATGTTTGTTGCTAATTTAATAATGCTTGGTATCGACGTATTCTTAATCAATCATTTCTTTGAAGCAGAAGAAAAGTAAATCCTAATATTTTTTACAATATTTTCATAGTAGGGAGGAAAGAGTATGACCTCATTTAAAAGTTTGTTTGGCAGATTTTTTGTAGAAAAAGCAAAAAATGTTTATTCATTTTTAATAATTCAAACAGTTGGTGCTCTTGCATTTTCTGTTTTTGGTCTGCTAATTGGGACAGGTAAGATAAGTGAATTTTTAAATTCTTATACTGAGCTTTTACCTGACTGGTTAATGGGCTTTTGTCTATTAGGTGTCTTTTTTGTCATTTTCTTTTTCATTTATATTATTGTTAAAAATGAAAAGATTAACCATAACCAAACATGGCGTTTAACTGCAATCAGTGACGAAAAATTTTACATCGCTAACAGCTTAAGCACATTTGCAACATTTGTTTATTTCATTATTCTTAACATTATTGTTGCTGGTATCTTGCTAACTGCTTCATTTTTTATGGACAAGGATTTTCGTAATTCGTGCGAAAGAATGTTTAAGCAATTTAGACCAAATTTTGAACCGAATACAATTCGTTTTATTTTTGATATCATGCTACTCTTACTTTTATGTTGCTTTTTCATTTCGTTATTGATCAGCTTTTTAAATTTTTCCAGTAAAGCCATCATGGATTATCTTCCTGTAGCTTCAAGTGGGTTAATTGTCAAACTATTACATATTTTTATTGTTATCGTAATAGCCCTACTTTTTACCAAAGCAGAAAAATTTTTTGTCGATCAAGTTTTAGGCAGCCTTTTGAATTTTTTAAACTTCAATCCGGCTTATAACAACGCTTTACCCTATGTTAATGTAATTGTTGTAGTTGTTAATTTAATAATGTACGTTATTAATATCTTTTTATTTAAGTATTTCTTTGAAGCAGAAGAAAAAAAGTAGCTAGTAAAACAATATTTGTCACCAGTTAGAAATGAAAATAAGGAGTCCAAAATGGCGGAGTTTAGCAGGTTATTTAACAGATTTTTTAAAATTAAAACAAGAAAATTACACATTATACTTTTTTTTCAATTAATCGCAGCATTAGCATGTGCCTTTTTTACTTATTATGAAGTTACAAATTGGCATATTCAAAAAAATCTAAAAAATAATGTCGGTCTGATACCAGAATGGACATTATATTTTGTCATCTTAGCCTTTCTTGTCATATTATTTGTATTCATTTTAACCCCTTTGCAAAGTGAAAAATTTAATCGAAGTCAAACCTGGCGGTCAGCTGGAATAAGTGACAGCCAGTTTTATCTTGATAATGTTTTAAGTACATTTGTATCTTTTATTTACATGCTTGCGCTTGAAGTAGTTGCTGCAGTTATGCTAGGTTTCTTATCTTTTTTGGTTGATAAAGATTTTCAACGAGGACTTCATGATTTCCTAATGGATCTGCATCCTAATTTTGATTACAATGTTTTCTGGACTGTAATTGGTACGATTGTCTTAGCCATTTTAAGTTGTTTCTTTTTATATTTTGTTATCAGTTTCTTTAACTTTGCTAGCCAGTCCATAATAGATTTTGTACCCGCCAACGTTAATGGAGCACTTGTAAAGATACTCCATTTATTCATAATTTTTGTACTGATCTGGTTCTTTTTTAAAATTCAACATATATTTGTCTACAAAATTCTTTTGTCAGTATTTAATCCAGCTAATTACGGTCTTGCTTATTCTAGTGATTTACCTTTTGCAATTTTGTCAACCACAATTTGCAATCTTATTTTGTTGGGCAGCAACGTTTTCTTATTTAATCATTTTTATGAAGCCAGTGAACGTAAGTAGGTAGGCAATTAAGAAAAAAATTACTTTTACAATTTTGTAATTTCTCACAAAAAAGCAAGTCATTACAACAATTAAAAGGTTTGCGGAAAAAATAAATCTGGTTTATGATAGTGTATTATAGGTGTAATACGGCCAAAGGATGGTGGACTTGTGGAATTTAAAGATAACATTCCCATTTACTTACAAATTAAGCAATACCTATATCGACAAATAATTACCGGCAAATTGAAGCCCGGTAAAAAAATTCCTTCCGTGCGTGAACTGGCAGTGCAACTCACTGTGAACGTCAATACGGTGCAACGTGCTTTACAACAAATGAACTTTGAAGGCATTTTGTATACCAAGAGGGGAGAAGGTAATTTTGTCACTGAAGATACTACTTTACTTGAAAAAACGAAAAGGGAATTAATTAACGCTGAACTAGACAAATTTGTTCAGAGTATGAACTCTTTAGGGGTTTCTGATGAACAAATTCTCAAATCTTTAACTGAATATCTTAAAGAGGAGCGTAAATAATGGGCAATCCCTTAGAAATAACAGACTTAGTTTACAAAAAGAACCAGAAAAAAATTATTTCTGATTTAAATTTAACCCTTAAACCAGGAATAATTGTTGCTCTTTTAGGTGAAAACGGAGCGGGCAAAACTACTTTAATGCGAATAATTAGTGGCGTAGCTAAAAACTATCGAGGCACTGTTAAAGTTGCAGGTTTTGCCAAAGAAGCTGACAGAAAGGCACATCTTTCTTTTACTGATGGCCTGACAGGATTTGCTAATTCAACTAAAATCAATGATATCGTCAAGTTTTACCAAATTTTATACCATGATTTTAGTCTAAAGCAATTTGAGCAGTTAAGAAAATTCATGAATTTAGATTCTGACATGCGCTTATCTGAAATGTCTAAAGGAATGAAAGAAAAGCTGGTAATTGCTCTAACTTTTTCCAGAAAAACAGATTTATATCTTTTGGATGAACCCTTTTCCGGCATTGATGCTATGGCTCGCAAAAAAATTATTAAATCGATAATTTTATGGAAGCAAGAAAAATCCACTATTTTAGTTTCAGATCATTTCGTCAATGAAATAGCTGCGGTTTTGGATGAAGTTGTTATTATTAAAAATAAAACTGTTTGTATGCAAAAGTCGACTGAAGCAATTAGGGCTGATAATCAAAGTGTAGAGGAATTTTATGAGAGTTTTTATCAAAGAGAAGAGGATGAATAATGGCTATTTTTAATCGCTATTTTACGGTGCTTTTCAGATTAAAAACCAAATGGATTTCTCTTCTGTTAATTATCCAGACCGTAGCTTCATTTGCGATGTCGTTTTTCAATTTTAATAACGGCCATGTATACATTAATAGAACTATTTTTTCTAATTTCTTCACCTTATGGCTGACCATTTTTGTGTTATCAGCGTGGCTTTTTACCGGAATATTTTATTTAACCACCTGTTTACAAAACGAACGTGTCAGTGGCAATCAAACTTGGCGTTTAGTACCAATTGATGATAAAAAACTGTATTTCGATAATGTTTTAAGTTCGTTTGGTGCAATGCTTTTCTTTGTGATACTCGAAATAATTTGCACATTAATTTTAGGCGTTGTTACTTTTACTTTTGATAGTCAGTTTCATACTGTCACAATCGAAATGTTTGCTGATATTGGACGGCATTTGCAACAAGTTGACCTGGAAATTATGTTTAACTTCTTTGGTGCGATCATGATGGCTATTCTTTGCGCATTTTTTGGTTACTTCATTATCAGTTTTTTAAATTACTCCAGTCGCGCCCTTTTGGATTTCCTTCCTCAAGCTCTCAGCAAAGCTTATTTTCGGGTAATTGCAGTGTTTGTGATTATTTTAGTTGCCTGGCTTGCAATCAAAGCCAGTAACATTGGCCTACAAATAATTTCATTTCCATTTAGATTTATGATGGGAGAAACCACAGGAACAAATGATGATTTGGCTTTAGCTCTAATTTTAATGCTTGTAATCAATTTACTTTTTTGGTTTTTGGATACAATCCTTTTCAGTAAATTTTTTGAAGCAAGAGAAGGAAAATAGTGATTATCTAATAAAAAAATATTTATAGAATAAAAACCTGAATTAAGATAATTTAATTCAGGTTTTTTTATGTTTAAAATATTTTAAAGAAGAAAACAAAAACACGGAATTTGTTATACGATTAAAAGGTTTCATTTGCAAATATCATCTTAAAGTAAATGTATAACAAAGGCATACACTTGTACAAGTTTAGAAACGAAAGCGCATACAAAAAGTTAAATTGGCAGATTATAATTAGAGTTGAAAGGGGGATTTGAAAATGAATGAGCGTATTCAAAAAATAATTTCCCTTTTACTAAAAGAACCTAACATAACAATATCGGAGATGATGCAAAAATTATCGCTTAGCAGAAGACAAATTAATTATGCTGTTAAATTAATAAATAATACTTTGAGGGCAAAACATTTTCCAGAAATAACTAGACATAAAAATGGAACTTTCGAATATGATACTTCCATTAGACTGCTAATTCAGGCAGGTAAGGAAGATCAGTTTGGTGAATTATCAGATCATGATCGTAAAGTTTTAATCATTACTTACTTAATTTTAAAAACAAGTTATGTTTCTTTGAACCATCTGACATCTTTTCTCAAATATTCGAAGACCACAGTTATTAGTGATATTAAGGAAGCGCAAAAATTTGTTAAGAGAAATAATTTAGAAATTATTTATAATCGGGTTGAAGGATATTCTCTAAAAGGGGAAAAAGATGATATTTATAAATTAGCAACTAAATTATTTTTAAATAATCCAAATCTAATTACAAGTGATCTAATTATATCCATTACAAAAAATAGAACAATCGCAAAAAAAGCGACTGTTCTAATACTAGATATTGAAGAAAAATTCAAAGCTACTTTTTCGGACATATATTTTAAAGCTTTGAATAATTTGTTTCAAACAATCTTGTATAGAAGTCAAAATTCCAATTGTAAATCTAACTGTCCTTCAGATCCTTTTATCACCGAAACAAATGAATATAAATTTTTAAAAACCTATTCGGGTTTAGAAAATTTGGATAATGTAGATTTGAAATGGTTAGTTTTAGAAATTTTAGCTTCTAACGTATATGATAAAACAAATTTACAATACGGATCAGATGAAGTAAAAATTTTACATTTTATTCATCAAATAGTAGAGGGTTTTAAACAAAAAACGTTAGTTCAGATTGATGATCAAAAGCAGTTTGAAAAAAGATTAATGAATCATTTAAGACCTGCTTGCTATCGTGTTAAGTACGAATTGCCAAATATTGAAAAGTTAGAGTTGAATAATAGCGAAAACCACCAAATTTTATTTCAAATAATAAAAAATTTAATAAGGCCTCTTGAAGACTGGATTGGCAAGACTTTTCCTAAAGGAGAAGTGCAATTATTAACGTATTATTTTGGTTACTTACTTGCTAGTACTCCTGAAAATCGTGATATCAACAAACCGATCTATAAAGCTATTGTAGTTTGTTCAAACGGTATAATTATGTCAAACATTTTGATAAAAATTTTAAAAGAAATTTTACCAGAATTAAATTTCATCTGTACTATGTCAATTAGAGAATTCAACAATTCAAAAGAAAGATTTGACATTGTTTTTACTACATTGCCATTAAATACCAACAAAATACAGTTCGTTGTTAAGCCAAATATGAACTATTCAGAAAAAATTGGTTTACGGTATAGAGTTTTAAACCAGCTAAAGATAGAAAAAACGGATAAAGAAATAAATAAGCTTCTCGAGCTTATTTCAAGGTATGCCAATTTAACCGATAACCAAATACTAAAAGCTGACATAAATCGAATGCTTTTAAAGCAAAACTTCGATAATTCAGATAATAAAAAATCTCATAATTTACTTTCTTATCTTCATCCTAACTATATCGTTTTAAATAAAGATACAAATATCGAATGGAAAGTTGCCTTGCATAAAGCAATTAAGCCTTTATTGAAAGACAAAAAAATTGAAAAGCGATATGAATTTGAATTACAAAGACAGATTAATAATCCAGATAATTATAGTTTTTTGGGAACTAGTATCTCTATTCCACATTCCTTACCTAAAACTGGAATTTTGGATAGTGGAATTGGTTTTTTAGTATCAAAAACTCCAATCGAAATGCCTTACAACAAAACAGTCAACATTATTGCTCCGGTAGCATTTTCTCATACAGATAATAAATTAAAGGCAATTAATCAATTTACTTCTCTTGCGATGAACAAAAATATTATTAATAAAATTTTAAGCTGTAAAACGTCATTTGAAGTCTATCAAATAATCTTGAAATTTGTAGAAGAGGAGGAAAAAAATGGGGATAAATAATTTTCCCAAATATACAATCATAATACGAAACTATACTTTCGATGAAGCCCACGCTATTGCAAAGGCAATCGAAGGTTTAGAACAAAATTTTGCGATGGAAATAACAATGAATACACGGTCTGCTTCAGAATACATCAAAAACCTAAATAAAGAATTTGGCCAAAAAATCTTAATAGGTGCTGGAACAGTACTAAACCTTAAAGATGAAATTGCTGCGGTGGATGCTAATGCAAAATTTTTATTAAGTTCATGTTTGTTTAGCAAAAATATGATCGATTATGCTAAACAAAAAAACGTAATAACAATACCGGGTGCATATACGCCTACTGAGGTATTACAAATGCTTAATTATAAAGCAGATATAATTAAAATTTTTCCTGCAATTACAGCAGGACCGGAATATTTTAAAAATCTTCAAGGACCCTTAGGAAAGATACCACTAATGGCAGTTGGCGGAATTTCAAGTGAAAATGTCGGGATCTTTTTAAAAAATGGTGCTCAATTTATTGGAATTGGTTCAGGTGCTTTTTTGAAAGAAGACATTATTAATAAAGATGTTCCAAAATTACGCCAGTCTCTAATTGATATAATTGAAAAGTCATAAAGTAGGTGGTTATATGGACAAATCTTTATTGTCAGAAGATGATATTTTTATCAATCAGGTATTTGAAAGTTGTAATTCTTATTATGAAAGAATTTGTGATCACCTATTAAGAGAAGAAAAAGTTGATATAAATTATCTCCATAGTATTAAGGAACGCGAAAAAAAATTCCCAACAGGATTAAATACAGGAAAAATTTGTGTAGCAATTCCACACACAGATTTTCAACATTGTAAAACTAATCAATTGGTAATTACAACCTTAAAACGGCCAGTTTTTTTTAAACAAATGGATGATCCAACTAAACTATGCGGAGTAAATATTATTATACAAATTTTATTTTACACTCCCGATAAACAAGTTGAACTTTTAAAGCAATTAATGAATTTAATTCAAAACCAAAATTTTTTACAAGACGTATTAGATGCTAACAATAAGAAAACAATCTTAGATTTATTCGAGAAAGGTAATTAAAATGAATAAAAAAACTATTATTATATGTTGTGCATCCTCGATGATCACTTCAACATTAGCTTCTGAGAAAGTTAAAAGTATAGCCTCTGAGAATGGACTTCCTATGCCAAATATAATTCAATGTAAGTTTTCAGAAGTTCAGGGAAATCTAAAAACCAATAAAGTTGACTTTATTGTTCCAACTGGAAAATTGGACAAAAATGTCACAGAAAATATTCCTGTAATCCAGGCTACTTCTTTTGTAACTGGAGTAGGCGAAGAAAAAACTAGCGCCGAAATACTAAAGGCTTTAAAAGAATAAGGGAGAAAGTGTGAGAGTATGAATTGGGTAATTGCAGGCTTAAACTGGATTAGCGGCTTAGGGCCTATGGTAATGATGCCTATTGTGATCTTCATTTTGGGTATTATTTTTAAAGTAAAAATGGGCACACTAATTAAATCTTCACTAACAATTGGTGTTGGTTTTGCCGGCGTTAATATTGTAATTAATTGGTTTGTACAACAGGTTGGACCATCTGTCCATTTGATGGTCAAGCATTGGGGAATCCAAACAAGTATTATGGATGTAGGATGGCCAGCTAGAGCTGCCGCAACATGGGCATTTCCTTTGGCTGCGATTGTTGTATTTATTGTTCTTGCTTTAAATATATTAATGATAATTACTAAGACAACCAATACAGTTATGGTTGATTTTTGGTCATATAATCACTACATTTTTACTGGTGCTTTAGTTTGGTATTTAACCAAAAGTGCTCTTGCAGCATTAGTTGCCTCGGCTGTTGATGCTGCTATCAGTTTTAAACTAGCCGATTGGACAGCTCCTTTAGCACAAAAATATTTTGGTTTAGAAGGAATTTCATTTCCAACTGCAAATTCAGTTGGATGGGCTCCGGTGGCTTGGGCATTAAATAAACTATGGAGCATTATTCCTGGAATTAATAAGATTGATGGCAGACCGGAAAAGATACAAAAAAAGTTTGGCTTTGTTGGTGAACCATTGTTTATGGGTTTTATCATAGGAATCATTATTGGCGCACTAGCAGGTGAAGATATAGGTAAAATTTTAATTGTAGGAATGAGCACGTCAGCTACTATGGTTTTGACTCCCAAAATGATGCAAATTTTAATGCAGGGATTGATACCTTTTGCTAATTCTATTAAAGAACTACTTAATAAAAAGTTTCCAGGAAATAAGTTTACCATTGGAATAGATGCTGCTTTGACAGTAGCTAATTCATCAGCAATTGCTTGCGGAATTATTATGGTACCGATTACATTAATATTATCAGCTATTTTACCTGGAAATCGTCTGTTGCCGATTTCTGATATTGCTTACCAAGCTATGTGGCTGTCAGCTTGGCCTGTAGCATTTAGCAAAGGTAATGTTTTTAGAGGGATACTGTCAACTATTGTTATTACTTGCTTTGTTCTTTGGATTGGAACCGCTTTAGCTCCAATACATACACAACTTGCTATTGCTGGTGGTTTCCACTTAGCAAATGGAGTTAAATATATATCTACTGAGGATGCAGGTACACACATTGTAGGATTTATTATTTATAAAATAGTTGAATTATTTAAGATGATTTTTTAAAACTTGAGGAAAAATATGAAAATTTCAGATTTTATTATTTACAAAGTAAAACCTAGATGGATATTTATAAAGATAAATACTGACGAAGGCATTTCTGGTTGGGGAGAGTTAGTTTCAGGGACGAAAACAGAAACAGTTGTTGCTGGAGCAAAAGAGATGTGCAGTAAGCTGATTGGAAAAAATCCACTTGAAATTGAAAGGATATGGCAACGCCTTCATAGATCTTTCTTTCGTGGAGGACCAATTAATGGAACCATAATATCAGGAATAGAAATGGCTTTATGGGACATCAAAGGTAAAGCCTTAAATTTGCCAGTTTATGAACTATTAGGTGGAGCCGTTAGGGATAAGATAAAAGTTTATTCATGGATTGGAGGAGATCGTCCATCAGATGTTGTGGCAATGGCCCAAGAACGTTGGGATAAGGGTTTTAGAGCAGTTAAAATGAATGCTACTTCTGAAATGCATTATGTTGATTCTTTAGAAAAAGTGAATGCGGCTGTCAAAAGAGTTGCCTCTATTCGTGAAAAATTTGGCAATGCTATGTCTATTGGCATTGATTTTCATGGACGTGTACACAAACCAATGGCGAAAGTCTTAGCCAAAGCTTTAGAAGAATACCATCCTATGTTCATTGAAGAACCGGTCTTACCTGAAAATGAAGAGTATTTTGCTCAAATCTCAAATGAAGTTTCAACCCCAATTGCAACAGGAGAAAGATTATACACCAGATGGGGTTTCAAAAATATTTTTAAACAGGGAGCAGTTGATATAGTTCAACCTGATATTTCTCTTTGTGGCGGCCTACTGGAAGAGCGTAAAATAGCAGCAATGGCAGAGGCATACGATATGGCTGTTGCTCCACATGCTCCGTACGGCCCAGTAGCATTAGCTGCAACTTTTCAAGTTGATGCATGTACTCCAAATGTTTTTATTCAAGAACAAAGTCTAGGAATTCACTATAATCAAGGTTTTGACCTACTTGATTTTGTAAAAAACAAAGAAATCTTTCAGTATAAAGATAGTTTCGTTGACATTCCTAAAGGTCCAGGTCTTGGCATTGAAATGGATGAAGACAAAATTAAAGATGTCGCACAAGAGGGATTAGTGTGGAATAATCCGGCTTGGGTCAATGATGATGGCACTATTGCCGAATGGTAATAACTATGATTAATACTGTTAAAGGAACCATATCTTCAAATGATTTGGGCATTACTTATATACATGATCATCTCTTTGTAAATCCAAATCCCTTACCTAAATATAAAGACTATGTTTTTGATGACTTAGATAAAAGCATTGCTGAGGCTATAGACTTTAAAAATAATGGTGGTAGTACGATCATAGATCTAACTCCGATAAACTATGGCAGAAATCCTATTGCTTTACAAAAAATTTCTGAAGGAGCAAACATTAATATAGGTTTTGTTACAGGATTCCACAAAGAAGAATTTATGCCAAAGTGGATTGATAAAATGTCGGATAAACAGATATTTGATTTTTTAGTTAATGAAATTGAAAATGGAGTAAGTTCACATCATCTGTTACCAGTTGCCATGAAAGCAGGAACAAGTTTTAAGCAAATAACAAAGAGCGAAAAAAGGATCCTACAAATTGAGGGCAAGGTTCAAAGGGCTACCCATATTCCTATGATTACTCATTGTGATAAAGGAACGATGGCTATGGAACAGGTTGAAATTTTAAGAGATCAAGGGGCAGACTTAAAGCATATTTGCTTAAGCCATGTAGATATTCCCAAAAATATAGACTATATTGAAAGAATATGTGATACTGGAGTAAATATAAGTTTTGACCATATTGGCCGTGAGTTAAGCACTAATGATAGAGATCGTATACAAATACTTTGTAAATTAGTTGAGGATGGCTATGTAGATCATATTTGTTTATCAGGTGATATGGGAAGGAAATCATATTTTTTATCATACAAAGGTAAACCAGGATTGCGATATATTATTACAACATTAAAGCATTCGTTGGTGCCACTAGTAGGTAATGATAATTTTGCTAAAATGGTTATTGATAATCCTAAAAGAGTACTAGAGAGCAAATGATTCAACTAGGTAACCAAAAAGTATAACAGGGTTATTAGAATAATTACCTGGACATTTAAAGGGCGTTAAGCTTTTGCTTAACGTCCTTTTTAACAGCCAGATTATATTTATAATGTGAAACAAAGAAATATAAAATCCAAAATTAGATAGGCAATCGCCCAGAATATGCCAGCCAGTTTTTACAAACGGAATTTGGCATACGAAAAACAAGAATATTTCTATGACTGGAGTACAATTTATTATCATAAGTAATTACCATTCGCTTTTAAAATCTTATATTTAAAAAGCCCGCAAAAAATAGTCTCTTGCGGGTTTTGATATTTAGCTAATATTTTAATGATTTGCAGCAAGGTAATCGTACAACTGATTAATTTCTTCAGGAGTGAATTCGCCATCGCCAGTTTTCATTGAGTGAATTTTTTCAACTGATAAGTGACTTGCGAAAGCCAAATCCGTATCAGTAACATGATGTTTTACTTGAAAATCGATAATTGCATCGGATAATTCTTCTAACTGCTGATTCATAATAAATTCTCCTTTACAATTTATTTTAGCGGAAAAATATTAAAATTCAAAGGAAATTAAAAACCCTGAATTTTATTAAATGGCCAGTATCTGAATTTGACTTTACCAATTAAATTTTGTCGTTTTACAGGACCAAAAATATGTGAATCCTTAGAAATATCACGGTGATCGCCCATTACCCAATAATAACCTTTTGGAACCTTATATGTGAAATTTGTTGTATACGTCTGCCCTTGAGCATTATTATCCTTTTTGAAATGATTTTCAAGATATGGCTCAGGTAAAAGCTTTCCGTTAACATACATTTTATCATTTTTTGAAACAAGCTTATCACCAGGAAGACCAATTATTCGCTTGATGTAGTATGCTCCTGGGACATCATTTGCTGCCTTGGGTGCGAGCAAAACAACAACATCATTACGCTTAGGAGTAAAATTACGCACAGCAATCAAACGATCATTATCTTCAAAAGTCGGTTGCATAGACGGTCCAGAAACTCTATCATTAGAAAGTACAAAATGGAATAAAACATAGAACACACCTAAAATAACTGCCATCATTATGACAACATCAAGAATAAATTTACCTAAGCTTTCTTCCTCTTCGTCTTGCTTTTTTGTTACTTTTTTCGCCATAAAATTTTTCTCCTTTATTATGTTACCTTTTATTATAACTGAAATCCTTCAGTTTGAATGTTAAAATCATTATAGGTATTTGATAATGACAAATTTTTTAAGTAAAATTAACCAGTTAGATCAAGAGCTTAATATTGACCCCATACATCATCAAGTAAAGGAAATTAGCGATATTGTTTCTGTTGTGAGCCAAAAGCAAGTTTTAAGGAAAGCTCCAGAGAGACTGGGCTTTTTGCCAGATAAATCTGAAGAAATATGTGCTGGTCTTTCGCAAACTGATATTAAGAAATTTAAGTCTGCTAATCAGTTATTCAACAATTTAAGACAATTTTTGGCAATTAATTTTGGTGTTTGGTCACTTCCTAATTTGCAGACAGCTAATGCAATTAAAGAAAGTTTAAATATTAAAACCGGTTTGGAAATTATGGCAGGCAATGCATATTGGAGCAAAGCTCTCTCTGATGTAGGCGTTGAAATGACAGTCACAGATAACTTAGATTGGTCAAAAACTTCAAGCACTGGCTCAAGGCAATTTATGACAGTCAGAAATTTTGAAGCTGCTAAGGCCGTTAAGATATTTGACAATGTTGATCTAATAATATGTTCCTGGGCTCCCAATTTTGGCAATAGCGACACAAATGTTGTTTCAACATGGCAAAAAATGAATACAACAAGCCGTCTGCTCTTCATAGGAGAAAAAGTCGGAGCGACCAATTCAGCAGCTTTTTGGCAAAAAGGGTTAATACATCATTCCCCAGAATTAAAACAAATTAATCAAACTTTTCACAGTTTTGATTTTATTAATGAACACATTTTTGAGATAACACATGAAATTTAAAAAAATCATTTTAATTATTATTATATTTTTATCTTTTTTAGGTATAGGCAGTATGTTGTCAAATGTTCAGTCTCGTGAAGCGAACCAACTGCTTGAGGCATATGGTTTAAGCAACAATACTCGCTATATTGAAGTCAAAAACAATCAAGAAGTTAGAACTTTCTTGACCTATTTGAAAAAAAGATATCCTCATAATAAAATTCAAGTTCATATGACATCCAAAGCCAAGAAAAATCAAACTCTCGTATGGTCAAATCATAATGTGCTAAAACTACCGACTGAATCAGGAAGGTACTTCACAAAAGATGACTTTAAAGGTCAAGTTTCTTTTGCTGTACTTGGTTTAAACGCAAAAGTTCCGACTTTAAAGGCGCAAGGAAACGAGTATGTTTACATAAACCAAAAATATTATACGGTTATAGGAACTTTAAAGCATTATCGTCAAATGAAGCAAAACGGCTATTATTTGACTGCTAGTCCGAAACAACCAACTGGCAAATTTAAACTGCGTGATTATCAGATCATAATCGACAGTTCAAATAAAGTAATTCAACAAATCGCTAAGCATTATGGAGTAAAAGCAAAAACACCAGTTTTTGTCAAAAATCATCAAATACATCAGTTTTCAATTATTCGTGAAATTTTATTTATCTTAATTTTTTTGTTAATTGCTTCAGCAAGTAATATAATTTTGGCATTTATGGATTGGAAAACAGTTCAGCAGACAAATTTGAAGGGCAGTCTACTACACAATTGGTTAATCAATCATGGGATTAGAATTTTGCTTGTAGAACTTGTAGTTACTTTTGGTGCATATTTCTTTTTGATCTCGCGAAAATTCGTTTCCAAGCCACAACACTTAATTTGGCTTTTAATGACAAGTTGGGTAATAATTTCTATTTTTTACGCCTTAAGCATTCTGCACTTATTACGAAAGGAAAAAAATAATGCCAAAACTGCCTGAAGATTTCATCAAAAAATATACAAAGCTATTAGGTAAGAGTAAAGCTGACCATCTTTTTAAAGCAATAAATGAAAATTCTAAAAATGCTTATCGAATCAATTCATTAAAAGAAAATCAAACCCTTTCTTATGATCATAATGAAAAAATTCCGCTAATACCAAATGCCTATTATGGCAAAATAAGTGGAAAAGATCCTGAATGGGTGAGTGGGACAGTGTATTCACAAGAACCTGCTGCAATGTTTCCTGCTTTTTTTCTTGAAGCCCAGCCTGGGGAAAAGATTTTAGACTTATGTGCTGCCCCTGGTGGGAAAAGCACTGCGATTGGCGTACAACTAAAAGGCCAAGGATTCTTGCTTGCAAATGAAATTTCGCTTAGTCGAGCAAAAATTTTACGTGAAAATCTTGAACGTTGGGGAATAACAAATGCACTAGTCACAAGTGAAAAACCAGAAAAATTAACAAAATATTTTTCACAGTATTTTGATAAAATATTGGTTGATGCTCCATGCAGTGGTGAAGGTATGTTTCGCAAAGACCCTAAAGCTATTGAATATTGGTCACAGGATTACGTGCTTTTTTGTCAGCAACGGCAAAAAGAAATTCTGTCTTTTGCAGTTCAAATGCTTAAACCAGGTGGGAAACTAATTTATTCAACTTGTACTTTTTCTCCAGAAGAAAATGAACAAATAGTTTCTTGGCTAACTAAAACTTTTGGTTTTACAATATTGCCACTAAAAATAGATGAACAATATATTGACCATGGTCATCCAGAATGGTCAGATAATAATATTGAGTTGGCTAAAACTGCACGATTTTGGCCTACTGCCAATATTGGAGAGGGACAGTATGTAGCAAAGTTAAGGTTAGAAGGAAAAAAGAATGCTCAATCTTCTGGTTCGACAAGTAAGAAGTCAGATCATAAGAAGCAACTTAAAAGTGCTTTAACCAAATCTGATATGCATTTGATTTCAAGCGTGCTAGATAGATTTAATTTACCATCTGCAATTGAGAACTGGCAGTTTAAATGTCAAGTTCATAATAATCACGTTTTTATTCCCGCACTAAGCACTAATTCTGCTTCCCATCTTAAAATTTTATCCAATGGTATTGAGTTGGGTATTCTAAAGAAAAAACGCTTTGAACCTGGACATCAACTGGCTATGGTCTTAGCAGCACAAGAGCAAAATAGGGTAATTGACTTAGGTAGCAGTAATTATTTCAAATATTTGCATGGAGAAGCTATCAGAACTGATTCAGATGAAACTGGATTTATTCTTGTCAGCTTTAAACATTTTATTTTAGGCTTTGGCAAAGTAAGCAATCATATTATTAAAAACTATTATCCCAAAGGATTACGAATTTAGAGAAAGAAAAAAGAATGATTAAATTAATCGCTACTGATATGGACGGAACTTGGCTAACTGACCAAAAAACTTATGATCGAGAGTTATTTTTGCAAGAATTCCAAATAATGCAAAAAAGAGGAATAAAATTTGTAGTTGCAAGTGGAAACCAATTTGAAAATTTGTACTCCCGATTTCCCCAAGTGGCTAATCAGCTTTATTACATTGCTGATAATGGGGCACTCGTAGCTCAAGGCAGGCAAGTAATTCATGTTGAGTGCCTTTCTGAAGAAGACTGGCTCACGATTTTACAAATCATCCAAGAATATGATGAAAAAGTAACGGTTTCTGGTCTTGCAAGTGCATATATTTTAAAAAGTGATGGTCCTGAATATGCAGAAGATTTGAAAAAATATTATGAAAAGCTGACAGTTGTTGAGAATTTTAATCATCTGGATGATCAAGTTTTTAAGGTCACTTTTGACGTTCCAGAAAATAGAATGGTTAAACTTTTAGAAGAACTTAAGCGGAAATATCCGCAAATTGGTTTTGTTTCCGGTTCAGCGACATCAATAGATATGTCGACAAAAGGCATGAATAAAGCACGAGGTTTGCAATATTTGGGCAGCAAATACAAGATTAGTCCAAAGGAAATGGTTTCTTTTGGCGACAGCGGCAATGATGTGGGAATGTTAAAATATGCTGGTAGCAGTTATGCTACTGGAACAGCCCTTCCGAGTGCCAAAAAAGCTGCCAACCACATTATAGGTTCCAGTAATGATAGTGCTGTTCAAAAGGAAATATGGCGTTTATTAAAGTAAATTATTGTCAAATAAAAATGAGTACCAAGATTTTTAAAATTTCCGTACTCATTTTTATTTATAATAACTGATCGATAATAGTTTTTAGTGAAAAGTCATAATATTTATCAATCTTGGTTAGACCAAAAAGATCGTTTTGACCGTAAATTGCAAGAAGACAGGCAAGTTCATATTGCCACTCTTCAATAAGATTTTGCAGGTAATCTGCATCATGCTTAATTAATGCCTGTAAAAACACATTAGAAATGCCGACAAATTTTCCACCTAAGCAAAGCCCCTTAAAAACATCTAACGGGCTACGTACACCACCAGAGACGGTGAATTCAACTTGCTCTTTGGCTGCCATTAAACTCGAAACAACAGTAGATAAGCCAATATTATTTAAATAAGAAACATTATTAGTATTACGGGCATTTTCTATCTGAGCGAAATTGGTTCCGCCACTTCCTGCAACGTCATAAAATCCAAAGCCTTCTTTTTTTAAGGAACGAATTGTGTCTCTGTCTAGTCCAAAACCAACTTCTTTTATAATAATTGGAACTGTTACTTTCTGTCGCAACTCTTTTAAGTTATCAAGCCAATAAAAATCTCGATCTCCTTCAGGCATTGCTATTTCCTGTACCACATTTAGGTGTATTTGCAATGCATCAGCTTTTAGCTCTGTCACAATCTTTTCAGCTTGTTCGGCTGAAGTCTTTGCATTAACATTTGCTATTAAAGCGCCATCAGGATCTTGCTGTCTTGCAATCAAAAAGCTATCTAGTAAATCAGGTTCTTTAGTTAAAATACTGGCAGAACCTAATGCTAAAGCAATATTTGTTTTTTTGGCTATTCGACCTAATTCTTTATTAATCAGATATGATCTGCGAGATCCACCAGTCATAGCATTAATGAAAAAGGGGGCCGCAATCATTTTACCAAACATTGTAGTTTGTATGGTTCGGAGATCAACTTTAGTTTCTGGTAATGCAGGGCGTACTAAGTGCATTTTATCAAAACTATTTGGTTTTTCATTTTGATAAAATTTTTGTGCCAAATCCAAATGCTCTTCTTTACGATTAGATCTAATTGACATAATTTTCCCCTAATCAACAACCCGAATTTGGTGTACACGAAAGTCCAAAGGCATTATACCGTTTTGCCGCCATTTATCTTCAAGAAAAGCAGTATCTGTATTCCTGTCTGCAATTACTATGCCACAATCTCCGTTGCCAGCACCTGAAGTTTTAGCTGCACCACCAAATGATTCTGCAATGCTAATTAGTTTAGAAAGACGCGGTATCTCAATAGCAATTTGATTTATTTGCGCAAAATGCTGCAGAAGCTTACGGTTAACGCGAATTTGTTTTTTGATTAACTGAATATCATTATGCTCAAATCCGGCAATCATTTTGAGAACACATTTACGCGAAAGCCTGATAAATTCCTGGTATTGACCATTTAAAGCGGCTTTATTGGCATTAGTTTCATCAACTAGTCTTGAGGTGGATGCAGGTTTTTGACTCCAACCAATCATTAATTTAAGACCAGCAGGAGGGGTCAAAAGCTGAATTTTCAATCCAGGCCAAGCCTCATTCAGTACTTCAGATAAAGATTTGTGTGCTAATTCATCAGCAAGCCATTGCTTATCAAAAGTTTGAAAAGCAATCCAGCCACCATAAACACTGGCAGCAATATCACCCGCTGAGCCATTACCTTGCACAGAATAATGCGAAATGGCTGACAGTTTATAAACTAATTCATTACTGAAAGGCACATTATAAAAACGCAGTATTGCTTTAACTGTGGCTACAGTTACAGCAGCACTTGAACCTAAACCATACTTTTTGCCATCAGAAGAATCTAGATCAGAATTAACATATAAATCATATACTTTCATCTTGACTTTTTGCTCTAAACAAAAACGTTCCGTGTAAGAAATGGCGGCCAAAATATATTCAAAAGGATTATCACGGTTGTCGATTACCATTTTGGCTCCCCGTCTGACCCAGTGAATCGAACTTTGAGAATATTGTTTAGAATGGATTAATCCAGTTCCTGATTTTGACTTAATAATTGAAACACGGATAAACTGGTTAACTGCGACTAAGATAGCGGGACAATCCTGTTCCAGTACCGCGTATTCGCCAGCAATGTATAATTTTCCGGGTGCTTGTTCTGTTATCAAAAGAATTTAATCTCCTAATCAATTAATTTATATTAATTAGTTCAGACATGAAATACCTGGACCAAAACTTGCATTTATTATGTTAACATTATCAAATTCGGATACAAACCTATTAGTAATATCTTTTACATTTTTTAATTGACTTAAGATTTTTATATTAGGTCCGGCATCTATTGTGAAGTAACATTCTATACCCTGGCTACGCAAATCAGCTATAAGTTTGATTGCTTTAATAGTTGCAGGTTCAAAATATGTAAAATCTGGTTGAGCAGTTAAATTGACTGCATGCATCTCACAAGCATTCAATTCTGCCAAACTGCCAATAGTTGAAAAATCATTTGCTTTAATAGCGCTAATCATTTGTTTTAATTCTGTTTGATTACGCGCAATCCAAGGCATAAAAAAGGGCGAAGTTTGCGCCTGTTTCATCCCTTGAGTGGAAGACAAATCTTTTTGCTGGTTATTCAATTCAACCACAAGCAATCGCAAATCTATGTCAGGCTTTTCATCTAAAGCATAAGCATAAGATGATTCATCATCGTGTCCTTTTCGCCAAATAGCAAAACCACCATAAATTGACCTGCTGGCTGATCCTGAACCTAAACGAGCCAAACGGGAAAGTTCAACAGAGGACAAATTAAAACCATAATGTAGGCAAAAAGCTCCTGCTAAAGCCGCAAAAGCTGAACTAGAAGAAGCTAATCCTGCAGCTGTTGGAACATGATTATATGATTCAACTTTTAATTTGCCCGTCACAGCAAATTTTTTTTGCAGTAATTTTAAAAAAGAAAAAACACGGCTGCTGCTTTGTCCATTTTGTTTGACACCATTTAACCAAAATTGATTTTCTAAACTATCTGAAATCTTGGTGTCAGTATAAAATTTATCAAGTGTCATTGACAAGCTAGACATCAAAGGTAAACGTAAATCTGAATCTGCTTTGCCCCAATATTTGATCAACGCAATATTTGTATGGGCACGAACTGTTTTTTCCATAAAAAATTATATTTCCTCAATCCAACTATTCGTAGCTATTTTTTGACATTTATCTGCTATTTTGACAGCATCTTCATGATTTTGACACAAGGCAATTACAATTCCACCGAGTCCGCTACCAGATAATTTAAAACCTAATGCACCATTTGCAAGAGCAATTTTTTGCAAATGATCAATTTTTGCGGTTGAAAGGCTAAATGAATGGAGTATCTCTTGTGCCCGATTAAAATATGAACCTACCTTTTCAGCGTCTTTTTTTAACCATGCTGATTTAGTTTCATCAGCCAGTTTGCCTAATTCCTTGATATTTTCTTTTACAACGGGAACATTTACTATCAAATCCTGAACTTGACTAACTGCTTTTTTAGTACTTCCTAATTCACCAGTATCCATTATAAGCAAAGTTGCGTCTAGTTTAACTTTTAGCGACTTCGGGCCATCTTTTTGATTAAAAAAAACCAGATAATCTGAATTAACAGTTGCAGCATCAAGACCTGATGCTTTACCGTGATTAATCATTTCAGCATGGTTAGTAATTTCCATTATTTCTTTTTCAGTTAATTTAAGTTTGAAGTAAGCATTCATTGCTCTGGTTGTAGAAAGAGCAACTGTTGCGCTTGAACCTAAACCACGTTCTATTGGAATCTCTCCTGTATAAGTTATTTTCAGAGTTTCATTACTGGCAGCTTTTGTCAGCATAGTTTTAACAACATATTTTAGTCCATCATATTCAGATGGAGACATAAAAAAAGGCCCTTGATAATGAGCCGTATCCATCCACATTTGCTCTGCCGGTTCAACAGTCGTTTTAATATGCAATGATTTGATTGGCAATGCTAACGCATCATAGCCATAAACTACTGAATGTTCACCGATAAGAATAACTTTTCCGTGTGCTAAAAAACTTGATTTCATTTTATTTAAGATCCTTATTGTTTGTAAAAAAATTTGGTTCCTATGCTAAAATAATGACAAAGGAGAAGAGAACAGATGATCAAAATTCTAGTCGGTCGGCAAACCGATCCCATGCAGGAAAAAATTTTACAGGAAGCAGTACAAAATTATCAGCACTTTCCTGATCATAAAACCTTTGTCATTGTTCCCAATCACATTAAGTTTACCACAGAAGTCAGAGCAATAAATAGCTTGGCTACCAGTCAAAACCATATCGAGCAATCTGTCAAAAACCTGCAAGTTTTATCATTTTCACGTTTGGCCTGGTTTTTCTTAAAAGATGCAAAAAAGGGCTTGCCAACTGAACTTGATAATGCAGCTGCAGCAATGCTTCTTGCAAAAATTGTTGATCAAAAGAAAGATCAGCTGCACCTTTTTCAGACTACTAACTTGAATCCGGGTTTAATAAAGCAATTATATGATACAATTCTGCAAATCCGCGAAGGCAATTTGAATCTTGATGCTATCGATCAAGATGCTCTTGAGCTTGAAACCAAAAATAAGATCTCTGATCTTAAAATTATTTATTCAGCATTCATTAAAGCCATCACAGGTAAATTTTCTACCTCAAACGAGATACAGCTGCAGTTAAATGAATATTTAGCTACACAAAAAAATTTAGATCAAGCAGACTTTTACTTTAGCGATTTTTCTCATTTTTCTCTTCAGGAATGTCTAACCGTCAAATTATTGATGACCAAAGCCCATAGCGTCACATTGGCTTTTAAAACGCAACTGGGTGAGATTAATCCAAAAGCTGAACCAGGAGATTACGATTATGTCATTCAAACTACTATCAATAAACTATTACAATATATTAAATCTCATAATTTGCCACATCAAATATTAACTACAAACATTAATCCCAGACCAACTAAAAGAGAGTTGCTCAATGAATTTTGGACTGGAGACGTAAGCAACATTGGTGATCTTAATCAAGTCCAACTCGTGCGTGCAGATAACAGATATGCAGAGGCATATTACGTAGCTCACACCATTTACCAGCAGGTTGCATTAAGACACTACCGCTACCGCGATTTCTTAGTTCTGGCACCGAATCTGCATGAATACGAGACATATTTAACCCCAATTTTAAGACAGAATCAAATTCCTTTCTTTAATGATTTACAACAAGAAATGAAGTACCATCCTTTAGTGGTCTTAATTGAAAACATCGCTCAGTTATTGTCAAGGCCTTTTCAGACCCAAAATTTGCTGGCCATAATGAAAACCCGTTTAATAATACCCGACTGGTATCAAGACGAAACTGCTTATGTATATGATGTTGACCAATTGGAAAATTTTGTTCTCGCTCATGGCATAAACCATAATTTATGGCAGAGAAACTTTGCGGATTATATGGCAGCCGAAGTCATAGGATTAGACAAAATTCCCGAAGAAGTAAATAAAATAGAAAAATTAAAAGAATATTTTATCAAACAAATTACGCAGCTTTTTAACAGTTTAAAAGAAGAAAAGGATAGCCAAAAAGCTATTACAATATTTTTTGATTTTTTAACTATCAATGGAGTCAATGAAGTATTAGAAAAATGGCGTGCTGATGCCCAAGCAGATGGTGCTTTACAAGAAGCCCGGCAGTCAGAACAAGTTTGGGATCTTTTAATTAATCTGCTACATGATTATTTGTTAATTAACCCTGATAATTTTGATCCAGCAGGCTTTTTTGCGGTACTGATTAACGGTTTTAAGGAAGCTACTTTTTCTCAGATCCCAGCCACTTTGGATGCTGTAAATTTATCCGAAATGGGTATTGTTCAAGTCAGTGGCTACAAGCAGGTTTTTATTATGGGGGCAACGGTTAACGGCTTACCACAAATACAGAATACTCCCGGCTTTTTAAGTACAGAAAATCTTGCTGAATTAAAAAAAGATTTTGGCGAAGACTCTTATATTGAAGATAGGCAGCAGCTAAGTAACTGGGATCAAAACTACCAATTTGGTAATTGTTTGGCTTTAGCACAGGACAAAGTTTATTTGTCGTATTGTTTAGCGACTGATGAGGGTAGTACAGTACAGCCTTCAATTTATTATGAAAGGTTTAAAACTGCGGGTGCACCAGAATTTTCGCAACACAATTTACCTGAAGAACTTAGTCAGTTATTATCTTTTATAACCAATCCACAGGCAAGTTTAGGATATCTAAGCTATCTTAATCGGGCGGAAAATAATATTGATGTTAAAAAATTGCTAAAGCTAACGGCTGAACTTTTACCGCAAAAAACAGCTAAAGTTATAGCTGGAAGCAATTTTATAAACGAACCACAAAATATCGGTCCAGACCTGGCACAAAAATTATACGGTTCAAACCTCAATTCTTCTGTTTCTCAGCTGGAAACTTTTTATGAAAATTCATACGAATATTTTTTGACATATGGTTTACACCTTCATAAAAGATTTGAAAATGAATTGGATGCTATACAAGCTGGCAATTATTTCCACGAAACTTTTGATCGCTTAGTTAAGGAGCTAAATGACCGCTCACTCGATTTAAAAGAAATTGATGACGAAACACTTAATCAGTTACTTACAATTGCACGTACAAAAATGAAAAATGAGGCCAGATATCAGCAATTATTAAATGACCCATTTAATGAGTTTTTATTTAAGTGTCTTGATAAAACTACCAGTAAAGTAGCAAGTAACTGGCATCATGCAGTTGCAAAAACTCCATTGCGTGCTAAATATTCAGAGTTAAGTTTTGGAAAGGGTGAACAGGTGCAAGGACTTAACTTTAAAGTGCCAGGCATAGAAGGTAATCATTACGTTAATTTAAGGGGAAAAATAGATCGGGTTGATTTGGCTCAGGTTCCTGATCAAAACGGATTTATTGCTCAAGTAATCGATTATAAGTCCTCCGCTAAAAAATTTGATCTAGGGTTATTTTACCAGGGTATTTCTTTACAAATGGTTTCATATCTAGATGTGTTGATGCAAAACCACAAATTCTTTGCTGGTTCTGACCCACTCTCACTTTTAGGTGCTTTTTACCAAACGGTTACCAGACAAACTGAAAGGCTAAATAGCAATAAGTTGTATGACAGTAATTTGCAGATCAGAGATGCCAACTTAGACGGTCAAATTAAACTTAAATATACTGGTTTAATTAATGATGACCAGCTATTAATGCTCGCGGCTGAGCCTGACTTAAATAAACCACGCAGTACTTCTTCCATTTATGCCGGAGTCAGTTCTACAAAAGATGGAACTTTAAAGTTTGGTGGCAGTTATTTCAATAGTGATGAACTTGAATTATTGCTGAAATATGACGAAGAGCTTATTAAAGATGCCTCCAGTCAAATTTTAGCAGGAAAAATAAAGCTGAATCCCTATAAATATGGGAATGGAAATAATGCATTAACTTATTCAGACTTTCGTGATATTTTCTTTTTTGACGCCATGTTGAGAGAAAATAAATATCATCAAGTAGGAAGTCTGAAAAGGGATGAACTACTGGAAAAGATTAAAAAACGGCTAAAGGAAGGAAATTAAAAATGGTTCAAGAAAAAGGAAAAACCTCATTTACAGCCGTTCAAGAAAAAGCTATTAATGATCATGGCCGCGACATACTAGTATCGGCTTCCGCAGGTAGTGGCAAAACCACCGTTCTTGTACAGCGCTTAATGAAAGAAATTCTTTCTGGTGTCAGTGTTGATCAACTGTTAGTAGTTACATTTACAAAAGCAGCTGCAGCTGAAATGAAAAAACGGATCAAAGAAGTATTATCAAATGAAATGCAGAAGTATTCAAAAAAATCATATCTGAGACAACAGTTAAATTTAATTGATTCTGCTAATATTTCTACGATTGATGCCTTTTGTTTGGATGTAATCCATCGTTTTTATTATGTAATCGACATTGATCCCAGTTTCAGTATACTAACTGACGATTCTCAAGCGGAATTAATGCGTGAAAGAGCATTAAAAGAAGTTGAAGGAGAATTCCTAGAGAAAAAAGACAGGGACTTTATAGCTTTTTATGATAATTTTGCAGGTGACAGGGATGCTGCATCACCGCAAAATTTATTGTTAGACTTATATAATTACGCAATGGCTAAGCCTGATTATCGAGAATGGCTGCAAGGGCTAGCCCAAAAATATCAAATGGAAGAAGTAATCAAATCTTCTTTGTGGCAGAAAGAAATTAAACCTTATTTAGTCAATCTTTTCCAAAATCTTGCTGATAAGTTAGAGCATTTTTGTCAAAGTGCGGTAATGGAAACTAAGGATCTGCACAAAGTAAAAGAAACTTTTGACCTGTTTGAAAAGTGTCTTAGCAGCTATTTGCATGATCTGGAAAATGATAGCCCATATGATGAGCAACGAGAAAAATTGCGTGCCTGTGTTTTCAAAAGCGGTATGCGCAGATCAAAAAATTGGGACGAAGATATTGTTGCTTTTTATGATGAGTGCTGTGATTTTAAAAAAGAAGCAAAGGAACAGATTTTAACTACTTTTGTTTCTTTTTATGCTACTGACGAAAAAGAGCAATTGTCTATGATGCAAAAAGGTCAGCAAATAATGGCTGCAATTGTGAAAGCAGAACTGGCACTGATTGACCGTTTTAATCAGTTAAAAAGAGCAGAAAACCTGCTTGATTTTAGTGACATGGAGCAATTAGCATACCAAATTCTCAGTCAAGACACTTCTGCATCCCAAATGGCACGAACCTTTTATCAAAACAAATATAATGAGATTTTGGTCGACGAGTATCAGGACATCAACCCGCTACAAGAAAATATTTTGCAATTAATTAAAAAAGATGGTCAAAACAATCTTTTTATGGTTGGTGACGTTAAACAATCAATTTATGGCTTTAGGCAAGCTGAACCAAGTTTATTTTTGCACAAATATCAAGAAGCAGCCCTTAAAGAAAATCAAGCAAAAGAAGAAAGAATTTTATTGTCGGACAATTTCCGTTCTTCTAAGCCAGTTATTTCTATTGTTAATCAAGTGTTTAAAAATATTTTGACGGATGATTTTGGAGGTATTGATTATAACAATGAGAGTCAGCTGACTTATGGTGCCAAATATTATCCTTCAAACCTTCCTGATGCGACTGAAATACTAATTCATGAAAAAAATAGTGACCAAACTAACCGTCAAGAAGATGATCCTGACGATATTGACTCAGCTGAAATTGCTATGGTTATTAACCGTATTAAAAAATTCGCAGAGGAAAATTTGTTAATTTATGACAAAAATTCGCAAAATAGCAGTCATTTGAGACCTTTTAAGTACAGTGATATTGTTATTTTAACCAGAAGTCGCAGCAATAATCTTGAAATTATGCAAGAGTTTGCCAAAAGTCATATTCCGATAATGGTTACCGATGCGAAAAATTATTTTCAAACTTTAGAATTAACTATAATCATGAACTACTTGAGGATCATTGACAATCCAGATCAGGACATTCCTCTTGTAGCTGTATTAAGGTCACCTCTTTTTAATTTTACAGAACCTGAACTCAGTACGATTAGAATTCATACGCAGAATGCCAGTTTTTACAACGCTTTAACTTCTTATGTTGCCGTGGGTGACGAACTTAGTCAAAAAGTAAAAGATTTTTTGAATCAGCTCGAAGAATTGCGTAAATTTGCTGCAACACATAGAATTTCAGAATTGATATGGAGCATCTATGAAAAAACCAGCCTGCTTGAAATTATGACTTCACTACCTAATGGCAAGCAGCGAAGGGTCAACTTGGAGGCTTTATATGAAAGAGCTGCTTCCTATGAAAGCGCTGGTTTTAAGGGTCTGTATCAATTTATTAATTTTATCGAGCGAATGAGACGTAGCCAAAAGGACCTGGCACAGCCACTTTTAACTAAAGAAGCCGGTAACTCCGTACGCTTAATGACTGTTCATAGTTCCAAGGGCCTGGAATTTCCAGTTGTTTTTTACTTAGGCTTGCAACACCAATTTCAAAAGCGGGATTTAAGCGGCAATTATATTATAAATTCTTGTTCTGTAGGTTTAACTATCAAACTAAAACATTATCGTGCTGATACACTTGTTAAGGCTATTGCAAATATATCCAAGAAGAGACAACTCTTAGAAGAAGAAGCGCGCATTTTATATGTGGGGATGACCCGAGCAAAGCAAAAGTTAATTTTGGTAGCTGATTTAAAGAAATTGCCTGAGACAATTAAAAATTGGCAAAATGAGGCCGATCAAAATGGACGTCTTTCTCTAAACAGCAAGCTTAACGCTTCAAATCCGATGAGTTTGATTGGTCCATCAATCAAATGGGACAAGCTTTTAAGCCAAAAAATTAATGATATAAATTCAGCGTTGGAAACAAGTCAGGAATTGCTTTATATCCAATATCAAGGCGAAAAAGTTCATCTTCAAGAATATACTAGTCCAGAGGAGAACAAAACTGAGGAAATTTCATCACTAGAAGGATATACAGAAAAACTGTTTAATTTTAGTTATCCTTTTCAAGATGCCAGTCAGACAACCGCTTATCAATCAGTATCTGAAATTAAAAAAGCGTTTAACGATCCTCTTGATACCGAACTGGAAAATGCGCACCTAATTTCTTCAACTAATCGTTACTTGCAGCCTATAGATACTAAACCTGATTTTCTGTTTAAAACACGGTTTACAGGAGCGGAGATTGGTACTGCAATGCACCTGATCCTGCAATACTATGATTATCATGGCTCAGGCAAAGCAGACCAAGTTAAAGAAGAAGTGCAGGAACTAGTTGAGCAAAATAAACTTAATAACAATATTGTTTCCAGTTTAGATTTAGAAAAAATAAATTGGTTTGTTCATAGTGATTTTGTAAAGAAATTTTGGCAAAAACCAGAAAACTTGCACCGTGAAATTGAATTTTCGAGTCTGTTGCCAGCCGATAGTCTATTTGATAATTTCAGTGATGCAGACGCAAAAATTTTAATTCATGGTACAATAGACGGTTATTTTACTGAAAAAGATGGCATAATATTATTTGATTATAAAACTGATCATATTGATCAAACTCATTTGGAATTAGCTATCAAAAACATAAAGCAAAAATATTTAGGTCAGCTGCGCCTTTATGAAAGAGCTCTTAATTCTTTTGCTGACAAAAAAGTTAAAGCTAAATACTTGGTTTTGTTAGATGCATGCAAAATAGTTGAATTAAATTAACAGAAAGGAGGGTAATTGCAAAATGAAATCATTCGAGCATACCGTTTTTGCTGTAGTGGATTTAGAAACTACGGGAACACAACGGGAAGAAAATAATCATATCATTCAGTTTGGCTGCGCTATTATTAAGAATATGAAAGTTGTCAAGACTTACTCTTTTATGATTAATCCTCACCGCGAAATTCCGATAGCGGTGCAAAATTTAACCCATATACACAACAAAGATGTGGCTCAAGAAAAAGATTTTGCTTATTATGCACCCAAGATTGTCAAAATCTTGAAAAATACTGTCTTTGTAGCTCATAATGTTAATTTTGACTTGCCATTTTTAAATTTTGAATTAGTGCAGCACGGCTATGAACCACTAACTAATCGTGCAATAGATACGGTAGAGCTGGCAAAAATTGCATTTCCTACTGAACCGTCATACAAGTTAAGCGATTTGACAACTCGCCTGCAAATAAGACATTTAAACCCTCATAAAGCAGATTCTGATGCTTATGGCACTGCTGTTTTATTAATAAAAATAATTGAACGACTTGAAAATCTTCCTCAAGCTACTTTAAATACGCTAAGCTCTTTGGCTCACGGTTTAATACGTGACACTTCCTGGATTTTCACTACAATTGCTGATAACGCACGCAAGGAAAAAAGGCCGTTATCTTCACAATATCAGCAAGTACGACAAATAATTTTACGAAAACAAGAAAAACTTAATAATGTTGAACATCAACAGTCAAATGTTTTTCCAAAAAGTGACACGGACAAAAAGAAATTATTTAAAAATAAAATTAATTATCGCCAGCCTCAGGTAGACCTCATCAATCGAATTGAACAGTTTTTGAGTAACCCTAAACAGAAAACATTATTGATTGAAGCACCTAATGGTACTGGTAAAACCTTTTCTTACTTGTTTTCATATTCCTATCAATTATACACAAACAGAAAATTGGTAATTGCCACTCCCACCAAAGTATTACAAAAGCAGATAATAGATCAGGAAATTCCCCAATTACTGAATGTAACCAAGTTGGATTTGAAAGCTGAAGAAGTAAAAGCCAGTAGCCATTACCTCGATTTGGATGGTTTTTACCAAAGTTTGTATCAGGGAACTCCAAATAAACTAACTTTGGTGTTACAGATGCGCATTTTGGTTTGGTTAACTGAAACTCAGACAGGTGATCTAGATGAATTGCAGCTGACCAATTATCGTGCCCCCTTATTTGCCCAAATTGCTCACCCTGGAGATGCCCGTGTCGGTAGCATTTTTGCTGAAGTTGATTTCTGGAATTTGGCCAGACAAAGGCAAGAGCAGGCTGACATTTTAGTCACAAATCATGCCTATTTGGCTAATCATTATAATGATACAATTTGGGGGCAGAATCCCTACCTCGTTATTGATGAAGCTCATCGTTTTGTTGACAATGTGATTACTTCCAGGAATGACTCGTTTCAATTTGAATCATTATGGGGCCTTCTTAATCATCTGCGCAATTTGCTTTATTATGCTGATGACAGTGTATTTAATCAATATGGCAATGATGTACAGTTTAATTTTCTCTTAGAAAAGTTAGATCCAGCAATACTTGATCTGATCAAAGTTATTAATCATTTGCAGCGTTTGCTTTGTTCTAAGAAGAAGAAAGCAGTCAGTCAAAATACTTTAGCCAATGGCAACTTGCTTCTCAGTTTCAGGGGCAAAGACCTTTTTCCAAAGAATAGTCAATTTTTAACTAAACTAGCAGAATTGCAACGAAAATTAGAAGGAATCAGGCAAAATACAAATCAAATTTTATTTAAGCTTTACAATGAAACTGACAGTTCGAATATTGATAGGGATGCTATTTTAAGTGAAGTTTCTGATCAAATCGATCAACTCGATGACTATATTACCAAAAGCTACCAATTATCGGATTTACTTCACAAGAAAGCCTATGTGGATTCGGAAGGGTTTATCATTACCTTGACTAATCCGCAAGATCCTTTAAGTGCCAACTTAAGTTGGTTAATGCTTGACGCAACGCCTGAACTTCATAAAATATATGATCGCTTTGACCATATATCATTTGTTAGTGCTACTTTAACCAGTGGAAAAGGGTTTGATTTTATCATTAAACTTCTTGGCCTAACTGATTTAGCACCGCAAAAGTATATCGGAACCAGTACATTCAAGCTGGCAAAGCATCTTGAAGTTCTGTCTGTGACTGATTTTCCCGACATCAGTGATCCAAAATATGATAAAAGTCTAACCCAGATTTTGGAGAAAGATATGATAAATAAAAAGCATGTTTTAGTTCTAATGACAAATCTCGAACAAATAAAAAATGTTTTTAGTGCTATTATAAATTCTCCTAGTTTACGTGATTATGAAATTTTGGCACAAGGTGTCTCTGGTTCAAATAACCGGATTATTAAAAGATTTGCAATTGCCAAACAAGCACTTATTTTAGGAGCAGATAGTTTTTGGGAAGGGATTGATTTTCATGAATGTGGCGTTGACTTGGTAATAGCAACTAAATTGCCTTTCGAATCACCGGATTTGCCGGAAGTTAAGTTGCGCCAAAGACAACTTGTTGACAGAGGTATAGATGTTTTCCACGCTGATACAATGCCGCGGGCAATTATTCGCTTTAAGCAGGGGATGGGCAGGCTAATTCGCGGAGAACAGGACAGGGGGCAGTTCCTAATACTGGATTCAAGAATCTGGTCAAAAGATTACGGTTCTGTTTTTCTGGCTGCCGTTCCAGTTAAAGTCAAAAAAACATCTTTAAGTAATATACAGGAAATACTAACAAACTATGATACAAGATGATACAAAGCAAACATTTAAATTTTTAGCATGGGTATTTATAATTTTGATTTTTTTATACTTTGCTTTCATTGTTATTTTTTATAAGGCAGGTAATCCGGAACGGTCAGAAATCCGTGAGCTTAATAGAATAGCTGTCGAAAAAACACCTATCAAATATACGGAAAAAAATTATCATTTAAATCGTGGTGTTAATAGCTATGCACTTAAAGGCTTAACTAAGAACCATAGGACTTACTATTTTATCTATTTACCAGGTTCTAAAAAAGCATATCTTTATTCAGCCAGCAAAGGCGTAAATGAAGGGCTTATTCGAAATAAATATAGTGCAAAAGAACCTAACGAAAAAATTACGGAAGTGAATCTGGGCTGGTATAAAAATAAACCCGTGTGGGAAGTAAGCTCTAAAAATATAGTCGGTGAATATCATTATCAACTCTATAATTTTAAAGATGGAAAATTAGTAGGTTAAGTCGCTAAATTGATCAAACTTTGGTATCATTAATTTGATTACGATAAGGAAAGTGGAATAAAAGTTTATGACAGAATTAATTTCAATAGAAGATTGTCGCCAGCATGTTGACCAGGAAGTACGGATGCACGTTTGGTTGACTGACAAACGTTCAAGTGGCAAAATAGTGTTTTTACAATTACGTGATGGTACAGCCTTTTTTCAAGGTGTAGTTCGTAAAAATGCGGTTTCTGATGAAGTGTTTGAAATAGCAAAATCTCTGCATCAAGAAGCCAGTTTTTATATTAAGGGAACTGTTCACCAAGACGAGCGTTCTCATTTTGGTTATGAAATTCAAATTTCCGATTTAAAGCTGATTACAAACAATGAAGGCTATCCCATCGGCAACAAGGAACACGGGATTGAATTTTTGCTTGATCACAGACACTTATGGCTTAGAAGCAAACGTCCTTTTGCAATTATGCGTATTAGAAATACCATTTTCAAAGCTACGGTTGACTTTTTTGAAAATGAAGGCTTTGTGAAATTTGATGCTCCTATCTTTATGCATTCTGCTCCTGAAGGAACTACCGAGCTGTTTCACACTGAATACTTTGGTGGGGATGCCTACCTATCACAGTCTGGGCAATTATACGGTGAAGTAGGTGCTGAAGCATTCGGTAAAATTTTTACGTTCGGTCCAACCTTTAGAGCTGAAGAATCCAAAACTCGTCGTCATTTAACTGAATTTTGGATGATGGAGCCGGAAATGGCCTGGATGCATCAAGATGAATCTCTTGATTTGCAAGAACGCTTTTTGTCATATGTGACCGGACAGGTTCTTAAACATTGTCAATATGAATTAGAAATTTTAGGCCGTGATCCCAAAAAATTAGAGCCTGCGGCTCAAGGTAACTACACACGCTTGTCATACGATGATGCAGTAAAAATTTTGCAAGACGATGGCCGTGATTTCAAATGGGGCGATGATTTTGGTGCTCCTGACGAAGCTTTCATTTCTGAAAAATTTGATCGGCCATTTTTCATTGTTAATTACCCGACAACAATTAAACCATTTTACATGAAGAAAAATCCTGATAATCCTAAGGAATACCTATGTGCAGATGTTTTAGCACCAGAAGGTTATGGCGAAATCATGGGTGGTTCTGAACGTGAAAGTGATTATGAAACTTTGCTCAAGCAAATCCATGAGGCTGGTTTAAATGAGAATGATTACAGCTGGTATTTAGATTTACGCAGATACGGCAGCGTACCGCATTCTGGTTTTGGTATGGGATTTGAGCGTGTTATTGCTTGGATTTGCAAATTAGATCACGTCCGTGAAGCTATTCCATTCCCGAGAATGATTAATCGTCTAGAACCTTAAATTAAAGTTAATAGTATAGTTAAAAGTTGAACTAAAAAATATTTAGTTCAACTTTTTTAAAGGGAGAGATTAATATGCGCTATAATGATTACCGCTTCGTGGGTTTCACTACTTTATCAAACGGGTTACTTGCTTATTATCCACAACTTAATATTGACGATGCAGAAATGATGGTCATTATCCAATTGGAAATGTTTGCCCAAAAAAACAATTTTTTTCCTACCAATGAACAGATTGCGGCTAATACTAATTTTTCTGTTACAGAAATCACTGCTTTAATTCAAAAATTAATTGAAAAAAATTTAATTGTAATTGACCAGATAACTGACAAGAGCGGCATGATTGGAAACAAATATAATCTTAATGAGTTATATGATAAACTGGACCAACTGTTGGAAAATAAAATTTCTTCTGCCAATAAAAAAATGCCTGCTAAAAAGGCAGAAACTGCTGTTGATAACACCCCGTTAAATCAATTAGTAAGGCAGTTTGAAATTGAATTTGGTCGTTATTTAAGTCCAATAGAACGAGAAGAAATTTCTGCCTGGCTCAATGTAGATCACTACGATCCAGCTATTATTAAGTTAGCTTTGCGCGAAGCTGTCTTATCTCAAGCATATAGCCTAAAATACGTTGACCGTATTTTGCTGAATTGGCAAAGACATAACTTAAAAACAAGTAGTGAAGTTCAAAAGTTTTTGAGGAGGAATCGCTAAATGAAAGCAGAAAAATTACTTAGTAAAAATGAAGCCAGAAAAGTGTTAGAGTGTATCAACCGCATGTATCCTGATGCCAAAAGTGAATTAGTTTGGGACAATAACTTTCATTTGTTATGTGCTGTCTTAATGAGTGCTCAAACAACAGACAAGATGGTAAATCGAGTAATGCCAAAATTTATGAAAGATTATCCTGAACCTAAGAATTTGGCCGTGGCAACAATTCCAGAAATAGAAAATCATATTTCCCAAATTGGGCTTTACCATTCAAAAGCTAAGCACTTAAAAGAAACAGCGGAAATTCTAGTTTCAAAATATGATGGTAAAATTCCAAAAGATAAAAATAAATTAATCTCTTTGCCGGGAGTCGGTGAAAAAACTGCTAATGTTGTTTTAGCAGAGGGATTTGGAATTCCTGCGATAGCAGTCGACACACATGTATCGCGAATTTCTAAACGATTTCATATAGTGCCTCAAAATGCCAAACCTCTTGAAGTAGAAAAAAGGTTAGAAGAAATCTTACCAAAAGACGAATGGATTCATACACATCACGCAATGATTTTATTTGGTCGCTATTCCATGACAGCGCGTGATAAAAATGATCCCTACAGTTATTTAAAAGAAAAATAGTGCTTAAAAAATAAATGTTTAGTATAATTCCTTTATCAAAATAATATTAAAGGAGACTATACTATGAGTGGTTGGCAAACGACTAATTTTATTTTAGCAATTTTATTTGTAGGTTTTGCTTTATTCTTATGGCTTCGTCCCTATGATGGAACTGGCATTTCTAATACTATGTATGTAAAATTGACTTCCTTAGCTGTTTTAGCAATATTTTTTGCCGTCATTTTTTCAATAGAATTCATTTTTTACCTTATACTGAAAAACAATAGAAAATAAAAACGTCGAAAGATTTTTCGACGCTTTTATTAGTTAATGTTCATTATTTTCATTATTGGTTGAATTGTTGTTTTCTCCTCCTGGTTTGTTAGGTCTTTGTTCTTGATCAGAACTGCTACCTGAATCAGAATGGCCAGATTCATTATTTTGACCTGAATTTTGTGAATTACTTTCACTACTATTGTTTTGATTTTTGTCTTTTGCATTTTTCGCTTTTCTTTGATTTTTATCAGGTTGCCTAGTTGAGCCATTTTGATTGTGATGAACAGAATATCTTCCCTGAGTATTGGTTGAAGATGAATCATTAGTGTTAGTTTTTTCATCATCTTCATCATAATCGCTGCTGTCATCAACAATACCTAAAGGAGAATGACCACGGACAAACAACTGCCATTCACCTGTGGATGATACCTCAGGTGGATTTGAGTTTCTAGCAATTTTAGCACGAATCACAGAGTCAGGTTTTTGCCAATCAACATTTTCTTTATTTCTCATTAAATAAGTCATCATGTTCTTATAAAAAAGCTGTGCAGATTGTTGACCAACACCAGAAATAGTCCCATCTTTCAGATTATCATAGCCCGTCCAAACACCAATTGAATAGCTGGGAGTGTAACCTACAAACCAGGAGTCTTTAGGCGTTGTAGCGTATGCTGGGTATCGTGCCAAATCCTGTTCGGAATATTTAACAGAACCAGTTTTCCCCGCATGATATAAACCTCTAATCTGTGCGTTGGTTCCAGAGCCGTGTTTAATTACTCCCTTCAGCATGTCTGTAATCATATAGGCAGTAGCCTTGCTCATCACTCGAATGCCTTCAGAGTCATAATTTCTGGTAAGTCCATCAGGAGTTTCGATTTTAGAAACAAATTGCGGTTTATGATAGATTCCCATCGTAGCAAATGCACTAAAAGCACCGGCCATCTGCAGGCTTGACGCATTTGCACCAATTGCCACTGACAAGCCTGAGTCCTTAGGAACATTGATATCCATTTTCCCAGCAAATTTTGCTGCTCGTTTAACACCAACTTCTCTCAAAGTTTTGACTGCAGGAACATTACGTGACTGTTCCAAGGCATGTCTCATTGTCATCATGCCATCATATTTATTATCCCAGTCATAGAGTTGCACATTCGTTCCTGGATATACATACTTGCTGTCATCTAGCATTTTTGCTGTTGACCAATTTAGATATTCAATTGCCGGACCATAATCTAAGACCGGTTTTATTGAAGAACCAGTAGATCTAGTGGTTTGTACTGCACGATCTAAACCCAATTGAACTGAAGAGGGCAGGTGCCTGCCACCAAGTATAGCTACTACGTGACCGTTACTTGGATCGACTACGGAAGCCCCAATCTGCATCTTGTCATTTGTGAAAGGGACCTGACCATTATTAGCCAGTTGATAAAGTTTCTTTTGAGCTTTTTGATCCATATTAATGGTAATCTTTAAATTGTCCCGAAAAGGATCAAAGCCTTTAGCTCTGACTTCGGCAATTGCTTCCTTTACATAGGGATCATTAATTTTGCGTAAGTTAGATTGCTTACGCTGATTATGAAGTTTTAAACCCTTTTTTATACTTTCTTTCCTAGCTTCATCATACTGTTCCTGAGATATTTTTTTATTGTTTAACATTGCCTTTAAAACTATATTACGCCTATATTTTGCATATTCTGGGTAGGTATAAGGATTATATACTGTTGGTCTATTAGGCATTCCTGCAAGCATGGCTGTTTGCGCTAAGTCCAGGTCTCCAATCTTTTTGCCATAGTAATAGTTAGCAGCAGTGCCAATTCCGGTATTACCATAATTCATATATACTTTATTGATATAAAATTCTAAAATTTCATCATGACTGTATTCTCTTTGGACTCTCATAGCCAGCCATGCTTCCTGAGCCTTTCTGCGTAAAGTTCTTTGGGAAACAGCAGTTGAAAATTTTGTCAGTTTAACTAATTGCTGGGTTATTGTAGAACCACCTGCAGAAATGCTTTTGCTTTTAGCATTAGTTAACATTGAACCCGCAATTCGAATAGGATCAATTCCCAGTTTGTCTCTGTAGAAGCGCTTGTCTTCAACTGATACAATAGCATCTTTTAGCAGTTGCAAATCTTTACTGTCTTTAACATACAACCTTTTTTCAGTACCAAGGGACATGATAAATTTGCCATTTGTATTGTATAATCCTGACGAACCACCACTTTCAAGATCAGCTCGACTAATGTTTGGAGCATCTTTAGCATAATAGGCAAACAAACCTACGCCAGCTACCAAAATTAAAAAAACACCTAAAAATGTCCACTTAAGTATTCGACGCCACAATGGTTTAGGCAAACTTTGCCGGTAATTCTTACGTGATTCACGTCCATTATTTGAGTTTGAATTTTTATTTGTCATCGTGTATTTTCCTATCCGAGATAAAAGAATCTATAGCTTTCAGGTATGGCAGAGTAGGTTGAAAGCCACTCTTAATCTCTATTGACCAATCCTCGACTTCTTTTAAGGTTAATGAACTTTTATCTTTAGTCCACCAAGCTTTTATTATTGCGCTTGCCGGAGTTACAAAATAGCGCTTTAAGCTTGTAAATCCTATTATTGTAAAGCATATTCCTTTTTGCTTCAAGCATTCTGCCAAGTGAATTATTTGATGCTCGTGAAAATTTTTTAAAGGAAAATTAGTTTTATTTTTGGTCTCTTTTGCTTCAAAGTCCAAGTAATAACCTTTATAAACCCCATTATAATCCGTAGTAGATTCTTGGCGAAAATAGGCCTCCTTTATTACTGCACGTGACCTTTTAGGGTAGTCTACCTTAACGATTTGAACTGGCGTTGGCTTTTTATGCACCACTGCGATTTCTTTTGTACGATAATATTTATTAGATTCATTAATCATCTGCTCAAGGTTCATCCCTCGGTCAGAAAAATTAATATTTTTGTGTCTTCTTTTTTGGTGCTTGGCTTGAGAAGTATAATTTGATTTGCGAAAAGCGGCAGAACTGCCTGTTGGATATTTGACCATAAATATCACTCCTGCTAGCATTATAGCAATAAAGAAAAAGTTTTTGAACAAGGAGCTATCTGTTTCATTATGCAAAGATTGTGGGTAACTGGATATCGCAACTACGAACTTAATACGTTTGGAGACAAAGATCCTAAAATAAAAATTATTAAGTTGGTTTTAAAGAAACATATGGTTAACCTATTGGACAATAACCAACTCGACTGGGTAATAACTGGAGCTAACCTTGGGGTTGAGCAGTGGGCAAGTGAGGTCGCAATCGACTTGCGACAAAAATATTCTTTAAGAGTATCTATCATTGTTCCTTATGAGGAATTTGCCAGTAGATGGAATGAAAATAATCAAGAAAAGTTTCTCTCTTTAAAACAGCAAGTTGATTTTTTTGCTTCCACTTCTAAAGAAACTTATCAAAATCCTGTGCAACTGCGTAATTATCAAAACTTCATGCTTATGCATACTGATAGGGCTTTAATGATCTACGACCCAGAAAATCCAGGAAAGCCCAAGTTTGATTATAATTTAATCAAAAAATACCAAGAAACTACAGAATATCCGTTAGAATTAATTGATTTTTACGATCTGCAGGATGAAGCAGAAGAATTTCAAGAAAATCAAGATGACGAATTCCGAGAATAAGATAACTTTGTTTTAAAATTAACATTTTAGTTTTAAGCAAGTCCAGTTTTTGCTAGAATAAAAGTGATATAAAAAGGAGTTGTATATTATCATGGCAGATTTAAATGATATTCAACTATCCACTAAGGATATTTTAAAAAAACAATTTAGAACTAAGGTTAAAGGCTTGGATCCAGACGAGGTCGACGCCTTTTTAGACAAAGTAATTGCTGATTACGATACGTTTGAACAAATTATTGAAGACCTTTATGGTCAAATTGGCAAGCTGCAGGGAGAGTTGATGGACGATCAACATAAAGAAGAATCTATTCAAGCGCAGAAGACTAAAAGAGTAAGTCCAGTAGCTACAGAGGAAACGGTGCGGACATATACACCGACTCAAGAACGTTCTACTCAAAGTTTTAGTCCAACAAATGAAGCAGATTCGCAAAAAGAAAATTCTACTAATATGGCTATCATTCAACGCATTTCGACTCTTGAACGGAAGGTATATAATTTGGAACAGCGAGTTTATGGGTTACAAAAAGAGTAAGCTTTGATATAATTTTTAATGGTGCAAATTTTGAGCAGTCGCGGTTTGATCTTGAAAAGGTCAGGCTGAGGAAAGTCCACGCACGCACGAGCTGCGATGCTTGTAGTGTTCGTATTTAGCCCAATAAGCTAAAGAATTTACAATTACGGCGAAAAAAGTGCTAAATCACTATTATGACATGCATGAATATTCTGAAAAGTGCCACAGTGACGAAGCAGAGGCGGAAACGCTTCTGGTGGAACGAGGTAAACCCTGCGAGCGTGCAACCCAAACTTGGTGGGGGCGTTTCAATCTAAGGAAATGAACTAAAGATTGGATTGCTGATATTTAGCAAAGATAGATGGCTGCTGAAGGTATTTATGCCACAAATACCTGAACAGAACGTGGCTTACAGAAATTTGCATTGGCAGCGTTGAGCTTTTCAAAGGGCTCAACGCTTTTTTTAAAGAAAAGAAAGAATAAAGATGGAAAAATATCAATTATATACAACTATGGGCGTTGGGTTTGAAAGTGTTGTTGCCAAAGAACTGCAGGCAATGGGCTATAAAACGCACACTGAAAACGGGAGAGTCTTTTTTACCGGTAATGAAACTGATATTGTCAAAACCAATCTCTGGTTAAGAACAGCAGACCGCGTTAAAATTTTACTAAAGGAATTTAAAGCCACGGATTTTGATACTCTTTTTAACCAAGTATATGAAATTGATTGGGCAGAATTACTACCTGTTGACGCTAAATTTCCTGTGAAAGGCAGATCAGTCAGGTCTAAATTACATTCTGAGCCAGGCATTCAATCAATCGTAAAAAAAGCGATTGTTAACAAAATGTCCGATCAGTATCATCGTCGCGGCTTCTTGCCGGAAAACGGTAATGAATATCCTCTTGACATTCATATAAACAAAGATATTGCAAGGCTTTCGTTAGATACAACTGGAGCCAGTTTGTTTAAAAGGGGTTACCGCATTGAACATGGGGGAGCTCCTCTGAAAGAAAACTTTGCGGCAGGATTATTAAAACTAACTCCATATGATGGCAGTCATCCCTTAATAGATCCAATGACTGGTTCTGGTACTTTTGCTATTGAAGCAGCCTTAATAGGAAAAAATATTGCTCCAGGAATTTGGCGCCAATTCGCCTTTGATGGCTTTGATTGGTTTGACAGCACTATTCATAATGAACTGGTAGCAGAAGCAAAGAATAAAATCAAACCACTTGAACAACCTATTTGGGCGTGTGACATTGATCAGTCTATTCTTGAAATTGCAAAATTAAATGCCAATAATGCTGGTGTATTGCAAGATATTTATTTTAAACAGGTTGCGGTAAAAGATTTTGCTACGGATTTACAAAATGGAGTTATAATCGCAAATCCACCATATGGTAAAAGGCTGAAAGATCGAGAATCTGCAGAAAATCTTTATAAACAGATGGGCGACTCACTTCTAAAATATGATAGTTTCAGTCAGTATTATTTAGTCGGAGATCCTGCTTTTGAAAAATTTTTTGGAAAAAAAGCTACAAAAAAGCGAAAACTATTTAATGGCAATTTAAGAGTAGATTTTTACCAATATTGGGCAAGAAAAAAATGATTACTGAAAAATCAAATACAGAGTTTTGGGTTATTACAGACACTCACCTAATTGCTGATAGCTTGCATGATAATGGCCATGCATTTCAACTTATTCAAAATACTAGTCAAGGTAAAGATCTGGCTTATCAAGAAATAGCTCTTCGAGCTTTTACTGATTTTGCTAATCAAAAGAAGCCAGCCGCTATCATCGTTACTGGAGACGTAACTTTTAACGGAGAACTTATTTCTGCACAAAAATTTGCGGAAATATTTAGTCGTTTAAAAGCAACAAAACTATTGGTTTTACCTGGGAATCATGATATATATGATGGTTGGGCGCGTGCTTTTAAAGGTCCAAATCAACTTTATGCTCACCAAATAAGCCCAAGGGACTGGCAGGAAATATTTAAAAGCTCATATGACTGCGCACTGAGCATTGATCCTGATTCATTAGCATACAGTGTTCAATTAAATCAGCGTTACCTTTTATTGCTACTAGATTCCAATATTTATGGTAAACATGAGGCAAATGGTGCCCCTGCTACTGAAGGACAAATAAATGAGGAACAAATTATCTGGCTAGAAAAACAGTTGGAAAATGCTAAAAGAAATCATCTGAGACCCCTTCTATTTATGCATCATAATCTATATGCTCATAATCCGGCAGTAAATCGTGGCTTTGTCCTAAATAATGCTCAACTTTTACGTCGCCTGTGTGAAGATTTCAACATTAAAGTTGCCTTTTCTGGTCATATACATGCTCAAAATATAGTTGGACCATTAGAAAGAACACCTACGATAGAAGTGGTCACCTCAAGTTTTTGTTCATATGACCAGGAATATGGGGTAATCAAGGTAAGACCAGATAATATTAAATATCAGCGTCATACATTTAACATGAAACCATTTTTGAATAAAAAAGAGCTGGAAGATCAGAATTTAGCCCATTTTCACCATTATTTGAAGGAAATTCAAATAAAAAATTTAAAAGGAAATTCAAATAAGAAAGATAATTCTCATGATGAACAATCTGAGCTTTTGCAAAAGGTAAATCATTTGTTTATAGAAATGAATTATCAGTATTTCACTGGTCACAATCACATCGAAAAGAAGCAATTAAAAAAATTATATTCTTCTCCGGAATTTAAAATTTTAGTCAATCAAAGACCTCGTTTTAGCAATTACATGAAAACTTTATTCGATACGACTGATCATAGCAATCTTGAAACCGAAATTTGGTATTGAAAAGGAGCCTTTATGAGAAAAAAACATTTCATTATTTTAGGTCGCAGTGGATTAATTTATTTTAGCTGGGTATTAATAGTTCTTTTTTTATGTCTTATTTTCTTATATGAAAGTACAAAAGTTTTCAACTGGCCGGCTTTAATTTGCGCCTTGCTTTTCTTGATATTATTAGTTCATACTTACTTTAATTCATATTGGACCAACGAAATATTTAAGTTGCCATTTCGTGCCAAGGCAAAATTGACATCTGAACCAACAATTATTTTGGACTGGCAGCTGCTAAAAATTTATAAAATCAAAATTGCTGAATTTGGTCAGTATTACTTATTAAGATTTGAAAAGAAAAGCAGGTAGTTCTTGAAGTGACCCCCGAATTTGTCCTATTTTAGGGTTCACATCATCTCTGCCTGTTTTTTATGTCAGTTAAAAAATAAATTTAGCGTAATTCTTAATTTGTGACTGGTAATGCATAAAAATTGCTTAATGTTTGTTATAATGACAATTGATTAAACAAAAGGTGGGACCTAAATTCTAATATGAAAAGGATATTATTTAAAATGAAGAGTTAGATTTATGAATTTACATTTATAGAAAGAGGCATGCGCAATGAAATCAGATATTCAAATTGCACAAGAAGCTCACGCATTACCTATTAATGAAATAGCCGCAAAAGTTGGCTTAAGCGATACTGACATTGAACCTTATGGTAACGACAAGGCTAAAATTAACTGGCAGGCAATAAAACGTACCATGGCAAACCAACACCTTGGTAAACTTATTTTGGTTACCTCTATTTCACCTACTCCTGCTGGTGAAGGCAAGTCAACTATGACGATTGGCTTAGGAGATGCCATAAACAATCAGTTACATCAAAAGACCATGATTGCTTTAAGAGAACCGTCAATGGGGCCAGTTTTTGGCTTAAAGGGCGGAGCAACTGGAGGAGGTCAGGCACAAGTAATTCCAATGGAAGATATTAATCTCCATTTTACCGGAGATATGCACGCTTTAACCGCCGCTATTGATACTTTGGCAGCACTAGTAGACAATTATATCTATCAGGGAAATGAACTTAAGCTAGATCCTGAGAGAATCCTTTTAAAGCGCGGAATTGATGTGAATGATCGCAGTTTAAGAAATATTACTGTCGGACAGGGTTCAAAGTTTAATGGTGTTGAGCATAAATCCAGTTTTGCAATCACAGTTGCCAACGAATTAATGGCGATTCTGTGTTTGTCGACTGACATCAATGATTTAAAAAAGAGAATTGGATTAATGCTCGTTGGTTATACCATTGATGATCAACCTGTTTTCGTTAAGGATCTTGGGTTTGAAGGTGCAATTGCCGCTCTTCTTTCCAATGCTTTAAAGCCCAACCTTGTACAAACTATTGAGCATACTCCTGCTTTAGTGCATGGTGGCCCATTTGCCAATATTGCTCATGGTGCAAACACAGTCATGGCAACGAATTTAGCCTTACACCTAAGCGACTACGTATTGACTGAAGCGGGATTTGGTAGTGATCTGGGTGGTCAGAAATTCATGGACTTTGTTTCTGAACATCTCGATAAAAAACCAGATGCCAGTGTAGTTGTAGCTACTGTCCGTGCCTTGAAATATCAAGCTGAAGGGACTACTGAGAACTTAAGTAAAGAAAATCTGTCTGCTTTACGCGACGGTTTTGAAAATCTTAAGAGACATATGAATAATATGCGTAATTATGGTATTCCAGTTATTGTTTTGATTAATCACTTCACTACAGACTCTGAAAATGAACTTAATCTTTTACAGAAACTGATTAAAGAACAAGGAATTGACTCTGTTGTGGTAGATTATCATGAACAGGGATCAAAAGGTGGCATAGAAGCAGCAAAAGCAGTCCTTGATTTGGCAAATTCTCAAAGTGGTCATCTTATTCCGACTTACCAAAAAGATGATGACGTTAAAACTAAAATTGCAAAAGTTGCGCAAAAAATATACCATGCCACACGAGTAGAATATAGTGAAAAAGCGGAAAAAGATATTCAAGAACTGGAAAAAATGGGGAAAGATAAGTTGCCTGTAATTATTGCCAAGACACAATATTCATTCACTGATAATCAAAAATTGTTAGGTGCTCCAAATGATTTTACCTTGCATGTTAAAGGTGCCAGTTTGAAAAATGGAGCAGGCTTCATTGTCATAACCACCGGGCATGTTTTAGACATGCCTGGGTTACCTAAGCATCCTGCTGCATTAGATATTGATGTTGATAACAACGGCAAAATTAGTGGCTTATTTTAAAAGTAGCAATGCAATTTTTATATTTAATTATTTCGTTATTAATAGTGATCTCCGATCAGACTTTAAAGTCTTTTATTGCTGGTAACTATAAACTGGGGGAATCACACCAGGTTCTTCCTCATATTTTTTCATTTACCTACGTGCAAAACGAAGGTGCTGCTTGGAACATTCTTCCGGGTCAAATGGGACTTTTTTATCTAATTAGCCTTATAGCCATCATAGTATGTTTATATTATCTGTTTATTAAAAAATTCCATAGCAAGCTTTTCAGTACTGGAGTTGCATTGGTTCTTGGGGGAATAATAGGTAATTTAATTGACAGGATTCATCTAAAGTACGTCATAGACATGATCCAAGTCGATTTTATTCAGTTCAATATTTTTAACATTGCCGATTCTGCAATAACAGTAGGGATAATATTAGTTTTTATTTATCTTCTGTTTTTTGATGAAAGCGAAAAAAATAATGCCTGATAAATATCAATTCGTAATTCAGGAGGAAAAAGGTAGAATCGATAAAGTGCTTGCAACTAAAATTCCATCCTTATCGCGCTCAAGGATCCAAGAATTAGTGCAAGATAAAAATATTTTAGTCAATAGCAGAGCAGTTAAAACTTCTTATAAGGTACAAAAAAATGATTTAATTTCAGTTAATGTACCGAAATTAAAACCTTTGGCAGTAGTTCCAGAAGATATACCGCTTGATATTATATATGAAGATCAAGATGTAATAGTTGTTAACAAACCTCAAGGTATGGTAGTTCATCCGGCTGCTGGACATCCAGATCACACTCTTGTCAATGCTTTGCTGTTTCATACAAAAAATTTAGCCGAAAGTCCTGAAGGCTTTCGGCCGGGAATTGTGCATCGAATTGATAAAGACACATCTGGTTTATTGATGGTGGCCAAAAACGCTTTTGCGCGTGAAAGCTTAGAGACACAATTAGCACAAAAAACAAATAAAAGACTTTATTTAGCAATAGTCCACGGGAATTTTTCTGAAAAATCTGGAACAATAGAAGCTCCGATTGGTCGAGATCATTATAATCGTAAAAAAATGGCTGTAGTCGAAAACGGTAAAGATGCAGTCACTCATTTTACTGTTCTAGAACAGTTCCCAAAATATAGTTTAATAAAATGTCAGCTTGAAACAGGGCGTACACATCAAATTAGGGTGCACCTAGCGTATATTGGACATCCGGTTGCAGGGGATCCATTGTACGGGCCACATCATACCTTAAATGGTAATGGTCAGTTTTTGCATGCTCAGGTTTTGGGATTTGAACAACCACATTCAGGCAAATGGCTGGAATTTGAAGTGCAACCTCCACAAATTTTCCTGCAACAATTGGCTGACTTAAGAGAAAAAAGTGATTAAATGAAACGATATTTAATTCTGGAAAATGGTCAATCATTTCCGGGAGAGGGATTGGGAGCTTCAATAATTTCTACAGGTGAATTAGCTATTCAAACTGGTAATTTTGGTTATCAGGAAGCTTTAACTGATCCAACAAACACAGGTAAAATTTTAGTTTTTACTGCTCCTATGATCGGTGGCAATGGCATTAACGCAATAGATTATGAAAGTATTAATCCAACTGTAAAAGGAATTATTGCCAATGATGTAGCTCAAAATATTTCAGATAGTGAAAACTTTCAAGATTTAGCTTCTTTTTTAAAGGAAAAAAACATACCGGCTATTTATAACGTTGACACCAGGGCTCTAGTTCATCTTTTAAATAAAGAGAAAACCATAAAAGCCTCAATCATGGACACAAACGACGAACATGCTTTTGATCAAATCAAAGCTTTAGTTTTGCCTAAAAACAAGTCTGCCACTGTTTCAACTAAAAATGCATATGCGGTACCTAACGTCGGTAAAACTGTGGCTATTATCGATCTGGGATTAAAGCATTCTATGCTTAGAGAATTATCTTTACGAAAAGTAAACGCTACTGTTTTACCTTATAACGTGTCAGTACCTGATATTAAAAATTTGCGACCGCAAGGAATTATTATTTCTGGTGGTCCAGGAAAAGTAGACGAACTCAAAGAGAATCTTAATCCTATTCTGGCAGCTTTTTATAGAAAAATTCCTCTTTGGGGAATTGGTCTGGGCTTTTTAGCCTTAAGTGAATTTCTTAATTTTGAATTAGTTGCTTTACCTCAATCATATAATGGCATTAATTATCCAATTATTGACCAAAATACGAATGTGATTTGGCAAGTGGCGATGAATATAGATCAATTAGTGTTGCCAAACAGCGTTCAATTTGAAATGGAAAAAGAATTATATGATCTCCACAGTGAGTTATTAGCTGGTTACAGTAATAAAGCCAATAAGGTAATTGGTACAGCTTTTAATGCTGAGGGTGCTCCTGGAAGTCTTGATGCTCTTCCTATTTTTGATAGTTTTGTAAAGATGATGGTGTAAAAAATGCCTTTAGAGAATGACTTAGATAAAGTTTTAATCATTGGATCTGGCCCAACCTTGGTTGGTAAAGTATCTGAAACTGATTTACTAGTTGAAGATGCAATTCAAGCACTTTCTGAAGAAGATATTCAAGTTGTTTTAGTTAATCCCAATCCTGCAACTATTTCTACTGACAAAAAATCTGGGCTAACTGTTTATCTTGAACCAATGACACTTGAATTTCTAAAAAGAATAATTCGCATGGAAGAACCAAGTGCTATTATTTCTGCTTATGGCTCAACTACAGGCTTAAAAGTTACACGAGAACTAGTTCAGGATGGTATATTGCAAAAAATGGGAGTTAGATTGCTGACCTTGAACAAGCAAACTCTCACAATGGATAATCATCAAAAAATGAATACTTTTTTGGCTGAAAATCAAATTGAGGCTAATAAATATTGGAATTTAACTGATTTTAGTGCTGTTGATATTCAGAAACAGCTATCTGAAAAAGTTCAGTTTCCAGTAATGCTTATTAAAGAAAATACTTCAGCCAAAAATACACAAATTATTTTCGACAACGTTTCTGATTTGAACGAGTATCTAACAAAAGAAAGACAATCAGAAAGTTTTTCCTTTGGCAATTATCATTTGTCTGAAGATCTTTCCTCTTGGGAAGAAGTCATTGCAAACATAATTCGTGACAGCTCTGGAAATGTACTCTTTACCAATTTAGCTGATACTGTTGAGTCCGTTGCTATTAATGCAGGAGATTCTGCTACAGTAATGCCAGCTTTAACTCTAAACAACGACCAGGTACAGAAAATTCGTGCAACTGCTAAAGTAATTGCCAACAAATTAAAAATCGTTGGAATATTAAATATTCATTTTGCTGTCAAACATGAGGGAACAAAATTTTCTGTAAAAATTTTATCAATAAAACCCAGGTTAACACGCAGTGCAATTTGGTCAAAAAGAGTGGGATTGTACAGCTTAGGTTATATTGTATGTAAAGTAGCCATCGGCTACCGTTTGGATGAAATAACAGATCCCTTATCAGGTCTCAATGCTGCTGTTGAGCCAACCTTAGATAAAGTTGCAGTTAGAATGCCTTTCTGGTCATTAACACAGTCCGGCAGCAACCATTATTTATTAGGTGCCAAAATGCAAGCCAGTGGTGAAGCTATCGGAATAGGAACGAATTTTGAATCTGCTTTTTTAAAAGGTCTTGCATCAACAGTTAACCTAAAAATGTCACTCAAGATTTTTAAAACTGAAAAAGGGAAAGAAAAAAGCGAAATAGCAAATGATCTAGAGCATCCCGATGAGTCACATCTAATTAAGCTTTTAGCCGCAATATCTAAGGGTTTCAGTTATCATAAGCTGCAAAGAATTGTTCATATTCATCCAGTTTATTTTCAAAAACTGGCACATATTGTGGAAATAGGACAAAAATTAGCAGCTGGAAATCTAACAGATGAATTATTGATTGAAGCGAAAAAGAGGGGATTTCGCAACGCGTTAATTTCTGATCTTTCTGATACTGATATTAATGCGATCGAAAAGAAGCTTATAAAATTACATTTGAAGCCGGCTTATCAGCAAATAGATGGATCAGCGGGAACAATTAAGCCGTTGGTTAAGGCATACTATGGCTCATATGGAGTTCATGATGAAAGTCAAGCGTTATCTGCAGCTAAAAAAGTGCTAGTAATCGGTATGTTACCTTCACAAGTTTCAGTTACAAGCGAATTTGACTACATGATTAGTCATGCAATAGATACTTTACATAATAATAATTATGCCACTGTTTTATTATCAAATAATGATGAATCTGTAGCAATTAGCTATAAAAGGGCAGATAAGGTTTATTTAGAACCTATAACTCTTGAAAGTATCTTACATATTGCTAAAAAAGAGCAAATAAAAGATGTTTTAGTTCAGTTCTCTGGCAAAGAAATTAATGCTTTATGTAAAAAACTAATAGAAAATGGCTTAAATATATTAGGTAGTAAAAACATTAATCCGAAAGATCGGATTGAGCAGGTTTTAACTAAACCATTAAAAAGTTTAGGTCAAAATAAACTTTTAACAACAGTTGATAAAACAGAGGCAAAAAATTTTATCAATGAACATGGATTTCCAATTCTCATTGGCGGATTTAATAATATGGGCGTTAAGCAAAAATCTGCTGTTGTCTATGATTTGCCAGCTTTAAAGAAATATTTAAAGGAAAATCAATTATCCAAGGTCAGTTTATCTCATTTTATTGAAGGAAATAAATACGAAATTACTGCCATTTCAGATGGTAAAAATGTCACAATTCCCGGTATTATTGAGCATTTGGAGCAAACAGGTTCTCACGCGTCAGATTCAATAGCTGTTTTTAAGCCGCAAAATTTAACAAAAACGGGCAAGAAGTTACTTACTGAATATGCTATTGAGTTAGTTAAACGCATAAATATGCGTGGGATTTTTACCTTACATTTTTTGATTGTTGCAAAGAAAATCTTTTTACTACAAATTAAGCCATATGCTGGTCACAATATTGCTTTTCTCTCTAAGGCAATTGGAAAAGATATTGCCAAATGCGCAACGGAAGTGCTTATCGGCAAAAACTTACCTGACTTAGGTTGTAAAAATGGTTTATGGCATTCAAATAATTTTATTTTTGTCAAAATGCCAGTTTTCTCATATATTGATTACCAAAGTGAAAATACGTTTGATTCAAAAATGAAGTCATCTGGATCCGTCATGGGTCGAGATACTGAGCTTGCAAAAGCTTTATACAAAGGCTATGAAGCTAGTGGCCTAAAAATACCTAACTTTGGTACAATTTTTATTTCTGTTCGTGATGAAGACAAAGAAAAAGTTACGTCATTGGCTCAACGTTTTTATCGTTTGGGTTTCAAAATAATTGCTACTGAAGGTACAGCTAATGGCTTAGCAGAAGCTGGAATAACCACAGGAATTGTTTCCAAGATTAGTCGTGGTTCTCACAGTCTGTTAGATAAAATACGACAACACAAAATTGATATGGTGATTAACATTACTAACTTATCCGATTCTGCTAGTGACGATGCTACCAGAATACGTGATGAAGCTTTGAATCAGAATATACCTGTTTTTTCAAGTATCGAAACCACAGAACTTATTTTGGGTGTTCTAGAATCGCTGGCGTTAACTACACAGCCAATTTGACAATAAAGCGAAAATGAAACGAGGATGAACAAATCATCCTCGTTTTTTAGTTTATTCTTTTGCTTAATACTCTTTCTTTTTCAGGGGTTACTTCAATTGAATTTTGTCCAGTATAAATTACAAAACCAGGTTTCGCGCCATTAGGTTTCTTTACTCTTTTATCCTGCACATAATCAACCTGCACATGAGCTGAATTTTTAGCTTTAGAAAAATAGGCCGCAATTTCCGCAGTTTCTAAAATATCTTTTTCTGTTGGTTGATCAGATTGCAAGATAACATGCGAACCAGGAATATTTTTAACATGGAACCAAATATCAGTTTTATTAGCTTTTTTTAAGGTGAGCCAATCATTTTGTAAATTATTTTTACCAACTAAAACAGTTTTACCAGATGAAATGCGAAATTTATTGAGGTTTTTCTCAGTGATTTTCTTTTTACGTTTAGGTTTCTGGGGTTTTTTAATGTAGCCTTGATTCATTAATTCTTCGTTAATTTGATCGATATCTTGTGGTTCAGCATTATCGATCGCGGTTTGAATAGTATCAAAATAATTTAAATTGTCTTGAGCTATTTTTATTTGTTCTTTAACATGTTTAATTGAATCGCGCAGCTTTTTATACTTGGTGAAATATTTTTGACCATTTCGTGCAGGAGAGAGTGCCGCATCAAGCTTAATTTTTAGTGGTTGATTGTTATCATAATAATTAGGCAGGTCAATTTCAGTCATTCCCGGTTTAACTTGGGACAAATTTGCATTAAGAATTTCACCTCTAATTCTATACCCTTCAGAATTTTCAGCTTGGTCCAATTGCTTTTGAAGCTTAACTATTTTTTTGGTTAATTTTTTATGCTCGTTTTTTACAACACGTTCAATTTGACTTGACTTTTGTCTGACCCAATCCTGATTTGATTGATATTGATAAAATTTATCTAATGCATGATTAATCTCTGGATCAGAACTTTCTTTAGTCAGGTTAAGATGGTAAGGCAAATAAGGGAAAATTTTTCGTTTATTATTTGGCGTTTTCAGAATAAAAGCACCTTTTTTATTAAATTGACCCATAAAAGTTTTAAAAGATGAATAAGAAAAATCGTCTTCCAAATAACCTGCAAGTTCTTGACGATCGTCTCGATCAAGTCCCCCAATCTGACTGGCGAATTTTTCAGGATCAGAATTCAAAGTTTTTTTATTAAACTCTGTTTCCGTCATCTTGAAACCATCAATACCAGATATAAGGGGAGGTAACTCATATTTAGCTTTGGGTAAGAGCAACCGCACTCTATTTTCATCAGGATTAATTCTTTTGAGCAAATCAATTATTCGTCCATTTTTCTGGTCATAAAGAATAACATTGCTATGTCTTCCCATTAGCTCCAATGATAAGACTAACTGAACTTGATCTCCAAGTTCGTTACGATTACTAAAATAAAAATTGACGATACGGTCAACTCCTAGCTGGTCAATTGATTGTAGAATTGAACCTTCTAAATATTTACGTAACACCATAACAAAAGTTGGTGCCTTATCAGGATTAGCAATAGTTTGCTCAGTAATATAAAAACGCGGATACTGAGCATTGGCAGATAATAGCAATTGTATATTTTTTCTGTCTTTTCTAAAAGTTAGCACTAGATCTTGTTCAAATGGTTGATAAATTTTGGAAAGCCTGCCACTTTCTATTTTTGGTTTAACATTATTTAGCAGGCTATGTATAAACAAACCATCAAAAGCCATAATATCACCTCAAAACACGCTTTCTATTATACCAAGTATTAGGCAATAAGTGCTTGTTTAAAATATTTTTTATTTATAATCTTAAAATAGAGTACTACTAATTATATAGTAATCATTTTTGGATTAACTAAAGAAATCATTGCAAAAAACTGATATACTGGTAATATAGATTTAAAGTTATCAATATAAATATTTATAAGCTAAAAATAATAGTAACAAATATTACTATACAATTAAGCATGAGTGTTTCACAACTTTTCGTTTGGCTTTTTATGCATTTTCATGCTTTTAATATTGCTTAAATTTAAGTTTATAAAATATTTTTATGTTTTGTTTTAATCAGAAAAGGTAGTTAAATGGACGTTTTATCTTTTAGCACAATTGCTGGAAATATTAAAAACGAAATAAATAAAAAGTGTGGGTTAAATCTTTCGCAAACCAGAATTTTGCTTTATTTTTACCATAATGGTAATACTGCTTTAAAAATGGGAGATTTAGCTGAAAAATTAAAAATATCACTTTCAACATTAAGCAGACAATTGCAGCAAAAGAAAACCATGAGTTTTGTAACAATTAGAAGGTCAGAAAGCGACTCAAGCAAAACAGTTCTGTTAAATGATCTGGGGTTGAAAAAAATTTCTGAACTGAGAAATGTTTTAAAAGAGATAGAAGCATCACTTTTACATGGTTTAACAGAGCAAGAAATAAGAGCATTTGACCAAACTTTTACTAAACTGGTACAGAAAGCTGAGAGAACAAGTTCTCTATAGTTGATAGTCGAAACACTTATTTTTTTATGCTATAATTCTTGTATGTTGTACAGACAAAAGCGAAAGGTAAGTTAGATGAAGATTGCTTTAGTTACTGATAGTACTAGCGCCATTACAAAACAAGAGGCAGAAAAAAATAACATTATTGTTGTTTCAATTCCAATTATTATAGGTAAAAAAGAGTATTTAGAAAATGTTGATATTACTTCTGATCAACTTTTCAAAATGCAGAGAGAGGGAGCAGATTTTCCCAAAACTTCTCAGCCAAGCACAGGCGATTTGATACGCCTTTTTGATCGCCTAAATAATGAAGGCTATGAAGCTATTATTGCTATTACACTTTCCAGCGGGATTTCTGGTTTTTATCAAACATTATGTAATATTGCAGAAAATCATCCGAAATATAATTTACATGCTATTGACACAAGAATGACTGTTCGCTTACAAGGTAATTTGGTTTTGGCAGCAGCTAAAATGATAAAAAATGGTCTTGATCTGGATACAATTTTAGCTCGACTTGAAAAAATCCGCTCAACTATTGATGAAATATTTGTGGTTAATGATTTAAATAATTTAAGTAGAGGAGGGCGCTTAAGCAATGCCAGTGCTTTTATCGGCTCAATGCTAAATATCAAGCCGCTGCTTACTTTCAAAGACGGCAATATAGTAGCTTTTGACAAAATTCGTTCTATGAAACGAGCTTTTATCAAAATTAAAAAATTAACGGTAAAAAAAATAGATCAATTGCCTTATAAAGATAAAATCAAGCTCTTTATTATTGATTCCAATGATAGCAGTCAGGTAGACGAAGCTAAAGCATTTTTAACAGAAAAATTTCCAGAGCAAAACATTTCCGTTACGAAATTTAGCCCTGTTATTGCCACGCATCTAGGAGAAAAGTCTTTTGCAATTGGTTGGATGATTGACATTGATAAAATAGATTTGACTAAATAAAAGCAACTTTTTGTAAGATTGCTTTTTTTGTTACAGAAATGTGAAGATACGTATGAAAAAGCAAATGGATCAAATAACAAAATGGGCTGTAGAGTTACAGAGTATTGCTCAAAACGGTATAGAATATGGTTATGATCGTTTTGATAGGGAGCGATACGAACAAGTAAGAAAAATTGCCACCGAAATGATGGCAGCAAAAACTGGACTATCAATAAATGTTGTTAAAGGCTTGTTTAGTAATGATGATGGGTACCAGACACCTAAAGTTTCTACTAGAGCTGCAATTTTCAATAAACAAAAAATCTTACTGGTTAAAGAAACTACAGATAATTTATGGTCAATGCCTGGTGGTTGGTGTGAACCTAACATAACCGTTAAAGAAAACTGTATAAAAGAAGCCGAAGAAGAATCCGGGCATAAAATTGAAGTTAAACAAATTATTGCAGTGAACAATCATTCAACTAATATTTATGATAAAGAGCGAATTGAAAGACCTATCAATGTTTGTAACGTCATCTTTTTGTGTAAAGACTTGGGTGGAAAGTTTTCAAAGAATACCGAAACTGATAAATGTTCATTTTTCGAACTTGATAATTTACCACCTTTATCATTGCCACGAAATTCTTTAGCAGAGATAAAAATGTGTTTTGAAGCGAATCAAAGTCCTAACTGGCAAACAAAATTTGAATAAAAAAGGCTTTGTATTAAGCCCCTTTGTGATCACTATTCTTTTTATCTGTTTTTGAAATCTCATTTAAAGCAGCACGCTGCTTTTTTTGATCAACATGAGTATATAAATCGGTTGCTGAGGTTCCTTTTTGGCCCAGTTGCTGAGCTACCAGCACTTGGTCTTTGGTTACCCCATATAGTTCAGAGGCCACTGTGTGACGTAATTTATGAGGAGTGAGCGGGTGTCCAAAAGCAGCTGAATATTTATTAACCATTTTCTCGATAGCGCTCGTGGTGATCCGACGTGTTTTATTATGCCAGCGAGTCAGGAAAAATGCTGAATCGCTTTTGACTGCCAAATAGCGTTGTTTTCTTATTTTCTTATACTCTCTAATGTAAATCAACGTCCATTCAGCAATTGGTACGCTGTCTCGCTGGCCACCTTTGCGGGTTACGTCCAACGTAGCCTTTTTAAAATTAATGTCTGGCAGATCTATTCCTGCGCACTCAGAAACTCTGATTCCAGTTCCTAAAATTAAAGCAATAATTGCCATATCGCGTTCTTTATTTGCTTTAAAAGCTGGTAACGCATGCTTATTGCATTTAAATTCATAATTATTTTCAATAAAATCCAAAAACTGGTATTTTAATTTTCCTGTGTACATGTGCGATTCAAGAACATGGGCCCGATAGTTTAAAGTTTTTGTGTTATTAAGAGAATCAATTTTGAGCATAACATTGCGTTCAAAGTACGGTTTGCCATTTATATTGTCAGCAGTAATGGTTAAAAACTTGAAAAGAGATCTCAAGGCATTAATAGACCGATTTATTGTTGTAGGCGAATTCAAGTTGCCTTGCTTATTTTTAGTATGACCTAAATAATTAATGTAAAGCATGATGTCATTGCGTTGCAGGTGAGCTAAAGTTTGAGTTTCAATACTTTTGTTATTTTCAGCCTTTGAAATGCCTTCATGACGGAGCCAGTCAAAAAATCTTCTTATTTCTGTTAGATACTGATAGGATGTAGCTAAAGAGTGACTTGTGCCAAAATTGTATTCTTTAACAAAATCAGGCATTTTATTTAATTCTTCATCAATTAGATCTAAATATTTCTTTGTTTCCACGTAATAAATTTCTCCTAGCTTAATTTAATAAGTTACATGCTTTATTATAAAACAAAACTAGAATGTATGTTTGTGTCGTGTATACTTATTATGGGATAGAGGAGAGGGAAAGGCGAAAATTACATTTAATGAAACAAAATACTGCTTTGATATTTTAGGATAAATCTTTTAAAAAGTTTGAAATAGAAATTTCGACTTTAATTGAAACTTATCTAAAAAGATGATATTCAGTTTTGCTAAAAATCAACCAACTAATACAAAAAAGTTGAACTTGTTTCTTAATTTAATACCTTTCATTAAAATTATAGTTTTAATGAAAGCAACTAAAAAATTGTTTAATATCAAACACATATTTTAAACTAAAAAATTATGCGAGCAGACTTTTTATACTTAAAATTGAAATTTTGACCATTATTACTCAACTATTATCAAAACTATTCGTATATGACTTCATAAAAAAATATTAGTGTGACTTTTTAGCTTTCAGTATTATTAACAAAACAACTCAAACTTTGATCAATAAAAAGTTCAAGTCGTTTCAAAGGAGGCTTAATGACAATTCAATGTACAACTGATCAAATTATGCATTGATTTTGATTTTAACGAGCTCTCAATTGACCTGTAACAATCTCAAAACAAAATTGTTTTTGTGTATGGCAAATCTAGTCTCAATCTCATAAGCTCTCTTTTAATTTTTTAATTTACTTTACATAATATATATTATACGAAGTTATATCAATAAAAGCAGCTACATTTGACTCCACTCTATCTTCACCAAAGTATATCTAATTTATTGAATTAAATTAGTAATTGGAGAACTAACTTTTTATTTTTGTTGTCATTAAATTTGCTTTTGAATAAATTTTTTATTGTATAAAAAATCCATAATTTTAGAAAGAAAAGTTTTATTTTACTTTATACAAAATAAAACTTATTGTTTGTGAAATTTGTAAATTAAATAATTACTAAACCCTTTTTATCATATCCAATATTAATTGATTTATTTAAAGTTTTTATGTTATAAGTGTAAAAATATAAATAAAAGCGCTTTCTACAATTGATAAATATATAAAAACAATTGGATTTTGTTTTTTCACTTAAGCGCTTTTCTACTTGCCCCTCTAGCAAGCGAATGCACGCTTTGATATAATATTTGCCACTCTTTCCTTTTTCACTTTAAGTTTAATTAATTGGTGCTTTTTTATTTTATTTTTCCAAAAAATAGCTTACAATACTATGTGGGGTATAGTTTAAAACATTTAGTTTGAGTATAATTTTGCCAAAAGCAAGTGTTTTATTCATTATTATTTTTGTTTTATTGTTCAATTCTATAATTAATCTGTTATTATAGAATATGGAATTATTTTTTTGAAAGGGTTGAATTTATTCCATGAGTATAAATTTAGGAAAAGAAATATGCCGTAGGCGGCGCGAACAAAAGTTGACCCAGGAGGATCTTGCTGAATTAAGTGACTTATCGGTTAACTTTATTTCTCGTTTGGAAAGAACAAAGAATCAAAACATCAGTATTCAAAAGCTTGACTCAATTGCCAGAGCTTTAAATACAACTACACCAGATATTATCATGAATGCTTACCGCTTTAAAGAAGTTAAGGTAGAAAATCACCAAGATAATACTCCTGTATTTATTAAGAAGGTTCTTAATGAACTTAGAAAAATGTCACCTGACAAAGCTGAAAGAGTATGTAAATCATTCATTATTTTGGCTAAGGAAATTAACAAAGATTAAAAAAAGCACGAAATAGATTTAACTATTTCGTGCTTTTTAAATTACTTAAATGCTTCAGTTAATGGTGGAACAACCTGTTTCTTCCTTGAAACAACACCTGGTAAACTGATTTCTGAATCTTTAACTTCTCCAAATGCCTTTTCAAATGAAGCCAAAGCTTCGTCTGAACCTATAACTAATGCAGTTGAGTCTGAATCAAGTACATTAGTTATAAGTAGCATAAACAAATCATAGCCCTTTGAATTTGCTGAATCTTTCATAGTTTTCAGGAAGGCTTCTTTGCGCTCTAATGCTTCTGGCAAGTCAACCACATTAATTTGAGCTACTCGTACATTTTTGCCATTTAATTCAAATGATTTGGCATCTAAATCGATTAGTTCTTCTTCTGATTTACTTGCTATATTAGTTCCGGCTTTTAATTCTTCCAAGCCATATTTTTCGTAACCTACACCAGCAATTTCGGCAAGTTCTTTAACGGCTTTTTTATCTCTGTCGGTAGTTGTTGGTGATTTTAGCAATAATGTGTCAGAAATAATGGCGGAAAGCATAATACCGGCGATATTCTTGGGAATTTCCACTTTAAAATGCTTATAGAGACCAAACATAATTGTACTAGTACAACCTACCGGTTCAGCAAGATAAAATAAAGGCATACTAGTGTTGAAATTCATAATTCTGTGGTGATCAACAACATGAGTTACAGTAACCTGATCAATGTCTGATACACTTTGCTGTGGTTCATTATGATCAACAAGCATTACTTCTTTAACTTCATTTGCTGCTGTTTTGATCACTCTTGGCGCTTTAAAACCAAACTTCTTTAATGCAAAAGCTGTTTCATCATTAGGTTCGCCTAAAGCAACCGCCTCTGTGTTGTAACCCAGCTTATTCTGCAAATATGAATAAGCTATCGCTGTCCCAATTGCATCTGTGTCAGGATTTTGGTGACCAAAGACCAATTCTTTTTCCATTAGATTTCCTCTTTTTCTTTTTAAAATTTTACTTATATAATTAGTTTACCTAATAAAGGCTATTCTTGACAGAACAAATTATAAATTTTTGTCTGACAGCAAAAGAACTTACAAGATTATGTGGCAACATCAGTCTTCCAAAAACTTTTTAAATTCTTTCAAAAAGTTTTGTATACGTGGAACTTCTTTTTTACCCTTTCGATAAATAAGTGAAATTGTGAACTTTTTAATGCCTTTTAAAAATACAGGTACCAAATTAATTTCACTTTGATTTAGGCGGTAATAAGAGTCGCTTACAATTGTATCATAGCCAGTATCCTGCGCTGTCTCAACCATCTCCTTGGTAGAAGTAAAAGTTAAAGGAACGTTCAGACCATTTCTTGCATTCATCTTACTGCCTAGCTTGCCTTTAAGTATCTGAGTTAAATAAAAGCTATCTGGATAAAGAACCCATTTTTTTCCTAAAAACTTAGAAACTGGATAGGACTTCCCTGCTTCAACATTTCTATCGTGAGTTAGGATAATTAATTTGTCTTGAGTAACTTTCATTAATTCGTATTGATTTTGTAAATTCGCCTGACTCCTTTTAGTAGTTTCGGGAAGATAAAGCATTGCTAAATCAACCAAATTATTATCAAGATTATACCAAAGATCTTTACGATTGAAATAAGAAACACTGATAATTATATTGGGATACTTTTTATTAAATTCAACCAAAAATTTTCTAAGAAGATCAGAATTGACGCTTTCTAAAACACCAATTGCAATATTGCCTTTGTCAGCCTGAGTAAACTCTTGTATATCGCTAACAACAGAGTTAATAGTCCCGAGTAGCTTAATTGCCCCCGTTTGCAACTGCTTACCAGCTTCAGTCAAATAAAGCTTTTTTCCCATTTGTCCAAACAGCGGTGTTCCGATTGCATGTTCAATTTTCTTTATCTGCTGAGTTAAAGCCGGTTGAGTAATACCAAGGATTTGAGCAGCTTGAGTGTAGTTCATGGTATCAATTAATTGCAAAAAATAATGTAGGGATTTGGTTGAGAGTATTGTATCTGTTTTAGGCATAAGATTATTCCTTCTATCTTAACAATAATATAGCTCTGTTTATATGCTATTATCAATCAAAAACCCTTTTGTGTCAAAGTAATATTTAAATCTGTTGAAGCCCTTCCATAAATTATTAGTATCATTAAATAAATAAAAATTTATTCTGTACTTAAAGGCCTCCCCAGTTTTATATTAACTGGATGACCGTCACTTGTCGTATCTAATACAAAAGAACCATTAGAATATCTGTCACCCAAAGGATAATCACAAGTCGAAATCTTTATATGCCGTTTGCTTGTTGTTGTTATCAGCAGGTTATGGTCTTGGCCATACGAAGCAACAGCAGCAACACGGTGCGGCTTAGTTTTAAGTTCCCTTAAAACTAATACTCCTCGTTTGGCACGGGATACCTTATTGACTAACCCAGCCTTAAACTGCTTAAAAGCTCCTCTTTGAGTAATAATGCCTATCCGAATTAAGTCAAGATAATCAGGATTTATGACTATATACGAAACTACATAGTCTTCATCTTTTAAATTCACAGATTTAACTCCGAATGATTTGGCACCAGATGCAGGAATTTCGCTCAAATCATAGCGGACAGCATAAGCCTTACGCGTAAATAAAATAATCTCTTTATTACTTTCAGGTTTTACTAAATCAACACGAACAACCTTACTGTCTGTTTTTTTCATTTTCATTGCAGTAATTGCGCGTGAACGGTAAGTTCTAGTAGGCTGGAGATTACATAGTTCCAACTGTTTTATATAACCATCATTAGTTGCAATTAAAAAGTTTAGTTTTTGGTTTAATTGTTCAAAATCAAAGACCCGAATGATATTCTCATTCTCGTTTAAGCCAATTTCCTGAGACAAATGCTGACCGGTTTCTTTCCACTTCGTTTCGACTAATTCATTAACTGGTCTATAAATGACATTACCACGGTCAGTGAATAAATATAAATTAGTTAACGTTGACAGAGTCTTTTCGAATACAACGTCATCCCCACTCGGCAAACCATTATCTTCATCTTCACTAGATTGCCAGGAACGAATAGATGACCTCTTTAAGTAACCATCACGACTGATTAAAACACGTACTTGTTCATCCGCTACTAGTGCTTTTTCATCAATTTGAATCTTGGCGGTTTCGGAAGAAATCTCAGTACGTCGAGGATTACCAAATTCCTTTTTGACGGTCGTTAGTTCCTTAATTATTTCTTTATCTAAGATTTTTTTATTAGACAAAAGTTCTTTAAAACGAGCTATTTTTTCATTTAGTTCGCTTTGCTCTTTAACCAAAGCATCAACATCAGTGTTAGTTAACCTATACAGCTGTAAAGACACAATTGCTTCTGCTTGCCGGGCAGTAAACTTGAACTTATCTGATATATTTTTCTTTGCCTCTGCTTTATTTTTAGATGCTCGAATTACCTTAATTACATTGTCCAAAATATCCATGGCGTGAATTAAACCCTGAATAATTTCAAGACGCTCTTCAGCTTTATTTAAATCAAATTTGGTTCTCTTGATTACTACATCTTTTTCATGTTCTAAGTACGAAGACAATATATGCTTTAAACCAACTTGCATGGGAGTCATATGATCAATGGCAACCATATTAAAGTTATAGGAAACTTGCAATTCAGTATTCTTGAATAAATAATTCAGAATATTTTGTGCATCAGCACCCTTTTTTAACTCTACTACGATTGATAAACCATGACGGTCAGTTTCATCACGCACTTCCGCTATGCCATCAATCTCCCTGTTAAGACGAATTTCATCCATCTTTTTAACTAACAAAGCTTTATTAACAGCAAAAGGTATCTCCGTGATGACAATTTCTTCGCGGTGCCCTCTTATTTCCTGAATTGAACTTTTTGCTCTTACCTGAATGCGTCCTCGACCCGTTTCATAGGCTTCACGTAATCCTTTTTGTCCTAAAACAATGGCACCTGTAGGAAAATCAGGACCTTTAACAAAATGCATTAAATCATCAAGACTTGCATCAGGATTCTTTAACAAATAAATAGTAGCATCAATTACTTCTGCTAAGTTATGCGGTGGAATCTCGGTAGCGTAACCAGCCGAAATACCTGTAGAACCATTAACTAATAAATTAGGAAACCGAACTGGTAAAACCGTTGGCTCATACTCAGTATCATCGAAGTTCAAGACCATATTGACTGTATCTTTATCAATATCTTGTAACAACATATTGGAAATCTTGCTTAGACGTGATTCGGTATAACGCATTGCAGCGGGACCATCGCCATCCATTGAACCATTGTTACCGTGCATTTCAATTAGTGGTTCGCGCATTTTCCAGTCTTGAGAAAGGTGAACCAGGGCACCATAAATGGAACTGTCACCGTGGGGATGAAAATTACCCATGATATTACCCACCGCTTTAGCCGCCTTTTTGAATGGTTTGTCATATGTATTATTATCTTGAAACATAGCGTAAAGGATTCTTCTTTGCACTGGTTTCAAACCATCACGAATATCTGGCAAGGCACGCTCTTGGATAATATATTTGGAATATCTGCCAAATCGCTCACCCATGACTTGCTCAAGGGGCATTTCACGAATTCGTTCTTTTGTAGCCATTAATTAAAAACCTCTTTATTCATTTTCTTCTTCCAGGATTGAAACATTATCCCCTAATCTGAACTTAACGTTTTCTTCAATCCACTTTCGCCTTGCACCTGCTTTGTCACCCATTAATGTGGTCACACGACGCTCAGCCAAGGCAGCATCGTCAATTTTTACCCGAATAAGCAGCCTTGTTTCTGGATCCATTGTTGTTCGCCACAACTGTTCAGCATTCATCTCTCCCAGACCTTTGAACCGTTGTAAAGCATAACCACGACCCATTTTCTTTTCATCGGCAGCAAGTTCTTCATCAGTCCAGGAGTACTTTACCTGAGCCTTTTTGCCGCGACCTTTTTGCAAGCGATAAAGAGGAGGTAAAGCGATATAAACTTTACCATGTTCAATCATTGGCCTCATATAACGATAGAAAAAGGTTAATAACAAAATCTGAATATGGGCACCATCATCATCGGCATCCGTCATGATGATTACTTTATCGTAATTTGAATCTTCTACTTTAAATTCAGCACCTACGCCGGCACCAATAGTGTAAATCATGGTGTTGATTTCTTCATTCTTAAATATGTCCTGGAGTTTTGCTTTTTGGGTGTTTAAAACTTTTCCCCGTAAAGGCAATATTGCCTGGAACTTACGATCTCGTCCCTGCTTTGCGGAACCTCCGGCCGAGTCCCCCTCAACTAAAAATAATTCATTTTTCTTAGGGTTGCGTGATTGCGCTGGTGTTAATTTGCCGGAAAGAACCTCTTTTTTGCGCCTTTTTTTGCCATTTCTACTCTCGTTACGAGCCTTTTTCGCAGCTTCACGAGCATCCCTTGCTCTTTGTGCTTTTTTCACCAGCTCTTGTGCCAGTTCACCTTTTTCCATTAGGTAATATGACATTTTTTCATAAACAATTGCATCAACAACTGATCTAGCTTGAGGAGTTCCTAGTTTGCCCTTGGTCTGGCCTTCAAACTCTAATAACTCTTCTGGAATTTTAACGGATAAAACAGCGCTTAAACCTTCACGGTAATCAGAGCCATCAATATTTTTGTCTTTCTTACCTAACAGTCCTTGTTTTTTGGCATAATCATTAAAAGCACGAGTAAAGCCACTTCGTGCACCTACTTCATGACTGCCACCATCTGATGTACGCACATTATTTACAAAAGAAACCAAGTTTTCGGAATAACTGTCACTATATTGTCCGCTAAACTCAACCTCAATTTCGTCCTGTTTACCGGAAAAATAAAAAATATCGCTTAAAGTATCTTTACCTTCATTCAGATAGGATACAAAAGCTTTAATACCATCATCATATTTAAAATCATCATGATGTTGGGGATCACGCTCATCTACTAAGACAAAGCGCACACCTTTAAGCAAAAAAGCCGACTCACGTATGCGTTCCTGAATAGTTTCATATTTATATTTAATAGTCGAAAAAATTTTTTCATCTGGTTTAAAAGTAATGGTGGTACCAGTAGGTTCCTTAGTTTTACCTAAGCGCTTCAATGTACCAACGGGATGACCACCATCTTTAAACTCTTCTTCGTATGCAATTCCATCCCGTATAACTTTAACATCCATATAACTGGAAAGAGCATTAACGACAGAGGAACCTACTCCATGAAGTCCTCCAGAAGTCTTATAATTTTGTTCGGTAAATTTACCACCAGCATGCAAGACAGTCAAGATAACTTCAATTGTAGGCTTACCAGATTTATGCATGCCTGTAGGCATCCCACGACCAAAATCACGTACCGTCACACTGTTATCTTTATGAATCGTTACGTCAATTTCTTTACCAAATCCGGCCATTGCCTCATCTACTGAATTATCTACAATTTCATAGACTAGCTGATTAAGACCATGAACATCAGTTGATCCAATATACATACCCGGCCTTTTCCGCACAGCTTCCAGGCCATGAAGAATCTGAATTGATGAGTCATCATAAGAATTTGTTTTTTTACTTGTTTTAGTCAAATAGACTCCTCCAGTTAAAAATCATTTATTATTTTAATCCTCATACTTTGTAAACTCTGATAAAATAGCATTAGACTTTAAGAGAGCAGGATATACATGATAAATTTAAATTTAATTCTGATATTTATTCTAGCATATTTAATAGGTTCGTTTCCTACTGGCGTGATCGTCGGCAAGGTGTTTTTTGCAGAAGATATTAGAAATTATGGCTCTGGCAATATCGGAACTACTAACTCTTTTCGCGTTTTTGGACCATTTGCAGGCAGTGTGGTTCTCATTGTTGATGTCCTCAAGGGAACGTTAGCCACAAATTTGCCTAGAATTTTTCATATCAGTGTCCCTAAATACTTTTTGTTAATTTCGGGGGGACTAGCCATCCTAGGACACACATGTTCCATCTTTCTAAAATTTAAAGGTGGTAAAGCTGTAGCAACCAGTGCGGGACTTTTCTTAGGTTATAACCTAAAATTTTTTGGCGTCTGTGCTCTCATTTTCCTGCCTTTGGTTTTTATCACGTCTTATGTCAGTCTGTCCAGTTTAATTGCAGTTGTCTTAATATTCATCGTAACTTTCTTCTTTCACGATATTTATCTTGAAATTATCGTGGGCTGCATCATGATTATCTTATTTATTCGTCACAGAAGCAATATTAAACGATTATTGCACCATCAAGAGAATATCATTCCCTTTGGTTTATGGTACTGGTATAAGAAAAGACATCATAAATTATGATTGTTTATCAGATAAGTATGGCTAGCGAGTTTAGCTAGCTATTTTATTATAGACATAAGAACATTAGTTCGCAAGAAGGCTTTTGCTTGAGTTAATAGGGAACTGTAAAAAAAGAAAGCCTTGAGGCTTTCTTTTCAACCTAAATAATTTATTTTTATACTCATTCATCTTGATCATGAAAAGCCATACTAAAACCAGCTGTAAAAGTGCCACCAGCTTCAAGGTGATTCATGCCGTATTTTTCTTCTAATTTTTGATTAGTGTCACTGCGGTCAGCTATGCCCCACCAGGGTTCAATACAGACATAATCTGCAGACTTAGGATATTGGGACCACACGCCTACAAAGGGAGCATCCCTTAACCAAACATTTACATGAAAATTATTGGCATCTGTTCTTAAAGATACTCGGTTGTCGTGTCCACGCATTTGAAAAATCAAAGCATCATCTTTAAACAGATGATCACTTAGGGTAATCAAACTATTAGTTGAGGCCAGAGATCGATTAGGCCAGTCTAAAAATGCTCCTTTAAGAGGAATACGAACGCGCGCACGAGAAGGCTTAGTACTGAAGTAAAAATCTTCCTTAGACAAAGTCTTGCTTGTGGGAATGTTAAAGCCGGGATGTCCACCAATGCCAAAAATCATTTCACCATCTGACTTATTAATGACAGAAAAATTCTCTTCCAGCAGATTATTAAGCAAGTTATAGTTCACACGCAATTCAAATTTGAATGGATAAACTTTCCTAGTTTCTGCAGAATCCGTCAGTAAAAAAGTGATGCTTTCCTCTGTATGTCGTTCAACTTTAAACTCTAAATCACGTGCAAAGCCATGTTGGGTCAAATGGTATGTTTTGCCCTGATAAGTATATTCATCATCTTTAAGTTTCCCCACAATAGGAAAGAGTACAGGAGCATGTCTCTTCCAAACTTCAGGATCAGCTTGCCAAATATATTCATAACCGCTATGTAAACTTTTCACACTTTGAACTTCAGCACCTTTACTGGCAATTTTGACCTGTAATATGCTATTTTTGATAGTGTAATCCATGCATAATCATCACCTTTGTTAAAGAATGAACTTAGTTAAATCTTTATTTGTTATTATATCACTAAGTTTTTCGTTAACGTACGCTTCAGTCACCGTAATTTCACCCATAGACATATCTGGACCTTCATACAAAACATCCTCCAGCAGCTTCTCAAGAATTGTTGACAATCTTCTGGCACCAATGTTATCAGTTCCCTGGTTTACGTCATATGCAATTTGAGCAATTCGATCAACTGCTTCTTGCGTAAAGACTAATTTGATTCCGTCAGCTTTCATCAAGGCTACATATTGTTCTAAAAGTGAATCTTCAGGATCCTTGAGAATCTTAACAAAATCGTCTTTTGTTAAAGCATTGAGTTCGACCCTAATTGGAAAACGACCTTGCAATTCAGGAATTAAATCACTCGGCTTGGATTCAGAAAATGCTCCAGCGGCAATAAAGAGAATGTGGTCAGTTGCTACAGGACCATATTTAGTTTGAACAGTAGAACCCTCTACAATTGGTAAAATATCTCTTTGCACACCTTCACGTGATACTTCACCAGAAGTTTTCTTATTGCCAGCAGTAATTTTATCAATTTCATCAATAAAAATAATACCGTTGTTTGCCGTACGCTCAATAGCTTTTTGATAAAGGGAGTCATAATCAATCATCTTGCGGGATTCTTGTTGAATTAAAACTTCCCGGGCATCTTTTACTGCCAATGTACGCTTAATTTTCTTTTTAGGAACCAAATCGTTAAGCATTGAACTCATATCGATTCCCATTTGTCCCATCATATCACCCATGGGATTGACTTTAGGAGCTTGTTCAACCTCGATCGTGACCTCTCTATTTTCAAGTAAACCCTTGTTTAGCTGCTCAGACACAGTAAGACGCTGATTACGAACGTCATCGGTTATTTCTTCCTGGTCTGCGTCAGAAGACTGATTATTATTCTGACCTCCTGACATGAGTATTGACATCATATCTTGCCATTCCTGCATCTGATTTTTTCTTTTGTCCTGCTTGATTCCGGGAACAAGCAAACGTACTAAAATTTTATTGGCTTCTTTAGTTGCTTGAGTGCGAACACGGTCGAATTGATCTTTTTCTTCCATGCGCACTGCTTCATTTACCAAATCGCGCACCATTGATTCAACGTCACGACCAACATAACCAACTTCAGTAAATTTTGTAGCTTCGACTTTTACAAATGGCGCATTAACAATCGCTGCTAATCTTCTGGCAATTTCGGTTTTACCGACACCTGTGGGGCCTGCCATTAACAGGTTTTTAGGTGTGATATCTTCCTGCATTTTTTTTGGCAGCTGCATTCTGCGATAACGATTATAAAGAGCAACAGCAACTGCTTTTTTAGCTTCATCTTGACCTATAATGTATTCATTAAGTAAATTAACAATTTGCTTTGGTGTTTTTGTTTCCATACTATTTATCTGCCTCGTTTTTTACAATTCGTCAGTGATAATCTGATTATCAGTAAAAATATCAATTCCGGAAGCTATTTCAACAGCTTCATGAGCAATTTCGCTGGCACTCATATTGGACGAATGTCTGGTCATTGCAATGGCTGCAGCCTGCGCAAAGTTCCCACCAGAACCAATTGCAACTACATTTTCATCTGGTTCAAGCACTTCACCATTGCCAGAAATTAATAAAAGATCTTTTTCATTAAAAGCAATAAGCATTGCCTCCAGTTTTTGCAGGGTGGCATCTTTGCGCCAGGCTTGAGCCATTTCCACAGCAGCTCTGCGCAAATCACCCCCAAAAGCTTCCAATTTACCTTCAAGCATATCTTGCAAACTGACTGCATCGGCTACGCCTCCAGCAAAACCAATTACTACCTGATCATGATAAATTCGTCTAATCTTTTTAGCGGTAGATTTTGCAATTACTTTTTCACCCAGGGTTACCTGTCCATCTCCTGCAATTGCAGTTTTACCATTAAATTTCACTGAACATATTGTTGTCATTTTTTTGCCTCATCTTTCTTATCATTGCGAGTGAAGTATTTTTCATAATTTGCCTGTAAGTTGCTCATAGTCACGTGAGTGTATATTTGTGTGGTAGATAAATTGTCATGACCCAAAAGTTCCTGTACACTGCGTAAATCTGCGCCGTTATTCAACATTGCCGTAGCAAATGAATGTCGCAATTCGTGCGGGTGTACCTTACCATTAATGCCAGCCTTATTAAAAACCCTTTGCATAATATACTCGATGCCACGATCCGTTAATGGTTTGCCTTTATTATTTAAAAAGACATAATCTGAACTGTCATCACCTTTTACAAGTTGATCGCGACCGTTTTCCAAATAATTAACTAACGCGGCTTTAGTTTTATCATCAAACGCAACGTATCTGTCTTTATTACCTTTACCGTGTACCAGAATTATCTTTAAATCTAAATCTAATTGCTTTCTTGTTAAGTTGCTTACTTCGCTAACCCTCATCCCAGTAGTATAAAACAATTCAATTAATGCTAAATTACGTAAAGTCAAGGGTTCATTTCCACTTAAAGAGTCAAATACCTGCTTCATTTCTGGTGCATAAAAAAACTGGGGTAACTTTCGTTCTTTAGTGCGCAAAACAATTGTTTGCGTTGGATCTATTTTAACAATTTTTCGTCTAGTTAAAAAGTGATAAAACGACCTGAGGCTAGACATTTTACGCGACTGCGTCGAACGCGCTAATTTGCGTTCTGTTAAGTTTTGTAAAAAAATTTCAACATCACGTCTATTTATTTTTGACCAACCATTAAAGCCGCCATTTTCCTGCCAAAATTTTTTTGCTTCCAGTAAATCCGTTTGATAAGACATTATTGTTTTGGGACTATATTGACGTTCAATACGCAAATATGAGGTAAACAGCTTTATCAGTTTGTCTTTTCCAGCATCCATCTTAATGCAGCACTTCCTGTTGAAATTCCTTAAGACATTCTAGACCACGCTGGCTGATTTTTAAGTGGCGCTCTTTCTTGTTGCGCACTTTTGAACCTTCAAGTCCCGGAATTAATGCAAAACTGGCATTCATAGGTTGAAAATGCTTGATGTCAGCAGTAGTTACGTAATTAGCCATAGATCCTAAAGCTGTTAGTTTAGGAAAAGCAACCGGTTCTTGTCCACTTGCTCTTCTAGCAGCGTTAATCCCTGAAACCAGACCACTGCCAGCACTTTCAACATATCCTTCGACTCCAGTCACTTGTCCTGCAAAGAATAGACCTGGCTGCTTTTTTGCTTCATATGAGGCAGATAATACAGCTGGAGAAGCCATATACGTGTTGCGATGCATTTTTCCATATCTGATAAAACGGGCATGAGCCAAGCCAGGAATCATAGAAAAAACCCGTTTTTGTTCACCATACTTTAGGTGAGTCTGAAAGCCAACAATGTTATACATTGAGGCTACGGCATTATCTTGTCTAAGCTGAACAACTGCATAAGGAGTTTTTCCAGTAGCTGGATTTTCTAATCCTACAGGTTTAAGTGGACCAAAAAGCATAGTTTTCATACCTCTTTGAGCCATAACTTCAATCGGCATACAGCCCTCAAAAACGTCACTGTTTTCAAAGCTGTGAACTTCTGCAGTCTCCGCACTAACCAATTCCCGAGCAAATCTTTCATATTCTTCCTTTGTCATAGGACAATTTAGATATGCAGCTTCACCTTTGTCATAACGAGATTTTTTATAGACGATATCCATATCAATCGAATCAGCAGCAATTATAGGTGCCGCAGCATCAAAAAAATGCAGGCTTTCATTGCCTGAAAATTTTTGTATCTCTTCGGCCAGTTTATCACTAGTCAAGGGACCAGTAGCAATAATTGCAATACAATCTTGCGGAATCTGGGTAATCTCTTCATTATGAAAATTAATATTTGACATTGCATTAAGCTTACTGGTCACATAATCACTGAACTGCTCTCTGTCAACTGCTAATGCTCCACCAGCAGGTACCTGGGAATGATCAGCAGCTGCCATAATAAGCGAATCAAGCTGACGCATTTCTTCTTTTAATAAACCTACAGCATTAGATAACTGATTTGAGCGCATTGAGTTTGTGCACACCAATTCAGCTAGCTTGTCTGTTTTATGCGCCGGGGTCATTTTTTTAGGACGCATTTCGTAAAAATCGACAGCAATTCCACGCTTTGCTAGTTGCCAGGCTGCCTCACTTCCGGCCAGACCGCCTCCAATTACAGTTACTTTTTCTGGCATATGATCATATTCCTTTACTAAAATTATTTTACTTTATATACAAGAATATCATCAAATCATGACTGATCTGATGATATTAACATAAATTTAACTTTCTACAGTATCTTTTTCAGCACTTGTTTCTTCTTTATAATCGCCATTTGGACAAAGAACAACAGGTCCTTTTTTATTTCTTTTTTCAACTAGAAAATGACCACAGTTAGGACAATTGCGGTTAATAGGCTTGTCCCAAGAAACAAAGTCACAATCAGGGTAACGTGAACAGCCATAAAACTTGCGGTTACGCTTTGATTTTTTCTCAATCACGTCACCTTTGCCGCATTTCGGACAAATAACGCCAACCTTTTTTACAATTGCCTTTGTATTGCGACAATCTGGGAAACGTGAGCAGGCGTAAAATTTACCATAGCGTCCCATTTTAATAACCATCGGCGCACCACAGATATCACAATTGAAACCGGCAGGCTCATCTTTTATTTGCACCTTTTTGATATCAGCGTCAGCTTTATCCAGCTCTTTTTTAAAGGGATGATAATAATCATCAATTACTTTGACCCAATTTTTCTTGCCCTCTTCAATTCCGTCAAGATCATTTTCCAGTTGCGCTGTAAAGTCGATGTTGACAATATCAGGGAAAAATTTTTCAATCAAATTATCGACAATCTCGCCTAGCTCTGTGGGAACGATAGATTTACCATCTAATTTAACGTAGTAGCGTCGCTGGATAGTATCAATTGTCGGTGCATAGGTTGAAGGACGACCAACACCATTTTCTTCTAATGAATGAACTAAGCTGGCCTCTGTGTATCTGGCAGGTGGCATAGTGAAATGCTGCTTATTATCAGACTTGGCTAACTTAACTTTATCTCCCTCGTTTAATTCAGGTAATTCAACATTTTTTTCCTGTTGATTATCATAAACTTTGGTAAAGCCAGCAAATTTCATTTTCGAGCCCGTAGTTCTGAATATTACCCCATTTTGCGTAATATCAGCTCTTACTGTGTCATAAACAGCTGGAGTCATCTCACTGGCTAAAAATCTGGACCAAATCAATTTATACAAACGATATTGTTCAGTAGTTAAAACAGATTTGAGAGACTCTGGAGTTCGATAAACACTGGTTGGCCTGATAGCTTCATGGGCATCTTGAGCATCCTCTTGGTTTTTGAAATGGCGTGCTCCTTTAGCGGCATATTCTTTGCCATAATTTTCATTTAAAAACTTAGAGGCTTCCGCCTGTGCAATTGGGGATGTCCGTTTAGAATCAGTTCTCATATAGGTAATCAAACCGACTGTACCCTGTTTACCCAGGCTAATGCCTTCATAAAGCTGCTGGGCAATGCTCATCGTTCTTCTCGTACGATAATTCAGACGTTTGTTTGCTTCCTGCTGCATTGTCGAAGTTGTAAAGGGAGCGGCAGGCTGACGTCGACGCTCACGTTTAACAACATTTGCGACTTGAAAGTTTTTCTTTTTATCAATTTTAGCCAAAACTTTTTTGACAGAATCATTATCAGGTAAATCAGTTTTTTTGCCGTTAATACCCCAAAACTGACCATTAAAAGTCTTTCTTAATTTTTTGAATTCTGCATCAATAGTCCAATATTCCTGTGGCTTAAAGTTCTTGATTTCCTTTTCACGATCAATTACCAGCTTTAATGCGACTGACTGAACACGTCCAGCACTCAATCCCTTTTTGACTTTTTCCCACAAAATAGGAGATAGTGAATAGCCAACAATTCTGTCCAGAATACGGCGAGCTTGTTGAGCATTGACAGTGTCCATATCAATTGTTCTCGGATTTTTAAAGCTATTTTTGACAGCGTCCTTGGTTACCTCATTAAATGTGACCCGATTTTTGTCTTTTTGATCCAAGTCAAGTACATGAGCAACATGCCACGCAATTGCTTCACCTTCACGGTCAGGGTCAGACGCTAAATATACATTCTTGGCTTTTTTAGCTTCAGACTTTAGTTCCTTAATAGTATCGCCCTTACCTCTAATAGAAATATATTTTGGCTTATAGTTATTGTCAAAATCGATTCCCATTTGTGACTTGGGCAAGTCACGAATATGACCTTTTGAAGCAATTACACGGTAATTACGTCCTAAATATTTTTCAATTGTTTTAGCCTTAGCCGGAGACTCAACTATTACTAGTGTCTTCTTACGTTTCTTTGGCTTAGATTTAGTAGGCATCAAAAGCCTCCTCATTAAATTCTTTTTTAAATACTCATTGAGAATAGAATATTTAACTACTAATTGTCAAATCTTTCAAGTCGCAAATCAAAATCAGTGATTGGATATGCACCTGCTTGAATAAGTTCATTGGGTCCTTGAGACAGCTCACTGGTAATTGGACCAGGTAAAGCGTAAATATCACGATTCTCTTGTAAAGCCAAGTTTGCTGTAATCAGAGAACCTGACTTCTGCTTTGCCTCAGTAACAATTACACTTTCAGCTATCCCAGCCAAAATTCTGTTTCGTTGGGGAAATCTATAGGGTCTTGGTGGAGTGTCAGGTAGATATTCACTCACTAGCAAACCTTTTTGAGCAATTTCTTCCTGCACCTGCTGATTTATCGAAGGATAAAAATAATTTAAACCATTACCCACCACTGCAATTGTTTGTCCATTAAATTTCAGTGCTGCGTTATGTGCCATAACATCGACACCCGTAGCCAATCCACTGGCAATAATAAAGTCATCTTTTATTAAATTGGGCACAATTTTATTCAAAACTAAGCCACTGTAACCAGTGGCTTGACGTGAACCAACAATTGTAACAATTCTTTTCTGAAGTAAATTCAAATTTCCTTGTAAAAATAAAATTAAAGGTGGCTGATATATTTGACGTAGTTTTTCGGGATATTCTTTATCAAAAAAACTGATAACCTGACATTGTTTTTCTATTCTTCTGATCATTTTATCCGCATAAATATCATTATAAGCATTTAGACAGACTTTTATCAAATTACTTGTCAAATTTAAGTTTTTAACAGTCTGAATGTCAACATCAGCAACTTTTAACTGGCTCGCAACACGTAACATCTTAACATATCCGATGCCTTTTTGTAATTTCAAGCGCAAGAGAAAATTGGTAGTCTTCATAAAAAACCTCCTAAATACAAATACGTAAAAAGGAGGCATATTTTTTATTTATAAAAAGAATTCACTGGTGCAAAAGTTTTACGATGAATTGGCGTTGGACCAAATTTTTCAAGTGCTTGAAGATGAGCCTGAGTGCCATAGCCAGCATTTTCATCAAAATGATATTCAGGGTAAATTTTGGCGTAGTCAGCCATCAATTTATCCCTGAATACTTTGGCAACAATGGAAGCAGCAGCAATAGAATTGGATTTTGAGTCGCCCTTTATTAACCGAACCTGCGGCAATTTAACCGGTACTTGCATAGCATCAACCAGCAAAGCATCAGGTTTGACGTCTAAATTCATTACAGCTTCAGCCATTGCTAAACGGTCTGCTTCATAAATATTTATTTCATCAATCACTTGCGAGCTTTTTATGCCAACTGCCACACTAACAGCTTCCTTTAAAATTAAAGGGTATAATTCCAAGCGGCGACTGGCACTTAATTTCTTAGAGTCATTAACATCTGTCAAATCAAAATTGTCATCAATAATTACAGCAGCTGTCACAACAGGACCAGCTAATGGTCCTCTGCCAACTTCATCTACCCCTGCAACGATCTCCTGTTTGGCCCAAAAAGTTTTCTCATAGGCAAACCTTTTTGTGAATGCAGCCTTTTTCTTGGCTAATTTTTGCTGGCGATTATGATAACTAAGTAAGAGCTTTTGAACGCCTACACGAGTATCGTTTTCTAAAATACTCAAATCTTCCGGGTTGACCGGGCCTTTTGAAAGAAATTTTTTTATTTCACCAATTGTCATATCCGATCCAAAGTAACCCTTCCTATTTTTCCTTTACGTAAACGCTGCAGTAGGTACATAGAGAAACGATCATAATCGTCACGCATGCCATATTCTTCCGTTAGTGCCAGTAACAGATCAGTATCATTAATGTTTTGAATTTCTTCTTTGGAAGTTCTAGCAAATTTGATTAAATCATTCAAATAGTGCTTGCGTAACTTTGCTAATAAAAATAAAGCAACATCATCAGCGCTAAAAACAGTATCCTTAATCGCCCCAAGCGCAGCAAGCTTTAATCCAACTGTTTGATCCTCAAATTTAGGCCACAAAATGCCAGGTGTATCTAAAATTTGAATATTATCCGCAGTTTTGAGCCAATTTTGCCCCTTGGTTACTCCCGGTTTATTACCAACCTGAGTGACATTGCGACCAACAAGACGATTAATAATTGTGGACTTGCCGCAATTGGGGATACCAGCAATTGCAACTCTGATAACAGGGCTTGATGCACCTTTTTGTTGTAATTTTTCAATTTTCGCTGCAGCAGCTTTTTTGATCATCTTCACGAGCACTTGCATATTGGTATTATGAAGAGAATCCAGAGCCATCACAAACTTTCCTTTAGTGGTAAACTTTTTCTGCCACCTTTTAGTCATCACTGGATCTGCCAAATCAGCTTTATTTAGAATAATCAAATGTGGTTTACTGCCTACAAGTTTTTCGATCATTGGGTTACGTGATGATTGAGGAATTCGTGCATCTAAAACTTCTACAATGACATCAATTAAATTCATTTTATCTTCAAGTTGATTCCGAGCTTTATTCATATGCCCTGGATACCACTGAATATTAACCATTTTTTGCCTTTCTTACGCGAAAAGGGCTCCATAGCAATTAGGAGCCCTAATTTAATACGTCATCTTTTCACGATACATTTGATATGCTTTGTCAAAAATGCTCATGCTTGGTAAATAACCACCATTAAGCTCAAGATAATCAGATAATTTTTCATAATTTTGCTCTTGCTTGGGAAAAGTCTGATCATTTTGTGCATTATTTGCAAACTGCGCAACTTCATCATTTGAATCAGCATTACGCTGTGTCATTAAATAGCGATAAAAGCTTTCTCTATATGCCAATTTTTACTCCGTGTAATACAAAACTGCGTATGCTCCCATCCCTGCATGCGTTGCAATAATAGGACTGGTTTCTCGCACTAAAACATCAATTTTAGAATTAATATCTTTAATTTTTTGGGCAAAATCGAGTAGCTTTTGCGGTGTGCTTCCCGTTGCAACATATGAGATGCCGACTTCCTTGATTTTTTCTTTGTTGGCCTCAATTTCATCTAAAATGCGTTTATCAAAAGCTAAAGAAAACTTCTTGCCTCTTCCTTTTTTTGCAATTTTCAAATGACCATTCGGCATTTGCAATTCAATGTGTATATTAAGCATGTTGACAATTTTACCAGCTAAAGGACCTAACCGTCCACCTTTAACCACATTTTCTAAATTGACAATAAGTAAATGCAAACGCTGAGTTTTTTTAATTTTTTCAATATGAGCCAAAATTTCAGGAATACTTTTGCCAGCGGCAATATCTCGCGCAGCTGCCAAAACCTGAAATCCTTCAGAACGATCAGTTAATTCAGAGTCGACTATATGTACCAGATCTGATTTACCAGTTAGCTTAACTGCCTGACGAGCTGCATCAATTGTGCCGCTTAATACCTTCGCCAAAAATATGCCAATGACTTCGCTACCATCTTTAGTTAATTCATTAATCGTATCAACCATGGTTCCGATAGGTGGTTGGCTCGTAGTTGGCAACTTTTTAGATTCACTCATTTTTTGGACAAATTGCTGTCTGGTTATTTCCACTCCGTCAAGATAAGTATCACCATCGATTGTGACCGATAAAGGCACAACGGTTATATGATATTTTTTAATTTCCTCCGGCGTTAACTGCGCGGAAGAATCAGTCAAAATTTTTATTTCTGACAACGTACTCGCCCTCAATTCTGATTTGATGTTCTCATTTATGATAGAATGTGAACTGTATTAATTATAATTATTATAGCAAAAAAACTAGCAAAAAAAAGAAAGCGAACAAACTGTTTCATTATGAAATTGCAAAAAATCTGGCAAGAACCTGAACAAAGATCCAAAACTTATTACATAGTAGATAATATCCTCAGTGCTGTCACGCATGGAATTGGTTTTTGCCTGGCAGTTGCCGGATTAGTACTTTTAATTATCAAAGCCGTTTCAACACATAGTCTATTAAGAATAGTTACTTTCACTATTTATGGCTCTTGTTTGCTTCTGCTTTATCTTTTCTCTACACTTTTCCATAGTCTCATCTTCACTCGGGCTCGCAATGTTTTTCAAATTTTTGATCATTCATCAATTTTTCTGCTAATTGCAGGATCATATACTCCCTTTTCCCTTGTAGCAATAGGTGGCAAATGGGGCATAATGTTATTTACTCTGGTTTGGATAATTGCGATATTTGGCATCATCTACTACATTTTTAATCGTGGCAAACACGTTATATTAGACACTGTTTTATACGTTGCTATGGGCTGGCTGGTAATTTTAGCAGGTAATCATTTGTATGTACGACTCAGCCCCGTTGGGTTCTGGCTACTAGTTAGCGGAGGTGTAGCTTATACTGTTGGTGCACTATTATACACAATGAAAAGGATTCCCTTTATTCATGTGATTTGGCACCTGTTTGTCATTTTAGGATCAACTTTAATGTTTTTTTCTGTTCTTCTTTACGTCTAGGTTAATTTATTTGCTGCAAATATTCCTGGATTTCATCTTCAGAATTATCTAACTCTCCTGCAATAACTTTTTGTTTAATTTGATTAAGAATTTGACCCAATTTTGGTCCAGGCTTTATGCCGTTTGCAATCAAGAATTGACCGTCAATAGCCAATTCTGACATTGACTTAATTGGCAAAGCTGTATAGCGATCAACCAATGCTTCGGAATTGACCGGCTGTCCTAAAATATGCGCCACATCTATTGTGTTAAGCAAAATATCTTTACCGGCATTAAACAGCTCAAGATCAGAAGGCGATTTTTCAGAAATCAAATCAAACAGAGCCACAATTTTTCTGACTTTTTCTGTCATAGCATTTGAATTTTTCCAATCACGCATAAAGCGGGCTATTTGGTTATCTGAAATTTTTAACAAAATAATAATTATAGACCAAAGACTGGTTTCCAAACTGGGGTTAAATTTTAACTTAGGATAAATTGCCAGTAAATCACTTTTACCAGCAAAATCAGGCACGCTTTCACTTAACTTCGTTTGTAAAAAGATTTTGAAAGCAGCTCGCGAATTTGTTCCAGTGCCCATCTTGACAAATTCATCACGGATTCTTTCGACAGAAATTTTGGACAGTAATTGATGTAAATCACTTACTGCTTCTTTAGTTTGAGATTCAAGGTCAAAATTAAGCTGGCTCATGAAGCGTACCGCTCTCATCATACGCAAAGCATCTTCATGAAATCTTTTCATGGGATCTCCTACGGCTTTAATAAGATGTTTTTGCAAATCCCCCAAGCCATTGAAAAGATCAATTATTTCCCCTGTTCTGTTCATTGCCAATGCATTGATGGTAAAATCACGTCTTTTTAAATCTTCAGCTAGATTTTGTACAAAAGTGACATGATCCGGTCGGCGAAAGTCTTGATAACCCGATTCTGTTCTAAATGTGGTAATTTCATAACTAGCGCCATCATTTAAAACAGTAACAGTACCATGTTTAATTCCTGTATCAATAGTTTTTGGAAAAATTCTTTTTACTTCTGCGGGATATGCACTGGTAGCAATATCTATGTCGTGAATCGGTCTTTTTAAAATCAAATCGCGAATCGATCCTCCTACAAAATATGCTTCATAACCAGCTTGCTCTAACTGCTTGAGCACGGGAAAAGCGGCTGTAAAAATTGGTGGTAAATTGTTTATTTTTATCATTATTATCTCAACTCATTTATCTGTGTTTTTATTTTTAATTTATGGTAATTTTAAAGTATCAATTTATATAAAGAAAGTTTTATTATCATGAAAAAGATTAACAAAAGAAATATTTTTGAACTTATAATGATCATGATTGGCTGTGGAATTTATGGCTTCAGCCTTGACGTGGTCTCTGCACCAAATAGGCTTACAGATGGTGGCATTAGTGGCATTACTTTGCTTTTGAGACACTTCTGGGGCATTAACATGGGTTTGTCGTCTTTGCTATTAAATATTCCTTTGATAATTCTAGGATATCGTTTTATGGGTAAAAGACTTTTAGCCTATACTATCTGGGGAACGCTTTGGCTGTCATTTTTCTTGTGGTTCTGGCGCTTAACCCCTATTATATATCAATTGAACTTAGAACACGACCTCTTCTTATCTGCCATACTTGCTGGAACCCTTTCTGGTATTGGCCTGGGTTTAGTTTTTCGGTATAATGGCACTTCTGGTGGCACAGATATTATTGCCCGCGTTATGCAAATGAAGTATGGCATGTCTTCTGGCAAAGTTTTATTGTTCTGCGACACGATTATTTTATTATCATCCTTATCATATTTAGACCTCAAGCATATTATGTATACTTTAGTAGCAGCATTTATTCTTTCTAAAGTTATGGATGCCGTCCAGCAAGGAGCCTATTCTGCACGTGGTCTGCTTATTATCTCTGATAATTATCAACAAATTGCTAAAATGATAGATTTGAAATTAGATCGTGGTTTTACTTATCTTGAAGCTCGCGGTGGTTATAAAAAAACCAAACGACCTGTAATCTATCTTGTTGTTTCACCAAGAGAAATTCCATTAGTAAAAGAACTGATTGCTGCAGAAGATCCTCATGCTTTTGTTAGCGTCATTGAAGTCCATGAAGTCTTAGGAGAGGGTTTTACTTATAAACAAAAAAGCCATCACCTTCTGATTAGAAAATGATTCTTCACATCAAACTAATTTGGTGGGAACTGATAAAAACAACGGGCTAATAAATCATTTTAGATTTATTAGCCCGTTAAACTTATAAATAATAAAAATGAAGCATAAAAACTTTCTTTTTCATCAAAGTACATATTGTTTTAATCATTATAACAATTCATCATTTAATTCCTGCATCTCAGTATCCTCAGGTTCGAGTTTCAAATAAGAGTTTAATAATTCTTTGACGATATCTTTTGAGTTTGGCTCAGTATTGAAGAAACGAATCATTTGTTTTAAAAAAGCACTGTTATTTTTAAATTCAGGATAAGCCAGTAAAAATTCACTTTTGGCTTTTGCGCTCTGATCTAAATTTTGGTAAGAAAGAGCTAAATTCCAATGAGCTTGAGCTTCCAGATCTTCATCGTCAACTTTGGCAAAAAGTGCAATATTTTCATCATTTTTATTTTCCTTAACATAAAGATTAGACAATTGTATGCGTAAATCTAAACTTTCAGGAATATTTTTAATACCTTTTTTTAGCAAGTTTTCAGCAGTATCCAATTCGTTCAATTTAACTGCTGCCTGCGCACCCTTTTTGTACAAAACAGGATCTAACTCATTGTATGCAATACCTGCCTGAGCAGAACGTAATTCCTGCTCATTATTGTTCTTGTGCTCGTATGCTGTAGTTAGCAAGCGGTACGCATTTACATAATCGGGACTCTGATCAATTACCTCATTTAAGTATTTAATTGCCTGATCGTCTTTGTTCAATGCTAACATGACTAATGCAGCCTGATATTTACTATCAATGTCAAGAATATCATTGCCATTTTTGGCAATAACTTCGCCGGCCTCTTCATACCGTCCTAATTTTGCAAGGGTTTGAAAAAGACGATCGTTTAAATTTACTTCACTAAAAGTTTTATGTCGTTTTATCAAATCTTGATATCTGTTAAGAGCCTGTTCGTAGTTACCACTGAGATAATCGAGTTCAGCCAAACCGAACTTTACAACATCCTCATCTGGGGCAATTTTTTCTGCCTCTAGCAGTTTTTTATAGGCTGTTTCAATCAAACCATTTGTTTGATAATAATCAGCTTGAACTAATAAGCTGTCAAGATAAGAGGAAGAATCAGGAGCAATATTATAAAGCAAAGTAAGACCATCTTCATCTTTACCGTCATTTAATAAAATCTCTGCTAAATATATTTTGAAAATGTCCTCTCGGGGAAAACGAGCAATTAAACTGCGATATATTTCTTTTGCCAGATCTGAAAAACCCAATCCTACTAAATTTTCTGCCAATGAGGCTAAGATTTCAGGTTTATCCTTTTCTAAAGCTTTTTCTAATAATATTTTTTCTTGAGAAAAATCCTGCTGCTCAATTGCATCAAGAAGCTTTTCAGAGTAGCTCATTCTCATTCCTCCATTACTAACTATCTATATTACCCAACTTAATCAGTTTAAATGATAACACACAAAAAGATGATGGCGAATTAGCCACCATCTTTTAGATAAAACTATTAAGCTATTTAACAGCTTCTTTAAGAGCCTTACCGGGTCTAAATGCTGGTACAACACTTGCTGGAATTTGAATTTCTTTGCCAGTTTGTGGATTACGTCCTTTACGGGCTGCACGCTTACGCACTTCAAAAGTTCCAAAACCAATTAATTGTACTTTCTTACCTTTAGAAAGGTCATCTTGGATAGAACTAAAAATTGCATCAACTGCTGCAGCTGCATCTTTTTTAGTTAATTTTGTCTTTGATGCAACTTCAGTGACTAATTCTGCCTTATTTGCCATTGGGAAATCACCTCCTGATACTTGAATCTTATTTTAAGATTCCTAATTAATTCCTCAATTGAGAAACAAGGAATAAATGATTATTTAAATCACTATTTCCTTGATTTCAAAATAGCACAAAACCCCTGATACAACAAGCAATTTAAACTAAAAATGTGATTTTTATGCATTTGGTAGATACAAACTATTTTCTTTTTCGTGCAATTATCTTAATGGGGGTTCCATCAAAATCAAAATTTTCACGTAGCTGATTGATCAAGAAGCGTTGATAAGAAAAGTGCATTAATTCAGGATCATTTACGAAAACTACAAATGTCGGCGGATTAGTAGATACTTGGGTCATATAATAAACTCGTAATCTCTTTCCTTTAATCATTGGTGTTGGAACCAATTTGCTTGCTTCTAATAATAAATCGTTTAATACACTGGACTTAATTCTTTGTTGTTGATTTCGAAAAACTTTTTGTACTAGCTTCGGAATCTTTTCTATATTTTGACCAGTTTTAGCAGAAACAAATAATATTGGAGCATAGTCAAGATACTGAAATTCAGTTCGTATAGTTTGTTCAAAGTCCTTGCCGCTATTACTGGTTTTCCTTGGTAAATCCCATTTATTGACTAAAATAATGATGCCTCGTCCAGCATCATGAGCATATCCTGCAACATGTTTATCCTGTTCCCTAATGCCTGTACTTGCATCAAGTACCAAACATACAACATTAGAATGCTCAATGGCACCCATTGCTCTCATTACAGAATATTTTTCAGTTTTTTCGTAAACTTTTCCTCTACGCCTTATGCCAGCAGTATCTACAATTCTGAATTTTGTGCCATCCTGCGTTTTAAATGGAGTATCGACTGCATCTCGGGTAGTTCCTTCCTCGTTATTAACGATCACTCTTTTTTCGCCTACTAGACGATTGACAATTGAGGATTTACCTACATTTGGTCGACCAATAACACTAAATGATATTTGCTCATTATTATTCAAGCTTATGTCTTTGGGCAAGCTGGCCACTATTTGATCCAGCAAATCTCCAATACCTGTACCATGCACACTCGAAATCGGAATCGGATCACCAAAACCTAAACTATAAAAGTCATAAATGTCCATACGCTGTTCAGGATTATCTGCTTTGTTAACCGCTAAAATCACCGGTTTTTTTGTTTGATAAAGCATCTGAGCTATCCGTTCATCTAGATTAGTAACATGATTTGTAACATTAGTTAAAAATACGATGACGTCGGCTTCTTCAATTGCTATTTCTGCCTGTGCTCTGATTTCTTCTTCAATATTACTATCTTCCCAGGTAATTCCACCAGTATCTATTAAATCAAATTTATGACCTAACCACTCAGCTGGAGCATAATTACGATCTCTGGTAACACCGGGTTTATCTTCCACTATTGCTAAACGTTGATTAATAATACGGTTGAAAAGCGTTGATTTACCAACATTAGGCTGTCCTACAATTGCAACTACAGGTAAAACCATTTTTCAGCCTCCTTTTACAAATAAAAAAACCGACTCTAAAGTCGGCTTTTTTATTAAATTTAATGACGATCCTTTAATTGATCACCAATGATGTCACCTAAAGCAAAGCCACTGTCATCATTATTCATATACTTCTTGTTAACTGAATTGTGATTGTAAGAATTATGTGAGCGATTTCCTTCACCATCAGAGTTCTTAGGTTCAGCAGCTTTCATAGAAAGTGAAATGCGACGTTCATTAGGGTCAATATTTAAAACTTTTACTTTAACTTTTTGACCAACTTTTAAAACATCACTAGGCTTGTCTACGTGTTTATATGATATTTCTGAAACATGAACTAAACCTTGAATACCATCAGCAACTTCAACAAAAGCTCCGAAGTTAGTTAAAGACTTAACTTCACCTTCAAATACATCGCCTTCGTGTAAGTCAGCTGTAGCTTGTTCGAATGGAGAAGGTTCAGTTTGCTTAATGGAAAGGGAGATGCGATGTCTATCATCATCAATACCAATTACTTTAACTTTTACATCTTGACCTGCCTTTAAAACATCACTTGGCTTGTCAACATGCTTATATGAAATCTCGGAGATATGAACTAATCCGTCCACACCACCTACATCAACAAAAGCACCAAAGTTAGTCAGACGAGAAACCTTACCTTCAACAACGTCACCCACAACTAATTGTGATGCAACATTATCAAAAGCTTCTTCACGTTCTTCTTCAATTAAGTCTTTGTGAGAAAGGATTAAACGGTTCTTACTTGGATCAATCTCTGTAATCTTGAGTTTCATCGTTTTACCAATAAATGGCTTAAGGTCTGAAACATAACGATTTGAAATCAATGAAGCAGGTAGAAATCCTCTTGTACCCACATCAACTAATAAACCGCCACGAACTGAAGAAGTGACTGTACCTTCAATTGTCTTGCCTTCTTCAAAGTCTTTTTGCAATTCATCGTAAGCTTCTCTTTCCTTTAAGCGGGTAACTGAGAAGAAGAATTCTCCGTTTTCTTTGTCACCACCAGCTTTTCTCAAAACCAAAGCTTTGAGCTTATCTCCAGGCTTAACTGCTTCACGTAGGTCAACGTTGCGATCCGAAGTGTATTCACGACGAGGAATTACACCTTCAATACCGGCATTTTCAACACCAACATCGATTTGACCTTCTTCAACGTCTAATACTTCAACATCTACAATATCTCCGACCTCAACTCCTTGCATTTGCTTTAATGCATCTAAAAATTGATTACTGTTTTCTGACATTATTTACCTCCCAATATCATACTCTAATTTTAAATGAAAGTTTGATATTTTTCTACTGTTTTATACCCTTTTTTATAGTTTTTTTTGACTTTTTTTAATTTCTGATAAAATTGCATTTACCACTTGATCAACACTCATAGAAGTAGTGTCTATTTCAATAGCATCTTGTGCCTTTTTTAATGGTGAAATTTTTCGGTGTGAGTCCTTATAATCTCTTTCTGAAATATCGTGCTCAATTTCTTCAAGAGACTGATTAGTTTTAATCCCTCTTTCTTTAAAATCTAGCATTCTTCTTTCAGCGCGAGAATGAACAGAAGCAACCAAAAATATCTTTACTGCAGCGTTGGGCAAAACCGTAGTTCCAATATCACGTCCATCCATCACAACGTCCATTTTGCCGGCCATTTGCCTTTGCAGACTGACCATTTTTTCCCTGATTCCGGCTAATGCCGAAACTTGAGAAACATTGGCAGAAATATCAGGAGTACGTATTGCCTGAGTAATATCTTTATTACCAGCATATATTTTTTGCTGACCATTTTTAAATTTAAATTCAATTTTTTCATGATCAATGGCAGTTAAAATACCTTTTTCATTGCCGTAATCAATGTTATTTTCTCGTGCAATCCAAGTCGAAGCCCGATACATTGCCCCCGTATCAATATATGTAAAATTAAGCTTATGGGCGATAATTTTTGCTACAGTACTTTTTCCAGCTGAAGCTGGACCATCAATTGCTATTTGCATTCCAATAAAAAAGGGACTTAAGTCCCTGTCCTTTCTAAATTATCTAATTCGTAAAGTTTGTCCTGTATCCACCTGGCTATTGGGATCAAGTTGATTCAACTCTGCCAATTGGTCAACTGAAATGTTAAAATGGCGGGCAATACTAGTCAAGGAATCCCCTTCTTGTACGACATATTGTTTAATCACAACATGTTTCTTTTTAGGCTTTTTTGGAGTTTTTTTAGATGATTTTGTCTTTGTTTTAGCCTTGGCTTTGGTTTCTTTACTTTTTACAGGCTGAACCGTAGCCTTTTTATTAGTATCTTTTTTCTTAGTATTTTCTTTTCTGGCAGCTTTACGTACTTCAACTGCTTTTTCGTTTGAACCATTGTTTGATGCTAAATTATGAACCACAGGAACAAGACCGATAAGAATAACTACAATCAGAATTATCAAAGCAATCCAGCCTTTTGATACGGAAGAATAAGTTTCTACTCTCGACTTTTTTGGACGCTTATAATGCTGATATGGTTCTTTTGAGTTATTATTCATCTGAAAAACCTCCTTACCTAACCTGTTTAATTTTAGCATATTTAACATTTAAGTGGACAAAAAAATCGGTCATTTACTAGACCGATTTACAATATTTTTAAGATTTAATTTCTAAGATTAAAATTTTTCCTTACAAAAGGTTTGAAAGTTCTCAGAACAGTTTCAAATAATAAATAAACTACAACACCGTTGATTGTTCCTTTTAACAAGTTAAATGGAACTATAATGCCAAAAATATATGCACTCATTGATGGAATGTGTAGCAGCTTACCCAAGTAAACCTTTTCAGTAAAAGAAAGCAAACCAGAATATCCATGTATTGCCGGCAGGTTTGGTACAGTAGTTACTGCATAAAATGGTGTCAAAACTAATGCATTTAGTACAGATAGTACGAAAGCCATTGCTAGAATGCCGAGAACAATACCTAAAATTGGTTTTAAATATTTTTTAGAAAAATTCTTTTCGTCTTTGCTAATATTTTTTGTTAAATAATAAAATGGCAAAGCAAAAGATATTGATGCCAGAAAAGCCGCAGACTGACCCACTAAACTTGGCAAAGCAAAGCCTTTGTATATTAAATTGATCAGCATTCTGACAAAAGCGATAAAGATACCAGGTCCGGGCCCGAATAAAAATGTCCCAATTGTAATTACTACATCCGAGAAGTCAAATTTTAGAAAACTAGTTATTGGCAACGGTATTTCCAAAAGCATTAATACATAGGCAATTGTACCAATTAAAGTATAAGCCAAAATATTAACTAAATTGTTTCTGCTTTTCTTTTGCAAAATTCTTACCTCCAAAAAAACTCGGTCTGTTGCTCCTAGCAACAGACCGAGTAAAAGTAAGCTTAAGATCTTGGCTTTTAGTTTAGTCTGTCTTCTTTCATCTAGACTCTAACTATCGGTATCTCAATAGATTCCACCACTTTCGTGGGTCGTGGACTTACACCACCGGTCGGGACTTTCACCCTGCCATGAAGACAACAAACTTATTTATCAAATTTCACATACTATACTAATCTACGTTTTTTAATCTGTCAACTTCTTCATGAGACAATTCTCGGTACGTTCCTGAAATGAGAGAATCAAGTGTAAGAAAAGCGTATTTCTCGCGTGCTAATTTTTTCACCTGGTGGTGAACTGCCTTGAACATTCTTTTTACTTGATGATATTGACCTTCATGAATTGTCAATTGCACTATTTGATTATCCTTTTTACGATCAGTCCTAATAACCTTAACTTTTGCAGGAGCACAGCGATGACGATCAATTTTGACTCCATGCTTTAGCTGACTGATTTCATCAGGCGTCAAAATGCCAGAAATCTTGGCAACATAAACCTTGGCTACATTGTTTCGCGGATGCATCAATAAATTGGCCAGTTCACCATCATTAGTCATTAAAAGTAATCCAGAAGTATCATAGTCTAGTCTGCCGATTGGATATAGTCGATAAGGCAAATCCTTAAAATAATCGACAACTGTTTTTCTCCCCTTATCATCATTTGCAGTTGAGACCACTCCTCTAGGCTTGTAAAAGAGATAAGTATGCAAACTTTCTCTTTCAATGGGCTCACCATCAACCGTAATATTACTAAAAGTATCCACTTTAGTACCCAGTTTAGTTACTACATTGCCATCAACAGTGACTCGACCTTCAGAAATCATTTTTTCAGCCTTGCGCCTGGAAGCAATTCCTGCCTCAGCAATTACCTTTTGCAACCGTTCTAAAACCATTATTTTGCTCCTTTTTGAGTTTTTGCAATATTTTTATCAGCTTGTCCTTTAGCTGCAAACAAATCTATTTCACCTTCACTATTAATGCTATCATCTTCGAAATCTTCTATTAATGGTAAATCAGCCAAACTTTGGTACCCAAAGTATTGCAAAAAATACTCACTTGTTACATATAAATTAGGATGACCCGGCGCATCTTTTTTTCCATTAATTTTAACTAATCCACGCCAGATTAAAGTTTGCAGAGCCCCAGATGAATTTACGCCTCTGATGTCATCTATCTCTACACGTGTAATTGGTTGCCGATAAGCAATAATAGATAGTATTTCCAATGCCGATTGACTTAAGCTCTTTGATAAATCTTTTTGAAAAAAATTTTCGATTGTTTTACTAACTTCTGGTCTAGTTGTCAATTTGTAAACATCATTAAGATGTTGTATTTGTAATCCTGAATCAGGATTTTTTTGTAATTTTTCTCGTAAATTTTTGCTTATTTCTCGCAATGCAGGTTTGCCAACCTGCAAAAGTTCGCATAAGTTGCTGCTTTCAATGCCATTATCGCCGGCAACATATAATAACGCTTCTAACTGCGCCATTTTACTTATCATTACTACCAACTCTTTCCAAGTTCAGGTCACCAAACATCCTCTTTTGTTTTACCCGAATTTCCTGTTTTTTACAAAGTTCAAGCAGTGCAAGGAACAAACCAATAACATCAGATAAAGTTTTCATTTTTTGACAACAGGCAAAAAAACTTAACCGCTTGTTTCGTGCCAATTCCTCTTGCAAGAAAGTACTCATTTCTTTGACGGAAGTTTCCTTTACTTCAACTGAAACAATATCAGGCTGTCTGATTTTCAGTCTTTGTAAAATAATAATAAAAGTATTAGCTAATTCAGTAGAAGTAATTTGTCCTTTTGGCAAAGGCTGAATTTTTTTGCTTTCTGGAGCACTTTCCTCTTTAGCAGCAGTAATTGGGACTTCCTCATTGCGCTTTTTGAAGTATGCTGAAACTTTTTTAAAAACCGAGTAAGTAATAAGCTGCTGTACTAATTCATCTCTTGGATCCTCTTGTTCATCATTTTCTTCAGTAAAATCATTTTGCGGAAGAAGAGATTGAGACTTAATTCGCAAAAGCATCGATGACATAACAAAATATTCTCCTGCAATTTTCAAATTAAGTTTTTGCATTTGGTGCAAATAAGCTAGATATTGGCTTGTAATCTGAGCTATTGGAATGTCATAAATATCAATTTTTTGCACTTTTATTAAATGCAATAGCAGATCCAAAGGGCCTTCAAAGTTAGGCAGTTCAAGGGTAAGGTTATCACTCATTTTTCTGTATCCTTTTTTAGATACTTAATTAAATAAATATATTCAGGAACAGCCGTAATAACTTTGCTGGGATTATTTTGTGCCAACTCTTGAACGGCTCTAGCTTCGTACTTAACTTTACGATAATCAGGAGCAAAAGAAATATAACGAATGATTACAAAATGTTTACTTGATTGTGTACCTACCACCCCTATAAAATTAGGAGCCTTTGAACGATAGAGATATAAGCAAAACTCGGCACTACTTTTATTTAATTGAATTTCATCCTTGAGATTAGCCAGATTTTTAAAATCAGATAGATAAGATAATAAGCCCATAGCTACCTTTTCTTTATCATTTTTACATTCAATTAGCATTTAACCACCTTATGTTCGAGGATGCGTTTTTTCGTAAACTTGTAAAATATGTTTTTGGGACAAATTTGTATAAATTTGAGTTGTACTAATATCTGAATGTCCCAAAATTTCTTGGACAACACGTAAATCTGCCCCATTTTCCAATAAATGTGTTGCAAAAGTATGTCTTAAAGTATGTGGAGTAACATTTTTTTGAATACCAGCCATTTTACAATAATGCTTAATAATTTGCCAAACGGCTTGTCTTGTTAAAGAGCCTCCCCTGCTATTAAGAAAAATAAAATCAGTGTTTTTGCCAATTTTTAATATTAATGGATCGCGAACTTTTTCCTTATAGCTGTCTATCCAACTTAAAGCTACTTCGCTAATTGGAATTAATCGCTCTTTTGATCCCTTGCCAAAAACTTTGACCAGTTTCAGTTCTTCATGCAAATCAGTAAACTTGAGATTAATTAATTCGCTTACTCTAATCCCAGTTGCATACAAAGTTTCAAGTAAGGCTCTATCACGTAAACCTAATTTCTTTTTTGTATCAGGTTGCTCAAGCAAATTATTAACTTCATTAACTGTCAAAGCAACTGGCAAAGTACGACGCTTTTTAGGTGAATCTATTTCAAGCATTGGATTGAGTTTTTGAATATTCTGTCTTACTAGCCACTGGTAGAACTTACGCAAACTGGTAATTAAGCGGCTAATAGAACTTGTGGCCTTTTTTTGATCGCGTTGTTCTGCCAAAAAAGCATCGATGTCAACAGCTTGAGTAGGCCAGGAAGTTAAATTTTCCTTTTGGAGAAAACATACAAATGAAGTTAGATCCTGCCTGTATGCTGTAATTGTGTTATTACTCAGGCCACGTTCAACCTGACTATATCTTAAATAATCTTCAACTTGTTCTGATAAATTAGTCATTTTGGGCATCTTCTGGATCTTTTAATAATGAGATGGAACCAGCATCTTTGTCTTCTTTTATGTATTTAGCTTTAAGTAAGTGTCCTAAAGCTCTCTTAAAGGCCGATTTGGAGATACCAAAATAATTTTTAATCTCCTGTGCGTCAGATTTATCGTAAAAAGGCAAAGTCTTATCTTTCTTCCTGCGCAAACTCATTAAAATCATTTGTGCATCATCATCAATTTCTTCAAAAGCTCGTGGCAGAGTACTCAAATTCAAGCGCCCATATTGGCTGATACCAATCACCCTGCCTCTGAATTGCTCCCCCAAACGCAAGGGACGTGCCATTTGTGATAGATGAACGAAACCTAAATAATACTCTTTGGTGATTATAAATGCACCTACTTCACGGGCAGAATATACAGTACCAAAAATATCTTTATTCTTCATATCATTAGGAAAATGAGCTGCCAACTGTTCAAAAATATTCTCATCCGCCAGTTTTGCCCAAATACGATTTTTTTCATCTGTTTCAAGGTGAACCAAAAGCTGATCTTCAGGTTGGGGCCAACGCTCTTTGTCATAAGGCAAGTCGTCCATTGAAATTACAACATCTTTATCTGGCAAGCCAATATCGACAAAAACACCTAAATTATATTTTACTTCGGTAACTTTGCTCCAGCCATATTGGTCTTTTTGAGCAAAAGGTAAAAACTGCGTCATTTCACGATTATGCTGCTTATCATCGTATAAAAATCCCTTGATTTGATCTCCGAGCTGTGGCTTTTCTTCCTGTGTTATTTCTTTTCTTTTAAGTTCATAAGTAATGCCGTCGATTTGAACAAAAAAAGATTCTTCGTTTTGGTCTATTATTTTTCCAGTTGCAATTGTGCCAAGCATGATTTTTCTCCTACATCTAGAATGGGATCTGATAACAAGTATATCATTTTAAAGGAACAAATTGACATTAGTCAATCTAAATTTACCATTCGTTTGCCTAAATTTTAAAACAAACAAAAATAGCCAGTAACAATCACTGGCTATTTTGATTCTTGCTTTTAATTAAAGATTTGAAACTTCGCCTTGATAAATAGCACCACGACGAGCATCAACAGTAATAGTAATACCGCTGCCAATCTTTTCTGTTGCATCAGTAACTCCAACTACAACCGGAATTCCTAATGACAAACCAACAACAGCAGCGTGTGAAGTCAAACCTGATGCTTCCACAACTAAGCCTGAAGCCTTCTTAATTGCAGGCATGTAATCAGGATCAGTGGTTCTGGCAACCATGATATCTCCCTCTTTAACCTTGCTAATAGCTTCTTCAGCACTGTTAACAACAACTGTTTTACCAACAACAGAGCCATTACCAACGCCAAGTCCCTGAGCTAGCTTGCTGCCGATAATCTGTAGTTTCATCAAATTGGTTGTACCTGAGTCACCAACAGGAACACCAGCAACAATGATTACTAAATCACCATCTTGAACATAACCTTGTTCTTTAGCAACTTTAGCTGCTACTTCGAACATGTCATCAGTAGAAGCAGGTTTTTCAGTAAGCAAAGGTTGAACACCCCAAGAAATGCCAAGTGAGTGTTGGATCTTCTCGTCAAAAGTTAAAGCTAAAATGTTAGCATTTGGACGGTACTTGGAAATCATTCTTGCAGTATAACCGGAATTAGTTGCAGTAATAATGGTTTTAACACCTAATTCTTGTGCAGTCCGCACAACTGATTCACCAATAGCTTCAGTAACGTTTGAACCCTTGTATTCTTCAAATCTTTGCAGAGCTAGAGTGTTACGTTTAAGAAGTTCTTGTTCAGTTCTTTCATCAATTTCAGCCATTGCTGAAACAGCTTTAACTGGGTACAAACCATTAGCTGATTCACCAGAAAGCATAGTCGCATCAGTACCATCGAGAACGGCATTAGCAACATCGGAAACCTCAGCACGAGTTGGACGAGGATTTTCTTGCATTGAGTCAAGCATTTGAGTAGCAGTAATGACAGGCTTACCAAGTGCGTTTGCCCTCTTGATTAAATCTTTTTGAACAAATGGCACATCAATAAACGGAATTTCAACACCCATGTCACCACGGGCAACCATTAAACCATCTGAAACTTGTAAGATTTCATCTGCATTATCAATACCTTCTTGTGATTCAATCTTAGGATAAATCTTAACATAATCACAGCCAGCATCTTCACAAAGCTTACGAATATCAAGAATGTCTTGCGCCTTACGTGCAAACGAAGCAAAGATAAAGTTAATGCCATGAGCTAAACCAAACTTGATGTCATCAGTGTCTTTTTCAGTAATTCCTGGGAGGCGAATTTCGACGCCAGGTGCATTAACACCCTTCTTAGAACCGATAACACCCGTATTTTGAGCTTCACAAACTAATTCTTTCTTTTCTTCGTCTTTTTCTTTAATTAATAAGTCAACTAAACCATCATCAATTAAAACGTGACCACCAACGTGAGTATCACCATAAAGACCTTCGTAAGTAACGTGAATCATGTCCTTGTTACCAGGCTTAGAATCATCCATCGACACACGAATTTGGTCTCCAGTATTAATGGTAAACTTGCCACCTTCTTGATCAGTGGTTCTAATCTCAGCACCTTTGGTATCCAATGCAATACCAAGTACTAAGCCAGTTTCTTTTTCAACTTGACGAACCATTTTCATTCGTGAAAGATGCTCAGCATGGTCACCATGTGAAAAGTTGAAACGAAATACATTTACGCCTGACTTAGCCAAAGCTGTAATAGTTTCAATATCATTTGAAGCTGGCCCTAAGGTACTAACAATTTTAGTTTTCTTCATTATTTAAAAATCTCCCCAAAATCGACTAATTATTTAGTCATTTCTTCATTAATATCAATTAACGATTCTTCACTTGCATGCTTTTCATCAAAAAGATCAAGAATATCATGGGTTTCTAATTGTCCATTCTCCATGCCGACAGCTAAACCGCCTTTACCATCAAGAAGTAACTTAACCGCATAATTTCCCATCTTTGTAGCATTAATTCTATCGGTAACCGTTGGTGCACCACCGCGCTGCATATGACCAATTACATTAGCCCTGCAATCGAATTCGCCATATTTTAGAAGTTCTGTTCTAAAATCAGCGGCATCCATGACACCTTCAGCCAATATGATAATACCATTATCTTTGCCATCTTTAAAACCGCGCTTTAATCTTTCAGCAATTGCTTTAATGTCATAACTTCTTTCTGGAACAACAATTGCATCAGCACCACTTGCCAAACCAACACGCATAGCAATGTCGCCACAATTGCGTCCCATAACATTAACGACAAAAACACGATGATGACTGCTGGCAGTATCACGAATTCTATCAATGGCTTGCATTGCCGTATTGCAGGCAGTATCAAGTCCAATAGTATACTCAGTGTATGGAATATCATTATCAATTGTTCCTGGCAAACCAATAGAATTAATCCCTAAACGAGTCAATGCCAGTGCACCATGATAAGAACCATCACCACCGATAACAATTACAGTATCAATATCATGCTTCTTTAATTGTTCAACCCCTTTTTCTTGCACTTCTTTTTGTGCAAACTCAGGGTAACGGGCACTATAAAGAAAAGTACCGCCCATGTTGATCATATGATCAACATTTTCAGCAGTCAAAGTAACAAAGTCACCTGCTACAAGCCCGGCATAACCATAACGAATACCAACAACGCCAAGTCCGTGATGAATAGCAGTTTTGGTAACAGCCCTAACAGCTGCATTCATGCCAGGAGCATCGCCACCGCTCGTTAAAATTCCAATTCGCTTCATGAATTCACCTCATCAAGATTTATTGTGTAATTTCTCACATCCACTAAATTTTAACATTCTTTCACGAAAAAATCTCACAAAAAATGATTAAAGTTCTTGATTTGACAGTCTTTTTCGATGTTAGCGTTAACATCAGCTGTTTGTTCACGCTTACTCAAAAAACTCTACTCTTTTAAATTTACAACTTTTAAATTAGTTAAAATATATTGTTTTTTACTTGAGTCGAAACGATCATTTTGAACTTTAACGCCTAATAAATAAATATTACCCTCCTTTAAATTCGATTGAATTTTATCATAAACATTAGGGAAAATTACAATATCCTGCTTACTGGTGGTGTCAGCAAAACTGCCAAAAGCCATTGTTTGACCCTTTTTGGTCCTCACAAGTTTTAATGACATAAGTTTGCCGACAGCTATTCCACCTTCATGAATTTGAAACTCATTTAATGATTTAGCATTAAACTTCTGAGCATATTTTTGAACGGTAATTAATGGAGAAGTGAGTGTAGAAAAGCCTAAAGTTTTTTCTTCCATCAAAGCCATTTCTTGTTTGCTAGGTTCTTTAGCGGGCTTAATGGGAACACCACCTAGCCCTTCTGATAAAGCGAGATTTTCCCCTGTCAATTTAACATTTTCAATTATTTCAGGACAATTCTGTAATAATTCGTTCCGATTTTTGTTAAGCTGGTCAAAACATCCCGATTTGATTAAAGATTCAACCACATTCGTAATGCTATTAGCTTTAATAAATTTGACATCAATCTGACGTAAAAAATTGCTAAGAGAATCAAAAGATTTCGCTTGACGCTTTGCAATTATTTCTTTAAGAAAATCTATTCTAACCCCTTTAATTGCACGTAATCCAACTAAAATACGCCCATCAATTACCTGATAAGCTAAAGCACTTTTGTTAATGTCAGGTGGCAAAATTTTTACGCCATCCTCTTGAGCGCGCATTATATATTCATTCGCCTTATTTTGATTGCCAATATTAGAATTAAGCATAGAGGCATAAAATTCAGCTGGATAATGAACTTGTAAGTATGCGAGCCAAAATGCGATCATCGTATAAGCAACAGCATGTGAACGGTTGAAACCATAATTGGCGAATTGCTCAATATAGTCATATACACGGGTCGCAACCTGAACAGTCTTACCGTTTTTTACTGCACCGTTGATAAATTTAGATTTTTCCTGTTCAATAACCTTTTGATCTTTTTTTGACATTGCTCTGCGTAAAATGTCGGCTTCTCCTAAAGAAAAGCCAGCCAGAACTCGGGCAGTTTGCATGACTTGTTCTTGGTAAACCAAAACACCATATGTTGAAGACAAAATTGGTTTTAAGCTGGGATCAGGGTATGTGACTTTCTGGGTGCCTTTTTTGCGTGCAATAAAAGTTTTGATATTCTGCATTGGACCTGGGCGATAAAGTGCGTTGACTGCTACCAAATCTTCAAAATTATCTGGATGCAATTCACGCAGAACATTGCGAATTCCACCTGATTCAAATTGAAAGACGAGTTCTGTCTCACCCTTTTGAAAAATACTTAAAGTAGCCGGATCATCTAGGGGGATCTGATTAACATCGATCTTTTTTCCTTGCTCGCGGATCATTTTCTCCGTATCACCAAGAATAGTTAAATTTCTTAAGCCTAAAAAATCTATTTTTAATAATCCCAGTGATTCTACATATTTTTTCGTTTGCTGAGTTATCGGTATTCCTAATTGTCCTGATTGCAAGCCGGCAATGGCGGCAATAGAATTATCGCTAAGAACTAAACCGGCAGCATGGATTGAATAGTGGCGTGGCAGGCCTTCTAATCCACTTGCCGTTTCATAAAGCAACTTGTTCATGTCATTTGCATTCACCAGCATTTGCATTTTTTTGGATTCTTTATAAGCCTGAGCCAGACTTATTTTGCCTTTTGCGAAAGGTACGCTTTTAGACCACTCACTTAATTGCATTTCTTGAAGACCAAATACTCTGCCAGTATCTCGCAAAACCTGCTTAGCTGCCAAAGTCCCAAACGTGAGAATCTGAGCAGCATGATCCATGCCGTATTTATTAAACATATATTTTATGACATCATCACGACGATTATCTGGTATATCCAAATCAATATCTGGCATTTCGTGTCTGGCAGGATTTAAAAAACGCTCAAATAGCAAGTTATATTTAATTGGATCAACCTCAGTGATATTTAAAGAATAGGAAACTAACGAGCCACAAGCTGATCCTCTGCCTGGACCCATCGCAATTCCAACTCGATGGCAGTAGTTTACAACATCCCAAACAATCAAAAAGTAATCGTTAAAGCCCATTTGATCTATTACTTGTAATTCATAATTTAGCTGTTTTTGATAATCAGCGGGAACTTTACGTTGACCAAAACGATTTTGTAAACCCTTTTTAGCCAAAAATTGCAGAAAATCCTTGGAAGTTGAATATTGATCCTGTTTATATTTCGGCAAAACTGGAGTTTGAAATATAATTTTAGCATTGCAGACAGAGGCGATTTTTTCTGTGTTTTCTAAAGCTTCATCTAAACCTAATTTATGATAACGTTCGCTCAATTCCTCAATAGCAGGCAAATAATGTGAGCCAGATTGTTTAGCTAAATCTGTGATATCTTGCAAAACTTCACCTTTTTTTATAGCTTGTAAAGTTTTACGTAAAAACTGATCGCGAGGTTTTAAATAACAGGTATCCTCAACGCTAACTAGTGGTAAATCAAACTGTTTTGATAGCGCTCTGACATATTGTATGTAATTTTTTTGTCTTTCACTGCCATAAACTCCGATATATAAGGAACTAGATTTAGGTATTATGCTAATTAAATGACGCAAAAAATCTGTTCCTAAACTTTCATTCTGCATCTGCAAGTTTAATAACTCACTATGCAAATTTGCCGGTATAATAAATATCAAATCATTTAAATCCTTGGTCAAATCCGCAATAGTTAAAATTTTTTGCTTATTACTGTTGTCTGTCAAAAGGTTAATTCTACTTGATAAACGCAAGATATTTCGATAACCCTCATCAGTCTTTGCTAAAGCGATAAGATCATATTGGTGAGCACTGTCAATTAATCCACTTAGCCTTAATTGCATCCCTAAAAGTGGTTTAATCCCAACTTTTTGGGCCACTTCAAAAAAATTAACTAATCCATAGGTTACGTTAATATCAGTTAAGCTTACAGCTTCATATCCTAATTCCTTTGCAGTAGTCAGCAAATCTTTAATTTTTATCGGACTATCTAAAAGGGTAAAAGAGCTAAGGTTTTGCAATGCAGCGTATTTCATATTCAGTTCACCTTCCATATAAATAAGTATACCAAAAAGCCGTCTTTTGGATTGAAAACGCGCATAATATTTGTTAAAATTCAAAGGTATGAAAGAAGGAAACGCTATGGGTCGTTATATCGTAACTATTTGCTGGAGCGTTGTTTACATGTTAATTGTAGGTTTTATTGCCGCTCCTCTAACCCAACATGTTTTTAATCTAAGTGAAGCTGCTATTGTTGGTTTGATTTTTGGTCTGTTATTCGCAGCTATTATCCCCACAATCACGGCACATTCTCATAAAGACAAAAGTAAGTATTCTAAACTTAAGTAAATAAAAAAGTCATTAGTTCTCACCTAATGACTTTTTTATTTACTTAAAACTATAATTGTGTGACAAATTAATCTTTGGATGATTTTTAGTCAAAAATTCTTTGAACATTTCCACATAATCTTTCTCCAGAATTTTTTCAATCTTATTAATATTGTAATCAGGGTAGAAGCCACCGCCCATAGCACGATAATTATTAACGGCCAAACGATACTTTTTTTGCTCTAAAATTGGTTGCCCGTTTAATTCAAACTTAGTTAAGCGACTCCCAACAGGTCTCAGAACATCCGCTTCATAATTAAGCGGGTAAAAAACATCAAAATTAAAAAGCTGATTGCGATACTGAGGGTCAAACATAATTTTGCCCCTTTTATCCTTAATTAAAAATTTTAGTGAATATTCGACAATATTGCGTAGCTCTTTCCCGGTTACTTTAACTATACATAATTGATTAGCAAAAGGATAATTTAGCAAAATATCACGCATTGAAACATTTTTATTAAATCCTTGAGCTGTTTCACTCATCAAAGCTGTTGCTGAGACATCAGCCTTTGTAAAGTACAGTTGCATATCCTGCAATAAATTAATAAACGGTGAACCCTTAATTCTAGCTTCATCTGCATTTAAAATAAGAGCAGGTTCATCTAAATAAGCAATTGGTTGGTCAAGCCATTTTTGTGCCTTCTGTTCCAGTGACAAACTGGAAGCATTAATTTCACAATCAGATTCATAGTTTTGAGCGTCAATCAATTCAGTAGATATTGCTTTTATTTCCTTGCTTCGCTGGTCGATATCCAACACTATTTTACCAATAGATTCTCCGCGATAACCTGGTTGTACAATGGCAGTTTCATGGTCTACGATATTTAGTCTTCGATGCTGATGCCCTGTCAGCATTACATCAATATCAGGAATTTCCTGTAAAATACGATATCCTTCATTTTCTCCTGTTTGTGGCTCCTTGCGTGTTCCTGTGTGAAGATCTGCTTCAAAACCGCCATGATAAAGCACAGCCAAGACATCGACTTTAGGCCTTAAAAAAGCTGCTATTTGCTTAACCTGCTCAAAAGCAGATTTAAATTTTAATCCCGCAACGTGGTCTGCTGGCTCCCAAAACGGTACCCGTTGTGTAGTAATACCAATAATTCCCACCTTTATACCGTTTTTATTGATAATGATATAATCTTGTCCAAAGGCCGGCAAATCATTTTTTTCAGCCAATAAATTGCTATTTAAAAAAGTAGCTTTACTATAAGCTAAATATTTTTTTAAATAGCTTAATCCAAAATTAAAGTCATGATTGCCTAAACATCTGACATCATACTCGATGAGATTATAGAAATCTGCAAATGCTTTTAAATTGGCATCACTATTCGACTCATGTACATAAGCCGCTAAAGGCGAGCCTTGAAGACAGTCACCTGAATCGGTCACAATTACATTTTCAGCACCATATTTATCTCGCTGCTGTTTTATTATGCTACTCAGTCTGCTTAATCCAAAAGGAGCAGCATAACTATTTTTTTCTTGATAGTCCGTGGGAAAAATAAAGCCATGAATATCACTTGAATGCAAGAATACGAGTTTCATTTCACCTTTTCCTCTTCCTAGACGGGGAATTGCCTAATTTTTAGAATAAAAAAAGACACCCGTTTTTTGGTGTCTTTTAATTATTGATTGTCATTTGAGTTAGTTTGACTAACAACTTGACGACCCTTGTAATATCCTTTAGGTGAAACGCGGTGGCTTAAGCGATATTCACCAGTGGTTGCATCATAATGCATTGCTGGTACAGTTAACTTAATATGACCACGACGTGAACGTTTCTTTTGCTTAGAAGTATGTCTTTTAGGAACTGCCATTTAACTGATCTCCTTTTTTGTAGAATTACGATTTTAGGTTACTTAAAAGTACCCAAAATACTTCACGTTTGTTAATGATACTATTGTATCCCAAATAAATCAAGCTATATTAGTTATTCTTGTCTTGATTATGACCATAAGAACCCCAAAAATAACCAATTAGAACTCCGATAATGATCATTAATACTAAAATAATGATCAAAGGCAATTTGAATTGAAATAAGCCAAAATTAATGGCAACATTATTCGTATTTAAAACAACGAAGATTACAGCTAGTAAGGTTAATATCAATGTAAAGATGAGCTTAATCTGTTTTGTTTTACTTTTCATACTCTGCACTACTTTCTTGAGGCAAACTTCAGCGATAATTCATCGCCTATCGTTGGAAACAGGTTATATAATTTAGCCAAAATTGCCAAACTAACTGGTAAATTGAGCTCACGTTTATTACTACCGAAGAAATGAACCACTTGCCAGGCAACATCATCCGGATCCAGCACAAATTTTTGTACGCTTTCAGCATAATGCCCACTCTTATCAGCAATATTAAAGAAATTTGTATAAACCGGCCCGGGATTAACCGTCATGACTTTAACTCCAAATGGTTTTAATTCCAAACGCAAAACATTCGAAAATTGAATAACGGCTGCTTTTGATGCACTGTAAGCGGCGGATTTTACAGTAGGAACTTTACCTGCAATTGAACCAATATTAATAATTTGCCCAGATTTTTGTTCCATCATTAATCGACCAACTAAGCGGCTAAAATACATCAATCCTAAAACATTAACTTGAAACATGGCTGTAACTTCACGACGGTTTGACTCTACAAAGTTTTCAAATTTGCCAAAGCCTGCGCAATTAACTAAATAGTCAACATGCTTAGTTAAATTAATAATTTTAGTAAAAGCAGCATCTATCTGATCACTTTGACTCATATCAGCCACTATTATGTAAGAGTTGGCCCCTGAAAGTTCGTGCGCCTCAGACGCTACCTTTTCTAACTTTGCTCTATTTCTGGCTATCAAAATAACTGTTGCTCCCCTGCCAGCACTTTCCAGTGCGATAGAATGGCCTATCCCACTTGAAGCACCTGTTATTACGACAACTTTATTTCTAAGGGAATCACTCATCTTTTTCTCCTTTCATAGGAATTACAATTCGATCGAAATCATTAGCTAATCTAGTATTCGCAAATATTTTCTGTGCCTGGTTTTCTAATTTTTTGGCTTTAGCACCTAAATATCTAGCAGAAATATGATTTAAATATAAACGCTTAACATTATTATCACGCGCAATCTTTGCTGCTTCAACTGCTGTAGAATGATAATATGAATGAGCTAAATCTGCCTCATTACCGGCAAAAGTAGATTCATGTACCAAAACATCCGCGTTCTGTGCTAATTGTGCTATTGCAGGAGTTGCACGCGTATCATAAATAATAGTAATAATTCTGCCTTTTTTGTTAGAACCCAAAAAGTCATTACCATCTAATATAGTACCATTATCTAGAACAATTTTTTCACCATTTTTAAGTTTACCAAGTAATGGCCCATTAGGTACACTATATTGCGCTAATTTGTCCATTAAAAGTTCTCCCGGTCGGTCATCCTCGACTACTCGATAACCAAAACTAGGTACCCTATGAGCTAATTTTTCTGCGTATACCTTAAAACCATTCCCATTAAAAATTAATCCACCATCTTCTAAGACAACGAATTTAATAGGATAGCTAATTTTTGTTCGTGAAATTTTTAAAGCTGTCCTAACAAACTGCTCTAAGCCAGCCGGTCCATATATAGTAATCGGACCCACATCTCCTTGAAATGATCGTGTTGCCAGTAATCCTGGCAAGCCAAAAATATGATCACCATGATTGTGAGAAATAAATATTTTTGTGACTTTACGCAATCTAATATTTGTTCGTAAAATTTGATGCTGTGTAGCTTCTCCAACATCAAACAACCAAATTTCATTGATTTCATCAAGCATTTTTAAAGCGATGCTTGACACATTACGTTTCTTTGAAGGTTGTCCTGCTCCAGTTCCTAAAAATTGTAACTCCATACTCTACCTATCTAATACTTCGCATTTTCAACTATTTTTTTAACAATTAAAGCACTGTAGTGCTTTGATCCTATTGGTGTCGGATGAGTTTTATCTTCATAAAACCAATTTGGATGATTCTTCGCATATGAGTACCAATTAATCACCATAAAATTATGATATTTTTTCGCTGCCTCATTTAATAAATTATTAACGTCATTTTGCCATGGCTTCGCCGGTACATATGTGTTTATCCAAAATACCTGTCTTTTATGTCCTAACTGCTTCATTAAATCATCTATATCAGACATTTTAAATGGACCATTAGTACCCAAACCTATTAATACATTTTTTCCTAAAACATTCTCATTCTGATAATGTTTTAATAAATCGAAGGAAACATTCAGTTGACGTGAAATAGCCGCATCAATCACAGCTTTAGGCATCAAATCTTTTAAATCATTGCTAGAACCGGCCATAACTGAATCGCCAATAGCCGTTAAATCAATTTTACGTGCCAATTGAATCTCAATTTGTGAAATACCAAATTGCTCAAAAGATTTTTTTATTGGATGTTGCTTGGCTGCTTGTTTAGCTTCCTTTATTAGTTTAGCCTTTTTTTGCTCTCTCGGACTAATTTTGTGGTATTCCTTAATTAACTTATTATTATCTTTTCTTTGTTGCTTACGATTTGCTCTGATTCTGCGCGCCAGTTGACTTTGATTGAAATTTTGGGCCTGTGCAGCAGGAGAAATTAAAATTGCAATGCTACCAGTTAAAAAAATCAAGCCTATAAGAATAGCCTTCACTTTTTGAAAATAATTTTTTGAATTCTTATCGCGAAGTTGCTGCAAATAATTTTTTGTTTTTTGTAAAGTTATTTTGCCCAATGGTTTTTCTACAGCTTTGTATGCAATCTCACTTAAAATGACTATCAAAATTAGTTCAATAAAGCGATAAAGCAAAACATGATCTGCCATATTGGAAACTTTATCTTCAAAAAAAATCATTACTGGAAACTGGTAAAGATAAATTTCATAACTTCTTGAGCCAATCCAATTAAAAACAGGATTAGTTAACCATTTATTCCAGTGGCTCCCTGGGTGAGCAATCACACCGACTAATATCGCTGTACACAATGTGAACAAAAACATACCACCCGAATAAGTAAATGCACTCTCTGCATTCATTATTGGAGAAAGAAATAAAAATATTATTTCACAAAAAGAAATCAGACCAATAATATCTAATAGAATGGAATCATTGCGTTTGATATTGCTTTTCAATTTATTCAATGGCCAAATGACAGCCAGTGCAGCCCCTAAGCCTAAAGAAAAAAATCTAGTATCCGTACCATAATAAATACGATTAATATCAACACCAGTGGTAAACATTATTGCCATTTCAATTGCTGAAAGTATTGATAAAATTAGTAAAATACTAAAAATATTTTTTCTCTTTTTGCCATATTTTACTAGTAAGAAAATAACTAATGGCCATAGTATATAAAATTGACCGTTAATTGACATTGTCCATAAATGGACAAATGGAGATTCGTTAGCGGCAAAACGTTCAAAATAGCTTTGACCATTTAAAATCTGCCAGAAATTATAAACATTAAGCAAGTTTGCCACAACTATTTGACTTAGTTTGGCAAGTAAATTCCGCTGAAATAAAACTATATACGCTGCAGAAACCCACAATACCGCAATTAATGGCGGATATATTTTTTTAATTCTACTCCAATAAAACTTTTTTGTATTATAAAACCCATTTTCATCATACGCCTTGAGTATTTGGCATGTAACCAGGTAACCTGACAAAACAAAAAAAATCGGTACGCCAAGATATCCGCCAACAAAAGTATTAGGATCGAAGTGATAAAGAATCACTCCAATTACTGCCAAAGCTCTAAGTCCAGAATATCCTGTGATATATCGATTTTTTGTCATGTTTCAAAACTTTTCTATTTATTATTGGACAAATTCAAAGTTGAATGAGCCAATTATTACATCATCGCCGTCAACGGCTCCTTTTTTACGTAGAGCATCATCCACTCCCAGATTCTTAAGCTTCCGAGCTAATCTCATAACACCATCCTGATAGTCAAGATTGGTTCGCTCCACTAATCTCTCCAGGTTTTCACCTTTAATCTCAAAAACATGATCTTCTAGTTTGGTGATAGTAAAATCATTCTTTTGACTTGCCTGATATTTATACTCTTTTACTTCTTGAACAGGTTCAGGCTTCTGCAATGCTCGTTCTTTTTCTACTTGCTCTACTACGGTTGCAGTATGCTGCATCAATTGTTCAATTCCTTTATGTGTCACACTTGAAATAGCATAAACAGGCGCTTGGATTTTTTCCGTTTTCAAATCTTTCTTGAATTGTTTTAATTTTTCACTTGCACCGGAAATATCCATTTGAGTTGCGACAATTATCTCTTTTCTATCTTTTAGATTTTTATCATAAGTTAACAGTTCTTGACGAATTGTCTGGTAATCTCGGAGCGCATCCCGGCCATTAGCAGGATCCATCGCCACCAAATGCAAAATCACCTTTGTTCTTTCAATATGACGTAAAAATTGTATACCAAGACCTACGCCATGACTTGCTCCCTCAATCAAACCAGGCAAATCAGCCATTGAAAAGTCACGACCATCGGGTAAAATAACCAAACCCAAATTTGGCGTTAAAGTCGTAAAAGAATAAGCAGCTATCTTGGGCTTCGCTTTCGTGACAACTGATAACAATGTTGACTTACCAACAGAAGGAAAACCTACCAGGCCAACATCTGCCAAAACCTTTAGTTCTAGTCGTAATACTCGGTCTTCACCAGGTTCACCATTTTCAGCAATTTCAGGTGCGTTATTAACACTCGTTGCAAAGTGAATATTGCCTCGTCCACCTTTACCACCATGTGCTACAACCAGTTCTTGTTTATTTTCAGTTAGATCACCAATTTCTTCATTGGTATCAAAGTCATATACAGTCGTCCCTATTGGAACTTTAAGATATAAATCCTTAGCTCCTCGACCATATTGAGATTTTATGCGACCATCTTCACCATTTTCTGCCTTGAATTTACGGCGATACCGAAAGTCCATTAATGTTCTCAAGCCGCTATCAGCAACAAATATAATACTGCCGCCACGACCACCATCGCCACCAGCGGGGCCACCATTAGGGACATATTTTTCATGGCGGAAAGCGACCATGCCGTCTCCGCCTTTACCAGCTTGGACTTCAATCTTAGTTTGATCGACAAATGTGGGCATATAAATTCTCCTTCCGTCTTTCTTAACTATATTACTATACCACAAAAGTTTGGACTATTATGGCAAAAATCAATATTTACAAGGTCAACTTAACTGTCTGAGCCTGAGGCAAGGTCAATCCTGCAGAACGTAATTCATCGATTGAGGCTTCTTTAATTTTTTTCAAAGAGCCAAATTTTCGTAAAAGCTTATTTCTGCTTTTCGGTCCGATCCCTTTAATTGAATCTAGCTTGCTCGATAAAGCATTTTTAGCATGAGTCCTTCTATGGAAGGTAATTGCAAAGCGGTGTACTTCATCTTGAATTCTCGTCATTAAATAGAAACCTTGAGATTTCGGATTCAACGGTATTAGTTTCAATGGCACACCATTAATTGGATCTCCATATAAAAGGTGGTTGGTTCTGTGTTTGTTATCCTTGACCATACCAGCTACTGGAATATTAAGGTTCAGCTCATTGCGTAAAATATCTTCACAAGCATCTACCTGAATTTGACCACCATCCATCAAAATTAGATCTGGCATTGGTTTATGTTCCTTAAGTAGTCTGCTATATCTTCTACGAACAACTTCACGAGTATTACGAACCTCATCGCCACCATTCTGATGCTCAACTTCACCCTTTAGTTTATACTTACGATAAGAGTTTTTATCTGGTTCACCATCTTTAAAAACGACCAAAGCTGAAACCGGATCAGCTCCTTGAATATGAGAATGGTCAAAACTTTCAATAACATGACCATAAGGCAAACCTAAGGAATCAAAAATTTCTTTCTGTGCACCCTTTGTTTTTCTATTTCCTAATTCTAATAACCGAAACTTCTCATCAAGTTTGAGCTTTGCATTGTCTTTTGCCATATTTAATAAAGAGCGTTTTTGACCTCTTTTTGGCGTTCTCACAGGCACATGCAAGACTTCACTCAGAGCCTCATTGTCAATTTTGGCAGGTATTAAAACTTCTTTTGGCAGTATTCTATTCTTTTGCCCATAAAATTGAACAATAAAGGACGCAAACGTATCTTCTGGATCGTTAGTGTCTGTCAGTGGATACATTCTAGTCTCACTTCTAAGCAGCTTTGCTTGCCGTAAAAAGAAAATTTGAATAGCTATCCATGATTTATCAACATAAAAATTAAAAATGTCACGCTGAGTATTGTCATTCGAAATAATTTTTTGCTTTTCGACAGTTTCTTCAATGTAATTAAGCTGATCACGAATTTCAGCTGCTCGCTCAAATTCAAGATTTTCAGATGCAGCTGTCATTTTTTCGTTAAGATTTTTCTTTACCCAGCCTATATCACCATTTAAAAAACTCTTAATCTTTTTTATTTGAGCTTCATAAACTGACTTAGGGACCGTTTTAAAACATGCTCCTAAGCATTGTCCCATATGATAATACAAACAAGGTCTGCCCTGCTTGCCATGGCAGTGCCTCAGAGGAAAAACTTTTTGAATAAACTTAAGGGTAGCCTGTGCAGCATAAACATTAGGATAAGGTCCAAAATAATAACCACCATCTTTTCTAATGATACTGGTTAATTTGGTTTGTGGATCACGTTCATTAGTAATTTCAATATATGGATAACCCGTTCCTTGTTTTAACTGCACATTGTAATAAGGCTGATATTTCTTAATAAGTGTAACTTCAAGCAAAAATGCTTCTTTATCAGTTGAAACGGTGATGATATCATAATCTCGAATATCTTCAACTAATTCCGCTCTTCTGCCAACTTGGGTACTTTTGAAATAGGAACGTACTCGACTCCTGAGATTTTTCGACTTGCCAACATAAATAACCTTGCCATTTACATCTTTCATTAAGTAACAGCCAGGCTTAGCTGGTAAAAGTTTTAATTTATTTTCAATCAGCTGAGTTGCCAAAAAATCACTCCCCCAAATTCGCTATCATATTTTAACATACAATTCATAGTTTTAAATTTGCTTTTGCTTAGTTATCACTTGATTATTAGAAAGTTAAAAATATCAGCTTTACATAATTATATTTATTTAAAGCTAGCAAATTATTGTATTCTCTGGCTTGAAGTCTTATTTTTTATTATAATAAAATCAGAAAGGAAAAATTATTATGGGGTTAACTTTTAAAAAACAAGATGAATTAGAAAAACTATTTGATAAATTTGCTACTGTGCCTGATGACAAAAAGAAAAAATTTGCTAAAACCAAGGATAAAGTAGTTAAAGATAAAGACAATTAAAAATGGTTCTCATTTGAGAACCATTTTTTCTTGCAAATTTTACAGGTTTTGTTCAATCCATTGCCATACTTCTTGAACATGCAACTTTTGGACAGAACTAAAAGTAACAACATCAACGTTATCATGATTTAAATCAAGTTTTTGCTTCAATATAGCAAGCACTTGGTTTTGCTGACTTTTCTTAACTTTATCAATTTTAGTACAAACTACCAAAATAGGTATATTAAGATATAATGCATAATTATACATAGCTACATCATTTTTAGTAGGCTCATGTCTACCATCCACTAGGATAATTAATCCTTGTAAGTTTGCCCTGGTTTCAAGATAATCTTGAATCATAATACCAAACTGTTCACGTTTTTTTTGTGAAACTTTGGCGTAGCCATACCCTGGTACATCGACTAAATAAAAGGCATGATTTACTAAATAGAAATTAAGAGTTTGCGTTTTTCCTGGTTGTGCAGAGGTACGCGCCAAGTTTTTGCGATTCAATAACGTATTTATTAAACTCGACTTGCCCACATTAGAGCGACCAGAAAGTGCAACTTCAGGCAAATTATCAGTTGGATATTGATCCTCGCGTACAGCACTGATTGCATACGAACTATCTTTAATGATCATTAGCTGCCTTTATTTCTTCATTATTTTCCTGATCATCCTCTTTACGTCTTGTTACGTTTGGTTCGGCATTTTTTTCAATGACATCTTTAGTAACTTTAACGTTTTCAATATCGGGCTCACTAGGAGTTTTATACATAATGCCCATCATCGCATTTTCAATTATTGTCCGCAAGCCACGTGCTCCCATATTTCTTTCGATGGCTAAATCTGCAATAGCTTTTAAAGCATCTGGCGTAAATTCTAAGTTAACCTGATCAAGCGACATCAATTTTTTATATTGCTTTACCAGCGCGTTCTTAGGTTCAGTTAAAATTCTAACTAAATCATTTCTATCTAATTTATCTAAGGTAGCAATAATAGGAATACGCCCAATAAACTCTGGAATCAGTCCAAACTTGACCAAATCTCCTGTCGTTAAATGCTTAGTCCAAGAATCATCTTGCACTTTATTAAGCTCGTTTTCAGCACTAAAACCAATTACTTTTTTACCCAAACGGCTTTTGACAATTTGTTCGATACCATCGAAAGCTCCACCAACTATAAACAAAATGTTGGTGGTATCTATCTGTATTAATTCTTGCTGAGGGTGTTTACGACCACCTTGCGGTGGTACGGAAGCAATAGTACCTTCCAAAATTTTTAATAATGATTGCTGAACGCCTTCTCCAGAAACATCCCTGGTAATTGAAACATTTTCAGACTTTTTAGATATTTTATCTATTTCATCAATGTAAATGATTCCTCGCTCTGCGCGTTCTATGTCGTAATCTGCATTTTGTAATAATTTAAGTAAAATGTTTTCAACATCTTCTCCAACATACCCTGCCTCAGTTAAGGTAGTTGCATCAGCTATCGCAAATGGCACATCTAAAATGCGGGCCAAAGTTTGAGCCAAGTATGTTTTACCTGAACCTGTTGGTCCAATCAGAGCAATATTTGATTTTTGCAACTCAGTTGAAGAATCTACATCCATTTGCGTAACACGCTTATAATGATTATAAACTGCAACTGACAAAATCTTCTTTGCTCGCTCTTGACCAATAACATACTGATCAAGTTGCTTTTTGATTTCCATTGGCTTTGGCAAATCCTGTGCCTTTTTTAAAGAATCAGATTTTAACTCATCGTCAATAATTCTTTTTGAAAGATCTACACACTCATTACAAATATAAACCCCGTTGCCAGCAATCATCTTTTTAACTTGATCTTGTGTTTTATCACAAAAGGAACATTTAATTACCTCTTGATCAGTAAATTGTGAAGCCATTCTATTCCTCCTTGTATTTACAAGTCTAAGATTAGCATAAAATACGGGTGGTATATGAATTATATGCTTGTAAAAAATAAAAAGGCAGTACAACACCACCTTTTTACTCAGAATTTAAAACTCTACTTTTTATCAGACTTTTTTTCGTCTTTTTTAGTTTTAGATTTAGAAACTTGTTTTGCGTTGTCAGCGACAATATTAATAGCCTTACGTACATTGATATCATGTGAAAGCATGTCATCAGTCAGAGTGTTACGGACAGTTTTTTCATCCATATTATATTCACTAGCTAAGTCTTTTATCTCTTTGTCAATTTCTTCTTTAGTAGCTTTAATGCCTTCTTTTTTGACAATTGCTTCAAGTACCAGGTTAGTTTTAACTCTCTCTTCAGCATCCTTAGCAAATTGTGAGCGTAATTGATCTTCTGTAGTATTAGTTATCTTGTAATATGTTTCAGGACTGATTCCTTGACGTTGCATATTACCTAGATATTGATTCATTTGCGTGTTAATGTCTTCCTGAATCATAGCATTCGGAATTTCATCAATAGTAGCATTGGCAACAGCACTTTCAATTGCGGATTGCTCAATTTCGTCTTGTGCAGCTTCTTCTTTCTTCGCCTTAAGATCCTTCTTGATCTTTTCTTTTAAATCATCAAGAGTATCAACAGAATCATCAACATCTTTAGCAAATTCATCATCTAATTTAGGTAACTGCTTCGATTTAACTTCATGAATTTTGGTAGCAAAATGAGCTTCCTTACCTGCTAAATCTTTTGCACCATAATCTTCCGGAAAAGTTACGACTACGTCTACATCGTCTCCTGCCTTGTGACCTATTAATTGGTCTTCAAAACCAGGAATAAATGTATTGGAACCTAATTCAAGTGAATAATCATCTGCTGAACCACCATCAAAGGCCTTCCCATCTACTGTTCCTTTATAATCAATGGTAACTGTATCACCTTTAGCTGCAGCACTCTTCTTCAGTACTAACTCAGCGTTCTTTTCACGCTCTTCTTTTAATTTGGCGTCAACATCTTTGGCATATACTCGAGTGTTTTGTTTAGGAACTTCAACTCCCTTATATTCGCCAAGTTTTACCTCAGGTTGAACAGTGACTGTGGCTTTCATTTGCCAGTCTTTACCTTTTTCCATTGAAACCGGTAAAATTTGTGGTTGACCTACAGCCGCAATATCAGCTTCCTTAATCGCTGCTTCATAGGCATCTGGTAGAACAATATTCAAAGCATTTTCATATAATGATTCTTCACCATAATATTGATCAAAAATCACACGAGAAACATGTCCTTTTCTAAAGCCAGGAACACGTAAGCTGTTCTTTACCCTTCTGAATGCTTGATCTAGCCCACGCTTTACATCAGCTTGGGGAATATCAAAAGTAAGTTCACCGGTAGTTTTATCGGTTTTATTCCATTTTACAGACATTAATTAAATACCTCCAATGTCAAGTTAAATTGCATCTTTACATACTAAATTATCTTACATTAAACGGTCGCAAAAAACAAACTTGGGCAAAAAAAGATGTACTTCTATGAAGAAGTACATCTTTTTAAACTGTTTTTAACGAACTAATCAAGAATTTCAGTAACTTGACCAGCACCAACAGTACGACCACCTTCACGGATAGTGAACTTAGTACCCTTTTCAATGGCTGCTGGTTTAATTAATTTAACAGTAAACTCTGTGTTATCGCCAGGCATAACCATCTCAGTACCTTCTGGTAATTCAATTTCACCAGTGATATCAGTAGTGTGGAAATAGAATTGTGGACGGTAGTCTGAGAAGAATGGGGTGTGACGTCCGCCTTCCTCTTTCTTCAAAACGTAAACTTGTCCTTTAAATTCGTGGTGAGTCTGAATTGAGCCAGGTGCAGCTAAAACTTGTCCACGAACGACTTGATCACGGTCAATACCACGAAGTAATACACCAACGTTATCTCCGGCTTCACCTAAATCCAAAGTCTTGTGGAACATTTCCAAACCAGTAACAACTGATTTAAGAACTTTATCTACCAAGCCGACAATTTCAACTTCATCACCAATCTTAACTGTACCACGATCAATACGACCTGAAGCAACGGTACCACGACCTGTGATTGTGAAGACATCTTCAACTGGCATCAAGAATGGCTTATCAGTTTGACGTTCAGGAGTTGGAATGTATTCATCAACTGTGTCCATCAACTTCATGATAACTTCTTCTTGTTCCTTGTCTCCTTGTAAAGCTTTCAAAGCTGAACCACGAATAACTGGAATATCATCACCGGGGTAATCGTATTCAGTTAACAAGTCACGAACTTCCATCTCTACTAAGTCAATCAATTCTGGGTCGTCAACTAAATCAGTCTTGTTCAAGAAAACAACGATGTAGTTAACACCAACTTGACGAGCAAGTAAAATGTGTTCACGAGTTTGTGGCATAGGACCATCAGTTGCGGCAACAACCAAGATAGCTCCATCCATTTGAGCAGCACCGGTAATCATGTTCTTAATGTAGTCGGCGTGACCTGGAGCGTCCATGTGAGCGTAGTGACGATTTTCAGTTTCGTACTCTACGTGAGCGGTATTAATAGTAATACCACGTTCCTTTTCTTCTGGGGCTGCATCGATCTCTGAGTAATCCTCTGCTTTAGCCAAGCCCTTTTCTGATAAAACTTTAGTAATAGCCGCCGTTAAAGTGGTCTTACCATGGTCAACGTGACCGATAGTACCAATGTTTACGTGTGGCTTTGTTCTTACGTAATGTTCTTTTTCTGCCATTAAAATGACCCTCCTGTAAATTTGCAAGAAGTCCGTTGAGTAAGTAACGGATAGTTCTCTGTTGAATATTGTACTACTTTCATTGGCAAATGCCTAGTATTTTAATGCATAGAGCCATGCCTAATGAAAACGTCCTTTGCTATTATACTAAATACTTTGAAAAAGTAAAGGCATTTTATCCAATTTTATTCGGATATATTATTATCGATTTTCTCAAACAGCTTTTGATTGCTTCTGCCATCATGATTATCAATATAAGAAGCAATATCACTGGCAAAACTGTCAGGATCATCAACATACTTATTTAGTTTAGGATAAAGGCTTCCTAAAATCAAATTAACTTCGCTTAATACAGCTGGAATTTGACTAGGCCTATGGTAGTATCGTGAACCAATGCCTGAAACAACTTCACGATACACCGGATCCTTTTCAAGCAAATTGATGTTCTTGGGAATAAATTCTTCTTCCTGCCCTAATACCAGAATTTTAAATTTATTTCTTAGACCAAGTCTGAATAAATCCTCACATAAAACCAGTCGAACTGCGAAATTTAAACTCGGATCAATCAATAAACTTTGTGCAAAATTTTTAAAATTCGATAAATCAAGTTTAAACAGCTTATCATAGTCGTATTTTGTCGGCTTGGATTTTTTCCTAAAAGCAACCATTATTTTTTGTTGCAATTCTAAACTAACAGGTTCTACCGAACATGGCAATTCATAGTCAGTAATATTTTTAACTTCTAAAGCTTCAATAAAAAAATTATTTTTTCTAAGAATTTTGCTATATTCAGCAAAAATTTTAGAATTAGTGAAAAGATCCTTTTCTTCTTTAATTAATTCATAAGCAGAATAACTCTGCTTGTTCTTAATATATAGCTCACATAAATTAAGAACAACCTCGTCGCTGTGACCGTCCCTTAAAGCTTCTTCTAAATTTTGAATAGCCTGAGCCAAATCACCATTTACTTCATTTCTTTTTGCCAGATTAATTAGATTTTTTTGACTAAGTGAAGTCATAGTTAATCTTTCTTGATAATTCTTTGACCGGTCTTATTAACGTCAACTGGGTGATGAGTTTCCTTTTTTGGCATATCATTTTTGCTATTTCTTTTTTGCATTGCTCGATGTCTGTTTTGGTTAACTTCCATTACGACTGGCAAAACTACTGGCCGTCTATTGGTCTTGCGGTAAAGAAATTTTTCCAAATCATTACGCACATCCTGTTTAATTTCAGTCCAGTCAAATTTTTTGTGTTCGAAATTATTAGTTATTGTCTTTTTAATAAGCTCTATGCTGTCACGCATCAACTGTTGATTTGCCTTAATATATACAAACCCTCTGCTGGTAACCTGCGGTTGAGCAACAATTTTTTTCTTGCGACGATCAATAGTAACTACTGCAATAAAGATGCCATCATCGGACAAAACTTCGCGATCGCGTAAAACAATATTGCCAACATCACCAATTCCAGAACCATCAATCATTGTGTCTTCTCCGGGAACAGGATCCGTCAAATAAAGTCGTTTTTGATTAAAGTCATAGCTTAAGCAGTCACCATTTTTTGTAATAAAAATATCATCTTTTTTGAGTCCTGCCCTAATTGCCAAATCTTTGTGAATTTCCAGTAATCGATATTCACCTATAACCGGAATTAAAAATTGTGGCTTTATAATGTCAATAAGCAGTTGTAAATCACGACCCGTCGCATGTCCACTGGTATGTTTTGCTTTACCTAGTTGAATTACAGTACCACCTGCACGATAAACCATATCGCTAGTTTGAGCCACAATAGTCTCTACTGAATGAGAAGGCGTCGTAGCAATAAAAACCAGATCTCCCTTATGAATCGTAATCATACTGTGACGCTTTTTTGCCATTTTTTGTAAAGAGTTTAAAGGCTCACCCATTTGACCGGTTTCAAGAATAACCGTTTTTTCATCAGGAGTTTCTTTTAAATCTTTAACACGCATCAACAAGCCTTTAGGAACATTCAAATAACCAAGATTCATGGCAGTACGGACTATTTTAGCCAAGTCTCTGCCCGTCAGCAAAACGCGTCTGCCAGTTTTATGAGCGGCATTTAAGACTTCCTGAATTCTAATCAGATTAGATGCTTTGGCAGCGACGATTACTCTGCCCTTGGCATTCCGAAAAACATTTGTTACATAGTCCCCAATCTCCTGCTCGGCAACATTGGGCAAAGATGCCTCAGCATTTGAAGAGTCACTTAAAAGTGCTAAAACTTTCTTTTGTCCAATTTCTGCTAAGCGGTCTAAATCCGTACGGTACTTAGGTGCTGCAGAAGGATCAAACTTAAAATCTCCTGTATAAACAACTTCTCCTGCAGGGGTATGCACATCTATTCCCAGCGAATCTGGAATAGAATGAGTAGTCGGGAAAAATGATATATTAGCATTTTTAAAATCAATCTCTGTTTCAGCATCAATAACATGAAAAAGAGTGTTTTTACAGCGCTTATTTTCCCGTTTAACTGTTATTTTAGCCAGTTCGATTGTGAGCTGTGACCCAAAAACTGGTATGTCATATTTTCTTAAAATATACGGCAAAGCTCCTATAGAGTCTGCATGTCCATGTGTTAAAAAGATGCCGACCACCTGATCAGCATATTGCTCAAAAAAGTCTAAATCTGGAATAACCAGATCAATTCCAAACAATGTGCTGTCAGGATATTTAAGACCAGCATCAAGAACAAAAATTTCATCATTAACTTGAACAGCGAACATGTCTTTTCCTTGTTCACGAACGCCGCTCAAAATCATAATTTTAACTTGATCAGTCATTATATTTCCTTTTCCTTAATTTGCTATTCAGTTGTTATTTATGGATCATATGATCACAACGTAAAAAGTATCTTTTTTTATTCTAGCATAAAATGGTATTTTGACAAAAATAAAAAAGCCGATTCCTAATTGAACCAGCTTTTCTGACATTTCAACTAATTAACGACGCAAACCTAACTTCTTGATTAATTCACGATAACGATTAATATCCTTATTTTGTAAATAACGAAGTAAGTTACGACGGTGACCTATTTTCTTCAACAAGCCAACATATGAATGATGGTCATGTGAATGATTCCGCATATGTTCAGTCAGGTTGTTAATATCTGTAGTCAAGATAGCTACCTGAACCTCAGTTGAACCTGTATCACCCTCGTGAGTCGCAAATTTTTGAATTATTTCATCTTTTTCTGCTTTTGAAATTGCCATATTATTTTCACCTTTCACTAGAATAATTGCCGTTAACAACGTTAACCGTCAGGTGTGAGCGCGCAAACAGCGTTAACGGTTCACAACAATAGTATAATACAGACAAATTTTTTAAAAAGCAAGTATTATTTATCTTGCATCTGCATTTATCTTTCAGTATAATCTATAAAGTAGAATTACGATCAATGGAGGTGAAATTTATGCCACAAATCAAATCAGCTATTAAGCGTGTTAAGACTCAAGATGCTACAAGAAAGCGTAATGCTGCTCAAATGAATCAGTTAAGGACTGCAGTTAAAAAGTTCAAGACTGCTCAAGCTGCTGGTGCTGAGAATGCCTCCGAATTACACGTAGCTGCTGCTCGTGCATTAGATAAAGCTGCTTCTAAAGGTCTTATTCATAAGAATAAAGCTAACCGTGATAAAAGCCGTTTAGCAAAACTTGCAAAATAACGATCTTGCTTAATTAATAAATAAAAAGACAGAAATGAAATCATTTCTGTCTTTTTGTTTCTATCAAAATTCATACACTGAGAATAAAAAGTTTTAAGAAATCGTCTTCTCGGTATTGACCACTCTTATAATTAAAATCCAACTTAATTGCCTGCTTTAGTAATCTTGCTATCTTATCTGACGATACTCTATTTTTTAGAGCTAATTTAACGCGGTAGGGATGAACACCCAGAGTTTTTACAATTTCAGGTTCACTGCGACCTCTCTCTTTAAGAACCTTAACAATCAAACTCATTTCTAACTGATTTTCAAATACGGCAAGAATCTGTATTGGATTGTTGCCGTTGTGCAGTTGATTACTTAGCCTTGCCAAAGCTTCCTGGTAATTGTTATTTAACGCTGAATTTAATATGGCAAAAATATTTTGTGCTAATGACAAATCAACATTTTTTTCGACTAATTCAGTTGTGATTTTTCTGTTATCTGTAATCATTTTCAGCTTATTATAATTACTCAAAACAGTATCTACCACTTGATCGCTGCGTTCTAATAAAAGATTTAAAGCAGGGCTTGTAATTTGATACCCCTCCATAGAAATCAAATTTCTGATAAATTTACTCAATTCATAAGGTCGAATTTTAGTTTCAACAACATTAAAATGATTTGTAATAAGCTTTGTTATTTTCTTTCGTCGATCAATTTTTTCATATGAAGAAACAATTACTAAAATATCATCTAGTTGCGTAATGTTCTCAAAAATATTTTGCAGTTTTGAAATTTGCTTTTGAAATTTCTTAGGGACTTTTGCTGTTAGAAAAAATGGATTTTTAATTGTTATTACCTTTTTCTGGCTGAAAAGACTCGATTCAGTGAGATCAGCAATTAATTCATCTAATCCTTCTGAATCGCAATCAACAGAAATTTTTTCATATTCTGACATTTTTTTCTCATGAATATATGAATCAGCAATATATTCGTTTAAGAAAGCATCATCGCCATTAATCAGAGTATGAGCAGTTTTCTTATTAGAATCTTTAAATAGTGAAAGTAATGTCATTTCTTAATCACCGGTAAAAATCTTTTGAATTTAGGCTTTACAAAAGCACCATAAGTCCAAGTAATCATACCACAGTCTTGGGTCGATGCCCACGGAATATGTTGACTTTGCAAAGTTTCCATGGTTTCAGGATGGGGATGACCAAAGCGATTTCTGCGACCAGCAGAAATAAAAACTCTTTCTGGATGTAAAGCTTTTAGGAATTCTTTATTTGAAGCAGTACGACTACCATGATGACCTAGCTTGAAGTAATTAACATGCAAATGATATTGATTCATGATCTCCAACTCTCCTTCTTGGCCTAAATCGCCAGTAAAAAGCCATCTTTTGCCGGCCAGTTTAAATGTTAAAGAAAGAGAATCTTCATTTTTTCCTAAGCCTGGCTTAAAAGGATAAACAGTCTGAAAAGATAGTTGAGAGTCATTAACTTCATTCCCTGCTAACAATTGTATAATTTGGTCTTTCTTGATTTTTCCAGTGATTCTTTTTTGAAAAGAAGGATTTTGAATTAATCCTCGCGCCACATATAAATTTTCTACTTTAATTTGATTCAAAAGTGGCTTCAAATCACCTACATGATCTGCATCTTGGTGTGTAATAAATATCCCATTAATTTTGCTTATACCTTGAGCTTTCAAAAATGGGAGAGTAATTTTGTTAACCTGCGGATTTATTTTTTTGCCGTTGAAATTAAGTTTTCCACCGACATCTATTAAATAAACTTTTCTAAAAAACGGAGTGGAAATAAAAATGCTGTCTCCTTGGCCAACGTCAATGAAAGTTACTTGACCTTGAAGTGGAAAATGAATGGTCAAAAAAAACAATCCATATATAAATAAAAGACATACTATAAATCTTTTTATTATTTTTTTACAGTTTGGTTTTTCATTTGTCCAAATCAATATAATAGACGTCAGAATTAATAGAAAAAGACATTGCCACCAGTTTATTTTGCCAAATGTTAAAAGGCCAATTTTACTGTTAGAAATTTGTGCAATTTGTTTTTCTCCAAGTTCAAGTATTCTTTCAAATAAAAAACTGCATTTTGGATTAATTTTAAAGATCAGCAAGTTCAAAAAAGTTAAAGGCATCACGACCCAGTTGAAATATGGCACAATTAACAGATTAAAAAAAACAGTTAATATATTAAATTGAAAAAAGTAAAATAAAAGCAATGGCAGTAAGAGATTATTTAAAGAAAATGACTGCTTAAATTTAGTCATGTGATTAGTCATTTCCAGACCCAGGGCTAAAATATAGCTTAAAACTGCGCCAGTGCTCATCATTAAACGAGGATTGATTATTAGGTGCAAAATTGCAGTTAGTCCAAGTAAATCACTTTTGTTAATTTGTAATTTATTTTTTATAGAAAATAGTTGACCCAAAATATAGGTCAAACTTGCTCTGATAAAACCAACTTGACTATTACTGAGAAAAATCCCTACCAGTAAAATAAGCAAACAAAAAACAAAGGTCTCGCCTTCTGTTAATTTTAAAAAATAACAAAATTTACTGATCAGTAAGGTATAAATACCAACATGCAGACCAGAAATACTCAAGATGTGTATTACGCCAAGGTCACGATAATTATTCAGAATTGTTTGAAATCTCCGACTTGGATTTTCACCTAGGATCAGTTCACTACTAAAAAAAGATAAAATTGGTGGCATTTGCTGAAAAAATTTTTTTAAATGGAATCGCAAAAAATGCAAATAGTTCCAAATGCCACTCTTGTCAATTTTAATTCTATAGCTTGTTAGTTTGACTTCTTGAGAAATGTTTTTATATCGATAAAATTTTTGAAAGTCAAATTGTCCATAGTTAGAAGCCGGTTCAATCGGATTTACATCACCAGATAAACAATAAAGTTTAACTCTGTACCCTGATTTTATTTGTTGTATCTGTCTTGAGTTTATTCTCCCAGAGACTTTAACTTTGCTTTTTTCTACTTGACCCTCAACTGTGAACCAATCGTCAAAAATATCAACTTGATCAGGGTAAAAAACTATTTGAGAGCTTGGTCTGATTACAAAGTCAGTTTGCTTTTTATCGAAGCAAGTTGCAAAAAATGCTATAAAAAGTATTACAAGAGAAAACCATCTTAAAGAATTAAACTTATAAAAAAGCAAATATGAAAGATAAGCAGCTATTAAAAAAGAACATGACTTTTGTATTAAGGTATCGCATTGATAGTATAAAAAACTCAAATCAATCAGTAATAATGCTAATACAAGAAGGAACCCTGGTTTTAAAACATCAAACTTCCAATTGGTCTTTAAGCGCCACAAATGTTTTTTCTCCAATTCCAGACACCTGTTTCAGTTCTTCTATGGATTTAAATTGGCCACTCTTTTGACGATAAGCAATAATTTGCTGTGCTTTTTTCTCTCCAATACCATTAAGCTGCTGTAGTTGTTGTAGATTTGCAGTATTGATGTTTACTTTATTGCCTGCAGTCGTTTGACCACTATTTTTGTCATTAAATTCACTAGAAACCGGATCAGATGAATTAGATGAAACCGATTCTACCACTTGCTCTGCCTTTATTTTTTCTCCTATATAAGGAATATGAATCTTATCCTGATCTTTCAATATCAAAGCTCGGTTAACCCTTTTCAACTGAGCGTTGCTTTTAATACCTCCTGCTGCAGCGATCAGCTCATTCAATCGTGCTCCATTTTTTAGTGTATATACTCCTTGATGATTAACCGCACCTGAAATGTCACACGTTACATTTTTAGGCTTATCTGCAGCAATTTCTTCTGTTTTTATTTCCTTTGAGTTCGTTATACCAGTCAAGTTGTCAGTGTTGTCTTTTTTACTTTGCAAAAATTCAGTGTTTTCATCATCGAAATCACTTAAATTTTCGTTGGATCCTGACTTTTTAAGCTCAATAAAAAAAACGGCCATTAGGCATGCCAATCCAATGAAAAAATACTTTTTGTGCTCGTCAATAAAAGTTTTTATTTTTTCCCAATCCATTTTCTCAACTCCTATTTTTAAGTACGCAAAAAAGCCCAAAAACTTTTGGACTTTTATTAATTTCTATTAGTATTTTTCATGTAAATAATGAAGTGCGTCATCAAATGTGCGTACAGGAACAATTTTCATTTTTGTTCCTATTTGCTTGGCTGTCTTTTTAGCAAGTAGATAATTACTTGCACTTTTCTTCATCCCCGCTGTATCAACAGGTGCAAAAAAGACCTCAGCACCAGCACGATCAGCAGCCACAACTTTTTTATCAACACCGCCAATCATACCTACTTTTCCTGACGGACTAATTGTCCCAGTTCCGGCAATTTTATGACCTTCAGCTAAGTGCTTGCCGGAAAAAACTTCATAACTTGTTAAAGTGAACATTAACCCGGCAGATGGTCCTCCTATTGCACCAGCATTAATTGTAACTTTTGGCTTTGTTTCAACCTGTACATGCTCCACTAGCTGAATTCCGATGCCAGGTTTGCCTGTACCTTTGACCTGGACAATCTTTCCTTTAAAATTGATTTTTTTCTGTTCTCGCACAACATTAATTACAGTTTTAGAACCTAACTGCTTTTTTTGAAAATAACTGATCATTTCTTCTGTTGAATGAAATTTATGACCATCAGCACCTAAAACTGTATCCCCGATTTGCAATTTGCCTTTAAAGCTTGAGCCTTTTAGTACCTGCATAACGTAAACACCCTTATAGTGGAGTTTAGGTTTTAGTCCAGCCTTTTTGGCCGCATAATATATAGCATTTTGTTGACTAGTTTGCATATACCAATTTTGTAATTCTTGGTATTGACTACTGCTTGAACCACCCAACAACTCAGTTTTTGGAATACGACTAGCATGTTTTTGGGAAAAACTAAAAAGGTATTCCCATACTGTTGCCGGCTGACTTGTTTCACTGACTGTCACTAAATAAAAATTACTTGGCGGCTTAACGTTGCTTTTTACAAATTGACCAATTGAAACAGCACTGCCTGGCATTTCAATATAGTAATTGGTTGGCCAGTTTAAGCCAATAAAAACCAGAAAAAATGCCAAAATAATAAATAGCCATTTTCGAGCTTTTGAAAACTTCTTGAGTGGTTTCTTTTCATTATTCATGTTTGTTATAACCTATTTTTTCTTTTAAAGCCTGTGCTGCTTTAGTCGGCAAAAAGCTAGCAAAATCACCATTAAACTGCGCAATTTCTTTTATAATACTGGACGCAACAAAGCTATTTTCTGGCTCAGTAAAAAGCAAAACGGTACTTATGTCACTTGCCATTTTTTTATTCATTTCTGCAATCTGCTGTTCAAATAAAAAATCTGTGGTATTTCTTACGCCACGCACAATTGTATTTGCGCCCAAATCGCGTGCAACGTTAACAGTAAGCTGGTTAGGCTTTAGCAACACTTGAACATTTTTCAGATCTTTAACAGCATCATTAATCAAGTCTTCTCTTTCTTCATTTGTGAAAAGATATTTTTTAGCCGTATTGACCATCACCACTACGTAAACTTTATCAAATATCGCAGCAGCCTGATTAATTATATCAACGTGCCCTTTAGTAATAGGGTCAAAACTTCCTGGAAATATTGCGACACTCATTAATATTCCTTTCGATAAAAACGAACAATAGTTTTACCTAAATGTTTTTCCTTAATTAGCTGAAAGCTACTACTTGTTTTTAAATTTGTTTGATCATTAGTTTCAGCCACCACTATTGCATCACTGTTTAACAGTTCTAGGTCAACCATTTTTGCCATATCGTCCGTAATTCTTTGTTTAGCATAAGGTGGATCTAAGAAAACAAGATCAAATTTTTGTTTTTCTTCGGCAAATTTACTTAAAGCTGCTTTGCTAGACATTTTATATACTGAAAAAAGTTCAGGCTCTTTTGTCAAAGCAACGTTTTTATGAATGATGTTAACGGCCTGATAATTTATATCTACTATTGTTGCGTGAGAGCATCCTCGAGAAACGGCCTCAATTGCCAGTGCGCCACTTCCCCCGTATAAATCCAAAACTTCTCCACCATTAAAAAATTGACCTAATGAATTAAACAGAGATTCTTTAACCTTATCACTAGTTGGTCTTGTTTTCTGGCTTTTCAACGTAAATAAATTGCGTTTGGCGTATTTTCCGGAAATAATTCTCATAATATTTGTTCTGTATCTTCCTGACGTTCCTGCAATGTTTTTTCGGCTTTTTTGGCTAAATCTCTAATTTGATTTTCAATATGATCACTGGACAGATCAATTTGATTCCAATTTGATTTTTCTACTTTTTCGACAAAATCAAGTGAATTCAAGTCGTGGCAAACTTGTTCAATTTCTTTTTTATTTACATACATAATACAATAAGCAAATTTCTTTGAAAAATAAACAATATCGCCATATCGTCTCAATTTGTACTGATCACTAATTGAATTTAAAAAAACAATAAGACTCTGTCTTTGAATAATATTTTTATTTGCTAAATCCTGTTCAATGCTCATTTGCAAACCTTTCTTCATTTTTAATTCGTTCATTTGCTGAAATATTCAAAACGATGCCAATAGCTGCCGACAAAATTATTAAAGACGATCCACCATAAGAAATAAACGGTAAAGTGACCCCTGTTATAGGCAACAATCCAAGCACAGCACCCACATTAAAAACTGTCTGCGTAAAAATAATGGTAGCCACTCCAAAACATACTAAGGCATTAAATTGTGAACTGGCATGAATACCAACTTCCATAATACTCCATATTAAATAAAAAATTAGGCCTGTCACAACTAGAGCACCAATAACCCCTATTTCTTCTGCAATTACTGCTAAAATGAAGTCTGTATAAGGCTCAGGCAAATATCCTCTTTTTTGCATGCTGTTACCCAGACCTACACCAAACAAGCCACCATTATGAATAGCATAATATGAATTAACCAGTTGTGCTCCGCCTTTTTGCTCCAGTTCAAATGGGTGAAGAAAAGAAAGAAAACGACGGTACTGGTACTTATTTTGCAGAAATTCAGGATTCCATTTAATAATCAGGAAAACGAGCAGGTATACTCCAACTGCAATTCCAATAAGACATAAAACTGCGTTTTTTGCAGGCACACCAGAAACCGAGAACATGACAATGACGATCATTGCCAAGACAGCGGTACCTCCAAAATCAGGTTCGAGAATTACCAAAAACATCATAAAAGCAGCTAAAATTGCTGGTCTGGATAAATTTTGAATAATTTGCCCTTTCTTAAAAGACCCATCATGTCGATCTAAAAAATAAGCTAAATAGATTATTAGGGATAATTTGGCAATTTCTAAAGGCTGAATTTTTATTATTTTTAAATCAATCCAACCTACAGAACCATTGACGGCAGCATCAGAACCTTTGAAAATTTTCAAGCAAATCAAATAAAAAAGTAATAAAATGCTGATCCCAAGAAACCAAACGACAAACTTCCGACTTTTGAAAATATAGAGTTTTAAAAAAAAGCAGAGAGCACAGAAAATAAAAACCGCAAAAAAAGCGTACACGGCTTGGCGAATACCGTAAACTGCCGGATTAAACCCATTTACAAGCAAGATATCCGAGCTAGCAGAATAGACCATCACTATTCCAAAGACCACTAACAAGATATAGGGCAAAAAAATATTGTAATTTAAATGGTGAAGTTTTTGCCGCACAAGCCGACCTCTCCTTCTGTAATAAATTAACCTTTATTATAAGCATTATAAAACAAAAAGAGCACCACTTCATCAGTGAGTGCCCTTCTTAAAAAAATTATTTATTTTTTATTGCGTCTTTTATCTGCTTTTTGTCTCTCAGAAGTATTTAAAATTTTCTTTCTTAATCTGATTGAATCAGGAGTTACTTCACAATATTCATCATCATTTAAGAATTCAATAGCTTCTTCAAGAGTTAAAGTCTTAGGAGTTCTAATTGCAGCAGCGTGATCTTTCCCAGCAGCACGAGTATTGGTTAAATTTTTACCTTTGATAACATTAACAGCAATATCACGATCTCTTGATGACTGGCCTACAATCATTCCCTCATAAACTTCAACACCTGCACCAATAAACAATTCACCTCGTTGTTCAACTGTTTGCAAAGAATACGTGGTTGATTTGCCCTGACTAATGGAAACTAAAGCACCATTTTGACGACCCGGTTCCCAATTCTTAACAACGGGTTTATACGAATCAAAACTATGGTTCATAATGCCGTATCCACCGGTTTGGGACATAAATTCATTGTTATAACCAATAAGCCCACGTGAAGGAACTAAAAAGTCAAGCCGAGTTTGATTGTTACCTGTGGACGCCATGTTTTTCATTTCTCCTTTTCTTTGAGAAAGTGAATCAATGACAGAACCAACATACTCGTCAGGAGTATCCACTTGAACAGCTTCAAATGGTTCACACATTTTACCATCAATTTCACGGTAAATAACCTTTGGTCTCGATAATTGCAATTCAAAACCTTCACGACGCATTTCTTCAACCAAAATTGAAAGGTGAAGCTCACCACGACCTGAAACAGTCCAAGCATTTAACTGATCTGTAGGCTCAACTTTTAAGGATACATCAGTTCGGGTTTGCTTAATTAAACGATCTTCCAACTTCTTTGGCGTTACTTTGTCACCTTCACGACCGGAAAATGGTGAATCATTAGCAACAAAATCCATTTGCAGTGTAGGTGGATCAATCTTAAGAAGAGGTAAAGCCTCTGGATTTTCAGCCGAAGCAATAGTTTCACCAACAAAAATATCGTTAATTCCGCTAATGGCAATAATATCGCCTGCTTTAGCTTCTGTGATTTCATTACGCTTCAACCCAAAGAAACCGAACAGTTTGGTAACCCTAAAGTTCTGAGTAGAACCATCACGTTTCATAACAGTGATATTATCGCCAACTTTAACTCGTCCACGATAAATCCGACCAACACCTATACGACCAACATAGTCATCCCAGTCAAGCATTGTAATTTGAAATTGCAAAGGATCATCAGAATTATCGATTGGTGCAGGAATAGATTTAATAATAGTGTCAAAAATAGGATTCATGGTTTCTTCCTGTTTTGACGGATCAGGATCATAAGAAGAAGTACCATTTAAAGCAGAAGCATAAACAACTGGGAAGTCAAGCTGCTCATCGTTTGCTCCTAATTCAATAAATAATTCAAGAACTTCGTCAAGAACCTCTTTAGGACGTGCGCCAGGACGATCAATTTTATTGATGACTACAATTGGCTTTACTCCTGCTTCTAATGCCTTCTTAAGTACGAAACGAGTTTGTGGCATAGTGCCTTCATAAGCATCAACCAATAATAAAGCACCGTCTACCATATGCATGATTCTCTCAACTTCGCCACCGAAATCGGCATGTCCCGGAGTATCCAAAATATTAATAGTAGTATCACCATATTTAACCGCAGTGTTTTTAGATAAAATAGTTATACCACGTTCACGTTCAATATCATTTGAATCCATTGCACGATCTTCCAAAGCCATGTGTTCAGGGAGAGTGTCGGATTGTTTCAACAATTGGTTAACCAAAGTAGTTTTACCATGGTCAACGTGCGCTATGATAGCTATATTCCTAATATCGTTTCTTCTTTTTTCTGACAAAAGTATTCCTCCTCCACTCCTCAATAAAAAAACTGTGACGTGGTCACAGTTTCGGCGGCACGTCAAAAACATGCTGATCGAAGTGTTTCATATCTGTATATTTACGCTCATTGATTTTACCACCTAACTGTTTAAGGGTCAACGTTTATCCCTCTTTTTCAAATTAAAAATTTAGTATAGAATAAAAAGCAGACAAATTAGTTTATTTTATGTTACAAATATAGCTATAAACTTTTATGAAAGAGTGAATGTAATTGATTTTAATGAAAGATATTACCCGTGACGGTAACCCAGTATTGCGCAAAGTAGCTAAACCACTAACTTTTCCGTTAAACGAACACTATCAAAATTTGGCTAAAGAAATGATGGAATATCTAGTTAATTCGCAAGATCCAAAAATCGCAGAAAAACATCAATTGCGTGCCGGCGTAGGTTTAGCTGCCCCACAAGTTGGTGAAAGCGTTCAAATGGCTTCCTTACTGGTACCAAATGACAAGGGCGATATTGTTTTTAAGGAAACTTTTGTCAATCCTGAAATTTTATCCGAATCCGTTAGACAAGCTTGCTTAAGTGAAGGTGAAGGATGCCTGAGTGTAGACAAGGTAATCGATGGTTATGTGCCTCGTCCTGATAAATTAAAAATTCATTATTATACTGTAGCTGGTGAAGAAAAAACTATTCGCTTAAAAGACTACCCAGCAATTGTTGCATCTCATGAAATCGAACATTTACGGGGACATCTTTTTTATGACCGAATCAATAAGCAAGATCCATTTAAATTGGCTGAAGATACTATAGTCATTTATTAATTTAATTAAAAAGATTTTTGGCCGTCATTTTATTGCTTTGACGGTTTTTTTAATAAAGCCGGCAAAACTTGATTCTATACTTGTTTTTGCATGTATGGTAGAATTTTACTAGCTATTGGATACTTTATGTTATCCAAAATTAGAACGTTTTATTAACTGAATAAGGAGAATACAAATATGATCTACAAAGTTTTGTATCAAAAAGACAAGGTTGTCAATCCTAGACGGGAAACAACCCAAACTCTTTATCTTGAGGCCGACAACATGGTGGCCGCAAGAACAATGGTTGAGGAAAATACCCCCTATAATATTGAACTCATCCAAGAATTGGCTGGCAATTCGTTAACTTACGAAAAAGAGCACGCCGATTTTAAATTAACCACTTTTGAGAGTAAGAAGTAGTCTCTGTGCGTATTAAAAATAATGAAGTTGCTGTAGTTGCAATCGGGGGGTTGCACGAAATTGGCAAAAATATGTACTGTGTACAATATCAAGACGAAATCATTATCATGGATTGTGGTATTAAGTTTCCTGAGGATGACCTTCTTGGTATTAATTATGTGATTTCTGATTATTCTTATTTGATAAAAAATCGCAAAAAAATTAAAGCTCTAGTTGTCAGTCACGGACATGAAGACCACATTGGCGGGATCCCCTTCTTACTTGAAAAGATTCCGGAAATTCCGGTATATGCCACACCTTTCGCGCTTGCTTTAATCAAAGGAAAACTTGAAGAACACGGCATTCTGAGGACTACAGAATTACATGAAGAACACGAAGACACTGTTCTTAAATTCAAGAAGTTGACGGTTACTTTCTTCAGAACAACTCACTCGATTCCTGACACTTTAGGTATAGCCGTACATACCCCACTTGGTGCAGTCGTATTTACAGGAGATTTTAAATTTGATTTAACGCCTGTAATGAACCAACCTGCTCCAGATTTTCAAAAAATGGCTCAATTAGGCAATGAAGGAGTTTTGGCACTACTATCAGATTCGACTAATGCTGAAGTCAGCCAATTTACTAAGTCTGAACGTTTTGTTGCTAAATCCTTACATGACATTATTACTGGGATACATGGAAGAATAATTTTTGCAACTTTCGCATCTAACCTCTATCGTGTTTCAACTGCTATCCAAGCGGCCAAAGATACAGGTCGCAAAGTCGCAATTTTCGGGCGTAGTATGGAAAACGGAGTGCAAAATGGAATTGATCTAGGCTATTTAAATGTACCTGACGGCTTAATTGTTGATGCTAACGAAATAAACCATACTCCTGCAGAAGAAGTTATGATTTTATGTACCGGATCTCAAGGTGAACCTTTAGCTGCTCTTTCAAGAATAGCTAATGGCACGCACCGACAAATTAGTTTACAGCCTGGTGATACGGTTATATTTTCATCAAACCCAATTCCTGGAAATACTTTGAGCGTTAACCATTTAATTAATAAATTAATGGAAGGCGGAGCTAGTGTTGTTCACGGCCGAATTAATAATGTTCATACTTCAGGTCATGGTGGTCAAGAAGAACTAAAAATGATGGTTCGCTTAACTAAACCCAAATATATGATTCCTGTTCACGGCGAATACCGCATGCAAGTCATCCACACTGAACTGGCTCAAGCAGCTGGGGTCCCTGCTGATAATACTTTCGTTTTAGAAAATGGTGAAGTTGTCTGTTTTGGACCAGAGGGTTCAAGAATAGCTGGTCATATCCCAGCAGGTGACGTATACGTTGATACTTCAGGCACAGCTGATGTTGGTAATGTAGTTGTTCATGATCGGCAAGTTTTATCTGAAGATGGACTTGTTGTCGTTGTCGCTACAGTCGATTACAAGCACAAGCGCGTCTTAGCAGGGCCTGATGTCTTAAGCCGGGGATTTGTCTATATGCGCGAATCTACTGAACTAATCAATCAGGCTCAGAAACATATTTACCATATTATTAAATCAGAAATGGACAAAATGGATCATCCTAAAGACAGCGTAATTCGTAATGCAATTATTGCTAATCTTTCTGATTTCCTGTATTCTAAAACTAAAAGACGGCCGATGATTTTACCAATGTTAGTTGAGAAAAAATAAGCAAAAGCCCATTCTACAGGGCTTTTTTATATAATGAATAGTATATATGAATAACAAATTAAAAATACATCTTTTGGTTAATGAAGTAGCTGGCAATGGTCACGCTAAAAAAGTTCTTGAGCAAACAAAATCTATACTAATTAATGAAAATATAAATTTTGACCTTAAAAAAAGCAATTATGCTGGAGAAGCAATTCGTATAGCGCAGGATTATGGTAATCAAAGACATTTGCCAAATGAAGTTCTTTTAGTTATTGGCGGTGACGGATCGCTCAATGAGGTTCTTAACGGAATTAAGTGGTCAAGCAATCCGAATACACCTATTGCTTACTTACCGGCTGGAACTGGCAATGATTTCGCCCGTGCAGCTAGTTTAACTGATGATCCCCAAATTCTTTTAGAGCATTTCAAAAAAGGCTTTAAACCAGATTTAATTGATTGTGGTTCTTTTATTTTTCCAGATATCACTATTGATAAAAAATATTATTTTGCAAACAGCTTTGGTATCGGTTTTGATGCATTTGTAAACCACAATAGTAATATATCTAAACTTAAAAAACTATTAAACCGACTTAACGAAGGAAAACTAATTTACGGTTATAATGTTCTAGCCACTGTTACGAAACAGGACACATTTGGTGTTGAAATTGAACGAGAAGGTCACAAAATTTATTTTGATGACGCTTTTATGGTTACCACTACTAATCATCCGTACCTGGGTGGCGGCCTTCCTCTTTTACCCAGTGCTAAAATTGACAATCATAAAATTGATACCGTTGTAGTAGAAAAATTTAGCCTGGCAAAACTGGTAAAATTATTTATTAATCTTCTTAAAGACGGCTCACACGTTAATGATCCACAGTTTCACTATTTTGAAGCCGAAAAGATTAAAGTCACTACTACAAAAAAAGAATTCGCTCAAGTTGATGGCGAAGAAATAAAAAGAAATTCTTTTAATATTGAGTTTTCTGTTTCAAGTTTTAACTTATTGCGTTAAAAAAATATAAATTAAAGGAGCTATGCCTTAACTGCTTAGCTCCTTTTTCATCGAAATTATATTAAAAAATTAATTTTTATTTATTATATTTAAAATGTATCTTTAATGTGGTATCATTTGATGTGTTAAATCATCATAAGCTAGTACTCATAAGGGATGAAGAATCATGAAAAAAAGCAATGTTTTAAGCTCTATTGGTATTTTGGCGGCTACAGCTCTAGCCCTCACGGCCTGCGGTAAAAGCGGCAATAATCAAGAAAATAGCGCAAAAGAAGCAAGCAAATTTCCTGCAAAAATGCCTTCAAAACCAACGAAACAAGGCGGTACTGTGAGAGTAGCATTACAGACTGATACACCATTCACAGGTATCTTTTCTGATCAATTACAAGTAACTGCTACAGATGCTGACCTCTCCTCTCCTGGTTCGGAATCCTTATTCGATACAGATGATAATTACCGTTTCACTAATAAAGGGCCTGCAACCCTAAAGATTAATAATAAAAATAAGACAATTACAATTGTAGTTAAAAAAGGAGTTAGATGGTCAGATGGTCGACAGGTCACGGCCAAGGATGTGGAATACCCGTATGAAATATTATCCAATAAAGGTACTGATTCACAAAGGTATTCCAGCCAGTTTGAACTTATTAAAGGCTTAAAAGAATACCATGAAGGAAAAGCTAAGTCTATTTCAGGCATTGAAATGCCTGATGGTGAAAATGGCAGAAAAGTCATTTTGCACTTTAAACAATTAAAACCAGGTATGTACAATAGTGGAAATGGATATTTTTCAGAATATACAGCTCCTTATCATTACTTAAAAGATGTCCCTTTTAACAAATTACAGTCATCTAATAAGATTAGGAAAAAGCCTTTGTATTTCGGTGCCTATAAGTTAGAAAAATTAGTTCGTGGACAATCAGCTGTTTGGGTGCCAAACAAATATTATTGGCGTGGTAAACCCAAACTGGATAAAATTATTTATCAGGTGATTTCTCCTAACTCATCATCGCAATCAATAAAGAGTCATAAATTCGATGTCATTAATGTTGTAAATTCCCAATGGGATGAAGTAAAGCATACTAAAAAAGTTAAGTTCATAGCAGAAGTCCCTCTTTCATATTGGTTCATTGGCTTTAAATTAGGTAAATGGGATGCCAAACACAATAAGAGCATTATGAATCACAATAGCAAAATGAACAATACGTCTTTACGCAGAGCAATTGGTTATGCGATGAATGTTGATGAGGTCACTAAACATTATACTCATGGACTAACTTTTCATATAACCACCCTAATTCCACCCCAATTTGGAGACTATTTCAATAAAAATATTAAGGGTTATGATTATAATTTAAAAAAGGCCAACGCTATTCTTGATAAAGCCGGATATAAGAAAAAAGGTAAATGGCGTGTACAACCTAATGGCAAACCTTTAAAGATTACATTTATGGCCAAAGCTGGTGATCCAACGCAAGGTCCAATTATACAAAATTATATCCAGCAATGGCATAAAATAGGACTAAATGTTAATTTATTGAATGGTCGATTGACGGAAACAAATTCATTTTACGACAAACTTAACAAAGATGACCCTCAGGTTGATATGTTTGAAACCGGTTGGTATATGTCTACTGAACCATCACAGGATGGAATGTATGGTGACAGCACCGCAGCAAACTATGATCGTTTCGTGACACCAGAAAATACTAAACTGCTTAAGGAAATGGATTCACAAAAAGCTTTTGATCATAAATACCGTGTTAAAGTCTTTCATGACTGGCAACAGTATATTTTTGATAAAGCTTATATGATTCCAACAGTTAACTCATACAAAATTAGAGCAATCAACGACCACATTTCAGGTTATTCCCTTAAACCATCTGAAAATAATAATGGGCATGTCCTATGGTATAAAGTCGGATACATTAAATAAATTTAAAAAGGATAATCAATAACTCAAGTTATTGATTATCCTTTTAATTTTTAAAATATTAACAAGCTAAGGTATACAGAAAAATAAACGTATAATTTTGGTCAAAATAACTATTTGTTTAATTATCTGGAAACAATTTTAAACTTATAGCAATTGAAACTCATTCGCTCCAGTAATTTACTTAAATTGCTTTTTTTAAAGCTTCCATCAGAACTTAGTATCGAGTAATGTCCACCCTCATCGACCAAATTACTTTTAGTTAGTCTAAAGCCATTGCGCTTGTAAAATGATAACCGGTTAAGTCTTTGAGAATAATTCTTTGCTGTTTTAATAACTGGCTCAATATCTAAAACTATTTCTTTTTCAGAATAACGTTGTTTCATCGAATTTAGAATTTGACTGCCGTAGCCCTTTCCACGCCAAACTGGGTCAACAGCCAAATAACCAATATAAATAATCTTTTCGGCATATGTCCAAAAAATTAGCCCAATAAAATTATCATGGTCATAGACTGCTTGCAAATTAACTCTTTTTTGCAAAGCCATCGCCAGCAACCCGACAAATGGAAATCGTTCATTTTTGGGAAATGCGCCTAAATATAATTTTCTTACTTTAAAATAATTTTTTGTCCCCCATTTAACATTTTTGAACGTTAAAATAAATATCACCTTTCTTAAAATTAAAAAGCATCAAATGAGCCATCTTTGCGCTCTTTCTTAATACAATAATTGAATACTAAAATACCAACTAAGAACCAAACAACATTTACCACTATAAATATTATCAGTTTTGGCAATGAAACTCCATGACCCAGAAATATTTGCCGAACTATTTCGATGCCACCAACATAGGGAATGACCTCCTGAAAGACATTATATACTGGTAAATAAACATTTGACAACATCAATAATAAAGCCTGCGTTATAGTTGCCCACTGACCCATTCTCTTAAATCTAATAGAACCAGAGGCAAAAATCATCCCGATGCCAAACATTCCAAAATTGGAAATTAAAGAAAATACAAATGTTAATAATAAAGCTTCTAATAATTCAGCTACCGTGAAAATTGAAAAAAACGAAGCAATAAAGCCTATGATTAAAAGATAAATCCATACAAACAAATTATTTGCCAAAGTTTCAATAAAATATAGGGTCCATAAAGGAAAAACAGACTGAGTTTCACTTTCAAGCAAACCAGTTTGCTCATCAGTTTCTACTCCGTTACTACATTGACCCATTGAGGCAATACCAATACTCCAAAACAAAAAACCAACAATGGTAAATAAAACCCCTTGTTTTGTGCCATAAGCCTGACCGAGTTGAGCAGGATCAGTGAAAAAGACAACAATCAAGAAAGCTCCGGCATATAAAACCAGCGAACTAATAGTAGAATTAACATAACGAAATTGCAGTTTTAGCTGTAAATATAATTGTACCCAAAAAATATCAAATAGCTTTTTAATTTTTTTCATTTTTAATCCTACTTTCGCTGATAAATTTCACGGTATTCAGAAATCAGACCATTTTCAGTCATTTTATGTCCAATATTTTCCTCTATTTGGCCATCTCTTAAAAACAGATAATGATCAACAACACCAGAAAGCATTTGTGTGTCATGCGATGAAATAAAAATAGTATTACCGTATTTATTTTTCAAATCCAGAATAAAGGACGCTAAATCTTCTTGAGCAGCTATGTCAAGTCCGTTTGATGGCTCGTCCAAAAGTAAAACTTCTGTTTCCATTGCAGCTCCCACAAGGATAGCAGCCTTTTTCTTCAAACCAGTAGATAAATTTTGAAAATAAGTGTTAAGTTCATTTGAAAAATTGAAATCCTGCGCCATTTTTCGAATATTGTTTTCTGTTTTTTTAATACTAATTCCTTTAAGTGAAGAAAAATACATCCCATTTTCAAGAGTATTTAGCCTGTACATAAGACCTCTTTCACCTGAAGCAACGAAAATAGTATGCAAGCTGGCCCACTTAACATATGGTTCATTAGCCTGGTCATTTTTGATCAATCCTTCGGTTGGTTCCAATACCCCCGCAAGCAGCCTTAACATGGTTGACTTGCCTACACCGTTAGGTCCGACCAAACCAATTACTGTTGGTTTTAAAGGAATTTTAAAATTTAGGTTATAAAATACAGGCTTCTTACCGTAGTTTTTCTTTACCTTATCAAAAATAATTGCCATAGGCTTTTCTTCCTTTTGCTTAAAATGATACCAATAATTTAATCATTATTTTTTAAAATTGGCAATAAAAAATAGTATTTAGTGATAGCTTTTTAATTAAGATATGAAACGTTTACTTCTAATTGTCCTAATTGCATAATGTTTTCAGCCAAAGTTTGTTCATTACATTCACAGCTGATCACTCCATTTTCAACATTAAAAGAAAAGCCACTGGCTGTGATTAAATCTTCGCTGGCAGCTATCAAATCTTCGTCACTTGCGCTGGGATCTAACTTAAAAAGTGTACGACCATCATCTGTAACTTTATATTTATCAAACTCAATTTTCTCGACAAAGCAATACACTGATTCGCCAAATGAATCTTTAAAAATAGTTTCAATTTCAAATGTGTCTGGATCAAAATTTAAAATATGAGTGTTAGTGGCAACCCACTCTGCAAGTTCTTTCTGCAAGTTTATACTAACTTGTTCATTTTTTATCTTTGCCATTGTTTTAAAAGTCCCTTATTTTGTTTTGGCATCTAATTTAATGTCCTGCATCCCAATCATAGGATCAATTCGACCCGAATAAATCAATTCCGGTGTTAATATATGATCCTGAGTTAGATCTTCAAGCACATCAGAATTTGCTTCTTCTTGTTCATTTTTATTTTTACCTGAATCTTTTTCTTGAACAGTTTTATCTTGCACATTTAATATTTTTTGCAGTTTAACAGTTAATCCTGTCTGACGGTCATTACCAGAAGTATTAAAAGCCATTTCATAAGCGCGAGGATCACCAATTAAAACCAAATTTTTCTCTGCACGAGTAACAGCAGTGTACAACAAGTTACGTTTAAGCATGACATAGTTTTGCATAGTCAAACTCAAAATAACTAACGGGAATTCAGAGCCTTGAGCTTTGTGAATGGTAATTGCGTATGCTCTGGTTAAATCAAACAGATCTTTTTTACTAAAGGTTATTTCTCTGTCATCAAAATCAGCCACCATGCATTTTTGAGAATTATCATTATCAATTGCGAGGATTTTACCGATTTGGCCATTATAAATGTCTTTTTCCGGATTATTTTGTAATTGCAAAATGCGGTCACCAATGCGAAAAATTTCATCGTGTACTTCCAGTGTTTTACTGTTTTTCTTTGAAGGATTAATAATTTCTTGAATAACATTATTCAAATTGTTAACCCCGCCATCACCTTGGTACATTGCTCCTAGTACCTGAACGTCATCAGGATCAAAACCCTTTGCTAAAGCACGTTGGACGATTTGACTAACAACATGCGAAACTTCATGCGGTGGACATGAAATAAATGAGTAGTTTTTGGTCTTTTTAAATAATTCCTGGGGGTTCTTTCCTTCATTAATGTCATGAGCCAACGTAATAATGCTGGAATCATCTCCTTGACGGTGAATTTGCTTAAGAACGGTTGTAGGAAAGGCCTGTGATTTGATTAAATCAGCAAAAACGTTTCCTGCACCAACTGATGGCAGTTGATCCTTATCACCAACAAAAACAATGTGCTTAGTTTCGTTAATGCTGGAAACCAGTTGCCTAAACAAAAACATATCTACCATCGACATTTCATCAATAATTAAAATTTCACCATTTAATTCATTCAGATCAGTTGCATCATTTTCACCAATCCCTAAACCTAGTAAACGATGGATAGTTTTAGCTGTAATCCCAGTAATTTCTTTCATTCTCTTGGCTGCACGACCAGTGGGTGCAGCAAGTAAAAATGGCGGGTCTGTACTATAAAGAGACGATGATGGTATTTCTGCCAGCTCTTTCAATGCTAATAAAATACCGTTTATGATAGTAGTTTTACCAGTTCCGGGACCACCAGTTAAAATTGAAATTGGATTAGTTAGTGCGTTTTTAATCGCTGCCTTTTGAGTATTATCATAGTGAATTTTCAGCTTAGTTTCAGCGTTAGCTATTGCTAGGTTTAAATCTTTTTCACCGTAACTTGAACTCTTTTGCTTTTTTTCAACTAGATTTTTCATTGCGTTGGCAATATCAGTTTCAGTTTCATAAATTTCCTGTAATGCAGCGTTTTCTCCCATTACTACAACTTTACCTTGATGTTGGAGATTATTAACACAAGTTGCTATGGTGTCATACTCATTAATTTGAAGTAGTTTACCCGCTTCTTGCAAGAGCTGCTCAAGTTTAACGTATGTATTGCCTTCTTTAGCAACTTCATCAAGTAAAATTTGAAAAACAGCACCATTGACTCTTTTGGGATCATTTGAACTAATTCCTAATTTACTGCCAATTCGATCGGCACTCTTAAATGCATAACCCGTAACTTCAGCAATAGAGGCATAAGGATCTTCTTCAAGTTTAGCTAAGGTTTCGCCATGATAAAGTTGGTATAGTCTGCTCGCTACCTTCTTATTCAAACCAAATTGAGCCAGTTTTAATACAGTTTCAGAGTATGAATCCATTGTACTGACACCATTTAACAAACTCTCTTTTTGCTTTTTCGAAATTGACAAAGTTCGAACCTTTTCAGGTTTCTCCTTTAAAACTGTCAGTGCATCCATTCCCAAGTCTGAAATTATTGTATCAGCTGCTTTTTTACCAATCCCAGGAAATTTACTGGAACTTAAATAATTAATCAAACTACCTTTTTCATGAGGCAAGGCCAATTTATAATTATCACAACGAAATTGCAGACCAAATTTATTATGTACAATCAATCTTCCGGAAAAAGTATAAGTTGCACCAACTTGAACGTCTCCAAAACTGCCGGTTACTTTAATTTCTTCTCGATCATATTTTTCTAATTTTCCGATTATGGCAACATCAAGTATCTTATACAAGTCTTGATCGTTTTCAAAAACTATTCGATTAATTTTTCCAGTAAATTCAGTCATTGTTTTTTCTCGCATCATTCACTAATTTTAGTAACAAAGAATATTTTTTTTGCTCTTGTTCAAAAACTTTAGGATCTTGCTTTTTTGACTTTGTTAAGTATTTTTCAGCCTCTTGTCGATTTCTAGCTAAAACTGTGATTCCCAGCATGAAATTGATTTTGGCCGATCTTTTTTCGGTATCTATTTTTTTATAAGCTGACTCTGCTTCCTGAGTTTTACCGAGGCTTAGCCAAATATCCCCTATTAATTCCAACACTTTTGCATCAACATTCTTAATTGTTAGAGCGTATGCCAGTGCTTTTTGGATTTGACCAACTTTGAAAAAAACGAGTGCTTTTTGATATAAAACTAAATCATCATTAGGAATTTGATTAAGGATTTTTAGTGCCAGATCAAATTTACCTTGTAGATAGTAACAAACGGCCAAATCATAATCCAAATCTTGAGGATGAGTAACTAACTTTTTGGCTTTTTCTAAAAGTTCAGTTGCTTGGTCATTACTGCCCTGTTCTATTAAATAAGTTGCCAAATTTAAATAGTTTTCACTATTTTGCGGTTGTTTATCAATTTTCGTTATTAGTTTGTGTACCTTTTTGGAAACCCCATTTGAATTATCAGCTATTTTTCTTTTTTGTCTCATAATGAATCCGAATCTACCATTTTCCTGTCCAAAAATTTCGTCTCATTCCATACCAGAGCTTTAAAGGTTTTGCCCCTATCTTTTGTTTCCAAAATAGTAAGGCTAGTATTGCTTAAACCACCATTCTGGCGGATATCCGGTAGCGAATAACCCAATAATCCACCCATAATCGCTCCTAGAGCTGCTCCATGGCTCACTGCCAGTATTTTATCATCTTGTTTAAATTGTAGTCCAACGTCTCTGCCAAAGCTTTTACCACGTGCAATTACCTCAGGATAATTTTCTCCTCCAATGCTGTGACCATCATATTTCTCAGGTTCGTCCCAAATATCAGTGACTTGCTTCGGATACTTGGCTTTAGCCTCAGTAAACGTAAGTCCTTCCATTTCCCCCAAATCAAATTCTCGCAAACGATCATCTATCTTGACAGAAAAGGGATTACCTAGATTCTTAGTAAGTTTTTCTGCAGTAGTTCTGGCTCTTTTCAGAGGGCTTGAATAGATTGCTGCGAATTTTGTTTCACCTAAAAAATCGCTTAATTTTTGAATATCAATTAAACTTTGAGGTAAAAGTGGTGAATCACCATGAGCCCCTTGAAAACGTTTCTGTAAGTTCCACTCTGTTTTACCATGTCTGACGAAATAAATCTGCATTCATTAATTACTCTTTTCTGTAACTGTTATTTTCTAGTTTATCATTTAATAGTTTAAAAGAAAAAACGAACACAAATAAAAAGGAAAATGTATATAAACATTTTCCTTTCAAGTGGCATTAAACTAATTGAAGCTGAAGATCATTTTGATAGGCACAATCAATATTGCCACCACCAAGACATTCCTCACCCTGATAAAGAACAAGAGCTTGTCCGGGTGTAACTGCCCGGGCTGGCTCATCAAAGTATACTTTCGCCTTGTTTTTCGCCGCATCATAGGATACTGTTACCCCAACATCAGGTTGGCGATAACGAAACTTGGCACTACAATGAATTTTGAAATCGTGATCAGGCTGTCCGGTAAAGAATGACATATCGCTAGCTTCCAATTCAGTTGCGTAAAGCAATTTGCTGTCATATCCTTGCTCGACGATCAGTTGATTTTTTTGTAAATCCTTACCGACCACAAACCACGGAGCAGTTGATTCTTTTGTTGAGCCCAGTCCTAATCCTGATCTTTGACCAATTGTATAATACATTAGACCCGCATGATGGCCAACTACTTTTCCAACTGGTGTGATCATCTCTCCAGATTGAGCAGGCAAAAATTCACTCAAAAATTTGCGAAAATTTCTCTCGCCAATAAAACAAATACCAGTTGAATCCTTCTTTTTTGCTGTAGCTAAACCATTTTTGATTGCAATTTCGCGCACCTGTGGTTTAGTTAAATTAGCTAACGGAAAAATAACGCGACTAATCTGATTTTGGTTTAACTGACTTAAAAAGTATGTTTGGTCCTTGTTGCCATCTTTTGGGCGCATCATATGAGTAATACCATTTTTATCAGTTATGGTTTTTGCATAATGACCCATTGCAATGTAATCTGCATCAAGATTAAGTGCAAATTCTAAAAATGATTTAAACTTAATCTGACTATTGCACATAACATCCGGATTCGGCGTACGACCTTTTTTATATTCATTTAAGAAATACTCAAAAACTCGGTGCCAATATTCTTTTTCAAAATTGATTGAATAATAAGGAATCCCGATTTGATCGGCAACTCTTTTTACATCTTCGTAATCATCAGTAGCAGTGCAAACCCCGGAATCATCAGTGTCATCCCAATTTTTCATAAAGACACCAATTACATCGTATCCCTGCTCTTTTAAAAGAAGTGCCGAAACGGAAGAATCGACTCCCCCACTCATACCGACAACAACTCTGGTTTTTTTCTTTACCAAATTAATCAATCCTTCACAGCAACAATAATATTGCGCTCCTCTAAATCTTTCAATATATAATCCAAAAGTTCAACAGTGGGAGCCAATTTTTCATTTTTAAAAATGTTGACCTTTTGTAAACCATTTTTGTCTGTGACAACCATGGTCAGATGAGTCATTTCTTTATTTATGGTCATCTTCAGTTTAGTTGGAGCATTATACGGCGAATCATTATAAAGTGGATGCTCATAATTAAAATTACCCTTAACTGTTTTAACAAAACCTGCATCAATCAGAGCGTATAGTTTTAGTTCTGGACTAAGGGTAAACTTGCGTTTATCCCCATTAATAATAACTGTATTTGCCATAATTCTACCTCACTTACTAATAATAAGCATATTTAACTAAAAAAGCAATTAAATTTATTTATTCTGGATTTTGCTCACAATTTTAGCTAGTTCCTTTGCGAAGACTCTAACTTCTTCTTCAGTGGTGTAACGGCCAAATGAAATGCGTATTGACTCATTGATTCTCGGAGAGTTTTTACCAAAACAAGCCACTAAAACATGGGATGGTTCAATTGAACCTGCAGTACAAGCAGAACCCCCAGAAACTGCAAAACCTGCCAAATCTAAATTTGTCTGCAAAACAGTCGTTGAAACACCATTAAAATGCAAGTTCAACACGTGATGAGAATCAAACTTTGCAGTTCCGCCGTTAACTTGATATTTCACTTTAGTTAGGTTAAGTTCATCCAAAATAATATTTTGCAAGTTCTGATATTTAGTTTGCAAATTTTCTTTATCTATTGCTGCAATTTCACTGATAGCTTCACCAAAACCAGCAATTCCTGGTACATTTTCTGTTCCCGCTCTGCGCTTAGTTTCTTGTTCTCCACCATAAATAAGAGGGGGCAAATTGAGCGAGTTTTTTTCATATAAAAAGCCAAGGAATTTCGGACCATTTATTTTATGAGCAGAAGTTGATAACAAGTCGATATTCATCTTAACAACATCAAGATCTATATTGCCCAGTCCTTGTACAGCATCAACATGAAAATATGCATTGCTTTTCTTTACTATATTGCCAATTTCAATAAGTGGATTAATTGTACCCATTTCATTATTGACAGCCATAATTGAAACCAAGGTAGTTTGTGGAGTTAGTGCATCTTTTAAATCGGCAAGTGAAATACAACCATTATCATCGACATCAAGATATATGACTTCATAACCCTCATTTTCTAATCGTTGCATTGGCTTTAAAACGGACGGATGTTCAATCTTAGTTGTGATTATGCGTTTACCAATATTTTGGCGACTATGAGCAGTCCCGAAAATAGCAGTATTATTGCTTTCTGAACCACCGGATGTAAAAATTATTTCATTTTCCTTTGCGTTAATAATTCTGGCAGCTTCACCTCTTGCCAGATCAATGGCATGACGAGCTTTACGGCCCAGGTCATAAGTACTTGAGGCATTACCATAATTGTTTTTCATCTCACCAGTTATTACGTCGATTACTTGGGGCGACATTGGTGTTGTAGCGGCATTATCCAGATAAATTTCTGTCATCTGTTAATTCATCTTTTCTATATAAGTACAAATAATTTTAGCAGCTTTAGCTCCCACTTTTTGAGCAAAATGATCAAAATCCTCGTTTGCGTCTTGATTACCGTTGTCAGAAATAGCTCGTACGGCTACCAAAGGCTTTTTAAAATGATAAGCAACCTGAGCAAAAGCGGCTCCTTCCATTTCAACACCTAATGCGTGAGCAAAATTCTGCTTAATCTCATCTTTTTGCTTCTCAGAGCCAATGAAGGAATCACCTGTAACAATTAATCCTTCTTTAAATTTAATGTTGTTTTCTTGCAAAAACTGTGCAAATTCTTTTCTCTCAGAGGAATTTAACTCAAATTGGGCTGGTTCCCCAGGTATTTGTCCTTCAACATAATCGCCAGCCAAAGTATTATGAGCATCGTGATATGCAAATGAATCAGCTAAAATCAAATCTTCTTTATGAACTTGCTTTTGTAATGATCCTGCCGTACCAGTCATGAAAATCAAATCAATATCAACATTACTTAGTAAACTGGCTAAATTCATGGCAGCCTGCACTTTGCCAATCCCACTCAAACCTATGTACAAATCATTGTGGTTAACGCAAAAATGCTCGAATATAGTAGATCCGAACATTTCTTTGTGACCAGAGTGAAAATACTTATGATAATATTCAGCCTCAATTTCCATTGGGACAATAATCGCTATCTTCATTTTTACCCTCGTTTTATTTTTATAAGTGAAATAACGCTAATAAAACCAAAATAATTAAAACAGCAACAATCAAAATTGCACGATTAAGTTTACCTTTCAGCTTTAATGCTTTTTCTTGACTCGTAGTTAACTGAGACTGAGATTTGTTCTCTTCTCTTCTTGGAGCCTGCTCTTGATCTTTTACCCTGTCATTTGCAAAATCATTTGATTCTACAACTTCATTTTCATCACGGGTAAAATCAGGATTAACATCAACTTCATCATCACTATCATCAAAAGCAGATTTAATTGTATTTAAAAAGTTTTTGCTTTTTTTATGTTTTAATTTTTTACGGTAATCAGATCGTTTTTCAGTCATTTTATTCCTTTGCGTCAGCACCGGTGAGCAGCATGTTTTCCCAAACACTCATTGCATATAATGTCTTGGCATCAACGATTTTACCCTGTGCCGAAAGTCTTTTCAACTCTTCCAAACTAAACCAATGACTAGTTAAAAACTCATCAGGATCAAGATCCTTTTTATCAGTCAATTTAGTTAATGTGTCGCAATAAAATAAGTAGAGCTTCTCATTAGTAAAACCGGGAGATGAATAAAACTCAGTTATTTTTTCCCAGTAATCAGCACGATAACCGCCCTCTTCATTTAACTCTCTTTTCATTGCATCAAGTGGACTAGCATCAGTTTCGTCTATTAAACCTGCTGGAATTTCTAAAGTCAACTCTTTGATAGGCTCACGCCATTGTTCAACTAACAGCATTTCCTGCTTATCATTCACAGCTATAGCAGCTGATGCAGGTTGATGTTTTACTACTTCCCTTGTAGCAGTATCACCATTAGGCAATTTGATCGTTCTCACTGAAAGATCAACTATACGACCTGTAAAAATTTGTTTTGAAGAGATTTCAGTTTCTGTTAAATCCATTATTCACTTTCCTGCTAATCAGCTAAATATACATTAACACATTGCAATCCATTTTTTCCTTGAGCGAGCTGATATTTAACTTTTTGTCCGACACGCAAGCGACGATATCCTTCTTCTTTAATAGCAGTATAAAAGACAAAGTACGCCTTCTGATTTTCATCGTCAGTGATGAAACCAAAACTACTGTTTTGATCAAACTGCTTTACCTTACCGTAACGCATTATTCTTCTAAACCTTCTTGTACAGCTTCAGGATAATCTTCTTCAACAATTTTAGCACATCTGCCGCAAAGCATTGGTACTTCGCTATCAGCTCCAACATCGGTTCTGATCATACGACACCGAGGACAAACATCGCCATCAGCGTGTTCAACGACAAATGCACCATTTGGTAATTTTTCGGCATTTTCAGGTGCTTCACCGTCAGCAATAGTTAACTTAGAAACTATTAAAATTTGCCTAAAGTTTGCATCCAGATTGGCTAAAACTGCTCTCATCTCATCAGTTGGATAAACTGTAACTGCTGCTTCAAAAGATTTACCGATTAACTTTTGATCACGCGCTTCTTCTAAGACTTTTAAAACATCATCGCGGAAATTCATAAATTTCTTCCAGTTGTCAAGGAGCTCATCATGATTTGCATAATGCTCAATTTCAGGCATTTCGGCAAGTTGGACGTAATCTTCCTTTTCCTTTAAGAAAGACCAAACTTCCTCCATAGTATGTGGCAAGACAGGGGTCAAAACCTTAGCCAACTTAACTGCCGCATCATAAATTACTGTTTGCATTGACCTTCTTGCATGACTGTTTTTACTTTCAATGTAAAGAACATCTTTGGCAAAGTCCAGATAAAATGCTGAAAGATCATTAGAAATGAATGCAAAACTCTTTTTATAAACATTATTAAAATCGTAACGCTCATAACTGTCAAGACAAATTTTAACCAAATCGTTGAGTTTAACTTCCATATATTGGTCAATGGAGTTTAGATCTTCATAAGCGACTCTATTTGTTTGCGGGTCAAAATCAGAAGTATTAGCCAACATATAGCGGAAAGTATTTCTTATTTTACGATAACTCTCAGAAGTTTGGCGCAAAATATTTTGTGAAACAGCAACATCAGAAGTAGTGTCTACGGAAACTACCCACAAGCGAATAATTTCTGCTCCCATTTGTTTGATGACATCGTTAGGTGAAATTACATTACCTAACGACTTAGACATTTTATGTCCTTTTTCATCTAAAACAAAGCCCTGAGACAAAATACCGCGATAAGGTGCTTTACCCGTGGCAGCTACAGCTGTAATCAGACTTGAATTGAACCAGCCACGGTACTGATCACTGCCCTCAAGATATAGATCACACGGGAAATTCAAATCTGGTCTTTTAGCCATAACAGCTTGATGAGATGATCCGGAATCAAACCAAACATCTAAAATATCTTTTTCTTTTGTAAATTTACCATTTGGTGAATGCTCAGAAGTAAATCCGTCTGGCAACAATTCCTTAGCACTTCTTCTATACCAGGCATTTGACCCCTCTTTGGCAAAAATCTGTGCAATATGTTCAATAGTTTCTGGTGTGACAATCGCAGTACCATCTTCTGCATAAAAGATTGGCAATGGAACTCCCCAAGCACGTTGTCTTGAGATTACCCAATCACCACGATCCTTAATCATATTGTGCAAGCGCAATTGACCCCAGGATGGCGTGAATTTAACCTTATCAATTTGATCAAGAATCTGTTGGCGGAACTTTTCAACTGAAGCAAACCATTGTGTAGTTGCTCGATAAATCACAGGTTTCTTTGTACGCCAATCATGAGGATAAGAGTGAGTAAAGAAGCTAAGCTTAAGTAAATTGCCTGATTTCTTTAATTTTTCACTGACGACTTTATTGGCATCATCATAAAACAGCCCTACTAAATCTGGATCGTTAATATCTTCAGTGAAACAACCTTTGTCGTCCATTGGGCTGTACACAGGAATACCATATTTTTGAGCAACATTATAGTCATCTTCACCAAAACCAGAAGCCGTATGAACTAGTCCAGTACCATCACTAGCAGTAACGTGCATTGCATTCATCAAAATAGAATCACGATCGTATAAAGGATGTTTGGCAACCATATGGTCCATTTCAGTACCCTTAAGATGTTGAACTACTTCATAGTCCTTCCAACCTAATTCTTCAGCAACAGCTTCTAAACGTTCAGTTCCAACAACGTAACGCTTATCACCGACCTGAGCTACAGAGTAATCAAACCCTGGATTTACTGTAATACCCTGATTAGTAGGGATGGTCCAAGGTGTAGTCGTCCAAATTAAGAAATATGTATTTTTCGGATCTAAAATGCCCTTACCGTCTTTTACAGGAAATGAAACATAAATCGAAGGTGACTTAATATCATGATATTCAACCTCAGCTTCTGCCAATGTTGATTCACTTGAAGGTGACCAATAAACAGGTTTCTTACCTTTATAGATATAACCCTTTTCATACATTTTACCAAAGACACGAATTTCTTCAGCTTCATATTCAGGTTGATAAGTAATATATGGGTGGTCCCAGTCTCCCATTACTCCCAAACGCTTAAAGTCAGTCATTTGCTTTTTAACTTCTTTACTAGCAAAATCTTGACAAAGCTGACGGTAATCCGCAAGATTCATCTTTTTGCGATCAACGCCTTGTTTGGTTAATTGCTGTTCAATTGGTAAACCATGAGTATCCCAACCAGGAACATAGGGAGCATAATAGCCGTTCATATTTTTAAAACGAACAATTATGTCTTTTGAAACTTTGTTCATAGCGTGGCCAATGTGAATATTACCGTTTGCAAAAGGAGGACCATCATGTAAATCAAATCTCGGCTTTCCTTTATTCAGTTTTAATCTTTGTTCATATAATTTGTTTTCTTCCCACTCTTTTTGCCATTGCGCTTCGCGAACTGGCAAATTGCCCCGCATCTTAAATTTGGTTTTACCCATATTAAGTGTATTTTTCACTCTCATTTTTTAATCCTCCCTATAAAAAAATCCTCGTCCTAAGATTAGGGCGAGGTTAATATCGTGGTACCACCTAAATTGAGTTGTTAAACTCCACTTAACGATTGCGTATCGTGCAACTAACGTAACAAACCAATCCTAACAGCTGATCAACCATTAAGCTCTTATATTAGTCTCACACCACCGCTAATTCGCTGAATTGCTCTCAAGTTTTACTGTCAGTTTGTTATTAATGATTTTTATAGTCATCTGGGAAAATAACAGTAGTACCAGAGCCATTATTAGAACTAGTATCTTCGTTATTAACAGTTTCAACACTAGGACTGTCACCAGTCATTGGTTTAGGACTATTATTATCTTCTTCAGTGTCTTGTTCAAAGTTTACTTCATCATCAATGCCATTGTCAACCTCTACTTCTTCATCTTCGTCGATATCTTCATCATCATCGTCTTCATCGACATCTTCGTCTTCATCAGTTAACATTATTGGTTCAGCACCATCTGGGGGATAAAATCGTTCAGTATCGAAATATTTATCGAGTGCTTTTTGCCAATTTTCATCATTAAGATTTTCAATTGCTTTTTGTAAAAGATCTTGAATATAAGAGCGATAACCTGAAGCTTCCTTTTTCACACGTTCATAGTCAGATTTAATAGTTTCAAGTTGCTGACGTTGATAATCAGTATCAATTTTTGCCTGTTCAGTAGTATTATTGGCTTGAACTGTAGCATCATTGATAATTCTTTCTGCCTGAATTTTAGCGTTACCTACAGCTTCTTTCGTAGCATCTTCATTCTGTTTGTACTGTTTAACTTGTTTTTGTAAATCTGAAACCTGTTCTTGCAAATGCACAATTTCATTCTTCAAGTCAACCGTTTGATCTAACGCGTCACCATAATCATTGATTATTTGGTCGAGAAAACTGTCTACTTCGCGCCTATCATAGCCACTTAAACCTCTCTTTTTGAATTCTTTATTATGAATTTCAAGCGGAGTCAATTTCTGCGATTCCTTTTTTTCGTCTGCCATAGCTTATACACCACCTTATACTTGCCTTTTCGTGTCCTTGATATATCTTTAATTTCACATCTGCCAAAATGTCTTAAACTTAGGACATCGTTTTCATTAACCATTATATTAAAATCTTTGACACTATGCCAATTTAATTTAACTAAATTATCTGATATACATGTTTTTACTTTCTGCCTGCTATCATTTGTGATTGAAGCTAAAACTGCATCCAGCCTCAGTGAAGAAACAATTGCACTTAACAGTTCACTTTCATCATCAACTGCTATTACTTTCTGATTTAGACTAGGTCTTATTCTTACCTTTGTCCTACCTATATAGGTGATTTCATGTTGAAAAAAATCTGTTAGTTCGCTCTTAGCAAAAAATTGCCACTTGCCATTGCCATCGGTAATAATGTCGCCAAATGTTGAGGTTTCTATACCTGCATTAGCTAGGCTTCCTAATATTGCACTATGTGACAAAGAAGTAAATTTCTGAGGATACTCAATATTAAAAACAGTAACCTGATATGCAAGAGGCGCAATATTATCCCAGTCTTCAGTTATAAAAACTCTTTTCTTTTCAGCATTTAAATGCCCACCAAAGCTCTGCAAACAAACTTCAGCACCAGCTATTTTTTTAAGAATATCCCTTTCTCCAGGATTCAGAAAATCTGTTAAAACTTCTTCATGCTTGTCAAGAGCGTTATTTATGAGTCCAGTCATCTTATCTACTATTTTCCGATCAGATAAATCACCTTTAAATAAAACATTCTTAGCATAAGCACTTCGTTTTGCTATGTTTTTTGTGTTCACACAATGCCCCCTGTTAATGAAGGTAAAAAGACACATTGGTCTTTTCTAAAATTATTATAGCATGAACTTTAAAAGACATTCATTTAACAAAGAAAACTATTTGCATTATTCAAAAAAATAAAAGGCTGACAAATCATGAAATTCATCAGCTCTTTATAAAAATTAAACAAACAATCTAAATAAAATGTTTGCGATCCATCTTAAGACATAATTTTGCACAAAATAAAGTAAAAGTAAGCCAATTAGAAATGAAATATCCAACCCGGTGGCATTAGAGAGTCTTAAAATCGGTCCCTTACGGAAAAGGTTTAAATAAGGATCAATTATCAGATTAATTATACGACCGAGACTTGAATCACGTAAAAAAGGAATCCAACTTAAAATTGCATCGATTACCATAATGATACTATAGATCCATATTATATAATCAAGAATATTAATACCGTAATATATGATATTTGCTGCCATTAACTTAAAGTATCTTTCTTATCAACTAAGTCACTAATTTTGCCATTAGTAACGAATTTAGGAGGTGTTGCCAGAAATATTTTATCGCCGATACGTTGAATTTCACCATTCAGGGCATAAACTGTCCCCGTGATAAAATCAACAACTCTCCTAGCAGAAGCATCTTCCATCCTGCTAAAATTAATAATCACTGCTTTGTTATTCAACAAGTTTTGTGCAACATCCTTGGCATCAGAATAAACACGTGGCTCGTAAAGAACAATTTTGCTCTTAGCCGCATTCATACCGGATTTTATCGAAACTACATTGTCACGATCAACAGCACTAGCAGAATAATTGTCCTCATTATTTAATTGTTGGTCTTCTGCATATTCATCATCCAGCATTTCATCGTCATCATTTGCAACACCGAAAAATTTACCTATTTTACTAAAAGCCATTTTTCTTGCCTCCTATTAGTTTTCACCACGATGCCTGAAAAATGGAATATCATCAGTATCATCGTCATCAAAAGCGTTGGTTTCGATTTGTGAAATACTGCTTTGATCGTCGTCATCAAACGAGCTCGATCTTTCCTCCTGATTTGTGGCAGATGGTGTTGAGCGACGATTTCCTTCATCATCGTTATCCAAACCCCATACACTTGTTGGATCGACCATAGGTTTATGTTTTGGAGCAGTCTGAACAGTTTGCGAGCCATCATCAGTTGAAGGTCTGGGCTCAACAGGTCTCTCAACCGAATTTGTATTTTGCCCAGAGGAATTGGTTTGACTAGGTTGTGACTTTATCTGGTGACTGTGACCAGGAAGCTGTTTAGATGCTTCCTCTTCTGCTTGTGAATTTATTCCTGTAGCTATAACAGTGACAACAACCTCATCTCCTAAATTAGGATTAATGGACGTACCAAAAATGATATTAACATCATCGCCTGCAGCCTTTGAAACAATTTCAGAAGCATCTTGTGCTTCAAATAAAGTCAAATCAGGTCCACCGGTGATATTCAGGAGAACCTGTTTAGCGCCATCAATTGAAACCTCAAGCAACGGTGAAGAAATTGCCAGTTTAGTTGCTTCAACAGTCCGGTTCTCCCCACTTGCACGACCAATTCCCATTAAAGCAGCACCTTGGTTTGCCATAACAGTTTTAACATCAGCAAAATCCAAGTTAACATAGTCGGTTGAAGTGATTAAATCAGAAATACCTTGAACACCCTGTTTTAAAACATTATCTGCTTCTTTAAAGGCATCCATCATAGGAGTCTTTTTATCGACCATTTCCAGCAACCGGTTATTAGCAATGATAACAAGCGTATCAACATACTGTTTTAACTGAGAAATGCCTTCAGCTGCATTTTTAGACCTTTTGGGTCCTTCAAATGTAAAAGGACGAGTAACAACGCCAACTGTTAATGCACCAGTTTCTCGTGCAATTTTGGCTACAATTGGCGCAGCACCAGTTCCCGTACCGCCACCCATGCCAGCGGTAATGAAAATCATATCTGCACCCTTTAGCGCATCTTCAATTGTCTGCTCACTTTCTTCAGCAGCTTTTTGACCTACCTCGGGATGAGAGCCAGCTCCAAGTCCTCTTGTCAACTTTGGCCCCAGCTGAATTTTATTTTCAGCTTTATTACTATTTAATGCTTGTACATCTGTGTTAGCAGCTACAAAAGATACTCCTTGTACGCCATCATCGATCATTCGATTAACAGCATTACCACCAGCACCGCCGACACCAATAACTTTGATGACAGCATTTTTATTGTCGTCAGAATCGAACGTAAAATCCATCTAATTAACCACCTTTAATCAAAGAACTTTTTGAAGAAGTTCTTAAAGCCTTTATCTTTATTTTGCGTATTATTTTTCGTTTTACTTTGCGAAGATTTTTCTCGTTTCAGTAACTCACGTCTATTATATTCTTCTTTTCTTTTACTTTCATTAACAGTAGCTGTTCTTTTCGAAGTTTTTGTTTTTTCTTGAACAGTCACTTCTTCTTGACCAAGTGCATCCTTGCCGTATATTGCGTTAATTACTAAAAAGTCAATATCAGACATTTTATATGCATAGTTAACGACTCCATATGCAGCTGAATAAATTGGATTGCGCATTCCAATTTGGTCAGGTTGATAGATTCTGGCTTTGACATTTAAAGTATTGGCTATTATGCCATCAAAACCTTGTAACAGACTGCTTCCACCAGTGATAATGACACCACCAGGCAAACTTAAAGCATCATGTTTAACCAAACCTTTTTCAATTCTGTCAATGGTCTGCATAACTCTAGCATTAATAATTTCACTTAAGTAGCTCTCGTCAACCATCTGTTGACCATTTGAACCTACGCTATTAACAGCAAATTTATTTTTTTCAGAAGCTAGATTTGGATCGGCATAGCCATAATCAAGTTTTATTTGTTCTGCATCCCTTTTTGATGTACTAAGAACAACAGAGATGTCATTGCTAATATCGCTTCCTCCTTCAAAGTCAATATTAGCATATTTAATCTGATTATTGTGAATGACCGTGGCAGTAGTCACGCCACCACCTAAATCAAGGATTATTGAGCCAAACTGTCGCTCACTTTCATTTAAAGCAACACTGGCAATAGCAAGCGGGGTTGGAACAAAAAAGTTATTAGAATAACCTGCTCGCTCTATAGCCTTTTTAATATTATGCAAAGGACTTGCCAGAGCCGTAAGCATGATGCCCTGCACTGACAGAGAATGAGCAATCATTTTTCGGGGATCATCGACTTCCGTTTTACCATCAATTAAAAAGCGGCTTGGCAAAAAAGCAATAGGTTCACGTTCGTTTTTTACTGCAGACCTGATAGCAGCACGTACTACACGTCTGACATCATGGTTGCCAACTTCCTGACCATTATCGCTTACATTAACCAAATCGCTTGCAGTTTCAAGTTGAAGCATACCAACCGGTATGCCTGTTACAACTCGATAAATCTTTGCGTTTGTCTTTTTAGCTATTTCTTTTAACGCTCTACTAATAGCAGCAGCTGTCTCATCAATATCAACTATATTGCCGTGGCGCATTCCCCTATTGGGAACAGCTACAGCTCCGATAACTTTACCTGTATCTGCTACAACCGCTTTCACACTTGTGGTACCAATATCTAAGCCCACTAATAAATTTGTATTGTCCAAAATTTACCCCCTGTCAGTGCTCTTTACAAAAATTTTACCATAAAAGTAGCTCAAATTCAGCCTAAGTTAAACCATAAGCTTTCTTTTCACTTGGTGTAAGCGGCCTGCTAAACGCACCTACTTCCAAATCAATTAAAGTATTTTTTCCCACTTTAGTTTTTATTTTATTATAGTACTTTAATTTACTTTTGAGGGTAGAAACGTTACCAATTACTACATTTCCATTTTTCATTAGAAAAATTACCTGTGATTTTCTCCTAGTGTTGCCGCTTAACAATTTTATCTGATTTTGAAAATCTGAAGGCAGACTATTAAACAAGTGAAGAGTTTCTTTCAATGATATTTCATGGTTATATCCCACAAAAACTGGCTTATCCGGACTCACCTTTGACCACGGAATTATCTGGGAACCCAATTTGCCTTGTGTAAGTATTTTCCGGTATCCTTTGGCATTTTTAATGTAACCAATCGTATGGTATTCGTCAATATTAAGAATCAAATGGTTAAAATTTTTAACATGAACATTTATGGTTTTTATTTCAGAGTATCTTGATGACAGTTTATGGTCTATACTGTCCTTATTAAACAGATGGTCAATTATTTTATCACTGGCTTTAATATCAGTAGTTTTTACAACTTCTTTTATTGGTAAATCATTTTCACCTTTTATTTGAATGCTTTTCACATTTGCTAAAGGGGAAATATAATAACCTAGTCCCAAAATGGACACTACTGAGATTCCCACAACAAGTCCCAAACGTTTAAATAATGCAGTTTTACGTTCATTATGTAACTTTGACAAAGAGGCAGAGACTTTTGTTTTAGCTTTAAACTTTTTCTTCTGATTAGATTCGTGATCTAAATAAGGTGATAATTTTTCTTTGGGATCAATTTTTGTTACTCGCTTCTTAGTCAACTGCCTCACCTTCTTCTTACTTAGATATATCTTGCATTACTTTAATTACTTCGTCAGAAGCATCTGGAACGCCCAATTTCTTTGAAGCTTTACTCATTTCTGTATAATATTTACGATCTAAAACGATATGATCAATTGAGGAAATAAAATTATTGATATTAAGGTCGCTTTCAGCAATTACTGTCGCAGCGCCTGCTTTTTCCAGATCAAGTGCGTTTTTCATTTGATGGTTATGAGTAACGTTCGGGCTGGGAATTAATATGGCGGGAACACCTAAAGCTGTAAATTCCGCAATGCTGGTTGCTCCGGATCGTGAAACTACACAAATCATTTTAGGCAAAAGTGCAGGCATATCTTTAACATATGGTAAAATTTTAATACTTTTACCATAGTCTATATTAGCCAGTTTTTCTTGGATTTCTTTAAAATAATATGTTCCGGTTACCCAAATTATCTGATATGGCTTTTTTTGCAAACGAGTTAGTGACTTAAGCATAATTCTGTTGATGGCTAAAGCTCCACGAGATCCTCCAAAAACTAATACTGTAGGTATTATTGGATTCAGATTCCATTTACTTTGCATATCAACTTTTGTCGATGATAAGTTCAGTACTTGCTGAGAACGAGGATTCCCAGTTTTTACCAATTTTTTCTTCTCAGAAAACTGTTTAGCTGCGTCATCAAACGTATAACAAATCTTATTTACATAGTGACCTAAAAACTTATTAGCAACTCCAACAACCGAATTCGATTCATGAATCAAGGTTGGTATTTTCATTTTAGCTGCTTCATAAACTACAGCACCACTCACATAGCCACCAGTTCCCATTACAATATCAGGCTTAAACTCATTAATAATTTTTTGTGCCTTTTTAGTAGCTTTAAGAAACAATTTAATTGTAGCAAAATTACTCATTATATGTTTACGAGAAAACCCACGCATTTCGATTGTCTTGAAATTCACTCCAGCCCCTGGAACAATTTTTGCTTCAAGGCCATTTTTAGTGCCGACAAACAGAATTTCATCAGTTGTAGCTAAATTGCGCTCTTTTAACCGTTCAATGATAGCCATAATAGGGTAAATATGACCACCGGTTCCTCCACCAGTAAATATTATTCTCATTTTATTTCGTCTTCAATTCCTTTACAAAATTAACAAAATAGTCCCCACGTTCTTCAAATGTTCTAAATTGATCCCATGACGCACAAGCCGGTGAAAACAACAATACGTCACCAGGTTTTGTTAATTCATATGCGCTAGGAACTGCTTCCTGTAAAGTGTTTTTAATTACAATTTGTTTAATACCCGCTTTTCTAGCAGCATCCGCTAATAAATAACGACTTTCACCATATAAAACGGCCGCTTTAACGTGTTTTTTTAAAAAAGGTACTAAAGAATCAAAAGTAAATCCTCGATCTAAGCCGCCAGCGATCCAGACTTCTGGATCTTCAAAAGAAGGAATTGCAACAGAAGCTGCTTCAATATTTGTAGATTTAGAATCGTTGTATATTTTGCGACCTTCTAATGTCATCACGTATTGCAAGCGGTGCTTTGCACCAGCAAAAGTTGTTAAAACGGCTTTAATATCATTGGTATCTGCACCCATTATTTGTGCAATTGCACTAGCAACTAAGGCGTTCTGCTGGTTATGAATTCCAGGTAATTTCATGTCAGATGTCTTCATTATTTTCTCGTGCTGATTTTGTAAATACCCATCGGCAATAAAATAATCGGCATCTTGACTATTTTCAGAAAAAGTTACGAATTTTGCTCTTGTAACTTTCCTTTCTTGTTTCAAAATATCTTTTTGATCGAAATTGGCCAAAAAATAATGATCTGAACTCTGCGTACGAGTAACATTCAGTTTGGCATTAACATAATTTTCAAAAGTTTTATGATAATCCAAGTGAACATTATGGTATATGTCAATGATCGCTGCCACATTAGGATCAATATCTGTAACACCAAGTAACTGAAAACTGGAAGTTTCGCAGACTAGAATATCATCCTTGGACGCTTTTTCAACCACTTCAGATATAGGTACGCCAATGTTCCCTACTGCGTATGCATGATGTCCATTTTTAGACAAATGATGATCAAGAATTTTCTGGGTCAGCATTACTGTGGTGGTTTTCCCATTCGAACCTGTAACGCAAATATAAGGGGCATCACTAACACTCAATGCAATTTCTGGCTCGGTTATAATAGGCAAGTTTAGTTTTTGAGCCTCTTGTACCATTGGATTTTCATAAGGGATGCCAGGATTCTTTACTAAATAATCAAAACTTTCTTGACTTAATAATTCAATTGGATGCCTGCCGTCAATCACGCGGACACCCTGTTTTTTCAATTCCTGTGCATTTTTATTTTTACTCAAATCAGCCTGATCATTTAAAGTCAGCTTTGCACCAAGTTTAAGCAGCAATTTACTAACTGCAAAACCGCTTTTGCCCAGACCTAAAACCAAAATGTTTTTGTTCTGATAAGTCTTAATCTGCTTCATTTGCCTAATTTTATCCCCATATTATTAAATACAAAAAACTACCAATCAATCCAACTATCCAGAAAATAATATCTACTTTCCATTCAGAATACCCCAGCATTTCGAAATGATGGTGAATTGGTGTCATTTTAAAAATCCTTTTACCCGTAGTTTGAAAAGAGATTACTTGTAGAATTACACTTGCAGTTTCACAAACAAACACGATTCCAATTAATAAAAGAGACCATGGCCTGTTTAAAAAGATGCTGACAGCAGCCAATCCACCTCCTAATGCCAAGGATCCGGCATCACCCATAAAAATTTTAGCAGGTTTATGATTAAAAATAAAAAATGAAATCAAACCACCTATAACACTCATACAAAAAATTAAAATAGCAAAGTTCTTTTGTTTAAGTGCAATATAAGAATAAGTAGCATAAGCAATAATTGAAAGTCCCGTTGCCAGACCATCTAATCCATCTGAGAGATTAACAGCATTGGAAAAGCCAACCAGCCAAAAAATTACAAAAATGGTAAATAAAATCGCACTGTTCACAATACCAAAAAATGGTATAAAAAGTTTAAATTGAAAATTATCTGTAGCTGCAATAAAGACAATCACAATAGCAACCAATATTTGTAAGGAAAATTTTTGCCAGGCGTGCAAACCTAAATTGCGCTTGTAAAACAGTTTAATACCATCATCTAAAAAGCCGATTATTCCGTAGCCAAGCAAACTGATTAGTAAAATCCAAATTAGTTTAGACGTTTCCTGTTGCCAAATACTAACCCAAATGGTAGATACTGTAGCTGCCAAAACAAAGACTACCCCACCCATTGTGGGTGTTCCTGATTTCTTTTCATGCCATTTAGGACCTTCATCACGAATTTCTTGTCCTTCGTGATGTGTCCTCATGAAAATAATCATCCAAGGCAGAATGATCCCAGTCAACGCTAGTGAACTTACTAATGCAATAATGCTAATAATCAGCATAAAAATGCTACTCCTTTAATTGTATTTTTATTTTTGTACCCGGTTTAACAGGCTCACCTGTAGCCAGACCTTGCTTAAAAACTATTCCTGTGCCTTTGATCCGTAATTTAACTCCTGTTAAAGCTGCAAATTGGTGTAACTCATCAATAGACCAGCCCTTCATGTCTGGACATTCTATACTTCCAGCAGTACGAACAAGCATTAATTTTCCTGACTGTTGTTTTTGACCTGCCGAGTAGGATTGTTCAGTTATTTTATCACCCGTACCAATCTTAGCAAGTCTTAAACCGACACGCTGTGCTACCTTTTCGGCCTTTTTGTAGTTTAAACCTTTTAGGTTAGGTGTTTTAACAGCCATCGAACTGCTTAGACCATTTTTAGACATGAGAATTACTCTATTCATCATTGGTTTAAAAATTGATGAAAGTATTACTTCAGCTGGTTTACTCATTTTACGTGGCTGCTTGACAGTAATATAAATGCAGTATCGTGGATGTTTAGCAGGCGTGACTCCAACCACGGAAAAGATGTAATTATTGTTACCTTTGAGATAACCTCCGCCTTTAAGGTTAGCAATCTGAGCAGTACCCGTTTTAACGGCAATACTCTGACCTTTCATTTGGTATGCGGAACCTGTTCCAATGCGTTTATTTAAAACTCGACGCATATTTTCAAGTACGGTAGATGCAGTTTCTTTAGTGTAAACTGGTTGACCTACATTTTTAATTTGATAACCGGTGATAGTATGATTATCAGCATCCGTAATTTTTTCAACGAATTGCGGTTTTACCATTTGCCCATCATTTGCCAGACTGCTAAATGCCTGCATCATTTGCATAACATTGACATCAACGCCTTGACCAAAACTGGTTACAGCTTGATCAATCGGAGAATTGAATGCTATGGTTCCCGGTTGTTCACCGGGCAAGGTTACTCCAGTTTTTTCGCCAATATGAAATTTTTTCAAATATTTTTTCCAAGTCTTGGCACCCATTTGCTGCTCAATATGAACAAAGCCAGTATTGCTCGAGCGAGGAAAAGCTTGTGAAAATGGTATACTTCCCCAGCCGTGAGGCTGCCAATCGTGAATTACAGATCCATTAACAGAAACAGATCCTGAATTATAATATTGATTAGGATGGTAATTTCCACTATTTACAGATGATGACAGCGTTAGAACTTTAAAAACAGAGCCCGGTTCATAAGTATCTTGTACTAAAATGTTGCGATATGAGTTTTTCAGACCCTTTTTCGTTTGCGGATTAAAAGTTGGTCTTTGAGAAGCAGCTAAAACTTTACCCGTTTTAATATCTTCAACGACAGCTGTCATGGAAACCGGATTAAACGTATTTTGAACATAGGAGAGCCTACTTTCAAGGTATTCCTGCAATTGTGAATCAATGGTTAGATAAATATTATTACCGTCGACTGGTGCCTTATAGTTATGCGCGCTATTTGGCGTCTGAAAATTAGAAGCATCTACTGCGGAAACCTGATAACCGTTTTTTCCAGTAAGCACGTCATCATACCATGCTTCAAGTCCCATGGTACCTTCAAGATTCTGCTGCTTGGTTTTTTTATCATATACCGGGGTAGCCATTCCTATTACATGTGAAGCAAAATTACCATTAGGATAAAGCCGAGACTGGGTTTCAAAGAATTTAATACCAGGCAAATTCATCTTTTCAATTTTATCTTTTTGCTGTTTTGATAAATTGGAACCTGCAGTACCAAATTGTACCTGAAAAACAGGGCGTGCAGGATTAAGATATTTTAAAATTTCGTCAGTTTTAAGAGGTAAGACTTGGGCTAATTTGTTAGCAGTCTTATTTTTATCAACAACATATTCAGGCTTATTTTTATAATTGATAGAAGATTTATCTAAAATAGCATAAATAGTATATAAATGAGAATCTTGAGCAACTGCCAAGCCATTACGGTCATATATCGTACCGCGATTAGCCTTTAATACCTGATTACGCATATATAATTGCTCAGTTTTAGCAGGTAAATTTTGTCCATTAACAGTCTTTGAAATGCCAATATATAAAAATCTTCCTATAAATACGAGAAAAACCAAAGCAACAGCTACCTCGAGAAATCTCCCGACTGTAAAACGGTATCCGTGAGCTTTGGAATTAGAGTTACTTATCTTACTATTATGCTTTTTCATCAGCGTATAGTCCTAATATTTTTCTCATTCAAAGCTAACCCCTTGCTACGTGCAATTTTACTCATACGAGAGCTTGAGGTTAACTCACCTAATTCTTGATGCAAATCTCCAACCTGACTTTGCCCTTTTGCAACAGACCGTTGCACATTGGTAAGTTCATGTTGAGCTGAAGTAGCAGAAATACTGGAAGAAACTAGCATTGTCATTAAGCCAATGGTTATCATCGTTCCCAATACGAGCAAGGACTTTTCAAAGCCGGTCCAAGCAACGTTGTGATGATTGAGAACTTGACGTTGTCTCTTCTTTAGATCTCTTTGCTCATTAGGATTAAACTCTACTTTTCTTGCTAAATTATCAGCCATTGTTTTTTCCTCTTTACAATTTTTCTGCGACTCGCAACTTTGCACTGTGTGAGCGATTATTATTCTTTAGCTCTTCGGGTGAGGCAACAATGGGTTTGCGGTTAACTAAACGAAGCATTGGCTTCAAGTTGTCAGGAATAACTGGCATTCCCCTAGGTACATCAACTTCAGAGTATTTTTTAAAAATATTTTTTACAATTTTGTCTTCATCAGACTGAAAGGTAATCACACTAATTCGGCCACCTGGTTTTAACAAGTGAACCGCCTCTTCAAGTGATTCAGTTAAAACATCAAGCTCGTGATTCACAGCAACACGCAAAGCCTGAAAGGTCTTTTTTGCTGGGTGCCCACCAGTCCTTCTTGCAAACGCAGGAATTGCTTCCTTAATTATATCAACCAGTTCAAATGTTGTCTCAATTGGCTTTTTTTGTCTCTTAAGGACAATTTTATGGGCGATCTGGCGAGAATATTTTTCTCCACCAAATTTATACAAAATATTCGCCAATTCTTTTTGGCTTGAGTTATTAACCAATTGATAAGCATCAAGACTTTGCTCTTGATCCATTCTCATATCCAATCTAGCATCGAAGCGATAAGAAAAACCCCTTTGTGCCTGATCAAATTGTGGCGAGGAAACTCCCAAATCATAGTAAATCCCATCTATACCATTTTGATAACCCAGCTCAACCAGATTCTCTTTTAAATGGCTAAAATTATCATGTACCAATTGTAATTTAGGATCGGCATTTTGAACAAGTAAATCAGCAAAGTTTAACTTAGCCGAATTTATTGCATATTCGTCTTGATCAAAACCAATTAAGGTACCACTAGCAAGTTTGCTCAATAAATATTTTGCATGACCGCCACCGCCAAAAGTTGCGTCTACATAAAGACCACCATTTTTTAGTTTTAAATTATCTATTGTTTGGTGTAAGAGTACACTGGTGTGTTTGAATTCCATAATTATAGTTCAATTTCATCCAAATTTTCTGCGATATCATCATAGTTTTCATTGGCTTCATCACTAAAGCTTTCCCAACGTTCCTTAGACCAAATTTCAATTCGATCAGAAACTCCTACAATGACACATTCTTTGACAAGGGAAGCATGTTTCTTCAGCGTTGTGGTCAGATTCACACGACCTTGTTTGTCAAATTCGCATTCCATCGCACCAGAGTAGAACAAACGCGTAAAGCTACGCGCATTTCTCTTAGTCAATGGAAGTTGCGCTAATTTAGCTTCAATTTTTTGCCACGCCTCAGTAGTATAGCCAAAAATGCAGCCTTCCATTCCGCGAGTAAATATCATTTTGTCACCTATTTGGCTACGCAAACGGGCAGGTATAATTAAACGCCCTTTGCTGTCAAGATTGTGATGATATTCACCCATGAACATGGCTTAGCCCCCTTCCACTAAATAATTTACCACAATTCACCACTTCCTACCACTTTTTAGTCAAAAAAGTTAAATATTTATTTTTTAATGACACAAAAAGAAAAAATCGCAAACCAATTCAGGTTTGCGACTAGTTTTTTTAAAATTTTTTTATTAAAAAGTTTGACTATATCATCAAAAATAATAGACCCAGATACCAAAAAATAGTATTTACAGTTAAGTAATCCCAGATTTTACGCAGAGTTTGACTTAAAGAGAGATTTTTATTTTTAACAGCATCAGATATTGCTATAACTATAACTAAGAAGAAAAAAACGAAGAAACCATAAGGCAAAAACTCAGGTCTTTTTTGGTACATGGTAATTAAGTGACATGCATATATAAAAAAGAAAGGCAATAAATCATATCCCCTAAATTGAGCTTTAGGAAACATTTTATTGACAATATAAGCTAAAGCAAGACCTATAACTGGTATCAATATAATTAAAAACATTGGCTACATCCTCTATCATTTAACATCTATTTTATCTTACTCCGCGATTGAAAAAAACTATTAAGTAGCATAAAATATTGTTCAAGTAGGAGGTCAATCAATGACGCGAAGACATAAGAAAAAGAGATCTAAATTTCAAAAATTAACAATTGCTATGGCTTGGCTAATGGCATTAATTACTCTAGCGGCAGTTGTAATGCAGGCTGTCGGTGCATTATCAAGCTTTGGCTTTTTCGAATAAAAAACGTGAGACTTGTATCTCACGTTTTTTATTGCCGGTAATTTTCCAAATTAACCATAAAAGGATAGTTAAGAGACAGATTCCACCATAATTTATAGGTGGCACAAATAAATATAAATACCCAGCACAGAGTTGGCAAAATACTTTGCACCAGCTTAGAAATACCAATACTTGACAAACCTGTCATATTCAAAATCAGCCACGTGAAGCCTTGAGTTAGAACAGAAGCAATTAAAACTGCCAGAACTCTGGCCCAAAATACCTCAGGCAAAAATCGTGCAGATTTTTGCAATAGCCATGAAACTATTGGCAAGATAATTGCGTAAATACCTATAATGCCAAAAAAATAAATGTCACTGACTATACCTGCACCTAAAGCCAACCAAATTTCTTTATTATTAGTGTCATCAAATAGCGCGATTAGCATCATACTAACAGGTACTAATAAGTTAGAAGCTTTGCCAAATGAGAAAAACTGATGCAGGTAAAAGGACAAGCTGCCACTAATAGCTAAAGCAACATATAATGCTAAGACAAGAGTAAATTTTCGCAGTGTCTTCATTAGTCGTTCACTTTCCTTTTGATAACAGTGACAACTGAAGGATCGTTTAATTCGCCAGCTGGATTTATTTTGATTAAATCAGATAAGCCAAATGAGTCATGTGTTGTAGCAGAAATAGTTCCTACTAATAATCCTTTAGGAGAATTACCACCCATTCCACTAGTGTAAATTTTCGTACCACGCTTAAGTTTTTTACTATCCATTGCTTGAGTAAAGGCTAAAGTTTTGTTACCTATCACTGTAATTATGCCATGAACCTTTTTTCCATTTGTGGCTTGAGCTTGAACTGCAAAACGGTTTGCCGACTTGTCACTAGTGGTAATTAATTCCACCTTGGCAGAAGCAGCATTTACCTCTATTATACGACCAATAACTCCACCGCCCGACATCACGGCCATGTTTTTACGTAAGCCAGAAGTAGTTCCCTTGTTAATAACCAAAAGGTCTGTCCAGCTGTCTGGTGAACGCGAAATTACCGAGGCTTGAACCATATTATAGTCAGTTAAAGTTTCTTTTAACTTTAAAGCGGACTTAAGTTGTTTATTTTCAGCTTCAAGACTTGAGTTACGAGCCTTTGTTTGTTCCAAATCGGTTATTTGGCTCTTAAGATAGTTATTTTCATCTTGAGTATTCAGCAAATCATGCACATTATTTAAACTGCCAGACACAAAACTAAGAGGAAAATCAATAATCCTTGACCCTACAGCGACTATATCATTACCAAAGCTTTGAATAATTAATGGAGTGTTGCGCTTATTACGCAAGCTAACACTACCACCTAAAACTATAAATACTACAATAACTGCAAGACATGCTGACAACAGTTTTTTATTCTGTAAAAATTTCTTCATTTGGAAACAGTCCCTAAAGAAAAATCGGCAATAATAGCCGACTTTTTGTATTATCTGCGACTTCTACGCATTACTTCAATATTTTTCAGAGACTCACCTGTACCAACTGCAACACAATCTAATGGGTCTTGTGCTATAAATACTGGAACTTTAGTAGCTTCTGAAATAACATCTGGCAAATTCTTAAGTAAAGCACCGCCACCAGTTAGCACAATACCATGATCAATTACATCCGCTGCAATTTCAGGAGAGGTTTGTTCTAGAGTTTCTTTAATAGCAACAATAATATCTTGAACAACATCTTGAATTGCTTTTGAAACATCAACTGCTTTAACATCAACTGATTTTGGCAATCCGGTAACTAAATCACGTCCACGAATATTGACAGATTCAATTCCTTCTGCCTTTTCAACTGAAGCGGAGCCAATTTGGATTTTTATGTCTTCAGCGGTTCTTTCACCGATCAAAAGATTAAAATTTGAATGTACATAATTTACAATTGCAGTATTAAACTTATCACCAGCTTGACGAATTGATGTAGATGAAACAATTCCACCAAGAGAAATCGTTGCTACATCAGTAGTCCCACCACCAATATCCACGACCATTGAACCAGTAGGATCCATTACTGGCAATCCAGCTCCAATGGCGGCTGCAAACGGTTCTTCTATTACAAAGGCTTCACGCGCACCAGCTACACGAGCGGCATCAATAACTGCCCGTTTTTCAACTTCAGTTACTCCCGAAGGTACACAAATCATAGCTGAAGGTTTGGAGTTGCCTACAGTCTTTTCTATAAAATACTTAAGCATAGAGGCAGTTGTATCATAATCAGCAATTACACCATCTTTCATTGGCCTGATAGCCACTATGCTTTCCGGTGTCCTTCCGATCATTTCTCTTGCTTCTGACCCTACCGCAATTACTTTTCCAGTATGGGTATTTTTAGCCACAACAGAAGGCTCCCTTAAAACAATTCCTTTGCCTTCCATATAAACAAGAGTATTGGCCGTCCCTAAATCGATGCCAATATTTTTTGCTCCTAATCCAAACACGTAAATCTCTCCTTAATTATTGCAGTCTCTAAATCTTGAATAATTATAGCATAAAGTGCAACTTAAAAAAGAAAATGAAATGTAACTTTAAGATGAATTTAAAATAATTGCCGTTCACGCAAACTCACATATTGTCCCTTCCCCACAATAAAATGATCAAGAAAGTCAATATGAAATAATTCAGAAGCTGCAAAAAGCATTTTTGTTAGCTCTATATCGCTTTTTGATGGAATTAAATTGCCACTTGGATGATTATGAACCACAAAAAAGCCGGCACAGGCATAAATTACTGCCCAACGGAAAATTTCCCGTGGGTGAGCAATTGACTTATCTAAAGTTCCTTGAAATAATCTTTTTTCAGCAACAATATGATTACTGTTATCAATATAAACTGCCCAAAGCTCTTCTTGTTTACGACCAGCCAACTTATCCAATAAATAGGTACCTACTTCATCACTGGATGTCATAATAAGTTCACGATCTGGAACCGCCGACCTCAGTCTTTCAAGCAGTCCCTCACAAAGAACAGCTAAATTTTTATCGCATTGACTGCCAGAAATATATTTGAGCAAATCATCGAAATTCATGATTTTTAGCTCTGTCAGTTTTATAAAAAGTTCATCGAACTTCTCTATTCCACGTTCTTTCAACTCAGCAAAAAGGCTGTTTAACATTTCCCAGTCAGTTTTCAATAAATAGTGATTAGATTTTATCAATTCCATAAAACCATTCCTTTCACTATTAAATACGTTGAAAATTAACAAACCTTTTTCAGAAATTCATAAAAATCTTTACAGACAAATGCAGCATTTTGATAGTCGTTTTTACTTGCCGGAATTAAATCAGGCACCATTACGCACTTTAAACCTGCATTAACGGCCGCAAGCAATCCGGGAGAAGAATCTTCAAAGGCTAGAATTTTATTTTGAGGAACATGTAATTTTTGAGCAGCCAAAAGATAAATATCCGGAGCAGGCTTTGGCTGAACATTATTTTTTCTAACATCATCATAATTTAAATGAAACTGAAAATAATTGCGGCTACCTGTTGCCCACAAATTATGCTCTACCACATCTTCGGTGTTACTGGTAACCACTGCCATAGGTAAACCAGCTTTTTGAAAAAGATCAAGAGCTTCTTGGACTCCAGGGCGTAATTTTAGTTTACCTTCCTCGGTCCACTGCCACACCAACTCATCCGTACGCTTAATAAATTGGTCCCGCTGCTTCTTATTTTTAAAGTATTTACGATAAAAATCGTCCATATCAGTGGTTGTTGAGCCAACTAATTTAAGATAGATATCGTCTGGGGTACCTAGATTTGCTTCTTTAGCAGCCTGTATGTTAGCTTCCCAATACAAATTTTCAGAATTGACCAGCAATCCGTCCATATCGAATAATATTCCCTTAATTTCATCATCAAGACCTTGAACCTGCATTTTTTGTCTCCATTTGTAAAATATTTCCGACTAAATAAAACGATCCCGTCACTAGCAGTATATCATTTGTTTGACTCTTCTGCTTTAAACTCCTAAAAGATGTTTCCCAGTCAGCTTGGTATTGGTATTTTTCTTGAATCCAAGTCGGGAAATCTTTTTTCTTGGCTGCACGAGGATAATCAATTGTTGTAATGTATACTTCATCTTCTGGTTTAAACAATTTAAATACTTGCTCAATATCCTTATCTTTCATCATCATAATCAAAACTTTAACTTTGCCCTGTTTTTTCTTCTGTTCAAAATGAGCAAAATTAAGCAGGTTTTGCATGGCTTGAATATTATGTGCGCCATCAAGAATAACTAATGGGTTATTTTGCACTATTTGATAACGACCAGGAATTTTGGTTTGATTTATTGCCTCTTTAATTTCAGCTGCAGAAAGTTTCACTCCCAAAAGGCTAACAGCAGAAATAGCGATACCTACATCATAACCTTCTACTAAAGGTCTGGGTAAAAAGGAAATTTTCTTATTTTGATCTTGATAAGTTAAATTTTCTTGCAAGGAAATTTTAAAATCTTTTCCTAATAGTTTTATTGTCGCATGTTCTTTTTGTGCTTTTTGCTGAATTATGGGCAACACCTCTTTAGAAATATTACCCAAAACTACAGGACGATTCCTTTTAATTATTCCACTTTTTTCACGCGCAATATCCTGAAGTGTGGGTCCTATAATTTGTTCATGATCTAAACCAATCGTGGTAATTATGCTGACTTCAGGTGTAATCACGTTTGTCTTGTCATGTTCACCGCCTATACCGACTTCTATGACAGCATAATCACATTTTTTTCTTGCAAAATAGAAAAAGGCCATTACCACTTCATACTCAAAAGTTACTAAAGAAAAATTGTTGTTTGTTTTACGAATTTTTGTCAAAGCTGATTCTACGGCATTAGCTGTCTTTACTAAATCTGCGTCACTAATATTTTGCCCATTTAATTGAATACGTTCGTTAAATTCGAACACATATGGCGAAACAAAAAGGCCAGTCTTCTGACCGGCCTTTTGCAGCAAGCTGCTCAAATAGTAGGAAGTAGACCCTTTACCATTAGTGCCCGTGACGTGAACTGTTTTAACTTTATCTTGCGGATTATCCAAAAAAGTCAGCACTTTTTTTATGTAAGATAAATCTGCTTTTTCATGTAATTTAGGAAGTGAATATAAATAATTAATCACATCTTGAGCTTTAGTAAAAGTCACATTATTCACTCTTCTTTAATTCTTGAATTCTTTCCTGAACGCTTTGAAGTTGATTTTCGTAATCAGCTTTTTTAGCTTTTTCCTTATTAATTACTGCTTCTGGTGCGTGAGCTACAAAGCCTTGATTATTCAGTTTTTTGGTTGAGCGTTCAACTTCAGCTTGGAGATCTTTCTCCTCTTTTGTCATGCGCTTGATTTCGTCATCAATATTAACTAAATCGGCTAGTGGAACAAAAATTTGAGCTCCTGCAATCACAGCAGTTTTAGCTAATTTTGGAGCAGTTATATTGGCAGCAATAGTCAGGTTCTTCGGGTGCAAGAAATTCTTGACGTAATCTTCGTTTTCAGTCAAAATCCGTTCATTATTGCTGTCTTCTAATTGAATCATAATATCAATCGGTGAAGAAAGTGGTGCATTAACTTCCATTCGAATATTACGTACAGCTTTAATAATTTCGATCAAGAAAGCCATATCGCGCCTTGCTTGATCATTAACAAATTCATCATGAGGTGTAGGGTACTTCGCAACCATGATTGATTTGCCTTCATGAGGCATTGATAGCCACAGCTTTTCAGTCACAAATGGCATAATTGGATGAAGCAAACGTAAAATTTGATCAAGAATCCAAATTAAATTCTCTTGTTTTCTAGTCTTCAGTTCTTCATCTGAACCATTAAGAGCAACTTTGGCCATTTCGATATACCAGTCGCAGAAATCATTCCAGATAAAGTTATAAAGTTCGCGCCCAGCTTCACCAAATTGATAATCATCAAATAAACGAATTACTTCACTTACAGTGTGATTTAAGCGGTCAAAAATCCAGCTGTCTGACAGATCAAACTTGCTGGTATCAGGCATATGAGCTGCTTTTGCATCTTCTGGTAAATTCATAATCACAAATCTGGCAGCATTCCAAATCTTATTAATGAAGTTCCATGCAGATGCCAATTGCTTAGGATTATAACGTGTATCCTGTCCAGGAGCTGTACCATTGAGCAAGAACCAGCGTAAAGCATCTGCACCATATTGATCAATAACGTCCATTGGATCAACACCGTTACCCAGAGATTTACTCATCTTGCGACCTTGTTCATCACGAATCAAGCCGTGAAGAACAACATCATTAAATGGTCTCTTGTGGGTAAAATGCAGACTCTGGAAAATCATCCGTGAAACCCAGAAAAAGATAATATCATAACCGGTAACTAAAGCATTGGTTGGGAAATAGCGCTTGAAATCAGCAGAATCTTCATCAGGCCAGCCTAATGTTGAAAATGGCCATAAAGCGCTTGAAAACCAGGTGTCTAGAACATCTGGGTCCTGTTTCCAGTTTTCAATGTCTTTTGGTGCTTCTTCGCCAACATACATTTCACCAGTCTTTTTGTTATACCAAGCTGGAATCCTGTGTCCCCACCATAATTGACGTGAAATTACCCAGTCATGAACATCTTCCATCCAATGATTTAAAGTTTGTTCAAACCTCTTTGGTACAAAATTGACTTTGCCCGCAGTTTTTTGATTTTCTAAAACTTTATCTGCCAGAGGTTTCATCTTAACAAACCATTGAGTTGACAGACGTGGTTCAACTTGAACTCCAGAACGTTCTGAGTGTCCAACTGAGTGTACAATTGGCTTAACTTTAATTAAGTAGCCTTGCTCCTTTAAATCTTTAACCAATGCTTCACGGCATTCAAAACGGTCCATACCTTCATACTTACCGGCATTTTCGTTCATAGTACCGTCGTCATTCATTACATTAATCCGTTTTAAGTTATGACGATTGCCCACTAAGAAGTCGTTAGGATCATGAGCTGGAGTAATTTTTACCAAACCAGTACCAAATTCTGGATCAACGTGTTGATCCTCAATAATTGGAATATGACGTCCTACTATTGGCAAAATCAGTTCCTTGCCCACTATATCCTTGTAGCGTTCATCTCCAGGTGCCACAGCAACGGCAGTATCACCGAACATTGTCTCAGGACGAGTAGTAGCAATCTCAACAAAACCGGAACCATCAGCAAACGGATATTTAATATGGTAAAAAGCACCTTTATCGTCTTGGTGAATAACTTCAATGTCACTTAAAGCTGTTTGCAGCTCCGGATCCCAATTAATAATATATTCACCACGGTAAATTAGACCCTCATTATACAGTTGCACAAAAACGCGACGAACTGCCTTGGATAAGCCTTTATCCAAAGTGAATCTCTCTCTGGAATAGTCGAGAGACAGGCCTAATTTTGCCCACTGACTCTTGATAATAGCAGCGTATTCATCTTTCCAGTCCCAAACTTGCTTAACAAAAGCTTCACGACCCATTTCATGTCGGTCTTTGCCTTGTTTGCGTAATTTGGCTTCAACTTTAGCTTGAGTTGCAATTCCGGCATGATCCATCCCTGGAAGATACAAAGTATCATAACCCTGCATCCTTTTGAGTCGAATTAATGTATCTTGAATTGCAGTATCCCAGGCATGTCCTAAGTGAAGTTTGCCAGTAACATTTGGTGGCGGAATAACAATAGAATATGGGTGTGCTTTTTTATCCCCGGATGGCTTGAACAAGTCTTGATCAAGCCACTTTTGGTATCTGCCTTGTTCGACTTCTTTCGGATCGTATTTTGGTGCTAAATCTGTCATAATTCTCCTCCCAATAAAAAAGTCCTAGACAAAATGTCTAGGACGATATAATTAACCGCGGTACCACCTAAGGTTAAGCAGAATAAATTCTGCTTCTCTTAAAAATGATAACGGCACATTTGCCGGATTAGCTTACTTTCAGTTCAGCCAACCAGTCCAATCGAGCTACCAATTAACCTTCATTCGGCTTTTCACCATCAACGAGCCTTTCTCTATCTATAAGGTTAATACCTCTCAATTATTGCTTTGGGCGTATTATAACATACTTTTTAAAGTAGTGAAGCATCTTCTTTTGCTTTATCTGCTAAAAACTTATCATTTGGATAAATCGAAGTCACTTGTATGCCCGCCAGTGCACGTTCAATTAAGCCATCTACATCAAGGCGATTTTCAAATTCACGTGCTTTTTCAATTTTTGGTTTTGTTTTTGGACGAGGAGGTGCAAAAATGGTGCAGCAATCTTCGAATGGCTGAATAGATAAATCAAATGTTCCAATTTCTTCTGCTAATTTAATGATTTCGGTTTTATCCATTGTAGCAACTGGTCTGACGACCGGTGTAGTGGTTACATCGTTAATTGCTGCCATTGACTCTAAAGTTTGTGAAGCGACTTGCCCAACAGACTCACCATTAAAAATAGCCAATCCTCTTCTTTTAGCTCTAATTTTATCAGCTAGCTGTAACATGAATCTTCTTTGCACAGTCATCAAGTAGCCCTCAGGAATTTTTTCCTTAATGGTTTCTTGAATTTCTGCAAACGGTACTGCAATAAAATTGATTTTACCAGCATAATTAGCCAAAATACCGGTTAATTCTTTAGCTTTATTCAAAGCTTTTTCGGTGGTATATGGTGGGCTGTAAAAATGCACCATATCAATATCAACACCACGTTTTAGGGCAAGATAGGAAGCCACTGGCGAATCAATGCCTCCAGATAGCATCATGATGGCTCGACCACCAGTACCAACTGGCATTCCCCCAGCGCCATGAAGCAGCTGGTTAGAAATGTAAACTGCATCTTTACGCACTTCAATTCTGAGCACAATGTCAGGATGTTTCATTTCTACCTTTAAATCATCCATGTGTGAAAAAAGGTAGTCACCAACCATTTTATTCAATTCATTAGTATCATATAAAAACTGATGGTCACTGCGCTTAGTGTTAACCTTGAAAGTCATTCCTTTTTTAAAAGTTTCTTTCATTAAAACAAGTGCAGTTTTTTCAATTTCCGCCAGCGTTTTTTCTACTTTAATTGTTGGTGAATAAGTTTGTATGCCAAAAACTTTTTTTAAACGTTGGTCAACCTCTTCAAAAGGAGCATCGTTTAAAACAATATGCATCCGATCATGGCGTGGGTGAATTTCAACCTGTGGAAATTCACGCAGCACTTTAGTAACGTTACCGGCTAAGCGACCGATAAAATCTTTCCGGTTCTTTCCTTTTGTTGAAAGCTCACCGTAACGCACCATTATTTCAGTATATTTCATAAAAAATCTATTCTCCTAAATGATTAATTGGGGCAAAATGACGGTAAATTTTGTCAAAAACTCTTATAAACTCATCCGCTTCATCAAGCGTATTGGATTCATCAAAACTGAGACGAATTGCACTGGTGGCAATTTTATCATCAACATGCATTGCTACTAATGTACTGGCTTGGTCAACCTTAGTCGAGGAGCATGCGGAAGTAGTGGAAGTATAAATGTCATATTCTTCAAGTGTATGGACTAAAGTTTCTCCCCTGATGCCTTCAAGTGCAAAACATAAAATATGTGGCGCAAAATTGTCATTGACAGGGGAAAATATAGTTATTCCAGGCTTGCCCTGCAAATAATTTACTATTTTTTCCTTAATAGCAGCCTCTCTTGCAGCTTTTTCCTGCTCATTTTCTAAAAGCAAGCGTACAGCCTTAGCCATTCCTGCTATCGCTGGCAAATTTTCTGTGCCAGATCTCAGACCTTTTTCCTGTCCCCCACCATCATGCAAAGGATCCAGCATCTTGCCTTCTTTTTTATAAAGGACACCAGTACCTCTGGGTGCGTGAAATTTATGGGCGGAAAGGCTGGAGAAATCAACACGCGGAGTAAAAACTCGTGACCAAATATTTTTACCCAATGCCTGAACATTATCAACGTGAAAGTTCACAGTCGGATAGTTAGACAATAAATCACCGATCTCATCAATTGGCTGGATTGAACCAATCTCATTATTGACACCCATTATTGAAACTAATGTGGTGTCAGAATCAAGAGCATTGCGCAAATCATTGACATTGACACGCCCTTGTTTATCAACTGGCAAGTGAGTTACGCGAAAACCGATGTATTCCAGCGCATTAAAAGCATTAGCGACAGAAGCATGTTCAACACTCGATGTAATGAGATGCTTGCCAAATTGACGTTTTTGAAATGCTGTGCCCTTTATAGCCCAATTGTTTGATTCTGTACCACCGGAAGTAAAGAAAATTTCATCCTGCTTTGTACCCAAAAGATTAGCAATCTGTTTACGCGAGCTTTCCAAAAGTTGGTAAGCACGGTCTCCCAGTTTATGTAAACTAGATGGATTACCCCAAATAGTTTGTGCTACTTTATCATAAGTCGCTAAAACAGCAGGATCAATTTTGGTCGTGGCGCTGTTGTCAAAGTAAATCACGGAATTTCTCCTCCAATACACTACAAGGTCAGCTATTAACTTATAAATTGTAACTTAAAATAATCTAAGCTTCAATTATTTATTCATTAGCAATAAAAAAGCCTTAAAATCCTTTACAAATTTTAAAGCTGAGATTTTTGTTTGACAAAAGTTTATAAAATTTAGTCATTATTTTTCTTATCCGAATAATATAAATTTTCTAAACGCTGGTATGAACCCGGTTCCACTTTTTCAATAGCAGTTGCAATGGTATCAAGAGCATCCTTATAATTATAATCCTGTTCATAAAGATCCATTGCCTTTTTCTGAGCACTTTGTATTGAACCATTGTCAGAATATTTGTTTGAATACTGCAAAGTCAGTTGGACTAAATCCGCAGAATTAATAATGTCATCAGCTTCTCTTTTTAGTCTTTCAACGTCATCAGAGATTTGGATTAATTCCTGAGAAATTTTTTCCATATTTAAACGAACTTGACTCAATTCTTTTGCTACATGACCGATTTCATTAACAACTAGTGTATACATTTGAACAAAAGAATCCGGGTTACCTGGCAAATTTTTACGTTCTAACCGCCGATAAACTAAAGACACTTCTTGTTTAAAACGATTGATTGAATCATTAGCGACATTCTCCGAATCATAAAGGCCATCGACGTCTTGGGACATTGTCTTTTGCTGATTGCTAATTTCACGTAGACGGTCAAGCATGTTTAACCACGATGACTTGATTTGTGAATAAACTCCTTTGCCATCAGCAACATTTTGCGTGTCAACTGTATATTGCCGTTCCATGTCATTGACTTCCTGCTCTAGTTGCCTGCTGGTAGCAAGCTCATTATGCGTAAGCTCGTAACTCTCATCGATGTGACGCAATTTGGCCACCAAGTTTTTGGACTCAACCTGTTCATGAGCAAGAAGTCTCTGGATTTTGTCCTGATTTTCTTCTACAAAAGGTCTTGCCTTATATTCATTAGCCAAAGTATCGTATAAAGCAGCAATTTCCTTTTTGATTTTTGCAATACTTGTGTTTAAATCAGATATTTTTAATTCTGTCAGTAATCTTGCTGCATCAGCCACTTGACCGCGAATTTTTTTAATTTCGGCTAAAACGTCAACTTGAGTAATGTAGTATTTTGAAGACATCATTTTCTTATAACTATCAGATAGCTCATCCAGTTGGTCTTTAAAAACTGTATCAATTTGGTGACACGAATTTTTAACTTCTGGAAGAACGGAACTGATATTTGTCAAAGCTACTTTAATCTTTGATAAAATACGCTTTGCCTCAACCTGGTCTCCTTGAGCAGTCAAACTCTTGGCTTCTGAAAAGTCAGTTTCCATATTGGTCAAATCAGTTTCAATTTTATCAAGTGCAGTACCATATTCGTATGAATTTGCCAAAACCCCCTTACGCAATTCTTTAAATTGATTGAATAAGTCATTATATTGCTTTTGGTTTTCACGGTTTGATTCAAGTAATTCGGTAAAAACTTCTTTTGTGTTTTTAGCGTCTTTATAAGTTGAACCCATGATTTCCTGAGCCTGTTTAATATTTTTGTGAGCCTTGAATATTTGATAATGAGCGTTTTGGTCAGCAGCTTGTTCAAGAAAGCTCTGTGCAGCAGGAATTTTTTTAGTTGATCCCTGCTCATAGCTTTTGCGCCAAGTAGTCAGTGTGGTCAGACTCTCACCTGCTAAATCCATTTTATCCAGATTAATAATGTCTGTTTCTAAATGCATTTTGGCAATTTTAGTGATCAAATCGTCCAATTCAAGAATCTGCCTTAATTGGCGTCGATTGACTATGATCATAAGTGCTATAATTATAATAATGATTAAAATTGCAATGATTACAACTATGGATTGAGTCGATGACATATTCTTCCTCCAAAACTAACCCAATTATACCAAACTTCTACATTATTGTGGGCAAGAGTTTTTTTAAACTAGTACATTTCATTATGCTATAAAAATTGATATGCAGTATTGATAAAAACTACATTACTTTTAAACAAAATATTGATTTTTATATGTCTTTATAAACCAAATTTCCTTTTTCTTCCTGTAATATTAAAGCAGTCAATGTTTTCCTTGCTTTAATAAGTCAATACAACTATAATATAGAACGTGTAAAATATTTGCAGCTATAAGTGGCAAGAACGTCAACATCTTAATACGTTTTAGTGAACGAGTAACCGACGCTGCAATAGGCGAAAATGAAAATTAAGATGCACGAATGTTAAACTTATACGTAATTATTTTACTCCAAAAACTGTTATCAGATTTTATTGGAGGATTTTATGTCAAGATATACAGGTCCAAGTTGGAAACGTTCCAGAAGATTAGGAATTTCACTTTCAGGTACTGGTAAGGAGCTTAGCCGTCGTAACTACGCTCCTGGTCAACACGGTCCTAATTCACGTGGTCGTTTATCAGAATACGGCGAGCAATTGCACGAAAAGCAAAAGTTGCGTTGGATGTATGGTTTAAACGAGCGTCAATTTAGAACTTTGTTCAAACGTGCTGGTAAGATTCGTGAAGGTGAACACGGTACTAACTTCATGGCTTTGCTTGAATGCCGTTTAGACAGCATTGTTTACCGTTTAGGTTTTGCTACTACAAGAGAGCAAGCAAGACAATTGGTTAACCACGGTCACATTACTGTTAACGGCAAGCGTGTTGATATTCCTTCATACGAAGTCAAGGTTGGTGAAACCATTGGTCTCAAGGAAAAGTCAAAGAACTTGCAACAAGTTAAGGATGCACTGGAAGCAGTTGTATCCCGTCCATCCTTTGTTTCATTCGATGATAACAAAGTAGAAGGTTCACTTGTTCGTCTTCCAGAACGTGATGAAATGGAACCAGAAATTAACGAAGCTCTAGTTGTTGAATACTACAACAAGTTACTTTAATTTCTACATTTTCACAAAACCCCTTTCCTACTTGGAGAGGGGTTTTTGCTACCCGAAAGGAAATCTCATCAATGACTGAAGATTTAAATACCAGAGTTTCAAATGCTGCACAAGGCATCACGCCACAGACAAAACCGGATGAACGCAGAAGATTTTTAGGGTCTCTGCGTGAACGCGTTTTGGTTAGAATGACTAATGCTGAAGTGCAGGATCCCAAATTAACCAGCCTTTTTTTACAACATTTCAAAGATTATGCCGGTTACAATATACTGATAAACGGTAATTTACATGATAATTTTGTTAATCAAGTAGAAACTTATTGCAGCAAATACGAAACTTCTTTTACCATTGTTAATAACGAGACAGCTAAAACGGGGCCTGATGATTCAGCAATTTTAGTGGTAGCTTCCAGTGCCATTAACAAAATGCGCATTGAAATAAGTCAAGTTTATCCACCGGAAATGCCTAAAGCTCAGCTTGCTGATATAAATCAAAAAAAAGCTGGCTTTTGGCATAGGCTTTTCCACGGAGACAATTAAATGAAGCCATTAGCTTATAGAATGAGACCGCAAAATTTGAATGAAGTTGTTGGTCAACAACATTTAATTGGTCCAGGAAAAATTATTCGGAGAATGGTCGAAGCCAAAATGCTATCTTCAATGATTCTCTATGGTCCCCCTGGAATCGGCAAAACAAGTATTGCCAGTGCTATTGCCGGCTCCACTAAATATGCCTTTCGCCAGCTTAACGCTGCTACTGATAGCAAAAAGCAGTTAGAACAAGTAGCAGCTGAAGGAAAATTAAGTGGAACTGTCATACTGTTACTAGACGAAATTCATCGTTTAGATAAAACGAAACAGGATTTTCTCCTGCCACTTTTAGAGTCAGGACAAATTATTTTAATTGGTGCGACAACTGAAAACCCCTATATTGCTATCTCCCCCGCTATTCGTTCTCGCTGTCAGATTTTTGAACTAAAACCACTGGCAAAAGAAGACGTAAATAAGGCAATTGACCGTGCGCTTATAGATGATAAAAATGGTTTAGGAAAATACCATGTAAAATTAACTAATGATGCCAGAGAATTATTGGTGCAAAAAGGCAACGGTGATTTACGCGCCACATTAAATGGACTGGAACTGGCAGTGCGATCAACCAAGCAGGAAATGATTGCAGCTGGTCAAAATGATGAAGATGAAATAACTATAAATCAAGATGAAATGGCTAATTCTATTCAGTTACGCAGTCAAAACTTTGACGCCAAAGGTGACGGTCATTATGACTTGGTATCAGCTTTCCAAAAATCAATTCGTGGTTCTGATACGGATGCATCTTTGCATTATTTGGCCAGATTAATTGAATCAGGAGATTTAGTCGCAATTTGTCGACGATTAAGTGTGATTGCTTATGAAGATATCGGTTTGGCAAATCCAGCTGCTGTGCAGCACACACAAATTGCCATTCAAGCAGCAAAGAATCTGGGATTTCCAGAAGCCCGCATCCCCTTAGCTAACGCAGTAATAGAATTAGCACTATCGCCAAAGAGCAATAGCGCTATTAGTGCCATTGATTCAGCCTTGCAAGATGTAAAAAATAAAGATTATGGCGGAATACCGGCGGACTTAAAAGATACTCATTACTCTGGTGCCACAAAATTAGGGCATGGCAAAGGTTATATTTACCCTCACTCTTTTGCAAGCGATTGGGTGCCACAACAGTATCTACCAGATAAACTGGTTGGGAAAAAATATTTTCAACCTAAAGGTAATTCTAAAATTGAAAAAGGATTAAAAAAACAATACGAAACTTTGCATGAAATGCAGAAAAATGGTTTAAAATAATAAAAGAATTAAAAAAGTGCCACAATTTTTTACAATTGTGACACTTTTCCTATTATCAGGTAGTTAAACTATCCTTTAACATTTGCTTTCTTTACAAATTTACTGGTAGTAACAGTGTAATACTTTTTACCTTTAATTCTGACTGGTGTTCCGTAAGTATTTAAAGACTTATACTTTTTCAAGACTTTTTTACCTAGGCGATTACCATATTTACTGTATACATAGGCATTATGCTTCAATTTCAGTTTCTTGGCATCGATATTTCCTGCAGCTATATACAAGCCATTTCCAAGTGCATAATATGCTCTCTTGTTGATAACTTTTTGAGTTGAAACATCAACCGTGGAACTGGCATTTATTACCAAGCCGTTTGCACGAACACCGTTTTCATCATAAAGATAGGCATTGTGCATTACCTTTTTGTTGATAATTACCTGAGATTGGTCGGCAGCACCAACTGCAGCAATCTCTTTTGCTTTCTTTAAAGTTGTTTTTACATTATGGCTGGTGAAATTTGCTGCCTTGACGAAACGGTTTTTGGCAACAATATAGTATTTCTTGCCCCGAATCTTAACAGAGCTGCCATAAGTCCTAACTGCCTTACCGGCTTTAAGCTTACCATATTTTCTGACACGTTTGCCGTATTGATTATAAATGTAAGCATTATGATGCAATTGTTTAGCGGTACCTTTGACATTGCCAGCCGCAACATAGTATTTCTTATTTTTTGCTCCCTGGTCCACTAAAACATAATATTGTCTATTATTGATTGTCTCAGTACCAATCGTTTCAAGTATCGAACCAATCCCTAAGATAATTCCATTGGCACGATGAGCGCTATTATCATACAGATAGGCATTGTGATTTAAAACAACTCTTACTATCTTAGCTGTTTCTTTGCTGTTTTCTGGCGTATTAGGAGTCTGGTTGTTTTGATTGTTATCAGGATTAGTATTAGTTATATTTGTGATCTGATTGCTACCGCCACCCGAATTAATAATGTTGGTAACATTCACGTTTGTATCAGTTGCATCACGATATAGTTGATCTATACCATCATTACGCTTTTGGGTAATGAGTTCGCTTACTGCTGGACTTTCTTTTATGCGATTAGTTGCTTCATCAAAATCTTTTTGAATTTGTTGCTTTATCTTATCCTTAACTGTAGAGCTGTAATCAGTATTACTGTCTACAATATTGTCAGCAGCTGTCTTTGCATCAGATAAGGCTCCATTAGCAATTAATTTTTCACCAGCGAGTTCAGTTGCTAAATCCGTCGGATTAGAACTAAGAGCCTTTTTGGCATCTTCATAATTCTTATCGGTCTGATCATGATTAATGTTTGGACCAAATTTTTGTAATTTGTCAACTGCAGCCTTATGGGCTTTAGCAAGGCGCTCAAGCAATACATCCGGATCATGCTGCAAAACTTTTTCTCCCTCTTGACTATCAGCAATCGCTTCACTGATAATCTTGTTAACAGCTTCATTACGGACAGTATCTATACCTTCTGTATCCGAAGGTTTATCTAATGTACCCGACTGATCTTTAGATCCGTTTGCTTCAAGCACATCTTTTTGAATCTGTTTCTTTAAAGCTTTCTTTTCATTATCGGTATATACAGTACCATCCTTATGTTTTAGATTATCAACTCTTGCTTCTGCGTTTGTAGCGGTATCACGAACCTCGCCTTTAGCCAATTCTCTCTCGGCTGCTATTTCTTTTGAGTTAATCTCTGCAACCGTACTACCAGTAATTCCTTTATATTTGTTAAATACATTATCAACTTCAGTGGTCTTAGCGCTATCACTAAATTCCTTCTTTAGTCTGGCAATAGCTTCTTTGTATTTTTTCTCAAACTCATCATTTGCATACTTAATAGCATTTTCTAAGTCTGTCTTTTCACTATCCTGAAGTGCTTTTATCTTATTAATTGCAGCTTCAGTAATTTTTTCAATTTTTGCAACAGTCTCTGCGTCTTCAATGTCACTATTAGCTTGAGTTACAATTTCTGTAACGGCAGCTTGTCCCTTAGGACTTAAGACTTTATTTGCCTCTGCAGCAGCATCTTGAATCTTATCTTTACCTGCCAGTTTTGCAAAAGAGACCTCGGCATTAGTAGCAATTGTATTGAAATTTTGTTTTGCGTTACTTACTGCAGCAATAATAGCATCTACATTTGTAGCATTATCAATTTTATCTTCTGCAGCAGTCCTGGCATCATTTATAGCTTTAATAGCAGTATCGTACTCATTTTTTTTAGCAGATCTTTCAGCTTCGGTTAATTTTTCATAAGCTTTTTTGACACGATCAAGCGCTGCACTTGCATCTACATTGACTGTATCTTTGCTGCTGCTTTTAGCGTTAGACAAGTCATTATTTTCTTTATTGTCAGCTGTATTTTTAATTTGTTTAATTTGGTCGATAGCAGCGTCCCGAAACTTGGTCACTTCGTGAATGTTTCTGGCTTGGTCAAGGTTTTCTACAGCATCCTTATTAATTTTATCAACAGCATTCTGATTATTCGGGTCCTTTAAATTCGGTTTGACAATATCAATTATCTGTTGAATAGTTTCTTTTGCTGACTCTTTGGCAAATTCTAGTGAAGTATCATCTGTTACACCATTAATTTTATCAATACCAGTTTTAGATATGGTGCTTACATCATTTTTATCTGTAGCACTTGAAATTGCTGCTTCAGCATCATTTTTAGCTTTTTCAATAGCTTCTAATGCTTTTTCAAGTTTGCCTTTTTCTTTATCTTTACCATCTTGACCCAGGTTATTATATTCATCTTGAACTTTTTTCTTGGCATTCTCGGCTGCATTTTCAACTCTTATTTTTTCAATAAGTTTAGCCCTTTCAAGATCAGTTAAATAAGCTGCTTTTTCAATCGCATCAATAATAGCTTTTCCAGCTTTTTCAGCCACATCTGCCCTCTCAACAGTAGGTTGCTGTCCAACTATATTTTTGGCATCATCACAAGCCTGACTGATTGCCTTTTTTGCTTTTTCTTTGTCAGCTTCTGATAAATTGGAATTATTAATATTTTCAGTTACTTTTTGTGCATATTCATCAAGATTCTTTTGATCTAATCCAATTTGTTGATTTAAATTCGAAGCTTCTGAATATACCGTATTTATTTTAATAATGCCATTACTTTTTTCCGTATCAGCTAAGCCTAAATCACCAGCTTTTTCTATATTGTTGATAGTAGTCTGATAGTATAGGTTAACTTTATCTTTTAGAGAACTCTTTCTTTCAGCACTAATGTTTGGTAAATTGTCAATCAGCTCATTAACCAAGGTTTGAGTGTCAGTTACATCTTCAATTAGTTCTTCAATTTCATCTGGTTCAAGTACATTATACTTGTTCAACTCCGCTTGGTCAGCATCTGATTTGACAGCAAAAATATTTTTTATTGCTTTATCTGTTATTAAATATATTTTTTGAATGGAGTCAGCAGTGGAAAAATCTGTATCAGTTTGCTTTTTCTCTTCATCAACAAGATTCTCATAAATTTTATCGTTGGCCTTAATAACACTTTTTTTAGCATTATTAGCTTGTTCGTCAACGTTTGCTTTACTTGTAATAGCATTAGTAGCTTTCTTTTGGGCAAAATGCAGTTCTGCAGCTGATGCAATATTTAAAAGGTCCCTTATAGCAGTTTCTGCTGTTGAATTTATTTCTTCAACACTTTTACCTGCATTGAGTTTAGCTAAAGCTTCATTATCAATTTTATCAATCTGAGCCAAATAATCATTTTTAGTGTTCAAGTCGTCTTGATCTTTTGAGGAAGAACTATATGCATTATTTACTCTAATTTGCACAGTTTGAATTGTAGATGTTATATCAAATTTTCTATTATTTCGTACTGATTCAATATCACCTTGATCGTATCCATCTTTTTTCAAGTGTTCTTTAGTAAGACCGTTTTTTGCAACTTGATCAGTATCAGCTTTTTTAGCAATGTCTGTTTGAACACCTGAAACAGTATTATCAGGTGCAGACTTTTGGACAGAGGAAGTGCTTGCGGCATTTTTCTTGTCACCATCAGTCCCAGTATTTTTACCAGAACCAAGTTTGATAGCATTATCATTGACATGAGGTTTTTCAGAAACTGATTCTGTTTTATCATCGGCCTGCTGTGCTATCGATTCAGTATCAGCTTTAACTGTTTGACTGCCAGCTCCGAAAAAAGCGTATCCCAATAAAACAGAAGCTACTCCAATTGTTAATTTGCGAATTGAAAAATGATCCTGCCTTGCTTGCAATTCCCTTTTTCTTAATTTCTCATTATAGTTATTTTTACTTAGCATTATTAGTCCTTCCTTGTTATTTAGACGCACCTAAATTGTATAACATTTGTTATTTATTATCAATATAATGAATATTATTTTGTATTAAATTATAAATAATATTTATTTTAATTTTTAAAGTTTTTTAAACTGATTTTAGTGTTAAAAACTAACTGAAATAGTTGGTTATAGTTTTAATGTGTTATATATTGATAAGTCAAAAAATATTTAGAAAAAAAGAGCCACATTTTTTTACAATTGTGGCTCTTCTCTCGTTATCAGCTAGTTAAACTACCCTTTAACATTAGCTTTTTTAACAAATTTACTTGTTGTTATAGTGTAGTACTTTTTGCCTTTAATCTTTACTGGATTACCGTAAGTCTTAATTGATTTACGTTTCTTTAGTACTTTCTTACCCAGGCGATTACCATATTTACTGTATACATAAGCATTATGCTTCAATTTCAGTTTCTTGGCATCGATATTTCCTGCAGCTATATACAACCCGTCTTCAAGAACATAATATAACTTCTTGTTGACAACTTTTTGCGATACTACGTCAATGTTTGAACCGGCACTTATTACTAAGCCATTTGCACGAATACCATTTTGATCATAAAGATATGCATTGTGCATTATCTTTTTATTAACAATGATATGAGATTGGTCTCCTGCTTCAACAGCAGCAGTTTGTTTAGCCGTTGTCGTCTTTAAAGGTACATTTTGGCTTGCAATATTTGCCGCTTTGACATAACGATTCTTGGCAATGATGAAGTACTTCTTACCGCGAATCTTAACGCTACTGCCGTAAGTATTAATAACTTTGCCTGACTTCAGTTTACCTGATTTCTTAACCCGCTTGCCGTATTGGTTGTAAATGTATGCATTATGTTTCAGCTTTTGAGCTGTTTTCTTAACATTGCCAATTGCAACATAGTACTTCTTATTATCGGCACCTTTGTCAACTAAAACATAATATTGTTCACCGTTAATTGTTTCAATACCGTAAGTATCAAGAATTGATCCGGCTCCCAAAGTAATGCCATTTGCACGTTTACCTTTACTATTGTACAGGTAGGCATTATGCATTAAGATTACTCTTTCAGAGTCTTCATTCTTCTTATCAGTTTCCTTATCTTTATCATCAGTCTTATCAGGTTGAGCAGGTGCTATCGGTTGAACTTGCTGTCCGCTACCACCGTTTTCTATAATATTGGTTACATTAACATTAGACTCCGTGGCATCGCGTTTTAATTGATCAATACCAAGGTTACGTTGCGCAGAGATTACCTCACTGACTGTTGAACATGCATTAATACTGTTCAAAAATTCATTGTAATCCTTCACAATATGCTCTTTGATTTGCTTTTTAGCATCAGAATCATAATCAGAATTACCATCAACAAGCTTATTGGCAGCCTTTTGTGCATCTGCTAATGCACCCTGGGCAATTAGCTTTTCTCCTTCAAGTTCAGTTGCTAAGTTGGTTGGCTTTGCGTTAAGTTTTGCTAGCGCTTCTTCATATCTTTGCTGAATGGTACTATCATCAGTGTCAGGAGTAAACTTATCTTTCAAATATTTTGAAGCAGCTGTGCGAGCTGCGGCTAGTCTTTGACTGAGAACGTCTTTATCTTGATTTATGATGTTGTTAACTTCTTGACTGTCAGGAACTGTTTCACCAATTATCTTGTCGATTGCATCTTTACGAGCTTTATCCACACCCACTGAATCGCTTGCTTGATCAATAGTACCATTCTTATCAATAGCTTCATGAATATCTTTATCAATTTGGTTCTTGATAGCATCTTTTTCAGCCTGAGTATAGTCAGTACCATCCTTGTGCTTTAAATCGTCAATTTTCTTCTTAGCATTTGTACCAGTGTCTTGAACTTCGCCTTTAGCCAATTCCCTTTCGGCTGCCAATTCGTGCTCTTTAACTTCATCAACCGATGTACCAGTGATGTCCTTATTAGTGTTAAATGCCTTATCTACTTCAGTAGTATCTGCATCTTTGCCAAACTTATCTTTTAGTCTTGCTACTGCATCATCATGCTTTTTACTCAATTCTGCTTTGGCATCTGAGATAGCTTCGGCTAAGTCTTTTTCATCATTACCTTTTAAGGCATTAATTTTATCAATAGCGGTTTGCTTAATTCTATCAACATTAGCAACAGTTTCAGCTGAATCAATATCAACACTTGCCTGTTTTGCTATCTCATCTACCCGATCCTGATTATCTTTACTCAAGCTTGGTTTAGCTGTAGAAGCTGCTTTATTGACTTCATCTTTTGCAGCCACTCTGCTAAAGGCCAATTCAGCTGTTGTCGCTGCAGAATCAAATTGTCTTGAAGCATTGTCAACTGCTGCTGCAACCGCGTCTGCATTAGTAGCACTGTCTATCTTAGCTTCAGCTGCTTTCTTAGCATCCTCAATAGCGGTTAAAGCACTGTCATAATCAGCTTTAGTAGTTGCTTTTTGAGTGTCATCAAGCTTGTTATAAGCTTCATCAACACGGTTCTTAGCTTTAGTTGCTGCCTGGTCAACATTTGTTTTATTAGTTGACTTGATAGCAGCTAAGTTATCTTTATCTGATTGATCTGCAGAATTCTTAATACGCTTAATTGCAGTAATTGCCTTGTCACGAGTGCTATTTACAGAATCAATTGTAGTTGCAGCGTCAATATCTTTATTAGCTTGAGCAACAAGAGAGTCAACCTTGTCTTTGTCGTCTTGTTTATTTAAGCCACTCTTGATATCATCAGCAACTGCTTTAATTGCGTCCTTAGCTGCAGCTTGACTAAAGGCTAATTCGGCATCGTTCTTGGCTTTGTCAATGTCAGTCTTAGCTTTATCAGAAGCATTGTTGACATCTTGCTTGGAAGTTGCTGAATCTATTGCTTTTTCGGCATCAGCTTTAGCCTGATCAATATCTGCTTTAGCTTTGTCATACTTATCTTTAACTTCCTTCTGCTCATCAAGAGTCAGTTTATTATAATCATCATCAAGTTGTTTCTTAGCATTGTCTGCCGCAGCCTCGACTTTGGTCTTTTCGGTAAGTTTAGTATTTCCTAAATCTGTATCTGTAGCCGTTTTTTCAGCTGTATCAATTGCACTCTCTCCAGCTTTTGCGGCTGCGTCCGCCTTTTCAACAGTTGGCTGTGAAGCAACAGTCTCTTTAGCATCATCTCGAGCTTTATTGATTGATTCAATAGCCTTTTCTTTGTCAGCGTCAGATAAATCAGACTTATTAATCTTGTCAATTGCTGCAGAAGCATGATCATCTAATTTCTTTTGATCATTTGCAATAGCTGTGTCTAAGGACTTTGCATCCTCAAGAACTTTGCCCATGTTATCTATGCCTTCTTGTTTAGCACTGTTAACTTGGTCAGAAGTAGTTGTACCTGCGTCTTTGATCTTATTAACTGCATCTTGGTAATAGCGATCTACTTTATCTTTTAGAGCAGCCTTGTTTTCATCACTTATGTTTTTCAAGGAGTCGATGCCATTTTTAACTTCAGTTTGTTTGTTAGTTAAAGCATCAATTGCAGCTTTCTTGTCATTATCAAGCTTAGTAGCAGCAGTTTGATCTGCAGTAGTCTTAACAGTATCAATGTCCCTGATGGCTTGATCTCTAATATCATTGACCTTTTGCACTGTATCAGCTGTATTTAACTGCGTATTAGCTTCGCTGACAATGCCTTCAACTTTAGTCCTATCACTGTCAAGGCTCAAGTCATTTTTGATCTTATCTGCTTCATTCCTAATATCTTCTTTAGCTACTACCCTTGCAAAAGCTACTTCAGCCTGAGTGGCCGCCTGATCAAAGGCTGTATTTGCAGTTGAAACAGCTCCAGCCACTGCACTCTTATCTTTTGCTTGCGCAATAGCTTCATTTGCTGCTTTTTGTGCATTTTTAATTGCAGTAATAGCTACATCATGATCTCCATTAGTCTTGGTTTGTTGCTGCGAATTAAGCTTAGCATATGCATCTTCAACCCGCTTTGTAGCGGCTGCAGCAGCTTCATCAACACTTGCCTGACTATTGTCTTTAGCTTCTTCTAACTTAGCTTGTTCAGCGGTATCAACAGTATTCTTCACCTTATCAATATCATTGATGGCTTGATCTCTGATGTCATTGACCTTTTGCACTGTATCAATTGAAGCATTGTCAATATTTGCCACTGCATCGTCAGCAATTTTCTGAACTGCTTCCTGATCTTTTTTGTCTTTTAGCTTCTTAATCACATTTGCAGCTTCAGCTTGAACCGCATCTTTAGCAGCTGTTTTTGCAAAAGCTACTTCTGCAGTGGTTGCTGCTGCGTTAATCTTGTTAACCCCATCATTAGCTGCTGAAGTAATAGCATCTTTGCTTGTTGCTGCATTGACTGCATCAATTGCTGCAATTTGGGCATTTTCAATTGCGGTAAGCGCATTATCATGGTCCTGTTTTGCTGCTGCCTTTTGACTTGAACTTAGTTTTTCATAAGCATCATCAACTTGCTTCTTAGCTGCTTCTGCGGCATTAGTGATATTCTGAGTGCTGTCTTTGCGAGCTTGATCTAGCAAAGCCTTGTCTACTGCTGATGCTGTATTTTTAACAGCATTAATGGCGCTAATGGCGTTCTCTTTGATGCTGTTTACTTTGTCAACCGTATCTGTTGCAGCAGTATCAAAAGCGGTATCTGCTTGATCAGAAATGTTTTGAACCTTTTGTTTATCAGCGGTGTTCTTTAATTGACTTTGGGCATCGGCGGCTTCTTTGTGAACTGCATCTTTAGCTGCTACTTTTGCGAACGCTACCTCTGCTTTTGTTGCCTCCTGATCAAATTTTTGGTCTGCTGTTGCTGCTATGGCAACCACAGCATCTTTAGTTTCAGCATTTTGAATATCGGCAATTGCTTTTTGAAGTGTATTATCAATGGCAGCAATAGCATCATCATGAGCCTGCTTAGTTTTTTGTTGTTGATCTTTTTCTAGATCCCCATAAGCTTTTTCTACTCGAGCCTTAGCTGCATCTGCCGCACTGTTCACATTACTCTTTTGATTATTCTTAGTTTCTTCTAAGCTTGCTTGCTCATTACCATTAGCTGCGTCTTTAACAGCATCAATATCATCAATTGCTTTATCTCTAATGCTGTTTACCTCTTGCACGGTGTCCGTATTGCTATCGTTAAACTGGATATTAGCTTGGGTAACAATACCATCAACCTTGTTTTTATCAGCTTGAGACTTCAGATCATTCTTAATCTTTGTTGCTTCCTTTTGAACAGCAGCTTTAGCTATAACTTTAGCAAAGGCCACTTCAGCTTTGGTTGCAATATCATTAAACTTGGTCTTAGCATTATCTACTAACCCATTAACTTCGTCAGCAGTTTGGGCTTGACCAATTTGGATATTTGCTGCATCTGCAGCGTTGTCAATTGCAGTAAGAGCATTTTGATATGCTTGATAATTATCATTCTTTTGGTCAGAATTAAGATTATTATAAGCATTTTCCACACGTTTTTTAGCATCTGCAGCAGCACCGTTAACATTGGACTTGCCATTAATCTTAGCTTGATCCACGGTTGCCTGGTCAACAGCAATGGCAGTCGCTTTAACAGCATCGATGTCGCTAATTGCTTTATCTCTTAATTTATTAACAGTTGTTATATCGGCAGCAGCATCAATAGCTGTGTCAGCTTGATCTGAAATTGCATCTACTTTTTTCTTATCAGTATCTTTACTTAAACTATCCTTAACAGTATTTGCCTCATTTTGAACCGCCTCTTTAGCAGCTGCTTTAGCAAATGCTAATTTAGCGTCTGTTTCGGCCTGTGTGAAAGCCTGATCGGCATCTCCTGCAGCCTTACTTACGGCATCCTTATCCGTTGCTTTTTCTATAGCATCTTTAGCTGCAGCCTGAGCATTAGTAATAGCTTGAATTGCCTTGTCATAATCCGTCTTGGTTGCTGACTGTCCATTTGCACTAAGACTATTATATGCATCATTAATTCTTTGCTTTGCAGCTGCGGCAGCTTGATCAATACTCTGCTTAGTATCATCCTTAACTTTAGCAAAATCCTTTTGCTCATTTTCTTCAGCAGTATCTTTAACGGCATCAATGTCTTTAATAGCTTGAGCTGCAATAGTATTTACATTATCTACGCTTACAGCTGCAGCAAGATCATTTTCTGCTCGTAACACTATGTTATCGACTTTTGTTTGGTCAACTTCCTGCTTCAAACCTTTTTTGACTTTATCAGCCTCAGCTTGGATTGCAGTCTTAGCTGTCACTCTGGCAAATGCTACTTCAGCTGTTGTAGCAGCCGTATCAAAGGCAGCAGATGCAGTACTTACCGCTTTAACAATTGCATTCGCATTTGCAGCCGCACTAATCGCATCATTTGCTGTTGCTTGGGCTTGAGTGATGGCATCCATGGCTTTACTGTAATCACTTGCAGCTAAAACTTTTTCGTCTTTTCCAAGATTGTCATAAGCATCTTGAACACGTTTTTTAGCAGCTTTAACTAAATCATCAACACTACTCTTATTATTTTCCTTTGTTTTCTCCAGTTCTTTCTGTTCATTGTCATCCGCAGTTGCTTTTACATTACTTATATCGCTGATTGCTTTATCTCTGATGCTGTTTACTTTATCTACAGTATCCGTTGCAACTGCGTCAATATCTTTATCTGCTTGATCAGAAATTGCTTGTACTTGCTTCTTATCATCAGTTTTATTCAACTGATCTATGATTGATTTGGCTTTTTCATGAACTGCATCTTTAGCTGCTACCTTGGCGAAGGCCACTTCTGCTTCAGTTGCAGCAGCATTAATCTTATTAATACCCTCAGTTGCTGCCTGAGTAATTTCTGTTTTTGAATTTGATGAAGAAATTGCATCGTTAGCAGCTTTTTGGGCACTTGCAATTGTGTTAAGGGCGTCATCATGAGCCTGTTTGGCAACTGCTTGTTCGGTTTCCGTCAGCTTACTATATGCTGCTTCGACTCTCTTCTTAGCTGTTTCAGCTGCTTCATTAATATTCTCAGAGCTGTCTTTGCGAGCTTCGTCAACAATAGCTTTATCTACTGCATTTGCTGTATTTTTAACAGCCTTAATAGCACTAATTGCGCTGTCTTTAATGCTGTTTACTTTGGCAACAGTATCTGTTGAATTTTGGTCAATTTCTGTAATAGCATTGTTAGCGATATTTTGCACAGAAGTCTTATCGTCTTGACCTTTCAGATCGGCAATAGCACTCTTTTCTTCAGCCTGAATCGCATCTTTAGCAGCTGTTTTGGCAAAGGCTACCTCTGCTTTTGTTGCTTCTTGATCAAGTTCCTGCTCAGCTGTTGCTGCTATGTCGCTTACCGCATCCTTAGTTTCAGCACTGGCAATATCGTTATTTGCTTTAAGACGCGTATTCTCAATAGCAGCAAGAGCATCAGTATAGGCCTGCTTTGTTGCATCTTGTTCAGCAGGTGTCAGCTGAGCGTATGCCGTATCAACCCGGGTTTTAGCGTTTGTTGCTGCTTTGTTAACATCACTAGTCCGATTATTCTTAGTTTCTTCCAGACTGGCTTGTTCACCACCATTAGCTTCAGCTCTAACAGCGTCAATATCTTTAATAGCCTGATCCCTAATACTGGTTACTTTAGCTACAGTATCAGTATTAGTGCTATTAATACTGGTAGTAGCAGTGGTAGCAATATTGTCAACCCGATTCTTATCAGAATCAGCCTTTAGGTCTTGTTTAACCTTATTAGCTTCATTCGAAATATCTGCAACAGCTGTTACCTTAGCAAAAGCTACTTCAGCTTTTGTGGCTGCATTATCAAACTGAGCTTTAGCAGTGTTAACTATCTCCGATATCTGATCACTTGACTGTGCCAGTGCAATTTGGTTATTCGCACTAGTTGCAGCATTGTCAATCGCATCATGGGCGTTTTGGTAAGTCTGATGATTGGCATTCTTTTGAGAATCATTTAATTTGTTATAAGCATCATCGACACGTTTTCTAGCAGCGTCAGCAGCTTCATTAACATTAGCGGTGTTGTTTTTCTTGTTTTCATTTAGCTGTGCTTCTTTAACAGCGTCTGCCACAGCTTTGACACCATTAATATCATTGATAGCCTGGTCCCTAAATCTAACCACGTCAGTTATAGTAGTAGCATTGTCAATGTTAGAATTTGCTGTAGTTACTATCTCTTGTACCTTTTGCTTGTTTTCATTATCAAGACCGTTAGTGACAGCATCTGCTGCTGCTTTAACTGCAACTTTAGCTCCCAATTTTGCAAATGATAGTTCAGCTTTGCTAGCAATATCATTAACTGCAGAAATTCCTGTTGTAGCGGCACTGGTAGCATCATCTACTGTCTTTGCAGCTTGAATTGCCGCATCCGCAGTATTCTTTGCGTCATTAATATCGCTGAGAGCTTTATTATATTCTGACTTAGCCTGCTCTTTTTCAGGTGCACTTAACTGGTTATAAGCATTCTGAACGCGTTGAGTTGCATCAGCTGCAGCTTTATCAATATTAGCTTTATTAACTGTTTGGGAATTGTCAATTGCTGCATCAGCTGTAGCTTTAACATTATCAATGTCTTTAATTGCCTGGTCTCTAATGAAGTCAACTTTGGTAACACTATCGGCATTGTTCAAATCAGTTTGAGCTCGGCCTACTATACTGTCTACTTTATTAAGATCAGCTGTTTGCTTTAAGCCTTGCTTGACATTGTCCGCTTCACCTTGAACTGCATCTATCGCAGCCACCTTGGCAAAGGCCAGTTCGGCGTCAGAAGCTACTTGTGTAAAGGCTTTATTAGCATTATCAACAGCTGTCGTAATTTCTGAATTAGATTGTGCAGCAGCTATTGCACTCTCTGCTACAGTCTTAGCTTTATCAATGGCATTATTAGCTGCGTTATAAGCAGTTTGGACTGCCGTTGTCTTTTGCTCATCAGCTGTAAGCTTATCATAAGCATCTTTGACCCGCTTCTTAGCGGCATCTGCTTGGGCATCAACACTTGCCTTGCTTAATTCCTGTGCTTTTTGAATTGTTTGCTCTGCATTACTTTTGACGTTGTCAATTGCCTTGATTGCATTCTCTTTTATTCTATTTACGTTATCAACGTTCTCAGCAGCACCAATGTCATCTTTTGCTTGACTAACAATTTCATCTACTTTATTTTGATCGGCTGTTTCTTTGAGATTAGGTTTTACTTTTGCCGCTTCAGCTTGTACTGAGTCGTTAGCAGTAATCTTTACAAAGGTTAATTCAGCTGCATCTGCCAGCTTATTAATGTTTGTTGTACCTTCACTTGCTGCGGCAGCAACTTCAGTTTCAGTAGTTGCGGCTGCAATCTTTGCTTCAGCTGCAGTTTGGGCATTCTTAATATCTGCAACAGCTTGGTCATGTGTGCCCTTATTGGCTGCCTTTTCAGCAGTTGTTAAGTTGTTGTAAGCAGCATCCACCCGTGCAATCGCTGCTTGAGCTGCTCCATCAATACTAGTCTTATTCAGCTCTTTTGCTTTATCAACTTTTTCCTTTGCACTTGAATCGGCTGTCGTTTTAACCTGGTCTATATCTTGGATTGCCTGATTTTTGATATTATTAATTGTTGACACATCAGTAGCAGCGTCTATCTTGCCATTAGCTGCAGTAACAATGCCATCAACCGTTTGTTGATCAGCTGTGCTTAAGCCAGGCTTAACCTTAGCAGCTTCATTTGCAATTGCTTCTTTTGCATCGGCTTGAGCAAAAGTAACTTCTGCTTTTGTTTCAATAGCAGCGATTGCCTGTGTGCCTGTTCCAGCTGCAGCTATAATATCTTCCACATTTTGTGCGTTCTGAATATTATTCTTAGCAGTTTTTGCAGCTTGGTCAATATCATCTACAGCTTTCTGTAACGATTCTTGGTAACTAGTTTGGTTAGCCTGTGACAACTTATTGTAAGCATCACTTACACGCTTTTTAGCTGCTGTGGCTGCCGCATCAATATTAGCTGTCTGAGTATCCTTGTTAGCCTTAATTTCGGCTTCCTTAACTACATCAGCAGTAGTTTTAACATTATCAATATCTTTAATTGCCTGATCTTTGATGCTGTTGACCTTGTCGACTGTAGTGGCTTTTTGGAAATCGCTATTAGCTGTTGCAACTATACTATCAACTTTCTGTTGATCAGCTGCACTTAAATTCGGCTTGACGCTGTCAGCTTCTTTCTTGACAGCATCAACAGCTGCTATTTTGGCAAAAGCAACTTCAGCTGTGGTTGCCGAGTTGTCAAACTTGTCTTTAGCAGTATTAAAGGCATTAATGATTGCATCTTTGCTTGTAGCAGAGTTAATTGTTTCAGTGGCTACGGCTTTAGCCTGATTTATAGCTGTAATTGCAGCCGCTTTATAGGCATCAGCTCTTTGCTGCTGACCAGCTTCCGTCAAACTATTATAAGCTTTATTCACACGATCAATGGCGCTATCAGCAGCAGCGTTAAGATTAGCAGTGTTAGAAGTTTTAATGGCTTCAATGTTGGCTGCATTAGCGGCGTCTTCAGCTGCTTTTATCGCTTTTTCGCCATCATCTGTGGCCTTATCTGCATCTTCAGCCGTTAATTTTTTGCCCACATTTAACTTGGCATCATCACGAGCTTTGTTGATGTCGGCAACCGCTTTTTGCTTGTCTTCATCAGACAGGTCAGTTTTATTAATTCGATCCGTTGCAGCTTGGGCGTAATCATCAAGTTTCTTCTGATCAAAAGCAATTTCCTTATCCAGTGCTGTTGCTTTGTTCCAAACACTGTCAATGTTTCTAATCCCGGTGTTCTTCTCAATGTCTACCTGTTCAAGGCTTGCTGGCGTCGGGTTGTTAACTTTGTCAACTGCGTTTTTATAGTAAGTTTCAACTTCTTTATTTAATGCAGTTTTAGCATCATCACTGATATTCTTTAAATTAGCAATGTTATCTTCAACAGTTGCTTTTTCAGCTGCTAATTCTTTCAAGGCATTGTCTTTAGCGGTTTTTAGATCACTTGCAGCCTTATCAATAACTTGTTGTGCCTTAGCATCTGTTAAAGCTTGATCAATGTCTGCTACACCCTTACCTTGTGCTTTAGTGATTTCATCAAAACTTTCACAGTCATCAATAGCTTTCTTTGCAGCGTCGTATGCCTTTTGAGCTTGATCTTGATATATCTTAACGTTGTCCTGAGTTAAACCACTATTTGCTAAATCAGCGATTTGGTTAACTACACCCGGCATTCCGGAAGTACCGTTACCATTGAGCTCATTATCAAGTGCCTGTTTAGCAGCTTCTTTTGCTGCAGCCAATTTATTTTGTTCATCTGACTCTTCATTAGCAATTTGCAAGGCTTTTTTTACAAGGTCAAGAGCCGTTTCTTTACGTCTATTGACTTCGGCAATGGTATCTGCACCATAAACTGTTGTGTCTTTATTAGTTTCAGTGACTGAATCTGCCATTGCCAATGCTTTAGCCAGTTCTTCTTCAAAAGTCTTTGATTGACTTTCTTTTAAATTAGTTGGCTTCTTGCTTTCGGCATCTTTTACCGCATTTCTAATCGTAGTGGCAGCATCGTCTTGGGCTTCTGACAAAGTAAGAATATCTAAACTCTTTTGCACTGGACGAGCACCTGCATCAATAAGGGTTGGACTGTACTCAACAAAGTTGGCGTCTGGGATTATTTCAACTTTATCGCCCTTATTCATGTTTAAGGTAACATCAGCAGGTATTGTCACTGCAAAGGTCCCATCTGGATTGATCTCAGAGGAGAATACATTGGGCAATTTGCTAATATTATCCTCAATACTTCCACGATAGGTATCGGTAGTATTTACATACGGTTTCAAATTTTCATTTTGGAGAATTTGTTTATCATAATTTGGATTACTACTAATATATTTAACAATGACATACCCCTTAGTACCTTTCGGGAAATACTTATAAAAGGCATTGTCATTACTTGGGCCATCTACCTCTTCACTGTAATTTGATACCTTTCCTGTGATAGTTCTAGAGCCATCTTCATTTTTGATAACTTGCAAGCCATCTTCATCGATATCCAGGAAGCCGCTTGGGTTAGCGGGAACAAAAGCTATATTATTGTAGCTACTAGTATCTTTACTACTCAAAGCACTCTCTAAGGCATTTTTAACAATATTATCTAATGTATTAGTTCCTGGATTTTTAACGGCAGCTTCAGCTACTGTTAAGAACGAAACAAAACTCTTGTCATTGACAATGTTTTTGATTTCGGGGTCATTTTTAATCTCATCTAACTGCTCTTGGGATAATGTTTTGTTACCATCCAGCATTTCAATCGTGTTTACATTAATACCAGTATTAGTTTTCTGCATTTGCAAAACATGGAATGGTGGTAACGTAAAAGCTTTACCCGTACTGCTTTGTAGTTGTTGTCGCACATTTGTAATCGTTATTTTATTATTACCGATAACGCTTGTATTGGGATTTATGTTATTGTGGGCATCCAAAACAAATGATGTCGGGTTATTAACTTTGAAAGTGCCACCAGAGACATCAAGTAAAGTAATGCTTCCAGAACCAGCAATGTCTCCCAGGCGAATATTGAAGCTGCCGTTTTCAACGTCGGCTGTCCCCGTGACATAAACCAAGGTACCTGAATAATCACCCATGTTATTTCCCAGGATGTTCATTTCACCATTGGGATTAATAGTCAAATTACCGTTGTCAAAAAATAAATTGTTGGAACCTTTATCAGCAATATTACCATTAGTTTGTATGTTAACTTGACCATTTTGCATAACGTTAAAAGTTGAACTAGCATCATTCAAATATACCGCTCTTGATCTAGCACCATTTCTCGTGCCTTTATAAGGCATGACTGTATTATCACCAATGTTAATATTTAAGACGCCAGCAACCTGTACAGTTCCTGCGCCTTCCATATAGATGGCACTATAAGGGAAACCATATTCACCATCGTCATCATTGCCATCATAGGTTTGAACAGGAATAAGATTTACTGTGGCGCCTCTATGAATTTTAAGAGTGTTGCCATTACTTTTCATCTCAATTATAGTTCCGCCATATGTTGAACCTGTAAATTCGCCATCCAAAAAGTCAATACTATTATTTTTTGTGTTTCTAAATTCAAACAGCTGTTGCTGATTATTAAGTATGTTTGACGTCTTAATATTCCGACAATCATTATTACCCGTGAAATAAATATGGGTATTATCACCTGAATATATTAATTGTGTACCTCTAAAAGTACAATTATTAAAAATTATATTAGTATGAAAAGAACCGCCTACATATAGTGTATCCCAAACACCATAATAGTCGTTACTCTTGATATTTATATTTTGAAAAGTAACATTTGCGTTTGTTCCAGCTGTTTGTATAGGCGCATTTCCAGCAAAATCCAGAGTATACTTGTTATTAGCGTCGGACCTAATTAATAAATCACGTCCAGGAACGCTAAATGTAGTGTTCCAAATACCTGAAGGTGCAATAACGTCATTCATTAAAACAATTTCAGTAATTTTTTGATTATTTAGTGCGTTTTTGAAATCTTGCCAGCTACTTACTTGATATGATATTCCATCACCAGCATCTTTTAATATTGGAATTTTATCATTTGCTGCAGTTGTTTCATCTATATCACCATTTCGTTCGTTATTAGAATTACCATCATTTTCTGGTTTAATCACATTTGCCTGTGAATCTTCTGGCAATTTACTATCATTTGCAGAATTCTCTCCTGAAGTAATATCAGTGTTAGTGTCTTTACCAGTTGCATCAGTTTTTCCCGGTGTGACTGCGTTTGCGTCATTTGCACCAGTTTCCGGCTGCTTAACAGCAGTGGATTGATCAGACTCTTTACTATCCTTTTTTGTCTGCTTTTTTGTCTGCTCTTTTGTAGTTCCAGCCTTGCTTACAGACTTCGAGTCTTCATCACTACTTTTAAAAAATGAAGATAAGCCTGAAAAGGTAGATAATTTTGGCTCTTTTTCGGTCTTTTGGGTTTGTCTATCATTTTGAGTTGATTGAGAATCAGCTTTCTTATTTTCTGACGCAGCTTTACTCAAATCAGACTCGGATGATTTGGTTTCAGTTTTACTATCGACTTGTTGAGTTGATGGCGCAGTATCGGCTTTAACCGTTTGACTGCCTAAACCCAGAAAAGTGAATCCTAACAAAACAGAAGCAGCACCGATTGTCAATTTGCGAATTGAAAAGCGGTCTTGCTTTTGTTGCATTTCCATTTTTCTTAAGCGTTCTTTAAAGTTATTTTTGCCTAACATAAGTTGTCCTTCCTTGAATTTAAAAATACACTTTGAATTTTATAACTAGCGTTATACATTGTCAATATAGTATTTAGCAATATATGTTAAGCTATAAATAACTGTTATTTTTAAAAACATTAATTATTATTAATAATAACTTTATTATTTTTATAAATTGCATTTATTAAGCTATTTAAGCCAATTAAATAAAAATAACTAAAAAATATAAAATGAAAAAATATTTTTAAATGTACTTAAAAATGTTTTTTTATTACATTTGTGATACAAATTTATCTGGTATGTTTTTGTATATTAAATAACTATAATAAAGTTTAAGCAAATTAATTATAATAATGTTATAAGTTTTAATTTGTTATTTAAAATAATAAAAATGTTAAATACAAAAATTACCCCTAACTTAGAACAATTTAGGAGTAATTTATTTTAAATAAAAATTTTTTAGAAAGTTAATTTTACAGCTTTACTATTAGTGCAACATGATGATTAAACTTATTGCTAAACACGAAATTTTTCCTGTAATCTTTTGATTTGATATATTCAATTTTAAAGCTTAATACCTGAATTTCTTAGAAACCAACCGACATAATTGTCTAAATCAAAAACTTCATACACAAAAACACCTCAAATTTAAAACAAATTTGAGGTGTTTTATGGTTTAACAATTAGTTAGCCTGTATTAAAAGATTAACTGTTTAAAAGTTTGCCTTCTTTATATATTTACCATTTGCTATTACATAGAATTTCTTATGACCAATTTTAATAGGATTGCCATAAGTCTTAACAGCCTTATGTTTTCGCAAAACTTTTTTACCTAAACGATGACCATACCTATTATATATATAAGCATTATGTTTCAGCTTTAATCTCTTAGCGTCAATGTTGCCACTATCCACAAACAAACCATCTGCTAAAGCATAGTAGATTTTGCTGCCAATAGTCTTCTTAGCAACTGTTTCTAGTTCTGAACCCAAGTTAATAATTAACTTGTTAGCACGCTTGCCATTTTCATCATATAGATAAGCATTATGCATTAGTTTCTTAGTCGTAGTCTCAACAGGTTGAACTGCAGTATTAATAGTTTCTGCAGTAACTTCTTCACCCACTGATCCCGTAGCAGTTACTAATTTTACATTTCCTGCTTTGACATAGCGGTTCTTCGCGATAGTGAAGTATCTTTTACCGCGAATCTTTACCACTCCACCGAATGTATTAAGCAGTTGACCTCTCTTGTAAACTCCTGTCTTCTTAACTCGCTTGCCAAGCTGGTTATAAACATACGCATTGTGAGTCAATTTTTGCTTAGTGGCCTGACCATTTGTTGCAGCAACATAATACTTCTTATTATTATCATGTGTGTCAACTAGTACATAGTATTCGCGACCTGCAATAGTAACTGTACCGTAAGTTGAAAGAATTGAGCCGGCACCAAGTGTAACTTTGTTAGCCCGTTTTCCAGAATCATCATATAGATAGGCATTATGCATTAAAGTCACATTAGTGCTTTCACCTAAATCATTTGGAGTTCCATTTGTTCCATTTTCTTTATCAGTAGTTGGTTGCTTAGCTGGGTCAGCAGGGTTAGTAGGAATAGATGAAGCACTGCCATTACCATTGGAATTAGAATTGTCTCCACCACCATTGGAATTATCATTATTGCCATTATTATTGCTGTTGGCACTATCTTTAATAATTTTATCAATGACAGTTGAATCTGACGAGGCCTTATTAATCGCATCAATGCCATCGTCACGCTTGCCGTCAATATCAGATAGATTATCATTTTGATTAATCTTCGTTTGAGCATCAGCTAAAATACGATCAATTTCAGTCTTAATTGCAGCTTTTTCATCATCAGTATAGTTATCACCGTTTTCATGTTTGACCCTGTTATTATCAATTTTCTTCTTAGCATTAGTAGCAGCATCAGAAACAGCAGCCTTGGCAATTTCCCGTATTCCAGTTAGTCTATTATTCGAAACTTCATCGTAAGAATTACCAGAGATATATTTATATTTGTCATGCTCACTGTTAGTTGCATAAATCCATGCAGAATCACCAAAATATTTTTGATTCTGAGCAACTGCACCTTTGTACTCAGCCTCAATATCCCTATTGGCAGAACTCTTAACTGTGTACAATGCTTGCTGCATTAACTGATCAATTGCTTGTCTTGTCATGTCAATATCATGGTTCATCTGATTGGCAATATTTTCATAAGATGCATCAGCTTGAGCATCCTGAGTAAGCACAGTATTGATACTTCCGTGTATGCCATCAAGTCTATTTTTGAAATGATCCCTATCCTGAGGAAGTAGACTATCTATATCGTTAAGCGTGTCCTTTGCTTTATTAAACATATCATTAACTTGTTCTTTGGCCATTAGCTCATTATAAGCATTGATTCCTTTGCTATACGATTGGGTTGTAGAGCCAATATTTGTTGAATGCTTAATTGCATCAATTGCATCCTGGATAGCTTGAATATTCCTTTGATAATCAGGATTTGCTTTTTGTTCTTCAGTTAAGCCATTGTATCCAGCTTCCAGGCCTGTTATTTCATTTCCAGCACCCTTTAAGGCATTAGCTTGGTTATAATCAAACCATTCAGAAGTATTTTGATAAGTATCAGTTAGCTTAGTACCAATTTGATTTTCATCAGTCGGAATTTTATTGATATCAGTTTGCTGCTCTATGCTTGCTTTTTCAGTTGCATATAAATCATCAACTATCTTGTTTAATGTTTTCTTTTGAGCAGCAGTTAGTTGAGATGAGCCAATAATATTGTGAGTTGTTGAATATTTTCTTTGTAAAATATCCTCTGTCTTTGCTTTGGCAGCAGCAAGATCAGTATCTTTTTCAACATCAGTAAATCCAGGAACGTGACTGCCAGAATCGCTATCAGAATATCCTTGGGTTGCATTGTTGACAATTTGATCAACGTCCTTTTTGATGTCATCAGTAGAACGATCATTTCCATTCTTATCTGTTGTTGGAACTGCGTTAATCTTTGCCTTGCTTTGATCGTAAATATCTTGAATCTTCTGCTTTTGCTTTTGTAAATCGGAGTTTACTAAACCAGAATCTTCAAGCTTTTTGTCAGCTTCTGCTTTTTGCTCAAGAAGATTATTAATAGCATTTTGCTTAATTTGATATATTTTCTCTTTATCTTTGGCAGTCTGGTATAGCTGGTCAATTCCAGTTTCACCTAAATTGATTGAGTGTCCCTCGCTATCGAGCCCCTTTTCAATGTTTTGCAATTTTTGTTTAGCATTTTCGAGATCTGTTGTTGTCGGACTGCTTGGTAAAGCAAGTTTACTAATTTCATCCTTGGTCTTTTGAACTAACTGATTAAGCTGATCTTGCAAGTCAGCCTTTTGCTGATCAGTTAAATCGCTGGCAACTTGGCTAATACTGCCCTTATCTTTGACATACTTATCAATAGCCGCAATTTGCTTATTCTTTTCACTTAGTAAATTGGCTGGAATACCTGCTTGATCTATAGCGGCCTCACCAGCTTTTTCAACTTGACCTAAGTCTGCATTATCATCGGCACCATATAAGTCGCTAACAGCTTTTTGCATTGCATCACTTATTGCAGCTTCATTTTGGCTTATTTCGTTTGGATCAAGTCCTGAACTTGGCAATTTTGCCTTAGCAGCTTCAGCATATTCTTTCAGAGTATTAATTTGCTTGTTCTTTTCTTCGAATCGCTGAGTTAAGCCAGTAATTGCATCATTACCAGCTTGCGCTGCTTGATTCATTGCACTATTTGCATCAGTCGAATTGTTTTGAGCAGCTTGAACATTTTGGGCAGCTTTATCACGTTCTGACTTAATACGCTCTCTCATCTGATCCGCCAGATTAGGATTATCCTTGGCAATCTTATCTGCAGCTTCATTTGCCTTGTTAACTGCATCTTGCAATTTAGTTAAGGCATTATTAACAGATTCTGCCTTGACAATTTCATTATTAACTTTATCCAAATCAGCATTATTCTGACCTTTAACATCAGATAATTGATCCTGAGTGGTAGCAGAATTAATTCTGGTTTCACCAGACTGCCGAATTTGATCAATTTTATTCTTCAAATCATTATATTGGTCTTGACCTAATTTCTTATCAGCTAAGTCTTGATCAATTTGCTGTTGTAATTTATTAGTTGAATTATCAAAATCATTTTTAGCAGAAGTCTTAGCATTAGTGATTTTTTCATCATTTGCTGTATCAACAATTGCATTAATCGCGTTATTACCCTCATTTTGAGCTTTTTGCACATCATCTTGATTTTGAGCTTTATCAATATTCTCTTTGGCCTTATCCCGCTCGCTCTCAATTGTAGATTTATCTTTAGCATCACCATCAATTGAAGTTTGGGCTTTATCATCTAAAGCAGATTTTGCCTTATTTTTAGCTGCCTGCAGTTTAGCATCAGCCAAAGCCTGGTAAATATTGCTTAGACCGGTATTCTTTTCTGTATCAATATTTTCAGATAGAGCGCCACTGACGTTTGCAACAGCATGATTATAAGCATCTTGTGCTTGTTGTTTAAACTTACCCAGCTGATCAGAGGTTAAATCACTTAAACCATTTATTTCTGGTAGAACACCGGTATCAGTTGAGCCTTTCCCAAGAGCTTTATCAAGTTCTTTAATTGCTTGATCTCTTTGGTTACGGATATCGTCAGCATCACTCTTACTTGCATTAGTAACTACGTTACTAATTCCCTGTAAGGTATTATTTTTGATTTTCTCAACTGTAGCGCTATCATTAGCCGCGCCAATATCTTTAATGCCTAAATCAGCCACTGCAAAAACTGCATTTTGGTCTCGTGAATCATTTAGTTTAGCTCGAGCCGCGTATGCTGTATTTTTAATCAAATCGGTGGCAACAACTTTATCACTAGCTAACTTGGCAGCAGATTCAATGTTATTAATTTTATTTAATGCATCTTGATAAATTCCAGTTAGTTGTTCTTTATTTGTGGCTGCGTCAATTTTACTATTTGCATCCGTTGGGATTGACTCAAGCTGACTAATTGCATCATTAAATTGTTTCTTTACTTCATTTCTTTGGTCTTCAGACAATTTGCTATAAATGTCATTTAAGCGATTCTTGGCACTGGTAGCAGCATTGGCAATACTATTTTTTGTATCAGTTTTAGATGTATTAAAACCATTACCTGCAGCTTCTGCAGCGTCAATAGCAGATTCACCATTTTTCTCAGCTGTATTAGCATCAGAAACTGCAGCTGTAGAATCAACTACGGATTTTGCATTATCACGTGCAGAAGTAATATTATTAATAGCTGTTGTCTTGGCATCGTTAGTGATATCTGACGAATTATTGATTCGGTCAATCGCTTTTTGAGCATAATCATCAAGCTTTTGTTTATTAAGGATCTTATTAACATTTATGTCACTAATCACATTGTCAATTAATGACTTACCATTCTGGACGATAGCATTAAGTTGCTCATTAGTAGTTGTGTTTTTATTATTGATACCAGTAACGCCAATATCATAAGTAGCATCTACTTTGGCACGCAAGTCAGCTTTGTTGGCACTTGTAATCTGGTCCATATTGCCAATTTGTTCTTTTACTTTATTGCGCTCATCCATTAGGGCTGCTAAAGCTTGGTCTTTTGCAGATTGCAAGTTTGCTGCAGTTTGAATGCTGGCTAAATCGTTTTTGCCTTTAGTTAATGCTGCATCTATATCATCTTTACCTGCACCTTGAATAGCAGTTTGAGCTTGATTGAAGGCATTTGTAATCTGGTTATAGTAGTCGTTCTTTTCTGTTACGCCCAAATTAGGATCATTAGTAATCTGACTATTTACAGAATCGCGCGCATCTCTTAATTTTTCGATTGCAGCTTGACGCTGTTTCGTTAAAGCCTGAGCCTCGAGATCAGGCGAAAGAGAATTAATAACAGAATTAATAGCATCAATTCCCTTCTGCGCATCAGTGTTAATATCGGTTACTGTATGGTCATTATTAATAGCTTGGATTGCTTGATCATAACCGTCATCGATTTGATCTCGTTTAGCTTGTACTGTTGCCGGATCAAGCTGTTCATTCTTTTGCGCATTTGCAAGAACATCTTTAGCATTAGCTTTGGCCTGTTGCAATTTATTAATTGCTTGCGCTTTAGTAGCTGTAATTTGGGCAGCGCCTAAATCTTTAAGAATATTGTTTTGACCCTCTTGTTTGGCTGAAGTAATATCAGAAACATTTTGAGCCGAAGCAATTTTTGCCTTTGCAGCCTGGGCATCTTGATCAATTTGGTCTTCATAATACTTTTTATTTGAAGGACTGAGTTGATTATCAGCAATGCTTTCAATTTTAGCCTTTGCATCATTAACAGCTGTATCTACATCTTGAGTTGCATTGGTTCTAGCTTCTTCTACCTCCTTATTTGCCGTACCTTTGGCATCGCTAACAATATTATCTATACTGTTTTTAGCGTTAGTTACAGTTTCAGCGATTTTAGAACTATCGACCTTGTTTAAAGTATCTATACTGTCAGTAACTACCTTGCTGATTTGATCATGATATGCTTTCTTTTGTTCAGCAGTCAGATTGCTTGTCTGGTCAATTTGTTTATCAGCATTAGTTTGCTCTTGTCTAATCTGCTTGATAGAATCAGCCAAGGAATTATTACGCTCACCTTTAGCTTTAGCTGCAACCAGTAAGTTGTTCAAGGCAGCAATACCATCATTACGCGCTGAATCAATTGCAGTTAAACTATCTGCTTGGTCAATGCGCTGGTTATAACCAAGAGGAGTTGTTGAATTATTGAGCAGTTTCTGTGCAGCCGCCACGCTATCGTCAATATCATTTGCAGACAAGCCAGGCAAGCTACGCAGTTGGGTTTCGATATCGCTTTCAGCTTTAGCAAGTTTAATCTTAGAAACCTGTCTTAAAATTGATCGCTTAGTTGACTCCTCGGTTGTTGAAACAGCAGCAGAATCGCTGGCTTGATCAATATTGGTCAAACCATCAGCTACTGTTTTCTCGATATCAGAGTTTGAAGGGATGCCTAGCGAATTTTCATTAGCATTTGCATATCCCATAATTTCAGCTTTTGCTGCATTTTGATCAAAAATAGTTTGTGCTGCTGTTTCTCTTTGTTGGATCGCAGTGTTATCAGAAGTGCCATAAATTGACTTTTGCTCATCATACTTAGCACTTCCTGGTTTAGCTGTTGCAACTTCTGCTGCTTGATCAATTGCATCTAATAAAGGAGTCTGTTGATCTAAGCTAATGCCTGAATCTTGTACTCGCTTTTTGGCAGCAGCTGCTGCTGCACTAATTTTACTTGCTTCTTGGTCAGCATTTATATCCTTAATAGACTCCTTACCCTTGGAACCATCGGGATCATCACCAGTGATAATATTGTGAACTGCTTTATTATAAGAATCCCTTATTTCTGCAGTCTTATCGGCATGGTTGTTAATTTCATCTTGAGCGACAGCCTGTAAGTCTTTCAATGCCTGAATTGTTTTGTTAACTTGATCAATTATACCTTGAGCTTCTTTTTGGTGCCCATCTACTGATACTTGGTCAAGGTCTCTTTCAATATCACCTTCCGGTTGAGCGATAGCCTGAGCGCGAGCCAGACGTTTAGGTAAATTAACTACTTCGTCCTTTTCTTCTTTACTCAAGTTAGGATCGCTTGAAAGCTTGTAAGCATCGACATAGACTTGATCAATTTTTTGTTTAAGATCAGTTTCAATACTCTCCTTATAGCCATAAGCTGCTTGATCAATCGCATTAATACCATTCTTCTCTGCTTCTGAAATACCTTTATCAGTTTGAAAAGCTTTCACAGTATTTATAGCTTTATCACGTGCAGCATTAATTGCATCTACCATTGTAGGGAATCTCTTTGACTGCAATGTGGCTTCATTATTTAAATTCGTTATTGCGCTATCGCGAGACGACTCGATAGTTGAAGAATTTTGCGCCTGACTTACGATATTCTTAATTGCATCAAGGGCAGCATTCTTACGATTGTTAACCTCGGTTAAAGTGTTTGCACTTGAAGCATAAACCGAAGTTTTTTCATTATCGGCATTAATTGTTTTGGATGCAGCAGACGCAACTTTATCTAACTGTTCATTAAAGTCTTTAACTTGAGCTTCAGATAGATTATTAGGCCTGTTAATTTTGGCATCACTTATTGCATCAGTAATTGCCTTTGCAGCTTGCTCTTGAGCATCTGCTAAAGTTAGAACATCCAAATTTTTAATTATTGGGCGACGTCCCATAGCTACACTAGATGGATCATAGCTAACAAAGTTAGCATTTGGAGTTAATTCTATAGAGTAGCCTTTATCAAACCTGATCGTTTGATCGGCTGGAATAGTAAAACTAAACGAACCGTCATCATTTACAATTGCTGCAAATTGTGTTGGTAAAGGATTTAAAGAACTGTTGCTTGAATCTCTGGTGGTGTCTTTTGTTTGTGCGTATGGATTGTCGATTATATTTTTACCATTTTGATCCTTAGGTGTCCATGCAGTTTTTACACCCATACTATCAATTAAGTTGGCTATAATATATGCTTTAGTGGCAACTGGCAAAATCAAACTAAACGGATTTTTCAAATTTTGTGGATCTGAATCCGGACCATCAACAGTAGAATTGTAATTAATTACACTGCCTGGCTCACCGGAAATTGTTTGTGAGCCATCATCATTTCTAGTGATTTTGACCTTACCAGGATCAATATCCAAAAAGCCGCTTGGATTGGCCGGAATAAAACTAATGTTGTTATAGCCAAAATTACTGCTATTATTGAATGCTTTTTGAATAATATCCGAAAAGATTTGATCGTAAGTCCAACCGTTCTTAATACCATCAGCTAACGAATTTTGGACATCAGCTGGCAATTTGTCAAGTGAAATATGAGCTTTAGCTGCCTGTGCTTTAATTTCTGCTAATTTATCTGCAGTTAGCTTTTCTTGCCCGTTAAGCAACTCAATATTATCAACTGCAATTGTATTGTCAGTTTTCCTAACAGTTAAAACGTGAAATGGTGGCAATGTTACTTTACCAACCCCAGTTTGTGTTGAGCTCAAATCAAACTGCTGCCGCACATTTGTTAAGGTAATCGGCATTGTGCCGATAATACTCGTAGCAGGATTGGTATTGCCCTGGACATTCAAAATTAATGAGGTAGGATTATTAACAAATAACTTCCCGCCTTGCACATCTACCAAAAGTATTTGGCCATTACCGCCATCTACGTATCTACCATTTGGACCTGGAGTTCCTAGAATGATGTTAAAACCACCGTTTTCAATATTGGCCGTACCCCTAATTAGGACTAAAGTACCAGAATAGTCGCCCATATTTGAGCCATTAATGTTTAACGATCCTCCTGATAAAATGTTAAAATTACCACCATCATAAATCAGGTTTCTATTGCCCCAGTTATTAGCTATATCACCGTTAGTAGTAATATTGACTTTCGCATCACTATTAATATTAAAAACAGAGTTGCCATCATTAATCAGGATTGCACTGGATTGATCGTTGTCATTTGTACCATTATAGTGATCGCTACCAGTTATAATATTTAACTCACCATCAACATTGACGGCTTCATTATTACCTAACATGGCGATAGCTAAAGGTAGCCCAGTATGTTCAGCAGCATTGGAACCTAAATTATTATTAGGAATATAGATCCGCGGTGAAAGGGACACCTTAGCGTTCTTTTCAATGTTAACAACATTGTTGCTCCCAGCCATTTCTATCACGTTACCGCCAACGGTTTTACCCGTAAAAGTCCCGCTAAAATCGATTGAGTTGTTTGAACCTGTAAATTCAAATAGTTGTTGAACATCACCACTTGATATTGTAATTCCTGGATACGGTGTATGAGTCACTTCACCATAGTTAGTTCCCGTAAAGTAAATTTTAGTATTGTTACCACAGTGAACCATTTGCGAACCATGGAAATTAACATTATTAAACTTTATTTTTGAAAAATGCCCGTCCTTGTTGTAATCATCAGTCATGATGACGCCCCAGATATCGGCACTCCATAAATCAAGGTTATCGTAAATTATATCTAAATCCTGCGTACTTCCACTATTTAATTGGAGGTGGTTACCTTTCAAATCCACCTTGAATCTGGTATTACCATTGCCGGCGGATTTAATCAGCATTTTCCTGCCATAGAAGTAGTATGCTTGTGATCCATTCTCTGGTCCGTCAGTAATATCGTTCATGACGTCAATTTCTGATATAGATTCATTCTGAAATGCAGCTATAAGTTCATTAAAGGTATGGACCTGTGCTACACCAGCATCCCTAGTATTTATTTCTGTGTTTTCAGCAGCATTTGAATCTTCATCTACTACAGCAGTTGAATCAACAGGCTTTGTTGTATCTTTTTTAGGAGATGAAACATCATTGGCTGGTTGATCCTGACTAGACTGTTGTTCCGAGCTATTTGTTGGCTCAGAGGTTGTCTTTTCTGATTTTTTCTGACCAGTTGATAAACTGTGACTAGCTTTTGAGTCACTGCCACTATCTCTTAAAAACGAACTTAAGCCAGAAAAAGTGCTTAAATCGTGCTTTGTATTATCTTGACTTGACTGCTTTTCTGTAGTTGCAGTTTTTGCAGTATCCCCAGTTTGTTCTGTTTTAGTTGTTTCATTCTCATTTTTTTGAGAATTTACTTCTTCATTTGCCGGATCAACTGTATCTGCTTTCACTGTTTGATTGTTTAAGCCAAAAAATGTAAAACCGAGCAAGACAGAAGCAGCACCAATTGTCAATTTACGAATTGAAAAGTGGTCTTGCTTTGCCTGCATTTCCATTTTACGTATTCTTTCCTTATTGTTATTTTTACCTAGCATAATAATCCTTCCTCAAAATTATGATTACATATTAATTGTAAATCCTGTTATTTTTACTGTCAATTTAGTAACATTATTATGCACTTAAATATGTAATAAAATTTAAAACTTATGTTTATTAAATAACTATACTTTAGGATAAAATACTGTTTTATAGACATATTTATGATTAAAATAACAATAATTCAATTTATTAATACACACTTTATATATTATCTATAAATTCAACTTAATTTTAAAAAAATATTTATATATAATATACAATCTAGTGTTTTGCTGTGTATACATGAATATGTTTGTGATTTATTTAACACGATTAATTAGGTAAACTTCATTTCTCCGACTTGTTTATATCATTTTTATCTGTTTAAATTTATACGCTTTTTAATTTGATTTGCAGAAAAAGAAGAAAACACGTCCCCTTTAAAAATAACTAATTGTAATAGTTATTAAAACTTTTATTATCTTTGATCCGAAAATACAAAAGAAGTGCCACAATTGTGACACTTCTTTCATGATATTTAAGCTGTATGTTTTAAAGCTCAAGTTATTTAAAAGTTTGCTTTTTTAACAAAACGTCCTTTTGTAGTAATGAAATATCTCTTACCATTTATTTTGACTGAATTACCATAAGTTTTAACGGACTTACGCTTCTTCAGCACTGTCTTGCCTACGCGATGACCATACTTGTTGTATGTGTACGCATTATGCTTCAGCTTTAATTTCTTCGCATCAATATTGCCACTGGCTATATAGAGTCCATCAGGTAAGGCATAGTATGTCCGACCATTGATCTTCTTCTTGCCTGTAGTTTCAACTACCGAGCCTGCATTAAAGATCAGCTTATTCGCACGTTTGCCGCTTTCATTATAGAGGTAGGCATTATGCTTCAAGTTCTTAGCAACAGTTACAACAGGTTTCTCAATAGTATTGACATTTGTTGGTACAACTTCTTCATTTGCTGATTTTGAAGCAGTTATCAATTTAACGTTTGCTGCTTTCACAAAGCGGTTCTTACCAATAGTAAAGTATTTCTTACCGCGGATCTTAACGGCATCGCCATAAGTATTCAGCGTCTGCCCCTTCTTGTAAATGCCTGACTTCTTAACCCGCTTGCCAAGCTGGTTATAGATATACGCATTGTGAGTCAACTTTTGCTTAGTAGCCTGTGCATTACCCACAGCAACATAGTACTTCTTATTCTTGGCACCTTGATCAACTAAGATGTAGTATTCTTTACCATTTATCGTCTTAGTACCATAGATAGTAAGGATTGAACCAACACCTAAAGTAATCTGGTTAGCCCGTTTGCCAGTTTCGTCGTACAGGTACGCATTATGCAGCAATTCGACTGCAGAAGAGTTGGTTAAATCAACATCCGAATCTTTATCCTTGCCATCGTCTTTATTGCTGTTAGCATTGTCGTCAGGCTTCTTATTTGGATCAGTTACAGGAGTTACTGCAGAACCGCCTCCAGCACCTGAACCACCACCGTTATTATTTCCGCTTTGAATAACCTTGTCGATTGTTGACGGATCAGAACTGTCTTGATGAATAGTATCTATCCCTTCATCACGATGCTTGTCTATATCATCACTGCTATTTGATTGATCAATTTTATCTTTGGCATTATCTTTTTGACGGTCAATCTCATCCTTAACTTTTTGTTTTTCACCGTCAGTTAAGTCAGTGCCATCTTGGTGTTTGCCCTTATTATTGTCAACATCCTTTTTAGCGTTCTTAGCAGCATCATCAACGGCACCTTTGGCAATTTCCTTTTCAGCTTCAAGTTTATTCTTTTGAATCTCATCATAAGAATTGCCTTCAGTGTGTTTGTTTTTGTCAAAAGCATTTTGGATTGAAGAAGTATCAGCATCTTCACCAAATTCTTTATGAATCTTGTTGATAGCCTCTTTTGCTTTATCAGCAATCTCCTCATCAGCCTTGTCTTTGCTGATTTTATTTGCCTTATTAATCTCAACTTGGATATCGTCTTTAGCCGTGTCAACTACCTTATCAATATTAGTCTTCTTACCAGTAGGATCATCACTAGGTGCATTAACTTGATCAACTGCTTTATTACTATCTGTAACGTGCTGATCAACATTATTAATAAGTTCTTGCTTAGTTTTATCGTCTAAATCTTTATTATTGTTAATCTCAGTTTTGGCCTTGTCAGCAGCATTTTTAATTTCTTCCTTAGCTTTAAGTTTATTCAAAGCTGTAATGCCTTTATCGTAGGCAGAACTGATATCCGGAATATTGTCAGCCTTATTGATGCTGGCTAGAGCATCAGTTATATCTTTAATATGATCCTTATACTTTGGATTAGCTCTCTGGTCACTAGTTAATTTGTCATATTCACTTTGTAAACCATTAGTGCCATTTACAGCATCATGCTTATCTTTAACAACCCATTCAGAAGAATTTTGCCAAATCTGATCAATGCTAGTTCCAACGTGATCTTTATCTTTTGGAACATTGTCAACATCTTTGATAGCTTCAATTTTTGCTTTTTCAGCATCATAAGCATCATCAATAGCCTTAATAGCTTCCTTCTTTTCAGAATCAGTTAACTGCGACTTATTAATAATATCATGAGCCTGATTCTGCTTGTCTTTCAAATGGCCTTCTGCCTGGGTTTTGGCTCCGGCAAGATCTGCTTGATCAGTAATATTTGAAATACCAGGAACATCTTTTCCAGTTGAAGGATCTTTGTAGCCGTTCTTGGCCTTATCAATTATAGCTTGAGCATCGTTTTTGACTTCATCAGCAGTTCTATCGGTAGTACCATCCTCTCCTTTGACAGGAATATCATTTATTTCTGTCTTACTCTTGTCAAAGATATCCTGTACTTTTTGCTTTTCCGTATCTTGATCAGCTGCCGATAAACCAGAATCTTCAATCTTTTTATCAGCTTCATCCTTAATATCTTGCAGCTCTTTGATAGCATCTTGCTTAGCTTCGTAAATATCCTGTTTATTCTTAGCTATATCGTAGATCTTATCTACACCGGCTTGGCCGAAGTTAATTGGCTCATTATTTTCTGGAACACCTTTTTCGATATTAGACAGCTTATTCTTTGCTGCCTCCAAGTCAGATGCAGTTGCATTCTCAGGTAAGGTAACTTTGCTAATTTTGTCTTTGGTACTTTGCACAACTTCATCAAGTTGCTTTTGCAAATCAGCCTTTTGCTCATCACTTAAACTAGAGGCAACTGAACTGATATCATCTTTTCCTTTGACATAATCATCAATAGCAGCAATCTGCTTGTTCTTTTCAGCTAGCAAATCACTTGGCAACTTAGCCTGATCGATAGCATTTTCTCCAGCCTGCTCAATATCAGCTAAATTGTCACTGTCTTTGGCGCCATATATGTTGCTGATAGCGCCTTGCAGAGCGTTATTGATATCTTTTTCGCCTTGGCTAATTTCATTAGCATCAAGATGATCACTCTGCAAGCCGTTCTTTGCAGTTTGAGCATGCTGCTTCAACTTGTTAATAGCTTCATTCTTAGCTGCAAAGCGATCAGTTAAACCAGTAATTGCTGAAACCCCATCTTGTGCGGCCTGATTCATAGCGTTGTTAGGATCGTTTACATCATTTTTAGCACTTTGAATGTTTTGCGCAGCTTTATCGCGTTCAGCTTTGATCTGGTCTCTCATTTGATCAGCCAGATTTGGATCATCCTTAGCGATCTCGTCTGCTATAGCAGAAGCCTTATTGACGGCATCTTGCAACTGAGTTAACGCATTTGTCAGTGATTCTTCTTTACCAATTTCAGCGCCGATTTGACTTAGATCATTTTTGTTCTGGTTCTGGGCATTAGACAAACTACCTCTATCGGTGGCCGAGTTTATCCTAGTTTCACCATCTGAACGAGCCTGATCAATTTTGTCTTTTAGCTTATCATATTGGTCTTGACCCAGTTTCTTATCGGCTAAATCCTGATCAATCCGTTGTTGCAGCTTGTCTGCAGCACTTTTTAGATCATTTTTAGCTGCAGCTTTATCATTTGCAAGTTGAGCATCCTTACCTGTCTGCTCTATACCCGTAATAGCACTTTGACCTTCTTCTTTAGCTTTATTAACTTTGTCAATAGTATCTGATTGATCTATTTTGTCTTTAGCCTTATCACGTTCGTTGTTAATAGCATCTTTGTCAGTTGGATCATTTTTACCAGCTTCAATTGCTGCTTGGTCCAAGTCAGACTTAGCCTTGTTTTTAGCTGCTTGCAATTTAGCATCAGATAGTGCCTTGTTAATGTCCACTAATCCAGTATTCTTTTCCGTATCTATCTGGTCAGCAGTGGCACCATCAACCTTGGCTACAGCGCGATCATGCGCTTCTTGAGCCTGGTTCTTAAACTTATCCTTTTCGTCAGTACTTAGATCAGTTAAGCTATCAATTTGATTAGTGACTCCAACATAATTTCCGCCGCCATTGAGCGCTTGGTCAAGTTCATCAATTGCTTGATTACGTTGATCTCTTATTTCATCTGCATTAGAAGCAGAAGCAATATCAAGGATATTTTGGATGCTTTGGATAGTGTTGCCCTTAATCTTATTAACTGTTGCAATATCACTTGCTGCGTTTATATCTTTCTCACCAAGATCGGTAACAGCTTTGACTGCATCCTTATCTTTTTGGTTTGTGAGTTGGGTATTTGCTTTAGCACCCGTTTCTTTAATTGCAGTTATTGCGGTAGCTTTGGCAGCAGCCAAGTCAGCACTTGTTTCTGCCTTGTTAATAGCAGCTATTGCATCTTTAGTAGTTTTTTCTACCTGGTCTTTATTAGTTGCGTTCCTAATACTATCAATTGCATCGCTTGAACTTTGCTGAATAGTATTAATAGCGTTATCAAATGCGTCCTTAGCAGCTGTTTGTTCACTTTCACTAAGACCATTATAAATTTCAGTCAAACGGGAAGTAGCGTCATCTGCAGCAGTAGAAATTTGATCAATGGCACTTTCCTTATAGCTGTCAAGACCGTTACCTTTTGCTTCTGCCGCATCAATTGCCAGTTCACCATTTTGTTCTGCAAGATTAGAAGCTGGGATATCTTCTTGCTTATCGACCTTATCGACATTAGCCTTCGCCTCATCACGAGCAGCTTTGATTCCGGCAATAGTGGAGTCCTTCACTGTCTGAGCAATATCTGTTGCATTGCTAATGCGATCAATAGCTTTTTGAGCATACTCATCAAGTTTTTGCTTGTTAATAACTTTATTAATGTTCAGATCGCTGATGACATCATCAATAGCTGCTTTGCCTTGTTGAGCTGCTTGAGTAACTTGTTGAATAGAAGATGTACTTGCAGAATTAATGTTCTTGACTGCTTGATTGTATTGTTCTTCAACTTTATTACGTAACTGATTCTTATTATCACTCGTAACTTGATCCATATTGCCAATTTGCTCTCTAATTTTGCTTCTCTCAGTAAGCAAGTCATTTAGAGCTTGATCTTTGGCAGACTGCAAGTTTGCAGCTTCCTGAATCTCAGTCAGTTTCCTCGTACCATTTGTAAGAGCGTCATCGATATCGTCTTCTTTACCTGCTGACTGAATAGCCGATTGAGCATTATTGAAGGCATTTGAGATTTGGTTATAATAATCGTTCTTTTCGGTAACACTTAAATTAGGATCTGTGGTTATTTGTGTATTAGCATTATCGCGAGCCTGTCTTAATTTCTTAATAGCTTCATCACGCTTTGCTACCAAATCTTTTGTTGCTTCGTCATCCGAGATACTGTCAACAATGCTTTGAATATTCTTTTTGCCTTTATCAGCATCATCATTAATATCTGAAACATTAAGGTCACCTGTTACTGCTTGAACAGCTTGGTCATAGGCATTGTCAATCTGGTTTAATTTGTCTTCCCAGTCCTTGTCTTTAAGTGAACCCTTATCATGTGCTGCAGAAATGGTCTCTCTGGCTTTATTCTTGGCAGTTTGCAAATCAGAAATTGCTTTAGCACGTGCCGCAGAAACCTGTGCATCGTTTAAGTCCCTGGTAATATTGTTTGCACCATCTTGAGTAGCTGATTTAACAGTGTCTTCATCTTGAGCAGCAGCAATCTTATCTTTGGCAGCTTGTGCATCTTGATCGATCAAATCTTCATAGTGTTTCTTGTTTGATTGACTAAGTTGACTGTCAGGTATGCTTTCAATCTTTTGCTTGGCAGCCTTTGCCGCCTCGTCAATTGCTTGAGTAGCTTCTTGACGAGCCTTTTTGATTACACTATCGCCCTTATTCTGAGCATCAGCAACTATACTGTCAATTTTACCTTTGGCTGTTGTCACAGCATCATCTATCTTTGCAGTGTCAATATTACTTAAACCGTTAATACTGTCGTCAGCAACCTTCTTAATTTGATCATGGTATGTCTTTTTATCTTCGTCACTTAAGCCTGTTATATCATTAATAGCTTTTTCAGCATCTTGTTGCTTTTTCCTAATTTGTGCAACAGCGTCACTTACCTGATTGTTACGCTTACCTAACTCTTGCTGCTTAGTCAACAGATTGTTCAGAGCAGTGATACCGTCATTTCTGGCTCCGTCAATTGTTGTAAGCGAGTCAGCTTGATCAACCCTTTGAGTATATCCTAGTGGATTGGTATTATTGCTTAAAATCTTCTGGGCCTGCTTCTTGGCATCGTCAATATTTTGAGCGGTCAAGCCGGAAATGTTGCTGATTTGATTTTCAACATCAGCTTCAACATCAGCTAATTTCTGTTTAGAAATTGCTTTAAGCACATTCTTTTTGGCAGTATCTTCTGCAGTTGCTACTGCGCTAGAGTCCGCTGCCTTATCAATATTTGCCAACCCATCACTAATTGCTTTTGCAATATCGCTATTTGAGTTAACTGATAAATCATTTTGGTTAGTAACAGCAAAACCTTCAACTTCAGCCTTTGCTGCAGCTTTATCAAAAGCTGTCTGTGCTATAGCTTCTCTTTGCTTTATAGCCGCAGCATCTGAAGTACCGTAAATAGATTTGCTTGCATCATAGCTTGGGTCGCCAGGTTTAGCAGTCGCAATTTTAGCAGCATTATCGATTGCATTTAAGTACTCTGCTTGATCTGCTGCTGCAAGTCCTGATTTCTGCACTCTCTTTTTGGCTGCTTCAGCTGCTTTATTAATATTGGCAGCTTCCTGATCTGCATATACCTGTTTGATCGCTTCAAGACCTTCTGAGCCGTCAGGGTCATCGCCATTGATGACTTTATGTACAGCATCATTTAAAGAATTTTGAATATCAGTCGTTTTGTCGCTGTGCTTAGAAATTTCATCTTTAGCGGCATCTTGCAACTTTTTAATTGCACTGATAGTGTTCTTAAGAGCATCAATCGTATCTTGAGCTTCTTTTTGGTGACCTTTAACTGAATTTTCATCAGAATCCTTATCAATGTCACCTTGATCTGCAGCAATTGCTTCTGGACGTTTAAGTCTATCAGTTAAACCGTTAATCTCTGCTTTTTCAGTGTCGCTTAAGTTAGAATCTTTTGCAGTTTCTGCTATATCAGTTTTTACCTGTTCAATCTGCTTATTAAGATCAGATTTGATAGAAGCCTTATAGTCAAGAGCAACTTTATCTATTGCCTTTATTCCCTCGTCTCTAGCACTAGCAACATCATCGTTATTTTGTGCAGCCTTAACCTGGTCAATTGCCTTATCTCGCGCTTGATTAATTGCCTGAGTTTGTGAAGGATAATATCCAGATTGTTTACTTGCCTCATTATTCAAATCATTAATGGCATTAGTTTTATTAGTTTCAATTTGAGCTGAACCATTAGCAGCTTTAATTGCATCATCAATAATCTTTAAAGCAGCATCCCGACGCGTGTTTACAATCGAAATCGTATTTGCATCAGAGGAGTAAACAGATGTGTCCTTGTTAGCACTATTGATGGTCTTTGAAGCTGCTGCAGCAGCTTGAGTCATCGCGTCATTAAATGCTTTATTTTGCTCATCTGTCAAATTATTAGGCTTATTATTTTTAGCAGTGTTAATTGCATCATTAATAGCCTGGGCTGCTTGATCGCGAGCTTCACTCAATGTCAGAATATCCAAAGTTATTTTGACAGGCTTACTGGTATCAGTCGGATCATATCCAATGAAGTTAGCACTCGGAGACAACTCAATACTATAATTTTTATTAAATTTAATGGTTCTATCTGCCGGAATATTAATGGTAAATGAACCATCGTCATTGACAACAGCAGCGTACTGGGTTGGTAGAGGATTTAGTGAGCTATTCTTAGAGTCTCTATACGTATCATCAGTTCCAGCATAAGGATTGGGAACTCCATGATTCTTATCATCCTTATCTGGCCATGGAATTTTTTTGCCCTTATCGTCAATAATATTGGCGGCAATGTAAGCTTTAGTAGCTACCGGCATAACCAAACTAAACGGATTCTTGAGATTCTTCAAATCTTCATCCGGTCCATCTATTTTAGGGTCATAACCTATTACGCTTCCTGCAGCACCTGAAATAGTATTTGAACCATCGTCATTTCTCTTGACAGCCACCTTGCTAGTGTCAATATCCAGAAAACCACTTGGGTTGGCAGGAATAAAGGCAATATTATTATAGCCAAAGTTATCGCTATTGTTGAATGCTCTTTGAATAATATCAATAAAAAGATCGTCAAAAGTTTTATTGCTGCCTGCAGTTTCTTCTAAAGATTCTTTCACATCTGTTGGTAATTTTTCATAATCAATACCAGCAGCTGTTATCTTGGCTTTTAATTCATTTAATTTATCAACATTTAGCTGCGTTTTCCCATTCAATAGCTCAAGTTTGTCTACGAGAATGGTGCCTCCCCGTTTTTTTCTAACATTTAAAACGTGGAATGGCGGTAAAGTAAGTTTGCCAAGTCCAATGTTTAAATTAGTAAGATCGAATTGTTGCCGTACGTTTGTTATAGTAATATTATTTTCACCAACGATACTGGTATCTGAATTCTTGTTAGCCTGCGCATTCAAAATTAGAGAGGTGGGGTTATTGACAATTAAGGTACCACCCTGAACGTCTACTAACGTAATAGGTTTTTTACCGTCTCCGGCACCGGTCCCGTTACCAATGTCGGTGGAACCATCGAGAACAATATTAAAAGCACCGTTTTCAACATCAGCTTTGCCTTTAACCAAGACTAAAGTTCCACCATAGTCACCCATGTCCTGACCTTTGACATTTAAGGTGCCCTTAGGCTTAATGTTAAAATTACCACCATCATAAATAAGGTAGCCGCCACCATTTGCGTCACTGATGTTACCGTTAGTAGTAATATTTACTGTACCATTGGTTTCAATATTGAAACTAGAGTTAGAATTCCGTAGATATATCGCTCTACATTTGCTGTTATTGCGAGTTCCCTTATATGGATATACCTTTGAGTTATCAGTCATATTAATATTCAGTTCGCCGGCAACGTTTACGGTGCCTTTACCAGTAATAGCAATAACAGTAAAGGGTCTATTCCATTCACCTCTTGAACCATGAGAACCGTCATACTCTAATAACGGCGTCAAATTAACAACGGCACCTTGATCAACCGTAACAACGTCATTATCGCTTTCCATTTCAATCACGCTGCCGCCAAAAGTAGAGCCTGTGAATGTACCGTCTACAAATTCAACACTACAATTTGGACCAGTGAACTGAAATAACTGCTGGTTGTCACCGTCAGAATTTCCTTTAACCGTTCTTATTACGTTATCACCACGAAAGAAGATGTGAGTGTTCCGACCAGAATAAATTAACTGAGAACCTTCAAATGTTGTATTTATAAAGGTAATGTTGGCATATTGATTATTATTTAGCCCACCAGTATCAAATACGCCATAATAATCTGTGCTTGTCATTGCAACATTTTCAAAAGTTACGTCAAAGGAATTACGCTGAATAATTTCAGGGTGGTTTCGTTTAAAATCAATTAAATGTCGCGTATTCCCATCAGATATGATGCGCAACGTTCTTCCGGGAACTCTACCAATGGACTTCCATCCACCACCATCTGGGGCAGCAATATCATTCATGATACGAATTTCGCTCACATTTGCATTAAGTAAAGCAGCACTAAATTCGTCCCAATCTGTGACCTGCTTAACTTCGCTAGCAGTAGCATCCTTTTTTGCATCTTTATCAACTAATTCAGGATCCTGAGAATCAGTTTTTTCAGGATCATTCGTTTCTGAAGTATCCTGATTTGTGTCATCATCAGTTTTAGCTGGATCCTTAGCATTACTTTGATCCTGATCAGGGGTTTTGGAACTGTCGTCAACAGTATTATCCTTATCCTTGTCCTTGTCCTTATCTTTTGAATCATCAGTCTTGGAATCCTCAGTTTTGTCTGTAGAATCTTTTCCTGCAGTAGTTGGTTTCTCAGTATCGGTACTCTTTAAAAAAGAACTCAGACCAGAAAATGTAGTTAAGTCTGCATCCTTTTTCGTTGAGTTACTTTGCTTGTTTTCACTTGGAGTTTGGGCTTTATCTGCTGTTTGATCAAGCTCAGTCTGAGACTCATTAGTTTTAGTATTAATTTCTTCCTTTGCAGGATCAACAGTATCAGCCTTAGCGGTCTGACTATTCAAGCCAAAAAAAGTAAAACCGAGCAAGACAGAAGCAGCACCAATTGTCAATTTACGAATTGAGAAGTGGTCTTGCTTTGCCTGCATTTCCATTTTACGTATTCTTTCTCTATTATTATTTTTACCTAGCATAAAATAATCCTTTCTCAAAAATACTATTTATAGCAATATTTTAATGCTAGGTGTATTTTGTGTCAATATAGTATTCATTATAAACTAGTCTTAAATAACATATAGATAAAAAATAAAAATTTAGTTTTTTTAAATAACTTTAAAATATCTTAATTTATCTATAAATATAAGGTTTATTCTGATATAAAATAACATTAATAATTTATAAAAAAACGGAAATTTGTAATATTTTTATGTATATAAGAAATATTTTCATTACTTTATATCTTCATATATTTATATATACTATACGTGATTTTAAATGCTATTTACTATATTCAACTATTTATGCAAACCCTTTAATAGCTTAATTTTTTAAAATTAAATCTATCGTTTTAATAAATAATATATAAAATTATATTTATATAGTATTTATTTATAAAAATTAAAAAAATGCAAAAAAAGTGCCACGAATTGTTGTTTTTAACAATTCGCGACACTTTATTTAAACTATTTCAATTTAAAAGTTAGCTTTTTTAACAAAACGTCCTTTTGAAATAATGAAATATCTCTTGCCGTTTATCTTGACTGAATTACCATAAGTCTTAACTGACTTACGTTTCTTCAGCACTTTCTTGTTTGCACGATGACCGTATTGGTTGTATACATAGGCATTGTGCTTTAACTTCAACCTCTTGGCATCGATATTGCCGGCTGCAATAAACATACCATCTGGAAGTTCGTAGCAAACCTTACCGTTGACTTTCTTCTTACCAACAGTTCCAACTTGAGAACCTGCTTGGAAGATCAACTTGTTAGCACGAGTACCATTTTGATCATACAGGTAAGCATTATGCATTAAAGTCTTTTCAACAACAGTTTTTGGTTTTTCAGCAACCGCACTTGTTGGAACTACTTCAACTTTGGCTGTGCTTACAGTAACAACTCCTTTAGCAAAGTTGGCAGCTTTAACGAAGCGGTTCTTGTCAATGATGAAGTACTTCTTGCCACGAATCTTGACAGCATTACCGAAGGTCTTAACTAGCTTGCCCTTCTTGAATACACCAGTATTCTTTACCCGTTTGCCAAATTGATTGTAAATATATGCGTTATGCTTCAATTTACGAGTAGCCGCAACAATGTTACCAGCAGCAACATAGTATTTCTTGTTGTTAGCACCCTTGTCTACAAGAACGTAGTAGTCCTTGCCGTTGATAGTCTTAGTGCCATGAGTCGTCAAGACTGAGCCAACCCCAAGAGTAATCTTGTTAGCACGTTTGCCAGTTTCATCATAGAGGTATGCGTTGTGCATCAAAGTTACATCTACTGGGTTGTCAATATCATTGGTTCCATTAGGTTTATCCTTGTCAGAAGTGTTAGTGGTAGTCGGCTTCTTAGCAGGATTTGCTGGTTGAATAGGAGCAACAACTCCGCCACCACCGTTATTGTCATTGCTGTTATTACCATGCAAAATATTATCAATTGTAGCTGGGTCAGAGCAATCTTGATGGATTTGGTGGATACCGTTATTACGAATATTATCAATATCAGTTACTTTGTCAGCTTTATCGATCTTATCCTTGGCATCTTTAGCATCTTTATCAATCTGCTCATTAATCTTATTCTTATCTGCATCAGTGTAATCGGTACCGTCTTCATGTTTCAGATGGTTGACTTTATCTTTAGCAATATCAGCTGCATCGTCAATTGCGCCTTTAGAAATTTCCTTATCAGCATTGGTCTTATCAGAGTTGATACCTTCATCAGTTGTACTATGAACATGTTTGTTCTTTTCATACGCATCATCTGTCTTAGGCGTCTTGCTGTCATCACCAAATTCATTGTGAATGGTATCAATCGCATCACTATGGTTCTTGGAAATTTCATCGTTGGCATTAACAACATCATTAGACTGGTCTTCAATACCGAAGTCGTCTTTAATGGTGCTAATATCGCTTTGAGCATCATGGGTAATCTGATCAATCTTGTCCTTGTTAGTTGACGCGTTACCGATAGAAGAATCGATCTGGTTAAGCTTGTCCTTGGTGTCTTCAACAACTTTCTCAACGTCACCTTTTAGACGATCTTTAGCTGTATCATTTAAATCACTCTTATCAATATCACCTTTAGCCTTATCAGCATCTGCCTTAACTTGTTCAAGAGCCTTCAACTTGTTAAGTGAAGTCATACCCTTGTCGTAAGCTGAACTTGCGTCCTTAATGTTCTTAGCATCTTTAATTGCTGTAATAGCATTAGTAATATCGTCGATGTAGTCTTTGTAATCAGCCTTCTGCTTGTCGGTTAATTTATCAAGACCAGCTTCAGTTTCTAAACCAGCTACACCATCTGTACCTGACAAAGCATTATTTTCTTCGTCATTGAACCATTCATTCTTTTCATCAGAAGAAGTAGGTTTGTTCCAGATAGCATCGATTGCTTGACCAATCTGATCTTCATCTTTTGGAACATCATTTATGTTTGTCTTAGCATCAATATCAGACTTTTCGGTATTAAAGGCATCGTCGATAGCTTTATTAGCTTTTTGCTTTTGATCTGCAGTTAATTGTGACCCGTTAATAATGTCATGCGCTTGAGCACGCTTATTATTAAGAGTTTTTTCAGCTGTTGTCTTAGCACCTTCAAGTTGAGCATTGTTAATAATATCGCTAATTCCAGGTACTTTATTATTGTCATCCGGATCTTTGAAACCATCAACAGTATTGTTAATAATTGTATCAGCTTCATCTTTTACCTGCTCAGGAGTCTTAACATTACCCTTATCATCTGTGTCAGAGATATTAATTATCTGATCCTTAGCTTTATCAACGAGCTTTTGTACTTGATCCTTCAAAGGTCCTTGATCAGCAGGAGACATGCCAGAGTTTTCGATATCGTTATTGGCATCTTTTTGTTTCTGCTCAAGTTCAGCAATTTTGTCATTCTTAGCCTTAACAACATCGGCTTTTTGCTTGGCAAGCGTCTTAACTTTGTCAATTCCAGCTTCACCAAAGTCAACTGTTTCATTATTTTCAGCAACACCTTTTTCGGCATTTTGAACATTAGTTTTGGCTTCGTCAAATTTGGCCTGACTTGCACCTTTTGCTAAAGTAACATCATTGATTTTAGAAATAGCCTTATTCTTGGCCGCTTCAACTTGTTTCTTAAGTGTCGTGATAGTATCAGCTGGTAGACCATCCTTATTCTGATCGGATTGAGCAAAACCATCAATTGTCTTGTCAGCATCAGCAGCATACTGGTTGATAGCAGCAATCTGTTTGTTCTTTTCTGCAAGAAGTTCAGTTGGTAATTTAGCTAACCCAACCGCGTCTTCAGCTTTTTGTTCCGCTGTTTTTGCATCATCTACAGAAGATGCTTGGTAAATATCGCTGATTCCAGTTTGCACAGCGTCGTCAATATCAGCTTCACCTTGTGCAACATCGCTTGCAGTAAGTACAGGGTTGCTATTTTCATCTGTCTTAAGATTGTTAAGATCGTCCTTAGCTGCATCGGCTTTTTGTTTCAGAGTCTTAATCTGGTCAACCTTATCGGTGTAATCATTAGTCAGACCTGTAATGGAATCAACACCTTTTTGGCCAGCAGTCTTAATGGCATTTAATGGATCATCTGCTGCATTTTGAGCATCTTTAATGTTCTTAGCTGCTTTAGCACGCTGTTTTTCAATAGCATCCTTCATTTGTTTGGCAAGTTTTTTCTGCTCTTTCTCAGTCTTGCCTACTTCTTTAGCAACCGCATCAGCTGCATCATTAGCTTTGTTAACCGCATCAGATAATTTGCCTAAAGCGGTATTAACTGCTTCGACTTTATCTATATCGGTATTAATTCCGCTTAAGGCACTTTCACCATCACTTTCAGCACCATTAATGTTTGATGTACCATCAGCATTTGAAATAGCTCCGTTTGCTGCATCAACAGCATTATCTACCTTGTCTTTCAGGTCTTGATATTGATTATAATCTAGCTTTCCACTATTCCTGTCATTCTTCAGACGGTCATAAATTTTATCAGCGGCAGCAGCAAGCTTATCTTTAGCAGTCTGTTTCTCTTTAGCTGATGAGGTACCATTATCAACGTGACCCTTGATTTCTCCTTCACCATCGTTTTTAGCATTATTAACTTTATCAGGTGTGTCGGCATTATCAATGTCTTCTTTAGTCTTGTCGCGGTCTTTGTTGATATTATCGATGATATTTTGTTTATCATCTTTATTAATAGTATCGTCCTTATTAACTTTATCAATGGCATCATCAGCGGTCTTGTCAACATCTGCTTTAGCAACATTCTTAACAGCTTGCAGTTTAGCATCTGTTAGTGCTTTATCAATATTATCAATGCCAATGCCCTTTTCTGACTGAATGTCTGTTTCAGCAGCACCTTCAATTCTGATATGTGCTCTATCGTGAGCAGCCTGAGCCTGAGCTTTAAATTGCTTCTTTTGATCAGAAGTTAGATCAGTCAGCTTGTCAATAGCAGCGGTAGTATCGGCTAATTCTTGAGCAAGTTCAGCATTAGCCTTATTCTTCTTATCCCAGAGAGCATTATCTTTATCTGTATCACCAGTACCAGAATCTTTAATGTTCTTAATACTGTTAAGGGCATTATCTTTGATGTCAAGTACTGTCGAACTGGTAGTTGCCGCATTAATATCAGCAATTCCTAAGTTAGCAACATCATCAACGCCGGCTTTGTCTCTTGGGTTAGTCAATTTATCCTTAGCGGCTTGTGCAGCATCCTTAACAGCTTGAACAGCGACAACCTTAGTCATTGCTACGTTGGCTGTGTCACCAGTTGAGTTAATTGAATTGATGGTATCGTTAGTTAAGTCACTAATAGCACCTTTGTCAAAGGCATTATCAATTGCGGCCTCAGCTTGTTCAGCAAGTGCTGGAATATCTTTGACAGCCTTATTGTATGCAGCCTGAGCTTGCTTCTTTTCATCGTCAGTTAGAGTATCATATACATCCTTTAAGTTCTGTAAAGCTTTGTCTCTAGCACCATCAATTCTAGCTTTGGCTGTATCCTTGGCCTTGTTCAAATCTGTCTGATTAGCATTAGCTTCAGCTTTTTGGATGCTGGTTTCACCATCTTTTTCGGCCTGATTAGCATCTTCAACGGTAAGTTTGTTGCCAACTTCTCCTTGAGCATCATCACGGGCATTTTGAATATCCTTAATGGCTTTTCCTTTATCAGCGTCTGACATAGTTGAACTGTTAATCCGGTCAATTGCTTTTTGAGCATAGTCTTCCAGCTTTTGCTGATCATCAGCTATTGTCTGGTCTAAGCCCTTGGCCTTACCCAGAATATTCTCCATATTGGTAATGCCAGCATCACTTGCCGAATTAATCAAAGCAATAGTATTAGAAGCTGGATCTTTAACCTTGTTGACGGCTTCATTATACGCATTTTGCAGGTCCGTCTTAATACCAGTTTTACCAGCAGTGCTAATATTGGTTAAGCCGTCAATAGCTGCATTATCAGTATTGAATTCGTTTTGTAAATCAGTTAGAGCCTTGTCTCTAGCAGATTGCAAGTCAGCGTTATTTCTAATGTTATTTAATTCTTCAATACCTGCATTGTGTGCTGAATTAACAGTGTTCTTATCAGCTGCGCTAACAGCTTGTTCTGCATTATTCAAAGCAGAAGCAACCTGGTCAAGGTAATCGTTCTTTTCAGTGTTAGATAAATTAGGGTCTGCTTGAATATGGTCATGCAGTTCTTGAGCTTGATCTTTCAGATCTGCAATCGCTTTATTCTTAGTTTTTGCTAATTCAGCCTGTTCTGCATTTCCAGAAACGCTGTCAACAACTGTCTGCATAGCATTGATACCAGTGTTCTTGTCAGTAACAATATCGGCTGGAGTATGGTCATTAGATACAGCAGTTATCGCAGTGGTATAGGCATTGTCAATAGCATCAAGAGCTTTCTCCCAGTCATCGTCAGAAAGTGTACCGTTCTTATGAACATCATTAATAGCTTTCTTGTCATCACTCTTTGCCTTATTCAGTTCCGCAATTGCTTGTGATTTAGCAGCAGCAACTTGGGCTGAAACAAGATCACTATTTATGTTACTTTCACCGTCTTTTTCAGCAGTATCAATATCATCTTTGTTACTTGCTGAGTTGATGGCGTTAGTTGCGGAAGCAGCATGCTTATCAATCAAATCTTTGTAGTACTGCTTGTCACTTGGGCTAAGATACTTGTTATCAATCTGGTCAATAGTTTCCTTAGCTTTTGCAGCTGCATCTTGTAAAGCTGCTGTTTGTGATTTTTGCTCATTCTTAAGATCTGCCAAATCTTTGCTTGAAGCTGTGGCCGTGACACTATTAATTTTGTCTATTGCCGCCTGTTTATCAGCTGTGATCTTAGCAGGATCAGTATCTTTGTTGACATTGTCAACACCTTCAGTAGCATCATCTTTAATAGTGTTAATTAATGAATTTCTATCTTCATCAGATAAGTTAGGATATTTAGTTTTATCATTAATATCATTAATAGCTTTGTCTCTTGCTTGATTAATAGCATCGATTGCATCGTTCTTGTTACCAAGAGAGGACTTGTCCGTCAATAATTTGTTTAGAGCAGCAATACCATCCTTAGTGGCAGTATTAACATCTTCAAAAGTTTCAGCAGCATCAACTTTGTCCTTGTAACCAGTCTTCTCGTTATTAGTTAGCAGACCTTTAGCTACTTTCTTAGCTTTTTCAATATCATCAGCAGTCAAGCCCTTGACGTTTTCAAGTTTGCTTTCAATATCCTTTTCAGCTTGATCAAGTTGCTTCTTTGCAGAGTCTTTGTAGGCAGCTAAAATAGCATTCTTACCGTTAGTAATATCAGTACCAATGGCACTTGCTGCGGTGTCACCATCTATAGCATCTTCAGCCGTCTTAGCAGCAGCATCAATACCAGTATCTGTGTCAACACCGAGGTTGCTCTTAGCTTCATCGGCATAATCTTGAACTTGCTTCTTAGCAGAGTCCTTGAACTTGTCCGCAATATTGGACTTAGCACTGTTTAAATCTTCAGTAACTAATTCAACCGAGCTAGCCTGACCAATTAAAGTATTGGCGTTATCAACAGCTTGGTCAATATTAGAGTCAGATTCTACACCAAGTGCCTTTTTATCGGACTTAGCAACTTCAGCAAGCTGATTCTTAGCAGCGTCCTTATATTTGCTTAAGACGTTGTTCTGACCATTAGTCATATCTTTCTTGATTTCATTAAAATCAGTGTGATCATCAATAGCTTTTGCAGCTTCACTAACGGCCTGATCAATCTTGGTGTCGGATTTAACTCCAAGACCTTCTTTGGCAGCTTCAGCATCATTTTTAACTTTAGCTTTAGCGGCATCCTTTAGTTTGCCTAAAATGTTTAATTTGGCATCATTTTCAGCCGTAGCTATGTCAGTAGCATTGTCAATAGCCTTAAGTTGTTCAGACAATGCATTATCAATTTTATCTGAAGAAACACCTAAAGTTTTCTTGCCGTTTTCAGTATAACCAGCAACTTCGGCTTTTGCTGCTTCTTTATTAACTTTGTTTTCAAATGCATTTTGGATGTTTGTAATATCGCTTGGCTTATTCGCAGGATTGTAAATTGAATTCTTGTTAGTCGAAGGGTTTTCCAGAGCGACCTTTTCAGCGCTATTAATGGCGTCAATGTATTGTGCTTTTTCCGCATCAGTTAAGGTTGATTGCTGATTTACACGCGAAATCGCGTTATTAGCTGCATCAGTGATAGCTTTTTGTGCCTTGTCTTTAGCCTCTTTAGCGTCATGAATTTGTTTAACCACTTTCTGGGCTGCATCCATAGCTGTTTGTAAATCTTTTAATGCATTTTCTTCACGCTGAGATACTTCATTTACATTTCCCGCACCATATACAGATTTCCCAGACTCGTAACCAGGATCCAGTGCAGTTTTTGCAACTTCTGCTGCATTATTAATTGCAGTTTCAAGAGCAACTTGTTCTTTCGATTTAGGATCTGACTTAGGGAATTGACCATCTAAATCATTAGCTGCGTTTACTTTTGATTTGATATTTTTAGCAGCAGTATCTTGTGCTATTTTTAAGATGCTTACAATTACTGGACGTTCTTTACTGTCTTTATCCAGTGGATTGTAGTCAATAAAGTTAGCAGTAGGTGTTAGTTTGATTTTAGTATTGGAATTAATCTTGCCCACAACATCAGCAGGTACATTCACCTTAAATATATAATTACCATTTTCAGATTTGGTAACTTCACCAGCAAACGCAGTTGGCAAATCGTTATCACCATTATTTGTATATTGATATGGAGGATCTTCGATATTATTATTTAAGCTTAAAGGTTTAGTACCTTTTCCATAATCTATCTCTGCCATGATATATGCTTTAGTGCCAAGAGGTAACTTCAAAAACTCTCTAAATGGGTTTTTGAGATCTGAATCAGGTCCATCTTTATCACTCTTATAACCATCTACAATTCCAGAAATTGTCCAGGAACCATCTTTTTTACCTGAAGCATCAACATTTGCTGTGGCAGTGACATTTTCAGGCTTAATATCTAAAAATCCAGAACTATTAGCCGGACCAAAGGCAATGTCATTATATCCAATGTTCTTTGGATCAGAGAAAGCAGCATCAATAATTTTTGAGAAAATTGTATCATAGTTTATTGGGTTGCCTTCTGCAGCCAATTCATCTAATAAAGTCTTAATGTTCTTTAATGCTGGAATTTTAAAGTAAGGTAATTCACTAACTTTCGCCCACAACTCAGGTGTAAACATATATTCGCCATTCTTACCACCTTGTCCATTAAGTAGTACAAGTTTATCAACTACAATATTTTTAGTTTTGCTATCTTTGCTAACTTGTAAAGTATGGAATGGTGGCAAAGTTAGACTATTACCTAAAAAGTTTAATTTCTGGCGGACATTGGTAATCGTGACAGCACTACTATCACCAATAATACTTGTGCCTGTTGCTGTGTTTAAATGTGAATCAAGTACAAGTGACTGTGGGTTGTTCACAATTAATTCACTATCACTACCAGTAACGTCTACTAACACAATTGGGTTAGTTCCTGCACCAAAGATTTGAGCATCTTTATTTTGAGCACTGGTTGGATCGCTTTTATCATAAGGATGGTTCGGGTCTTCTTCAAGTCTGATTTCGAATGTACCATTTTGGACATTAGCTATTCCAGCAATTTGAACCAAAGTACCCTTATAATCACCCATGTGTTTACCGGTAATACTTAATTTTCCATCAGGCTTGACAGTAAAATTACCACCATCATAAATCAGGTTGTTACCACTGTTATAGTCTGAAATATCGCCGTTTGTTGTAACATTAACGGAACCACCACTTTCAACAGTAAACTGAGATGCCTTGTCATTTAATCTGATGGCTGTAGCTCTATTTGCATCAAGTTTGCCTTGGTATGCGTTATCTCCAGAATTAATTCCGACGTTAATATTTAATTCACCTTTAACGTCAACTTTTCCAGTACCTGAGATATAGATTGCGTGGACTGCATGAGTAGTTTCTGCTGGATTATTTCCTAACGTTTTCCCGTCAGAATTAAGTCTTGGATTTAAGGTTACTGTTACGCCTTTTTCGACTGTGACGTAGCAGTTACTGCCCCCCATTTCGATAACGTTACCACCAAATGTGGCACCGGTAAAGTCGCCTTTAAAGTCGATACTATTATCACTTCCACCAAATTCAAATAATTGTTGGTGATTGGCACTGCTTGCTCCCCCATCTTTATAAGGAGTATAGATTGTTTCAGCGGTATTTGTCCCTGTAAATGTAATATGAGTGTCCGAAGCAGAGTGAACCATTTGAGAACCATGGAAGTCAATATTATTAAATGTTAGATTGGAGACACCTATTTTTTCTCCCTTACCATCATGAGGCTTACTTGAACTATTATTACGGTCAGTCATGATAATGCCCCAATAATCGGCACACCAAAGTTCAAGGTTACTATACGTTAAGTTAGTAACTTCAGAGCTGTTTCCTCTAATTCTAGGGTGGTAACCGTTAAAGTCTATTTTGTATTTATTCGTACGACCATCGGCATCATAAGATTTTATCAATAAAGTTCTACCATATACGTCTAACCCATTTTGACCACCTTTATTATCCGCTGTGATATTATTCATAATATCTATTTCAGAAATACGTTTAGTCTCATCAGGGTTTTGTTTATCTTTATCAAAACACTCTTCATTATGAAGAGCATAAACAAGCTGATTCCAATTATAAACATGTGCTACCCCATTTATGACAGTTGGTGTGTCACCAGTTTTATCATCATTAGCTAAATCATTAGCTAATTTCTTAGCTTCATTAGCTTTTGAATCTTGAGTAGTATCAGTATCCTTATCTGAATTAGTAGTATCGCCAGTTACGTCAGTTGGCAACTTACTACTATCAGAATTTTGATCATCTGAATCAGTTATGTCAGTTGGAGTTTTATCAGTAGTGGTATCTTGATTGCCTTCATCTGAGCCGGTTGCAGGAGTAGTTGCACTATTATTTGAATCAGCTGTAGTGGCTTCCTGCTTATCCTTATCAGTTTTATCTTTAGCAGTAGTATCAGTCTTGTCCTTAGAACTGGTATCTTTTACTTCATCAGTCTTTGAGCTTTTTAAGAATGAACTCAAACCTGAAAAAGTTGACAAGTCCGTTTCATTCTTCTTTTTAGACGCAGCAGCGTCTGACTTGGTTTTATCCTTAGTACCTGTTTGCTTAGTTTCAGTATTAGAGTTATCCCTGTTCGACTCCTCTGTGATATTTTGTGATGGATCTATAGTATCAGCTTTTACGCTTTGGCTATTCAAACCAAAGAAAGTAAAACCCAGCAAAACAGAAGCAGCACCAATACTCAATTTACGAATTGAGAAGTGGTCCTGCTTGTCCTGCATCTCCATCTTCCTTAATCTTTCATTATAATTATTTTTTCCTAGCATATTTATCCTTCCTAAAAAAGTATGTATGTTTAGTATGTTCGAATACTATTCTAGAATAGCCAAATATTAATGTCAATATAATATCTATAACTAATGTGGTATTTATAAATAACTACACATTTTAAATTGATAAATTTTAAATACTAAGAAATGCTGTAAATGGTAAATTTTTTATTAATTTACTCTATTATTTACAAAAAATAACATTATAACTGACAAAAAAATTGACTTTCGTATGTTTTTTTGAAGCAAATAATTATTATAAATAAAATTGTGAAATTAAAAACTATGTTTTTTTAAATTTGCAACAAGACTATAAGTCACCTTTTAGTGATGTTCGTTTTGTTATTCAAATGGGATTTGTTAGATAATAAAATATTTATTGCTTTTAAATTTAAATAAAATATTAAAATCACATGAATACAATTTAATCATAGAAGTTTTATAACAAATTTATCTTTTTATTCGTAAAAGTTTGTAATAAAAAACTTATTTTTTGTAATATATTTGTACAACTTTTTAGACTATAAAAAATAAATAGCAATAAAATAGCATTAAATATATAGCACTGATTTTGGACAAATAAAATATTTTATTTTTGCTGGAACAGATATTTAGTTTTCTATCTTGACAAAAGTTATGATGCTTAGTAGTATAATAATTGATCTGAGTCGATCGAATAGCTTAATTGTATAAGGTTGACCGGTCAAACATAAGACATGCGAGATAGTAAATAACTTTCGAATCGGAAAACTATCTTTTGCGATAGGATCCACATTCGTTGCGATACGTCTCATTTTTTGAACACTGCGGGTTCAACAAGCATTGTTTTGCTATGTTTCGATGACTCGGATTTCTTGAGAATATTAGGAAACGGTCTGTGGACCGTTTTTTGTTTGGAGATTTTATGGCTATAAAAGTTGTTATCATAATATATCTAGCAATACTACTTTTGACTGCCTTTTATTTATGGCATAACCGTCACAGTCATTTTTTGATTTATAATAGTAAGAACATTTCTAATTTCAGCTCTATCATGTCATGGACTGCAGTCATCTTGCTTTTAGAAACTTTGCTAGGTTTGATTTTAGTATTTCAGGCGAATAAGTATCTGAATTTAATTACCTTAGCTCTTAGCAGCATCACTATTTTAATTTTTAGTCTTATACTTAATCAAAAGGATGATTAATTGCCCAGAAATTTGGTAAAATAGTGGTAAGAGAGGTGTTTTAAATGATGAAACAATATCACCGTATTCAAGTCGCAGTTGATGGCTCCAAGGAAGCCAACTTAGCTTTTAAAAAAGCTATCGCTGCTGCTAAACGGAACGATGCTGCATTGGAAATTCTGCATGTCATTGATACCAGATCTTTCCAAAATGTCTCCAGCTTTGATTCAGAGATGGTTGAGCAAGTATCAAATGACGCTAAGGAAAAATTGCAGAATTACTACAAGCAAGCTACGGAAGCTGGCGTAAAGGAGGTTCACTATTCTATTGAATTTGGAGCTCCCAAGGCAATTATTGCCCACCAGTTTCCTAAAAAGCACCAAATTGATTTAATCATATTAGGAGCTACAGGCCTGAACGCTGTTGAGCGCATATTAATCGGCAGCGTGACAGAATATGTTACCAGAACTGCTGATTGTGACGTCTTAGTCTGTCGCTCAAACGAAAACTTAACCAAGTAAAAAAAAGCATTTCAGAAATGAAATGCTTTTTTTGTGTCTATTAAATTTTTAGAAATCGCCCGCTTGGCTGAACATGTAGTCTTTATTATGAAACTTCATGGACAAAATCATCCCAATACCAATCATATTTCCAATCAGGGCTGAACCACCCTGGGAAATAAAAGGCAATGGAATACCTGTAAGTGGCAAAAGATCAATACTCATGCCTATGTTTTCAAACACATGGAAAAGTATCATCATAATTACACCGGTTGAGACATAAGAATAAAATGCGTTCTTAGTATCAAATGTAATGCGTACCATCTGCACGATCAAGTATAAGTAAAGCAAAATGACGGCTACACTACCAACAAAGCCAAATGATTCACCAATTACTGAATAAACCATGTCAGAGCCCCGCACTGGTACGTAAACACTCAGTTTGCCAAAGCCATTGCCAAAAATTTGGCCAGACCCAATTGACTGCATACTTTGCCACAATTGATAGGCAGCTTTAGAAGTATCAGTAGATGGATTCAGCCATGACATAATACGTCTGAACTGATATGGCTGGAAAAAGTGACTTAAAATTGATTGTCCTCCGGGCGTGGTAACCATGTAAATGACCACGACTCCCAAGACAAAAACTGCCGCAAACATCGGTGCAATAATTTTCCAAGAAATACCGGAAACTAATACAACGCCCCCTACGATTGCAATAAAGACCAGCATCGTACCGAAGTCATTTTGCAATTTTAACAGAATGGCAATCGGTAAAAGCCAAGCCAGCATTTTGCCAATTAAAACCCAATCATTTTTGATAGTATGGGCAAACTTGTCATTATGCTCGCGCACGACCCGCGCCAGCATCAGTATAAAAGCGGGTTTCATGACCTCTGATGGCTGAAAAGAAATTGGCCCCAGCTTAAACCAGCTTTTGGCGCCGGCATCTGCTGCAATGCTGCGATTGTAAAAGAACAAAACCGCAATCAAGAGCAAGATGCCCAGCCCATAAACATATGGCGCAATCCTGTATAGTTGCTCAGCATCAAACTGAATTACAAAAACAACGATGGCCACTGAAATAATATACCAAAGTCCCTGCATTGCCACAGCTCTTACCGGGCTGCCCATGTGACTGGGATCATCAATTGCCGCAAAATAAATGGAATAAAGACCCACTGCTGCCAGCAATAGCACAGGGACAACAATATTCCAGGCAATTCGATCAAAAAGATTGGTTTTATTTTGTACTTTGACCATTAATTATCACAACCTATTATTTTTCATGTAAAGCAAAGTATGAAAGCAAATCATTAATGCTGCTTTCTAAGCTTTTTGCATACAAGATGCTATTGGTTTTGCCAGTTGTAGCCCGATAACGACCTGCAATTTTTTCAATTACACCAATAGATTTTTTCTGAGGAATTACAACTTCCCAGGTAGGGTTTTCTTTACCCTTGATTTCATTGATTTCAACGTTAATATTTTCTGGTTTTTTTGACATAAATTCTCCTACTTTATATTTGGATGAAACTTTTTCGCTATAATTTCATCTTCATATCGTTCTGGATGAGGATTTCGAAAAATAGTAAATTTATCTGGTACAGGATCAACTCCACCGCGCACAAAAGGATTGCAACGCAATATCCGGCAAATCCCCATTATTAGTCCTAAAAATGGCCCAAATTTGGTTAATGCATCAACCATATAAGTTGAGCAAGTCGGATAATAACGGCAAGATTTTGGTAAAGCCGGAGAAATGAATCTCTGGTAAATTTTAACTAAATAAATCAGTATTTTTCGCAAATCGAGCCTCCAAAAATTAGTGGCGCTGATGCTTTTCAATATTCTTGAGCAAAATTCCAGTACCAAGTGCTACCGCTTCAAGTGGATGATCAGCTGTAAGTACCGGCACTTTAAGGTAATATGAAATCAGCTTGTCAATATTTTTCAAAAGCGCCCCACCACCAGTCAGCATGATGCCGCGATCAATAATATCCGCGGAAAGCTCAGGCGGTGTTTTTTCTAAAACTTCTTTAGTAGCCGCAATAATCGTCATCAAGCCATCGTGAAGTGCTTCCTGAATTTCGGGTGCAGTCACAGTAGCCTGTTTTGGCAAACCATCAACGACATCACGTCCGCGAACAGTGATTGTTTCATCCTTATCTGGTTCAAAAGCACTACCAATTTCAATTTTAATTTGTTCAGCGGTACGAGAACCAATCAGCAAGTTATGCTTATTTTTGATATAAGAAACAACAGCCTGGTTCATATGATCACCGGCATAGCGCAGTGATTGACTGGTAACAATTTCACCCATTGACAAAACAGCAATATCAGTAGTACCACCGCCAATATCGATTACGATGTTGCCTTGAGGTTTAAAAATATCAAGACCAGCACCAACAGCAGCAACTTTAGGCTCAAAATCAAGGTAGACTTTCCCACCACCAGATTTTTCAGCAGCCTGAATAATCGCTTTCTGTTCAATTGATGTTACTCCAGTAGGAGCACAAATCAAAATATTTGGCTTGGACATAAAGCCCTTGACGTTCAGCTTTTCAATAAAGTAAGAAAGCATTGCTTCGGTAATATCAAAATCAGCAATAACACCATTTTTTAAAGGACGAATTACGCGGATATTGCCCGGAGTTCTCCCTACCATCTTGTATGCTTCTGTTCCGACAGCTACCACTTTATTTGTACTTGTATTAACGGCAACAACTGATGGCTCATTTAAGACAATTCCCTTGCCGGAAACATTAATGAGCACATTTGCTGTCCCTAAATCTATTCCTATATCTCTTGCCACGATAATCCTCCATCATATTCAATGTATATTTTACCATAAAGATTTCAAGTTTGTTTGCGACTTTCTCCGCTTTACCAAGTCTTAAAAGAAATTACTTAATTGCAAAGAAGTATCAATTAATGTGATGAAAAAATTACCAACAAGAAAACCTAGAGCAATCGCAGCAAAAATCAGCAGCAGCTGTGCTTCGAAGATCCTGTTTTTACGTATTATTTTTTCAATACGGACGCTTTTCATAATTTGAAAAGACAAACCGATTGTAATTAAATAAATTACTATACTAATTAGGGCGTGAACGCCAAGTTGAAACATATTCTTTCTCGCTTTTCTTAAGTCACAATAAAAGCGGACGCACAAAGCAGTGCATCCGCTTAAAACTTTAGTTCTATTTGTCTGAATTGTAAACACTTATTCGATTGACGGCTCTTCTTAGTGCAACCTGTGCCCTCTCAAGTGATCGCTGATCGTGAGCAGCTTGAGCTTTTTTCAGTGCATTTTGTGCACGTTCTCTAGCTGCTTTAGCCCGAGATACATCAATATTGCCTGCTCGTTCAGCACTGTCAGCAATAATCGTAGCTACATTATTAGAAAATTCAAAGTAGCCACCGCTAACAGCAATGTGATTGACAATATTGTTCATTTCGCGGCTTCTTTTGACCTTAATCTCACCAATTGCCAAAGGGGTCAATATCGGCAAGTGATTGTACATCACTGAACGTTGACCGTCAATTGCCCGCATTTCCACAATACTGGAGTGGTGAGAAAAAATCAGTCCATCTGGAGTTACAACATTTACCATAAAAAGTTTTTCTGGATCTGCCATTTGACATCACCTTACTTTTCTAATAATGCTTTAGCTTCTGGATCACTAGGAGTTACACCCATTTGCTCAGCCTTCTTTAAAACATCTTCAATTCGGCCTACACTACGGAATGCATCTTCAGGAAGATCATCTAAGTGACCATCCAAAATCATCTTAAAGCCTTTAATTGTTTCCTTAATCGGAACATAAGAACCAGGCACACCTGTAAATTGCTCTGCCACAAAGAAGTTTTGTGATAAGAAAAACTGTACTTTACGAGCACGGCTAACAATGACCTTTTCCTCGTCAGACAACTCATCCATTCCCAAAACGGAAATGATATCTTGCAATTCGTGGTAACGTTGCAAAATGTGCTGTACACCTGTTGCCACTTCATAATGTTCTTGACCGACAATTTCTGGGTCCAAAGCACTCGAAGTTGACTGCAACGGGTCAACAGCCGGGTAAATACCTTGCTCAACTAAGCTACGTTCCAAGTTGGTAGTAGCGTCAAGGTGAGCAAAAGTAGTAGCTGGAGCCGGGTCAGTATAGTCATCGGCCGGCACATAAACCGCCTGAATCGAAGTAATAGATCCCTTCTTAGTTGAAGTAATTCTTTCCTGCAGCTGCCCCATTTCAGTAGCTAAAGTTGGCTGATAACCAACGGCACTAGGCATACGTCCTAACAGAGCGGAAACTTCGGAACCAGCCTGAGTAAACCGGAAAATGTTATCAATAAAGAGCAACACGTCCTGGCCTTCAACGTCTCTGAAGTATTCAGCTAAAGTAAGTCCAGTCAATGCTACTCGCATTCTGGCACCAGGCGGCTCATTCATTTGACCAAAGACCATGGCTGTTTTGCTTAAAACGCCAGATGCTTTCATTTCAAAGTAAAGGTCATTACCTTCACGTGTTCTTTCACCGACACCGGTAAAGACAGAAATACCACCATGTTCTTGGGCAATGTTGTGGATTAATTCCTGAATGATCGTGGTCTTGCCAACACCGGCACCACCGAACAATCCAACTTTTCCGCCTCGAACATAAGGTTCAAGCAAATCAATAACTTTAATACCAGTTTCAAGAATTTCTTGACTTGTAGTCAACTCATCATATTTAGGAGCATTCTTATGAATGCTGTCACGAGCATGATCTTTGTCAAATTTAGGACCATTATCAATAGGCTGACCTAAAACATTGAAGACGCGACCTAAAGTATCATTACCAACAGGTACAGAAATAGGTCCACCTGTGTCTTCAACTTTCATGCCCCGTCTAAGACCATTGGTAGATTCCATGGCAATTGTTCTTAAAACGCCATCGCCAAGTTCCAAGGTAACTTCAAGAACAACAGATTCATCGTCCGACTTAACGACGCGCAAAGCATTGTCAATATCAGGCAGATTTTTGTCAAGCGGAAATCTGACATCGACAACTGGGCCGATTACTTGAACAACTTCACCTTCACTCAAAACATCTACCTCCTTTTCTTAATTATTTCAAAGCATTAGCACCACTGACAATTTCAGTAATTTCAGTAGTGATTTCTGCTTGTCTTGCACGGTTTAATTTAGTAGTTAAACTCGAAACCAAATCATCAACGTTGTCCGTAGCACTCTGCATTGCAGTCATTGAACTGGCATGTTCTGCAGTTTTTGCATCCAGAATAGCTCCGTATATTGTAGAACGGGCATATTGAGGAATTAGTGTCGTTAAAACGGCATTAACATCAGGTTCGATATCGTATTCTAAGTCTTTATGAGCTTCAGCTTCTTTGACACCAATATCAATGTCAACGATCGGCAGCATTTTTTCAACCCGAAATGCAGATGATAACGAGTTAATGTGGTGGGTGTAACAAACATACAGCTCATCATAAACTCCGTTTAAATACATTTTGATCGCAGTTGAAACAATAGGCAAAACTTCATCGAATGTTGGTACATCGCTAATGCTATCATTTTCATACACGACATTGAGATTGTTTTTCTTGAAAAAGTCTGCACCAACCGAACCAACGGCTAAGACTTTAACGTCTTTATGTTCAACTTTTGAATCCTCAAACAGACCCATCATGTTTTTAATGACGGCACTGTTATATGATCCGACTAGACCACGATCACCGGTAATAACCAAATAACCGGTAGAATTGATCTTTTTACGTGCCTGAACCATATCAGAAACAATCCCTAAACCAAAGACATTTTCATAATCAATCTTGCCAATGCTGTCTTCGTCGATTGCTACATGCTCTTTACGCAAGTGATTGACTACCTCAGCACTCATCAAACGTGATAAAGTTTGCCGCACATGATCATTGTAAATCGTGTAACCTTTATCCCGTTTTTCTGTTTGGTTTAATTTCGATGCCGAAACCATTCTCATGGCTTCTGTAATTTTACCAGTTTGCTTAACTGAAGCTATTTTTTTCTTCAACGCAAGTAAAGATGCAGGCATATAACTACCTCCTATTTATTACTTGGTGAAAAACTATCCGCAAATTTAGAAATTGCTTCCTGCAATTTCTTTTCATCTGGCAGGTCACCAGTCTTACGAATATGTTCTAGTAAATCTGCGTGATTAGTATCGAAGTTGTCGTATAACTCTTTTTCAAACTTGGCTATATCATCAACTGGAACAGAATCAAGATAGCCATGAGTTAAAGCGTAAAGAATGACAACTTGCTTTTCAACCGCAATTGGCGTATGTAAAGGCTGTTTCAAAACTTCAACGACTCTTCGACCACGATTCAGTTTGGCTTGAGTTGCCTGATCCAAATCACTGCCAAATTGAGCAAAGCTTTCAAGTTCATGATAAGCTGCCAAGTCCGTACGAAGCGTACCAGCAACTTTCTTCATAGCCTTAATCTGAGCACTACCACCAACACGAGAAACTGAATTACCAGCATCAATAGCCGGACGAGTACCAGCGAAGAACAAATCACTTTGCAGGAAAATTTGTCCGTCAGTAATTGAAATTACGTTAGTTGGAATATATGCCGAAATATCTCCCGCTTCAGTTTGAATAAACGGAATAGCAGTCATTGAGCCGCCACCAAGTTTATCACTCAATTTTGCACTACGTTCTAGTAAACGAGAGTGCAGATAGAAGACATCACCAGGATAAGCTTCACGACCAGGCGGACGACGGAGAAGCAAAGAAAGTTCACGGTAAGCAACGGCTTGTTTGGACAGGTCATCAAAGACCACCAAGACATCCTTGCCATTGTACATGAATTCTTCGCCCATAGCTGTTCCGGCATATGGTGCTATATACAGCATAGGTGCCGGCTCACTTGGTCCGGCTTCGACAACAATTGTATAATCCATTGCGCCAAAGCGTTTTAATGTTTCTACTTGAGATCTGACAGTTGATTCCTTTTGACCAATAAAGACATAAATACAAATAACGTCTTGTCCTTTTTGACTCAAAATTGTATCAATTGCCAAACTTGTTTTACCAGTTTTACGGTCGCCAATAATTAACTCACGTTGACCGCGACCGATTGGCACCAAAGCATCAATGGCTTTGATACCCGTTTGCAGCGGCTGATTAACTGACTGGCGTTCCATAACACCCGGTGCCGAAGCCTCGATTGGACGAGTCTTTGACGTTTTTATTTCGCCAAGTCCATCAACCGGCTGACCTAGTGGGTTAACAACGCGACCAATTAGTGCATCTCCAACCGGCACACGCATAATTTCACCGGTTCTTTTGACTTGGTCACCTTCACGAATATCATCAAAATTGCCCAAAATAATGATACCAACATCATTTGATTCAAGGTTTTGTGCAATACCATAAGAACCATTGTCAAATTCCAATAGCTCGTTGGCCAAAACATTGTTCAATCCGTGAGCCCGGGCGATACCATCACCTATGTAAGTAACAACTCCGACTTCATTAATGTCGAGCTTATCATCATAGTGTTCAAGCTGCTGTTTGATTAAAGAGCTAATCTCTTCTGCTTTTATGCTCAATGGTTTCACCTCTTTTAATTTTTATTAATTAACTGCGCACGAATCTTTTGCAGTTTATTTTTGACTGACCCATCGATTACGCAATCGCCAACTTTTAAAATTACGCCGCCAATAATATTTTGGTCAACCACATTAGTGAGAATGACTTTTTGCAAATTATATTTTTGGGCGTAACCAGCACCTAATTTTTGCAATTGTTCTTGATCTAGCGGCACTGCTGAAACAGCAACACCAGTTTCGATCTTTTGACTTTGGTTATATAAGTCATTGAAACATTTTATTATTTCCGGCAATTCCAAAAAATGGTCATAGTCTAGCAGTAAATTCAAAAAATTTTGAACTTCTTTAGTCAGACCTTGCTCAATCGCAGAAAGCGATTTCGCTTTTTCAGCACTGTTAAAAATTGGATCGCTAAAAGCTTGCAAAATCTGCGGATAATCCGAGATAGCTTCTGCCAGCTCCTGCAAATCAGTATGAACTGACTCCAAGGCATCCATATCCTCTGCATAATCAAATAGTGCAGTACCATAGCGTGCAGCAATTTCTGCTTTACTTAAGGCCATTATTTATTCAGCCCCTTAATAAATTGATCGACCAAATCTTTTTGGTCATCAGCAGATAAATTCTTAGAAATCACTTTTTCCGCAATCGTTACAGAAATATCTGCAACTTGTGCACGAGCTTCATCTAAGGCATCAGCTTTTGCCTGAGCAGCATCAGCTTTTGCTTTTTCATGAATAGAAGCCGCATTATCATTTGCTTCTGCCACAATTTGCGTACTGGTTTTCTCAGCACTTGCCTTTGCGTCAGTCAGAATTTGCGTTGCTTCTTGTCTTGAGTTCTTCAAGGCAGCTTCACGCTCATTAGCCAAAACCTCGGCCTTTTTGCGATTGTCTGCAGCTGAATCAAGATCACTAATTACCTTTTGGCGTCTTTTTTCCATCATGTCGGAAACAGGTCCCCAGGCATAATGTTTAACCAAAATAAGCAAAATTGCGAAAACAATTAAATACCAAAGAGTATTTCCAAGGTAAATGTGACCTGCTGAGGCTGCAAATAAAATTTGAAATGTCATTTACTGCCCTTCTCTCTTTTACCTAAATTATTTTAAATAAAATTAAACGAAGAGAATCAGGAAAGCAACAACAATCGCCAAAATAGGAACGGCTTCAATCAGACCAACACCAATGAACATTGTTGATCTTAAGTTACCAGCGCTTTCTGGTTGACGAGCCATGCTCTCAACTGTCTTAGTAATAACTTTACCGTTACCCCAAGAAGCTGCTAAAGCAGCGATACCAGCTACGATAGCTGCTGAGATATATTTAAAAGCTTGTGACATGTTTAAACCTCCAAAAAATTATTCTTTTGTAACCTTTTTTCCGACATAGACCATGGATAAAGTTACGAAAACATATGCCTGGATAGAGCCAATGAAGACAGAGAATCCTTGCCAGATCATAGCTAACGGTGCTGCTAAAACCAAAGTGATAACACCAAAGCTAGGAGCAAAGCTATTACCTATTAAAGTTAATAACACTTCACCTGCGTAGATATTACCATATAAACGCAAAGATAATGTCAAGAAGTTAGTGACCTCTTCAATCATATTAATGGGGAACAGGAAACTAACAGGTTCGGCATAATTACGCCAGTAGCCACCAGTACCGAATTTTTGCATTCCGAATGTAAATGAAAGAAGCAAGGTCATCATTGCAAATGACATTGTCGTCACCGGATCTGCTGTGGGAGATTTAACAAAAATATTGTCCCCCGCTTTAACCTCTAAGAAGAGGCCCAACTGGTTCATGAACCAAATGTAGATGAACAGAACAAAAGCATAAAGCGAAAGGTGCTTTCGCGCATCAACATCACTGACATTGTCTTTAACAATACCATCAGTGAAGTCTATCAAATATTCCATGATATTTTGCTTTTTATTCGGTTTCATCTCAACTTTTCGTGATAACCAAATGCAGACAAACAGTACTACAGCTGCCATTAAAGTTGAGCCGATGATCCCAGAAAGATCAAATGTCAAACCCAGAAATTTAAAAACAAATGATTGCTCCAATTCTTCGTGACCTCCCTTCTCGTGCCCAAATTATCGAACACTCATACAATATTAACACCATTCAATAATTTTGTGAAAAATGTAAGCGTATTTTGCAATTAATTTACCTAAAAACAGTTATTTAGTACCAAATAATCTGTCGCCTGCATCTCCCAAACCTGGCGTAATATAGCCGTTTGGCAGCAATTTTTCGTCTTCTGCGGCAGCATAGATATCAACGTCCGGATTTTCTTTTTGAATAGCCTTGACACCTTCAGGAGCAGCTACCAGTACAGCCAGTTTGATAACTTTGACGCCACGCTTTTTAAGCGCACCAATCGCCATATTAGCTGAACCACCAGTAGCAAGCATTGGATCAACTACCAAACATTCGCGTTCGGCAACATCTTTTGGCATTTTACAGAAGTATTCATGTGGCGTAAGGGTTTCTTCATCCCGGTACATGCCAATTACTCCAACTTTAGCCGAAGGAATCATTTCCATAACACCATTAAGCATACCAATACCGGCACGTAAAATTGGCACAATAGTCAATTTTTTGCCGGCAATTTCTTTTTGTGTGGTCTTGCCAATCGGTGTTTCAATTTCAACATCTTTTAGCGGCAAATCTCTGGTAATTTCATAAGTCATCAGTCCTCCGATTTCACCGACTATCCGCCGAAACTCGTTGGAACTTGTCTCCTTACGCCTAATAATTGTTAACTTGTGTTGAATTAACGGATGATTCAAAACCGTAAATTTGCCCATCTTTTTCCTCCTATAAACATAATTACGTTTACGAGTATTTTAATAAAAAAAACAAAGGGTTTAAAGTCCTTTGCTAGTAAATTTTTATTTTGCCATATAATGATGACCTGCAGCAGCCTTATTAAGCCGATTCATGTAGGCTAAAGTATCTTCGCTGCCGTTAAATCCCTGCACAAAAATTTGTTTAATTTCGGGCTTATCATCGAAGTAACGCAAACCCCCGAACAAGTTATGATCGGCATCTGCTAAATTTTTGCCTAGATTAAATTTATTAACTGCCGGTAAATTGATTTTGTTAAGCACATCGTTTAAAGCCATTACGCCTGTTGCACTCGTCAATTCTATATTTGCAAAATCCTGCGGATCATCGACAACGACTACAGGAGCGCTAGGAGCATAATGGCGATATTTCATCCCCGGAGCTTTTGGAACATCCTTATCGGAAACTTTGCCGCTGTTAATTAAAACTTTTTCTCCCAAGGCATTGCTCAACTCTTCCGGTGTTATTGCACCAGGACGTAAAACGACTGGAGTTGCAACGGAAAGGTCAATAATGGTCGATTCTAATCCCACCTCAGTTGGTCCGCCGTCAATAATTCCCGCAATTTTACCCTTTAAATCATGATAAACATGCTGGGCTGTAGTCGGACTAGGCTTAGTTGATGTGTTTGCAGAAGGACCTACAATAGGATAGCCTAATTTACTGATTAATTCATGAGTCAGAGCATCATGAGGGCAACGAAAAGCCACGGTGTCAAGACCACCAGTGACAGCTTTAGGCAAACTGTTTGGCTTAACATAAAGTAAAAGAGTCAGCGGACCTGGCCAAAATTTTTTAATTAATTTTTGAGCACGTTCTGGAACTTCTTTGGCATATTTAGACATCATTTGAGCATCAGTGACTGTCACAATTAAGGGATTGTCACTAGGACGACCTTTAGCTGCGTATACATTTTTAACGGCTTGCTCATTTGTAGCAATCGCACCTAAGCCATAGACTGTTTCTGTCGGAAAAGCAACTAGCTCCCCTTCAGCAAGCAATTTTACTGCATCATCTATTTGATCTTGTGAAAAAATTTTTGTTTCCATCATTTATTCCACTTTCCCTTAACCATACGCGGTTTCCCGGCTAAATCTTTTTTAAATTCAATGGTAAAATCAGGCAATTCTTGAGCAAATAAATCAGCCAGCTGGTCTTTTTCGCTAAAGCCAAACTCTAGGAAAAATTCTCCGCCACTATTTAAGTGATCGCGCACCTGTTTAACAAATTTTTGATAAAATTCAATGCCGTTTTTACCACCAAAAAGCGCTTCTTTTGGTTCATTTTGCAGAACATTCTGATCCATTACGTCTTTTTCTGTTTCCTTAATATAGGGTGGATTAGAAATTATTTTATCGAATTTTTCCAGTCCGATTAAGATATTGGCTTTGCGGACTGTTACATCCACTTTATGAATCAAAAAGTTTTCTTCGCTTGTTCTTAAGGCGGCATCGGTAACATCGGAAGCGTATAAATCAAGATTCGTAATTTGCTTTTTCGCAGCTTCTTTAGCTAGGGCTACAGTAATGCACCCAGAACCTGTACCTAAATCAAGCACTTTGTCACCATTAGCTAGATCCTGCAGAGTCCATTCAACCAATTCTTCTGTTTCAAAGCGGGGTATTAAGACGCCGCGTTTTACTAAAATCTTGTAGCCAAAAAACCAGGAATAACCCAAAATATACTGAGGTGATATTCCTTTAGCCAGCTTGCGGACATCATTTTGTGCCTGTTTAACCTGCTGAGGAGTTAGTTCCATATCTTGTTTTAATTGAAACTCACTTGGACTGAGTTGCAATCTTTCAGCCAGCAAAAAAGCGATGTCTTCCGGCCTTTCTTCTGGTGCCGTTTCCGCAGCCCAGATTCTCAGACTTTTTAAAGTGTCAATCTTAGACATTTTGTTCAGCCAGCTCCTCTAGTTGCTTAGTTTGATTATACAAAATCAAAGCATCAATGATTTCATCAAGTTCACCATTCATTACCCGGTCAAGTTTATTAAGCGTCAAGCCGATACGATGATCAGTCACACGGTTTTGCGGGTAGTTATAAGTTCTGATGCGCTCTGACCTGTCACCAGTCCCGACAGCATTTTTGCGTTTAGCATCATATTGATTCCGATTTTGACTTTCATAATAATCATAGACACGAGATTTTAAAATCTGCATCGCTTTTTCCCGGTTTTGCTGCTGACTACGTTGATCCTGCATTGCGACAACGATTCCTGTCGGCAAGTGAGTCATACGCACAGCACTCGATGTTTTGTTAATATGCTGACCGCCGGCACCACTGGAACGGTAGACATCAACTCTAATATCTTTGGGATCTAAATCAAGGTCAACCTGCTCATATTCAGGCATTACGGCAACAGTTGCCGTTGAAGTATGAACACGACCTTGAGATTCAGTTACAGGAACGCGTTGCACGCGGTGCGCTCCGTTTTCATATTTAAGTTTTGAATAAACCTTGTTGCCAGTAATCATAATTGCAACCCGTTTGTAACCGCCAACTTCGGTTGGTTCACTGTCGACAATAGAAACCTGCCAGTTTTGTCTTTCTGCATATTTTTCATACATTCTGAGCAAATCACCGGCAAATAAGGAAGCTTCATCCCCACCAGCTGCTCCTCTGATTTCCATAATAATATCCTTGTCATCATTAGGATCTTTTGGCAGCATTAAAATCTTGATTTCATCTTCCAGTTTGTCAATATCCTGCTCTAAATCTTCATTTTCGTCTTTGGCCATTTCTACCAAATCAGAATCATTTTCATTAGCAATAATATCCTTGTTATCAGAAATCTCTTTTTTATCAGCCTTATATTTGCGGTATTTTTCAACTACATCTCGCAAATCTGCTTCTTCTTTAGAAACCTCCATGTACCTTTTAGTATCATTGATAACTTCTGGGTCAGCCATCATTTCTTGTAATTCATCATAATGAGCAACAAGACTTTCAAGCTGTGCCATAATCTTATCCATGTTGTTCTAATCCCTTCCTATCTTTCTTGCTCCGGGTGAAAATAATGAAACCGACAAACCGGGTAATAACTTTCATCCCCGCCAATTTGAACCTGTTCGCCTTCATAAACCGGTTTACCATTGTGTATCCGCTGATTCATTGTAGCCTTTCTACCGCAGTAGTGGCAAATCGTTTTGATCTCTTTTATTTTATCAGCAAAAATCAATAAATTCTTGGTTCCTTCAAATAAATTATTTTGAAAGTCGTTTTTTAAGCCAAATGTCATTACCGGAATGCCTAAATCATCGACTATTTTGGCACATTCCACTACATGATGACGCTCCAAAAACTGGGCTTCATCAACAAACACGCAGGCAATCGCGCCATCTCCACGTGCTTTTTCCTGCTCATTCAACTTTTTTATATAAGCAAAAATATCAAAATCATGGTCAATCGGAACTGCATTTCTGTGAAGTCCAATTCTTGAGGCCACAGTTCCAACTCCGCTACGATCATCAATCTTACTGGTTAACAAAGCGATTTTACGACCTTGAGCTTCATAGTTATGAGCATCCTTTAGTATCTCTAAAGTTTTGCCACTGCTCATCGTGCCATACTCAAAAAATAATTGTGCCATTTTTGCTCCTTTGTTTCATTTAAATTCACTTAACTAATTTAGTATAATGTAAAAATAAAATATGTGTAGTTAAATGGTTAAAAACTCGTTTTCAATTTGTGGCTATGCTATAGTTGATAGTGATTTTAAAGCGAGGGAAGAATATGAGTTTTAAGTCTGTAATAGCAAAAAGCGCGGGTAAATCAAGTTACTGGTTTTTACATAATGTTTTAAAAGGCGGTACAAGTTTTCCCGGCAAGTTGGCAATGGACCTGGATCCTGAAATTTTAAAAACACTGGCTGAAGGATATGAAACTGTAGTTGTTACCGGTACAAATGGCAAGACCATGACTACAGCTTTGATCGTGGCTGCACTAAGAGAAAAATACGGCGATGTTTTGACCAATCCATCGGGTTCCAACATGCAACAAGGAATTGTGACGGCCTTTTTAGCACACAAAAAGAAAAAATCTTCAAGACCAATTGCAGTGTTAGAAGTTGACGAAGCAAATGTCAAAATGGTGACGGAACTGCTTCATCCCAGCCTTTTTGTTTTAACCAATATTTTTCGCGACCAAATGGATCGCTACGGTGAAATCTACACTACCTACGATAAAATTGTTGAAGGAATCAAACTGGCACCCAACGCTACTATTATTGCCAATGGTGATGCCAGTATCTTTTCTTCAGTTGACTTACCTAATCCTAAAATTTTTTATGGCTTTAAACTGCCTAGCGATGAGCCGCAAAATGACAGCAAGGCTCCTGTCAACACGGACGGCATCTTATGCCCTAAGTGCGATCATATCTTGCATTATCATGAACGAATTTATGCCAACTTGGGAGATTTTTTCTGTCCTAACTGCAACTATCACAGACCCGAATTAACATATTCTGTTAACAAAATTATTGAGCAGTCACCTAATAAACTCAAATTTCAAATGGGCAAAAAGGAATACGCAATCAACATTGGCGGCACTTACAATATTTATAATGCTCTAGCTGCCTATTCTGTGGCACGTTATTTTGACCTGAGTGAAGAAGAAATTGCTCAGGCTTTTGGAAAAAACAAGCGGATTTTTGGCAGACAAGAATTAATTAAATATGAAGGAAAAGAGATTGACCTGATCTTAGTTAAAAATCCGGTTGGTCTAGATGAGGTGCTACACATGCTTAACACTGAAAAAGATAATTATTCATTAGTAGCCTTGCTTAATGCCAACCACGCTGACGGAATTGACACTTCCTGGATTTGGGATGGTCAGTTTGAAGATCTCAACCATAAGCAAATTAAAAAAATTTTGGTTGGTGGAGAGCGCTGGCACGACATGGGTTTTCGTCTGGAAGTTGCCGGTTTTGACCCGGGTAAAATGGTTACCTGCACCGACAATGAGGAAGTAATTGCCAATATTGCTAACTTACCAACGAAAAAGGTTTACATTTTGTCTACCTATACTGCTATGCTCTCTTTACGCAAGACTATGGCTGAGAAAAAGATGATTAAGGCTGGGATGTAAAAAGTAGCAATAATATAAATTAAAAACCCGCAAAGTGTGCAATGAAACATTTTGCGGGTTATTTTTATTTTGTATTTTGTGCTAAGTTAAAGATCTTGACGTTGTTTTCTTGTGCTATTTTTTTGTTAAAGTTGTGAGCCACTTCAATAACAATTGAAGGCAGTTGGTAAATTAAGCGGTGTACTTCATCAGCATTTTGATGATCAAGGCTAGAAGTAATTTCATCTAGTAAAAAGATCTTTTTATGACGCAGAAGTCCTCTGGCAACAGCCAGTCTCTGTGCTTGTCCACCTGAAAGATTGCTGCCTTGTTCCTTAATTTCAAAATCCAGTGCTTTGCTGCCTAATTCTTTGTATAAACCTACCTTTTTCAGAGAAGCAACTAATTCTTCGTCTGTGAAATTTTGCAAAAGAGAAAGATTTTCCCGGATCGTTCCTGCAAATAACCAAATATTCTGTGAAATAAACACAAAATCTGAATATTTCAATTTGTGCCCGCCAAATTTCACATCACCCATTTCAATTGGAATGTATCCTGCTATTGCATTTAGCAAAGTCGATTTGCCAACACCCGAGGGTCCAGTAATAATCATTTTGTCGTTTTCATTTAGGCTTAAAGACAGGTTTTTAAAAATTTCTCGGTCACCACGTTTAACCGACAGGTTTTCAACAACCAGTTTATTGTCAGCGACTGGCTGAGCAATTTTTTGATCTGTTTTTGTTTCAGTCCAAGAAATCTTTCTAATTCCTTCTGTACTTTGAATTTGAGTTTCAAAATTAGTTAGCTGCCGAAAGCCACCAACCACGTGATCCGCAGTAAGAGTCAAGGTAAGAATCGTACTTACTGTGACCCCTAAGATGTTGTTTTTGGCCATCCAAAGTCCTATGAAAATCGGAGTTAAAGTTATTAATATGGCAAATAACCAGGAAATAAATTGCAGAACATATTGGAAAGCATTCAATTGGTAATATCTTTGTTCCTCATCGTGCAAAGAATGATCAAATTTCTGCATAAATAGTTTTTTAACGCCAAAATTCGTAATTTCAAAACGCCCTGCAAATAAGTCACGCGTAATCGCTAAAAAATTGGAATTAGAATGGCTCCACATGTCTGTCTTAATTTTCATCTTTTCTTTACCCATATAACTGGGAAGAAGCGACATGAAGGAAAGAGCCAAATAAATCAGACCTAAAACCGGATTAGTCATTAATACTACAACTGTAGAAGATATGACTGTCATGAGACTTTGAAAAAGCAATAAAAGCGGTTCAAAGTACTTTTCTTCTATCTGTTTGGAAATACTAGTCATGTTGTTCAAAACTTCAGATGAATCCAAATTAGGATTGTTAAATGAACTGGCAAAATTTGCCCTAAAATAAATGCCTTTTATCTTTTCATTTAAAGTCTGAATTGCTTTTTGCATTAACAGGCTAAATAAGAAAAGAGAAACATAAACGGTTAAATATGATAAAACTGCGGCTATGTAAAATGCGATCAAACTGTTTCCGTCTTTGACGTTAAGTCTGGGAATATAACCTAATATATAACCATTTAGTACTCCTTCAAAAGAACTGGTAACGCCAAAGATAAATAAACAAAGTATCATCCATGGATTAAGATTTTTCAAAACCCATTTTAGTGTGACATTTACCTCTTTTTTGTTCATGCTTTTACCCCATCTTAGCTTAAGTTATTTAGTTTGTAATTATAGCAAGATTAAAAACAAATGACTATCAGATGTGAGTAAGAGGTTAATTTTTTCAACTAAGAGGCTAATAATTGTTGTATGTGAAAAATTAAAATTTTTAAATCAAAATTAGTTAATAAATTTTTTCATTCCTCAAAATTTACTAGTGCAGTTTTTAATTGTATAGTTAAATGTCCTCTGATTGATATATGGTAAAACTACTAAGCCATAAACCGTGTAATTTTATTGAACCAACTTAATCTATATGTCACTCTATGCTTTTTCTTTCGAACAAGCTAAAGTTTGTTCAATTGTCATACTCTTAATTCCTTACCCTGCTAAAATTGTAAATAATTTTTCAGCAAATCACTTAAAATGCTTTGACTCATATTAGTAAATATACTAATATGCAGTCATAGTAATAAGAGATTGGATGGGTTTGTTTACTAAAAACATAAGTAATTCAATTTGGAAACATTACTATGACAATGTTAGAAAGAATTAAAGAATATACTAAAAAGAGACATTTTACTCTTACCAAGATTAACGAAATGATCGAAATTGGAACAAATTCCATATATGCGTTGAAAATAAGTATACCTAGTGTAAACAAGTTAAAAAAGTTGCTAATGTTCTACATACTTCCACTGGCTACTTATTAGGAAATACTGATTAATCGACATCTGCTTCTAAGGATAAGGATCATGGTTTGAAAGACGTAAACCATGACCAAGTATCCTCTTACCGAAGTTGCATTTTCTAAGAATAGAAATTCTCAGTCAATTATGACATAAAGATTTCTAGTGAATCTAAATTTTTCTTGGCAAGAAATTTGCCATATAATGAATGGTGAATACAATAGTAAAGTTGCTCAATATTGTAGCGATCTACTGACTTCAAAAGAACGTAAAATGGATTTATATTCTCTTGAACTGGTTTACGACTAAGCAAGCCATCAATTAGGTATTTTAAAAAGTGGGGGTTTTATGGAACAATACGGCATCCCTTACTAGATGTTTGATATTACTGTGAAGATGTATGAGAGAAGATCAATATCTTCTTTTTTAATATCAATGTAATCGTTATTTTAATTTGAAAAATAAGGAGTATTTTATGAATCATTCAGTCAATTTTAAAAACCCTAACACAGGAGAAATCAAAAAAATAGGTCGAGGATCTAATTGGGCGGCTTTATTATTTAACATTTTTTACTTAATTTATAAAAAAGACTGGAAATGGTTTGTGATTTTTTTTCTTATCGATTCATTAATAATTTTCACGCCATGGAATAGTGCGTTTTTTTAACTAATGTAATACTCTGCGTTTTTTACAATAAAATCAAGTATAAAGAACTTAAAGCTCAAGGATGGATCATAGTCGAGAACGAATCTAAAAAAGAGGTAGCATCTAGTCAGCAAAAAGAAGTTACAAAATCTCTATCTAAAAAAATAGTTGAGAAACCCAACAACAATCCTTCTCATAAAGAAAAGAAGTCTAATTACAAAAACCCGCTCTCAAAAAGTATTTCATTTTTTGATTTTTTTCATATTAAAGAATTAAAAAATGATTTAGAAGTCGCAAAAGCAGAAAATTTTAGTTTGAAAAAAGATTTAGATGTCGCAGAAACGGAAGATTCTAGTTTAAAAAAAGATTTAGAAGAATTAAAAATAAAGAATAATAGTTTAAAAAAGAAAGCTGATTTAAAATTAAGCATCAGCCAAATGAAACCTAAAGAACTAGACAATCTTATTGAAAAAAAGACATGTGAAATAAATAATCTTGATAAAATACTACTAAACAAGAAAAATGAAAAAAATGATCTTACAACCAAGATAGGTTCACTAAATGACAAAATTACTGAACTAAATAGCCAAATTGTAGATCTATCAGATGAAATACTTTATGAAAATTATGGACTTTATAAACCTCGCTATGAATTTTCAAACTCAAGTACGTATAAGGGCAAGCTATCTGAAGTTCGTTCTGATCAAAAAGATATGATTCGAAATAATATAGCTGGTGAAATTTTTAGGCCCATGACCTTGGATGGTTCTATAGCTAAAGGTAGATCTTTGCAAAAGAAAAATATTAAACAGCTGGTTAGGTCATTTAATGGGGAATCCGAAGCTGCAATTAATAAAGTGACTAAAGCAAATATTGAAACTATAGAAAAGAAAATAAACACTTCATTTACCCAATTAAACAAATTAAATGAACCTAACGGAGTTCGGTTAACTACAAATTATCTTGATAGCAAATTAGATGAAGCACACATTGCAATTGAATATGAATTAAAGAAAGAAGAAGAAAAAGAAAAATTACGTGAGCAAAGAGAAAGAGAAAGAGAGGAAAGAAAACTGCAAAGAGAAATTGCATCTGAACGTGCTAAATATGAGAAAGATGAAACTCATTATTCTCAAGCAAAAGAACGTGTAGTCGATAAACTAAGGAATACTAAAGAGACAGCTGAAATTTTAGCTCTCAAACGTGAATTGAAGGAATTGCAAGAAAAGCTTAATGACGTTCGCGAGCGAAAAGAAAAATTAAACGATAGAGCATCAAATCCTACAGCTGGATATGTTTATATAATTTCTAACATTGGTTCCTTTGGTAAAGATATTTATAAGATTGGCGTGACTCGAAGATTAGATCCTATGGAAAGAATTAAAGAACTTGGAAGTGCTTCGGTACCTTTTAATTTTGATGTTAATGCAATAGTATTTAGCGATAACGCATTTAAATTAGAAGCTGAGTTACACAAGCGATTTGATGCTGAACGAGTAAATAGAGTTAACAAGCGAAAAGAATATTTTAAAATTTCAATGGATAAAATTAAGGAAATGCTTGCTGAACATAAGGAACTGACCTTTAATTTTAACGAATATCCTGATGCTTATGAGTACCGTGACACTCTATATATTGAGAGGCATGAAAAAATTAAACAAGATAAATAGATTTATGCCCGCATAGTCACATGCTTAGGAGGTAAAAATGAATTAACGGTCCTTTGTCAAGAGCTGCGCACTTAATTCTTTTAATTTGCGATTAAAGCTCTATAAGCATCTGATAGAGTACTCCTATGTTATCTCGTTAATTACCGCTTTAAGATTATTCCTCAAAGTTTGCGTGTTTAATACATTTGACTCCTAACATTTTCTTTAACATAAATGACTTTTTTGATTTCCTGAGGATCTTTGGGTTCAGGAGTTGGAATTATTCCAATCAGTGATTTGATCGTTTCACCAGTAAACGGAAAGATCACAGTCGCATATAAAACAGGTCATGCCATTGGAATTACCACCCCTCTTGGTAATGAATATCTAATTCACATCGGCATAAATACTGTTAACCTTAAAGGAAAGCACTTCAAAGTTCTTACTAAAGAGGGACAAGAAGTCAAAAAAGGTGATCCTCTAGTTCAAGTTGATTTTGAAGCTATCAAAAAAGAGGGCTATGATCCAACAGTAATGGTCATTGCTTTAGACAAAAAGAATGACCAATTAACCTTCTTTTCTAAAGATAATGTCACAATTGACAATGAAATTTTCAAAATCAATTAAAATGTAATTTAACGAACACAGAAAAAGCATAATTCTTAGAAGTGAATTATGCTTTTTGATTATCTTAAAAGTTTGCTTTCTTAACAAATCTATTTTTATCTACAATGTAATATTTTTTATTTTTAATTTTGATGGGATCACCATATGTTTTTGCTGTTGAACCTTTTTTCAAAACTTTCTTATTTTGGCGATCACCATATTGATTATAAATGTAGGCATTATGTTTTATTTTACGGACTACAGAATCAACATTACCGGCAGCAATGTAATATTTTATGTTGCTATTGCCCTTATCATTTAGAACATAAAAATTGCGTCCGTTGATAGTCGTTTTACCACAGGTCTTTAGTTTCGAACCAATTTTTAAAATAATTTGGTTTGCACGAGTACCAGTATTGTCATAAAGATAAGCATTGTGCATCAACACTACAATTTTTTCACTGCTTGAACCGTTATTATTTTTTTCGTCTTTGTCCTTATTTTCATCATTATTTTCCACTGGATTTGTCGACTCAACCAGAACGGGATTAGGAGCAGGATAATTATTGTCGGTATCATCTGGTGGTGTTACTAGTTTTTTCCAAGTATAAGCACCCGGCTTAAGAGATCCATCTTGACTTTTTTGAATTAATTCAGCAGTAGTTAGTTGAGGTTCGTTATTATTGGTCAATCGCCATTTGTTGATAAAGTTCTCTTTATTCGGTGTTTTTTCAGGATTTGGTTGCCCCAAAGCCACATCGGTACTTAATTTTGTTTTTGAGCCTAAAACTAAAGTAGTTATACCTGGTGCGTATTGGTATACTACCTTGCCGTTCACAATAGCCCCCACTGGTAGAGTCAAATCATTTGCCAGCATATTTTTCATATTGGGACTTTGGGTAGTATCAAACGAACTCAAATCCAAGTAGTTGAGGCTGATCAAATAACTAAGCATATCTGCCATGTCAGTCACTTTTTCAGTATTGAAATGACTTAAATCAAGTTCAGCTAAATTATAATCACCATGAAACATATTTTTCATTGAAGTTACAGAACTGGTATTAAGATTTTTGACTCCGTCAATTTTAGCAAGATTTGCACAGCCATTAAACATAAAAGTCATATCTTTGACATTTTTTGCATTGGAAGCAAAATTACCGCCAATATTTAATGATCCGTCATCACCATCTATGAACATATCCGTAAACATGTAACTCATATCAGTAACTGCAGAAGTGTCCCAGCTTGATAAATCAAGAGACTTAATTTTACTGGCATAAAACATCCCTTTCATGCTTGTTACTTCTGAAGTATCAATGTTACTTAGACCATTAATCTCCGTGAGATTTATTAAACGCTCATCCTTTACAAATCGAAACCAATAGCCAAAGTCGCCTACTAGTTTTAAACGCTGGTCAAATTGGATTTTCTTTACGTTTTTTAATATATCTAGGTTCGCAAATGCGCCCGCGCCATTATCTGCACCCTTAATTGTACCGACACCCACTTTTAATGTGTTATTTGAAGGATCATAACTCCATTCAGGACCGTCAGCACCCCATTTGCCAGACTTGACAACAGTTGATTCATCTTGAGTTTGTACAGAATTTTTTTGTATCTGAGAATCATCATCTACTCTTGTATCCAGTTCTTGATAACTAATTTTAGTAGATCCAAATGTGCTTTTACTGCCCGCTGATTGCATTTTAATTGCAAGACTTTGGTTTGCCTTTCCCGCTAAATCATTAGCTTTGACAACATTTTTGTTAGCATAAAGAAAAATACTTAAGCCTGCAAAAGCCATACTGCAACTGATAAAAATTTTCTTGTATTTGTTTGTAATCATATTTATATTCCTTTAATTTAATAGTTTAAAAACTATTATTTTATATTCATTTTTAAATATATCACAAGACCTATAAAAAGCACTGAATCTGCTTAGTTATGCATTTAACCAAACAACATATAAATATTCACAATATTATATAACTTTAAAAACTATAAAAAAATAGCCACTATAAACTTAAATATTAACTGTAGTTATAAGAGCAGTATTGTTTTTTTATTTAATCTTTATATTTGCTTATTCATGAGTTAAGTTTTTAGAAACATATCATTTCTATGATGGCTAAAATACTATAGCAACTGGAACTTAAACATTAAAACATCTTCAATTTAGCTTTAAATAATATTAGTAAATATTATTTACGGCATAAAAAAGGTACGATAAAATTAAAGTATACTTGATTAGAAATTAATTATAAATTTAAAAACTGTCACTAATTTTTTGCGATCAGGTATTTCTGTCCACCACGCCAATGACAACAAACCTACGGCAATATCGTTTGAGGAGGAAGTAATGATTAAATTTAAGAAGGCCTTTTCGATTGGCGCCACAATTTTAGCGGCACTGACAATTGCAGGTTGTTCTAACAATAAGACTACTAGTAAAGTTAGTGCTAACAAACCTGTTAAAACCACTCACCAGCAAAAGAAACCTAAGCCAAAAGTCGCAGACTATCCCAATATTAAAGACGCGGAAGCTGACCTCAGTAAAGGTAAAAATTTAAAAGGCAAGACGGTACAATTCAAAATTAAAAAATTTGAGCCTCAAAGTTCCTTTGGTTACAACATGGAAACCGGCAAACATCTTAATTTTGTTAGTCCAGAAAACCCCAACGCTAAAAAAGGAGATACTGTTTTCCTAAAAATCAAAAAAGTAAAATCGGTACTTGGCTCCTTTGTCATCACCTATTCTGATCTATCTAAAGTCAATTAATGATTACAATCTCGAAAGCTTCGTAATATTTTTAAAGACCTGAAAAATACAGGAGGAAGTATTAAAAAAGCGTAAGAATGTTTTGTCAATAGCTGCTATTTGCTTAGCAGCCTTATCCCTAGTTTGTTGCTCTAACAATAGCAAAGGTAATAAGTCTGACAACAATAAGCCGAAAAGCAGCCAAAAAGTAAAGAAAACAAGCACTCAAAAAACTTCTTTTAGGTAATCTTTTGACAAAATTCAAGTCGGTAACGTCATGCAGCAAGGTAATGGCGGGAGCACTCTTAAAGATGTGAAAAACATTTTAGGTCAGCCAAATTCGATTTCTTCCACTGAGGTTAAAGGCTTTAAGGTAAAATCATATTCATGGATTAAATATGGAACTACAATAATGGTTCAATTTAGTCATAAAAAGACTATCACCAAAACAGTCTCGGGCTTTAAATGGAACCGCAGCAGCACTAAGCTAACGCTTAAAGCATTTAACTCAATAAAAACAGGTAGTTCTTACAGTACACTTGTCAACACTTATGGTGAACCTGACGGGTTGAACGAAAATGTCGCTTTAGAAAAGAAAAATGTAACTGCGATTTACTTCACTGGAATTAAAGCAAAAACTGCAGGAGCAAATGCCAGTTTCACATTTGCCGATGATAAACTAGTGTCTAAAACTGAAACTAATTTAAAATAAAGCAGCCTTCCCAGAAGTTGTCTAATTTTTAGGGCTCAGTACATATGATTGTATGGACCATAGTAAAGAGTTTGAAAATAATAGTAAATGAAATGTCAAATGTCCATCACAATAGCGATACTTGACCTACAGCAAATTTATAAACATATTAAATTTGAGTAAAAATGCTTCAAGATATATCACTTTTTTCATTTATAGCTAATATGTAAAAAAAATACAAGATGTTGTGTAGTCTTCTCTATTTTTAGTGATTTTTGAAGAAAAACTACCAAATATTGTATATTTACTATAAAAATAAATTTGCTATAATACGAATATGGATCAAGTTCGAAGGGCCCGAGGAGTAGGTGTCGAACTAACAATGCCTCATGTTCTGTATTATTACAGATATGGGGCTTTTTGTTTTACCAAAATAATTTTTAAGGAATACAAATGTCAGTAAATGATTTTATTAATAAAAAACCGTTTAAAAGTCATAATCAACAAATGAAAATTCTTCGCGAAAGAGGTCTTACGGTAAAGTCTAGTGATAAACGTGCATTAGAAGAACATGGTTACTATTCAATAGTTAATGGATACAAGCAATTATTCTTACAGAGGGATTCCAATGGCACTCCTGTATCACCAGAAAAATATTTAAAGAATGCTAGTTTTAAAGAAATAAAGAGCTTATACGATTTTGATAAGAACTTGCGCAGAATTCTTTATACACCATTAATGGAATATGAAAGCAATTTAGGCTCCGAAATATCTTATAGGTTTTCTGAAGAATACAAAGAACCCCATTCCTATCTAGCAATAGACAATTATTCAAGTGATAAGGAAAAATTGTTTCTATAGTAAAAACTATAAGCAATTTGTCTAATGAAATTAAAAGAAACGCCAATAAGAAGAATGCCATCAGTCATTATGTCAATGAACACAAGCATGTACCTCTTTGGGTTCTTGTAAATTATTTAACTTTTGGAGAATTAAATTATTTTTACAGCGTTTGTACAGATAAAATCAAAAGAGTAATAGCTAGCGACTTTTCACTAAAATATAAGCGTAACTATAAAACTGAAATTAAAATTCAACCTCAATCTATTGAAACTTTAAACATCTTAGTAAATTATTTTAGAAATTCTGTAGCCCATGATGAAATTACCTATAACAAACTAATTTTAAAAACTAAAAAATTCAGATTGATAAAGCAGGATTTAAAACTCAATGATTTTATTGTTAACAGCCAAAGTGGTGTTTTCGAATTAATAGTTGCCCTAAAATTAGTTCTAAGTAAAAAAGAATACTACGATTTTGTCAAACAACTTTATAAATTATTTGACAAATATGAGCCATGTTTTCAATCTGTAAGTTTTGCTGCAATCTTACACGATATGCATTTTCCAAAAAACTATCGTGCAATCCTGAAAGTAAAGTGAACAATACAGTAAGCGTTTAAGAATTCCCTTGGAACCACATCTAAAATTTAATTATGATAAGCAATAGCGAAATAGTTAATTCACCCTATTTTAGCTAGAAATCAAAGGCAAAATAAATATGTTAGCAAAAATCATGATCTGCCAGAATTAACTGTCTAGACGCTAATGGTCGGCTCCACCAAATAGAAAAAGATGCTCTAATATTATGATTGAATTTGAACAATATTCTGTTGAGCAAAAATACTAACATACCCAAAGACTAGATATTGAGATAAACCCAATTTTTGCCGATTACTTCTATGAATAGTGAACCACCTTTAAAAATAGGTATCTGATATAAAACACCAAAGCACTATGAGATAAGCAAAAACGCTAGATGAGCATTTCATCTAGCGTTTTGTAACAACTCTGATGGGCAAATGATGGACAAATTTGTTTTTCAACTCTCATAAACCCTGTTGCTAAGCCATTCTTATTGGGATATCCGGGCTCGAACCGAAACATGCAGGAACCAGAAACCTGTGCCTTACCATTTGGCTATATCCCAGTGTTAAATCACCCGCACGAGAATTGAACTCGTAACTCCACCTTGAGAGGGTGGCGTCTTAACCATTTGACCAGCGGGCAAAATCAACAGTAATTATTATGCTTGAAGAGACAGTTATTGTCAAGTACTTTCAGTTCAAAAACTAAATTTAACTAATGAGTATTTTTAACACAAAGAAAAACTTCCGAAAAGCTTTTCAATTCGGAAGTTTTTTATTATCGCTCATATTTTTTACCAACTACACTTTTTTGCAGTTTTCTTCAACTACTTTGTGCAAATGAACAATTAAGTATATTTTCTCCTGTTTAGTAATCCTCAATCTGATTTTTTTCCTAATAAACTCATCGAAAGCATTAATAATTTCAACTTCCTTGGGCATTTTTGCAGCCAGGTCTTTGTAAAGTCCTTCCTGATCTTCATCTGAAAACAATTTGTTTTCATAAACCCTTTCACAAAAATAATTTAGATGAGTCAAAAAACGTGAATAAGTGAAAGTATTTTGGTCAATCTTGCCTCCGATAATCCTTTGAGCTATTTTTTCGAGACTACTTACCAAATCAGCTATTTCCCTGTTTTTCTGTTGGTCATCAACATCAACTTCCGCATCCACAAAATGTAAACCAATGCCTGTTGCTTCGCTATTTGGTAACGAAACCTGCATTTTTTTATTAATCAAATTAACTGCAAATAATCCTATCTGATATCCATTTCTATAGTGAAGTAAGACGTCAGGATAGTTGAAATTTTCACCAATATTTCCCTCTTTAACTCGCTTTACCACAAAAGAAATATGATCAGCCAGGGATAAATAAAGGTAATCTTTTACTTTGATTTGATATTTTCTGGAGGCAAAATCTATTATTTCCTTAACCATATTTAGATAAGTTTCGTCTATCGTACTGGCTAGCTGAATAAAGTTTTTTAGCATTTTATTATCGGTTAAGACAAAAATCTTTTGAATTTCAGCTTTTTTAACAGGATAACCAATTGCTTTATGATAGCCTAGACCCTTGCCCATTAGGATACACTCTGCACCTGATTCATCTAATGCTAAAACAAGCGAATTATTCAAAACTTTTAGCACTTTCATCAGCTCACCACCTAGTTGCATACTATTGTTTAGTTGACCAATCCATTGTTTGTAATAACCTTTTGGTACCAGTAAAAACTATCCTTGGGAATTCGACGTAGATCTTTTAAATCATTATCAGTTCTATTGACGTAAATAAAGCCATAACGCTTTTTAAATCCTTGATGCGAACTTAACAGATCCATAACTGACCAAGGACAATAACCGATTAGTTTTACCCCATCCTGAATTGCATCATAACAAGCCTTGATATGATCAGCAAGATAGTTTATGCGGTATTGATCATGAATCTTGCCATCCTTTGCCATAATGTCTGGAGTACCTAAACCATTTTCGGTAATAATCATTGGCAAACGAAACTGACGATAATATTCATTCAGTACAATTCTCAAGCCCATAGGATCGATTTGAGCACCATATTCCGTTGCGGACAAGTTAGTATTTTTTTCGATCTTAAAATAGCCATACAGATCAAAATCCACATCATTTTTCCTTGTACCAAATGGGTGATTGGCATCACTCGGTAAGTAACTGGCAACGAGAGTACGATAATAATTGACTGCTATGAAGTCAGGCTGAGCATCCCGTAATACTTGCTCATCTTGATCTTGCATTGATGGTAAAATGTCGGCTTTTTTAAGGTAATTGCTATAGTACCCAGGATATTGACCATGACAATACATTTCTAGAGCATAATTGGTTTTAAAATTGTCATTCATTTTAGCAGCCCAAACATTAAGTGGCTTAGTAGATGCCGGATAAGTCATGGTGGATGATATTGCTGGTCCTATTTTACCGTTTGGCACCATCTTATGACAATCTTGCATAACGTAGGCACTTGCTACAAACATATTGTAATCCATTTGTGCTCTGACACGTTCTTTATTCTTAGCTTCAACATGATACATGTTTAAGCGCTCGTCTACACGAACCATCAGGTTTTGCTCATTGATCACCTGCCAGTTCTTGACTCTGTCACCAAATTCTTTAAAACATATTTGGGCGTATCTTCTAAAAGCCGAAATGCAAGACCTGTTTTCCCAGCCGTTATATTTTTCTACCAAGGCCAGAGGCAAATCAAAATGATATAAGGTAACAAACGGCTCAATCCCATTTTCAATCAGGCAATCAATCACTTTATTGTAAAAGTCGATCCCCTTTTGGTTAACCTGACCATCACCGTCAGGAATAATTCTCGACCAGGCAATGGAGAAACGGTATACTTTAAGACCTAATTCTTTCATTAAAGAAATATCTTCTTGATAATGATGATAAAAATCACTGGCCACTTTTGTATCAGCTTGCTGGAGACCAGCATAAAGAAAAGAATTATAATCTGCTACTGATTCTCCCTTACCATCTTCGTTCCAGCCGCCTTCAATTTGAAAGGCTGATGAAGATGCACCCCATAAAAAGTCTGGGTTAAATTTTTCCATATTTACTCCTCTAATAATCATATCTTAGATTTCGATATTATGATTTCGATAACAGGTATAACAACTGGTCGTTATCAGTGACGTTATCCTTGTTCGTCGAACCAATGGCTGCATAGTTTTTCGAATTAGTCACTACAACGGTCGTGGTTAAGTCATAACCTGCCTGCTCAATCTTTTGAATGTCAAATGAAACTAGCAGTTGCCCCTTCTTGACATGATCTCCATCTTGAACGTGTTTTTCAAAATACTGTCCATTTAGTTTAACAGTGTCGATGCCAATATGGATCATCATTTCAATTCCACTGTCTAATATTAAACCAACTGCATGTAAAGTCGGATATATCATGCTAACTGTGGCATCAGCAGGAGCTAAAATTTTTCCTGAAGTAGGTTGAACTGCAACGCCTTTACCCAAAACTCCGGATGCAAAAACTTCATCTGAAACCTGAGCTAGAGGTATCGTCTTACCTTCAACAGGAGAATTTACAGATAAGTCGCAATCATCTGCAACTAAATCTTCATCAATCGTTTTAGCAGGATTTTCTTCCTGAGTATCCTCAATTTGATCCGTTTTTGAACTATTTTTTTCTACAAGATCATCACTAGGTAAATCATTAAAACCTAATATAACTGTTAAAGTGCAAGCTCCACCAAAGGCAATTAAACAACCCAAAATGTAACAAATGAAAGCCTTAGTTCCGGCAGAAGCATATACGGGAATAGTCAAGACACCTTGATTTGCAAAAGCATTTCCGTAAGAACCTCCCCAGCCCATTAAGGCACCGCCTAAAGCACCACTAATTACTGCATAAACCATAGGCTTTTTCAGACGCAAGTTAGCACCATAAATAGCCGGCTCGGTAATACCAAACAATGCTGTCACTGTAGCTGAAGCTGCCACAGTTTTCAGATTTTTATTTTTAGTTTTGAAGAAAACTCCCAAAGCTGCACCAGCTTGTGAAAAGTTTGCTGCACCAGCAAAGGCAAGCAGGTTTTGCCGTCCCGTTTTAGCAACATCGTTTATACCAATCGGAATAATTGCTCTGTGAGCACCAAAAATAACAAGTACACACCAAATACCACCAACAAAGGCACCCAACAAAATTGGACTTAAATTCATGATATAGTGATATGCCCAGTTAACTGCGTTACCAATATAAATACCAATTGGGCCGAAAATCATTAAGGTTGCAGGTACCATAATAAGTAAAGACAAAGTTGGTACCATAATAATTTTGAGCACATCCGGCATTATTTTTTTAACAAATTTTTCAACGTATGCCAGTACAAAAACCGCTATGATGATGGGAACAACCGAGGAAACATAATTTGCCTTGGTAATTCCAATCCCAAACAGCGTTACTGCTTTGTTTCCCGTCATCAACTCTACCAAAGTGGGATAACATAGCGTTGCTCCCAGAGTCATAGCTATGTATTCATTTGTTTTAAAAACTTTAGCAGCCGATCGAGCCAAAATCACTGGCATAAAATAAAATAGAGCATCTGACGCAGCATTCAAAATAATATAAGTATTAAATGTCTTTATATCAACGTGATAGACATTTAAGCCAATTAATGCTGCAACAGCCAAAATACCCTTTAACATTCCCGAAGCGGCAATGGCCGGAATAGTTGGTGTAAAAATAGCAGTTACAACATTTAAAATCTTTGTACCAATACCAACTTTTTTGTCTTGCTCACCATCTTCCGTATCAGGATTTTCAAGCAGCGGCATGATTTCATCATAAATTGCTTCCACTTTATTACCTAAAACGACTTGAAACTGACCACTGGCCTCTACAACCTGAATCACTCCTTCTATACTGGAAACTTTGTCTTTGCTTGCTTTACTTTCATCCTTTAAAACAAATCTCAATCTGGTAAAACAATGCGTTAAACCAGAGACATTTTCTTTTCCACCTACACCATCTAAGATTTGTAGCGCGATTTTATGATTATCCATAATTTTCCTTCTTTTATTTCAATAAAAAAGACCAAACATACGTAAATAAAACCGTTAATCTCGGTTCTTAATTACATACATTTGATCTTGCCTGCATTACCAGTAACACGTCAAATAAAAGTTCTTTTATTTTACAAACTTAAATCTAACATTAGAATTCCATTTATGCAAGCGATTACATCAAATTTACCATTAAATCTGTTTTTTAACATTTAAAATTTCATTCACACTTATTTGCAAAAATAAATCAATGAATTGTATATAATAGAGTAAGAAACTTTGAACAAAGGATAGTTTATATGATTGACTACTCAAACACCCAAAATTTAATTGAATCAATGGTTACGGAACGCATTGTACCGGGCGTTAACTATGCTTTTATAAAAAATGAACAAGTTTTCACTTCAACCGTCGGCTTTGCAAGTACCTATCCGACAGTTACTCAACTTAGCCCTTTTGCTATTTATGATTTAGCCAGTCTGACCAAAGTAATTATTACTGAAAATATTTTTCTCAAATTATATCAAGACGGACAGCTCAATTTTACTGAACCACTGCACGACTTTATTCCTGAATTTAAAGATGAACGTGTCCGCCTTTTTCATCTGCTTACTCATACCAGCGGAATACGTGGCTGGATTGAAAAGCGCGATCAGTTATCTCGCGACGAATTAATCAATGCCATCATTCATTTACCCGTCACAGACGAGTTTGAACATCAAATGCGCTATGCCGATACGAATTTTATCTTGTTGGGGTTGGTTGTTAAAAAAATATTTGGGCAACCAGTTCAAGAAGTTGGTCAAGAATTAATAATTGAGCCTTCTGGTTTGGAAAATACGACATTCAATCCCCCTAAGGAATTATGTGTCCCAACTGCTGTTTACCAAGGAAAAGTTTTGCAAGGAGAACCGCACGATCCTAAAGCACGCCAGCTTGGTAGTGATTGCGGTTCAGCAGGACTCTTCTCCACAATGAATGACTTGGTTAAATTAAGTAAAGGTTACTTGGGCTTGGATAAACACATTCTACCCTTCAGTCAAGAACTTGTCGCAATGTTATTCGATAATAAAAATCCGGCGGGCGTCAAGCCACGCTCATGGGGCTGGGACTTGCGCTTTGACCCTCAGTTGCATTACCCGCTGATTCTGCATACCGGCTTCACTGGTGTTCTTATGCTTCTTGACCGCGTAAAAAAGTCTGGCTTAATTCTTTTGACCAATCGTATTCACCCTACTGGTCATAATCAGGTCTTTCTAACTATGAGAGAAAGAATTATTCAGAGTTTTTTAAAAGAAAACGATCAGTAAAAATAGTCTAGGAAAAAAAGTGCTCTTTGAAGTTAAATCAAAGAATTTTACAATATGAAAAGACCGGCAAATCAACGTTTTATTAACGTGATTTGTCAGCCTTTTCAGTTAGGTTAGATTTTTTTCTCAGACTCTTTCTAACACTTTTTACGATTTGGCCAAAAATGATAGACGAGGTCAACTACTGCTTGAGCCAGCATACCGCCTGCCATCCAGTACATCGCCATCATCATGTTGCCGGTAAAGGTAAAATAAGCGGTAATAGCGTAAACAACTACCCACAAAATTTTGAAAAACAAATTATCACACATCATTTGTAAAAAAACTCCCTTCAATTCATTTCAAATTATACCTTGTTTTAGACAAAAATTGGGGCTTTTTTTAGTTATTTAATCACTTGAAAGTCGTTTTGCTAAAATTATTTACAATAATTGTTATTGTTGCAAAATGTTTACATCCGTAGGCATTAGTAAACTTTTTTGAGAATTATTTTTTGATGAAAGCATTTTGATGTTTTTTGTTAGTTATGTAATTTAATTACTTTTGCAACCATAAAAAAGAACTTTAAGTACAGTAGTTTAAAGTTCTTTTATTGTTTTAAAAATAATTAGAAACGGTAATCAATGCGCATGATTGTGGTATTAGTTCAAAGCTAATCTTACCATCCTTTATTTTTAGGCTATCCGCTTTTAGCTGTGAAGCAGCACGCAATTTCTTAACTTGATCCTTGTTAACATAGGTTGGTTCACCCATCTCTTGCCACAATTTCTTTGGATTAGCATGATTTTTATCAATTCTTTTTATTTCGCAGGTACCACTAATTGTTTTATCTAGATTTATTTCCAACTGCTCTGTTTTAATTGGCTTTTTTGGTACATTATGATTATATGCTACGATCTGAAGGTCATTACCTTTTTGGATAGCTAAAATTTCTGCAGTTGCATTATTATTATCTTCAACCTTAATTCTTTGGTAGCCTAAATTATGGAATATTTCAAATAATCTATAAACAGGCTTTTCTATGCCATCAACTGTTTGCATTCCAAAACCACCGTGAAAAATACTGGGCTTTTGCGACTGTTCTTCAAAAATATCAGAAAATGTCCAGTAAGAATAGCCATCAACTAGTCCATCATTATCTGCTAAAGTTTTGGCTACCATTGCTGCCCCGTAAGGTGTATCATGAGCGGAATCACCAACCATTGCTGAAACACTCCATTCTGTATAAAATAGTGGATAGTTTTGAGCTTCTTCTCTTGTTTTGGTAGTCATAGATTTTAATATCCCTCGAGAGTAATCTTGTGGAACCCCGTTAGTTTTCTTGAAGAATTCATCGATATCCATGCCACTTTCCCACAACGGATCATCTGTCGGATAATGATGTGTTGAAATGAAGTCTAAAGGCAACTTGTTTTCCTGACAAAAATCAATCATATCTGGTACCCATGAATTGTAAGATGTTGCAGGACCACCAAAGCGCAATTTCTCATCAATCTTCTTGGCAGCTTTTACTGTTATTTCATACAAGTGGAAATAATCTTCTTTGGTACCTGAGAAAAACATTGGCAAATTAGGTTCATTCCAAACCTCAAAATACCATGATTCCACTTCCTCTTTACCATAGCGTTTAATAATATGCTTAATAAACTTGTTTATTAAATCCGTCCACGCCTTATCAGATTTTGGCATAGAGTTATTGCCACCATAAGGAAAGATTTGATTCTTTTTTGAAGCCAAGCAGGTTGGCATAAAACTTAATTCTACAAAAGGTTTCGTACCAATTTTGAGTAAGAAGTCATAAATTTTATCGATATTAACAAAATTATAGGTGATGCCATGTGACTTACCAGCAAAATCCAAATTTTCAATACAGACACTCATTTCATCGTCAAACAAACCATGAAAACGAACATATTTAAAACCGAGTTCTTGATGAACCTTGGTTAGTTGCTCTTGATAATCAGCTCTCAATGCAGTATATGCATGACTGCTACCGACACACATTTCCCAATAATGCGGAAATGGTGTTTTTGAGTTTGAATTTATTTTAAAATTCAGTCGTTTCATAAAATAACTCTCTTGATAATTTACTAGTTAATTTCTAATTTAGATACATTTTTTCCATTTGTGGCTATTACTTTTTGATAAAAATAAAAACTATCTTTAGGATATCTCTTCATATCAAGCATTGACTGATTATTCCTGTTGACATAAACCAAACCGTAACGCTTGTCCATACCATCATTAACACTTAACAAATCTAAAAATGACCACGGATTAAAAGAAATTACATTGACTCCATCTTTAATAGATTCACGTAGTTCAAAAATGTGCCCATTGAGATACTTGATCCGTTTTGGGTCATGCACCTGACCGTTTTCAAGTTGATCACGTTCAGGCCATCCACATTCGGTAATAACAATGGGAATATTGGGATAACGATCATTGACTTTTTGCAGAGCAAAACGCAGACCAACAGGGTCATAAGAAAAGCCCCATTCTGAATTCATCAGACGCTCATCTTTCACTTTTTCGACATTGGAAATGACGCCGGCAAGCATTTTTGGATTTTCGTTATCGCTAAGTTTAAAAATAGAAGTAGTATACCAGTTTAATCCTAAAAAATCAGCTCGACCATTTTTTAGAATATCTGCATCCCCTTCATGGTAGTCAAGGGTTATGTTGTTGTCCTTCAAGAACCGTAAATAGTAACTAGGTAGTTCTCCCCTTAAAGCAACGTCCATATCAATAAATGAGATTAAATCTTCCATGTTTTTACTTTTGAGTGCATTTTTAGAAGTATGATCATAAGGAAAATTAGTCATATAGGATACTGCTGGACCAATCATTGAATTAGGAAACATATTATGACAAAGCCGATATACTTTTGCCTGAGCTAAAAACATATTGTAATTAGAATTTTCACCCTTTTCCCTTAAATGGCGCAAATCCTTATCTTTAATGCCATTCATTTCAGGGACATTAGCTAGCAAAGATTGTTCATTAATCGTTAGCCAATATTTAACTCTATCTCCAAATTCATTAAAGAGCGTTTTAGCATAGTTATAAAAATCATTAATGGCTTTACGATTAGCCCAACCACCATACTGCTTTACCAAAGAAACGGGGCAATCAAAGTGAAACATTGTCACAATGGGTTCAATTTTATTTTTAATTAATAAATTAATCAGTTTATTATAAAAAGCAATACCTTTTTGATTCGGTTCTTTATCATTGCCATGAGGAAATATTCGTGACCAAGAAATTGAAAAACGATAGCTCTTCAATCCCAATTTTGCCATTAAAGCAACATCTTCTTCAATATGATGATAATGATCAACAGAAACTGAAGTATCTAAAAATTTGCTTTTTTTAGATCTTAAATCAGCAATTGACATTCCCTTTCCATCTTCATTTGCTGCTCCCTCAACTTGAAAGGCTGAAGTACTGGCACCCCAGAGAAAATTTTCGGGAAAATCATCTTTAAGTTTAAATTGACTATTCATTTTCACTTATTCTCCTCTTCAAAAGCCTGTTTATCGGCAATTCTAAAAAATGGAAGATAAACTAGAAACATCAGCAAAAAGTTTATTAACCAGACAACTGCACCTTGCCAACCCATAATCATTGTATCAGCAATTATTTTAGGCATTGTCCAGGGCATTCCCATTCCTAAACTAGGATTATAATTTGTTATAAAACCTATTTTAACTGCTAGTAATGCTACGCTACTCGAAACAAAGGATGATAAAGCAAACGGAATAAACATTATTGGATTCAAAACAATTGGCATACCAAAGATAATAGGTTCATTTATATTAAATAGATTGGGCAAAGCAGAAACTTTGAAAAATTCTTTATATCTCTTGGATTTACTCAAAAATAAACCCATTATAACTAAACTAAGAGTGGAACCTGCTGCGTCATTATTTGAAAATGCAAAAACTACCAGATTACTTAAGTATGGAATGGTCTTGCCAGCTTGAAAAGCGGGTGTACTGCCAACCATCATTGAGATAACTAATGGTATAACCACAGATTCGATAGCAGCTGGATGAATTCCAAATGTAAATAAAACATTGGACAGAGCAAAAACTAAAATTAATGTTAAAGGTGACCCACCTACGTGTAAAAGCGGAGTAGTTATTAGTTTATTAACAAAATCGAAAACATTCTTGAATTGAGAAAAATCAAAAATTGCTCTAACGATAAAAACTGTAATAAATATAATTATACCAATTATCAGTGGCTCAATTGACGAACTGACCATACTAGGGACTGAATCTGGCAATTTAATAGTCAGTTTCTTATTTTTGCTTAATTTAACGTAAAATACACCGATTAAGATTGACAGAATAATTGCCACAATTATGCCTTCGCTACCCATATAGGTCATTTGAAAGGCATTAACTGGCTTTTTACTTGGAACACTTTGCGGCATTAACACAAAAAAACTAGCTAAACTAAATAATCCAGCAACAACGCCGTTTTCTTTGCAACTTTTTGCATAATTATAAGCAATAGTAAAAGCGATGAAAACAGCTAAAATATTCATAGTACCATTAACAATAGCGGACATTGATGGGGTTATTCCCACCTTGGCAAACCAATCTGCAACAGGTTTAATTGGAAAGCTCGCAAATATCGAGAATACTGATGCACCTATTGTGACTGGCAGAGTCATTACCATGCCGGAAGAAATACTTTGCAAGACCTTATTTTGTCCTAATTTATTTGAAAACGGGACCAGATATTTTTCCAGCCACTTTTGAAAATTCTTCATTTTTTACACTCCTATCCTATTAATTCGCTTTCATTGATTAAAGTATATGTGCATTAAAATGGGTGAACAATATTCAAAAGCTAGACAATCTATGTTGATTTCACAGATTTTAACGAAAAAAGAAAACACGAAAAAATGCCCTTATCTCGTGTTAGAACGGTATTTTGCTGGAGAAATGCCAAAGTAATGTCTGAAAATTTTATAAAAATAGGACGCATTTTCATATCCTACTCTGGTAGCAATCTTTTCGATTGGTGCCTTAGTGTAAGTCAAATATTCTGCAGCTATATTTACTCTTTGCAACTGAACTAATTTAATAAACGACAATCCAGTTTCATTCTTTAAGTAATCTGATAAATAATTTGGATTAAAGCCAAAGTGCTGTGCCATTTGCTCCAATGTGATATCAGAATAATTTTTCTCAATATAAAGTAACAAAGAGAGCAAATTATTATTTTTCTTTTTTGAATCAGTTACTTGAGCCTCACGATAATAAGTTTTTCTGATCAACAAGGAAAACATAGTCAACATTTCTAATTTAATGATCTGATCGGACTGAATTTTATTATCATAATATTCGTCAATGATATCGTAAATAATAGCAGTAATTTTGGCGTCATGGTCAATCTCGAACAGACTATATCGTCCTTCACCATGATCTTCGTCTGATAATAAAGAAAAAAGTAAGTTAGAAATTGAAATACCTTTGCCCTTTGATTGCAAAAAATTAAGTTCATTTAAAGAAAAAGCAGATGTACGCAATTCAATATTTAAAACTACACCATTTTTACCAATTGGTTCTACTTTGTGAGGAGTTTTGATACCGATAAAAATCATGTTATCCTGATTAACTTTTATACGCTCATGCTCAGTTACTACGACACAATTACCTACCAAAGGAATGTTGATTTCTACATAATCATGTATATGAAATGGAATATATGATTTTACGGGTTGAACAGAAATCGTGATAGAACTACTGTTTAAGACAAAGTTATCAGAATAAGTATTGAAGAACTCATAAACAGGCTCACTATTGATATGACCAGCAACTTTCAATTTAAACTCACCTATTTTAAAATCTTGCAACATCGTGTTCCAATCGCGAAACCCATTATTCTGACGTAACATTTGGATTGTTTTTTCGTGCATTTTGATACCTTTTAATTAGTGACTTAAATTCTGTGAAATAGACAGTTTTATCATGTAATTTAACAATAGTTTACTTTTTTACATTAAGTTAAAATGAAGAACAAAGCAAGACTTTTCTAAATTTGGGAGGAAAATATGACTGATTTAACTCAAAGTCCGTACAACTTATCAGCTGAAGAGATCGCTTTTGTCAAAAATAAAGTAACTAACATGTCTCTTGCTGCTAAAATCGGACAGCTTTTCTTTGTTATTGGTAAAGATGAAGATAAAAAAGATTTAACTAAATTTATTCAGAAATATCAGCCTGGTGGTATTATGTATCGTCCTGATAAAGCTCAAAAATTGCAGCGTGAAATAGCTGTTTCGCAGAAAGCAAGTCAAACGCCCCTGTTCATTGCTGCCAATCTAGAAGCTGGCGGGAATGGATTATTAAGTGAAGGAACCTGGTTCGGCAGACCCTTACAGGTTGCATCTACTAACGACGAACAGAATGCATATAATTTAGGGGATGTATCCGGCTATGAGGCTAAACAAGTTGGTGGCAACATGGCTTTTGCACCAATTGTAGATCTTGATTTAAACTTTCGTAATCCCATAATGAATGTGCGCACATTCGGCAGCAATAAAGAGCGTGTGATTAGAATGTCAGATGCACAAATCAAAGGTTTTAATGCTAATCATATTATTCCAGTAGCAAAACACTTCCCCGGTGACGGCGTTGATGAGCGAGACCAACATCTTTTGAGTTCAATTAACTCGTTATCTACTGACAAATGGATGGAATCATACGGGCAAATTTATCGTCACTTAATTCAAAATGGTTTGCCTGCTGTCATGATTGCCCACATTATGCAACCGGCTTGGGAACGCCGTTTACAACCAGGTATTGAAAATAAGGATTTACGGCCTGCCTCTACTTCCAAACTATTAACTGATGGGCTTTTACGGACTGTTTTGCATTTTAACGGTCTCACAATTACTGATGCCACGCCAATGATAGGGTACAATGCAATTTTGCCACGTTCAGAAGCATTACCAGCCACCATTAACGCAGGAATCGACATGATCTTATTCAACAAGGATATCGATGAAGACTATCAGTTCGTGACTGACGCAGTCAAAAGCGGCAGGATTTCAACGATGCGACTCGAAGAAGCTGTTACCAGAATAATTGCAACTAAAGTTGCACAAGGCGTAATGGATACAGAAAATAATCTTTGTGAACCTGCATCGCCAGATATTGATTTGAAATTATCTGCACATAAAAAGATGGCAAAAAAAGTAGCACAAGAATCGGTTACCTTAGTTAAAGATCGCGATAAGCTTTTGCCTATTACTCCCGAAAAATATCCTCGAGTTCGTTTAGTTGTTTTAGGCGATACAGACGATGGCGGCTTTAAAGAGGGCGGAAAAGTAACCACAAAGTTTAAGGAAAAACTTGAAGGAAAAGGATTTAAAGTTACAGTTTTTGATCGTAAAAATCTTGATTTTAAAGAAGTTTTCGAAGGTGGAGTGCAATACGAAAAGGATCAATTTGACCTGGCATTTTATGTAGCTAACGTTGAAACGGCAAGTAATCAAACCACAACCAGACTTGATTGGATTCATCTAATGGCAGCTGATGCTCCCTGGTTCATGAAGAGCATCCCTACAGTTTTTGTTTCTACTTGCAATCCCTATCACCTCTTTGATATTCCAATGGTTTCAACTTATATTAATGCTTATACAGGCAATGATGTCACAATTGATGCTCTTCTAGAAAAAATGATGGGACATGACAAGTTTACCGGGCAAAGTCCTGTAGATCCATTCTGTGGCCAATTTGAAACTCATTTATAAAGAGGAAAATCAATGTTAAAAATCAAAGATATTTTAGTCAACCATTATACCAAACCTCTTGGTTACGATTTAGACAATCATTTAAGAATTGAATTCAGTGCTGAAACTAATCAAAAGGCAAATGATATACAAAAGCGTTTAACAATAAGTGCCCATAAACCCGTTTATGATAGTCAGTGGCAACAATACGACAATAATTATTTTGACTTCGAATTGGAACTAAAGCCCCGAACCCGTTATGAAATAACAATTTTTCTAAAAGATAATAATACTCAAACAAGTAAAAACAGTTTCTTTGAAACTGGTAAAATGAATGAACCTTTCACTGCAGAATGGATTGGTAATCAAAATAAAGACATTCAAAATACTCTATTAAAGAAAAGCATTAATATCACTAAAAAAGTAGTAAATGCCCGCCTCTATATCAGCGGTTTAGGTGTTTACGAAGCTTTTTTAAATAAGAAAAAAATTGGTAATGAGTTCCTTGCACCAGGTGTCACAGCCTATGACAAACTGGCACAGATTCAAACTTATGACGTAACTGAGATGCTGAATGAAAAATCACAACAGGAACTTTTAATTTCCCTTGGGGATGGTTGGTATAAAGGCAACTTCGGTTTCGATGGCGGTAAAGATTGCATTTATGGCGACCAACAAATGGCTATTGCTGAGTTGCATATCGCATATGATGATGGCAGCAGTCAGATAATAAATACCGACGCCTCATGGCAAACTTCTGCTGGCAAAATAACCAAATCAGCCATTTATTATGGTGAAGACTTTGACGCTACCAAGAAAATAATTGATTGGCAACCGGTAATTATATTGCATCATTCTAAAGATATATTGCATGATCGTCTAAGCCTGCCATTAAAAGTAAAAGAATATTTGCCTGTTAAGGAAATTATTCACACTCCTAAAGGTGAAACCGTTCTTGATTTCGGTCAAAACCAAGCTGGCTGGCCAGAATTTTACAACCACGAATCAGCTGGTAAGGAAATCAAGCTGCAAATGGGAGAAATCCTTCAAGACGGCAATTTTTACCGGGATAATCTGCGCGAGGCTCGTGCTGCTTTTCATTATATTTCAAACGGTAAACAAAAATGGATCCGACCACATTTTACCTACTACGGTTACCGCTATGTCAAAGTCTCCGGCAATTCCCACCCCTTAAGAAAAGATGATTTCAGTGCAGCGGTAATTTATTCCGATCTTGAAATTACTGGTAATATAAAAACCACTAATGCCAAAGTTAATCGCCTGCTTCAAAACGTTTTATGGAGTCAAAAAAGCAACTTCTTTGATGTTCCAACAGACTGTCCGCAACGAGACGAGCGCCTGGGCTGGTCAGGAGATGCCGACATTTTTGCCAGCACTGCCATTTTAAATATGAATGCATACCCTTTTTTCAAAAAGTATGCTAAAGACATGAAAATTGAGCAGGCTGCACATAACGGCATGTTAACGATGTACGCGCCAGCTATGGGAAATGATAATGGTGGTGCAGCAATTTGGGGAGATGCCGCAACTGTTATTCCATGGACAGCATATCAGGCTACTGCCGATCCGGCTATCTTAAGACAAAATTATTCTAGTATGAAAGCCTGGGTAGATTGGATTGGTCAAGCAACCACGACCAAGAATCTTTGGACAGGATGCTTTCAATTCGGTGACTGGCTGTCTTTAGACGGTGAGAACCCGGCTGTACCTAGTGGAAAAACTGACGAAGACTATATTGCCTCAATTTATTATGCTTATTCCAGCTGGATTGTTGCTCAAGCAGCTCGCATTTTAGGTAATACTGCTGATGCTCAAGAATATGACCGACAAGCTCAAGCTATTAAAAAAGCTATCAGAGATGAATTTATTACTAAAAATGGCCGTCTAGCAATTGATACACAAACAGCTTATGCTTTAGCTCTTCATTTTGATTTAGTACCAGAAAAACAGAAAAAACGCGTTGTTAACGATCTTGTTCAGAGGCTAAAAAAAGACCACAATCATTTACAAACTGGTTTTATTGGAACGCCCTTTATTTGTCAGGTTCTGTCAGAAAATGGAGAACACAAATTAGCAACGCAAATTTTTCTCAAGGAAGATTTTCCAAGCTGGCTCTATGAAGTTAATTTGGGTGCTACTACTATTTGGGAACGCTGGAATTCAGTCTTGCCTGATGGCTCAATGAATCCTGAAGGAATGAACTCTTTGAACCACTATTCAATCGGTGCAATTATGCAGTGGGTTTATCAACAAGTTTTGGGCTTAAGGAAACAGAACAATGGCTATCAAAACGTGCTTTTTGCGCCCCAATTTGATTATCGGTTTAAAAAGATTTCAGGACACTATCACAGTTCTTATGGCGATCTTAAAATGGCTTACCAACTGGAAACTGATGCCAAACACACTATCAAGGTCAACCTTAGTATTCCTTTTGGTCAAAGAGTAACCGTAAAATTACCTAGAGTGAAGGATAAAGTAGAAATTAATGGTCAGCCAGCATCGATGCCATTGGAATTAACTAATGGTGACTTTACAATCTCTTATGTGCCTGAAAACAGTTATATTGAATACTACAATATCAACATGCCAGTCAAACTAATAATGGGTGATTCGGAACTGGTTAAACAGCTAAGACCAATCAATACTGTTTTTGACTTTTTGCAAGATCCCGATAATCTCAAAAAATTTGGTGAAAATTCTATGGTAGAATTGAATAGTCTGTTGCCATTTATTAATATTTCAGACGAAGATTTTAACCAAATTAAGAAAATACTTGATACTACGCCAGTAACAAGTGAAAGGAAGTTTTTAAATGAAAGGCGTTCTCTTTGATCTAGATGGAGTCATTGCAGATACATCCGTATACCATTTCCAAGCTTGGAGAAAATTAATCAAAAATCATTTTAACCGCGAATTGCCGGATGAACTTGAAAAGCAAACAAAAGGTGTAAGTCGAACAGATTCTTTAAAGGCAATCTTAAAATTTTTAAATATCTCCGTGTCACAAGAACAATTTAATGAAATGACCACTGAAAAAAATAATATTTTCCGCAATTTGTTGGCCAGTTTAACTCCTGCAAATATCTTACCTGGAATTAGTGAATTAATTTCATCCCTTCAGAAAAATAACGTTAAACTATCTTTGGCTTCTGCTAGCTTAAATGGTCCATTCATACTAGAAAAATTACAATTGACAGATGCATTTGATGCTATTGCAGATCCAAGTAAAGTTGCTGCTGGTAAGCCAGCACCAGACATTTTTATTGCTGCAGCTGAAGCAATTAATCTTAAACCACAAGATTGCGTAGGTATTGAAGATTCAATTGCAGGTATCACTGCTATCAACAAGTCAGGTGCTTTATCAGTCTATAACGGATCTAAAAGATGCTAATTTACTTTTTCCTAAGACAGCAGCATTAAATTATGATCAAATCGAAACTGCATGGGAAAAATTTAATTTAAATTAGTAACCTGTTTACAAATAAAAACTCGTGAATAAAACAAAATTTGTTTTTCACGAGTTTTTTGATGCTTAAAATAAATTGGTGTAAATAAGGATTGTTTTTTTATGACAGATTTAAGTAATTACAATTATTCACCTAGATAGGCAAAGGCTACCTTTTCATCATAAACATGAAAGACCTTTTCAAAGAGGAAACGGCATACCATTGCTACTACAACTGGGAATACTATCCAGACAATTAGCGCCATTACAATATTAATACTTGCTTTGCCAGCATCTAGGGAAGCAAGAGGCCCTACCAAGCCAACAAGACCGAAGCCTGCAGAAGCTGGCGTGCCACTAACGTGAAATAAAGCTACTGGAATAGCGGAAAGCGCTGCTGTAATTAATGTTGGTAAAACGATAATTGGATGCCTGAAAAGATTGGGCATCATCATTTTCATTGCTCCTAATGCAATTGCAATAGTAACTCCTGATTTATTAGTTCGCCAAGAATGAACGACCAATACCAGTGTCGTTGCCGCGACTCCCATTGCTGCTGCACCTGCAGAGATACCATTTAATTGGATAGCCATTCCAATTGCCACAGTTGATATTGGTGAAATGATTAGAATTGCAAACATACAGGAAATTAAAATACACATTAATATTGGCTGTAAATTAGTAAAGGAATTAATTACCGACCCGAGCCATGTAGTAATTTTGCTTACATACGGCAAAATCAGCATGCCGATCCAACCTGCTCCTCCACCAACAACAATCGGAGCTGCAACAATTTTGACAGAGCCAAAACGTTGACCCACTAATAACAAAAGCCCCACAGCCAAGCCAGCTGTAATCATAGTATTAATAAGATCGCCTGTTCCTGCCGAAACAAAGACACCTTGAGCTTTAGTAGCAGGGTTCACAATTTGTGGTACGAATTTTGTAACACCAGAGCCAACATAAGCGGCGGCTCCTACAATGGCAACGTCCAGTGGCACCATTTTAAATTGAATGGCAATTAAGGCACCAATTAGCAAAGGTGTAGCACACTGAAAAATCAATAATGCTTGATTAATAGATGCCGTCACCGGATTTTGACCAAATAACTTTAAAATCGCACTGACAACTGCATTTGGAATCAAGCCTACGATAATTCCAGTTGCAGTTCCTGCTAAAATGTTGTTAAGAAAAGTTTTTACTGTTAGTTTGTTAGTATTGGTTGTATCAGCCATATTTGTACTCCTTTAATATAATAGTGCTTAGGTATACATTGTCGGCAAAATGATTTGTGACAAAATCGAAATATGCTGATTGCTAATTCGACTCATTGCTTTTTCCTCCTTAAAATTAATTATTAAGTATTTTATCATCTTATTTAAAAAAGTACACAAAAAAGTTAAAAATAATTTAATTTTTTATTTAAATATCATTTAAAACTCGCACTTATCACCGCATAAAAAGTCTAATCTCAATATTGTGAGATTAGACTTTTTTAACTATTTAAACTGATTTAATTTGAACTATACCATCAACTACCGCAAAAGATATGCCGTAACATGTATTTTTCTGGACTCGACAGCTCAATACAACACCAGCAATTTCTATAACAGCAATAGTATCGTCAATCAATAAAGAAATATCATATTCTTTATTAGGAACCAAGTTAACTTGCCTGGACAAACCAATATTTAACATTTGGTACCATCTTAAATTTGGTGTTCTTCTAACACTTAGTTGCTGTTTATTGAGATCAATATTGAATTCATAGCCCTCTTTGGTATCAGAATTTTCAAAGAATATCAAGGAGAAACTTTTGGTGCCAGGTTCATACACAATTTTATTTTTCAGTAAATAATGTTTTTTAGGCTGATTACCTTGAAGTTGAGTTTCTGTCCTTTTATATTTTGATTTTATTTTTTGAGATTCAAAACTATATCTTTCTGAAACAGTATTAATTAAAGTGTCTGGAATTGACGTTTTTAATGATCCATCATTATTCTGAGTAATTTTCAAAGGTAAAAAGGTACCACCCCATAAATAATTATTTTCGTCCTTTCCAGCTTCTTTAGAAGGTACCCAACCAAAAAGATATCTATTTTTTTCATCACTAGCAGTCCTTGCGGCATAATAAGCCCTACCATTAAAGGTATCCTGTTTAGGAAATAGCCAAGGCCCCATAATATTTTTACTCATTGCATAATGAGTAGTCTTATTAAGATCGTATTCAGAATAGACCAAGTACCACCAATCTTTTATTTTAAAAATTTGTGGCATCTCAATCATGGTATATAAATTTGGTGCCCAAAAATCTCCTTTAAAAGTCCAGTCCTGACTATTTTTTGATGTGTAATAAACCAATCTTCCTGTTTTTGCTTTTAAATCAGAAACCAAACGTGTGCCTAATATTAAAATGTATTCTTGATTATCAGGGTTCCAGACAATACTAGGATCTCGCCAATTATCTGAATCATAACCAGTTTGTGGCGAAAGTTCTTTAGCAAGTCCCTCTTTGCACCAATGTATTCCATCTTTGCTTGCAGCTTTCATTAAAACTTGTGATGAACAATTTTTATTTACAAAATTACGATTGTACCCGGTATAAAAAGCTCTTATATTGTTGTTTTGTTCAAACACACTGCCAGCATAAACAAACTGGTCATGATCTTCTTCGGAGCCTTTTTTTAAAACTTCACCATATTCTTTATAATGAACAAAATCGCTCGTTGTAACTAATTCCCATCCAAAAGGTTCACCAAAGGGCACGGGATTTCTAGTATCTTTTTGAAAGTATAAATAAAATAAGTTGTCATGCCTGTTATAAAATGGCATACAATCACCAAAAAAGCAGTTTTTAGGTCTATATAAATATTTTTCCATGTCAGTCCTTTCAAAAATTAAAGAATTTTCAAAGCACTTAGTGCAAATGACAAAATAACCATTAGTACAATTATCTTATTTGCACTTACCTTTTTTCTAATCAACCAAAAAGTAATTAAAGTAACCGTTAAAGGTATGATTCCAAGCATAATTTGATCTAAAATTTTCTGAAGATCAAAACTCATGCTACCCATTTTAAACTTTAAAATAGTTTTCAGAGTAACAGTGCTAAAAGTCATTGCACCAACCATTATCATACCTAAAATACCAGCCGCTTTAGTAATGATTTTCATATAACCATTTTTATATGCTTTTTGTATAAAATCTCCGCCTAATTCATAACCGTACTTTAAGCCATAATATCTTGCAATGAAATTTGGAATGTTATAGATAACTAAAAATAAAATAGGTCCAAGAACATTCCCTGCTTTTGCTAAACTAATACCAATTCCGGCAGCGATTACTCTAATTGTTCCCCAAAATAGAGAATCACCAATTCCGGAAAGTGGTCCCATCAGACTTGCCTTCACGGCATTAATTGAACTAGGATCAAAATCGGCTATATTTTTGTTCTGCTCTTCCATACTTGAAGCAATTCCCATAGGGAAGGGTGCTAAAGCAGGTGTAATATTAAAATATGCTAATCCCCTTTTTAAGGCTGAAATTCTTGCAGGCTTGTCTTCAGGCTTAGGATATAGTTTTCTTATAAATGGCAAAATCATATATAAGGCTCCGACACCAGCACCGTTAATATAGTTCCATGTGCCCTGGAGTAGAAAAGAACGCCAAAATATTTTTCTAAAAGTTGTTTTATCCATTATTTCAGTTTTAGTTGTTTTATCAGTCATTGAAAAAATCCTCCTCAAGTGAATTATTTGTGCTATCTTCTGATACTGTTTTTGCCTTCGGAGATTTCATATTTTTGACTTCTAAAATATTCTTATCTATTGATGCAAGAATAAACGCTAATATGATTCCTATTAAGGCAACTGCTATGATAGGTAACTTTAAATAGCTTGAAAGTACAAATCCTAGAAGTAAATACAACATATTTCCCTTTTCATAAATCATATTTAACAGTAACGCGATACCTAATGCTGGAAGCATCTGCCCCAAAACTGTAAGCCCATTCATAACTACAGGAGGAATAGCTTTTACTAAAGCCGATATTGAACCCGAACCTAAATAAATTCCTAAAAAGCCAATAAGTGCATAAACAAGTGGTCCTCCAAATATGCTTAGGTAATGTAACCTTTCAATTGATTTACTCTTATCCTCCTCAGCATACTTTTCAAAAGTACTGAGTAAAAGACCACGTATAAAAATAACTAGTTGATTGACAAAAACGGCTAAGAGACTAATTGGAACTGCAAGAGATAGTGCAACAGCAACTCCTTGATGATTTAAAATTGCAAAGGCTGTCCCAAATATAGAACCAGTCATAGAATCAGAAGGCATTGCACCACCAATTCCATTGATCCCAAGAAAAATCACTTCTAGTGAGGCTCCCATAATAATTCCCGTTTTTAAATCACCTAAAGCAAGTCCAACAAGCATTGACATAACAAGTGGACGTCTAATCATTGGATCGGACATGCCACAATCGGAAAAATTTCCCACAAACATTATTAACGCTACCCATAAAGCTGGTACTAACATTTTTTTACCTCCTTTTTATAACAAACTTGATAATTGCACATCTGGATCTGTAGGTACTGGTTGAACGTTAATCTTTATATTTGTCTCTAGAAGCTTTTTCAAATCTTTTTCATCATCAGGAGTAATGAAAATATTTTTACTTAACTGCTTTTTGCCCTTCATATCTTCTGATCCGACTCTACCGTAATTACCCAAATTAATCAGTGGAATATTGGAAACTTTTTTGGCAATTTTTAACGCGTCCTTTGGTTTATTGACAACTACCATAATCTTCAATTTATCGGATTTGGGATTATTTAATAATTGAATTGCCTTGTCTAAACTAACAAAAAACGGCTTAATTCCTTCTGGTACAGACATTTTTAATGCCATAATCTGTACTTTATTATCCAAAATTTCATCATTGGCAACAACAATGCGGTTCACGTTCAAATATCGACTCCAAACAACTGCCACTTGCCCATGAATTAATCTATCATCAACTCTTAATAAACTAATCAAAAAAATCATCCTCCTCATTTTCTTCTTCTAATTCAATTCTCTTTATAGTGTTTTTTCCTGCATTAATTGCGTTCTTAAGGCATGAATCAATAGGCTCTTTACTCAAAAGAAGATTCAATACCAACATTGAATTCATTCCTGAAACCAGATAAATATTATTTTGAGTCAAAAAACTCATTAACAATGTATTTACGCTGCCACCAGGAAAATCTGAAACCAACACGATCTCATCTTTTTTGTTACTATCAAATATAATCTCTTCAATTCTTTCTTTTAAAACCGCTGGACTCTCCCCTTCTTTCATGCAAAACGCATACAAGTTATTCTGCTTTCCGCTAATCATTTCCACTGAATTTTTAATTCCTTCTGCCAAACTACCATGACTAGCTAAAACGAATTTTCTCATTCTTTCACCTCCAAGTTGTCACTAATTACTAAGCAAATATCATGCCAACTTATAATAAACACAGCTATAACCAGGTTTTTTAAAATTAAAACGAAAAAGGAAGAGCATTTTTGAGCACTTCCTTAAGCAGATTTTTTATTCACTGTTTGTTTTAAATAATTCATAAATAAGAGATAATTCATAATCGTTTATTTTTATGTTATACTTTTGTTCAATATTGTGAAAAATCTTATCTGCAACATGGTAAAAATCTTTCTCTTCCTTACTTTTTTCTTGAGTATCTTTGCTTTCTTGGTCACTAGTTTGATCAAGCATTAAACGTTCTAGCATCAAAGCTAGATGCATGCATAAACTCAATTTAAACTTATTCGTCAAGGCTACATGATAATAGTTTTCAAATTTTGCTACAATTTCTTGAATTTCAGGTATAACTACGTCAGGATTAAGAAAGCGTAGTCTTCCTTTAATACCACCAATAGTGAAAAATTTAAGCAGTTCGCTGGTTAATTTATCAACATTTTTTTTAGTTTCTCCCATCTCTTTTAACAATTGCCGAAGTCTTTTATCCCCATCTTCGTCCATTATGTCATATAAGTTAAGTACATCTAATTCTTTTTGATGATCAACGTTATTTGTAGTCAATATAAAATTAGTATTCTTAAAATATGACAAATCATGTCTTTGAAGTGTTGTCTTTAGCTCATGATAATCCATAGTAATAATTTCAACGTCTGTCTGCAAAACTTTTTGCAAAATCCTTTTTATTTCCTCAGCAAGTCCTTCACCGGACATACAAGAAACAATAATATTTGCTTTTTGTGAAATTCCTTCAAAATATTTCACACTCATTGTGCTCGGGTAACTTTCAGCTTTTTCTGCGATTTTTTTGAAACTTTTATTTTGCTGGATTTGCAAACCTAAATCAAGAGCAATTTCCGTAGTTAAATTATTGATTACCAGTAAATCATTATTTAATAACACCTTTACTTCTTTATATAAATTACTTAAGGATCCCATATCAAACAATAAAATTGTCCCATCATATTTTCGTCCTTGTTTTCTAATGTAAAGCTCAATTTTTTGGGCAATTTCGTGATTAGAAACATTAAGTGGCATATCAAATGCTTCAAATATATAGTTGCCACACAATTCATTTACGATTGCACATATGTCAGACGCAACATTGCCACCATGGCAAACCATAATTGCCAAAAGGTTTTGAGATTCAATTTTCCCAGCAATTTCGTCAAAAACTGCATATAAAAAAATGGGTATAAACCAGTCATTATTGATATCTACTTTGAAACAGCTTCTGATTTGTTTACACAAATAAACTGTTCGTGGATAATGTTTACTTACTAAAGTTAATAAATTAGATATATCAGGCAGATCAGGACATTCCTGGATTACAGATAAAACTTTAACCGCTTCACATAATTTTTGGCTATTAAGGTATTTGAGTATTCCATATTTTTTGCCAATTTTTTCAGTAGCAGTTGCTAACTGCTGCATGAGAAACTTTTCGAAATTTTGGTCATATATTAATAAGACGGAATTCCTTTTAATGTCATGTACAAACTGGTTTAAAACAAGATTTTGCTCAGAAATTTCTTGATTTTTATTTTCATTGTCATACAAAGTGCTTAACAATGTGCTTAAATATTTTTTTGAGTTTTCCTTTGCTAAATTTACTAATAAGTCTTGAGAATTTGGCTTAAAAACAAGCCAATCAACATTAGGTCCACTTATATTTTTATTATTAGGAATCTCAATAGCCTTCTTATCAGAAGAATTAAAATTTTCAGCACATAACAATTTAATTTTGTTTGCTAATGAACCTATGTTGCCCTCCTGCTTTTGATTAACTAAAACTTGGATAGTATTAAACGAAATTTTTATTGTACGATTTATTCTATTTGCTTCATGTTTCAAAAAGAATTCAATTAGCTGATATTTTTCAATAAGTGGTCTTTCAGAAAATCCAGGTAAAGCAATTTTTAGGGGAACTCTTCTTAAAAATGTATTCAACAGTTTATCTTCTATTTTTTCTGTTGTTGCAAAAATAAAACGAACATTAACTTGCTTAAAATGCTTATTTTCGCCTAACGGATAAAACTTACCAGAATCTAGTAAAACAAATAACTTTTCCTGACTTTCCCGAGGCAACCGATGTACCTCATCTAAAAACAAATAGCCATTATCTGCTTGATCAACCAATCCGGTTTTATCAGCGTCCGCTCCTGTAAAAGTGCCTTTCTTATAGCCAAAAAGGACAGATGATAAAAGTTCTGGATTATTAGCATAATCCGCACAATTCAAAACAACAAAATGTGCGCCTTTGTTAATAACTCCTTCTTGTTGCGCATATTTAAAAATTAATGATGCTAAATAGCTTTTTCCAGAACCAGATGGTCCAGTAATAATTAAAGGAAAACCACTAGGAGGATAGTTAACAGAAGCTTTACATTGACTAACAATGTTCTTCAAGCTACCATTTGCTCCAATCAATTGCGCAAAAGCGTCTTGACTATTAGATATCAGCTGCCAATAAACAGGTTTGGTACCCTTTTTAAGCAGTAGTCCTTCATGATATAATTGTGCCAAATATGAACTAGTTACACCTCGAGAAAGGTTCATTGCTTTTGCAACTTCTTTTGTGGTTACCGCAGATTTATCATCTAATAGTTGTCTCAACTTTTCAAATACGCGATACTTTGCTTTTTTCAAAAAATCATTTCTTTCTTGTGTAAGCCATTACTTTATCTGTATTTAAACACTTTTTCGCTTTTTGACCAATAAAATTTAATAAAGAAAAAATGCGGTAGAGCTTGAAATTAAAGATTCTCAGGCTTTTCCGCACTTATCTTATTTTTTCTATAACATTTCTACCAGGTTAATGATAAATTCACCATAATTTTGAGAATTTATCAGTTTAATCACATTATCAATATTAGTAATAATATCAGACAGTTCATCAAACACGCTACGAAATAATTGCTTATTATTGGGATCAATTGCTAAAGCTATTACTAAATACACCCTATTATCATCACTCCACTTAATTCCTTTCGGATTAATAATAATAAAACCACGACTTTTTCTAGCAGTCATATTCAATGAATGCGGTATTGCTACTTTGTCAAAAGCTGTAGACGACAAGTTTTCACGTTGTTTAAGCAACTTTTTAAAGTCTTTTTCAACTACCCCTTGTTCAAAGAATTTCTCATTTACAATTTCAAAAACTTGATCTATATTTGTTACTTTTTTGCTTTTAATAAAGTTATCACTACTAAAAAATTTTAGCAGTTCCTCTTGAAAATGATCCCTCTTGATTTGGCGTCTTCTCGATGTGATTGCAACTTGCAGAGTTTGGATATCATTAGATAATAAAAACTGTGAAATATTGACCGTACTAATTTTAGAATCAATATAATTTGAACCAACAGAAATCAATAAATCTATCGCATTAGGAGTACTTCTAATATTTGCGGGATCGTGAATTATTTTCTTAATATCAATCTCAGCCGAGAACTTTTTCTGTAATCTTTTTAATAATACAAGAGAATTGTCATAATATTCAGGTATTATTATCACAACTGAAATTTTTTGCTTATCGGTTATTTGTTCAGCCATTGCATTGCCAATGTGCATAGCTATATAGCCAATTTCACTGTCGGTAATCGTGATTTTAGCTTTTTCAGATATTCTATTAGCCATAATAACTGCACACTCATAAATCGTTGGTGAAGAATATTTTATATTAGTGGCAAGAGGATTGTGTTCAATATTTTGTGTTCTTGAACGCATAATTAATCTGTCTAAATGAAGAGCAAACCTCTTTTTAAAGGAATAAGTATCAAGATTAATTTCGTAATTTTGCCAAACATAAGAAATTAAATCAGTAACTAATTTTTTTGTTTCTTCTGAAACTATATTTTTAGTTGTTTTTTCATTACCTAAATCAGTTTCAATTACAAGAGCAAGTTCTTGGCAATCAGCATTTGTCAACACCAACTGTAAATCACCAACAATGCTGTTAACCAAATCCATACCAAACCCCTGCTTTTTCACTGAACTTGAAGAATTATTATTTTTTATTCTATGACCATTACTGCAACGATCAATTGCAATAGCAAAATGAAGTATCAAATTATTTAATTCAAACGTGTTTAAATAAATGTTTTGCTTATGAAAAATTTTCAATATAGATTTTTCTAATTGATGAATATTTATTTGAGGAAAATTCTCTTGAATAATATTTCTATTCATAAATACTCCAGAAGTTTCCTCATAAATGAGCGAGCTAAGCAAACTTCTTTTTTGTCGTTCATTCCCCTCTAAACTCCAAAAATCACCTTTTCTAATTAGTTTAATTCCAAAACTTTTTACCTCACGATCAGCTTGTTTTAAATTCTGTAAAATTGTTGATTCACTGACAAAAAGATTATTTGCTAAATCATACACATTTATTGACGAAGAACTATTAACTAGCACGTTTATAATATAATTTACCCTTTCTTCATTATTATCGGGTAGTTTATGAACTTTAAATTTAGTATTATCTTGTTTTTTATCTAAACTAGATTGTTCAAGGCGGTAACCTTTAACACTTGATGATATCAAAATTCCTTGATCTCTAAACTGTTGAACATAGTTTTTGATAGTTCTTTTTGATAGTTCTAACTGAATGGCTAATTCTTGAGAAGTATGCCATCCAGGAAAGTTTTGTAAATATGACAATAATTTATTTTTCTTAGACATGTCGTATTTGCTTTTTCATTTTTATATATACTTACCATTCGAGCTAATTACTTGTTTATACCAAAAGTAACTATCCTTTAAGTAGCGCTTTTTACTTCCCTTACCATTGTCATCAATATCTACATAAACAAAGCCATAACGTTTTGACATTTGCTGAGAAGAACACGAAACGATATCAATCGGTCCCCAAGCGCAATAAGCTATTACTTCTGCCCCATCATGTATTGCCCTTCCTACTTGTTCAATATGCATACTCAGATATTCTGAACGATAAGGATCATGTACTTTTTTGTCATTTTCCAATTTGTCATAAGCACCTAAGCCATTTTCAGCAATAATAATTGGTTTTTGATAGCGATCATAATATTGAGATAAAGTATTGTATAGTCCTTGAGGATCAATAGCCCAGCCCCAACTACTTTGTTTCAAATTCGGATTTTGTAAATTATCTGCTGGCTGCATCTTATTCTTCGTTGAGTCAACCATACGAGAATAGTAATAAGAAATAGCTAAAAAATCCATACGATTTTCGTTAATTAATTTCAATTCATTTTGCGTAATATCAAGTTCAATATTCTTATCATTAAAATAATTTAGGGCGAATTGGGGATATTTTCCTCTAAATTGAACATCTGTCACAAAATATTGCATACGATTTTGCTGCATTGCAAGGATAACATCGTCCGGCTTACTACTTGCAGGATAAACAGTACCATCAGCAACCATTGTTCCTATGTGTATATTAGGATTGTTCAAAGAACGTGCATAATTTTTTATTTCGGCTGCTGCCACAATCTGATTATGCATAGCTTGATAAAGGGCTTGTTCTTGATTCGAATATTGGTCACTAGCTACACCAACGGAAAGCCAAGGCTCCAATTGAACCATATTAATTTGATTAACTACAATCCAATATTTTACACGATCACCGAACCAATCCAATAGTACTTTGCCAAATTTTACAAAAAGCGGAATAACTTCCTTATTTGGCCAGCCTCCATATTTAAGTGTAATATTTACAGGTGTTTCATAATGATTCATTGTGATAATGGGTTTGATTCCTAAATGCAACATACAATCAATCATGTCTGAGTAATGCCTTAGTGCCTTTTCATTAGGTTTTTCATCGTCTCCATTAGGAAAAATTCTTGACCAATCTAGAGAAGTTCTAAAAGTTGAAAAACCTGCATCAGCTAAAAGCTGTAAATCTTCTTTATAAGTATGATAAAAATCAATGCCAAAGCGTTTAGGAAAATAATTTTTATTATCTTGACTATATTTTTTAACGTCCTTAAGTGTCATCCCTTTTGACTCTATACTCTGTAACTCGTCGTTAGTTAAACCTTGAAGATATGGCTGTATGTCTGAGGAATTTAATCCTTTACCATCTTCTTTAAACGCACCATCTGCTTGACTTGCAGCTTGAGCACCTCCCCACAAGAAGTTATTGGGGAAAAATGGAAAATTATTTTTTCTCATTTTGAACACCTCCACATTTACAATTGCGCTTTTCAAATAAATTTATTAAATGCTTTACCAAATTATATTCACTATTAATTGTCATCAATGTATCTTGAGCATGGGTAAATAATACAGAATATTCTATAGGTTTACCTTCAGCTTCTTCCTGAATTTTCTTGGTTTGCAGACGATGAGCTATTATTAATTTTTCATTTGCTTTCTTCATATTCATTTTTGCATTGTCATAATTATAATCTGCGACATCATCAAGGGCTTTACTAATGAAATCGCGCGCATCGCCAGCGTTTAGAATAATGTTCATTGTGTTTTTGATATTTTCTTCTCTCAACTGTTCACTATCTTCCACTTCTATGCCTCACTTCCAGTTTCTTGTTTAACCAAATTCCTGTCGTAAACTTTAAAAAATGGATAATATATTAATCCACCAACGACAAAGAGAAGTAATAATAAAATTATTGAACTGATTGCTGGACTAACAATCCAAGTGACAAAAGGAAATGGGATATACCACATCTGCATTAACGAGTGGGGTATTGGAGAAAGTCCTGCTTTAAACCAAAACGCAGTAATTAAAGGCAAAACAATGCCATTGATCCATAATGGAATCATTAAGTAAGGATTCCAAACTATTGTGCCAAATACAACTGGTTCATTAATATTAAAAACAGTTGGTAAAACGCTGGCTTTGCCAAGAGCTTTTAGACGATTTGATTTTGCTAAAAATAACATCATTAATACTAGCGGCATAGTACAACCAACCCCTCCAATCCAAGGAAAACTATAAATAAGTTCACTGGTAAAGATATGTGTAACTGCATGTCCAGAACTAAATGCTTTAGCATTAGCTGCTATACCAGCAAACATAACAGGCTGATCAATTGCAGCTAACACCCATCCAGATATACCCATTGAATAGATAAAGCATTCGAAAAAAAGAAATATGGAGAAACCCCACCAGGTATCTAATGAAGTAGTTAGAGGGGCAAAAATATTCACTATCAATCGATAAAAATTAAAATGCAAAATATTTGTTAGTATCCATCCTGTCGCAATCACGACCGTGATTGGCAGCATAGAATCAAACCATGCGGTCACAAAGTCTGGCATCGAGGTATCATCACTAAAAAAACTAAATTTACCAAACAGTTCCATAATTAAAGAAACGTAAATTCCTTCAATTAAAGCTACAAACATGCCTCCTGCACCTAGTTCTGAAAATTGATATGATATTATACTGCCTGTTTTATCCCAAGACGGGTTAGCTAACATCAAAAAAAGTGCAACTGAAGATAAGCCCGCAATTATTCTTTGCTTATTAATCTTTTTAAATTCCATAAAATTAAACGGTACTAAAAAAGCAACAAAGATTGAAGTTAAGCCAAAAGTAAAACTACTGATTGGAGACAAGTCTGGCCACCATTTCCAAAAATTTGTTGGAATATTTAATAGAGTTATCAGTGAACCAACAAAAATAAATGGCAGCACTTCCAATATTGAGTTTTTAATTGTCACAATCCACTGATTATTTGCAATTTTTTGCGCTCTGGGAGCGAATTTATTATTTAAAAAATTCATGAAGCTATTCATTTTTAAAACTCCTTTCTTATCCTACTGTTCTAGTTCTTTTTCCAAATGCTCTATTGCACCCTTACCATCTAGGATTGAATAGTAATCTGGCTTCATCAAAATAACTTTTACATTCTCAGGTACCCTACTTTTTATTGCATTAAATTCAGATTTTAAGTGAGGTCCTACCATTAATGCATCAATATCGTTAGCATAATCAGATAATTCTGCTTCACTTCTAGCTTGAATTTTGATGTCTAAACCTGCTTTTTTTGCGGCTTTACGCATATTTGCAGCCATAAAACCAGAAGATGCACCTGAACCACAAATTAATAAAATTTTCTTACTCATAAAATTTTCCTTTCTAAAAAACATTTTCTACACCTCTATCATGACAAATTTTTGAAAATGCTTAAATTAAAGATTTGCACTAGAGAGGTGAAAAAAAGAGTCTAGGAAAACAGTGCTCTTTGAAGTTAAATTAAAAAATTTAACAATTTAAAAAGGCTGACAAATCACGTCAATAAAACGTTGATTTGTCAGCCTTTTTAGTTAGGTTAGAGTTTTTTTCCCAGACTCTTTCGATATTTATTTTTGATTTTATTTCAATTTTTTCTCAAGTCTGAATAAGTTTAAATAACTGAACAAAATTATCACACTGACAAATGTCAAAAATAAAAATGCTTCCTGACTGCCTTGTGCCGTAAGTGCTGCATAATTACCAGGTCTTTTTTGCCAAGATGAAATAATAGCGGCCATTACGGTTGTTCCCATTGATCCTGCATATTGCTGGCCAGTTTGAAAGACTGCAGTTGCATCAGTATGCAATTCTTCTGGTTGTAATTTCGATGCTTCAGCCATTGTATTATTAAAAGCCATCTGGCGACCAATAATCATAATGCCATAAAAAACGCCAACCATCACTGTACTGATTTTCAAACTAAACAAAGAAAAAAGCAAACAAGCAGTTAAGCAGAATACTGTTCCAGTAAGTAGTGGCAATGGCGCACCCTTTTTATCATAAATATGACCAAACCAGGGGTTTAAAATACCACTGATAATACAACCGGGAAGCAAAACTAATCCTCCGATTAAAGAACTGGCATGATTAACAATTTGCACATAATTAGGCACAGCGAAACTGGTACCAATATTGATAAACTGCAATAATAGATAAGATATCATGGCAAAAATAAAGGGTTTATTTTTAAAAATATTCAAGTTTATCAGTTTCTTTTTGCTGGAGCGTGACAATTTTATAAATGTGTATACCAAAATTGCCACGACAATCATGCTAAGCCAAAAACCAATATCTGTAAAACCATTACTAATTCTATTGAAACCTAAGTTAAAAATTACCATTGCACTAGCAATAACAATATAACTTAGCCAGTCAAAACTCGGATGCTTTTTCTCATGGTATTGTTCTATTACGAATAAACCCAAAATCATAATAAACACAGCAATTACCGCTACAATTTCAAAAATTAGTGGCCAGCCAAAATAGTAAACAACTGTGCCACCAAATGTGGGACCTAGAGACGGCGCAAGAATAATGACTAAACCAGTCAAACCCATATAGAAGCCCCATTTTTCTTGCGGCATTAATTCCACTACCATATTAAACATTAACGGTATTGACAATCCTGCTCCAACCGAAGAAATCAAGCGACCTGCGAGTAAAACCCAGAAATTTGTTGCAAAACCAGCGACAATTGAACCAGCGATGAATGCAATTGCGGCAGTTAAAAACAATTGTCTTGCTGAAAAGCGGTCATTTAGATATGAACTTGCAACCATTATTACAGAGATCGTCAATAAATATCCCGTCGTAGTCCACTGAACTAATCCCAAACCAATGTGAAATTGTTTCATCAATGTAGGAAAAGTAACATTTAAACTTGTTTCTGTCAAAATGGAAACAAAAGCCATTAAAGCACAACTGATAATTGCCAAAACCCTTTTGGGTGTTTCTTTCTTTTCTTCCATATAAATAAATCTCCCTAATAAAAAAAGGTTAAAAGTCAAAAACTTTTACCCTTTCCATAATGGTTAACATGAATAGATACAATGTACAGGATGATATATATTTTATATTTAATTTATATCAATATAGCTTGTATAAAGTAAGCATATAATTATAATAAGCTTATTTTAAAAAAGTTTTAATAATTAAAAATTATTTTTCTTCCTTGAATCTAGCTGTCAAATCATCGTGTAATTCTTCATAACCTGGTTTATTAAGCAATCCAAACATGTTCCGTTTATATTCTTCAACACCAGGTTGGTTGAATGGATTAATGCCATTAACGTAGCCAGAAACAGCAATTGCCAGTTCAAAGAAGTAAATTAAGTAACCTAAAGTGTGTTCTGTTTGATCAGGAATATTAACTGTCATAACAGGAACACCACCATCAGTGTGAGCAAGAACAACTCCTTCATAGGCACGTTCATTTACAAAGTTTAAACTTTTACCAGATAAGAAATTTAACTGGTCTAAATTACGATCATCAGAAGGGATTTTCACATCATTTGCTGGATTTTCGACTCTAATAACTGTTTCGAAAAGATTTCTTCTGCCTTCTTGAATATATTGACCCAATGAGTGCAAATCAGTCGTAAAGTTGGCACTGGCCGGCCAAATGCCCTTATTATCCTTTCCTTCTGATTCTCCCATTAATTGCTTGCACCATTCACTGAACATTCTTAAAGTTGGTTCATAGTTTTCAACAATTTCAGTGGTGTAGCCTTTGCGATAAAGAATATTACGCAAAGCAGCATATTGATAAGGAATCGCGTTGCTTAAATCCGTATTAGTAAACTCTGCTCTTGCATCAGCAGCGCCTTTCATTAATTGGTCAATATCAGCTCCCGAAACTGCAATCGGCAACAAACCAACAGCTGACAGTACGCTGTAGCGTCCACCAATATCATCCGGCACAACAAATTCTTCATAACCTTCAGCATCTGCTTCAGTTTTTAAAGCTCCTTTAGCACGATCTGTTGTAGCAAAGATTCTATTCTTAGCCTCATCTGCGCCATACTTTTCAATTAATTTATCTTTAAAAATGCGAAAAGCAACAGCTGGTTCAGTAGTAGTACCAGATTTAGAAATGACATTAACACTAAAGTCCTTGTCACCAAGCCATTCAATCAGATCATGTAAATACGAGCCTGATAAGGAGTTGCCGCAGAATACAACAGTAGGATATTTTTCTTTACCCTTGCCATAAAATGCACCATTTAAAAACTCAATAGCTGCTTGAGCGCCTAAATATGAACCACCAATACCGATACAAACTAAAACTTCAGAGTCACCTTGAATCTTTTGGGCTGCTTTTTTGATTCTGGCAAATTCCTCTTTGTCATAATTAACTGGCAAATCGACCCAACCTAGAAAATCATTGCCAGCACCTGAACCATCTCTAAGTTCTTTATCGGCAACGTTAACTAAAGCTTGCATCTCGCCTAGTTCATTATCGTGAACAAATGGTGTCAGTTTTGTACTATCAAATTTAATTAAACTCATAAACACGCTCTCCTTACTGAATTAAATATGTATTTCACAAGAACATTTTAGCAATCTTATTTTACAAATACCAGTGCTTTTAGTTAGTTTTACGCGTCTTTCTCCTGATTATCATTACAAGCCAATAGCAGAAATAACCAATTACCGTTCCACAACTGTTAAAGAACACATCGTCAATATCAGTCACGCCGGTTTCCAGTAAAAACTGCATTCCTTCAATAAATACCGAAAAAATGACACCGGCCAAAACAACACGCCAGAAGGTTTGTTTTTTTGAAAAAACAAAGGGTGACAAAAAGCCAAATGGGATAAAGCACAGGATATTACCTAAAGAATTATATACAAAGTCTAGCCTGCTAGGGGCATGATACATTTTCCAGGTTTCCCTCAAAAAGACAAAATTTATTTCGTTTAAAGGCCTGTGCAGATTAAGCGTCAGGTTCCAGGGAAAATAAGTGTTACGAAAAGTAGTCAACATCAGTACTAAAATTAAATAAAAAGCAAATAACCATACTGACGCCTCAGACTTAATTGTACGCCGACTTCTAATAGTCATTAGCCAGATTAAGCGTATTACCATAAAAAACAGAAAATAAAAGATAGTTTTATCCAGTGCCAGTACAATCAACTTAATCAAAGCAAAATGATTTATTTTAGTAGCGTAAAGTTGCGAAAGCAGGTTATACAGTGGTCCTAAAAATATCATTCTGATTCAATTCCTAAAATATAGTTCATTTAAATTATACTCAAGTTTCCGCAATTAATTATTAAAAAAGGTCTAACAAAACAGAAAAGATTGTCTAAAAGTACAGAAACTTTTAAAATAGTCTGATAAGGGAGAGTTCATTTTGAATAAAAAAAATCTGACTAACTTCATTCAGACTCGTATAGGCTTTTTCTGCCTTCTGGTTGTTTTATTTGCGCTCAAATACATTTTTGCAGCCTACCATGATTTCAATTTGGGTATTTCAGATCCTTACCAACATATTATCATGTGGTTAAGTCCTGTTGGTAGTGCAATTTTATTAATAAGTATCGGTTTATATTTTTCTAAGCCTGTTATTTCATATTGCGCAATGGTCCTGCTTGATGTGGCAAATTCTGGTCTGTTATTTGCTAATGTTCTTTACTATCGTCAGTTTTCCGATTTTATTACGGTGAAGACCATTACTAATGCTGGTAAAGTTGCACCTGGCCTCGGAAAAAGCGCAGTCGCATTGCTTCAACCTTCTGACTTATTATTGTGGCTTGACCTTATCATCATAATCATATTACTGCTTGCTCATAAAATCAGAATCGATCAAAAATCCTTTGGCCTTCTTACACCATTTGCTGTTACATCAGTTGGCGCTCTGATTTTAGTGCTGAATGTCTTTTTGGCTGAATCTTCTAGACCACGATTGTTAGGTACCACTTTTGATCGTTCATACATTGTTAAATATCTTGGTATTGATACCTACACAGTTTATGACGCCGTAAAAAATGAACAAACCGAGCAGGTAAATAAGAATGCCAATACAGCTGATTTAAATAAAATTTTAGCTTATACCAAAAAAAATAAATTACCAGTAAATACAGAATATTTTGGTAAAGAAAAAGGCAAAAATGTAATAATAATCCATTTGGAAAGCTTTCAGCAGTTTTTAATTGATTTAAAAATTAATGGTAAGGAAGTTACGCCCTATCTCAATTCACTTTATCACAATAAACATACATTAAGTTTTGCCAATTTTTACCACCAAGTAGGCATTGGCCGCACCAGTGATGCAGAAAACATGCTGGAAACCAGCACTTATGGTATTTCTGACGGGTCTTTGTTCACTGCCATGGGCAGCTCAAATACTTTTCAGGCTGCACCGCAAATTTTGCGTCAACATGGCAACTACACTTCTGCCGTATTCCATGGTAATGTCGGTACATTTTGGAACCGTGATGATGTTTATAAAAACATGGGCTATAACTATTTCTTTGATCAAAATTATTTTAGTCATGATAAAAATGACCATATTGGCTATGGCATCAAAGATAAAATTATGTTTGCTGAAAGCATCAAATATTTAGAAAGGATGCAGCAGCCTTTTTATACTAAATTTATTACCGTCACAAACCATACTCCCTTTGACATGGATGAAGAAGATTTGGATCCGAGTTTTAAAACCAGTGATACTTCAGACAATTCAATTAATAACTACTTTGAAACAGCCCATTATTTGGATCAATCTATCCGCGAATTTTTCAATTACCTGAAGAAATCAGGTTTGATTAAAAATACTATGGTTGTAATTTATGGAGATCATTACGGATTAACAAATTCTGAAAATGAAACTTTGGCACCAATCGTAGGTGAAAGTTCTGACACTTGGAATACTTATAATAATGTTCAAATGCAACGTGTACCTTTTATGATACATGCTACGAATTTAAAGGGAAAAATCAAACAGGAAGTTGCAGGTGAAATAGATGTATTGCCGACTTTGCTCCATCTTCTGGGAATTTCAAATCGCAATTATATACAGTTTGGCAGTGATCTGCTAGCTCCAAAATATCGCCCGTGGCTTACTTTTAGGAACGGAACTATTGTTAGTCAGAAATACGTTATTACTGGAAGTAAGGGCTTAAAGGGCATTGTTTACGACCGCAAAAGCGGTAAGCAGATCATTAATTTTACAGAACAAGAAAAATATGAAATTACAAAGTTGGCAAAAGAAGGCAAAAAGTCGCTGAAATACTCTGATTTATTAAATAATCATAATTTATTGCGTTTTTACACTCCTAGTGGTTTTAAACCCGTTGACCCCACACAGTTTGACTATTTAACCAATTATATGCAGATGGAAGACCTCCGACAGCAATTAAAAAATAAATCCACTGCACTTATAAGCAAACAGCGCAAATCTACTACCAGGTTATACAAAACGGATGCTACAGAACTTAAAGGTCGTGAAGAAGAAATCACAACAATTCCAGAATCTGTTTCTGGCAATCATTTAACTGAAAAGCAGACTAAACCTAGAAAAAATCATAAAAAGTCATATAATTAAGAAATAATCATAATTTTTTAATTTGGAGGTTAAAATGAAATTTATCATAATTGTCGTGCTGATTTTGCTTTTATTATGCTCTATGTGCCGTGTTGTCCCGCAAAACAATGAAGGTTTAATAGAAACATTAGGCAAATATTCCAGAACCGTAAAAGCTGGTTTAGTACTAATCATTCCGGTAATACAGAGATTGCGCAAAGTTTCCCTGGCAATGTTTCCGGCAGAAATTTCGAAATATTCAATTATTACTAAAGACAATGCAGAAATTACTACCAGCTTAACCTTAAATTACTTAGTAACTGATTCATATAAGTATTTTTACAATAATACAGATTCAGTTAAATCAATGGTTGAACTCATCCGTGGCCATTTAAGGGACATTATTGGACGGATGGATCTAAATGATGCTTTAGGTTCAACAAGTAGTATTAACAGTCAGCTCTCAGATGCTATTGGTGATTTAACGGACATTTATGGCATTCGTGTAGTCAGAGTCAACATTGATGAACTTTTACCTAGCACCGAAATTCAAAAGGCCATGGACAAACAGCTAACTGCCGATCGTGAAAAAATAGCTGCTATTGAAAAAGCTGAAGGTGAAGCTAAAAATATTGAACTGACTACAAAGGCTAAAAATGATGCTTTAATTGCAACGGCTAAGGCTAAAGCTGAAGCTGTCAAAACAGAAGCTGAAGCTGAAGCATATCGGATAGATCAATTGCAAGCCAGTCTGGCTAAAGCAAGTGACGGCTACTTTAAAAATCAGAGTTTGGACAGTTTCAATAATTTAGCTAAGGGACCTAACAATCTAATTGTAGTTAATAAAGACGACCTTACGAATTTGGGAAGCATTCCTGCGACTGCAAAGATCTGGCATGAGGCAACAAAAGATAACGAATAAACTCTGAAAACCAAAAAATCATTTCCGAACTTGGAAATGATTTTTTTAATTTTCAAGGTATTGTTCATATCCACGATCAAATAAAATAATTGTAAATTCAGCCCCCTGATTTATTTCTGACTGCACACTTATTTTGCCACCATGTTGTTTGATCAAAGAAGAAACTATTGACAAGCCTAAGCCATACTCTCCTTTGCCAGAGCGGCTACGAGAAGGATCAGCTTTAAAATATCTTTCAAAAACATATTTAATTTGTTGTTGATTCATCCCAATACCATTATCCTCAACAACAATAGTTGTTGCATGAGCAACGCGGTAGCCACTTATTTGAATTTCGCCATCAGAAGTAAACTGAATTGCATTCTGAACCAAATTAACCATTATTTGAGTAAAACGATCTTTATCAGCATAGATAGGCAAATCTCTTGGTGCATTGACAATTATTGTGTCATTAACCTTGGCAGCATTTTGTTTAAGCTGCATTGTCACATCATCGAGTGTTTTTCTAGCATTAAAAGTGGTTTTAACTAGGTTTATTTGATTATTACGAATTTTTTCATAATCCAAATTTTCGTTAACTAACCTGATCAGACGCTTAGTTTCCCTATTCATTAAGGCAATAGATTTAGGCTTTGCTTTATCAGGAATGGCATCATATTGCAAGCCCTCTAAAATACCATTAATAGTAGTCAGAGGGGTTCGCATTTCATGAGCCGCATCAGCCATAAATTGATCACGCCTTTTTTCTTGCTCCTTAAGCTCTTGATTTGATTTTTTTAAAGCGCGAACCATTTGATTGAAGTTATCAGCAAGCTGAGTTATCTCATCATTTCCGCTATAGTTTGTTTGGACATCAAAATCACCAGCAGCAACTTTTTTAGTGGCAAGTGATAGCTTTTTTATTCTGTCAGTTGCATAAAAAGAAAGAATAAAGCTAAGCATCAAGCCCACAATTATTGCCGAGACAAGAGCACTAAACAAATTTTGCTTGGCTATTGTCACCGGTCTTTCAACCTTGGCCACCCGGACTCCTAACCAAATTGCCCCAATAAATTTGCCTTTGTCTTTCCACGGTAAAAGAACGCCAGTACAGGCATTCTTTTTATGCCCCAAGCTGGAAAGTGCTTCATTATTATTTTTGATGTGAAGCTTCTTTCCCTGCTTTAATTGCAGAACCCTCTTTGAAGTTAGGTGGATGTCGTCATTTTTCTTAGGATAAATCTGAGCACCTTGCTTATCAAAAACACTAAGATACACCCTATCACTATGGAGGACGAATTCTAATTTATGCAAAAATTTGGGGTTTAACATGGCCGAGCCCTTTTTTTCATCGCTTACGGCTAGTGTGCCTAAAGCTGAAGCAAAATCTTCCATTCTCTGATAATTATATTCATATGATTGTTTAGTTGCATTATTTATTTCAGAAAAACCGATTATTGATACCGTAGTAAGAATGATTAGTAAAAAACTAAGCATATGCTGATAAATTAACTTCATGTTAAAACCTACGAATCATCAAACTTATAGCCGACGCCCCAAACGGTTTGGATAACATTTGCACCTACTTTTTCCAATTTTTGGCGCAATTTTTTAATATGTGCATCCACGGTGCGATCTTCACCATAATAATCATAACCCCAGACAGACTCTAACAATTGTTCACGAGAAAATACTTGTTTGGGCTTCTGTGCCATGGTATAGAGTAAATCAAACTCTTTAGGTGTAATATTTTCAACATATTGACCATCATAAAGCACCTCACGCCGGCTTTTAGAAATTTTTATGTGATCAGTTTCGACATCAAATTTTTCAGTATTCTCTGCTGATTTTGTTTGTTCCTGCTTATCCTCAATTCTAATTCTTCTTTGCAAAGCCTTGATGCGAGCTATTAAAGCCAGAGGACTGAATGGTTTGGATACATAGTCGTCAGCACCAGCATTAAATCCTTGAATCTGTTCTTCTTCACTACTACGAGCAGTCAGCATGATAATTGGTATGGATGGTGAAATTGCACAAACTTCTTTAGCAACTTCTATGCCATCTTTTTTCGGCAAGTTAAGATCTAATGTTATTAAATCATATTGATCTGGATTTTTTGCAAACATTTTAACGGCTTGTTCTCCATCAGTCGCAATTTCAGTGGTCCATCCTTCTTTTTCAAAGAACATTTCCATCATTTCTGCAACCGACTGATCATCCTCGACCATTAAAATTTTCAATTTCATTTTCGGTCCCTAAATCCTTTTGTTCTCTCCTTTTTTACTTTGTCAGGGTCTACGTAATCTGCTGGCAATTCATGGCGTTTTTGCAAAAAGCTTTTTAAACTTTTTTCCGTAGCCATGATTGGAAAGATAATGAAAAGATAAAATGTCAGCAGCCAAAGTAAAAAATATCGATCCCATTTAAGCAAATGGATTCCAATCCCTAATACTAATTGGATTAAACCAAATATAATAAAATAGTAACTTGCCTTGTGCTGAGCAAATTTGAAACTAGCTTTATTAACTTGGGCCAAGTACGAATAATAACTATAAAATGGACGTGGTCTTTTGGGAGGCGATATCAGCCATAACAGTCCAACTACCATAATAATCGAACCGCACGCAATATAAATCATTCTCTTTTCCTTTCCATCTTAAGACTTAAGAATTAATCCTGATTGCCAGGAGTAGAAATAACCATTTTCATATTACCTAAAAATTTAAATTCCTTAATATTATTCGGAATTATCATATTTGTACCAATAGATAAATTAAAAGTCTTGTTTTCACACTCAATTGTACCTGAACCATTAATAATTGTTACTAATAAGAAAGGATGCCCATTTAAGCCAGTATTCCACTGACCATTTAAATCTATTTGCCACAGGTAAAAATGAGGAGACAGTGGTGGCTGCACCAAGGTCTTAATGATGGTATCTTGCTTTTTGCTAGTTGTTATTTTAAGTTTAGGGTCAACATGAGGTACCTGAGTTACGTCAATAGACTTCTGGGTATGCAGCTCTCTTTTTTTACCAGTTTTCTGATCTACACGATCATAATCATATAAACGGTATGTAACATCACTTGATTGCTGCGTTTCAATGACTAGGATTCCTTTAGTCAGTGCGTGAATCGTTCCTGAAGGAACATAGAAAAAGTCACCAGCTTTAACAGGAACCTTGCGCAATAATTTGTCCCACTCGCCCTTGTGAATCATTTCAGCAAGTTCTGAACGTGTTTTAGCAGTATGACCATATATTAGATATGATCCTGGATCTGCTTGTAAAACATACCAGCTTTCTGTTTTTCCACTGTCATTTTCTACTTTGCGAGCATATTCATCATTTGGATGAACTTGTACAGATAAATTATCATTGGCATCCAAAAACTTAACGAGGAGCGGAAACTCCTTACTCTTGGGGTTACCAAATAGTTCCGGATTTTCATAATATACTTTACGTAAACTCTGTCCTTTAAAGTCACCGTTTGTAATAGTTGAAGCGTCATCCTTATATCCGGAAATAACCCAAGCTTCACCAACTTTACCGTCAGGTATATCGTAATTAAAAATAGTTTTTAATTTTCGTCCACCCCAAATTTTAGGTCTAAAATATGGGGTAAGAAAAAATGGCTCCATTATGATCACCTCACTATTAGTTTAATCTTTTAAACTATAAATTTAAAACTATTTTTTCAAATATGAAAACAAATGTTATTATTTTAAAAGCTGATTCCATAATAAAATATTTATAATAAATAATTTCGTTTATTTTAATATAACGTTTCAAAAATACCAAAGAAAAAACCTGTCATATTGTTTTGACAGGTTTTTAAATGGGGAATAATTTACTACTATTTTTATTGTTTTCTTCTACTGTCTTTTGCTTTTTAATCCCTCCAGTCTTGATTCCGCAATCTCATGTTTCAACTCGTTTTCATATTGTTCTCTTTGGGCTTTATCCCAGCCATAATAATCAGACATGTGTTTAATCACGCCATTCTTTACCTGGTCTAATGTATCGCTCTTGAATAAAATATGATAAGTACGTCTTAATAGGTAGTCAACTGGTGTTAATGTCATTTCCTCTGCAAGAGAGTAATCAAGAGCTGCAGTTTCACCAATACTCAATCCTTTTTCTGGTTTGATTGTTTGCGCATAATCATAAATTTGCTCCGCCTGAGAACCAAATAAGTTTGCAATCTCTTTTGCATCATCAGCTGCAAGACCGGCAGCCACACCATCTTTAGCAATGCGAGCAAGTTCTGCTTCTGCATTGTCAGAATCGAAATCGCCACCAGCAACTTTAATTTCAGCTGAATCTTGCAAGGTAAAGTTTTTAGAAAACTCGTCATGAAATTTTTGCTGGATTTTCTTCATTGCACCATTAGCCATGATCCGGTAATCTGTCAACTTACCGCCGGCCAAAGTGATCAACCCATCTTCTGCTTCAGTTAACGAACTACCACGTGATACGGCAGATGGCGCTGAAGTACTGTCAGAAACGCTGGCACCAGTTGCTGCATCTGCAGCTTCGTTACCTTCAACTTCTACTTCGATTAAAGGACGTACACCAGCCCAGCTAGCTTCGATATCATTAATTGTTAAATGAGCAGCAGGATACTTTTTATTGATAATATTTAACAAGTAATCTACATCGCTTTGTTCAACAGTAGGATGAGCATAATCACCGGTAAAGTCAGTATCCGTTGTGCCGAAATAGGTTTTACCTTCCCGAGGGATAGTGAAAATCATTCGGCCATCAGCCGTACCCGAACCAAAATATGTTGGCTGTGGCACAGTCAAGCGGGATTGGTCAACTACCAAGTGGACACCTTTTGTAGGACGCAAACGCGGTTTTTTGTAAACTTCTTTATCTTCTTGTCTTACCAAATCTGACCAAGGCCCAGAAGTGTTAATAACAACATCAGCATGAATATCAAATTCTTCGCCTGTTAAATTGTCATGAACGCGAACACCATTAACTTGTTTTTGATCATTATGTAAAATTTCGATGCTCTTCAGGCGACTAACAGCTAGACACCCTAATTCATGAGCCTTTTTAACATTTTCTACTACCAAGCGGGAATCGTTATTTTGATAATCCAAGTAAACACCTGCACCCTGCAGATTCTCACTATTTAATTGTGGTTCTCGTTTTAAGGTTTCTTCCTTATCCATCATGTAGTTGGCATATTTAATTAAAGGTGAATCTCCTTCGATACCTGCTAAATGATCATAAAGATCCATTGCTACTTTTACCGAGAACATAGTAAACGTTGTCCCTGGTTCGTCATAAATTGGCAAAATCATAGGATCGGGTTGGGTCATATGTGGAGCGATATGCTGGATAACAGCACGTTCCTTGACTGTATCAGAAACGACTTGGACATCAAAAGTCTTCAGATAGCGAATACCACCATGTACAAGTCTGGTAGACCTTGATGAAGTGCCTCCACCAAAGTCTTGCATATCAATCAAGCCTGTCTTCATTTTGGCTGCACTGGCCTGAAGAGCAACGCCTGCTCCGGTAATGCCGCCTCCGATAACCAGCAAATCTAATTTTTCATTTTTTAAACGTTCAATTTCTTCTTTTCTGGTTTCAATTGAAAACGCCATGATTTGGCCTCTTTCTTTTTAATAAAAATTTCTAATTGTTTTTCTGGTATGGCTTATATGAAAAGCTCTGAGCAGCTTTAACAGCTGATTTCCAGCCTTCATAAAGGTGATCTCTTTCTGCACTGCTCATTTGCGGTTTAAAGGTTTTACCTACTTTTTGAATTTTCTTGATTTCATCAAAATCCTTCCAAAAGCCAATAGCTAAACCAGCAAGAAAAGCTGCACCTAATGCCGTTGTCTCGAGGTTGGCAGCACGCTCAATTTCGATACCCAAGATATCAGCTTGGAACTGCATTAAATAGTCATTATTAGCAGCACCACCATCAACCTTTAATTTTGGAATTTGAATTTTGGTATCTTCGTGCATCGTGTCAATAACGTCCCGACTTTCATAAGCTAGAGACTGTAGTGTGGCTTTTGTAAAGTCATCACTGGTTGTTCCCCGAGTCAGACCAAAAACAGCTCCTCGGACATTAGAATCCCAGTACGGAGCACCTAGACCGGTAAAAGCAGGAACAACGAAAACTTCATTATTATCTTTTGAGCGCTTGGCAGCTTCTTCTGATTGAGGAGCGTCATCAATAATGCCCAGTTGATCACGCAGCCACTGAATAGCTGAACCAGCTACGTAAATACTACCTTCCAAAGCATAATTTACTTTGCCATTTATGCCATAAGCCACAGTAGTTAACAAATTATTAGCTGAAAATTTAGGTTTTTCGCCAGTATTCATAACGGTGAATGCACCGGTGCCATAGGTGTTTTTAACCATTCCCGGCTCAAATGCTAACTGCCCAAACAAAGCTGACTGCTGGTCACCTGCCATGCCGGCAATTGGTACTTGACTACCATAAAAGTGAAATTCAGCCGTAGTACCGTATATTTCGGAGTTAGAACGAATTTCCGGCAAAATTTTTCTTGGAATGTTCAATAACTTGAGAATTTCATCATCCCAATCCAGTTTGGTAATGTTAAATAACATTGTCCGGCTGGCATTAGTGTAATCAGTGACATGGACTTTGCCACCAGTTAACTTCCAAACTAACCATGAATCAATAGTACCAAATAATAATTCACCGTTTTCTGCGCGTTCCTGCGCACCAGGAACATGATCAAGAATCCAGCGAATTTTGGTTGCTGAAAAGTAGGCATCAGGAATTAAGCCAGTTTTTTCATGAATCATGTCTGAATAGCCATCAGCAATAATTTTATCGGCAATATCCGAAGTCTGACGCGATTGCCAGACAATAGCATGGTAAATCGGCAAGCCGGTCTTCTTATCCCAGATAACGGTCGTTTCACGCTGATTTGTGATACCGATAGCTGCAATCTGGTTGGGTTTTATCCCTGAGTTAATAAATGAATTGGCAATTGTAGATAAAACTGAATTCCAAATTTCATTGGCATCATGTTCTACCCAGCCAGGCTTAGGAAAATATTGGTTAAACTCTTTCCGTGAGTCAATTACTTTTTTACCAGAATGGTCCAAAATAATTGCCCTTGTACTAGTAGTACCTTCATCAATCGCTAAAATATATTTTTCAGCCATTATACTTTCTCCTTTTTAGTATTAAAACTAATTTTGTAAAGGTAACTGTCGTTACAATTCAATTTTACCCTCGCTTTTTGGAAAGCGCTAACATATAATGATAATAACTTATTAGTTAAAGTTATAAGTAAAAGGACAAAGTGTGATGAAATATAGTTTATTAACATATAAGTACTTTATTGACGTCGTTGAAACTCAAGGATTTACCCCTGCTGCCAAAAGAAATTTTGTCTCCCAAACAGCAATTAGCAATGCAATAAAAAATTTAGAGAAAGACCTGGGTGTTCAACTTATTGATAGGTCAACTTCTCATTTTAAAGTTACTTTAGCCGGAATTAATTTGTACCATTGTGCAGTGCCTGTACTAAACAAATATTATGAGTTTAGCGAAAAAATCAGCCAATTAAACAATTCCTTTCAAACAATAAGAATTCATTATTTGCACGCCTTCAATTATTGGGCAGTTCAATTGGCTCAGTCTCTTGCTAAAAACAATCCAGGTTTACTATTACAGCTTGACACTGAAAACTTTGCCACCAGCATACCTAAACTCGATGCAGGAGATTATGACGTATTGATCGGGTTTTCCACTGCCGTTAGTAAAATTAAAAATATCCATGTTAGAAAAATCGGAACAGCCAATTTTGGCATTTTATTGAATCAAAAGGCTATTGATCAAAAAGGAAGACTCAAAAAGGAAGTTATAAAAAAGCAGCCCCTTTTCTTACAAAAATGGACTGCTACTGATAATAATGATGTACAAACAAAAATTAAAAATATTCTGGAAAAAATGAATATTAGTTATGAACAAATTAATTATTTAGATAGCTTTGACGCTGCTTTATCAAACGTTGTTTTAAATTATGGAATGGCTATATATCCGGAAGAGCTGCCACTGCCGAAAATATATGATAATCATGTTACTTTTTTGCCAAACTTGCCTAAATTAAAATACGACGTTGTTGCGATATATAAAAATCCGGCTATTTTTAATATATTAGATCGTTCCCTGGCTAAAAAATAGATATTAAACTGCTTTCTATAATTAGTCCAGTTTTTCCAGTTTTCCCAATTTACCTAAACCAGTAACTACAGTTATAAGCATTGAAAAAAACATACAGATAGCGGCAACAATAAATATTGAATGGACTTCTGCTTTGATTAGAAAACCACTAATTAATGACATAATTGGCCCTATAATCCTGGTTAACGAAGTTGAAATCGAAGTTATTGTTCCTTTAAATTTAGATGGAGTTTCTGCTTGAATAACAGTAAAGAAGTTGGCTTGCGACCAGACGCTACCAAACGAAACCATTGCGTAACCAAAAGTGACCCAAATAAATGACTGGACATCAAGCATAATTAGGAAACCTACCATTATTAACAAGGCAATCAGAATCATTTGCGTACCAAGTCTCATGTTTTTATTAATACGTAAATAACTAAAATTGCCTAGAATACTTGCAATCGCTGCTACCGTGAAAAAGATACTGACCAAATTAACAGAAACATTCATTTCTTGTTTTAACAAAAAAGTAAGCATGGGAACAACTGCTTGAAAGCCAATGTTTGCCACAAAAAAACTTACGATCAGCCATTTAATATCATGATGTGCAAATAAAAATGTGATTCCCTCTTTTGCGCTTTTATTAAAAGACTTTTCTTCTTTCACTGACTTATTTTCTTTATACAACGGTTCATAATCTTTAATGACATAGGTTAAGTAGCCAAAACTTAAGGCATCTAGCAAAAAACCACCTACGTAATCAATTAAATTAATAATGACAGCTGCAATACCTGGACCAAAAGTTTTTTGAATCGATGAAATTAATCCCATTTGTCCTGAAACAGTTGAAAGTTCTTCTTTTTTAACCGACTCGGCTATGAAAATTTGATATCCGGTCCAAGTAATTAAATCAAATGTACCAAGTATAAAGACTACCAATAAAAGCCAATATAATAAAATATTTTTAATAACCAAAAATGGTGCAATTATAATTAGCACCATTTGCATTATTAAAGAAAAGAGCATGATTTTCTTACGAGAATATATATCAAAAATGGGTCCAATTGTTAGTCCAAACAATGCTGTCGGCAGATATTCAACTGCGGTTAAAAGTCCCATTATGACTGATGAATGAGTTCTAGACAGCATCAGCAGTGGAATTGCAAAAGTGTAAAATTGATCACCCAGTCCTGAAATGGCATAGCCTAAAAGTAGTTTATTTTTTTGTGTTAAATTTTTCATTGTCAATTCTTTTTCTATATCCACTAATACCTAATAAAATTTATTATACCGCAGATAAGTTGGCGAAATATAAACTAATACTAAGTTGCATCAGTACTATATACAAATTTTTACTCAAAACTCTAAAACTCAATAGGATATCTCCTTGATTCTGTAGTTATTTTTTTAGTATTTCAATATTTTGTATATCTATGCTAAAATATGCTACTATACTGAATATATATAGTATTTGCTTTATTTTGGAGAATTACATGGATCTAAATTATATTTATAATAAAATACTTCAAAGCACAAAAGAAAACTTGCTGTATCCCACAGCCAAAAATATTGGAGATACTATAGGCGGTCTTACAGAATTAATATTAGCCGCAATAAACATCGGAACAACTTCGACCAATGGATACATAAGAAAATCTAGGCAATCAATTATCAACAATATAAATAAAATACCAGAAAAAATAAGGATTCTTCTAAATTAAATTTAGCTCTACAAGCTATTTATGACTCAAAATATCAAATAAGTGATACTAATCTAAGAGATATGTTTGCAAAATTAATTGCATCTTCTATAGACAATAGGCATAACAAAAATCAATCACCAAGATTTTCTTCAATTTTACGTCAGTTAAGTCCATCAGATGCAATTTTATTGAAAAAATTATCTTTTAATACTGAACTACCAATACCTACCTTTATTTATACGATAAATACAGGAGCGAAAAATGAATATCCTATATTTGACCATTACATAGGTATTAATTACTCTAAAAAAGATGTAATTATTAATGAAGCCGGGCTCGATACTTTAAAGGCGTTAGGAATAATAGAATTAAAGGATAACTTTGAAATTCCAGAAGAGCATCTTCAAAAATTTTATAAAGAAATAAAATGTTCAGATTACCCTTTAAAATCAGAAAATAGAAATATAGAAAAAGATATTAGTATTGTAAATGGTATTATTAAATTGACAAACTTTGGTAGAAATTTTATTAAAGCAATCATTTAATTTGTTATAAATCAAATCCAGCTTATGTGTCTCCTGCGTGAAATTCTTTATATTCATAGTATATAGGTAATTGACTTATTCATCACCTTTTATTAGTCTTTGTGTAAATCTGCTTTTTTGATACTAAAACTAAGGATTTTATTTTCGTCTTTGGATTTAGAATGTCGAAACAATCGTAATAATAAATAATATTGGTATTAGAAAATTTCTTTAATGATTTGTAATTTTTCAAAGAGGATTTAACCATTTGGAAAACTTCCATATTCTTTTATACTGTTTTTAAAAAACAATATAATTCCTAAGTAGCTTACATTAATTCCAACTGAAATTTTTAAACTGTGTTTGAACAATAACAAGTACAAGCAGGTGAAAAGAATACCATTCACAAAAATAGAAATACTGTAAGACAATGCTAGATAGGTAAGATCGCTACAGTACATAAAAAGATACATAAGTTGTCCAAAATGTTGGTTAATTAACGTTTAAGTGATAAAATAACAGTTTATATCAGTTACTTTAGCAACATTAAAAGAAATCAGAGTAACTCTTGTGAAATTTGAGATTAAGAGAACTAAAGGTGAATAAATTCTGTTTATATTCCCTCGTAAATTTAAATATAAGTAAAACATAATTAATGTAAAAACTATAAAATACAGATCATAAAAGTTGCATACATTATTTGTAGTAAACATAATTTTAGCAATTAACATAACAATATGGTTTAGTGGTTTTTATTTGTATAATACTCAAATGACCTTACCCTAAGGTGCTTTTTCAGGAGGAATAAAAAGTGAGCAAAAAACACATTAGAGAATACGTCTATATTGATAATATAGAATTAAATTCAGTATTAGCACAATTAAAGGATGGTATTCCAACAGTTATAAAGAAAGTGAATCAAACTACTTCGGAGTCTAAAAATACGATTGGAAAGGAAAATAATTATCGTGCTGAAGGTGGCGCAAAATTTTTTCTTGAAGGACAAGCAGGATATGAACATGGTAACTCTTTACAAAAACTAAGTGGAAAAAGCGAAATGAGCCAAAGTGCTGTTGATGTTGTATACAGTGATTATGCAGTTGATGTTGTTGAAAAAGGATTACAGAGTGAAAATTTGTTAAAAAATCATGCTAAACAAGAAGAGGGAACATTTGTAAAATTAACACAAGACTTCACATTACTAGATTTGGAATTAATGAACGAGTTTTGGGCTAATAAGGCTCTTCCTAAACTAATGAACAAGTCTGGGGATGCAGAAGACATATATACTCTGAGGGACTCTTTATCAGCTTTAAGAGATTTATATCCAAATACTATATTTTTAAAATTGAAAAGTTCTCTGGTTATTGGTGACGAAAGTAACTTTAGATATAATAAAACACAATTGCAAATTATGTCTTTATCTTCTCGAAAATTAACTGTTTTAGGTCGAGTAGAATCAATTGGTACTAAAAACCTAGAAAACGATGATTTTATCCCTGATTTTAATTCAAACGATTTAACTCAAATATCCCAACTTATGCCACAAATGCAAACATATTTTTTAAAACTAATTACTGGGATTAAAAAAGACGACCGATTTATTAAACCACTCGCCCTATTCTTTGAATAAATATTATGAAAGATACTTTGAAATATTGCTCTTAACTTGTTTCAAATGAATATTATTATTCTGTTTAAATTTCTCATATTAGATTTTTATATTCATTTGCGCTTTCTGGTAAGATTTTTCATAAACTTTTTTTTTAGCTAGTTAAATGAAGAATTTTTAAATAACTTCATAATCCAACATTGTCTCTTAAAGAAAACTATATGAGCAAAATATATCAACCACATCAAAACTAAAGAAGTTTAATAAATGAGTAAAGTAAAAATTAACATTACCTATAGACATAGTTTACTAATCGATTGTTTTAAAATAACTAGGTGACTTAGCTAAAACTGATAACCGCATTGAAGAAATACTTGATACGCTATAAATAAAAAATGGACTAAACAATGCTAATGATAAGCACCGTTTAGTCCATTTTTAATCCATCATTATGCTTAAATGCGGTAAAGTCAGCATTTACAACATAGATTATATGGAGGTGAGGGGAATTGAACCCCTGTCCAAACGCATTCCGTCACTGACATCTACGATCATAGTTATATTATTTGAACTTCACTAGTCCAAAACGCCATATAACAGGGCTAGTATGGACTAGCTAACCTGGAATGACTCTTTTTAACTATTCAGATGAGGTAGTTAAACGTAACTCACTAAGTTGATACTTGAATTCAGACGTGAGTGATCCGAAAACAAGCAACACATGCGCCTAAATTAGGCAGCTAATGCGTAAGAATTTTCTTTATTTGCAGTTATAAAACTGTGACGTTTTTACGTAGACGTGACCTACGAACCGCAGTCAATGCGAATCTACGCCTGTCGAATCCCAAAACACCCCCGCTTTGGGTAGAAATAATTATAGCATAATATAGCAAACTTGCCTAATATTATAAAATCATTTCTTATTTATCAAAAAACAAATTTTTCAAAATCCAAGGCTATACCATCTTGATCATTCGATGCAGTTTCAAAGTCAGCTTGTTTTTTGCTTCTGCAGAACCATTATCCATGACTACTGAAGTTCCAGCTACTTGAAACATTGGTATATCATTTCGTTCATCCCCAATTGCCATTATTTCTTCCGTTTTGTAATTTAACTTTTGTGCTAAGTACTGTAATGCAATACCTTTATTAACATTGGCATGCATTACTTCTAAAAAATTAACGGCTGCTCTGACAACATAATTATCTTGACCAAAAACATGCTTAACTTCAGCTTCAATTTTATCTAGTTTTTCTTTTTCATCGCCAAAAACGGCTTTGATAACAGTTTCATTACTTGATAAATCTTGTGGTTTCCTAATCAATAATCCGGCATTTTTTCCCATGCCTGCGTTACTGTTATTCTACCCACATTCAAATTGCTGGTAATAATTTGACTGTCAGCATTCACAATATTATAAAAAACTTTGTTTTTCTGACTAAATTTGTCAATTACTTCATAAGTTTTTGCAGACAAACATTTCTCAAGTAATTTTACGTGCAACCCTGTTTCAATTACGGCACCATTAAAAGTTATTACATATTGATTATTGTTATTCAACGCCAATTCATCAATGAATTTTTTAACTCCAGCATAGGGCCTTCCTGAACATAAGACTACTTTAACATTTTTGCTAATTGCTTTTGTAATTGCTTCTCGAGAAGATTCTAGAATCTTACCTTGACTATTTAATAAAGTATCATCAACATCAACAGCTACTAATTTAATCATTTATGTTTCTTTCCAATAGTTAGTTATTGTATAGCCTGGCCTCCAAGCTTACTTTTCATTATACAGAAATTTTCAAAATAAAAAATTGTATATCTAAAGGGTTTTAAACATTTATTTATGTTAACTGTTAATTCAAAATATGTAAATTCTATAACTAAGTCACTTCTAACATCAGCAAATCAACCTCATATTAGCTCATTTTCAAAGTAAAAGAAAACCGTTAAGAAAGTTTCTTAACGGTTCATAATTTTTTTGTTTTTATTAATTCAAATGTGCTAATCGAACAACATCACGTTCAATCATTAATTCTTCATCAGTCGGAATAATTAGAGCTTTGATCTTTGAATCTGGTTTAGTAATAAATTTCTCGCCATTGGATTTATTAGCTTCTAAATCTGGCTTTAAGCCAATGAATTCAAAAGATTTCATTACGTTCTCACGAATACCTGAATCATGCTCCCCTACACCAGCGGTGAAAATAATTGCATCTGCGCCCTTCATTTCCACCATATAGGAGCCAATATATTGGATAACACGATTTACAAAAATAGCTCTAGCGAGATCAGCTTTTTTATCAGAATTATTCTCTAGATCACGCATATCAGAAGAAATTTCAGAAATTCCCAACAGGCCAGATTTATCATTCAAAATATCAATCATTTCATTGATATCAATATGGTCTTTATTCATGATATATTGCAAGACAGATGGGTCAACATCACCTGAACGTGTACCCATAGTGATACCAGCCAATGGGGTAAAGCCCATAGATGTATCAAAAGACTTACCATCTTTAACTGCAGTAATTGAAGCTCCTGAGCCAAGGTGACAAACAATCAATCTTAAATCTTTGGCTTCTTTACCAAGCATTTGAGCAGCACGACCAACAATGTAACGAACCGATGTCCCATGTGCACCATATTTACGAACACCATATTTTTCATAATACTGATAAGGAATTGAGTACATATAGTGAACTGGGTCTAAAGTTTGATGGAATGAAGTATCAAAAACACCTACTTCTGGAACACCAGGCAGCAATTTCATAAAGGCTTCAATTCCTTTACCTTCAGCTGGATTATGAAGTGGTGCATATTCCTTTAAATCATAAATTTTTTGTAGATTTTTCTTATCAATCAGAGCAGAATCTTTAAAGTCTTCTCCCCCTGCAACTATTCTATGTCCAACACCTACAATTTCACTCAAATCGCTAATCACATGGTATTCTTTTAAAGCCTTAAGCAGCAAATTAACAGCAGTTTCCTGATCTGCAATTGCTACATCCTCAGCGTGTTTTTCACCATTAGCCAATTCAATTTCAAAGGAAGAGCCATCAATACCAACTCTGTCAGCAAGTCCGCTTGCTAAAACCTTTTCTTCAGGTAAAGCAAACAACTTATATTTAAATGAAGAACTGCCTGAGTTGATTGCTAAAACTTTTTTCATAAATCTAATTCCTCCATAAACATGACTTTATAAATTTCACAAATCAATCAATGTTTTTAGTATACCACTCATTTAGTTTAACATTAAGCTTTATTAGGTCCTGCTCACTTTTAAATGAGTCTAACTTTGTGAGAAAAACTTCACTATTTCTGATATCTTTTCCATGATTTTGAAAGGCTATAATTGATTTTTGATTAAATTTATTTTGAAAGGCACTGTCCGGTAACTCAATTATTGCACGCAGAAAAACCTTATCAGTTAGCCATGGCATAAAGTCACTACCACCCTTGCCAGACAAAATATTTTGAGGCACAATTAGGAAAGCATAACCACCGGCTTTAAGATTTTTAATGATCTGTTCAATAAATAAAAGATGAGCAAGCGAATGTCCATTCTCAGATTTGGTAGCAAAATTTTTAGCGTTTTTATCAATTGGATAATAACCAACTGGTAAGTCACTTACAACAACATCAGGGCTTTTAAACATCCAGGGAGTTAGAGCATCCTGACAAAACATTTCAATATCAATATCACTCAAATGAGCTTCAATATCAGCAAAGCTCAACATTTCTTCATCATTATCAATACCATAGAGTTCAAAATCAGACTTTGAGTGATTAGCACTTTTCAACTGATTGACTACAGAAAACAATAAATTTCCAGTTCCAATAGCAGGATCGGCAATTATCAACCTTTCCTTTGGTAAAAGTTTTAACATAAACATTGCAATTACTGTTGAAATCGCAGGAGGCGTCGGCATCTGATTAACATCCAACCCGTCTTCATTAATTGCTTTTAAAGTTAAATAAGTAAAAATTTGCAGCTTTAGCTTATTAGAAAGTCCGCTATAATCTAATTTTTCATATTTTTGACTCAATTCTTGAACCTTTTTTTTGTCGGGAGCTCCCAGTTCAACCTTAATTTGACTATTTTCGAGATTATCAAAAGTTTCTGTCAGAGCTTCACCAAATGAGACATTTAGTGCCTCTTGCAAGCATTTAACACAGTCCAAGAAATTATTAAACAGTTTTTCAATATTATCCATTGCTTATTCCCCTTATCTCTTAAATATTTTAATAGAAGAAAGGTAATTAGAGCAAGAGAATCAATCATTAATTAAGTACTCAATTAATAAAAAATCATTTTCCATGCTTTCTTGATAAACATCTAGATAAAATTGAATAAAAACTAAGCAGGTGATTAATACCAAAATACTGCTAAGAAAAGCATTAGCTTTTAATCTTAGTCTTTTGTTTTCGATCATTTAATACCTTCTCTTTCTCATTTTTTGTCGGTCTTGAGTTAAATTTAAAATATAATTCTGATTTTCTGCCGTCTGTTTCTGTAACTTCTATTTTCAGCATTCTATCATTGGTTGTAAAGCTAGACCTTTTTACATCTAACAATAGTGGCATATGTCCGCCTTCGGGAGTGGTCACGCGCAACATATTTTTATATTGAGTCAAACGATATATTGTATCTTTTCCTTGCGCATCAATTTTCTTAAAAACAGCCTTTTCAGAATTAGATCTCTCTGGTAAGGTAAATGCTTTTACATTCTGTTTCTCTTTAATAAATCGGTTTAGCTGCACGTAAGAAAATACAATGTCGTCAGTGCGATGTTGAACTTTATTTGCTAGAGTAAGACTTTTTAATAAATTCTGTAGAATCAGTACTACGATCAATGTTATAAAGACCGCAAACACAGCTTCTGCCAAAATAAAGCCTTTAGTTTTTAATTTTGTATATCTTTTCTTCTGTTTTATCATAAATGCTATTTTTACCACTAAGCTCATAAATATGATCGTGGATTAATATTCTTTTTAATCCATGCTTTTTCAAAACACTCCAAGCATATGTGCGATCAGTTTTTTGCTCTACTTTACGCTCAATTATTCTACTTTCTCTGACTGTTAAAGCTAACATTATGACACCGACTGTTGCGATCATCAAACCAATCATGCTTTCTGCCATTAAGAACCCGCTCTTTTTCCTATTTATCATCAATTGCTCGTCCCCAAGTCATTTGCAACTTCACTCTTCGTGTATAGTGATGGTTAGTAACAGTAATTGTGTGAGGTGGTAACGAACCACTAATTGAAATTTTTAATAATCTTAAGTTACTTATACTTATTTGTGGTTTTATTTTTATTATCTGCGGCTTTTTTCCACCAATAATTATCAATTTTTTTGACGGAGGATAATATCTGACTATACTTGTGCGGTTTTGTATAGCTGATCTTCTTGCTGCATGTTCAATAGAGCTTTTAATCTCTTTGACCGTGTTTTCCAATATCAGCTTTTCCCTATATTCATTTATTTTTATAGTGCCTAGACCCACTAATCCAAGCATAATAGTGAGGGTAACAACCATTTCAACTAGAGTAAAACCCTGCAACTTGAACTTATTTAGCATTTTTTTCAACTACACCATCATTTACAGTATAGTTTTTAGACTTTGAGAATTGCTTCTTCGTTAAGTAGCCATCATCAAACATATTTTGAAAGTTAATTTCTTTACCATTACGGTCTTTATCATCCTCATAAAGTGTAGCTTGAGTTTGCAAGGTTGTTTTAAAAGCATCATTAGTCCTTTCATTAGCAGTATTTTTTTGTTTTGTTAAATTTGGTGCAATGATTATAAGCAACATTACTATGATTGCAACCACTACTACCATCTCAATTAAAGTAAAACCTTTTAATTTGTGCTTCTGAGATTTAATTTTTGTCAAAATGTTTTTCACTTTTTTCTCCTATATTTCCTGCATCATTGCATACATTGGCAATAAAAGCTTCAAATATAATCCAATAATGCATAAACCGATTAAAATAAAACAAACAGGTTGAACATTTACTATTAATTTTTCAATTTTTTGTGCTAAGTCATTAAAAAGAGATCGTCCTAATAATAAAAATCTCTTACTCAAGTCTTCCCTTTTTGATCCAGCTTTTAACAGCAACAGAATTTCATTGGGTAAAAATTGTTCATTTTTAATGATCTCTTCCGGACTCATTCCTTTAGCAAGCTGTTTACCAACTTTTGTGCCCACATATTGCTGTAAAGATCCCTTAACTTGCATTGCTGAATAGTCACAAATCTTTTGCAAGGAAAAGCCACTAGCAAGTAGTAGTCCTGTATCATAGATCAAAATATATTTCACATAAATTTTGATCAATGGCCCAACAACTGGAAAGTGACTAAGTCTACTCAAAGAGTGATAGTCTTGTTTTCTTAGTAACAGAAGTATTCTGCTCATAAAATAAACTAAGCCTAAACTCAAAATTAATAAAAGTAATAACAGGCAGTCTCCAGTATGTTCACCAGATTCAGCAAACTGATTAGATACAAAAGTCTGCATAAACAATAAAAGAAAAATCATCATTAACACTAATATAAAAGGGTATGTCATTTCAGATTTTAACTTTTTTATTTGTTCATGTTTCAAACGAGTTAGAGTCGCAATTTGGGTAAGACATTCAATTAGGTTTCCCTGTACCATTGACAGCTCAATCTGAGTAGCAATAGTCTTGGAAAAGCCCAAATTAAGCATTTCGAAACTTAGTTTTTTTCCTGACTGAACGCTTTTACTTAATCTATTAAACAAGTTCTTTCTTTTAGGCCATATTATTGGCATCATTTCTAAACTGGTATTTAACGAAAAGCCATTTGATAAACTATTTTGTAAATATTCTAGAAATTCAATCCGTTCTTTATTTGTTAGCTTATCCTGCCTGAAATTGTTCAAAGACCTGTTCACTAATTCTTTTCCTTTCCTTTAGTCTGACCAAATTTTGGTGCCAATTAACATAATCACATCGTTTATGCTTGCTTATGTCTGCCTGTAATTGATGCCCACTGTCAATATCCATTAAGCAGGCAAAACCCGTATTAGTTGGCAGTAAGCGTTGATAACTAACAGCGGTCAAACAGTTATAAAGATCAGCCGTATTAATATTTAGACTTTCCAATCTCGAAATAGTCTGCAAAGTACTTTTGGCATGAACAGTTGCAAAAACAAGATGGCCACTTAGAGCAGCATCTATTGCCAGCCTCGCAGTTATTGCATTTCTAATTTCACCGATTATTAGAATATCTGGTCTATGACGTAAAGCTGCTTCAAGCAACTTGGAATATGTGATTTCCGCAGTCATGTTAACCTGCGTTTGTAAAAAACTTATTTCATGTATTTCTACAGGATCTTCAATTGTCATAACCATCTGATTTTGACCTATCATTTTTGCCAAGTTATACATAGTTGTAGTTTTGCCCGATCCTGTAGGGCCACTAGTAACTATTAAGCCTCTTCTTTGAGCCAAAGTTTTCAGATTCTCAATTTGTTCATCAAAAAAATATTTACCCGTACTTATCTGATAAATAATTCTAATTACCAACGATTCATGATCATTGAAATCTCCAATACTTGATAACCGCAGGTAATATATTTGTCCCTTAAAATCATATTCGAATGCTCCTACTTGTGGTCTGCGATGTTCGGCTATATCCATTTGAGCAGCAAATTTTAAAAAATTGATCATTTCTTTGCCTTCTTTTATTGAATATTCAGCCTGCTTTTCTATACCAATAATTGTGCGAAATCTAACAACTAGGTTAACTCCCCGCATTAAAAAGAAAATGTCACTTGAATGCTTATTTATTGCATCTTCAATTAAAGAATTAACAGCTTCTTTGATTTTCATAAAAACCTCCTCATCTTGCTACCATTATTAATTACGCAAAAAAAAGAATTTTTCTCATATAACAAAAAAAGCTCACACAATTGTGTGAGCTTAACTAAAAATAACTAATGAGAAAGAAAGCTATTTGTTGCTTAAAATATAGTCAACATATCTCTCAGATTCCTTTTTTAACTGTTCATCTGTTAGATTTTGCATTACTCCTTGGAGGATAAAAGGTTTCAGAAATTTTGTTCCTATTAAGTTACTTGTAGCTTTAAAAGGAATAAGCATTTCATCAATGGTATAATGAAAATCACCATAAATATGATAATTTTTAGCTGGAGCACCAGTAGAAACAGCAATCACCATTTCTTTGCCTTTAAGAGCATTTCCTGTACTTCCATAAGCCCAGCCATGTAGAAGAACTTGGTCTTCCCATTTTTTTAATAAGCTGGGGCAACTATACCAATACATTGGAAATTGTAAAACTATTCTACCGGCTTTTTCTAACAGACTTTGCTCTAATTCAACATCTATTTTCTCATCTGGATATTTTTCGTATTCATCCCTTACTATCACCTCCTTTGAAGTATTTTTTAGAACTTCTTGTTTCAAAGCTTTATTTACTCGTGAATTATTTATATGCGGATGAAAAATCAAAACTAAAGTTTTCAATATAGTTTCCTTTCTTTTATGTTTAGTATCCTAAATCATGAAGCCATGAATCTACTTTGGCTTTGGCAGAGGCAGCATTTTCTCCTTTAATCTCAAAACCTTTTTTCAATTTTGCTTTAGGAAAAACACTATGAATAGTATTTAGTGACTTGCCCCAACCCGAACTCGCATTTGTAGAAAAGGGTATTATTGTTTTATTATTAAGGTCGACCTGATCCATAAAGGTTCTGACAATCATTGGAATATCATCCCACCAAATTGGATAACCCAAAAAGATGGTGTCATATTTAGAAACTTTAGGTAGCTTACCCTTTATTTTTGGTCCAGCATTATTTTTTTGCTCCCTTTCAGCTTGACTTACTGTTTGATCATAAGATTTTGGATAAGCCACTCTGGGTTTAATCTCAAAAATTTGGGCACCAGTAACTTTTTTAATTTCATCAGCAATACGTGCAGTATTTCCCCGCGTTAAATTAACTCCAGGATAATTTTGACCAGATCTTGAAAAATAAACGATTAAAATGTGACTTCTGTTCACACTTTTTACTTTTTTAGTTGAAACCTGTTCATTTCTTTTGTCATCCGCTTTTTCCTGAGCCTGATTTTTATTTATAAACCAGTACAGGCCTAAACTTAGAATTACTAGTATTAAAAGTAAGACCATAATAATTGTAGTTTTCTGCTTTGAAAATTTTTTCATTGATATTCTCCCAAAGTTTATTTATGAACTTAACGACTGAATCGTTTACCAAATTATTGAGGTTAAAAATATAAGTTAGTATTTCTCATATACGAAATTTTGTGGTTTGCCTAACATTATTGCCATTCACCACCTTTTACAATAAAAGTTTAAAGTCACATTTAATAATTGTCTAATACTAAAAAGGTATGTTAAATCATACTTTTTATGTTATATATCCCTATAAAAAACAAAAATCATACAATAATTGTATGATTTTTGTTTTGCTATTTAATTTTGTATAACTTTAGATATAATTCGAAATTTCAATTAAATTTTTATCTGGATCACGCACATATATTGAGCGAATTTTTCCATTTGCACCAGTTCGTAACACTGGTCCTAAAATTATTTTTAAATGTTCATTTTTAAAGTGCACTATTAAATCATCAATTGGAGTATCACTTATCAAACAAATATCACCTGCTCCAGGCGTTGGGAAAGCAGCTTTAGGATCAATTTCGTGTCCGATTTCATGTAAATTGATCTTTTGCTTTCCAATTTTTAGGGCTGTTCTGCCATTTTGAAAATTAATTGTTTCTATACCAAAATATTTATGATAAAAATCAGTAGTTGTTTTAATATTCTTAACTGTTAGCACTAAATGGTCAAGTCCAATTATAGCCATATTTACCCCACCTCTTTTGCAATTATTATATAATGCCTTAGAGAAAAACGTTTGGATTTGGTTCTGAGTGTTTTTTTCAAACCAAAAAGCAACACTTGCGTGTTGCTTTTATCCATTAAATACTTATTCTTGCTGCGACTTTAAAAACATACTTATTTAGATAGAAAAATTTTTTATTAATATGAATAAACACTAAGAATAATAAAAATCATTTAATCGCAGTTTGCCGGATTAGTATTTAAGGCTCATTCCAAATAGCCTCACTCTCCTTTCTTTTTACGGAAATCTAAGACACCTAATAGAGAACCGAAAAGAGCAATAATGCCGCTGATTAGCAAAGCTAACTGACTTTTCTTTTCGGTACCAGTTTGCGGTAATTTGGCTTTATCAGCTGCTTCTGTTTTTTGTTGGCTAGCTTCATTACTTGCTGTTTGTGCTTTATTTTTATTTTCTTGTGTCAAAGCAGACTTGTTTTTACCTGATGTTTGTGCATCGTTTGTTTGCTTTGGCTTTTTATTGTTATCAGGCTTTTTTGCTTTGTCATTTGGCAAAGGCTTATTAGTTGAATTGTTGTCAGTACTTTGTTCCGGTTTCGTCGTCGGAGCTTTTTTATGGTAAACATAAGTTACGATCTGCGGCAGATTAGTAAAGTAGCCTATCCGGTTGCCATTAACTGAATCATAAACATAATCGTCAATATCAAGTGGTGAACTGATGTAGCCATCACCAACGTTGCCGGACAGAATTTGAACTGGTTCTCACTAGTTTATTAGTCTGCGATTCAGCGCCTTTTCTATCATCTTGGTTAATAGAAGCAGCATTTACGTTAGAAGCGGTTTGTGAATTTTGCTCGTTTCTTGACAATGTATTCTGAGTTTCTGGGATAGTCTCATCGGCTTTAACCCTGTTCGTCTGCAAAGCTAAACTAAGTAAACAAATTGGCACTGACATAGCGGTTGCTAATAATTTATTTTTGTATTTTTTATACACTCTTTTTCTCCTCCCATATTAATTTTTAACAGTCAAAATAGGTTCAATAACTAACAATTACTTTTTTAGTAAAACAACAATATTTTTCTAAAAAAATATTGATTAGCAATCTAAGCAATAGATTAATATTAGATTTCTATTACTTAAACCAATTAATTACAGTTATACATTCATTTTGTATTTTCAAGGATTTTATATGTTAGGTTTTTTTAGAATGTAACAAATGCAATTAATTGTGATTGCTAACCAATATATTGCAATAAAAATTGCTTTTTATTGCTGTTTTACTTCTTTGTATATATCATTAACATAAGAAGTAAAACCTTGGTAAACAAGTTTTCTTCTTTACCTAAATAACATTGATATATGACTTTTCTAAAAAACTAAATGTTAAATTTTAAGAGATTACCCCTCTACTGTCTTCTTTTGCGCAAATCACAAAGTTGCTTTTTACACTACCACAAGTGATACTATTCAGGTAAACTAAAAAAGTAGTCAGATTTCGTACCACGGCTACTTAATTATCTAACACAATAATGAGAATTTTGTGCTGTCCACTCAGTGGATGATTTTATTATATTACCATTTATGATAGCGGTCAAGTACAAATACAATCATTTGTGATACTTTTTAAGGAAGAATTTGAATGAATGTATATTCGCGTATTTTTGATACCGCTAAAAAACATGGCATGTCTATTAAAGAACTTGCTAGAAAAGCCAAAATTGGTGAAAATAGTATTTATAGGTGGAAAACTATTAAACCTTCCACGGAATCTTTGACTAAAGTAGCTCGAGAACTGAACGTTTCTACTGATTATTTATTAGGTCAAGAAAAAGGTAGTAATAAAAAAGACTGCCTGGATATAGCTAATAAAAATGTTCAGTTATTATATGAAGGTCAACATGTACCTGAAAAATATGTCAACATGCTCCGTTTTATTATGGAAGAAGATCGCGCAGAAAAAACTAAAGCTTCCGAAAATTAAGTAAAAAAATTCTCCAGAATTGACTAATCAATTCTGGAGAAACAATCAAATAAGATTTTTCTTATTCTTCGTCAGCTGCAGCTGTATAGACATTCTGAACGTCATCGTCATCTTCTAGAGCATCAACTAAATGGTCAAATTGCTCTTTTTTGTCATCTGGCACAGGCGTGGTATTTTCAGGTATCATTGTCAACTCTGCATTGGCTAATTTATAACCATCTTTTTCAAGTGCATCCCGAACTTGTGCAAATTGTTTCGGATCTGTATAAATTTCATAAGCATCATCGCTAGTTTGCAAGTCATCTCCACCAGCATCCATAACGTCAAGTAACATCTGATCTTCATCAGCATCAGTGGTTGTGCGATCAATGACAATATAACCTTTACGATTGAACATATAAGCAACAGAACCAGTTGCTCCTAAAGAACCACCATTACGAGTAAACGCTACTCTGACAGCAGAAGCAGTCCGATTTTTATTATCAGTTAAAGCTTCGACAAAGATAGCCACACCACCTGGTGCATAACCCTCATAAGTAATTTCATCATAATGTTCTTCTGAATTGCCTTCTGCCTTTTTAATAGCACGGTCAATATTTGACTTAGGCATATTGTTAGCATGGGCCTTGTCCATTACCATGCGCAAGTTAGGATTTCCGGAAGGGTCAGGACCACCATTCTTTGCAGCCATGTAAATTTCACGAGATAATTTTTGGAAAATCTTACCCCTCTTTGCGTCTTGTGCATTCTTGCGGCCTTGAATATTGTGCCATTTTGAGTGTCCTGACATTTAAGAATCCTTCTTTCTTTTCTTATCATTAACGTTATTATCTTACCGCAGAGGACCATAAATTTCAATACAAGCAACTATTTCTCCCGCTTTTTTAATTAAATATGAATGTGCTTTCATTAAAATAAGTTTATCTAGCCTCTGGTCATCCTTTTATTTAATTAGTAAAATAAAAACATTAGTTGTTTTTCAAAGGAGAGAACTTTAGTGGAAGAAATAAATTCAAACAAAAAATATATTTCTTGGCCCGTTTTAACCTTGATGGCTTTTTGTACCGTTATTGGGTTAGACGATATAATGTACAACTTCCAAAACCAAGGAATGCCAGTTGTTACTTCATGGATTATCATGTGTTTATTCTATGTTATTCCTTATTCTTTAATGGTTGGGCAACTGGGATCTGTTTTCAACAGTGAAGGTGGCGGTTTATCTTCTTGGGTTCGTGGAACTAATGGCGAATTTCTGGGATATTTTACAGCCTGGACTTACTGGGCTGCTTCCATTCCCTATGCGGTTGATTCTGCTAATGAAATTATAGTTGACATTGGTTGGGCACTGACAGGTTCGGAAAAGTTTCAAAGCCAAATTTCTAACACAAAATTTGCGTTAATGACATTTGCCATGTTTATTATTTTCATTATTGTTGAACATTACTTTTCGCACTCAATGGAAGTTTTATCTACTATTGGCGGTGGCCTCATGCTTATTATGACCTTGATGTTTGTTTTCCTGGCATTTCTAGGACTGGCAAAATCAGGAGGTCATATGGCTACCCAACCATTTACCTGGCGGACATTAATTCCCAAATTTGACATGCATTATTGGACAACTATCGCAATGCTCATTTATGCCTTAAATGGCTGTGAACTGGTTGCTCCTTATGTGACCAAAATGAAAAAGCCTAAGTCTGACTTTCCAAAAGCAATGATTGCACTTGCTTTAATGACTATTTTTTTAACAGTTTTTGGTTCATTTGCACTGGGAATATATTTTAACAGTTATCATATTCCCAACGATTTAAAAATGAACGGAGCTTATTACGTATTTGACATGGTCGGACACCAATACGGCTTAGGCAAAACTTTGCTTTATGTCTGGGCTTGGACTTCTGTTTTCTACAACGCTGCTTTATTAGCAGTACTGCTTGACGCGATGACCAGAATGCTTATTTCTGATACTGGTGATAAGTACATGCCTAAATTTTTACAGAAAAAAGATAAAAATGGTCTGCCGATCAATGGTTACGTATTAACCGTTTCTTTATCGGCATTTATCATGCTCTTAGGTATCTTTTTACCAGACATGAACGACATTTTCAATTGGCTGCTAAACCTGAATGGCATTATCTCACCAGGAGTAACTTGCTGGATATTTTTCTCCTTCATGCAAATTAGGAAAAACTCTAAAAAGTTTACTTCAGACTATGTCTTTATTAAAAACGATAAATTAGGATATCTGGCGGGACTATTTTTACTAATAGTTACTGCTGCAGCTACAATTTTAGGCATTGCACCACAAGATATTAAAAAATTCAGCGGTTATTGGTGGTATGAACTAATTATTAACATCGTTGCCATTATTGTCTTAATTGGCTTAGGAGTCATATTACCAAGCATCAGACGTCGTGAAGAAGAGTATGGCATTGCATTTAACCGCAAACAGTGGATCACTATGTTCATCTTAATCATTGGTTCAATTATCTTTGACCTTTATTTAGGTGAAAAAAATGCTTTATTTAATAATGCAGTTATTAATTTTGGTCAGGTAAAAATTGGTATAAATATCTTCCTGATTATTATCGAAACAGTATTCGCAATTTTAATCTGCTGGCTAGTTGGTAAAAGAAAACCCATTACAACTAAATAAATATAGACAAAAGCAGAAACGTTGCCAGTAACATTTCTGCTTTTCCTTTTAAATTAATGAATATCTAGAGTTAAACCTAACGCTAATTACTATATAATATAACTAGTAACACTAATTATGGAGATTAAAATGATACATATTCCCTTTAAAGCGGTAGCAGTCGACATGGACGGTACTTTTGAAAATGATGACAAACAATATGATCATCAACGCTTTGAAAAAATTTTAACCAAGTTGAAACAACACCACGTTCATTTTATTGTTTCCAGTGGCAGACCATTATCACGTTTGCGCCAAGATTTCTTTGATTTCTTGGACAGAATTGATATTGTAGCTGATAATGGTTCAATTCTCACTCAAGACAATAAAATAATTGTTCGTCACGTTTTTACCTATAAAACGGGTATTAAACTGATCAGTTTTATTGAAAATAATTATCCACAAGTACATATTGCTGCTAGTGGGTTAGATCATTCTTATATTAACAAAAAAGCCCCGACTCAATTCAAAAATATGATGCATTTCTTTTACCCCAATGTAGTCGAGATTGCAAAATTAGTTGATATCCCTACAAGCGATAGCTTAACAAAGCTAACTCTAAACTGTTCTTCCAAGCTCGCTGATGAACTAGAAAAAAAGTTCAATCAAACAAACCCTGAACATATTCACTGTACTACCAGTGGTTTCGATAATATTGACGTTATGCCCAACAATGTTAATAAAGGGCAAGGCATTAAATATTTTTTGAGGTATTTTAATGTTAAGCCAGAAGAACTCATAGCGTTTGGAGATGGCATGAATGACCGTGAAATGATTGAATTGGCTGGGTACAGTTATGCGATGAAAAACGGTCATGAAAAACTTAAAAAGATTGCCAAATATGAAGCACCGTCAAATAATGAAATGGGCGTTTTACAAGTATTAGAAAGTTTTCTAGATTAAAATAAGTTTATATCAATGATTTTAAAAATCAGTAAGGACAGATTTTCATGAGTTATATTGACGTAAGACACAATTATAAACGCTATCAAACTGGGGATACTGAAATATTGGCTAATAATGATGTCAGTTTTACCGTGGAGAAAGGTGAATTGGCTATTATTTTAGGCGCATCAGGAGCAGGTAAATCCACGATTTTAAATATTTTGGGCGGAATGGATACTAATAGTTCCGGGGATGTTATTATTGATGGCAAAAATATTGCCAAATACAATAAAAGACAATTAACCAGTTACCGTCGTACTGACATCGGTTTTGTTTTCCAATTTTATAATTTAATTCAAAACCTAACAGCAAGAGAAAACGTAGAATTGGCGTCGGAAATAGTGCCTGATGCACTTGATCCGGTCAAGACCTTGATAGATGTTGGTCTTAAAAATCGCATTAATAACTTTCCTGCAGAACTTTCAGGTGGTGAACAACAAAGAGTTGCAATTGCTCGGGCAATTGCCAAAAACCCTAAAATATTACTTTGCGATGAACCAACTGGTGCACTTGATTATCAAACTGGAAAAAGTGTTTTGCAAACCATTATCAACATGAGTCGTGACAATGGCACTACAGTAGTCATAGTTACTCATAATAGTGCTTTAGCTCCTCTTGCAAACCGTGTGATTCACTTCCATGACGGCAAGGTTACTCAAATTGAAGAAAATACACAGCCAGCAGATGTTGCCAGCGTTAAATGGTAGAAAAGGCAAATCATGAATAAAGTTATTCTGAAAGATTTTTGGCGATCAATTAAACATACCAAAGGACAATTTGTTTCTATCATGGGGTTGATGATGATTGGTGCATTTGCCTTAGTTGGTTTAATGGTTACAGGACCTGATATGCGTGATACCGGCAATCACTATGCGCAAAAGCTCAATACGGCTGACCTGACTGTTATCTGTAATTATGGTTTAGATCAAAAAGATACCAAAAAAATTAAACAAACTAAAGGTTTGCAGTCCGTAGAATTTGGCTACATGACAGATACGGTTATTAAAAATAGCCGGGAAAGTTTTCGTATTTTTTCAAAACCAAAATCAGTGGGCAAATATGAACTACGTAAAGGTCATTTACCGGTAAAAACAAACGAAATTGCTCTGGCAGACTACTATTCAGATAAATATAAAATTGGTCAAAATATCAGTTTTACAGAAAAGAAAAATGTTTTAGGAAGCACTCTGCTAAAACGAAAAAATTTCAAAGTTACAGGTTTCGTTCGGTCCAGTCAAATTTTATCAAATGTAAACTTAGGGCAAAGCAACAGTGGTACTGGAGAACTTAAAGGTTATGCAGTAGTCAGCCCTAATGCTTTTAATCATACGGTTTATACAGTGGCTAACCTAAGATACAAAGACTTGCGTGGCCTCGACTCTTACGGCAAAGTCTATACTAGTAAAGTTAAGCACCATAAAAAAGTTTTACAAGATAACTTAAAAAACACCGCACATCAAAGGCAAAAAAGAATATTATCTGTTGCTAACAAAAAAATTGCACCGCAAGAAAAGAAAATTCAACAAGCAGAGCAGAAATTACAGGCTGCAAGTGAGCAAATTAGTTCCGCAGAAAAACAACTAATCCTCCAAAAAAGTAAATTAAATGCGCAAATATCTCAAGCTGAAACTGCTGGAGCTAATTTACCACAAGCAGCAAGATTGCAACTACAACAGGCTCAGCAAGAAATTGCTGCAGGCGAGCAAAAATTAAAGCAAGAAAAAAAGATCTTTGCTCGTAAATCTGCGAGAGCCAATAATAAAATTAAAAGTGGCAAAGAAGAAATTAGAAAAGCTAAAAAGCAATTGCGGAAATTGGCTCTGCCAAGCTATAGCGTATACAATAGGCGCGAGCTACCAGGCGGTGAAGGCAATTTAGTTTACACAACAGTTGCGCAAGTAGTGGAAGATTTAGCTAAAGTATTCCCTATTTTTCTATACTTCGTAGCAGCACTAGTTACCTTTACTACAATGAACCGCTTCATTGATGAGGAAAGAATCAATTCCGGTACAATGAAAGCCTTAGGCTATAATGATCAGGTCATAATTAATAAATTCATCGCTTATGGCTTTATTTCTGGTACAATCGGCACTATTTTGGGAGTTTATTTGGGACACACTTTGATGCCCCAGATTGTTTATCATGCCTATTACAAATCTATCACGATTCCGCCAATCGAATTACACTTTCATTGGCAAATTAGTTTGATCGCTCTCATACTATCCTGGATCAGTTCCGTTTTGCCTGCATACTTAACCGCTAAAAATGAATTTAGAGAAAAACCGGCCGCATTACTACTACCTAAGCCTCCTGCAGCAGGTTCTAAAATCTTACTGGAAAAAATTCCTTTTATTTGGAACCATCTCAGCTTTACTCATAAAGTTACTGCCCGTAATATTTTTCGTTATAAAAAGCGCATGCTGATGACTATTTTTGGTGTTTGTGGTGCTGCTACTATGCTCTTTGCCGGTTTTGCTGTAAAAAATTCGATTACTAATATGAATAACCGGCAATTTAATGATCTCATTCACTACAACATGATCGTTGCCCAGAAGCCTGGTATTTCAAGCAATCAGCACAAAGCTTTAAATAGCAAATTAAAAGAAGACAGTATTAAGTCAGAAACACCAATTTACTATGAGTCAATGTCTAAAACTGCTGGTAAAACTGGTGATACACAAGATATTACCTTAATTGCTCCTTCTTCTAGCAAGGTACTGAAGAACTATGTTCATTTAAATAATCGTAAAACCAAGCAGACATTGCACTTATCAAACAACGGGGTTATTATTTCAGAAAGATTGTCAACATTGCTCAAAGTGAACAAAGGTGACTATATATCTCTAACGGATAAGAATAATAAATCTAGGAAAATGAAGGTAACTGGCATCACTGAAATGTACATGGGACATTTCATCTTCATGAACAAAACGCAATATCAGAAAATTTTTAACAAACGCTTCACGTCAAATGCATACCTTGTTAACTTAAAAAATTCCACTCGCAAAAACACGAGAAAAATCGCTGCGCAGTTTATGGCTCTCAATGGTGTAGCAGGAGTAGTGCAAAACACTGCAATTAGTCAAGAGCTGGACGTGGTAGTAAAGTCTCTGAACTTGATTATGGTCGTTTTGATAGTAGTTGCCGGACTTCTAGCAATTGTTATTCAATATAATTTGACTAATATCAATATTGCTGAAAGAATTCGCGAACTCTCAACCATCAAAGTTTTAGGTTTCTACGATAATGAAGTCACGATGTATATTTATCGCGAAACTATTCTTTTAACAGGTATTGGCATTTTAGTCGGCTATCTAACAGGAGATTTGCTTTACCGCTATATTCTTTACGTGGTGCCACCTGACAATGTCATGTTTAATCCGGCATTATCTGTCTCAAGTTTTCTGTGGCCGTTAGGAGTTATCGGTATCATTACAATAGTGCTTGGATTTATTGTTAACAAAAAATTAAAAGACCTTGATATGCTTGAAGCTTTAAAATCAGTTGATTAAATAAATGGAACTGCTCTAACAAAAGCAGTTCTATTTATTTCTGCAAAAATTAAAAACTAAATAAAAATATGTTATACTTTATTCATTAGATTTAATGCTCACAACAAGATCTTCAAATTAACGTGTATAAAGAACTTGATCATCCTTCCTTTTTAATTGATGAAGTTCCAACAAATTAATTTTGGAGATAAAATTGAATAATATTTTACAAGTTAAACATTTAATAGAAACATATAAAGATAAAAACCAAAAGTTTCAAGCTTTAGACGATGTTTCTTTTACAATTGATCAAGGAGAAATATTAGCTCTATTAGGACCTAATGGTGCGGGGAAAACTACCACTGTCTCAATTATAGGTGGCTATTTGCTCCCTACTTCTGGTCAAGTAATTTTAAACGGACAGGATATTACTACTGCTCGTAAAAGACCTAACATAGGCGTTTCTTTTGGTGGAGATCTAGGGTTTTACCGTAACGCCACAGCAAAGCAAAATTTACAATTTTTTGCGGATCTGGCCAAAGTACCCTTTCGTAAGCAAAAAAAAGAAATACAGCGAGTTCTGTCTATTGTTGAGCTGGATAATGTCGCAAATAAAAAGGTAGGAAAATTTTCTAAAGGAATGACGCAGAGACTGCATATCGCCCGTTCCTTGTTAAATAGTCCCAGTTTATTACTTTTAGATGAACCTACTAGTGGTTTAGATGTTGAAATAGCGCAAAGCGTTCAGAAGACTATTAAAAAATTAGCAGATTCCGGCATTAGTATTTTATTAACAAGTCACACAATGTCAGAAGTTGAAAAGCTAGCTAAAAATGTAGTTATTCTGGGTGCAGGAAAAGTTTTTTTCACTGGCACCGTTTCTGCTGTTTTGGGTTTGGCCGCAAAAGAAATTAATCAAAAACCCAAAAATTTAGAAGAAGCTTATTTGGCAATAGCGCCTAAATTAAGGAGGAATTAGATATGCGTTTTATTCGTCTTTTCCTCTTTCATGTAAAAGATTATCTTTCTGATCAGTACTTTGTCTGGTTAACAATCACCAGTACTGTTTCCATTTTTTTGATGCAATATATTATGGCCTATGCTTCTCACAGCCTGAATAACCCACAATTGTGGCTGCAAAGTGGTATTTTTGGCATGTGGACTTCTTGTACAACTGTTGCCGGTTGCATCGGTTTTGAACGTTACAAAGGAACGTTGCCATATTTGTTAAACAGTCAATATGACGAGCGTGCTTCTTTAATTACTTTACTTTTACCTGCTTCGAGCTATGGTTTATTTTCATTTCCTATTGCTTATATTCTTGCAAAAATTTTAGGAGTAGCTACTGGTAAAATTTCTCAGTACCAGATTTTGCTAATTTTTCTACTGTGGATCGGATGCTCAGTAATGGGAATTTTAATTTCTTCATTTCTTACTCTTTCACCTAATGCAATGGTTTATGAGGGCTTAATTGGCACCCCTATTTTGTTATTAGCAGGATTATTTGGCAATGAGACCATTTTGAATCCCTTAACCAAGTTTTCTCAGTGGTTTATTCCTATAACTGGACCAATTGCTTCTTTGTCCCATAATAAAAGTCTCAACTGGACTGCTTATTTTTGCAGTTTACTTCTTTGGCTTTTGTTAATTGTGATTATTGTGAGAAAAATTAATGACCTTGTCAGAAAGAAAGGAGCTCTGAAAATTATCTAATGTTTGCTACACAATTCTCTGGCCTTTCTTTTCTCAATAATTGGCGTACAAAACTAACTTATTTCTTTATCACACCAATGATAAATCTGGCCCTGTTAGTATTAATCAATATGCAGTATTCTAATCAATTTAACTGGGATGTTGCGATCAGTTCAATTGCAATAGATGCTGCGGTACTTGCTCTTGAAACATTTTGTTCTGCTGTGATTAATGATGCAGATTTAAAAATTGACTTTGAATTAATTGCCAAAAGACCTTTCAGTATCATGTATTGGCTTTCTAAATGCATTGTTGCCATTATTATAGGTTGCATTTTAGCATTAATTAACCTGTTTCTATTGTACTTAGTCGGTGCTCCCATAGTCATTATTGAACGAGCTTTACTCATGCTACCGCTTTTATGTATTTATGGCTGCGTTTTAGGTTTTGTATCTTGGGCCATCTCATGGCAAATGAATGATCCCTACTTTTTGGAGAATATTTTTAGCAGTTTAGCCCAATTAGTATCAGGAGTACTAGTTGTAATTTCAGCTTATCCTGAATGGTTAAAAGCAATTGCTTTATTATTCCCTTTTGCAGAACCTGTTACTTACATCAAAACTGGTAGCGCCAACTTAATGTACAGTGCATTAATTACATTTATTTGGTTCATTATTGGAATTTTAGCTTATATTAGCCAAATCAAGCCAGTTCTGGCTAAAGGTAAACACCATTATTAAAGCTTACACAGTAAAATAGCAGTCGCAAGATTTGCGACTGCTATTTTTTATATCTATATTTTTGTTTTTCCTAATAAAACTGAACTGATTACAACCGATAATGAACTAAAGGCCATTGCTAATCCTGCTATTTCCGGACTAAGTGTGAGACCCACACCCGCAAAAACGCCAGCGGCAACTGGAATACCCAGTACATTATAAATGAAAGCCCAAAACAGATTTAGCTTTATCCTATTAAAAGTCTTGCGACTAAGTTTCAAAGCGCGAACAACATCTTCCAAGTCATTTTTGATAAGCACGATACCGCCTGCATCGATGGCAACATCCGTACCCGAACCCATGGCAATTCCAACATTTGCTTGGGTTAGAGCTGGCGCATCGTTGATCCCATCACCAACAAAGGCGACATGGTGCTTCTCTTGCAATTTTTTAATAACTGCTGCTTTATCAACCGGCAAAACCTCAGCAATTACCTGATCGATATCCACCTGTTCTGCAATAGCGTGGGCTACTTGTTGATTATCTCCAGTTAACATGACAGTTTTCAAGCCTAAACGATGTAAGTCGTTTATTGCATTTTTGGCATTCACTTTAGGAGCATCCTGAATTGCAATTAGACCCAGCACTTGATTATCTTGAACAACAGACACTACTGTTTTTGCCTCATTTTGCAATGCCACTATTTGCTCTTCTAAATCTGGAGCAATTTTAATTTCTTTTTGCTTTTTGGGGCTGCCGACTGCAACATTTGCATCAGAAATTTTACCAGTGACACCCCATCCCTCAATTACGGTAAAATTTTCTACCGTTTTTAACTGCAACTTTGCCTTTTTAGCTGCAGCTAATATAGCTGGAGCGAGAGGATGTTCAGATAATTTCTCTAAACTGGCAGCATATTGTAGAACTTTTTCTTTATCTCCCACAATATCTGTTACTTGTGGTTGACCTTTGGTAATCGTTCCCGTTTTATCAAAAACTATAGTATCAATGCTGTTTGCAGCCTCTAAAATTTCTCCATTTTTAATTAGGATTCCCATTTTGGCACCACGACCAGTTCCAACCATTAATGCAGTGGGTGTTGCCAGCCCTAAAGCACAAGGACAGGCAATAACCATAACCGCAACGGCAAAAACTAATGCAGTTGCTATGCTTTTACCAAGGAAAATATACCAAACTAAAAATGTTACAATTGCAATAATCAAAACTGTGGGAACAAAAATATTTGCAACCTTATCAGTTAATTTTTGAATCGGTGCATGACTGTTCTGTGCCTTTTTAACAATCTCAATAATTTGCGCCAGCATCGTTTCATTACCAACTTTTTGGGCTTGCATCACAAATGATCCCGTTTGATTGATTGTAGCTCCTATTACCTGATCGCCTGCCACTTTTTTAACTGGCATACTTTCGCCAGTTACCATAGATTCATCAATGCTTGAATTGCCAGAAACAATTTTGCCATCAACTGGTACTTTTTGCCCAGGCATTACTTGTATGTAGTCGCCCTTCACAACTTCAGTGATAGGAATACTGACAAATTGATCATCGCGCTTTACTAAGGCATTTTTTGCACCTAAATTAAGCAATTTCCCCATAGCGTCAGAAGCAGTTGCCCGCATTTTTTCTTCTAAAACCTGCCCTAATAAGACGAAAGTAATAACAAAAGCAGCACTTTCGAAGAAAACAGGTCTTTTAGTAAACATCGCATAAATACTGTAAATATAAGTTATCGATGTTCCTAAAGCAACGAGGGTATCCATATTTGAATGGTGCTTCTTAAAGGCAGACCAGGCACTAGTAATAAATGGACCTGCTGAAATCAACATAATTATTGTTGTAAAAATAAGCATGGTCCATTCGCCACCTGGCAACATCCATCCAGTAAAAGGATGAATAATCATTTCCAGAAGCATTGGCAGTGATAATATTAGCGACGTCCAAAAACGTGTTGTAATTTTCATTGTTTTTCCTTAGCTATTTGACAATTACCTTACCATGAAACATGTTCATACTGCATTCCCATTGATATTCACCTGGTTTTGAAGTATCAATTTTAACCCTTTCTACTTTGCCTTCAGGTAATTTCTGATTTATGCCAAAATCTGAAAATACAACATGATCTAAACAATTGGAGGAGTCTGTTCTCTTAAAATTTAAAGTAGCGGGTACACCCCTTTTAAGAACGACTCTTTCTGGTGAATAACCACCTTTAACTTCAATATCAACACTCTGTTTGTTTGACTTCATAGTGGCTTTCTCCTCTTCTACTTGATGGCTACCAAAGAACCACCATGCAATAAAAGCTATTAGTGCAAGACCCAAAGCTAAGATAATAATTTTATTCATGATAATTCCTCCCAGTTGAAGCTTATTATTAATGTCTACATTTGTAAACTAAGTTTAGTATAAGTTATGCATCTACAAATGTAAACCTAAATGCTCAAAAAAAACTTACTGATTTTTTCAGTAAGTTTTACCTTATTAATCTGCATCTAATCGCTTTAACCATTGAGTCAGATCATTTTTGTCCACCATTATTTGCTTAAGTTCGGCCTTATTATCAGCGGCCAAAAACAGCATTAACTGCAGATACTTTGCCACAGAAAGTCCATAATTTTCCAGGTTAGCTTTAGCTGCTTTTACTACTGTATCATCTAAACTAATTGTAAGAAGTTCGTCTTTCAAAGTCTATCCCATTTCCTATATTCTAAATAAAACTAACAGGATTATTTTAGAAAAGCCTCTATAGCTATGCAAGTATTTAATTCAAATTCATAATTCTTTTTATCTACCTGCTCCATTATATTTCTTCAAGCCTAAATTCCATACCCAATGGTCTAAAAATAAAAATACTAAGGCTATCAAAAGTTGCAATAACATTATTTGCCATTGCCGTGGCCTTATTAAAATAATTGTAGCAGGACAAGCAATTAATCCAAAAGGCAGGATGAAATTAAAAATAATATTACCCAGTCCCCGATAAATACTTGCAGGGTAGCGACTCATTTGTATCATACTTAAAAACAAATCATTTCTGCCAAAATTTGTTGGAAACCAAAATGCCGAAATTGTCCATAAATACCAAAGAGAATAGTATAAAATGCAGCCAAAAACGCAAGAAAGCAAAAAGAACAACACCTGGCCTATATTAACACTTATACCTTGACATGCATAAATAATTACAAATAGTCCCAGCACCGAATTAATTAATTGTGTAAATTCAATTGCACTAAAAAAGTAATATACCTTAGCGTTAATTGGTTTTAATAAAATTGAATCTAAGGTTCCTTCTCTAATGTCTTTTTCCATTTTAGGCATTGATTTGACCAAAAAAGCCATTAAGAAGCCGTCAAGCATAGTATAAACGCCAACCAACAACAGACATTCTTTGTAAGTCCAACCACCGATAGTATCAACATTTAGATAAATTACCTTAAAAAAAGCTATAGGAATGCCTAACCACAATATAGAAGAGATTATCCCAAACAATGTGTCTAACCTGAAACTAATAGTTTGCAATAAGGCAATTTTAATTAACGATTTGACTACTTTAAGTTTACTTTTCATAATCAACCCATTACATCAGAGTATCTCTGAAGCCCTTCTTTATTAACTATTTTTACTATTAAATAAAAAACTATCATCCATACAATTTCAATGATTGTGTTTTTAAGCCATATATTTAATGGTAATGCTTTAACAAGCGTATCAATTGGAAAAGAGCTGAAATATTGAAATGGCAGTAGTTTAATTATTTTTACCAAAAAAGGCGGCAAAATTTCTAAAGGAAAGTAAAAACCTGCCAGCAGATTGACTACAACTTCTTTTACCAGTAAAACAAAGAAAAGATTGTCAAACCAGTACGCTACACTACCAATAATATAAGAAAAAAGAAACCATAATATGGCTGCCATAATTAAACTAAATGCAAATTCAAGTAGCACGAGTAAAGAAATATGAATTAAATTACGCGCAACTATATAGACAAATCCAATGATTAAAATCGGAGCAAGCAAAATTAAATTTGCCAGTCTATCGCCCAGCATTTTAGCAAAATAATATTTTTCAATTGTAATTGGTCTATGGATGATATTAGACAATTCTCCTGAATGGATATCATCATTCAATTCCCAGTCAACTGCATACCATACAAAAGAATTAATAAAATTAACCCCAATATAATAAATTACCATTTGATTTTTGCTAAAACCACCAATAGTTTGACCATGATTCAATATTAATGACCATAAATAAAACATCACTAAACTTGGTACCAGTGCCTGCAAAAGCAAAATTATGACGCTGCTCTTATTGGCTAATATAGACTTCAATGAGATCTTGCTTACTGAAAAATAGGTTTTTATCATTTTTCTTTCTCCTCAGCAAATAGCTCTAAGATAATATCTTCAAGCTTCAGGTCATTTATTTGATAGTCAGAGCCTTGATTATCCCGTGCCAACTGAGCGATCTGGTCATCTACCTTTTCTACAGGAACTTTAATTGTCACGGACAAATCATCCTGATCAATAATCTTGGTGCCCAGTTTACTTTCGATGAAGTTCTCCGATTTAATAAAAGTAATATATTTATTCTGATTAAACCTCTCTAATAAATCTGTTTTTGGTCCATCCCACATTATCTGACCGCTATTTACAATGATCAGGTGATCACAGATAGTTGCAATATCTTCCATATCATGAGAGGTAAGAAAGACAGTCAATTTTTCTTCCTTGTTCAGCCTTAACAAAAACTTGCGTATATCCCTTTTTGCCAAAACGTCCAAACCAATAGTTGGTTCATCTAAAAAGAGTATTTTTGGTCTAGTTGCTACGCCGGCCAGAAATTCTACTTTCATTCGTTCTCCCAGTGATAATTTGCGGGTTTGTACATCTAATTTTGAAGTTACATTTAGTATCTGAGCCAGGTCATTGACCGTTTTTTGAAAAATTTCTTCCGGTATATCGTACATTGACTGCAATAATTTCAAATAATCTCTAGGGGTTAAATCAGGAAAAAGTTGCGATCTATTTCCCATAACGACTGAGATTGACTTTTTGAAATCATTTATCCTTTTTGTAGGATCATAGCCATTTACCCTGCAAGTTCCAGCTGATGGAAACAAGGTTCCAGTCAGCATCTTAATGGTCGTGGTCTTACCTGCCCCATTTTTGCCAATAAAGCCAACTTTTTCACCGTTCTTGATAGTAAAATTGAGCGCTTTTACTGCTTGCACTGCCGTCTTTTCAGGCTTATAAATATTTTTAACAACTGCGCGCCAGTTTTCACCCCTGCTGCTAATAAAATAATCCTTAGAAAGATTATGAACTTCAATCGCATTTTCGTTCATTTTTGACCTCATTTAGTTATCTAGCCAGCACAAAAAAGCAATTTTCAAAAGGACAATCCTTTTTACAAAATTGCTTTAAGTTTTGAACACCTATCATCATACATTTAGAAACTGTCATTGGTTTAACCTTATTACTTATAGATTTTAAATCAGCAACAATTAGATAAATTCTACCACATTTTTAACAGTTTTTAAATATAATTTAATTTTTGGCACAAAATATATTTTCTATCTAGAAAATATCACCTTTTATTTGAGATGTATTCATCTATTTGTGCAAGATAGCTTTCTTTTTCCTGCTGACTGATCCAAGAGGTTTTAAATGAATTTTGTGCTATTCGGATCAATTCTTTTTCATTCCAATCACTCTTTTGGGCAAATTTATAGTAAACATCATTAATATAATTACTACCCTTATAAGCTGGATCATCGGAATTAAAACTAATCAGCGCACCGTTATTAAAAAGCTTATTAATGGCCTTTTGTTCCATAACTTTGCGGGTATAAAAATAAGCCATGGGGCATGCTGTAATACCAATTTTTTGGTCTATTAAAAATGTCATCAAATCCGCATTTTCAACTATATTTAAGCCGTGATCCAAACGATCGACCGTAATAATTTCTAAAGCTTGTTTGATATGATCAACTGTATCAACTTGGTGCAGATCACAATGCATTGTTAAATAATAACCTTGATCTCGAGCCTTAGCAAAAACCAGCATAAACTTCAGCGGTGGATTATGATGCTCATCTGAATCAAGACCAACACCTAATATCCAACCTTTTTTATGATATGGTTCAGCTTCTTTTAAAGTTTGCATTGCCGATTCTTGTGAATATTCTCTTAAAAAGCACATTATTAACTGGACATCAATGTCTAACGATGCTGCATCAACAATCGCTTCATGAATGCCTTCAATTACTGTAGCAAAAGGAATACCCCTACTAGTATGCGCTTGAGGGTCAAAAAATAATTCAAGGTGCTTAACATTGCTGTCAGCTTCTTTGCGCAAAAAAGCTGCAGTTAAATCATAGAAATCTTGTTTAGTCCGCAAGACCTGCATCCCTTTATAGTACGCCTTTAAAAATTCCGGCAATCCTACTCCATAATTCCTGTCAATATCCGCTGGAGTCTTAGCACCAATATCAATCTGATTTCTCTTAGCAATGGCAAATTCCATTTCAGCTTCGAGTGTTCCCTCTATATGAACATGCAGTTCAGCCTTAGGCAATCCGTCAACAAACTTACGAGATAATTTTTGGATCATCTTTGTCTCCTTAACAAAATAATTATAAATACGAACATTTTAATATAAGTCTAATTATCCTCTTGATCATTTAAGTTTTTATATAGCTATAAATCAATATTAAAAATCATAACATTTTTATTCATCACTTACAATATCTATTGATATTGTGATTTTGTTCGATTTTTACATTGAAATACTTCGGTAGTAATATTATAATTTTAACAATACGATCTATAATTTTATCTTGACCAAGATTAAAATCACTAGTAAAGTGTAATCAATTTAACTTTAATATTTTTGAAAAGGAGAGTGCATTAAATGTCAAATTGGACAACAAAATTTGTTAAAGAGGGCTTAACGTTTGACGATGTGTTATTGATTCCAGCGGAAAGCCATGTATTGCCAAATGAAGTGGATCTTCATACTCAATTAGCGCCTAATCTGAAACTCAATATTCCTATTATTAGTGCTGGAATGGATACCGTAACTGAAGGCGCAATGGCAATAGCAATTGCTTTGCAAGGTGGTTTAGGCGTAATCCATAAAAATATGTCCATCACTGCCCAAGCTGGCGAAGTTGCAAACGTCAAAAATGTTGTTGTTCCATCTAACATTACCAAAGCAGCTGTCGATGACAACAATCACCTGCTTGTTGCTGCTGCTATTGGAGTCACCAGTGATACATTTGAACGTGCTGAAGCACTTATCGAAAAGGGTGCTGATGCAATTGTCATTGATACTGCTCACGGTCATTCAGCTGGTGTTTTGCGTAAAATCAAAGAAATTAGGGATCATTTTCCTCATGTTACGTTAATAGCCGGAAACATTGCAACTGGAGATGCTGCTAGAGCTCTTTTCGATTCTGGAGTTGACATTGTTAAAGTAGGTATTGGTCCTGGCTCCATTTGTACTACCCGTGTAGTTGCTGGTGTCGGAGTTCCGCAAATTACTGCAATTTATGATGCTGCTACTGCTGCCAGAGAATACCACAAACCAATAATTGCAGATGGTGGAATGAAGTACTCAGGAGATATAGTTAAGGCACTGGCTGCGGGCGGAAATGCAGTCATGCTTGGAAGTATGTTGTCAGGTACAACCGAAGCACCCGGTGAAGTGTTTGAAAGCGATGGTCAAAAATATAAAACCTATCGTGGTATGGGATCTGTCGGAGCAATGGCTCAAGCCCATGGATCCTCTGACAGATATTTCCAAGGTGGTGTTAATGAAGCTAATAAATTGGTACCTGAAGGTGTAGAAGCACGCGTGGAATATAAAGGTGATGTTTCTGATATTATTTTCCAAATTATTGGTGGTCTGCGTTCAGGCATGGGTTATGTGGGTGCAGCCACTATCAATGATTTACGTGAAAATGCTCAATTTGTAAAAATTACTAATGCCGGTTTAAGAGAATCTCATCCACATGATGTCCAAATTACTAAAAAAGCACCTAATTACGAAAGATAAGAAAGCAAATTAAAAAATAGTTATTGCTTTCATGCAATAACTATTTTTTTGAACTATTTTCAGATATAGCTTCATTCAGCTTCTGTAGATTTTTTACCAATTCTTTCTTCGTATCGGCTCCTAAAATTTCAGCATAACTATTCTCAGAATTAACAAAATAATAAGTTATTTTTGGTCCCAGCTTGATAGCTTTCTCAGTTAGGATTATTGCCTTTAATCGTGTATCATGTTGATCAACTTTTTTGGTAATTAAACCTTTTTCTTCCATTAAGCGTAATACATTAGTAGCAGTAGACTTCCTAATGTTAAATTCATGCTCAATATCCTTTTGATAAATGGATTTGTTTTGGGCAAATGAAGCCAAATATTCAATAATTAGCATCTGTGTTCCAGTTAAACCAATTTTTCTGGCGTAGTAATCAGCATTACGATTAAATGTATTTTGTACACGCTGTAAGGCTAATCCTAATCTGTTCATTAATCTTACTCTATTCCTTTGCTTTTACCGATTTTGTAGCTTGATAAAGTAAGTATACACCAACAAGAACAATAATAAGAATAAAAATAAAACCTACCTGAGCAGCTTCAATATATTTTCCAGTAGTGGAACTTTGACCACTCATCTGTTCTACAAATTGCATAATAGCTGAAATAATTGCCGTGCCGACAGCTCCAGCAAATTGCTGCGCCATATTGAACAGACCATTGCCATCTGTATTTTCTTTTTCATCTAGTTGACCAATGGAAGCAGTCATAGTATCACCCATTACCAGACCTATACCCATCATTGTAATAGCATAGAACAGAATAATTTTGCCAGATGATAGTGAAGAAGCAAATATACAATAAAGAATCCCACCAATTATTTCCAAAACTGCGCCTGTCATTATTGGTTTTCTGGGACCATAATTGTCGAGCAATCTGCCACTAATTGGTGAGAGCACTGCCCCAACAAGTCCACCTGTTAAAAGCAGAAGACCTGCAGTCATTGCTGTAGAATGATTAACAATTTAAACATAATTTGGCAAAATGAAAGACAATCCTAAGGTATTGACTTGAAAAATAAAATAAGCTGTTATGCCTTGAGTAAATTTAGTATTTTTAAAAACTCTAATATTAATTAACGGAGTAGCAGTATTTAAAGAATGCTTGATAAAAATAATTAAGCAAATAACGCCGACTGCTAAAGGCAAAATAAACATCAATGGTTTTTGTAATATGGTAGACAAATTGCTAAAAGCAAAAATAAAACCGATAAATGTTAAAGCAATGCTCAGAAATCCTGCTGTATCGAGTTGCGTATGTGCAATTTTTTTGGATTCATCATTAATTGAAGCTATACCCATTAGCAGAGAAATAATCATCACAGGAATGATAAAAATAAAGATATAACGCCAACCTAAAGTATTGACGACTAATCCGCCAAATGTTGGACCTAAAGCTGGAGCAACCGCCGTAATCATTGTTCCTATTCCCATAAGCAATCCAATTTTATCTAATGGCGTCCGTTCCAAAATAATATTAAACATTAATGGAATAGCTATTCCTGCTCCTGCTCCTTGGATGACACGACCAAGTACCAAAAAAATAAATTGATTTGCTACTGCATCAATCACTAAACCACAAACAAATAAAGTAGCGGCTGTCACAAAAAGTTTTCTTGAACTAAAATTTCTTTTTAAATATGCAGATAATGGCATAATAATAGAAGCAACTAACAGATAACCAGTTGTCATCCACTGTACGGTAGCCATATTAACATGAAAATCATTCATCAAAACGGGAAAAGTAACGTTTCCTGCTGTTTCAATTAGCACACCTGAAAAAGACATTAATCCGGCTGCGAAAATTGAACAAATTAATTTTGCATCTAATTTTCTTTGCATTCATATTCCTCCTAAAATTTAGTTAGCAAGCTAACTAATTAACCATAGTAACTCACATTTTTTTGAAATGCAATAAATTTAAAATAAAGAAAAACTCACCTTGAAATTCAAGGTGAGTAATTTTTTTAAATACTTATTTATCTGTATCAATCACATATTTCTGCCAGTAGCGCCAAACATTCTCACTGGATGAGCGTTTGGCATTTTCATACGCTCCCTCATTCAATTTTCTGCGTAATTTAGGACTGGCAAAAAATTCTGTAATTTTGGCTGCCAGTTCATCAATGTGACCACTAGGAACAACAAAGCCGCTTTGCCCATCAGCAATCAGATCTGCAGGACCATAGTTAATATCATAAGCGATTACGGGTACACCGTGTGATTGGGCTTCAACTATTGAAAGCGGCGCTCCTTCATATCGTGAAGAAAGAACTGAAAGTTGCGCATTGTCATACACCGAATCCATATCTTGTGTATAACCCATAAAATGAATAACATCTTCTAATCCAAGATCCTGCACCAGTTTCTTTAACATTTTTTCTTCTTTAAAATTATCGTTACCATCGCCATAACCATAAATATCCATAGTTAAAGAATCATTTTTTTGGTAAGCCTGATTAAAAGCTTTGATCGCATCATCGATACGCTTTTCGTGAAATAATCTGGCTATGATTATTATTTTTCCTTTAATACGTTCACTCATTGGAACATGTTCTGCCTGTAGCTGCTCATCAGGAACTATTCCAACTGGTATTGAAACTATCGGAACTTGCGTCCTTAATCTTTTACGCATGTCATCTGCCTGATGCTTACTAGGTGTGACTACCAAATCCGTTTTACTCAGTAATTCGTTATTAGAAATTGAATTATAAGTAAGCGGTGAACTAGGATCCCAGTAATCTCTGAAATGAATGTTGTGAAAATGCTCGATTTTTCTAGCTGGTGTTTTCATATTAATCATTGGTACGTTGGTAATATTGGAGCGGTCAGAAATAAACGTTGATTTTTCATCCCCATCCTGCTCATTCAATTCATCGAGCATAATGGTAAATGCTTGACCACTATTCATTAAAGAATGAACAACCCCATGAGTATCAGTCAGCTGAATGTTAGTTGCTGGATAGTAATTAGGTCGTTTCTCATACGAAATTTCATAATAAATGGTATTGTCTGGACGGAAAAATAATTCGTAGACTAAATGATCATCAGCAGTATCAAAAATTTGGGTCAGACTCTTAAAACCACGTGTATCATAAAATTCCTCTTTGATACGGTTAACATCGCCATTATAATATGTAATGGTATCGATGCTACCATTAGGGAAAATATTAATGGTCATAGTTTTACGATTGTCTTCATATACTTCATAGCCATTGGTAATTTTTTTCACCTGGTTAAAGCCTGGAATGGGTAAATCTTTCAGAGTAACAATACGACTGGCATAATTTACGGTTCCAGCAAAAAAATCAAACATATTAACATAGTCATCATCATCCAACCCATAAAGAGACAAATTACTATGACCAAAACGGTTAAATTCATTCGTTGTTATTTTCGCTTTGACATGGTTACGTTTAAACAACTTTAGTCTTTTAACTTCTGCGTGTTCTATTCCTGAACTATTTGCATCTAACTTGCTATCTAAAAAGTAATACATTAATTTTTCCTTTATTCTTACATCTACACTGTCAGTATCAATTCTAGCATATATTTTTAAGAAAAATTATACTTAAAATAATTAATTGCAATATTAAAAAAAGCATTAACCAAAATTTTTGCGGTTGATGCTTTAACTTCTATGTATATTTTTAATTAATCTTCTTTTTTAGTCAATTTCAGTATAACTGGCCAAATTAGCGCAGCTATAAAACCGAGAGCAAGTCCAACCCATAAAATTGGTGAAGTGGTTAACGTTATGCCCGGAGCAGTGTTACTTTCAAGCCATTGAACTAATTGATTTGCTAAAAACTGTAGTGCTCCAAATGATCCTATGGCTGCAACCAATAAAATAATTGAAGCCCAATATTTACCAAATAGCATCAACAAAGCAGCTAGAATAAAAACTAATATTGTTGCAAAGAGGCAATAATGAAAAATACTAATAGTTTGGTTAACTTTATCCTTATTTTCATTTAAACCATTGTTAATTTTATTTAGCAGCAGATTGCTTACAGCTTTTTGTACTTCATTATTTTCCGGGAAAGATAAATTCTTAGCAGATACTTCTCCGTTTTCCTGATAAGTAACACTGAGATTATATAGACTAACATAAGACATATCATTATGATATTTTTTGGGTAACTGTTCTAAAATTTTGTCTTCAACACCAAAATCCTTAGCCAATTTTAGAGTACCTTTTAGTCTTGAATCACCAGTATTATTTACGCTTTTTTTAATTACAGTTTGTGCCATGCCACGAACATTTTGCACATTAACAGTTATTGGAGATTCCAGTAGCAGAAAGCCAGAAATACAAACTGTCGCAGTAAAAATCAGGCGGAATAAAATACTAGCAAATTTTTTCATCAAATTGACCTCCCATAAGAATATTAACTATTTAATCTAACAGTCATGTTGACCCGAAGCTAAACAGTTGCAATTAACCATTTCGGGAGCACTCTCTTTTTTATAAGCAAGTTCTTTTTCTATTTTAGCAATGTCACCCTGAGCAAGAGGCATATCTTTAAGAATGGCTATCATTACCTGACCTTTATGCATATCACACATATGACTCATCATTTCTTTTGTGACCTCAATCATCATTTCGATTTGAGTAACAGTAGCAGAATAAACAAATCGGCGACCGTCTTTACGGGTTTTTAACAAACCCTTTTTGACCAAACGTCCCATTAAAGTTTTGATTGTAGATTCAGACCAATTCTTTTTTGCCTGAAGCTGCTGAATCACTTCTCCAGTGTGAATTTCTCCTAAAGTCCACACTATTCTCATAACTTCCCACTCAGCTTCGGAAATATTATGTTCTCTATTTTTTTCTACCATAATAATCAACTCAACTTTATTTTACTACAGAACGAACTTTTTTATTGCTTTCGCAATTCCATCATGATCATTGTCTTCTGTCACATAATTTGCATAATCTTTTATTTCTTCAATTGCATTACCCATGGCAATTTTCATAAAGTCAGGATTTGTAAACATGGAAATATCATTGCCTTGATCGCCAATTACCATAATTTGGCTTGGCTTAATTTTTAATCTTTCTGCCAATTGCAAAACAGCATTCCCCTTGGAAGCGTCTTTAATATTAATTTCAATGATGCTTGAAAAACTGCGAACAATATCATATTTTGCAAAAGCCCACTGAGGAATATTATTCCACAATTTATCAACTTCTCTCTCATCGTCAAGTACGCTAAGACCCACTTTATTAAAAGTAAAATCTTGTGTTATTTCTTCAGCTTTACGTACTTTAAGCACATTATTTGTAAAGGTCGCATTCCTCGCCAGGTTAACACCTATATTACGATCACAAGTCCAGTAACACTCAGGGGTTTCAAAGTGAAGGTTAACATGTGCCAATCTTTGCAGTTTTCGCATATTAGTAAAGTCACGATAATTCATTTCTTGATTCATTAATATGTTTCCTGCCAGATCCTGAATTACAGCACCATTAAAAACAATATCATACTGTTTTTTACCCTCCAAACCTAATTGCTTATTAAATTCCTTTACACCAGACAAAGGTCTTCCTGAAGCCAAAACAATTTTAATTCCCTGGCTATTTGCCTGCTTAAGAATCCGTTCAGTTTCCGGTAAAATCTGCTTTGTAGTTGTCAGCAAAGTGCCATCTAGATCAACCGCAATCAACTTTATTGCCAAAATAATATCCTCCTGCACATTTTCGCTATTTTCTTTATTATACAAAAAGTCGTAATTACTTACGACTTTTTCAAGAATTATTCTGTTTTAAATAAAAATTTTTGTTAAAAAAGATGATTCAAAATATTATTCTACCGTCACGCTCTTAGCTAAGTTGCGCGGTTTGTCCACATCCAAACCTTTATCTTTTGCTGCAAAATAAGCAAAAAGCTGTGCTGCCACTACACTAACCAGAGGAGATAAATAATAATTTACTTCTGGCAAAACAAGATCATCATTTGCTTTAGCTAATGATTTACGAACTATTGTGATAACGTTAGCTCCGCGCGCGATTACCTCTTGAATATTGCCACGCATAAGGTCCGATGTAATCGGATCATTAATCAATGCAATGACAGGTGTACCCTTTTCAATCAATGAAATTGTCCCATGTTTCAGTTCAGCTGCCGCAAAACCTTCAGTTTGGATATAAGAAACTTCTTTAAGCTTTAAGGCCGCCTCTAAAGCAACTGGATAATCGATTCCCCTGCCGATATAAAAAGCATTGCGACTTGGTATAATATATTTCTGAGCAAGCTGTTCAATTTTTGACTGACTGGAAATTACTTGTTCAATTCCTTCAGCAGCCAAAGCAAAATTCTCTTTTAAGTCAAACGCCGTAGCGTCTTTATTTCCTAATTTCTCGCCCAAAGCTTTAGCTACAATAGCTTGAACTGCAACTTGAGCTGTATACGCCTTAGTTGAGGCAACAGCTATTTCGGGGCCTGCTTCAAGCGACATGGCATAATTAGCTTCGCGCGCCAAAGTAGAGTTAGGAACATTCGTTAAAGTTAAACTAGGTATGCTTCTTTTGATTGCTTGTTGCAGCACAACTCGTGAGTCTGCAGTTTCGCCGGATTGGGATAAGAAAATAAAGAATGGGTGCTTTGACATCATTGGAAAGTGATATCCTGCTTCTGATGCAAATCCAACTTCAGTTGGAATCATAGTCAACTTTTCAAAAAGTTGTTTGCCAACTAAACCCGCATGGTAACTTGTACCGGCAGCAAAGATATAAAGTCTGTCTGCCTTTGATAAAGCACTGATAATTTTAGCATCTACTTTAGGATCACCATTTTGATCAAGATAATATTGATCCAGGTGGCGTAAAACACTAGGTTGTTCACAGATTTCTTTAAGCATATAAAACTCATAAGTGCCTTTAGAAGCAGCATTTTCGTCAATTTTTAATTCATATGGCTTATGATTAACTTTTTGTCCCTCAATTGTTTCAAGTTGATAACCATCTTTAGTAATATCTCCGACTTCTCCATCCTGTAAATCGACAAAAGTTTTAGTTTGATCTAATACAGATAGTGCATCGGATGCAATAACATTAAAGTCATTACCAAGTCCAAGCATCAAAGGAGATTTATTTTTAGCAATAAAAATATGGTCAGGATTTTGATTATCTACCAATAAAAGGGCATAAGATCCTTTTATTAATTGCAATGCTTGCTTTAAAGCCGTAAAAGCATCTTCGTTTTTTTCACGAGCAAACTTACTAATTAATTGAACTATCACTTCAGTATCGGTGTCAGACTTAAAAGAAACATCTTCAAGGTACTGCTTTTTTAATTCCTGGTAGTTTTCAATTACACCATTGTGAACCAAATAAAAGCGCTCAGTTTCATCAAATTGGGGATGAGCATTATTTTCAGTTGGTTTTCCATGAGTAGCCCAACGAGTATGCCCAATTCCAACTAATCCTTGTTCATCAGGTGTCATTTTATTTTTTAAATCCTGAATACGACCGGCTGTTTTAGTTAAAAATTCCTTTCCAGCTAAATTATTTAGATAAATTCCAGCTGAATCATAACCACGATATTCAAGCTTAGACAATCCGTTTATAACAATTTCCCTAGCAGATTTTCCAACAATTCCGACAATTCCACACATATATTTCTCCTTTGGTCTAGTACAATAATATCATTTTGGGCTAATTAAATAATTCAACTCACGTATGGAATATTAGCTTTTTTAAAGTAATTGGTCAAGCTATATTTTAATGATTGGTCTATACTTTAACGTGAAACTACTGTTGCTAACGCAATAAAAGAGCAAAAATAAATGTTAAAAATTTTAAACTGAGAAGAGTTAAACAGTTATTTCTTTGAACAAGCAAAAGCCGTCAAATAAAAAGCAAAAATAATATTTAGTAATATTCTAAAGGAAGCTGGCTTCTTGATACTTTTTGTTTTACGTAAAATTTAGCCTTCATAGACATTTAAGGGAAAGCAATACTATAATATCGGTCATGGTGGTTATATCAAGGCTGTAAATGTTAGAAGCATTGATGGATATATTTTATGTATTAACTACGATACTGTTCGTATAGCTTCAATACCATTATCTGCTGATAATGGTAATGGGAAAGCAAATCTTGTTAATAATAAAGGTGAATTTACCAATAAGTATGTCAAAAAAGGTACAAGACTAGTGGTTGATCATCGTAGTGACAGAGAAGAACTAGCTGGAACGAACAAAATTGTTATGCTTGATAATAGAGTTTTAGAGGTATATCGAATAAAAAACAGTATGAACTTGTTTGTTTTTTAAGAGATGATATTAAAACTCAGCCTCGTCAAAGTTTGCTGCCATATACTAACATCATGTATATAAAATTTGTAAGTGACGCAGATCTTTATAATACAAAAGGAGAATTTGCGGATAGAATAAAGTTTAGGTTAGGTGACATTACTTCTGTTACAGGTCTAAGATATATATGGATACGAGCAGATAAAAAAGCTGAATTATTTTATGAAGTCCTAAATTCACCAGCAAGATCCGAGGAGTATAATTTTGTAAAAGCGTCAACTGCTAAATATCTCTTTGGCAAGCATTTAAAACCAACTAATACAGCAGCAGATGTCACGCCAGACAATATAGAAAAAGATTAAAAAAATAGAATAAGACCCCCAAATTCGCCGTAGATTTGGGGGGTCTTATTCTTGTTTACCTGCTTTTTAGCTCAAAAAACAGTGGGGCTAATTTATTTATACGCCCATTTCCGCTTCAACTACATCAGTTATTCTCTTAACGTAAGCATCTGTTTCTTCTTGAGTAGGACCTTCAGCCATTACCCGCAGAAGCGACTGAGTTCCTGAAGGACGAACTAATACTCTTCCTTCATCTCCCATATCACTTTCAACTTCTTTTATTACATTCATAATCGGTTCATGATTTTTCCAAGAATTCTTATCTTTAACCGGAACATTTACTAAGCACTGAGGATATTCTTTAAAGTCAGTTAACAATTCTGTTAAAGTTTTGCCTGTTTTTTTCATTACTAACATTAGATGCAAGCCAGTCAACATCCCGTCACCAGTATTATGATAATCACTCATAATAACATGACCAGACTGCTCCCCACCTAAGTTATAGCCGTTTGCTCGCATTTCTTCTGAAACATACCTGTCGCCAACTTGAGTACGAACATTTTTAATCCCACGCCTTTGTAACGCTTTGGTAAAACCGAGATTACTCATTACAGTAGTGACAATGGTGTCCTTTTTTAGTCGACCTCCATCTTCCATGTAGCTTCCGAGAATATACATGATATGATCCCCATCAACTTCATGACCATTTTCATCGACAGCGATGCAGCGATCAGCATCGCCATCAAAAGCGAGACCAAGTTGCGCACCCTGCTTAACAACTTCTTCCTGCAGCCTTTCGGTATGCGTAGCGCCAACATGATCATTAATATTCAAGCCATCAGGATGAGTAGCAATAGTAGTGAAATCAACCCCACAATCAGCAAATAACCGGGAAATCAAACTGCTGGCAGCACCGTTGGCACCGTCAATAACGACTTTGATGCCGCTAAGGTCTTCCGGAATTGTATTTTCGATAAATTGTAAATATTTTGCACTGCCTTCATGAAAATCAGTGACAGATCCCAAACCTTTAGCAGAAGGTCTAGGCAATTTGTCCTCAGGTGCATCAATTAGTTGTTCAATTTTTCCTTCCATTTCATCAGATAACTTCAAGCCATCACTACCAAAAAACTTAATACCATTATCTTCGACAGGATTGTGGGAAGCAGAAATTTGTACTCCTGCATCTGCTCCTTGAGCACGCACTAAATATGACAAACCAGGGGTAGTTATTACTCCGACTTCCAAGACTTCAATTCCAACAGATAAAAGACCTGATATCAAAGCATATTCCAACATTTGGCCAGAGATTCTTGTATCACGTGAGACTAAAACTTTAGCCTGTTCTTCTTTGGCTTTATTTTTGGTTAAGACATATCCACCGTCACGACCTAATTTAAACGCCAATTCTGGTGACAGGTCTTGATTAGCCACTCCACGAACTCCATCAGTGCCAAAATATTTTAACATTAGTAAACAACCTCTCTATCTTAATTATTTTTATTTTTTGAATCGTTTGCATTATCTACTTTTACTTCTACAGCAATTTGCGTGGGATTAGACTTAACAATACCATCAGGTAAATCTAGAGTAATAGTCTTAGTTGTAGTAGAAGTAACCGAACCTAAATCAACAGGAACCTCTAGATTTTTAATTTTTGCTAAATCTTTTTCATTACCAAATAACGTAACATACTTATTTTTTACAGTAAGCGAATACACCTTATCTACTTTTTCATGTTCAGGTTTGAGCTTTATTTTAACTGCTTTCTTAGATGTAGTAATTGGAATTGTCACTTTAGCTGTAGCTGGATCAATTACAACATTAAGTTGTCTGCCCTTACGATCTTCAGCTATTAAACTGACTTGACGTTCATAAGTATGATCGATTCCATTAGGTAGAACAACTTTAGCAATTATTTGATCAATTTGATCAACCTCGGAACGAGCTCCAGTAACCTCTACTTGTTGTGGGTATACACTGGAGTGTCCCAACTGATATCCCTCACCAACTGCACTCTTATTATACTCTATTTGTATGGGCATAGTTGTGGACTTTCGCCGTTGAATATTAACTTCAACGCTGCGTGGATTAACAGAATAGGAAATCTGCTTATTAATACCATTTACATGTACTTTAACATTGTGTTGACCAATGCTTTTTTTCGTTAAATCGATATATGCTCTGAAATTTTGGGTATTGATAGTTGAGGTAACCAATGCAGTGGATCCTTCAAGAGTAACGCTTACTTTTTCAGGATAACCCACAACATAAAATTTGTCTGTATCTACCGAAACTTGTAAGGGAACTTTAATAGTTTGCGTTTTATTTGCAGTCTGCTTAGTTTTATCCGTCTGTCCCTGAGACAAAAATCCTTCTTGGGTAGAATTAACATAAATTACCAGTAACACAGCAATTAAAAGGGAAACTAGCCGAATAAACCATGATTTTTTCCAAAACTCTTTCATCGATCGGCACCCCATTTCCATATCTTACGAATAATTTTTTGATACCATTTGTCGTTACCACTTTTCTTGGGGACCAGTTCTGCATTAAGATACTTTAAGTATTCATCTCGTGTCATGTCAACTAAAAAGCGACCATTACGTGTGATCGTTACCCCACCAGTTTCTTCTGAAACGACAATGGTAATTGCATCAGTCACCTCTGATATCCCAACAGCTGCACGGTGACGAGTTCCGAGTCTCTTAGGAATCATACTATTATCAGACAAGGGTAAATAAGCTGCCGCCACTGCAATTTTGTGATCCTTATTAATAATGACTGCACCATCATGTAATGGAGTATTAGGTATAAAAATATTAATTAATAGTTCTCCAGTAACATCAGCGTTAAGCTTAATCCCAGTTTCAATATAGTCTTCCAGTCCAGTTTCCTGTTGAATTGTAATTAGCGCACCAATTCTTCTTTTCGACATATATTGAATAGCTTTATCAAGTTCATTAATAAATTGAATTGATTCAGTACGGGCACTATCTTCTCGACCACCAAAAATTGGCAAGCGCCCTAAGTGTTCGAGACCTCGTCTAATTTCCGGTTGAAAAATTACTATTATCCCAACAACTGACCATGAAACTATTTGATCAATCAGCCAGATCGTTGTGTGTAACTGAAAAATGCCTGCAAGGATACGAACAATAAAAATCAAGACAATTCCTTTGGCTAACTGAACAGCCTTGGTTCCCCTGATCAAAATAACCAGGTGGTAAACTACAAACCAAATAATCAGAACATCAAGAATTATTGAAAAGTTCCCCCATGTAAAAATGTGTCCTCCATTAGTCTGCATAAATGCTCCTTTCTATCATAGACAAACTTAATAATTTTTTCGGGTTAATCATTAGGTTTACCAATAATTCTAACTTCAGTATGCAAATCCAGACCAAATTTTGTTTTGATTTTTTCTTGAATCAAATGAATCAGGTCAAGATAGTCAGTTGCAGTGGCATTACCTTTATTTACTATAAAACCAGCATGCTTAGTAGAGTCTTGAGCACCCCCAATTTGTTTTCCTTGTAAACCGGCTTGAATAATCATAGGACCAACATAATGACCGGTTGGTCGTTTAAAAACACTGCCACAAGAAGGGTATTCCAGTGGCTGTTTATATTGACGCAAAGCATTTAAATAATTCATATCCGCCAGAATGCGGTTTTTTGCAGATCTTTTTAATGCAAAAACTGCTTCTAATACAATGTCACCATTCTCTTGAACCAAAGAATGACGGTAGGAAAACTTCATTTCCGATTGAGAATAATTTTTAAAATTGCCAGAACGTGTCATTACCCTAACACTCTCAATAACGTTGCAAGTTTCACCTCCATAGGCACCAGCATTCATGAACACAGCACCACCAACACTGCCAGGTATCCCAGCTGCAAATTCCAAACCACTTAGACTATGATGAGCTGCTGTAAATGCAGTTTCGACAATAGTCGCTCCCGCTTGAGCAATAACTTTATTTTTATCAACTTTAATTTGATTCATTTTGGTTAAAATTAGGACTATACCTGAGATACCACCATCACGAATTATTAAATTGGAAGCATTTCCTATTATAGTCAAGGGAATATTGTTATCATGTGCGGCAATTACTAAGTTTTTTAGCTCACTTTCATTTCGTGGAAATGCAAGAAACTCAGCTGGTCCCCCAGTTTTTGTAAATGTATATTTACTAAGCGGAACCTGCCTCTTTATTTCTATGCCATTTTTGGTTAAATCTGATAATTTCAAATCAAAAATCCCCTTTGTCTAATCTTTTTCTATTTTACCGCATTCAGTTAATTGCTTCATCATATGTTATACTAAAATTAAAATTTAAAGGTGAGAAAATGAATTTTATTGCAATGGATTTTGAAACTGCCAACCGGCATCCAGAAAGTGCTTGTTCACTTGCTTTAGTAATGGTTCGCAACAACCAGATCGTAGATCGATTTTATACCGTCATTAATCCCCAAATGCCTTTTGATGCACATAATATTCAAATTCACGATATAACTGCTGAAGATGTCAAAGATGCTCCTACAATGGCAGAGGTATGGCCTAAAATAAAAGATTTGTATCAGCCTGGAATGTTAGTAACTGCTCACAATGCCCGCTTTGACACAAATGTAATGCGACAAAGTTTAGCCCGTTATGACATACAAGAACCACACTATTTTGTCATTGATACGTTGCAAACCAGCAAGTTGCTTGAACCTAAGTTGCCAAATCACAGACTTGATACAGTTTCAAAAGCACTTAACGTTGAATTATGGCACCACCATAATGCATTAAGTGACAGTGAGGCATGTGCAGGTATACTAATAGCTCAGGATGAGCAATACGGTGATGAAGCATTAAAAAACTTGGTTTACCAAATATAATAGAAAAAACAGGACGAAGTGATATGAACCCTATAATTAGGATAAACTGGGATCACATCATAACAGCCCTGTTTTTTAATTTAATGATTGTAAAATACTTTTAGACCATTTTTTGTTTCTCGCGCCTTTTGCATCAAATTCAACTATTCGCTTAGTCGAATCCCAACTGTCATCAACACGCTTAATAGTGATTTCTAGAAAAGTTTCTGGTAATTGTTCCTGTACAACTTCTGGCCATTCAATCACTACCATGCCGGGTTCAGCCAAATATGCATTCAAATCAATCGAAGATAAATCATCATCTTCCAAGCGATAAAAATCCATATGATACAAAGGCAACCTGGCCTCAGGATATTCGCGGACAATTGTAAATGTAGGACTTTTGACTGGTCGCTTAATTCCCAGTGCTCTGCCAATTCCTTGAGTTAGGGTCGTTTTTCCAGCTCCAAGATCACCATTTAATAACAATAGATCATGTGCCTGGGCAGTCTGAGCTATAACCCGACCTAGGTCCTGCATTTGTTGCGCTGAATTGACATTAAGCTTCATTTTCTTCATTCCTTAGTAATACCTGTGCAGCAGTCAATATGGCAATATTATATACATCCTGAGTACTTGCTCCGCGCGATAGGTCATTAACAGGCTTACGAAGTCCTTGCAAAATCGGACCAATAGCGGTGAAATTTCCTAGTCTTTGAGCTAATTTATAGGAAATATTCCCAGACTGCAGTTCAGGAAATATAAAAACATTGGCCTGGCCTTTTAAAGGAGAATCAGAAGCTTTTTTTGCAGCAACATCAGGCACAAAGGCTGCATCAAATTGCAATTCACCATCTGCCAAAATTTCAGGATGATTATTTTTAAAAATTTCAGCAGCCTGTTTTACTTTAGTAACCATCTCACCCTTAGCTGAGCCTTTAGTTGAAAAACTTAGAAATGCTACTTTAGGATCAATATCAATCATTTGGGCAGTTTTAACTGACTGGTAAGCAATCTCAGCCAAAGTTTCACTATCCGGATCCAAATTAATTGCACAGTCAGCAAAGACATACTTTTTATCTTTTTTTTCCATAATAAAACTGCCAGAAACTCGTTTCATTCCCTTTGACGTATGAATTAACTGTAAAGCAGGTCTGACAGTTGCAGCTGTTGAATGGGCAGCTCCTGAAACCATACCGTCAGCTTCATCCATTTCTACCAGCATAGTACCAAAATAATTTGGGTCTTTCAGTGATTCTTCAACTTCACTCTGTGGAATATCTTTTCCTCGTGCTTTAATAAAACTCTGAACCATAGCTTTTTTATTTTCATAGTTAACCGGATTTGCTATTTTCAAATCTTCAAAATCTAAATTTTCCTTTTGAATTAAGTCGATAATTTTTTTCTGGTTCCCCAATAAAACCGGTGTGACGACCTTTTCAAGTGACAATTTACTAGCAGCTTTTAAAATGCGGGAATCACTTGCTTCAGGAAAGACTATTTGAATATTTTTTTCTGCTTTTTTTACTTTATTTTTTAATAAATCGAAAACGCTCATTTACTTCCTACCTATGCTAAATCTTCTTTTGTTATATTTGAGGGCAATTGCCAATCAATTGGAATTTCGTTAAAGTTTTTCAGTGCTTCATTGCAACGTGAAAAAGGTCTCGATCCAAAAAATCCTCTATCCGCAGAATATGGACTTGGATGAGCTGATTTAATCACAAAATTTTTATTCTGGTCAATTAAAACGATTTTATTTTGAGCATAGCGACCCCATAGTATAAAAACCACTTTACCGCGATCACTAAGAGCCTTAATAGCAGCATCAGTAACGTCTTCCCAGCCTTTACCCTGATGACCGTTAGCGTGACCATAAGGGACTGTTAAAACAGCATTTAATAGTAAAACACCTTGATCTGCCCATTTTTTTAAATAACCATGATTAACGGGTCTGCAACCAACATCATCATAAAGTTCCTTATAGATATTTTGAAGAGAAGGAGGCAATTTTACCCCCGGATTAACCGAAAAGCTCATCCCTGTTGCCTGGCCCGGATTATGATATGGATCTTGCCCCAATATTACAACTTTTGTATTTGCAAACGAAGTTAATTTAAAAGCAGTAAAAATATGATACATGTCTGGATAAATTTTTTTAGTGGCATATTCTTTTTTTAAGAATTCATGTAATTGCTGATACTTTTCACTTTCGAAAACAGGAGCCAAAATATTATCCCAGTCATTACCTATAAACTTTTTCATTACTTCAACAGCCTCTCTTTCACTAACTTTTATGTTATCATGAAATTAATTATCAAAGTGAATCAAATTGGTACTTTTAATTTCTTCTTACTTTTTAGCTAAGTTCAACAAAATAAAAAGTAAGGTTTTCTTCATATATATTAATATGATAAGTACCAAAATGTTTATCAAACTTGGAAGAGGAGCAATTTTACCATTGATTAAATTAGTAGCTTGTGATTTAGACGGAACTCTTTTTAATAGTGATATGGCTATTTCAGATGAAAATGTAGCTGCAATTCGTGCAGCACAAAGAAACGGTATTGAATTTTTAGTGGCAACAGGACGAACACCACGCCAATCTCGCAGAACCATTGAAAAATATGGCCTTAAGACAGGCTTTATCAATATTAATGGCGCCTTAGTCTACGATGCCGACAATAATTTAAAAGTTAAACACAAATTGCCTAATGACAAAGCGAGTTCAATTTCAAAGATTCTTAAAGAAAATAATATATACTTTGAATTAGTAACTACTGATAAAATATATTCAAGCGATATTAGTAAACGTGTAGTTAATCTTGCTCGAGCATTAATGATACTTAATCCAGGTGTTACTTTTAAAAGGGCTGTTGCTACAGCTGCTGGTAGTGATGCGATGTTAAGTATGACTTTAGTTGAGAATCTTGATCAATTATTAGCTAATGATAAAATTGAGATAATGAAGATCATCGCATTTGATGCTCACGGACAATCTGCCTTTGCTAAAGCTAAAAAAGAAATCAATGCTTTAGGCAATGTCGTTGTTACTTCAAGTTCCGCTGCTAACATTGAAATTAATGATATTAAAGCTCAAAAAGGACCTGCACTTCTTGATTATGCCCAAATGAAAGGTCTTAAACGTGAAGAGGTGGCTGCTATCGGCGATAATTTAAATGACGCCAGTATGATTAAAGACGCTGGAACCGGCGTAGCCATGGCAAACGCAATACCGACAATCAAAAAGTTGGCACAGGTCAAAACTAAATCAAACAATGATAATGGAGTTGCTTACATATTAAGGAAATTTATTAAAAATAACGCTAAAGAATAGAGGTGCTTAGATGCGCTACTTATTGGAATTAACTCAAAAACAGGAATATGGTCAAATACCTGTAGCAAATGAAAACAATAAAATTCAGTATATTATTCAAGGCAATTTAGATAATCCTAACCATACCCTTTATCTAAAAAAATTTACCGGTAAAGAAATTGGTCGACTTTATACTGACGGCAATGGAATTATTTCTTCATATACAATTGATGTTGTTAACCATTCGTTAGTAAAGGTTAAAAGACTAAACAATAAAGTAGCTAATCTTTTCTATATTACCAGGTTAAATTATATAGTCTCTGGCAGTATCAAAAAGGGAAGTTATAAGTTCCTCTTTGGTATCAAAAAAGTCGCAACAGTGCGTACTGTTGTTCAAAGTGAGGGCGTAGTCTTGATCTGCGACATTGAACGACCTGAAGATGTTCCATTTATTTTATTATGTGCTACGCTTTTCACCCAGTGGCATACAACTCCGCTAAGATTGCCGACTTTTCCACCTATTGGCCGTAAATATAATGTTAACTTTAATTAAATAGTTACAAGTAAGTCAGACTGATTTTGCTGGTAACTTTTTTAATTTGATTTTTAGAAATTTTAGCTCAATCTAATGACAAAATTTTAAAATTGAATTGAGCAATTTCCTCATTTCGATGTGAAACTACTATTACTGTTTCAACTCTTTTAAGTAATTTTTGTAATAATTCTTGCGCTGTTTTCAAGTCAATACTGGAAAAACTTTCATCAAGCAAAATTATTTTACCTTTAGTATCAATCAGCCTAGCCAATGCAACACGCTGTTCCTGGCCACCCGAAAGCGAATCGAATTTCCATTCATCGCTAATATTAAAATCTTTCTTTACTAAGTCGAGAATTTTTTTATTATAGTTGCGACCGAGCAAAATATTATAATCAATTGAGCGCGGAAAAATTGTAACTGCTTGTGGCATATAAACAATCAATGAATTAATTATGCTTCGCGGTATGGTATTAATATCAACTCCATTAAGCAGTATTTTCCCCCGATTAGGCTTTAATTGCCCAGTAATTAACTTTAATAAGGTCGACTTACCTCGTCCCGAAATACCATTTAGCTTATAAAAATCTCCTTTTTTAAAAACAAAAGAAAAATTATGCAGTATTTCTTCTTTTGCTTGAGGATATGCAAAAGAAACATTGCGAAATTCCAAAGTTCTGAATTCCATTGGAAAAGTTGTTTTAGCAAATTTTTCAACCTTATTTTCATTTTCTTCTTTCAAATTATTAAACTTGGCAAAGATACTTGATGTAGAAAGAAGTTGGGCAAAATAACGGTTAATAATGCCTGCTGAGTCGAACACTTTAGTAGCTAATTCGGCCGTGGCCAATATAGCTCCGGCGCTGATTTTTCCTTGAAAATGCAGTGCCCCAGTAATTCCTAAAATAAGCAGTTGACTGCCTATATTAATCACACCAGTTATAATGTCAACAGCTGAACGTCTAACTGTGTTATGTACATTCGCCTCTTTTAGTGATTGTGAACCAGCAGCTACTAATTTCTTTATTTCGCTGAGAACATTAAAGGCATATAAAGTATCATAACCGTGCAAACCACTGCTCGTATATTTTAAAAATTTTTCATTTGCCTGAGAAATCTTAGCAACTCCGGTAGTAAGAAACTTTTTACAAAAACGCGGAACTAAAACAATTATCAAAACTAAAATAATTGCAGCAAGAAAAAGAATATAACTATAAAGATATAGTGCTGCTAAAGCAAAAATCGCATTACCGCTAAAACGTACAATTAGAAAAAAGGTATTTAAGCCTTCTTTTTGAATTAAATTGACATCATTTTGCAAGTAAGACTCATAATAATCAACTGGATTTTCTTTAAATTTATTTTGAGGAAGTTTAATTAAACTAGTAACAATGTCACTGCGAATATCACTTAGAATATCCTGCGTGGCGTTTTCTTGAAGATAATTTTCAAAAAAGGAAATGATAAATGTCAAAAACCAGAGCATAAATATAATGACTAACATTTTAATAAAGGAGGCAATTTTACCCGCAATAAGATAATTTGCGAGTACAGCCATTTTGGTAGCAGCCAAAACTTGCAATACTGAATTTAACAGTAGTAATAAGCAAGCTATTATAACTGTGAATGCATGTTTTTTGAAATAATGGTACATTTTGGCCTCCTAAACTATCATTAAGATAATAAATAGTTTTTTACGGCTATTTAATTAATTTATAATTTATTAATAATATTAACAAAAAGTATTCGGTCAAACAAGCTATCGTTATAAACATTTTATTTCAGTAAAACATAAAAAGCCTTCCTAAAACATAATTTTAAGAGGACTTTTGGACGGAATTAAATTTCGGTTGACCTTTCATATGCCAATTTTTCTTTTTCAAAAGTTAACAAGTGATCATCAAAATGGCTAATTTTACAGCTCCGACAATTATCTGAATTTCTTTAAAATTCCTTATACGATTAATAAATAGTATAAGCTTTTGAGGTAACTCTATAGCAAACAAAATAAAGGAGTATTTTTTAACTTTTTAGTTCGTTTACCAGTAAATCTGACAACAACTTGTATCCTTCTGTTCCAAAATGCAAGCCATCATTCAATTGTCCTTGACAAAGCGTTTTTAAGTCACCATGTTTAATCATAGCTTGAAATAGGTCAATAAAATTCAAATTATAAGTTTCGGCTAGTTTTATTAATTCTGTAGTATAAATAGCTATTTCACGATTGTTTCTCTTTTTTTGTCTGCTCTCATCAACTGCAGGCGGTGAAATCAAAATTACATTTTGCGGATAATATAAACAAATTACGCTGGAAATTATGAGAGACATATTTTTACTAAATTGTGTAACTGGAACATTTTTGTGCAGGGCCAAGTCATTAGTTCCCAAGAGTAGAATTAATTTGTCACAACGCTCAACTTTTAACACTAAATCTGGCAATAATGCGTAAAATGCTCCTGAGTTAATACCAGAAACTGCCGTATTAACTAAATTTGTGTCTGGTATTTTTTCTTTTATCTCCGCATTAATACGAGGCTCTTTTAAGCCTTCTTTGCGTGCAATAATGCTATCCCCTGTTAACAGTAGTTTCACGATTACCTCCTAACTTTTCATAAAAAAACTGTAATCACAAAGAGTTGAGACTACAGTTTAATATCTTAACGTGGATTAATTTTACTATACTTCATGTTTTTAAATTCATGAGTACTATACTTATTGGTTAAAGCTTTGGATTTAAAATATTGATTTATTACCAACCCATTTTGTGGATTACCTTGAAATAAAATTTTATGATTTTTACCAGCTAATTTTTCATTTTTGATTGCAAAAGCAAAGCCGTTTTTAAAAGATTTCTCTTGGATTGGGCTAAGAATGATCCATTCATTACCATTTATTTTTCTTGTTGTAACACGCATGTATTTAGCAAGTTCATTTTTATTACTTTGTTTCCATGAATTAGGCATTTGCCAGGGATACTTTTTTGTTCCTTTAACGAAACCTGTTTTCACAACTTTAACATAATCATTTGCCCAAGGAGTATTAAAAGCAGACTTGTGAATAAACATGGGACTCGGTGTAAGATTATTGTTGCTAAACCACTTACCTTGCCATGTCTTGGGAAATTTAAATTGCTTTCCCAGCTTAAACTGGCTCTTCTGTTTTTGCGCTGCCTGCACTGTTTGCGGCTCGTTTGCTTTAATCGGTACACTAAGTGATAGAGTAAGAGATGCTATGGCAGTTAATGCAGTAATTTTTTTAGACATTCATTTTCTCCTAAAAATAATTATTATATAGTAATAATTATAAACTTGCTATTCAATTTAAGAAATACATTTTTAAAGCAAAAACTGGTTCCATTTAAAAACCAGTTTTTATTCTGAAATATTTACTTTTTTTGATATTGATTAAAAACAGGAGCATACGTTTCATTCTTAAAATGATAATTTTGGTATTTCTGTGCTAATTTTGGTGAACGATAAAATTGATCATAGATTTCGCCAGTCTTAGGATTAGCTTCAAACATTACTTTCTGGGTTTTACCGTCAATTTTTTTATTTTGTAAACTGAAAGCATATCCTATTTTGATATTATTTTCATCAATCGGACTAAAAACTATCCACTTTTTATTTTTTAAGTTTTTAGTTGTTACTCGTCCCAATTTTTTGAATATTTTATTATGTTTTGTAAACCAACTCTGGGGCATTTGCCATAAGTATTTACCAGTACCTTTTACTTTGCCGGCTGAAACTAATTCAACGTATTCTCCAGTCCAAGGTGTGTTGAAACCATTTTTCTTAATAATCATGTTGCTCAAGTGACCATGTGTATTACTAAACCACTTGCCCCGCCATGATTGTGGAAATTTGAAATCTCTTTTAAAGCCATACTTAGTTTTATAACTGATCTTCTTAACGGATTTTTGCACCTTAATAGTCTGAGCTTGATTTGTCTGGCTATTAATAATTCCACCTGCTGCAGCTAAAGCAATTACTGCTGCTGTCCAAATGGCAGTTTTACGAAGTTTCATAGTATTGCCTCCTTACTATAATTTTTACCTCATATTATGGACAGGTATTTTCCTTATTGCAAGCGATATCATTAAAAGTAAGCAAAAAGCCACTATGAATAGTGACCTCGATTACTTAGGAAAAATGTATGAAATTACCATTCTCCGTATCTTTTAAACTCTTTAGGCTTATGACCTCCATATTTTTTAGCAAGCTTGCGCGTTTTCCAATAAACATTAGTAATTCTAAATGAGGATGTAGTTCTATCAATTAAAACCCTATGTCCTTTGTAATGATATAAGCCAAGACTCTCACCAGATAAAACCGGACTTACCCACGGATACATGGATATGTATTTTATCCCCTTATCTTTTTTAAACTTTACTGGATAATATGTTCTCGACCAGTTCCGAGCCGCCTTAGGTATTTTGGTACCTTTAAAATTCGCTTCTTGCTTATGCAATGGACTCCCGGCAATCGTGTGGGCAGTAATTTTAATCTTATCAACTTTCTTTGCTTTAATACCATTGATGTCAAAATATTTACCATACCATGTGCCGCGCATTTTTTTAGGTACAGTAAATTTTCCTAAGTCTCCCTTAACAGGTTTTGCGTTTACAGTATTACTAAAACCAGTAAAATTGTTACTATCTTGAATACAGAATCCTAAAATTAGCACACCCAAGAGTGCTACCAATATTTCTGCTAGTTTAAAATTACCTTTCTTTTTCATTTCACTACCTGATCTTATTATTTATATATTTATTACTTATGAATTTATAGTATTTTATATTTTATTACAAATCAAGCACAAAATAATTATATTTTTCGGTTAAACAAAAAAAGTTTCTGTGAATTGATATGACCCCCAAATTTAGGACAAATTTGGGGGTCATTTTTATGTCCAAATTATCTAAACAAGATAAAGTTGAAATCTATCATCTTTGGCACGATTATCAAATCAGCCCTGCTGAGCTAAGTCAGCGTTATCGTGTTGGCAAGACTAATATTAATTACTTGTTAGCTTTAATTGGCCGTCACGGTCTAGCTATTTTAGATCAGCCTTTCACTGCTTATACAAGTAATTTTAAGGAGCAAGCTCTTAGGCGAATCATAGTTGAACATGAGCCTGCCCGTCGAGTATCTATTGACTTGGGCTTAAAAAGTAGTGGCATGTTGTCTAATTGGCTGCGCGAATATCGTAAAAATGGGTATAATATCGTTAACAAGCAGAGAGGACGACCGCCCCATGACCAAAAGAGAACAGCTGATCAAACAGGAAAATCATCGGCTCAAGCAAGAGAACGACCGCTTACGCCAGCAGAACTTAAAGCTGAAAATCGAGAACGAATTCGTAAAAAAATTGAGCGTCTTAGTCGACCAGCGGACCAAGAACCGCAAGCCGCGGAAATAGCCCAGGCAGTTACCCAACTAAGGCGCGAGCTTAAAGTCAGCGTAACTTTTATTCTTGATGCCATTAATGCCAATCCCAATCTGCCGCACTTATCCCGTAGTAATTACTACTACACTTTAAAGAAGAAGGACAAAGAGCGGGATAATCGAGAAATAATGGCAGAAATCAAAACTATCTATGAAGAACACAAGCACCGCTATGGCTATCGCCGCATTACTGCAGAACTTAGGCGTCGCGGTTTATTAGTCAACCATAAAAAGGTGCAGCGCTTAATGAACAAGCTGAAACTGTTTGGCATAGTCAGTAAACGCTGGCACAAATACAGCAGCTATCGCGGCACTCAGGGTCCGATTAAGCCTGACCTGATTAAACGCAGCTTCAGTGCGGTTTATCCCAATCACAAATGGTATTCAGATGTGACGGAGTTTAAGCTCAAGGGGCAAAAGACCTATTTATCACCGATCATTGATGGCTGCACTCAAGAGATTGTTTCCTATACCATTTCCCGCAGCCCTAATCTTAAGCAGACCATGGATATGTTAAGAAAGGCCTGGGACAAGCATCCGGCACTGAATGGCTTGATCTTTCACACTGATCAAGGCTGGCAATACCAAAACGGCCAGTTTCAAGCATGGCTCAAAAATCGTGGCATTAGCCAATCAATGTCACGCAAGGGCAATTCGCTTGATGATGGGTTAATGGAAGGCTTCTTCGGCATACTCAAACGAGAAATGTTTTATGGCTTTGAAAAACAGTTTAAAAATCTCACTGAACTGGAAGATGCGATTAGAGACTACATTGAGTATTACAATCAGAATAGAATCAAAATCAAACTAAAAGGACTAACTCCGCTTGAATATCGGAAGCTAGTCCTCAGTTAGCAGCTAATATAAAGTGTCCTAAATTTAGGGTTCACATCAAATCGCAGAAACTTTTTGATAAATTACATTTAAAACTAATCTTGATAGTTTACTAATTCTAAGAATGAATCAGGCTTAAGTGAGGCACCACCAACTAAACCACCATCAATGTCTGGTTTAGCCATTAATTCTTTAACATTGCCAGGATTTACTGAACCACCATATTGAATTCTAACGTTCTCAGCAGTTTCTTCGTTGTATAAATCTTTAACAGTGTCACGAATAGTTTTGCACATTTCTTCAGCTTGATCAGAACTGGCAGTCTTACCTGTACCTATTGCCCAGATAGGTTCATAAGCAATAACTAAGTTAGAAACTTGGTCAGCAGAAAGACCGGCAAGAGCGGCTTTTATTTGACTAACTACCCAATCTTCTTGCTTGTTAGCTTCACGTGTTTCAAGTGATTCACCACAGCAAATAATTGGCGTAATGTCATTAGCAAATAAAGCTTTAGCTTTCTTGTTAATATCTTCATCTGTCTCGTGGAAGTAGCCACGGCGTTCAGAGTGACCAATAATGCAGTAATTCATGCCCATTTCTTTTAAAACTTTAGGTGAAGTTTCACCAGTAAAGGCACCCTCATCCTCAAAATAAGCATTTTCTGCACCGACACGTAATTCAGAACCTTTTGCGGCTTGAGCTAAACTTTCGAGATCAACAGCAGGAGCACAAATCAGTGCTTCAACTTTACTTGCTTCTGGCAATTTATCCTTTACGGCAGCAACAAACTCAGTTGTTTGCTTAGGATTCATATGTAATTTCCAGTTACCAGCAATAATTGGTGTACGCATGTAAATAATGTCCTTTCTTAAAGTTTACTTGTCTGAAATGCAGGCAATTCCTGGTAATTCCTTACCTTCAAGATATTGCAAAGAAGCACCACCACCAGTAGAAATGTGGGTGATCTTAGGAGCGATACCAAGTTGTTTAGCGGCTGCAGTTGAGTCACCACCACCGATAATAGTAGTAGCATCAGTTAAGTCAGCAAGAGCCTTTCCAACTTCTAGAGTACCTTCAGCAAAGTTTGACATTTCAAAGGCACCCATTGGTCCGTTCCAAACAACTGTCTTGGCATCCTTTAAAACATCTTTGAACTTGGCAACAGTCTTAGGACCGATATCAAGACCCATCATGTTTTCAGGAATGTCATCTTCTACAACTTTACGAGCTGCATCATTAGAAAACTCAGTAGCTGCAACATTGTCAACAGGCAAAACAATTTTACCATCAGCGTCTTGCAACAATTTTTTTGCAAGATCTACTTTATCTGGTTCAAACAAAGATTTACCAATTTCATGGCCTTGAGCTGCTAAGAATGTGTAAGCCATACCACCACCAATTAAAATGTGGTCAGATTTTGGAATGAGGTTAGTAATAACATCGATCTTGTCTGAAACCTTGGCACCACCTAAAATTGTAACGAATGGATGTACAGGGTTAGCAACAGCATCACCCAAGAACTTAATTTCTTTTTCCATTAAGAAACCTGCAGCAACTGGCTTGCCGTCCTTCTTCATGGCTTCAGCAATACCAACATTTGAAGCATGGCTTCTGTGAGCTGTACCAAAAGCATCGTTAACATACATGTCACCTAATGAAGCCCAGTATTCACCTAACTTAGGATCATTCTTGCTTTCACGCTTGCCAAAATCATTATCAATATCTTGGAAACGAGTGTTTTCCAAAACATCAACGTCACCGTCTTGCATTTTGGCAACAGCATCTTCAACTTCTTTACCTTCGTTAGCTGGAACAAAAGTTACTGGTTTCTTCAAAAGTTCGCTTAAACGTTCTGCAACTGGTTTTAATGACAATTCTTTCTTATCGTCATCAGACTTTACACGGCCCAAGTGACTAAGCAAAATTGCTTTACCACCATTTTCAATAATGTATTTGATAGTAGGAAGTGCAGCAACAATTCTGTTGTCATCTCCAATGACACCATCTTTAATTGGTACGTTAAAATCAACACGGACTAAAACTTTTTTGCCTTTTACATCAAGGTCAGAAACAATTAATTTAGCCATCTATATCCTCCGATAACTTAATTATTTTTATTTTGAAAAAAAGGCGGAAGGAAGAATTTCCCTCCGCCTTCTCTTTCACCACTTAACAGTAATCAAATATTACAGATTAAAGAGTAGCAAATTTCAACAAAGTACGAACCATTTGGCAAGTGAATGAGTATTCATTGTCGTACCAAGCAACAGTCTTAACTAATTGATTGTCACCGGCAGTAGTTACCATGGTTTGAGTTGGGTCAAAGATTGAGCCAGCAGTCATACCAACTACATCACTTGAAACGATTTCATCATCGTTGTAACCAAATGATGGACTCTCGTACTTCTTCAATGCTGAGTTAACTTCGTCAGCAGTAACTTTCTTGTCAAGGATTGAAACTAATTCAGTTAATGAACCATCAGTAACTGGAACACGTTGTGCATGACCGTTAACTTTACCATTCAATTCTGGAACAACAAGACCAATGGCCTTAGCAGCACCAGTTGAGTGAGGAATAATGTTAACTGCAGCAGCACGAGCGGCACGCATGTTACCACCACGAACAGGACCATCCAAAAGCATTTGGGTTGAAGTGTAAGCGTGGATAGTAGTCATAGTAGCTACTTTAATACCAAATTCTTTTTGCAAAGCGTCAACCATTGGTGCTAATGAGTTAGTAGTACATGAACCAGCTGAAACTATCTTGTCGTTTGCATCTAAAGTATCATCGTTTACTGAGTAAACAATAGTCTTTAAGTCATTACCAGCAGGAGCTGAAATCAAGACTCTCTTGGCACCTGCGTCAAGGTGAGCTTGTGACTTAGCCTTGCTTGTGTAGAAACCAGTACATTCAAGAACAAAGTCAACACCATCATTCTTAACCCAAGGAATGTTTTGAGCTTGAGGTTCTGCGTATACACGGTATTTCTTGCCATCTACAACGATTGAATCTTCAGTAGCTGAAACTTCGTGGTTGAAAGTGCCATGAGTTGAGTCATATTTTAGCAAGTGTGCTAAAAGTGCTGGAGTAGTCAAGTCGTTAATAGCAACAACTTCAATATCCTTTGACTTTTCGCCCAAATCCATAATGCGACGGAATGCCAAACGACCAATACGGCCAAAGCCGTTAATACCAATTTTAACTGTCATATTCTAAAGTCCTCCTTAAGAACTATGTAAGAACTGTAAACATCAATTTATTTTAAATGAGAATTATTTCTCCTTTAAAATCTTCTCTGAGGCTCCTTCATCAGTAATTAACCAGGTTTGATGAGGAGCATTGGGCATATAAGCCTTGATTGCTTTAGCCTTGCGACCACCGCAAGCAAATGCAAATATGTGAGGTATTTTATTTAGATTCTCAAACTGCAAGCCAACCTGATGCACGCGGTCAACAATCTTTCCTTCGCCATCGAAAAAACACCCAAAACACTCGGTGACTACTTTTTTTTCACGCAACTCGGACAAACGAACTGAATCGTATCCTCTGCGTCTTGCCATGTCGTGAGCTAGTCCAATTCCGTGAATTACAACATCGGTTTGTGAAATATCTTCAAGGACATCAGTAAATGTAGATTCACGAATTAAAGATTTGTATGCAGCTGATGAAATCTGTTCTGGTAAATATAACGTTTTATATTTACCACCTGTTTCAGCAGCCATTTCTTGAACGATAGTATTACTTTGAATAGCAACATTTTCGCCCAAAGCTCCACGACCCGGTACAAATACCAGTTGTCGATTTTTACTTAAACTTTTAGACAAATTCCTAGTCGATTTTGCAAGAGCTTCACCGCCAAGAACAGTAATAATTGAATGTCCTAACGGCAAAAGAAGATCCAGAGCTGCATTAAGCTCTTCACCCATTCTCTCATAAACCAAGTCCTGTAAATCGCTATCACCCGGTACAATAATTGTCCGTTCGATACCAAGTTTACGCGCCAAATCAATTTCTGTTTTACGAGCATTAAACAAACGATCTATCAGAGGAGCAGCCTCCTGCAATATCTTTTTGCCCTTTTCTGTCATAAACATGCCAAAACTTTTGATCTCAATCAAACCATGATCACGAAGATATTCAGTTTCTGTTCGCACATTTCTTTCAGAAAGTCCTAGTGACTGAGCCACACTTCTGCGTCCTACTGGTGCATTAAGCGATATTTGCTCAAGAACAAGATATCTTTGTCGAAAAACTTTTAAGATGTCAGGAACGAGAGCTTCAAGCACGGGAAATTCCGAGTACATCAATATCTCTCCTTCTTCTGGGACCAAATTGCCCCATTTATTGTCATTAGGTGTCCCAGATTGTCTAAAAATATATGAGAAACGTGAACTGACGCTAATCAAGTTACTCATTTCTCAATCGACAACTATAGTATAGCAACACACAAAAAATAATTCAAGTGAAATCAAACCAATTAGAAAGTCTTAATATTTTACCCAACTTTTGTTTTAAAATGTCTTACTGTCTTTTTCGTTTATCAAAGAAAAAACAATTCAATTTTTAGTTTTTTTCTGTTATACTTGTTGTTGTGCCAATTCTGGGTCCTTAGTGTAATGGATCGCACGTAAGATTCCGGTTCTTAAAATCTGAGTTCGACTCTCAGGGGACCCATTGAATTATAAGCAAAAGTGATAAATGGATTAATCCATTTATCACTTTTTTTGATTTTATTTCTATTTTGAATATAAAAAAACTATTTACATAACATTTTAATGAAGATAGTATGTCTAAAGAAATAAGAGTAAAATATGACTATCCGCTTATAGAAAATGTGATAATTATGGAAATAAATAATTCAACACCTAAAAATGATAACTACCAAATGGTTCCTGATTATACTGAACAGAAAGAAATCTTCATGATTTGGCCAGAAAGACAGGATAACTGGCGAAACGGTGCGAAACCAGTTCAAAAAGTCTTCACAGCGCTTGCAAAAATTATTAGTGAATTTGAACCAATCACAATGTTAGTAAACCAAGACCAATATTTAAATGCTAAAAATAAAGTTGAAAAATTTGCAAGAGTAATCGAAATGTCTTCTGATGATGCATGGGCACAGGATACTTTACCCGTGTTTGTCAAGAATGATAAGGGAAATATTCGAGCTGTAAATTTTAAGTTTAATGCATATGGTGGTTTAATTGACGGACTTTATTATCCATGGGAAAAAGATGATCAACTGGCAATTAAAATAGCAAATCTTCTTAGATTGGATTATTATTCTGTTGATAATGTCATTGAAGGCTGTTCAATAATTACTGACGGTGAAGGCACCGTTATCACTACAGAAGATGTTCTTTTAGCAGAAGACAGAAATTATGGTATATCAAAAAAATTTATAACCCAAATATTAGAACAGTATTTAGGAGCTCATAAAATAATTTGGCTAAGACACGGCTATTTTTTAGACGAAACTGGTGGAGATATTGATAACATGGTTTCTTTCATTAAACCAGGCGAAATTGCTATTACATGGACTGACAATCAGGAGAATCCCATATATTCAGCTTGTAAAGAAGCTTTTGACATTCTTTCAAATGAAAAAGATGCCAAAGGAAGAAGGTTTAAAATAACCAAATTTCAAATCCCCAAATTACAAAGACTGTCCGCAAAAGAGACTGAAGGGATTGACTTAATTAACGGTTTGATGCCGCGAACAATTAATCAGGTACTGACAGCTACATATATTAATTATATAACTTTAAACAAGGTAATTATTTTCCCCAAATTTAATGATCCACAAGATGAAATTGCAGAAATAAAATTTAAAAAACTTTATCCAGATAAGAAAATAATTTCATTTCCAGTTCGTGAGATTTTAATCGGTGGAGGTGGCCTTCATACAATTGTAAAAGCTATTCCAAACTTTAGGAGATTAAAATGAACTTTTTTGAAATAGTTAGTTCTCATTTAAAAGATCTTACCGATAATGAACATAAACTTTTTGAATTTGTTGTTTCCAATATGGAAAATATTAATGGTAAAAGCATTAGATCAGTAGCTTCAATGGCTTATGTTTCTACAGCAACATTTATTAGATTCGTCAAAAAAATTGGGTTTTCTGGTTATAGTGAATTTGCTACCGTTATAAAATTTACTCTTATTAATGAAAAAGAAAGTCCAAACAAAAGCATTTTTTATACAGAAAAGCTGTCATACAAAGAAAGCTATCTAAAGAATATTGAAGAAACTATAAGAGTAATTAAGGATAAACAACTAAATTTAATTTCTCAAAAACTTAAGCAAAAACCAGAACTTTATTTTTTCGCTAAAGATGCAACCAAACATCTAGTAGAATATATAACATTTATTTATTCAATAGCAGGATTTAAAGTATTTTTTCCAAATGATCATAACTATCGTAAGATAATTTCGCGAGAAATTGATCAGGATAGCTTAGTTTTTATAATGAGTTTTAACGGTGAAAACAAAGAATTTATAGAGTTGATAAGTAACTTGAAAAGAGAAAAAGCACCCTTAATTGTTTCAATCACAGGAGCCGATAATAATACGATTCAAAATCTCAGTGACATAAATTTCTATTTTTTTACAGATTGCTTGAAATGTAACGATGTGGACATAGGCTCCAGAGTTTCTGTTGCTATCATAATGGAACTTATTCTCTATCAATTTTTATATGATTAACAGGATATTTTTATAATTGAGAATAATAAAAAAGTATAATCCAATTCCATAAGGATTATACTTTTTTACAATTTGAAAATTATTAAAATCTATATGTATTCAATTAATCAATACTTTTTTTAATAATTGTACCTGCTCCTTTTGTTAAATAATCTTCTATATTATTTAAAGACGTGATCACAGCTTCAGCATTCGGTTTTTTACTATTTTCAACAAATCTGACCGCTGATTGTACTTTGGGTAACATTGAACCAGAAGCAAATTCTCCTTGCTCAATGTATTTCTTAATTTCACTAACCTCAACTTTTTCAAGTTTCTTTTGATTTGGCATATTAAAATTCAAATATACATTATCTACGGCCGTTAAAATAATAAGTTTATCAACGTTAATTAGTTCAGCAAGCTTTTCTGAAGAAAAATCTTTATCAATAACCGCTTCTTTCCCAATAAGTCGATCGCCAGATTCTACAACTGGTGTTCCACCTCCACCAACGGCAATCGGAATATTACCTGATTCCATTATTGCTTTTATAATTTTGCTTTCCTTTATCACTAAAGGTTGAGGGGAAGGAACAACTCTTCTATAGCCTCTGCCTGAATCTTCAACCAACTTAAATTCACTGTTTTTTTCTTTTATTTGCTTTGCTTCTTGATGGCTGTAAAAAGTACCGATCGGTTTTGAAGGATTTTTAAAAGACGGATCATTTGGATTAACAATAACCTGCGTTATTACAGCTGCTGCCGACTGCTTTAAATTATTACATTCTAATTGCTCATCTAAAGCGTTTTGAAGCCAGTATCCTATACTTCCTTCAGTCATAGCTACTGCAGTATCAATTGGCATTGATGGATTATCTTTGGTTGAGCCTGCTGCCTGCTGCAAAAGTAGATTTCCTACTTGCGGACCATTACCATGAGATATAACCAGTTTATTTCCTTTTTTTACAAACTTAATTAGTTGTTTGCAAGTTTTTCTTAAAGCTTCTTTTTGGGCAACATCACTTGCATCTTTTGTCAAAATAGCATTTCCACCAAGAGCTACCAGAATTTTAGCAGACATACTTTCATCCCTTCTCTATTTTGGAACTTGTTGAGTGATGCAATGAATATTTCCACCTCCAAGCAAAATTTCTCTTGCAGGTATACCTATTACTTTGCGGTCCGGATAACAAGCTTCTAATGTTTCTTTAGCTTTTTCATCATTAGGATCATTAAACGTTGGGAAAACAATTCCTCCGTTTGCCGTATAGTAATTTACATAGGAAGCGGCAAGCCTGTCGCCCTCTTTTCTAGGTAGAGTACCATCAACAGAATCTACTCCAGTAGCTTCGCTTTGCGTAATTCTCACTGGTTTTGGCACATATAGCTTAGTAACTTCGATTTGTCTTCCCTTAGCATCTTTTGTATTCTTTAAAACATCTAAATCCGCTTTTGATGCTTCATATTGTGGATCACTTTCATCATCTGTCCAAGCCAATACAACATGACCTGGTGAAACAAAATTCGCTATGTTGTCAACGTGTCCATTTGTCTCATCCTGATAAATCCCTTTTGGCAACCAGATAACTTTTTCAGCACCTAGGTATTCTTTAAGAATCTGCTCTATTTGATCTTTTGATAATTGTGGATTTCTACCTTTAGATAAAAGACACTCTTCTGTCGTAATCACTGTACCTTCACCATCAGAATGGATTGACCCTCCTTCAAGAGTAAAATCATCCAGCCTGTAGCGATCAACCTGTTCTAGCTCAGCCATTTTTCGTGCAATTTTGTCATCTTTATCCCAAGGAAAGTATAAGCCGTCTACTAAACCTCCCCAAGCATTAAAATGCCAATCAACTGCTCTAATGTTTCCCTCGTTATTTCTAACAAAAGTGGCACCACAATCTCTAATCCATGAATCATTGTTAGATAATTCAATAACCTCAATATTATCTGGCAGCAAAGTACATGCATTTTCATACTGATCGTCATTAACGCCCACTGTTACATGTTCAAACTTTGAAATTGCGGTAGCAACTTCCACAAAAGTCTTTTGAGCCGGTTTGCCCCCGTTACGCCAATTATCAGGTCTTTCCGGCCAGAGAATGTATACACCTTTATGTTCCTCAAATTCTCCTGGCATTTTATAGCCATCTTTTTTGGGACTTGAATTTAATGTTTTCATTTTATTATCCTCCATAAACTATTTTTCCGTTAACCATTGTCATAACTGCATTAGTTTTTAATAAGTCTTCTGGTGAAGATTTAAGTATGTTGCAATTTAAAACAGCAACGTCAGCTAATTTCCCATTTTCTATTGTTCCTAAATCTTTTTGCCGGTTTGAACATCTTGCCGATCCCAAAGTATAGGCTCTTAATGCTTCTTGAATATTTATACTGTTTTGAGATTCCCATGGTTTTCCGCCATTAATTGATTTACGAGTTACAGCATTGTATAAATTTTCGAAGGGATTGAAATCAACTACAGGTGAATCAGTACCAAATGCGATTTTTGTTCCTCTTGCCAGATAATGCCTGAAGGGCCACATCATTTTTGTCCTTTTTTCACCAAGATCTTTCTCTTCACCAGCCGGATCTATTAGTGCATGTGCTGGTTGAACTGAAGCAATAACATTTAAGTCTCTCAATCTTTCAATGTCTTTTTCCTCAATGTTTTCCAAATGTTCAATATTAAACTGTACTTTGGATAAAACTTTATTGTCCAGTTCCTTTTCTACATTTTCGTAAACATTCAATGCTTCAGTTACCGCACCGTCACCAATAGCGTGAATTTTCACACAATAACCTTCTTTTGCAGCTTTTAAAACTCTTCTCTGCATAACATCTGGTTTTATTGTCAAATGACCTCTATCATCAGGACTTTGTGCGTCACTATAGGGTTCTGATAAATAAGCTGTATGCATACTTGAAACACCATCAAAAAAAGATTTTACGCCAGCAATACCAATCATGGAATCACCGGTAGCTCGTCCGCAGTTATTTTCTATTTGATGAATCCGAGAAAAATCATCTAAGAGAGTTGGAAACAGGTTTACACGTATGTTTAGTTTATTTTCACTGTATATTTGTTTCCAGCTTTGATCAGCAATCTGATCAGAATCTGGAACAGCGCTTCCAGCGACATCATCTATTTGAGTTATTCCAAAGCTATTCATTCTTTTAATAGTATCAATAAAAAGCTTGGAAGTGGTTTTTTCATCTGCAGTCATAATTTGACTGCTCAACTTCATAAAAGATGCTTCACCAATAATTCCAGTCAATTCTCCATTTTCAAATTTACCAAAATCAATGTTATCTTTAGTATTCTGTGGTGTGAAATTAAGCCTTCTTAAAGCCTCAGAATTTACCCATGTAGTATGAGCATTAGAATCCATTAGGAAAACGGGCGTATCAGGGAAAGCATTATCTAAGCTTTTCTTCGTTGGCAACTTTTTGTTGTCCCAGAGTAACTGATACCATCCCATACCAATTATCCATCCACCAATTAAATTTTGCGGTTTATCATAACGCTTTACTATATCAACACATTCTTTTTCTGATTTTGCATCATATAAAGACGGGCATTTTCCTGAATTCATTAATGCAGTCATTAGCATATGAACATGACCATCGTGAATTCCAGGAATCACTAATTGGTCACCATAATCTAAAATCTTCGTATTTGAACCTACATATTTATCCAAATCTTGAAATCCAACATATAGAATTCTGTTTTTCTTTATTGCAATTCCACCATATATAGTTTCATCGATATTGCCAGTCCAAATCTGACTGCTTTTTATGATAATATCTGCTTTACAAATCATTTTAATTTTTCTTTCTGAGCTTTCTAAGCTCTTTTACTAATAAAAACAGAGCGACAGCAAAGGATATTATGTCTGCTATTGGTTGAGCAAACCAAATTCCTTTAATACCTGTTGTATATGCTAGCAGCAATGCCAGAGGGCAAGCACATATTAAAAACTTTAATGTGCCTAGAAAGGTTGAAATACCAGCTTGTCCAACAGCTTGATAGTAGCCAGACATCATGTTGATACTAGAACCTAAGGCTGTTAACCCTACTACAACAATGCCGGAGGTAGCCGTGATATTAACAACCAGGCTATTCGTGGTAAAAATTGATGTAATTGGTCGTGCAAACGCTGCAAAAATAGCAGTTAAAGCTGCAACAGAAACAATGTTGGAGATCAAGCTTACTTTAAGCAATTGTGCCAGTCGTGAATTTAATTTCGCACCATAGTTGTCACTTGCAATTGGTTGCATTCCTTGCATTAAACTGGTAGTTATCATGTTTAAAACATAAAATATGTAACCATTTATGAGTCCAAAGGCTGCAATATCATAGTTATTTCCAAAATGGCCTAATACTAAATTCATAATCCAGTTATAAGCAGCACTTGACAAAGTTATTAGTATAAAAGGCATGGAAAGTACAATTGCGTGTTTTAAGTCCTTCCAATTAAACTTTAGATCAAAAGACAAATGATATTTATTCGTAGATTTAAAGAAAGGAACAAAAGAAAAACAGAAAAGAGCTATACTTAAGCCATAATATATAGCTGAGGCGATGATACCAATATGGGCAATAAAAATGCCCCAGTATAATTCACTAATTGCTATTAAAGCAGCGATTGCAGTGATCCAGCTTGCCAGTCCCGGCTTTTCATCAACCCTAAGCATAGGTATGCCAATTTGTCCTACGAAACAAAATGGGTAACTAATCATAAACACCCTGATAAATTGTATTGACATTTGCTTAACTGGTCCTCGAGCACCTAGTGCCGTTGCAACAGGTTCAGCAAATACAGCGATTAAGGTTGCTAAGATAATAGAAAAGATCAATGTAAACCAGACGCCATCATTCCAAATTTTTCTGGCTTCTTCTTCTTTTCCTTGTCCTTTATACTGGGCTGCAATAGTGGTAATTCCAATACCTAACCCAGTTCCAATAGCATCATTAATAAGTTCAAGAGGCATAATGATACTGACAGTTGCCAATCCTTCCGCTCCAAGTCCATTTCCAGTAATAATAGCCTCAAGAATAACCATTACACATTGTGCAAACATGCCTGCAAGTGTAACAAACCCATATTTCAGAAATAATTGATTGACGTTTTTAGTTTCAAACTCATTTGTTTGAGTATTTTCAGATTGCATAGTTCTTACCTAAACCATAGTTAATATTTGATACTCAGATCATCGTTATCTCTATAAGGTTCATTAACTAGCATTTCTTCAAGTTCGCCTTTATATTTATTCTTTAAAGCATCTGAAGCCATTTTTATTCTAGGATTAAGCAAATAAACAAAAATCGCCCGCATAGCTGTTTTACGATTACCTGCTTGATCCCATGCTAGTGAATGCTCACCATCGAGAACAGAATCACTTACTTCTTCACCACGAGAAGCCGGCAAACAATGTAGGAATTTAACATTTTTGTTTCCAGTTTTTTCCAGCAATTGATCATTAACCTGATATTTAGGATAAAAAATCTTCATATATTTTTCTCTTTGTAATTCTTTATCATATAAGCCATACCAAACATCGGTATAAATAAAGTCGGCATCTTTTAAAACTTCCTCATCATCAGAAATTTCGATTGAACCACCGTTTTCTTGAGCTATTCTTTTTGCATGTTCTAAAACATCTTTGGGCATTTGATTAGTTTTAGGACCAAACTGAGCAAATTCCATTCCCATTTGTGCACAGAAAAACATAGTTGAAATAGCTACTTGAGTTGCATCACCAACAAAAACCAGCTTTACATCCATTAAATTTTTTCCTTTTGGCAAATTCTCCTCAATAGTTATCAGATCTCCCAACGCCTGGGTGGGATGACTTTCATCACTCATAAAGTTGACTACTGGCACTTTTGAAAACTTGGCCAGGTTTTCAACCTCTTCATGACGATTAACTCTGGCACCAATTATGTCCAGTAATTCACCTAATACATGACCCGTATCATTTAAACTTTCATGACCACCTTCTCCTAATTGAATTTGACCAGGTGCTAAATATAGTGCATGACCTCCAAGTTCTGACATGGCAGCCTCTGCAGAATTCCTGGTACGAGTGGAAGTTTGTTCAAAAATCATTCCTAAATTTCTATTTTTTAATAGTTGCGGATAGTAGCCATTTCTGATAGATTCTTTGATCTTTATTCCTAAATCAACCATAAATTGCATCTCATTTTGCGAAAAAGTAAAAGTATCAATGTAATCTCTTTTTTTCATATTTAAATCTCCTTTTCAATTAACAACATATCTTTTACAATCCCAATATACATTGATATTTCGTCATTTGAAATCGATTTCAATGTTTATGCAATAGGATTTTTATTACTGTAAAAGCGTTTCATTTTATGAAACATAATTCACCACTAAACATAACCTTAATATCTAGTTTTTCGGCTGAGTCATAAAATCAAACAATTTATTATCAATGAAACATGATTCATGTTGATATTTTCCGCAAAATTCAAAAAAGCCAATCTAATTTAATAGATTGACTGTAAAAATTATTTAAACCTAAAAACTTTTATATTATTTTATTTAATCTGTAATTTCATTTAAAACATCTAAAGACTTACCTTTAAGCAAATACGTAAATACTGCTCTCATTGCTGTTTTTTTGTTTGCAGCTTGCTGCCAGACAATAGATTTTTTGCCATCAAGCACAGAAGCCGTTACTTCTTCACCCCGATTTGCTGGCAAACAGTGCATGAATTTAACGGACGGATTTTTTGTTTTAGCTAGTAGCTCATCATTAACCTGATACTTAGGATAAAAAAGTTTCATATATTCGTCTTTGCTATGCTCTTGATCATATAGACCATACCAAACATCTGTATAAACGAAATCAGCATCCTCTAAAACTTTTTCGTCTTCGGATAGTGTAATTGTGCCACCATTTTCTTGAGCAATTTTTGCGGCTTTATCCAATATTTCCATAGGCAGATGTTTTTCTTTAGGACCATACTGAACGAAGTGCATCCCCATTTGTGCACACAAAAATAGTGCTGAAACTGTAATCTGAGTTGCATCCCCCACAAAAACCAGCTTAACATCAGATAGTTTCTTTCCTTGAGGCAAAAATTCCTTGATTGTAATTAAATCTCCAAGGGCTTGTGTTGGATGATCATTATCACTCATAAAATTAACTACGGGTGCAGGCGAATTTTGAGCAATTTCAACAATATCTTCATGACTGGCAGTTCTAACCCCAATGATATCAACCAGATCACCTAGGGCATGACTCGTATCAGCTAAGCCTTCATGACCATTTTCTCCCAATTGAATCTGACCAGGTGCTAAATACAATGCGTGACCGCCAAGTTCAGTCATTGCAGTTTCAGCTGAACAGCGTGTTCTTGTAGATACCTGATCAAAAATCATACCCAGACTTTTTCCTTTTAATAACGATGGATAATATCCATGATTAATAGTTGCTTTAATTTTAATACCCAGCTCAGCTAAATATTGCATTTCATCTTTTGAAAAGCTACAGGTATCAATAAAGTCTCTTTTAACCAAAAAATCCTCCTTAAAATAACTTCTATTTATGTTGTTGCGTACCATAATACAGGAATTCGGCTTTTTTTTAAACTAATTGGAGGCGAATATAAAAAGTCTTAATTACTTTTAAAACATTTTAAAGTAAGAGTTGAAGTATAAATTTTAAAACTAAACTTATAATTGAAAGTATTTTTCATTTATCTCAAGTTCAAAAATGATAAACAAAAAAGCAGCTTGATTATCAAGCTGCTCAGTATATATTTTTAATTCGTGTTACCGGCTGTTAATTCTCCTCTTTGAGCAAACTCAACATAAAGCTTATTGCCATATGAGGATAGCCCTTCAATTTCACGTCTAACATTCAAATGATGGGTCTTCTTAAATGTACCATCTTTATCAACTTTGAAGATGTAATCATTAAAGCCAACATAGAATTGACTGTGCTTTTGATCATAAGTGAATCCTTGAACTGGCGAATGATTGCTTACAAAGTTGCCTTTCGTAGCGCCAACTTCAACTGGAGTCCAGGTATCACCACTGCGAGTAACTTTCCAATATTCATAATAACCGTGGCCACCATTATGGAACAGGCAATACATTGTATTGTCACCGGCAAATGTAGCATTGTGAATATATCTTGGACTACCATAATTAGAAATTCTAAAGGTCCAAATTTGATTAATCTTCATATCTGACTTACGTATTTGCAAGATTTCTTCAGAAGCATCTGAATTGCTTGAAGTATTATTATTGGCAATTACGTAAACATATTTAGAAGATGAACCAATAGCCTGACCATGTCCTAGTTTGATATAAGGACTAACTTTAATATGTGATGCATATTTCTTAAAAGTTGACCAGTTTAGGGTTAATAAGTTTTGTGCCTTAAACTTGTTAATGTGTTTTAAGTCATAAGAAACTAGGTGACCGTTTTGTGCTTTGCTTGAGTTAAAGACTGCAACAGTGAAGTTCGAGCCATGAACAGTAATTCCTTCAGGAATTACACCTACCTGACCCATTTTATCTCCTGCCTTATTGTAGTCAAGACTCACAAATCGAGGTTGGAACAACTTAGTTTTCAAAGTTAAACCATTAGCTTTAAAAGTATTAGATCTGGTTTCAGGAGTATAGTGATGAGCTGCATTCCAATTTCTGGATGAAGACTTAGAACTGCCCTTCCACGTAGAAACTTCCTTTGGACCATTCTTAGGAGTTTTATTTGCCCTTGCAATACCTTCATTCTTGTCAGAGCGAACTGTGACGTCTACGCTAGCCTTAGCTTTGCCATAACTGTAATCTACAGTAGTCTTTCCTGGCGTACCCGAGTTAATCTTAGATTTAGAAACATTAACTTTATTTGCATCAACAGCGGTTCCAGTACCATCAGTCACATAATTAATCGCATCTTTAGTATTAAATGAATATTGATTATTTTGTACTAAACTAACTTTGTTGGCTACTGAAATCTTATTTCTGGCAAAAAAGTTTTGGTTAACCCAACCAACTGTGCGACCATCAACAATTATTTTCCAAAACTTGCCTTTCTTAGTAGCAATAGACTTCTTAGACTGAATCTGTGCGTGTTTGAAATACTTCGTAGAGGTGAATTTGCCAGATGGTCCCTTCTTTGATGCACTATGATAAACTGCGTAGTTGCCATTGCCAGCTATCTTAGTAACAGCCTTATGATAACTTTTAGCAGAAATGTATGAATTATTACTCCCAACAAATAAGCCAACTGCTGCTATCGTTCCAGCAACTAGCAATTTGTTTTTAAATTTTTTTTCCATTAAAGCTTACAACCCTTCTTTATAATATAATAACAGTTTTGCACTTTTTCAGGCATAAATCAATAATTACCGCCGTTATAAAAATAAACTACTTTTTATTAGATTTTTATAACCATTTAAGCTAAAATAATAAAATTGTTATCTTAAAATAAGGGAGTAGTTTCATGGGTGAAACACCAAACAATTCTAAAAAGATGATGTGGACAACGCTTGCTACTATGGCTTTTTCTATAGTATGGAGCTTCGGCAACGTTGTTAACGGATTTATATATTTTGATGGCACAAAGGTAATTTTTAGCTGGATAGTTATTTTCCTGCTTTTCTTTATTCCTTATGCCCTAATGGTTGGTGAACTAGGGTCTGTTTTTAAAGATTCTGAAGGTGGTGTGGCTTCTTGGATTAACGCCACTATTGGACCTAAATGGGCCTATTATGCTGGTTGGACCTTTTGGGCGGTTCACGTAGTTTACATTTCCAGTAAAGGTACAGGTGGCTTGAGAGGCATGGCCTGGGGTATCTTTGGAAATACTAATTGGTATGACAGTCTGCCAACAGCTTGGACACAACTAGCTACACTAGTAATTTTTTTATTCTTTTGCTGGGTAGCCAGTCGGGGCATTCCAGTAATTAAAACTTTGTCAACAATCGCTGGTACTTCAATGTTCATCATGTCAATTTTATTTATTATTATGATGTTTGCGGCTCCAATGATTAATCCGCACGCTAATTTCAATACTGTAAACTGGAATTGGCAAAATTTTGTACCAGATTTTAACATTAAGTATTTTACTTCTCTGTCAATTTTAGTATTTGCTGTCGGTGGAGCGGAGAAAATTTCGCCATATGTTAATAAACTGAAAAATCCATCAAAAAATTTCCCGAAAGCAATGTTAGGCTTGGCCGGAATGGTGATGATTTCAGCTATTTTGGGCACAATTGCTTTAGCATTAATGTTTGATCCTAAGACTGTTAATGGCAATTTGAATGAATACATTTCAAACGGCCCTTATATTGCCTTTCAAAAATTGGGTGAATATTATGGAGTTGGTGGATTATTCCTCTACATCTATGCCTGGTGCAATGTGATTGGTCAATTTTCTGCTTTAGTTATAAGTATTGATGCGCCCCTAAGAATGCTGTTAGGAGGCAAAGAAGCTAAAGATTTCATTCCTAAAAAGCTTTTAAAAGTCAACAAACATGGTGCCTAAACGGTATTTGGATGATTGTTATTCTTTCTGGTGGAATTATAGCACTTCAAGCCGTTATGCCTGATGCACAAGCAGTAATGGCACAATTGGTTAAACTTAATTCAATAGTAATGCCAATGCGTTATCTATGGGTGTTCATTGCATATTTGGCTTTACGGAAACAACATGAAAAGTTCCACAATGGTTTTGATAACTACCAAATGACCAAGCACCAATGGCTGGCATATATAGCCGGCCTTTGGGGACTAGCTGTTACGATTGCATGCTGTTTAATGGGGATGTACTCATCTGATCCATTTACATTATGTCTAAATATCGCTACCCCTGTAGTATTACTGCTACTTGGTTTGATTATGCCGACTATTAGACACCACCAAGAAGAAAATAATAATTAAAAAAATCGCCTTGCTTAAGGCGGTTTTTTCTTTGCCAAAAATGCTAAACTATAACTAAATAATAAAGGAGATGAGAACTTTGCCTGATTTTCATAATGACGCTGAAGACTTATTGCGTAACCATCACTTAAAAGCAACTAAACCCCGTTTAAAAATATTAGAATACTTAATGGCACATCATAATCATCCTACTGCAGCCACAATTTTTTCGGCAATTAGTGGTGATGAACCTACTTATCGTGCTACGGTTTACAATACTCTAAACAAATTAGTTGATGCCGGAATTGTGATTGAAATAAAAAATGGCGATGATTCTCTACACTACGATTATTTTGTCAAACCCCACTTTCATATTATCTGTAAAAAGTGTGGCAAAATTGCTGACGTCTATTATCCTGAATTTGATACAATTGAAAACCGCATGAGAACAGAAGCCGAAAAGCAAACTGGGTTCGTCACATCCTCTAGCCATGTTGAAATATACGGTATCTGTCCTGAATGCCAAAAGAAAGAAAAAAAGAGCTAAAGCTCTTTTTTATTTATGCCTGGAATTAGTCGGATCACCTTCTCTATTGAGGTATCTTAGGGTTAAATACGCTTGCTTTTTTGAGCCTGCATTACATATAAATTTATTAGTAAATAAACAAAAAAAGAGCTTTTCAGCTCTTATTTCAAATTACTTTGTCTAATTGATATTCATACTTACGAGTAATTCAGCTCTTTGAGCTAGATTTACATATAACTTATTATCACTTACTGATAGTCCTTCGATTTCACGACCAGTATCAAATGAGTAAGTATCCTTTATTTTACCAGTACGACCGATTTTAAAAATCAAATCATTAAAGGCTAAATAAAAGTTTTTGTTTTTAGCATCATAAGTAAAACCCTGTACTGGAGCGTTGTTATTAACAAAGTTGCCATCAGTTTTTCCTACTAATTTTGGATACCAGTTATCACCGGTACGAGTAAATTCCCAGTATTCATAACAATTATTTTCAGTATCATGATAAACGGTGTACATATCATAATCAGAAATCATCACGCCATTTTGGAAATAGCGATTAGTCTTGCCGTCATCAATCCACGTTTTGATTGTCCAAATTTTATTAATCTGCAAGTCACTTTTACGTATTTGAATTAATTCTTCAGAATTATTTGTGTCTTTTAACGTATTGTCGTTGTTTAAAACATAAATGTATTTATCACTTGAGCCCATAGCTTGACCGTGACCGATTGGAATATATGGACTTACTTTAATATGTTTAACATAATTGTTAAACTTCTTTTGGGTCATATCAAGTAAGTGTTGTGAATTATATGGATTAGTTAATTTGTTCAAATCATAACCAACAATGTGACCAGACATCACATCTGTGTGGCTCAAAAGACTGGTATAGGCCCAACCATCAGAAACGGTTACTCCTTCTGGAATATGACCGACACGATTAATGTTATCATCTGTCGGATCTGCCACACTGAGTAAAACTGGCTGGTAAAATTTCGTCTTTAAAGTTAAATCACCACTAGTTAAGGTATGTTTACTATCTTCAGGGCTATACTCTGTTGGACTAACATAATTTAAGGATGAACCATAATGAGTTTTCCAAGCTTGATAATCATTTGTGCCCGGTTGAGCAGGGAAGGAATTAAATGTATCTGCATCAACAACTCCTTCTTTAGTACTCTTTCTTACAGTCACTTTAACGGTGGCAGTTGCGTCTCCATATGTATATTTCACTTTATATGTTTTAGGAGTACCACAATTTATACTATCTTTAGAAACAATTACCTGACTATTGTCAATTACAGTTCCCATGCTATTTGTAACATATGAAATTGCATCTTTTGTTGAAAAGTCATAAAACTCATTGCGAACCAAAGTAACAGTCTTAGGAACAGCGATTTTGTTTCTGTCAAAGTAATTTTCATTTACATAACCTACTTCACGACCATTGACATAAATACGCCAATAGCGATATTTCTTGGTTTCGATCAGTTGATCCGACTGAATGTGACTGTACTGAAAATTAATGCCATCAGCTACTTTAGTATTAACTTTGCCGTCTTTAACTTCTTTCCAAACCTTATAGTTTTTATTACCGGCAACTTTTGTCATCATAGCAAAACCAGTAACAACCTGTTTTGGCTTAGGTTTAGTATTATCCTGATCATCTGTACCATCTTGATCAGTTTGACCAGATTTATTGGCATCAGTATTATCAGAATTTGCATCAGTTGAGCTATTCGATGATTTATTATTATCATCTTGAACTGGCGGCTGAGTGCTACTGGAATCTGCCGCAACTGATGTAGTTGACAAGCCGGTATAGATCAATAGTCCGGCAACTATAGTCAGTAAATAGGTTATTGTTTTCTTACAAAGCTTCAAAATATATCCTCCAATATTTAAGTTTACCTTTAAATTATATAATAAAAACCTCATTAAAAAGAATACAAAATTAATACACTTTCATTGACAGCACGTAATGTAAGTGATTTAATTAGCACTGTACTTGATAGAGTGCTAATTATATTTAGGAGGTAGAAAGATGCTTGTACCTACAGTTATTGAACAAACTGCACGTGGCGAACGCGCATACGACATTTATTCACGTTTGTTAAAAGACCGTATCATCATGCTTAGTGGTGAAATTAACGATGATATGGCAAATTCAATTATTGCACAATTACTATTTCTTGATGCTCAAGATAACACCAAGGATATTTCACTTTATATAAACTCACCTGGTGGAGTAATTACTTCTGGTTTGGCAATCATGGATACCATGAACTTTATTAAATCAGATGTTTCAACCATTGCCATTGGTATGGCAGCCTCAATGGCTTCCATTTTGTTAACCAGTGGTGCAAAAGGTAAACGTTTTGCTTTACCTAACTCCACGGTTTTAATTCACCAACCTTTGGGTGGTGCTCAAGGCCAACAAACTGATATTCAGATCGCAGCTAATGAAATCTTAAAGAGTCGTGAAAAGATTAACCGTATCTTACATGAAACTACTGGTCAGCCCTTGGAAAAAATCCAAAAGGATACTGAGCGCGATAATTATATGACCGCACAGCAGGCTAAAGACTATGGTTTAATCGATGAAATTATGGTTAACCAAAAGAAATAAAATTTATTATCAACTAAAAAATTGATGCTCTTTAAGAGTGAAAAAGGAAGTCAAATTATTGTATTTGACTTCCTTTTTGTTTGAATAGATATTTACTTTTAGCCTGGCAGTTTAACCAACCATACCATCAGTACTTTTGCCACGTGATTGATATTGATCTATGATTCCTAATTTCTTAAAGATTGCCTGTTTATATGCAATCTCCGCATTCCACTCAACTGTTTCTAAAACTTGAGCTGCAGCATGCAGATCTGTTTCAGTAATTAAAACTCCGTGGCTGTTTAATAGAAAAATATTTTCTTTAGCGTTATCACCAAGCTTTACCAGTTCATCGTGCACTAAATCTGCAAGTTCTTTACTGCATGCTACTCGATAAGGTAAGCATTTAATTTTGCCAAGAGGAACATTAAAAGAGGTAATCTCTGTTAAATTAGGCATATCCTGACCCAGTGTTGCCCAAAACATGCTTTTTGGAGCATGAGAATGGTAAACTACTCTAATATCCTTATTTGCTTTATAAGCTCCTATATGCATGTTGATTTCACGGGTTAATCGACCTTCACCAGCCAGTTTTTTGCCTGTTTCCAAATCAATGACTAAAATTTGAGAAGCATTTAGTTTTGAAAACCACGCTTCTGACATAAAAGTAGGAGTCATTAGTAAGTAATCGTGGTTAGCATAATAAGTCTGGTTATCATAAGAGAAAGTTTCATCTGGAGTAATTTTGACGGAAATATTTCCACCCGCGATATTTGTCATCTTCCGGTTAAACATTTCGCGTGCTACTTCAGCAATATCTTTACGTTCATTTTCAAAAGGAAGTCTTTCCTTAGTTATATTGTAATTCTCTATCATTTATTTATCTCTTTTCCTTACTTCATATTCTCTGCGCTTTTTATAGGCAGCCTGATACTTAATTTCTTTTTGGCGGTTATAATTTTCAAAAATTACTGGGTCACCATATTTAGCTATAAAAAGACCAAATAAGGTTACGCTGATACAACCAATAATATTTTGAGTCAAAATTGCTTGAATTGTTAAAATGATGTTAATGAATAAAGCAAACGACCACCATATTTTGGTTAATTTTTTTGATTTTGGAGTTTTATCTTTCATTTGATTTACTCCGTTTTACTTGTTAAAGTTCGTAAAATCTAAGTCATTAATATCGTTGATTGTGAAGTTGCCTTTTGTTGCAGGACTCGGAATCTTTTTATGCACATTAGCAAAATCAATACCGTCTATACTGGAAATACTCCATGATTTATCTTCTTCATTAATTTCAAGATCATCTTGAGTACTTTCTACTTTGTTAACCTGGCCATTATTTAGGGCATAACGTTTGCTAGGCAAGGCAATTTTATTTTGATCTTTATAAAGCCAAACAAAAATTAATAACCATACTAAAGCTGCAGCTATTGCCCACCACTTGCCATTAAAGGCTTGTGCAAAAAACAATCTAAAATCAGGTCCTTCAAATGTCGACCAGGACAACTGTTGACCGGGATTAACATGAACGGCTCCAGTCGATTTGGCCAAATTGGTAATGACTGGTGCAAAATAGGTTGCTCCGTATAAGAAAATTGGGGTTGTAATAATACCTAATGTCAGCATTCTCCACAGGTTTGCTCCTGTTAAAAGCAAAGCTGCAACTACAAATGACAGATTTATTATTCCGGCAAATGGTAAAACTGTGTTACCAGGTAAAACCATTGCCATAATTAACATAACTGGTACTAAAATGATTACTGTAACCCATAATTCATTTCTTCCTGCGAGAATTGGCCAATCTAAGCCAATAAATACTTGCCGACCCTTGAAATGTTTCTTCATCATTTCATTCATAGCATTAGCTATCGGATTTAATGCTTCCATGAATAATTTTGAAATCATTGGAAACATTGTCATGGCTGCTGCGGCCTCAATGGCAAGTTTTAAGGAACCCGAAACAGAATAGCCTGCTCCAAAACCTAATAACAATCCAATAATCGCGCCCATTACTGAGTTATCAGCAAAAATACCAATTTTCTTTTGGATAGCATTAGCATCAGCTGGTTTATTCATTATTGGAATAAAATCTAACAGTTTATTAAGTGGCATTAGTACAACTGCAAATAAGGTCACGAAATGAGGAACAGTAACTCCCGGAATTCCAGTCAGGTCTTGAATGTGTCTTTGCCACATGTCCCCTGCTTTTAGTTCTAAAACAATTTGAATGCCGGCAACAATGAACCCATAAATGGCATTATGTGTAAAGTATAGGACCACAACATACGTGAAAATCTTGTTCCAAACATTCCACATATCTACGTTCAAGGTTTTTGTCCAATTAAATGTCAGCATGACAAAATTAATTAGTAACAAGAACGGAAAGAACAAAAATGCTGCTTTGTATGACCAGGTGATTGCAGCTACACCAGGCCACCCCTGGTCAATAGCATTCAAACTTAAGTGCAACATCTTAGACATTGCCTTGGCAGCCGGCGAAATTGAATCAGTCATGTAATTAACAACCAAAGTCATTCCACTAAAAGCAACACCCAATGTAAGTGAGGCTTTAACTGCTTTACTCAACTTTAATCTTGCTATGATAGAGATGACGAACATAATCAATGGTACGAAGACCGCAGCCCCTAAGTTAAGAACATAATTGACTACGTTTTTTAATATTTCCATTTAACTCATCCCCTTTCACTATGCTTTACTTTTTAATGACATCATGGCATTGACCAACTCTAGATAAGTTTTGTCACCCTTTGACCCTGTCAAAATATCAACTCCGTTTACTTCTGGAATTCCTTCTTTTTTGCAAATGTCATGAATCTCCGGTGTAGGTTTTGCTAACCAAACATAAATATCATAATTTGGCAAAACACTGGCTAGTTGTTTAAAATCTGTTGCCTCAACTTCTACACCTTTAACTGAATGGTCTTCCAAAAAAGACTTTACAGTACCTACAACCGTTTCACTAGTGGCAATCCCACTGCCGCATGCAACAACAATTTTTAACATGATAAACTCCTTTAAAATCGATCTACTAAAAATTCATAAACTTCTTCTGGCTTTGACAGTTTTTTAAATGAGCTAACGAAACTTTCGTCATTCATCAGCTGCATAAATCTTTGCAATAACTTGACTTGTAAATCTTGTTTTTCTTTAACAATTCCTAAGAAGAAAAAATAATTCGTTTCCATATCTTCATTAGTTCCCATTTGCTTCATCTTAACTTTACCTGCCGTTTTCACAACAGCTATAAATGCTTTTTTGACATTTTCAGGATTAGCATGTGGTAGTGCAATTGGTAAATACTGGGTATTCAAACCAGTAGGAAATTCCTTTTCTCTTTCGGTTAAAGCTTTAAAATAGCTTGATTCAACTACATTGAATTTTTCAAGCTCTTTGGCAATTTTTTGATATAATTCAGTGCAATTGCTTGCATTTACGTCCCAGAACACGAGATTACGGTCAAATAAATCAGAATAACTACTCATTAAATCCTCCTTTTGTTCATTTGTTCGAACATTTTTGAACTTTTATTTTACAAGTATGATTATAAAACGCTTTCATGAGCATTTCAAGTTTTTTTTGAAAAAAATATGTTATTTGTTCACAAATGTTCAAATTTATGAACTAGGACTAAAAAGAATATGTAAAATATATTTCTAAGTGTTTAAGCCTTGTAAACGTTATAATTAAGGCTGTTAAGATATATATAATTTATCAGCTATTTTGTTCAAATCGAAAACTATAAAAAATCTTTATTATCTTCATATTCATTTTCTTTTGATAATATGATATTTGTATTATTGGGTAAACAGGAGGAGCAAAGTTGAATGTTTCAAAAGCAGATCGGTTACAGCAAATAATCGAAATTTTAGCTAAAAACAAAAGAATAAGTACAAAAGAATTGCAAGAAAAATTAGGAATAAGTATTTCAACCTTAAGAAGAGATCTAATAAGTCTACAAGCAACAAATACAATTAGCAGAACACACGGTTATGTCAGTTTGCTTGAAAATTCCAACGTAGAAATTGCTTATGCAACTCGAAGAAGTGAAAATGTGGCAGTTAAGAATAAGCTTTGTAAATATGCAGCAGATTTGATTACTAATGGAGCTGCTATATTTTTGGATGGATCTTCAACCTTAACTTTTTTGCCCAAGTATTTTGCTGGAAAAGAAAATCTGCATATTATTACAAATAATATAAATATTGTCGATGAAGTTACACAATTAAGGAATATTGACATCTCTGTGTTGGGAGGACAAATTTCTAATCGCTCCAATTCAATACTAGGTCCAAAAGCAATCTATGATCTTAACAATAATTATCGACCAAATTTAAACTTCATCTCTTGTAGTTCAATTGATGAAAATGGTATATATATGGCTGACGAAAGCCAAACATACATGAAGAGAGCAGCCATTGCAAAATCAGAGAAGACAATATTACTAATTGACCATACGAAGTTTGGAAAAAAAGATTATATTCTTTTATCGGATTTCAATTCAAAAAAAATTAAGACCATTATTACTGATAAGACTCCATCTACTGCTATTGCTAAAAATATAACTAGCAGCGGCATAGACCTTATCGTCACTTCAACACAATAAAAAAGCCCATCCGCATGGATGGGTTTCTTTTTCATTTCTTTATGTTTTCTGCTATATCATGAATTTTTTTAAAACGATGATTGACTCCTGATTTTGATATTGGACCGTCCGGAACCTGCTGCGCTATTTCTTTCAGTGACAGTTCCGGTTCCTCTAATCGTAGTCTAGCCAATCCCTGCAACTTTTCAGGAATATTTTCTAAGCCAATTTTGCGCTCAATTAGTTCTATGTCTTCAACCTGTTTCGCTGCTGCATTTGCCGTCTTTTTTAAATTAGCTGTATCACAATTAACAAGCCGGTTCACAGAATTCCGCATGTCACGCATAATACGCAGATCTTCAAAAGACAGCATCGCATTTAAAGCTCCAACAATATGTAAAAAGTCACCGATTTTTTCAGCTTCTTTTAGGTATACAATATAACCTCGTCGTCTTTTCGTACTTTTAGCATTCAAATTAAAACGACCATTCATAATCTTAAGTAAATCATCATTATGATCTTGATAAATAGAATAAATCTCTAGATGATACCTGCTCGTATTGGGATTATTCACACTGCCACTGGCTAAAAATGCACCCCTAAGGTATGACATTGCCCCTTCACGTGATTTAATAATCCTCTCTGGAATTCTGGTAATTAAATTTAACGTAGGTGTTAAAATTTCTAAATTATTCAGTATTTCTTTGACATGATTCTGCAATCGTACTAGGTATTGGTTATTTTTTTTAAGCTTCATTTTGCGTGAAACTATTAGTTGTGGTTCAACTTTATACGCGGTCTTTATTAAAGAAAAAATCCGTCTAGCAATTGCAGGGTTTTCAGTAGTAATATCAAGGCTAAACTGATGCTCGTGAAAATTTAAAACGCCATTCATGCGCAAAAAAGCAGCCAATTCTGCCTTAGCATGTTCAGGATGAATAGGTAGTGAGGTCAACTCTTTTTTCACATTACTTGCATAGCTTGCCATTGTTAGTTATTCCTTCCTGCGAGTCATTGCAGCATAGGCCAAGTTGATGATTTCCTTAGCTACTTTTCTGCCATCATGAAAAACCAAGCCACTATGTTGGTCAATAAAATCATCAGTGATCACGCGGCAGCCCTGCTCACGTAACCCTTTGAAATCATTTTTTACAGGTTCTAGGTAGGCATCATAATCTTTAGGATTAAACTTGGACATATCTATTTTGGCACCATTAACCAAGGTCGTATTAATATAATGCCCACCAAGATGGGCATTGATTACTCTGACATGGTCACAATCTGAAAAGTGATCCGTTTCGCCTAGCTGAGTCATGATATTGCAAATATATATTACTTCTGCGTTAGTTTCTTTGACTGCTTCTCCTAAATTAGGAATCATTAGATTAGGCAAGATTGATGTGAACAAACTTCCAGGTCCTAAGACTACAGCATCAGCATTTTTTATTGCCTCCAAAACAGGCGGTACAGCTTCTGGTTCAGACTTGGAATTTGTATTTGTAACCCATACTCGTTTAATTCTTTTGTCTTTATCAGTAATTTCTTTTTCACCATTTTGAATAGAACCATCAACAAATTCTGCATTAAGCGTTAAGGGCTCATTAGAGGCTGGAAAAACATGGCCGTCCACTCTCATCATTGTAGATAAAGACTGTACTGCATCAAAAATATTTCCGTGCATTTCATTCAAAGCAGCGATAATCAAATTACCAATGGCATGGCCAGAGAAAAATGAATCGGAAGAATCAAAGCGATACTGGAAGACATCTTTTTCTTCTTGGGAAATTTCACTTAACGAAACTAAAACATTACGGATATCACCAGGTGGAACAACATTAATAAAATTGCGAATAGAACCAGAAGAACCTCCGTCATCTGATACTGTCACTATCGCTGTGATATCAGCATTCTTCTCTTTGAGCGCATTTAAAACAACCGGCAACCCTGTACCGCCACCAATAACTACAACCTTAGGTCTCCTGCTTTTCGTAGTGCGAATTGCTTTTTCATCAAATGTCATATAATCACCTATTTCTAGCGTAACGACTAATTTCACGATGGGTGATGTCAACCGTGTAATCTTCAGCCAAATCTTTTGCTAATTGGTGTGCGATTGCTACACTGCGGTGCTGTCCACCTGTACAACCAATCGCAATAGTTAACTTGCTTTTACCTTCTTTGATATATCCTGGTAAAGCATCTTTTAATAAATCCAAAAATTTCTGATAAAAGCTGCGCGTTTCTTTTTTCTCCATCACATAATTAAAAACTCTCTTATCAAGACCGGTAAATGGTCGCAATTCCGGTATGTAAAATGGATTAGGCAAAAATCTGACATCCATCACAATATCAGCATCAATCGGCATGCCATATTTAAAGCCAAAAGATAATACTTCAATTGAAAAGGGTTGTTTATGCTGTTCGCTAAATCTATTAGCCATTTCTTGTTTCAATTCTTTTGGACTTAGATTAGAAGTATCAATTATGTCATTTGCACGACTTTTGATGCCGGTTAAAATTCGTCTTTCTTCTAGAATACCATCAAGTAAACGACCATTATTGGCCAAAGGTGGTACACGCCTTGTTTCTTTATAACGTGCTACTAAAGTATTATTTGTCGCATCTAAAAAAACTATTCTTGTTTGGACATTGCCGTTATCTTCCAATGAATTGATTTCATTATCCAAATCCTTATAGAACCGCCTAACACGTAAATCAATTACCACGGCTACTTTGGTAAAACCATCTGAATTCACGATCAAGTCCCAAAAGCTTGGCAAAAGCGTTGGAGGCAAATTATCTACTACAAAATAGCCCATGTCTTCTAAAGCATGAGAAGCCACGGTTTTCCCTGCACCACTCATGCCTGTAACAATCAGTAGCTGCTTTTTATGCTTAGCCATTTTCGCTGACCTCCTATTACTAAAATTATAACATACCAGGTGTTTCATTACTTTTTTGGCAAAAAAAAAGTTCAAATGAACTTTTTAAATTTATCTGTTGACAAATGCTGCAATTATCTGATTAATACCAAAGATTAGCAACCAGAAGGAAACTAGCCAAATCAATGTTAAAGCTGACAACGCAGGATTAAACATCAAACTAATTGCTATCAGTAACCCTAAAATATTTAATATTAAATTGAGCCAAAAGAAAAAGGTAGAAATCTTCCTCATACTCCATGAAAAAATGATCCCGCTAATTGAATCAAATAGAAACCAAAATGCAAATAAATATGCAATAGTTAATCCACCAGCATCATAGGAATAGAGAAATAAAATTCCTACGATAATATCAAGCACTCCTGAAACTATTGACAACCAGCTAGAAGGGATAAAATACCTAAAACGGCTGTAAAATACTAACCAAACAAAACCTTGGACAATGGAAACGATAGCAAAAAGCAAAACAAAGGCATGTAGTGCTTTACCAGGATGACGCAATAAAAATAGTCCAGCAATTATCATTAATATACCGGAAATAAATGCAGCCCAGTTAAACCCGCGATTTCCTCTGTAACTAGAAAAATTATCCATTTTTATTCCTCCTTGCGCTATATTGTACACTTTATTGTGAATAATTAATACTATTTACCTGGTTTTTCACTAGCCTTTTTTGTTAATGCTGTATCCCTTTTTAACACTGGTTTTAAATATTGTCCCGTGTAGCTTTCTTTAACTTTGGCTACTTGCTCTGGGGTTCCGGTAGCGACAATTTTGCCACCAGCTTCTCCTCCTTCTGGACCAAGGTCAATCAGCCAGTCAGCATTTTTAATCACATCAAGATTATGTTCAATTATTAAAACAGTATTTCCTTGATCAACCAATCTTTGTAAGACTTCCAGTAACCGCTTAATGTCATCAGTATGAAGTCCAGTCGTTGGTTCATCGAGAATATAGAAGTTCTTTCCCGTTGACAACTTTTGCAGTTCAGCAGCCAGCTTCATTCTTTGAGCTTCCCCACCAGAAAGAGTAGTTGCAGATTGACCCAATTTGACATAGCCTAGGCCGACATCTACAATCGTTTGCAATTTTCGGGCAATTTTAGGAATTTTTTTGAAAAAGGTACAAGCCTCACTGATTGTCATATCCAATACTTGTGCAATGTTCTTCTTACGGTATGTAACTTCTAAAGTTTCAGAGTTGTAGCGACTGCCATGACATACTTCACATGGAACGTAAACATCTGGTAGGAAGTTCATCTCTATTTTAATAATACCGTCGCCATGACAGGCTTCACAACGTCCCCCTTTAACATTAAATGAAAAACGTGCTTTGGTATAGCCGCGAAGTTTGGCTTCATTTGTCTGAGCAAACAGCGCTCTAATATCATCAAAAACGCTTGTATATGTGGCGGGATTACTACGTGGAGTGCGTCCGATTGGGCTTTGGTCAATATCAATAATTTTTTCAATATTTTGATAGCCGCTAATACTCTTATATTTGCCGGGTTTGGTTTGATTTCTATTTAATTTCTGTGCCAAGGCACGCTTTAATATCATATTAACTAGAGTTGACTTGCCGGATCCGGAAACGCCGGTAACCACAATTAATTTGCCAAGGGGAAACTCAACTTTGAGGTTTTTAAGATTATTTTCTGCTGCACCAGTAACTGTAATTTTTTTGCCATTACCTTTGCGTCTTTTTAAAGGAACTGGAACAAACTTTTTGCCAGCCATATACTGCCCAGTCAGAGACTTGTCATTCTCTTCAACTTCTTCAGGAGTTCCGGCAGCCATGACTTTACCGCCGTATGTACCAGCACCTGGCCCCATATCAATCAAGTAGTCAGCTTGTCTCATAGTTTCATCATCATGCTCGACAACGATAAGTGAATTGCCCAAATCACGCATGCGCTTTAGAGCAGCGATCAACCTGTCATTATCACGTTGATGCAAACCAATTGAAGGTTCATCGAGAACATACATAACACCTGAAAGATTAGAACCAATTTGAGTTGCGAGTCGAATTCTTTGAGCTTCGCCACCAGACAAAGTGTTAGCAGAACGTGACAGTGTCAGGTAATCTAAGCCTACGCTATTCAAAAAATTGAGTCGATCGCGCACTTCTTTTAATATCGGTTTTGCAATTACTGACTCCTGCTCGTCAAGTTTGATATTTGTGAAAAATTCAAGAGCATGACTAATTGCCAAATCAGAAGCTTCGGCAATATCTTTGCCATTGACTTTGACAGCCAGGGCTTTACGATTTAACCGCTTGCCATGACAGGTTGAACAAGTCAGCTCAGTCATATATTTTCCCATAACATCACGCATGAATTTGGACATTGGATGGTAATAGCGTCTTTCAACATTTTCCATGGCACCCTCAAAAGGTGCAGTAGTGTCATTAACGCCAAAATCACCAGTTACATGAAATTTAATTTTCTTAGTCGAGCCATGCAAAATCGTCTCTCTTTGCTTTTTGGTTAATTTGCCAAAAGATTTGTCTAGGGGAATTTTTAACGCTGCACAAGCTTGTTCAAGCATTTCCCCATAGTACTTCGAATTCTTCCATGGTGCGATTGCACCTTCTGCCAAAGTTTTACTTTTATCTGGGACGACTAAATCTTCATCGACTGATAACTTCACACCCAAGCCATCACAATCAGGACAGGCTCCAAATGGTGCGTTAAAAGAAAATAGACGCGGTTCCATTTCACCTACAGTAAAACCACACTTAGGACAAGCATAGTACTCTGAAAAATTGATCATATCACCACCGATAACATCAACATTCATATAACCGTCCGATAAACGCAAAGCAGCTTCTACTGAATCAAAAAGTCGCGAGCGAATACCTTCTTTAACAATTAAACGATCGACAACGATATCAATCGAATGACGTTTATTCTTTTCTAAATCGAATTCTTCACCAATCTCATGCATAGTGCCATCGACAATGACACGCACATATCCAGCACGTTGTACCCGTTTAAATACTTCTTTATGTGCTCCTCTTTTAGCTCTAATTACTGGTGCCAGAATTTGTATACGACTGCGCTCAGGTAAAGCTAAAATACGATTTACCATCTGCTCGACTGACTGGCGCTCAATTAAGGTGCCATCATTTGGACAAACCGGATGCCCAACTCGAGCCCATAATAATCGCAGATAGTCATTGATTTCAGTCACTGTGCCAACTGTTGACCTGGGATTATGTGAGGTAGTTTTCTGATCAATTGAAATCGCAGGATTTAAACCATCAATAGAATCAACATCAGGTTTGTCCATTTGACCCAAAAATTGCCGTGCATAGCTTGATAATGACTGAACATATCTTCTGCGTCCTTCAGCATATAATGTATCAAAAGCTAAAGAACTTTTCCCAGAACCTGACAAACCAGTAATAACGACCAATTTGTCCTTAGGAATTGACAGGTTAATGTCTTTTAAATTATGTTCACGGGCACCACGAATAACAATCTTATCATTTACCATTTAATGCTTTTCCTTTTTTCTTAATTGGGCTTCTAGTTGAGCTCTCCAATTCCATGATCGCATCCCGTAAAGTAGCAGCTCCTTCAAAGTCAAGTTTCTTAGCAGCCTCCTGCATTTGTTTACGCAAGTCTTTAATCATAGTTCTCTTTTGTTTGGCAGTCAATTCATCAAAATTCAAATCGGCAAAACTGTCAGTTTGAGCGTCTTCATCAGCAACTTTTGTGGCAGAAATCACATCTCTAATAGGCTTAACAATGGTTTTCGGTTTCATGCCGTGTTCTTCATTAAACTTAATCTGTAATTTACGTCTTCTCTGCGTTGCTTCAATGGCTTGTCGCATTGAATCAGTAATCGTATCAGCATACATTATTACTGCACCATCAGAATTTCTAGAAGCACGACCCATTGTCTGAACGAGAGGTCTGTATGAACGCAAGAATCCCTCTTTATCCGCGTCAAGGATTGCAACCAGCGATACTTCCGGTACATCAATGCCTTCACGCAGCAAGTTAATACCAATTAGAACGTCATATTTACCGGTTCTCAGATCACGCAATATCTGCATACGTTCCAACGTTTTAACATCTGAATGCAGATACTGCACTTTGATGCCTAGATCCTTCAAATAATCCGTCAAATCTTCTGCCATTTTTTTCGTTAAAGTAGTAACAAAAACACGTTCATTCTTTTCAATTCGTTTGTTAATTTCGGCAACAAGATCATCAATCTGTCCTTCAACCGGTTTTACTTCAATCTTAGGGTCAAGCAAACCTGTCGGCCTGATAATTTGTTCGACTTTGTGATTTGTTCTCTGCAATTCATAATCACCTGGAGTTGCCGAAACATAAAGAATTTGGTTAACGTGCTGCTCAAATTCAGCGAGTTGCAAAGGTCTGTTATCAAGAGCAGACGGTAAACGAAAACCATAATCGATCAATGTTTTTTTGCGATTACGATCTCCGTTGTACATTGCCCTTATTTCCGGCATTGTAGCATGAGACTCATCAATTAAAATCAAGAAATCATCAGGGAAGAAATCCAGCAAAGTATACGGTGGTTCTCCCTCTTTACGTCCTTCCATATGGCGAGAATAGTTTTCAATACCATTGGTATAACCGACTTCGCCCATCATTTCCATGTCAAAAGTCGTACGTTGCTTGATACGTTCGGCTTCTAGCAATTTACCTTGACCCTCAAACTTTTTCACTTGAATTTTCATTTCTTGTGAAATTGCTTTAAGAGCCCTTCTCATCTGTTCTTCATTGGTCATAAAGTGAGTAGCCGGAAACAGAGATATACTTTCTCTTTCACCAATTACTTCACCAGTTAAAGCATCAACTTCTACAATTCTGTCAATTTCATCGCCAAAAAATTCAATCCGATAGGCATGGTTAGAATTACCTGCAGGAAAAACTTCTACAACATCTCCACGAACGCGAAAACGACCACGCTGAAAGTCAATATCATTACGATCATATTGGATATTAACAAAATCACGCAACAGTGTATTTCTATTATATTCTTCGCCTTCATGAACTGTAATCACACTTGCAGCATATTCTTTAGGATCACCTAAACCATAAATGCACGAAACAGAAGCAACGACAATGACATCATTACGTTCCATTAAATCGCTGGTAGCTTGGTGACGCAACTGGTCAATTTCATCATTAATTGCCGAGTCCTTTTCAATATAAGTATCGGATTGAGGCACATAAGCTTCAGGTTGATAATAATCATAGTATGACACAAAATAGTCAACAGCATTGTGAGGGAAAAATTCCTTAAATTCACCATATAATTGGCCAACTAAAGTCTTATTATGAGAAATAACTAAAGTGGGTTTGTTTAATTTTGCAATAATATTGGCCATTGTGAAAGTCTTACCTGTACCAGTAGCACCTTCTAAGATCTGTTCCTTATAGCCTTTTTTAAAACCAGTAGCTAATTTGTCGATAGCTTGTTGCTGATCACCTGCCGGATTAAATTTTGAAACCAGATCAAATTTACGTTCTTCTTGTCGTTTAATCATCGAAAAACCTCTCGTAGAAAAAGTTGGACAAAACAGCCCAACTCTTATTTTGACTTATTATATTTTACACTCTCGAACGTATTTTCGCATCATTTTTGTTTTATTTTAACAGTTTTGCCAATGCTTTTTGATAACTTTCAGCAGCTTCATGTGCAGTAGCAATATCTGGTTTATTTACTCCAACATAAGCTTTAATTACTGGTTCTGTACCTGAGGGCCGCAAAGCCAGCCAAGTTTCATCGGCTAAAAAGTATTTTAATACATTTGATTTAGGTAAGTCTCTCATTGGTTTAGTGCCATCTTCATTAGATTCCTGTTGCTTTAAAAAGTCTTGAATTTTAACGACTGGGATCCCATTTATTTGTTGTAAGTTTTCAGAACGCAATTTCGCCATCAATTCGGCCATTTTCTTTTGTCCACCAATTCCTGGCATTTCTATAGCTTGGGTAATTTCATACGATGTGCCATATTTTTGCCAGATTTCACTCAAACCATCTAAGACTGTCATATTCCTTGAGGCATAATAAGAGGCTACTTCAGCAAACATTAGCGCTCCTTGCATAGCATCCTTATCTCGAGCAAATGGTTTAAAAAGGTAACCATAACTTTCTTCAAATCCCATTAAAAATTTGCCATCATGCATTTTATTCATGCGGTCAATTTCTTCGCCAATAAATTTAAAACCTGTCAAAACTGATTTTGTTTTGATACCAAAATCATCAGCAATTTTAAGTGGCATACTACTCGAAACTATTGAAGTAATCAATTCATAATCACTGATGAGTTGACCATTATTTTTCAAATTAACTAATAAATAGTAAATCATCAACGTAGCGATCTGATTACCTGTTAAAACTTGAAAGCCACCATCTTTTGTTCGCACACAAGCACCCATACGATCTGCATCAGGGTCAGTTGCAATGATTAAATCGGCATTTTTTTCATTTGCCAGCTTAATCCCTGGATCAAAAACATCGCGGTATTCTGGATTTGGCTTTTTAGTAGTGGGAAATTCCGGATCGATGATTGCCTGACTGGGAACGGGTATTACTTTACTAAAACCATTTTGCCTAAAAGCCCGTTCATAAAGTATTTTGCCTGTGCCATGCAAAGGAGTGTAAATAATTGTTAGCCTGTCAGCATTTTGCTCTATAAGTTTAGCATTAACATTTACCGTTTTCAGTTCTGCCAAATATGCCTCATCAATATCTTCTCCAATTAACTGCAAAATTCCCTGAGCTCGCAGTTGAGCTACTGGCGCAGTATTAACAGTAAATATATCAGTTACTTTTTGGGAATAGTTAAAAACGCGCTCAGCATCTTCAGGTCCCATTTGGGCACCATCAGCACCATAAACCTTGTAACCATTATATTGCTTGGCATTATGAGAAGCAGTGATATTAATTCCCGCATAAGAATGCAAATATCGTACTGCAAATGAAAGTTCAGGAGTTGGTCTTAAATCATCAAAAAGATAAACATGGATATTATGAGCTCCTAAAATTTGTGCTGCATGCTCCGCAAACTCGCGAGAGTGATAGCGAGAATCAAAAGAGATCACTACACCCCTTTTTTGAGCTTTGTCACCTTTTTCATCTATCAGACGAGCCAAACCTTCCGTCACTCGACCTATAGTATATAAATTAATACGATTAGTCCCTGGCTCAAGTCTGCCCCGCATTCCAGCAGTTCCAAAGTTAATATCCTGGCCAAATGCATCCGCAATCCATTTAGGATCTTGACTCAGCTTTGCTAACTGTTCTTGCAAGTAATCAGGCATGTTGTGGGCATTTTGCCATTCTTGAAATGTTTTTTCAGCTTTCATTTAGATAAGGTACCCCTATTTCTAGCAATAAATTCGGTTTCATAGATTCTATTCTAGCATTTATCATTATTGCTATCCGTAAAAATAAAAAAAGAATTCAATTTAAATGAATTCTTTTTTTAATCTTTATATTTAACGATCATTTAAGTCTTGGAGATAATTATAAGCTTCTTGACCAGCAATGCTGCCATCACCAACTGCATTAGCAATCTGACGCAGATCTTTAGCACGCACATCACCTAAAGCAAAAATGCCATCAACTTTAGTTCTCATGTGTTCATCAGTTGGGATCCAGCCCTTCTCGTCAGTTATTCCCAAATCTTTAAATGGAGCTGTTTGAGGAATAACCCCAACATAAATAAAGACACCGCGAGTTTGCAAATGCTTTTCTTCTCCTGTTTCTTTATCTTTGTATGTGACTCCGGTAACCTTTTCGCCATCTCCATCAATAGATTCGGTCAAACCATTCCAAATAAAGTGCATTTTGGAATTAGCGAAAGCACGTTTTTGTAAAGTCGGCTGAGCCCGTAATTGATCACGACGATGGATAACCGTGACTGATTTAGCACTTTGTGCCAAATAAATTCCTTCTTCAATAGCTGAATCACCACCACCTATAACAGCAATGTCTTCGTCCTTAAAAAAGGCAGCATCACAGACTGCACAATAAGAAACACCTTTACCGGAATATTCTTCTTCACCCGGAACTCCTAAATGACGATGATCAGCTCCGGTAGCGATTATTAATGCAGGAGCGCTATATTCACCAGTGTCTGTTTTTACGATTTTCTGGTCTCCGTCTATAGTTACTGTTTGAACATCGCCATACTCAAATTTTGTACCAAATTTCATGATTGAATTATACATTTTTTCACCTAGTTCAGGTCCTTTTATTTCACTGAAACCAGGATAATTATCAATCGCATCGGTATTATTCATTTGCCCGCCATACAAGCCACGATCAAGCATTAGAACTGATAAATTTGCACGAGAAGCATAAAGAGCGGCAGTTAACCCACCTGGTCCTGCTCCTATAATGATCACATCATATTTTTCCGTCATAGTTTTACCCCCAGTATTTTCTTATTTTTCGTAAGTAATGTTACAACGAATTGATCGCTAAAGTCTAATTTCTTGTTTAGGACTCCTGCCCATCATCTTGGTAATTTCATCATCAACGTTGGAATTTTGGTATAAAACTCGATAAATTGCTTCACTGATTGGCATATCAATTTGCTTTTCCTGACATAATTCATGCACAGCTTTTACCGTTGTAGCACCCTCTACAACTTGACCCATATTCTGCAATATGTAGTCAAGACTCTTTCCTTCTCCTAATTGCTTACCACAACGCCAATTACGCGAATTAACTGAAGTACAGGTAACAATTAAATCACCTATTCCTGAAAGTCCACTGAAAGTCATTGGATCAGCACCAAAATAATTAACTCCTAAACGAGTAATTTCAGCTAAGCCACGAGTCATTAAAGCTGCTTTTGCATCATCACCATAATGTTTTCCTACTAAAATACCAGCCGCAATAGCAATAACATTTTTAACTGCTCCTGCCACTTCAACGCCAATTAAGTCATTGTTAGTATATAAGCGGAAATAATCATTTGAAAATAATTGCTGGACTTTTTGGGCATTTTCCCTGCTTGTTGAGGCACATGAAATTGCAGTTAAATCTTTTTGAGCTACGCTTTCTGCATGACTCGGTCCTGAGATTGCTACAATTTTGTCCTCATCATCTGGATAGATTTCTTCTGTCAATATTTCAGAAATCAATTTTTTAGATCCCGGCTCAATACCCTTAGTCGCTGTCACAATAAGTGGCTTAGCATTAGTCTTTTGTAACACCTTGCTTACATTTTGAGCAACACTGCGAATAGCCTGAGTAGGCAGAACAAATAAAACGATTTCTGCATCCTTTAGTGCTTGATTTAAATCACCCGTTGCAGTAACCGTCTGATTTACCTGCCAATTCTTCATGTAATGTTCATTAGTATGGTGTTGATTAACTTCATCATTAACTTTTGCGTTATTACCGTACAATACGATTTCATAGCCTTTATCAGCAAGCATCGATCCCAGAACCGTGCCCCATGAACCTGCTCCTAAAACTGCAATTTTTGTCATTTCTAACTCTCTTTCACTTAAAACAATTTATTAGTCTCGACTATAAGGATACTTCAAGCCGCTGCCGTCAAGATACCATTTCGGTTTAACTACTTTTCTGCGATAAATAAATAATCCTACGACCACAGCAAATAGTATTAAACTAAGCATTTGTGAAACGCGTATCGAACCCATTAAATAAAGGCTGTCAGTCCGCATCCCTTCCACAAAAAAGCGCACCACAGCATACCACGCCAAATAAAGCATGAATATTTCACCTTGTTTGAATAAATGCTTTTTATGCCGTAAAAACAATATTATTAACAAACCAATCAAATTAAAAAAAGATTCATACAAAAAAGTCGGTTGGTAGTAGATTCCACCGATTTTCATTTGGCTAATGATAAAATTAGGCAAATGCAAGCTTTGTAAAAATGCTAATGTTGTTGGTTCACCATGGGCTTCCTGGTTAATAAAATTACCCCAGCGTCCCAATATCTGAGCCGCCATTACACCTGGGGTAATAACATCCAACATCAAAAATGGGGGTAGCATTCTTTTATAACAAAATACCAAAAGAACCGCCAAACCAGCTAGCAGACCACCATAGATAGCGATGCCGCCATTCCAAATAGCAATTATCTGATCAAGATGCTGGGAATAATAATCCCATTCAAAGATAACATAATAAATACGTGCGCCAATATATCCAATTGGAACAGCCCATAATAGCAAATCCATGAAGTCGTCACTTTCAATTTGTCGCTTGCGTCCCTCAATAATTGCCATTGATACGGCTATGATAATCGCTACCGCCATGATAACGCCATACCATTTGACATTTAAGTTTCCTAATTTAAATGCTACAGGACTAATGGTCAATGTCATTTATTCTTATCCTTTGCTGAATCTTCTTTAGAGTTTTTCTTAATTAACTTCGTTAAGTTATTATCAAAAGTTTTCGTGGCGTTGTATCCACTCCTTTTGGCACGGAAATTCATTGTGGCAATTTCAATAATGTCTTCCATGTTGCGGCCTACTTTAACTGGAATAGTAATTTGTGGCACTTCAACATTGCAAATATCACGTTTACTCTCTTCAAAGCCTAAACGATCGTAATTTGCCTTATTATCCCAATTAACAAGCTTGATTACTAGTTGAATACTTTCACGGCTTTTGACGGCACCAACACCAAACAAATCCATGACATCAATTATGCCAATGCCGCGAATTTCCATTAAATGCTTCAAAATGGCCGGTGCTTCGCCCATCACCGTTTCAACATCTTTTTGATAGACATCAACCCGATCATCGGCAATTAAACGATGACCACGATGAATCAAACCCAAGGCAGTTTCAGATTTCCCAACACCGGAATCACCAGTCAAAAGGACACCCATACCCTTGACTTCAATCAGAACACCATGAATAGTATCGCGAACCGCCAGACGTTCTCGCAAATATTCCGTTAATATACTAGAAACATAAGTGGTTGATTCAGGTGAAGAAAGGATTGGAATTTGTGCATCATCAGCAGCTTTAACTAATTCAGGCGGTACACGCAGAGAACGTGACACAAAAAAGCACGGGGTATCAGGTGTGCAAAGCTTAGTAAAAACATCGACCAAGCTATCGTGATCTAACCTTGCAGCATAAGAAATTTCTGTTCTACCCAATAACTGAATACGCTGGCGCGGATAAAAATCAAAGTATCCTGTCAATTCCAACCCTGGTCTGTAAATATCGGATACTATAATTTCTTTATCGTTAATATATTGTTTTCCGTGCACAACGTGGACAATTTTATTATCACGAATTAAATTCTTTAATTTGACCGCATTTGTCATTTTAAATTGCCCCTTTTTACTTGTCGACATCTTTAGTTTTAGCATCACGTACTTTTTTACGTTTTGGTCTGGCTTCATTATTTTGGTTCCAGTTTCCCCAGTTATAAGGACCAGGACCAGAATTTCCGCTCTTATTTTCATCATTTTTAGTAAAATGGTTAATAAGCCATATAATGCCAATAATAACTAAAGCTGCGGGCAATAACAAAATAAAGACATGAAACATGGCGTAAATAATACTCAAAATGACTACTGCAAGTAAAACTAAACCAATAATTCCCCAAAAACTCATCTAATCACCTACTCTGGATTTTCCTGACTTAAAAGCCACTGCAAATATGCATAAACAAATGGTTGCAGCTTACCATTCATTACACCATTTGTATCAGAAGTTTCATAGCTTGTACGCAAATCTTTAACCAAATTATAAGGATGAAAAACATAAGACCGAATTTGAGAACCCCAGCCGATTTCTTTTTGGTCACCTTTAAGTTCCTGTTTGTGTTTACGTTTCTTTTCTTCTTCTAAATGAAACAATTTTGCTCGCAATTCATTCATCGCGGTTTCCCTATTTTGCAGCTGGGATCGCTGTGCCTGAGATGTTGTTACAATTCCTGTGGGCAAGTGAGTGATTCTAACGGCACTTGAAGTTTTATTAATATGTTGTCCCCCTGCACCACTTGAACGGTAGACATCAATACGAAGGTCTTTAGGATTAATATCAACTTTAATACTGTCATCAATTTCCGGAATAACCTCAACAGACGCAAAAGACGTATGTCTTCTTTTAGCTGAATCAAATGGTGAGATTCTAACTAACCGGTGAACCCCATTTTCCGACTTCATTAGACCATAGGCATTTTTGCCAGTAATTTTTGCACTGACACTTTTAAGACCAGCTTCTTCTCCAGGTTCATAATTATTAATTTCAAACTTGAAATTCCTAATATCAGCATAACGCTGATACATTCTAAGAAGCATTTGCCCCCAGTCCATAGCCTCAGTACCACCAGCACCAGGGTGAATTTCAATAAGCGCATTATGACTATCGTATTTATCAGATAAGAGCAAATCTAATTCGTAATCATGAAATTCAGTCTGCAACTGTTGTAAATCTGCTTCAACTTCTTTTTGTAAATCATTATCTGGCTCTTCTCTCAGCAACTCTACTGCAGTTATTTCATTTTCATAATCAGACTTTAATTTATCAAAAGAATCGCGTTTCTCTTTTAACAAATTTGTTTCACTGATCAAGCTTTGGGCTTTTTCTTGATCATCCCAAAAAGAGGGATCTTGCATCTTGTTTTCATTAACAATAATATTTTCAGTAATTGAATCTAAGTCAAAGAGACCCCCTAAAGTGGTCTAACCGCTTTTTTAAACTATCTAATTCATTTTGAATTTCACTTATTTCCATTTTTAAGCATAACACCTTTATTCTTAATAAAATTTCAGTAAAAAAGAGAAAGCAGCTGCTTTCTCTTCAATCTTAACTGTTAACGACTAAGATTTTGTCTAATTTCAGCTTTCATAAATAAACGAGTTACGTCAAATTCAATATTTGAAACCATTTCTTCAAACATGTTGTAACCAGAATCCTGGTATTCAACCAACGGATTAAGTTGACCGTAACCACGCAAACTAATTGATTGCCGTAATTGATCCATTGCATCTATATGATCAGTCCAGCGGTCATCAACTACTCGCAATATAACTACTTTTTCAAATTCAAGCATTTCTGAAGGATCAGCTAAAATTTCTTCTTTTTCTTCGTAATTTGCTTCAACAAGATCATATAGTTTTTGCTTTAAGTCAGATACTGTAATTGTTTTGAAGTCAATTGCATCTGTTTCTTCTTCGTTGGTTAGACTGGAAGAAATAAAGTCCCGTAACGAATCAAGGCGCCACTTGCTGCGATCACCTTGCGTAAACATATCTACTTGACTGTTAATAGTTCGACGAATCATTGGAATTAAAACATCCTTGAGGGAATCTTCTTCACCGATAACTTGCATCCTTTCACCGTAAATAATTTCACGTTGAATACGCATAACATCATCATATTGTAGAGTTTGCTTACGAGTATCGTAGTTATTACCTTCAACCCGTTTTTGAGCTGACTCAACTTGCCTGGTGATCAGACGACTCTCAATCACTTTATCATCGTCATTATCTGATAGACGATCAAGAAAATCTTTTACCCTGTCACCACCAAAACGCTTCATCAAATCATCTTCAAGTGAAAGATAAAACCGTGTAACACCAGGGTCACCCTGACGACCAGAACGTCCACGGAGCTGATTATCAATTCTACGAGATTCATGACGCTCGGTACCAATAACAGACAGTCCACCTAATTCTTTGACACCGGGCCCTAATTTAATGTCAGTACCACGACCAGCCATGTTAGTAGCAATAGTTACGGCACCGCGTTGACCAGCATTCATAATGATCTGAGCTTCTTTAGCATGGTTTTTAGCATTCAGAACTGCATGCGGTATTCCTTCTTGGTCAAGCAGTTTACTTAGTCTTTCAGAACTTTCAACCGCAACAGTACCGACCAAAACTGGTTGACCTTTAGAATGACGGTCTTTTATTTCATTGACAACAGCCGCAAACTTAGATGACAAAGTTGGGTAAAGAATATCAGGATTATCCTTTCTAATTAACGGGCGGTTAGTTGGAATCGTAATAACCTGCATATTGTAAATTTCACGAAACTCTTCTTCTTCCGTTTTAGCTGTACCAGTCATCCCAGCAAGTTTTTTATACATTCTAAAGAAGTTCTGGTAGGTAATTGTAGCCTGAGTCTTGGACTCTTCTTGAATCTTAACGCCTTCTTTTGCCTCAATAGCTTGGTGCAAACCATCAGAATAGCGCCGTCCCTGCATAACACGACCAGTGAACGAGTCCACAATTAAGACTTCACCATCTTGAACGACGTAATCAATATCTTTAAGCATAATATAATTTGCTCTCAGAGCCTGATCAATATGGTGTACTAGTTTTTGATTCTCAACATCGTATAAATTTTTAAGTCCAAAATGATCACAAGCCTTTTGGATACCTGTTCTGGTTAGCGAAATAGTCTTAGTAGGCCAGTCAATCTTATAATCACCATAGTCTTTGTCGTCATCTGCATCATCATCACTCTTATCCTCTTTAAGGGTTTTGACAAAACGATCTGCACGAATATAGTCACCATTAGCTTGTTCGGCTTCACCCGAAATAATCAATGGCGTTCTAGCTTCATCAATTAAAATTGAGTCGACCTCATCGATAATAGCATAGTTAAGCTCTCGTTGAACCATTTGTTCTTTGTAAACAACCATGTTATCACGTAAATAGTCAAAACCAAGTTCAGAGTTAGTTGAATAAGTTACATCACAATTATAAGCTTCCCGTTTTTCATCTGGCGACATTGCATTAAGATTAAGACCAACAGTTAAGCCTAACCATTTATATAGCTGACCCATTTCTTCTGCGTCACGACTAGATAAGTATTCGTTGACAGTAACAACATGAACACCTTTTCCTGTTAGTGCGTTCAAATATACCGGCATGGTTGCAGTCAAAGTCTTGCCTTCACCGGTCATCATTTCAGCAATATTACCATAATGCAGCGCAATACCACCTAAAACCTGAACATGAAATGGGTAGAGTCCCAAAACTCTTTTGGCACCTTCACGAGCAACTGCAAAAGCTTCTGGTAAAAGTGAATCCAAACTTTCACCATTTTTTAGCCTGTCACGAAATTCAGGTGTTTTAGCCTGCAATTCATCATCAGAAAGTTGACCATACTCTTCTGCATGATCTTCAACTTTACTAGCAATTTTTTCAAACTTTTTCAGTTCTCTTTTATCATTATTGTATAGTTTCTTTAAAATGTTTACCATTTAATCGATCCTTATATGTAGTTAAAGTATAAAAACACATAATAATTTTACCATGATTGACGCTAAATGAAAAATAAACAAAACAAAGACCTCACACTAAATGTGGGGCCCTTGCTTGATAATACTATTTTTATTTTGTTTCAATCAAACCATAACGGCCATCATTTCTGCGATAGACAACACTTGTACCGTTAGTTTCACCATCTTGGAAAACAAAGAAATCATGTTCAAGCATATTCATTTGCAAAATGGCTTCTTCAGGACTCATCGGTTTCAGACCTATTTGCTTATTGCGAACAATAGAAAACTCATTGACCTCTTTATCTTTAGAATCCTCTTCTGCACTTTCAACGAAGAAGTCGTTAAATCCTTTTTCACGACTCTTACGATTCACTCGAGTCTTATACTTTCTAATTTGTCTTTCAAGTTTCTCTGAAACAAAATCAATACTGCGGTACATATCGTCAGTTGTTTCTTCAGCTCTCAATACTAAGTATGGCAGTGGTATAGTTACCTCGACTTTAGCCTTGTGATCACGATACACCTTTAAATTTACATGTGCAATCATATCTTGATTCAAATCAAAATACTTCTCTAATTTTTTTAGGCGTTTTTCTACGTAACTTCTTAAAGCATCAGTTACCTCAATATTTTCACCACGGACATTATACTTTAACATATGAGATTCTCCTTTCAACTGCTTATGCAGTCTTATGTTAACTATATTATAGCAAAATTATAGCAAAACATGAAAGCGCTGAACAATTTAGTTTTATCTGCATAAGGTAAAACTACTAATTTTTGCATTAGGAAAAACTTCTGCCAACGCATCCCGTGCATGATAAAGCGTTCTGCCCGTAGTATATATATCATCTAATAAAAGTATCTTGTATTTCTTCAAATTAATCGTAAAGTTTTTCTTAACAAAAAAACTTTGCTCACTTCTTAATCTTTCAGCGCGATTTTTTTCTCCTTGTGCACTTAGCCCTGCTTTTTTACCCAATACACAGGTTAATGAAACCAGATTACTATAAATTGAACTGATAGTATCAAACTGTCTTTGTTCAAGATGCTCTGGAGAAGTGGGCACAGGAACATAGAGGTCTGCTTGACGTTTAGTTAAATCTTCCCGACATAATTCCTCTAATACTTTGTGCAAAGCATAATCACCATACCTCTTATAATTAACCATTAAATCATGAAAAGCTTCATTATATAAATACAAGGAATGATTTTTTAGTAATTTTTTTCCATAGATTTTCTGCCAATTAATACAATCTAAACAAAATTTATTTTGGCTCAACTTACCAAAACAATTTGGACAATGTTTGTCAGGGATGCGCATATATTTACTTTGACAATTAGAGCAAATACATTTGGCTTCCTGTTTGTGCCAAGAAAATAATTGGATAAATGACACTTTAGCAACAAAAAGCTGCCCACACAGTAAGCACCTTCTCATTTGTTCATCTCGCGAATTTGTTTCATTGCATTACGAATGCTGTTGGTATATTTATGATAACAAAATAAAACCAAACCACTGGAATCAGTTTTGTCTCTTCCGACCCTACCGGCTATCTGCACTAAGCTCGAAGCGGAATAAATTTTATCATCCGCTTGAACAACAATTACCCAGACATGATTAAAAGTAACCCCTCGTTCCAAAATTGTAGTTGTCACTAATAGCCGAGTTTTTCCTGCTCGAAACTTTCCAACTTTTTTAATTCTATCTGTATCGTTTGCATGAACCCCAGAAATCTCAATCTTACTAAGTTTTGGCTCTTTTTTTAAGGCATCAATATAAAGATTTATTTGATCAACACGAGGTACAAAAAGCAATAATGGGTGGCCTGCTTCTACAACTTTTATAATTTCTTTAAGGAGATTAACATTAATTTTGTTTTGATGCAGAAATGGACGGAGAAATAATTTTTCTTTTGGTACAGGTAAAAGATTTCCATGGAACCTTCTTTTCAATTTTAGTTTCTGCAATTTACCTTTTTCCACGGATGCTAATAAATCTTTAGTAGGCGTTGCGGTTAAGTAGACTCTCTGTCCCTTATCATTAATTGCATTTTCTGCTGCAAAATGCAATTCTGAATTATGAACATAGGGAAAAGAGTCAGCTTCATCAATTACAAGTAAATCGAAAGCATGAAAAAATTTTAATAATTGATGTGTCGTACAAATAGTTAATTGTTCTAGGCCTGGCTCTTGGTACTCACGGCCATGATATTTACCGATTTTAATTTCACTAAAGGCATTTTGAAAACGTGGATATAACTCGTTTACAACGTCAATTCTTGGAGTTGATAGACAACATCTTTTTCCCTCTGCTAAACAGTGTGCTATTAAAGGAAAAAGCATTTCTGTTTTACCTGCACCAGTTACCGCATGAACTAGTGAGTCCTGACTGTTGATATAATTTTCAACTAACTTACGTGCAATTTTAGCCTGTAGTAAGGTTAGTTCACCCTTCCACGTTAATCCACCATTTGCTTTTATCGAAAAATTTATTTTTTGTTTATTGCGAATTAAATAATCGCCTTCCACAATTCTTCCCAGACCAATGCAAGCTCTGCAATATTTTTTACCACTTGGCAGTTTGGCATAAGCCCTGGCATTGCAGCGCAAGCAGCGACCATTTTTAATTGCCTCGATTTTGGTTAAGCCAGCCTTTGTGCTAAAATCCATTTGACTACTAACCCATTGGCGGCCTGCAAGATTTGAAATACTTTCCATTTTGTCCTCCAATAATAAATACGCAAAAAAGGGCTGATTTTTTTGAATGAAAAAGAAAATTATTTGACCATTAAAGAAAATGGCAATCACGAATTAACGATAAAAAAAAGTCGTTTTATTACGACTTTAATACGGACCCCAACTATTGAAGAAGCTGAAAAGGCAATTGCCGCTGTGTCTAACAAATACCGTGATGCCACTCATAATACGTTTGCTTACACCATTGGTTTAAACGATGAGCACGTCAAAGCAAGTGACAATGGTGAACCATCTGGTACGGCCGGAGTTCCAGAACTAAAAGCCTTGCAGTTAATGAAACTCAAAAATGTCACTGCAGTAGTTACGCGCTATTTTGGCGGAATAAAATTAGGGGCGGGAGGTTTGATACGTGCATATTCTAATAGTGTGACTAAGGCAGTGGAAGCCATAGGAGTAGTTAAACGAGTTCAGCAACAGGGAGTTAAATTTCAAGTCGATTATAAAAAATTTGATGAAATCCAGCACTATCTTAATCAACAAAAAATCTTTATTGACAATATTGATTATGGCGTCAGCGTGACAATTTCAATTTACATTGATGAAGGCAAATTAGAGGAATTAGAGAATGACCTCACTAATATTTTGTCCGGCAAAATACAGTTTATTTTTCTGCCTAAAAGATATAATGAGGTTCCCGTTACTCAGCACAATTATCATGATCAATAAAAGCATAATTCAATAACTATACAAAAGAAGAAGACAATCCACATTTAAGGAATTTGTCTTCTTTTTTCTTGTTAATTTTAGCAGTAGTCAAATTGACTTTTAAACTAAAATCTCTTGTCAGTATCTGCCAAATCTAATCTTTCTTTTTCTTTTTTAATTGCTCAGGCTTGTCTTGCCCAAGATGCCAAACTTCCACCGTAGGATCTTTTTTACTCCGAGAATTAATCAGTTTTTGGGTCAAATTCATAAGCGGTTTGTATTTTTCTCCTAAAAGTCCAATGGATTCCACAAAAAACTCTAATGCAACTGCTAGACCAGCAATTAAGACCCACATGCCCCACATTGGCGACAATAAAAATAACAGAGAAATAAAAGAGAAGACCAATGATATTGCATAAATACTTAAAACCGTTTGTCTGTGTGTCAAGCCCATTTTCATAAGTTGATGATGCAAATGATGCTTATCAGCTTGAGAAACGGGCCGATTATTAAGTTTGCGCCGAATCATAGCATAAAGCGTATCGGTAATCGGCACGCCTAGAATAGTAACCGGCACAAGCAGCGAAATGAAAGTTACGTTCTTCAAGCCTTTTAGAGAAAATACTGCAATCATAAATCCGATGTATAACGCACCTGTATCACCTAAAAATATTTTAGCCGGGTGAAAGTTATATGGTAAAAAGCCCAGTAAACAAGCTGCCAGCATAAAACAGCCGATCGGAATATAGAGTTGGCCGGTGTGCAAAAAGAAATAGCCGACAATTCCCATAGTTATGAGTGAAATCATAGAGACACCATCAGCCAATCCGTCAAGCCCATCAATTAAATCAACAGCATTAGTTAAAGCTAAGATCCAAAAAATAGTAATTGGCAGACTCCACCATCCCAAATTTATTTGTTTGTTCAAAAATGGCAGATTGAGAACATTCATTTTAATACCGGCAAGAAAATAAATTACTAGAGCACCGATAAAAATACCCAGCATTTTTTGTCTTGGCTTCAGCTCCATAATATCATCGATTATGCCAGTCAAGACAATTACACTAGAGCCTAAAAGTATGCTAAAAGCCTCATGTGTTGGAAATTGCTCACGCAATAAAACAAAAGCTCCTATATTGAAGGTGACAAAAATACCCAATCCCCCTAAGGTTGGCATAGGCTTTTTATTTACTCTTCTTTTATTGGGAATGTCGACGGCACCTAATACGAAAGCTAATCGCCTAATAAAAGGTGTGATCGCAGCCTGTATAATCACTAAAAAGAATAATTCAACAATAATTTTAAACATAGTCGGCTACTTTCATTTAAAGTTGTCTTAATTATACAGGGTAGAGCAAAAATGCACAAATTAGGTTGATTATCATAAATTTTTCCAAATAAAAAAACTGGATGCAAATGTATCCAGTTTTAATTATATTTAACTCCAAAAACTAATTCTGTGAAGCACCAGAATTAGTATCAGTTTTTACTTGAGCATTCTTTGCAGCACTTTCACCGGCAATTCTGCCAAAAACAATAGCGTTTGTAATGCCCATTCCACATCCAGGATAAGTCATTCCGCGCCAACCACCTGTAGTACTTCCTGCAGCATAAAGATTATTTATCTTTTTATCAAAATTGTCCAGAACTTCTGCTTTAGTATTGATGCATAATCCTCCAGCCATATCCGGTATTGATGGCGCAAGTTTAGCGGCATAGTATGGAGCCTTAAAAGCAGTTAAATCTTTTTGGCGACCAAATTCCGTATCTTGACCATTGTTTACATCATTATTCCATTTAGCAATTGTTTTCTCTAACACATTAGGGTTTAAATTAATTTGCTCTGCTAATTCCGCGATAGTATCTGCTTTTTTAAAGTAGCCATCTTCTACTTCGCGTTTTAAATGCGGTGAAGGAGCTGGGGCAGAAAAGGCAGCTGGCATTTCATTTGCCATTCCTTCATCGAAAATCAGCCACACGAAGCCATGATCTAGATCAGCGATTTTCTTAGAGGCATATTCAAAATACATATCTTCCCTAAAGTGTCTTCTAGCATCTGTTCCAACCCAAATATAAGGTTTTGTCCAAGCTGTACACAGAGGACCGATACAGACATTATCGCCGGATTGCGTACCAATTGAGTTTGCTATTGGCATCCACATATCTTTTAACTTAGCACCAATTTCAGCACCCATAGTGATACCATCACCCATTTGTCTGATTGAACCATATGATTCTCCAACAGCAAAATCAGGCGCAAAGCTTTTAAGCATTTCTTTATTGCGTGAAAAACCTGCAGTTGCAATAACAACGCTTTGGGCTTTGTAGTTACCCTTATTAGTATGTACACCAACTACATTATTTTTCTCATCAGTAATTAAGTTCTCAGCTGTAATATTAAAAATAAATTTTGTGCCAACTGCTTTTGCCTTATTGTAAAGTGGCTTTGAAAGACCATAGCCACTTTTTTCGACAGTTAAATGTGATCTGGCTGCCGGAGTCGCATAGTCTTTCATTGCTTCTTCATTGCCAATTTCTTGGACTTCTTGAAAATTGACCCCAACTTCACCAGCCAGCCATTCATAATCTTCTGCGCCATGTTCAACGATTGTTTCTCTCATGCCCGCATCTTCATAGCCTTGACCAACTGCTTTTAAATAATTATTCCAATTGTCTTTAGAGTCTTTAATACCTTGCGCTTTTTGCAAGCTAGTACCACCACCAGCATTGTAATAACCTCCAGACAGAGTCATATCAGATAGCATATAGCTTGATGTATATTCCAAACATATTACGGAAGCACTTTTTTGCCTTGCTGTAATGGAAGCTGCAAGTCCAGCAGCTCCCGCTCCGATTACCAAAATATCTGTTTGATCTTCAAATTGCAAATCATCTGGATTAACGTTACGGTAGTCCTCACCATTAACCTTTTTTGCAGTATTTCTCAAATCAACCTTTTTATCAAGACCACTGGGATCGCCAGCCTTTGAAACAGCGTCTTTAACTGCTTTTTGGACAGCTTGAAAACTAATAGTTGCACCAGTGACTGCATCAATATTATATGACTGATGCTCAACAATTAGCTTTGGTGCCTTTTTTAAAGCAGCAGTGCTTATACCAGAAGTTTCATCCTGTTGATCAATTGTTACATCCATAATTTTATTGTCTTTGACTGTTACCGAAACCTTAACTTCACCGCGATTACCAGAACCTTGTCCTTGATAAACGCCATCTTTTAAATTTGCCATTTTTTATCCTTTCGTTAAAATCTAAGCCTGCTTCAACGCAGATTCAACTGCTTCTTTAAATGCACGACTTGATGCAGAAGCTCCTGAAACAGCATCTACGTTAGTTGTTTTCTGAGCTAGCATTTCTGTCTTCATTTTCTTAATCGCTTTTTCACCGTAGTCAGGTGATTCGCTTTCTTTTAAAACTTCAATATTTGTTGGACGCTTATCACTGTCAACTGTTACTCGCACTACTATTTCATTGCCCATGCCGCTTGAAGATTTACCAATATATTGATTTTCGGCAGTGGAATAATCTTCTTGTTTAGCATCTGATTCAGGAAATGCAGCATCAGCATTATTTTCACTAACACTGGCACCTGAGACTACTTGATCATCTTTAATTTTGGCGGCATTTTCTCCGGCTATTTTACCAAATATTAAGCAGTCAGCTATGTCTCCGCCGCCATTATATTGATTTGCACCTATATGACCCAGCTCACCAGCAGCATATAAGTGTGGCAAAACTTTCTGATCTGTATCTATGACTTCAGCATTTTCATTTCGACGTGGTCCACCTTGAGTGTTTAACATCGTATGTTGCTGAGCTAAAGAATAGAACGGACCTGTAAGTGCAATTTTGACCATTGATTCTGGCTTACGTCCACACTGATAATCGACTCCCTGATCAACAAAGAAATTATATGTGTTCAAAGTATTTTCTAAAACTGCTGGATCAACTTTAATTTCTTGAGCTAAATCTGCGATAGTTTCTGACTTAACTACTTTAGTTAAAGCCTCTTTTTGAAATTCATCATTATTAGCTAAGAATAGTTCATCGTATTTTTTCTGATCAAAAATCATATGAGGATGTACTTGGGCTAAAGGAATTCTCCAAAGACCATGATTATAGCGATGACCATGACGGGTTGGATCGTCTTCGGCTACATAACGCGTACCATCATCGCCCACTGTGATCAGTGAACCAGCAAATAATGCTTTCCAGGCCATAATGTTATGAGCTCTTTGGCCTTTAGGAGCAGCTAAATTAACAGTCCCACCTGGTTCATAATTATTCATATGCCATAAATCCGCACCAACTTCTATAGCCATCTTGATGCCATCGCCATTGTTATAAAGCGTACCGTATGGTAATAAATTAGTTTCACCTAAATAGTCCTGCACCATTTGTTCGTTATTTTCAAATCCACCTAGCGCTAAAACTACACCGTTTTTTGCTTGGACATTGAACAGCTTGCCTTTATTTTCAATCTGTACACCGATAATTGTCTTATCCGTATCCTGGATTAAATGCTTTGCCGGTGTTGAATAAAGTACATCAATCTTGTCGCTGCGGTCTAAAACATTCTGGCGCAATTTCTTCCAAAGAGCGGCATCAAATATTTGATCATGTACCAGCAGGTCGTCATTTGTATCTGCACCTTCAAATTCGGGATATTCAGCACTCATGTATGCCAACATAGCAACATTTTTGTTACCTGGATTATTTTTCACACTAAATGCTTTTCCGCCCAAATACTTTTCAAAGTAATCTGGTAAATTAACCATTCCTTTTACAAAAGTTTCAAGCACCTGCTCATCTAAATCAAGTGGAGCAGTCATTTTTTGATAATACTTTTTGAGCTTATCATAATCATAACCTGCTTCAACAATCTGTCCACAATATCTGGTATTACCACCTTCATGTCCCTCTGGTGCACTGTCTACTAAAAGGACTTTTGTTACTTTATCTGCAGCAAAACGCGCTGCTGTAGCACCTGCTCCGCCAAAACCTATTACAACAACATCATAAGTCGCATTCCAAGATTCATTATCTTTTAAAAACATTTTGTTTTCTCCTAAATTAAATTGCATTAATACTATTAGATTGTAGAATTTTTTGTAGTCTGTACTCTCTGACCGTTAATCCAGACCATTTTTTAAAAGCCTTATAAAATGAAGCAACACTGTTAAAACCGACTAAAAAACTTACTTCAGCAGTATTTAAAGTTTTATCTTGAAGTAGGTTTTGTGCCAAAATTTTTTGCACAATACTGAGTTGCTTTTTAAATGTAGTACCCTCATTTTGCAACCATCTTTGTAATGTCCGTGAAGAAATACTTAGCTCATTTGCTACATCTTTTAGCTGAAAATTACCCCCAGCAATCAGCTTAAAAAGAGTGTTTTGTACAACGGCTGAAATTGGAGGGTTGATATTTAATTTTTTAATGTACTTTTTTAAACCGGGTTCAATAAAGTTCCACATTACATCGTTCTTAGTTATAAATGGTTGTTCTAAATCACGCTTTCTAAACACCAAATAATTGTCTAAACTATTCTGACCTTTAATGCCTAAATAACTATTAATTTTTGATCCATATTTGTATTTGCTACCAATAGACACAGGGTTAATATTTTTATCTGTTCCTGCTCTAATCAGACTAACTAAAGAAATTTGATCAACTAGTAGACTAAAACGTGAGAATTTACGATATTGATCCAGGTATCTGATATGAATTCTTAAATTTTCACCTTCTTTAAATCTTCCCATTTCGATTGGCCCTATAAGCTGCTGATAGGTTGCCAACCGAGAGATTGCCTGTATTCCGTTTTTACTTGATAATGCAGCAAAATATGGAGGAACAAACTGGTAAAAATTTTGAACATCACTGCAAGCCAGTAACTGCTTATCAGTGGCTTCTTTATCAAGTACTTGAAATACGTGTGAGTTTTTTATCCATTTAGCATTAAGGTATTTATCCATCATGCTAGAATCAAGCAACCCAGAAATTGAATCAAAGGGATAACCTAACTCTTGTAAAAAGTCTTTTAGTTCAGTTGTTATCTTTTGGTTCACAGTGTATTCCTCCATTCAATTCGTATTGTATACCCTTTCATTTTAGTAAAATATGTTTAATTGCGATAATTTATGTTTAAATGCGCCACATTATAGTTGAATTATAATAAAACGAACAAATAAAAAAGGTTGAATTTTTTAAAATTCAACCTTCTACTTTACTTAGCAATTGATACAGCTCGTTTTTCACGAATAACTGTTATTTTAATATTACCCGGGTAATCAAGTTCTTTTTCAATTTGGTTACGAATGTCTCGTGCCAATACGGTAATACGATCATCTGAAATTTTATCAGGCTCAACCATTACGCGAACTTCACGTCCAGCTTGAATAGCATATGCCTGTTTAACACCATCATACCTGCTAGCTATTTCTTCCAAGTCAGTAAGTCTTCTAATATAATTTTCCAAACTTTCGCTTCTGGCACCGGGTCTTGCAGAAGAAATTGTATCCGCTGCAACTACCAATTCAGCAATAAACGATAACTTCGGCACATCTCCATGATGTGCTGCAATTGCATTAACAACCACATCCGGCTCGTGATACTTCCTAGTCAATTCCACACCTATTTCAACGTGTGAACCTTCAATATCATGGTCGACTGCTTTTCCAATATCGTGTAATAATCCCGCGCGAACCGCTAATTTTTCATTTAATCCAAGCTCCGCAGCCATTGTCCCAGCTAATTTTGCAACTTCAATTGAGTGACCTAAAACATTTTGACCGTAGGATGTACGGTATTTAAGTCTACCCAATATTTTAACCAGCTCAGGATTCATTTTATGAATTCCCAGCTCCATTAGAGCGCTTTCTCCAGCTTCGTAAATATCATCATTTACCTCTTTACGAGCCTTATCGACTGTCTCTTCGATTCTAGCTGGATGAATTCTTCCGTCCTTAATTAAACGCTCCATTGCCCTTTTAGCAATTTCACGTCTAATTGCATCAAAACCACTTAGTGTGACAACTTTAGGAGTATCATCAATAATTAGATCTACTCCGGTAAGTGCCTCAAAAGATCTGATATTACGCCCTTCTCGACCGATAATACGACCTTTCATTTCCTCATTAGGCAAATCAACGACTGATACTGTAGTTTCGGCTACTGTATCAGCAGAACTGCTTTGAATAGCATCAATAATTATTTTACGTGCATAGTGATCCGCCTTGGCTTTTACTTCTGCATTACTATTACTAATCATTTCTGCTCGTTCTTTAACCAATTGGTCTGCCAATTGATTTAAGACAAGCTTTTTCGCCTGCTCCTTGTCTAAATGAGCAACTTCATAGAGTTTTTGTGTAGTCTGTTCGACCAATTCATCAGCCTTTTGCAATTTAGCAGTTAATTCAGTTTGCTTTTGTTCCAGCTGTTCATCTTTTTTAGCTAAATCTTCCTCTCTTTCTTTTAGCAAAGAGTTTTTATGATCAAGAGTATCCTCTCGTTGTGTTAAGCGATTTTGATCGCGTGCTATTGTATCACGTTTGTCGTTTAATTCATCTTCAACTTTTTGTCGATAATCTTGAATTTGTTCTTGAGCTTCAAGAATTTTTTCCTTTTTAGTGTTTTGCGCACTTTGTTTTATAGCGTCAGCTGCCTGCTTTTGTGCATTGACTTCAGCCTTAGCAGCGTCGACTCGTGCTTTTGCTTCGGTTAAAATATGATCGGCATCGTTTTGGGCATTTTGGGCTTTCTTCTCCCAAATTTTTTTACGTGTAGCGTATCCTGCAACTGTGCCTACTATAATTGAAATAATAGCAATCGCGACGGGAATCAAAAATTTACTCATCATGATTTCTATCGCCTTTTTTATTTTTTTAGATTATTCACACAATATTAATGATAAAGAACCACGGGGATTATGTCAAACGTCATGAAAAAAACCTCAACCAGTTTTCACAGGTCGAGGTCTATTTCCTCATAGTTAGCTGCTTTTGCTGTCAGCTTCTTTTTTATCAGAAGCTTCCTTTTCTTTGCTTGCAACTTTCTTGGCTTTTTTCTCTTTTATTTTTTCCGGATCTTCTCTTTCAGCTACGGATTCCTCATCAATACCAAAAGCCTGACGAACTTGTTTCTGAACATCATCATAAACATCAGGATGATCTTCAAGATACTTTTTCGCATTTTCACGGCCTTGTCCAATCCGCTCATCATGATATGAATACCAGGAACCAGCTTTAGCAATAATGTCCTTGTCAGCGGCCATATCTAGAAGTTCACCGCTTTGCGAGATGCCTTTACCATACATCATATCAACTTCGGCAACTTTAAAAGGTGGTGCAACCTTATTCTTAACAACTTTGATCTTTACGCGGTTACCAGTGATTTCACCACCAGTTTGTTTAATTTTTTCTGCTCTTCTAATTTCAAGTCGAATAGTTGCGTAAAACTTAAGTGCACGACCACCTGGCGTAGTTTCAGGATTACCAAACATGATCCCAACTTTTTCACGTATTTGATTAATAAAAATTGCTATAGTTTTAGTCTTATTAATATTACCTGAAAGTTTACGCAATGCTTGACTCATTAAACGTGCTTGCAGTCCAACGTGACTGTCACCCATCTCGCCGTCAATTTCAGCTTGAGGTACAAGTGCTGCAACTGAATCAACTACTAAAATGTCAATCGCACCACTCGTAATCAGTGTATCCGCGATCTGCAATCCCTCTTCACCAGTGTTAGGCTGGGATAAAATTAATGAATCAACATCAACACCTAGTGCTTCTGCATAAGCAGGATCCATCGCATTTTCAGCATCAATATAAGCAGCGGTGCCGCCTCTTTTTTGCACTTCAGCGACCGCATGTAAAGCTACTGTCGTCTTACCAGAAGACTCTGGTCCGTAAATTTCTACAATTCTACCACGGGGATAGCCGCCAACTCCTAAGGCCGCATCAAGAGCAAGCGAACCTGAAGGAACAGTTGAAATTTTGGTGTCAGCTTTATCGCCCATACGCATAACGGCGCCTTTACCAAAATTCTTTTCAATTTTCTTAAGCGCATTTTCCAATGCAGCTTGTTTTTCATCTTTGGCCAAGACTCTTGTCCTCCTATAAATAGTTTCATCATTTTAATACGTAATAATTATACTTTGCTTTAGTGTATATTTGCAAGAAAAAAGGCGAACAAATGTTTATTAATTTTATTCACAATAATAATTACGCAAAAACCAGCAAAACTTTTTTAGTTTGCCTTTTTTAATCCTTTTGGTTCTAAAATTTTTTGCAAGAAGTTCAAAATGACATCTGCTAAAATTGCCATTAATGCTGTAGGAAGAGCACCAGCCAGTATAATTGCACTGCCGTTTGTAGCATTAGTGCCACGGATAATAATATCACCTAACCCGCCGGCACCAACAAATGAGCCAATTGATGTAATACCAATAGCTATTACTAAAGCGTTTTTTAAACCTGCTATGATAACTGACATCGATAAAGGCAGACGAACCATGTAAAGCAGCTGAAACTTTGTCATACCCATACCTTTACCAGAATCAATAACATTTTTATTAACATTACTCATACCAGTATATGTATTTTTTATAATAGGTAAAAGTGAATAAAGTGTAACAGTTACAATAACAGTCATAACACCTAAACCCAGACCAATCATTACAATGGACAACAGAGCCAAAGATGGAATAGTTTGAATAAAGTTGGCAATTTCAACAACAAAGTCACCTAAATGACCATTCCGGGAGATAAAAATTCCTACTGGAATTCCTATAATTGCAGCAAATAATACCCCATATATTGAAATGAGAAAAGTACGATTAAATTGTTCCAATACGTAACTGCCATTATGGGCATAATAATAAATAAACTGCTGCCACAATGATAAATGAGACATTATTTCTCCCCCCTAAAGTAATTATGCTTTACTAAAAATTGATGTGCAACAATAGCCGGCTCAAGCAATTTATCATCAACTTGGAAATTCATTTTACGAATATCATGAACACTCACATTGCCAACTAACCGTTTCAGTATCGGCTTTAATTCAGGATGCTCGCGCAACAAATAATTATTGATTAACATCCCACAATTATATGGTGGAAAGAAATGCTTATCATCTTTGAGAAGATGTAAATTATAGCTGTCAATTCGACCATCTGTTGAATAGCCCAAAATGACATCCATTTTTCCACTATTCAAAGCAGAATATACTAAACCTATGTTCATAGGATGGGCTTTAGAAAAAGTCATTCCATATGCTGTTTGAAAAGCCGGATAACCTACTCCTGGGGCATTAACCCACTCCGATGCTACACCAAAAGAAAATTTGTCTTTAACTTTCTTTAAATCTGAAATTTTATAAAGATGATATTTCTTTTGATCTTTTGCTCTAACCATAAAGGCATAATTATTAGCAAAACCATAGGTATGCAAATAAGTTTGATCCCATCTCTTTTTTACTTCTCTGCGAACTGTATCATTTGCCTTCTTGGAATCTTTAATTGCAGGTAAGAGCAAATTTGCTGTTAACTCGCCACCATCATACGCGGCTGCTTGAATATCGGCATCATGACGATACAATGCCTGGTGTTGCATAGGTGCAGATCCCAAATTATTAACAATTGATGTCTTGTATGAAGTTTCGTGCTCAATTAATTGAGCAACAATATTAGCCATAATTTGAGATTCAGTCGTTGTTAGTGCCGTAATTCTAATGTTTTTTTCACTGCCCTGACTATCAGAAAGTCCCGGTAGACCACAAGCACTAGTAGTAAGCATTACCAGCAAGATTGTTATCATTAACAATATTTTTTTAAAATACTTTTTCACGATGAACGCCTCCTTATATTCCTTTTGGAGTCAGCTTACGTTCCAGCTTGCCCAATAGGTAATCTGTAAGAAGAGCCAAAATGATTACAGGAATTGTTCCTCCAAAAATGAGATCCGTTTGGTAGAGACTAAGCCCGTTAAAAATAAAGTCTCCTAAGCCGCCAGCTCCGATATACGAAGCCAGAGTTGCCCAAGCAATTACATAAATAGCAGAAAGTCTAATTCCTGCCATAATTACTGGCATGGCTAAAGGAATATCAACTTTTAAAATAAGCTGCATATTAGTCATGCCTAACCCGCGTGCAGAATCAATTGTATCTTGATTAACATCAGTTAGCCCTACATATGTGTTACGTAAAATGGGCATTAAACTATAAAGAAAAAGAGCTATAATTGCTGGTACTTTACCAACACCAAAAAATGGTATCATAATTGCCAGCAAAGCCAAAGCCGGTATAGTTTGTAACATACTGGCTATTGCTATTACCACTTTAGCAATTCGCTTAAATTTCATTAATATAACGCTCAGTGGAACTGCAACTAGTATTCCCAGTCCTAAAGAAATAGCAGAAATATATATTTGTTGCCAAGTTTTTACTAATAACTCTGAACCGTGTTGTGCAAAAAAGGCTGACATTATTATTTCGCCTCTTTTTCTGAAGAACCTTGCAGGTGACTTTTATCGCCCCATATTTTTTCATAAACAACATTTACCAAACTAGCTCGAGTGACGATTCCAACTAATTTTTTATCTGAATCTGTTACTGGTATGTAACTCTTATTACGACTCATAATCCGACTAAAATTATCACGCAGATATTCCTCCGGACCGACAGTCCCTAGTTTAGTAATCAATATATCGCTGACGCTACTTGCTTTAGGGTAATTGCGTTGCAAATCATCAATTGAAATGTAACCTTTAAGATGGTCTCCATTATCAACTACTAAAAGCGTATCAACTCGATGCTCCTTCATCATAGTTAAAGCATCAGTGAGAGAAGCACCTAAATCAATTTTTGTTGGATTAGTCAGCATCACATTTTTAACTTTTACAGTTTCATATTTTGCTTCTGACAAGCGCTCCTCACCAATCAAGCTCTTAACGTAGTCATTTGCAGGTTGGTGTAAAATCTGATCCGGTGTTCCTACTTGAATTAACTGGCCATCATGTAAAACAACTACCTTAGTTGCAAGCTTTAACGCTTCGTCCATATCATGTGTGACGAAAACTATTGTTTTGCCTAAGCGCACTTGTAAGTTTTGAACCAAGTTCTGCAAGCTTTCACGCGTTATTGGATCGAGCGCGCCAAATGGTTCATCCATTAATATCAAGTTTTGATTTGCCGCAAGCGCACGTACGACACCTATTCTTTGCTGCTGACCACCAGATAGCTCTGTTGGGTATCTGTCTAAATATGACTCAGGCAACTCAGCCATTTTAATAAGCTTTTGTGCTTCTCCAGCCAACTTTTCTTTAGGCCACTTTAATAATTTTGGTACTAAAATTATATTTTCTCTGATAGTCATATGAGGCATTAAACCATTATTCTGAATAACATAACCGATATGACGCCTTAAATTGACAGGATTGAAACTTTTAACATTCTTGCCGTTAACAAGTACTTCACCTTTAGTTACACTGTTCATGCGATTTATCATACGCATTATAGTTGTCTTTCCTGAACCGGAGGTGCCAATCAGGCAGCAAAAATCACCTTTTTCTATTTTAAAACTAATATGTTTAACAGCTGCATTTTTCATCTTAGGATATATTTTTGAAACATCCCGAAATTCAACTGCTGGTACTTTTTCTACCATAAAATTTTCTCCTTTTCCAATATTCCCTTAATTTAATCCTAACAAGTAAATGTAACTTAATCAACAATCTGTCTTTTCAACAGCAGTTTATATTAAAAATAATGCACAAAAAAACACTACTAAAAGTAATGCTTTTTTTCTATATTAACTTTTCATTAATTTACATTGAACCTTCGAAAACATCCCATGAACTGTGGAAATAATCCCAACCAGAATAAATTGTAAAGATTAATGCAATGTATAGCAAAATTGTTCCTATGTGATAGAAGTCTCCGATTAACAGGAAAATAATTGAGAGCATTTGACAAGTTGTTTTAATCTTGCCAGGCATGGCTGCAGCCATAACTTGACCCTTGTTTTCTGCCAATATTAAGCGCAAACCTGTTACTGCTAATTCACGACAAACTATAATAGCGATAACCCAGGCAGGAGCCAGATTTAACGAAATTAACATGATAAAAGCAGTCATGGTAAGCATTTTATCTGCCAGCGGATCTGCAAATTTACCAAAATTGGTAACAAGGTTGCGTGATCTTGCTATGTGCCCATCAAACCAATCCGTTGCAGATGCCACTGCAAAAACAATAGCTGCAATGACTAATTTCCAATAAACAGTTGTTCCTGCAACCTTAACACTAGCATCGCCACCAAAAATGACAATTAACATAAAAACTGGTATCAATAATATTCTAAAAACCGTTAACTTATTAGGCAAATTCATTCTTAACTTTTCCTCCCAAAATAACTATCTTTCATTACTATCATTCCCACCGGAAGAAGTGCCACCTGAATGACCAGATTCACTACTGTGTTCATTATTATTTGACTGATTGCTATCATGACCTGACTGATTATTATTCTGGTTACTCTGGTTATTATTTTGATTACTTTCTTGGCTATTGGATGAACTAGAATTATTGTTGCCACTAGTACCATTATTAGTGCTATGATTGCCAGTTTGATTATGGCTCTGGTTTTGATGATTTGAATTACTATGTCCTGAATTATTGGTCGTAGTTCCAGAATTGTTCTGGTCAGTTTGAGTTTGATTACTTTGATTGCTGTTACGTTTACCAATATAAAAGGTCAAAGAAAGATTCGAATTCTGAGCAGTATATGGAACTTTTTTACCACCAATTGTAACTGAAGTCCCGACAGCATTACTGAAAGTAACAACGACAGTTTGAGCAGTTTCAGGAATCCTCAATGTGTGCTTTTGACCAGCAGTTAAAGTCTGACCACTTTGGTTAACGCCGTTCATAGCAATAGAAACTGTAGTAGCCTGATCACCAGCTCGCACAACCAAATTGCGATTATTTTTTAGACCAGTAATTTGGAACTGATTTGTAGCTAATTCTTTAATTTTTACGCTCTTCTTTTTAGGTTTCTTGATCTTTTGACGATGTTTATCATTATCTGAAGAAACTGATACATCACCCGCTGTATTATTATTTTCATTGCGGTTAGAAGAGAAATGAGCATAAACAACATAGCATACCAAAATAACAACGATTATTCCCAGGCCAACAATAATTCGTGGAAGGTAATCTTGCCATATCTTTTTCTTATTATTAGTTGTTTTGCTGACTTCTTCACTTTTATTGTCAATCGAATCTTCAACAAATTCTTCAGGCTCAGCCTTTGGTATATCCTCGTGATATTCACTTAGCAGCTTTTTACCATCCAAACCGACTATTTGAGCATACTGTCTGATAAATGCTCTTACATAAAAATCACCCGGAAGCTTATCAAAATCATTTTGCTCAATCGCCGTCAGATATCTGCCTTGAATTTTGGTTGCTTTTTCAATATCTTCAATTGAAAGTCCCTTAGCCTCTCTGGCACTGCGTAATTTATCTCCGATATCTGCCATAGTTACCTCTTTAAATCCTAAATTTACTCTTTGAGTATAACATATACTACATACTATTTTTATATTTAAATGAGCCAGCCGCCACTTACATAAATAGTCTGACCAGTTAAATATCCAGAATTAACGTCCAGCAGCGTTTTAACCCAATAAGAGATATCTTTGCCCTCTGCTAAACGTCCAACAGGTATTTCGCCCCTAACCTCTTCTATTGCTTCTGGTGCTAATATTGAATTCATTGATGTGTTGACCGCGCCAGGTGCTAAAACATTTACTGTGAGATTGGCAGAAGCCACTTCACGAGAATATGCTTGTGCGAAGCGCTCAAGTCCGGATTTTGAAGAACTGTAGACAGCTTCCATAGCGCTGCCTGAACCACCATAAACCGAACCTAAATAAACAATACGACTATAATCATTTTTTATCAAATGAGGTTCTAACAAGCCTGTTAATTTAATAGGAGTAATCAAATTTATGTGCAAAACTTCATCAATTTTGGTCATATTCTGACTGCTAACAAAATTATAATCTGTAACTCCTTGGGCAAATACCACTGCGTTCACTGGCAAAAGCTCACTAACAAATTCTTTTAATTCGTCATTTTTAGCCAAAAAATCTAACTCTATAGGAATAAAGTCCTGACTAGGATATTTTTGACTCATTCCTTCAGCCATAGTATAGGCCTTTTGCCAATTTTGACTGCAATGAACATAAAGAGACCAACCGGCGTTGGCTAAGTCAGCACAAATAGCTTGACCAATGCCACCTGTTGCACCAAATACAAGTGCTCGCTGCAATTAAAACATTCCTTTTATTTTATTTTAGTATGAAGATGACCATATAGCTAAACTAGTCCATTAAAGATAAATTCAGTTATGTATTCATATTCAATTTTATTTTAACATTATTTTTTTGCAAATTTGAACTAATAAAACGACATGATAAACTTTCTTAAAAATTAGGTCTTATCCTCATCTTTTTTAGGCGGTAACAAAACTTGACGAGGCTTTGATCCTTCAGATGGGCCCACAATCCCCTTCTCTTCCATCGCATCAACTATTCTGGCAGCACGATTGTAGCCTATACGAAATCTTCTTTGTAAAAGTGATACACTTGCTGTTTGTTGCTGTCTTACCAGTTCAACAGCCTGATCATAAAATTCATCCTCTGGTTCGTCATCTTGTTTTCCTGAATTTTCTTGACCTTTTTGCGGAATCATCCCTTTATCATATTCAGGCTTTTGTTGTTTCTTTACCCAAGATATTATCTTCTCAACCTCACTTGAAGAAACATAAGCACCTTGAATTCGTTCAGGTTTGGAGGCTCCTACCGGCATGTACAACATGTCTCCTCTGCCGAGCAACTTCTCAGCTCCCGTTTGGTCTAAAATTGTTCTTGAATCAATACCACTTGAAACAGCAAAAGAAATTCGAGATGGTACGTTTGCCTTAATTAAACCGGTAATGACATCAACACTTGGTCGTTGAGTAGCCAAGATCATGTGAATTCCCGCAGCGCGCGCCATTTGCCCCAAACGCACAATTGCACCTTCAACATCGCGGCCACCAACCATCATCAGATCACTAAGTTCATCGACTACGACCAAAATATATGGCAAAGGTTTCATCGCAGGCTTAGATTTATCTCGATTATTGAGTTGAACCTTATCATTAAACTCACCCACATTACGGACACTACTTGCGGCAAATAGTTTATAGCGTCGTTCCATTTCCTTAACAGCTTTGCCTAATGCATTCGCAGCTAACTTAGCATCTGTAACTACCGGTATCAACAAATGTGGTACACCATTATAAACCGAAAGTTCAACCATTTTAGGATCAATTAAAATCAACTTAACTTGATCCGGCAGTGCCTTCATTAATATACTCGTTAAAATGGTATTGATTGCAACAGACTTTCCGGAACCTGTCGAACCAGCAATGAGAAGGTGGGGCATTTTAGTTAGGTCAGCTGAAATTGTTTGTCCGCTAACATCTTTGCCCAAAGGCACTTGCATAGGATCTTTTTTAGCCCTATTATCTTGATTCTGCATTACATCTTTAAAAGCAACAACCGAAGTGTTTTTATTAGGCACCTCTATACCGATATATGGTTTGCCAGGTATAGGCGCTTCTATTCTGATATCTTTTGCTGCCAAGGCAAGAGCCAAATCATCTGCTAAATTAACAATCCTGCTAACTTTAACTCCAACAGCAGGCTGTACTTCATAACGTGTAATTGTAGGACCCAAAATCGCTTTTTTTATGATAACTTTGACGCCAAAACTTTTAAAAGTAGATTGTAAAGTTTGCGTATTTTTGCGAATAAGAGCCTTATCGGTACTTTGATCAACATTCTTAATGCTGTCAAGCAAGGTTAAAGGAGGTTTTTGATAATTTGGACTTACTTTCTGATCTTGTTTAAGTTCGCCATGATCAACAGATTCCAATTCTTGCTTAATTTTCTTATCTTCTTCAACAAAAGAATGTGATTTGGGTAAATTGCCACTGGTATTATCAGTTTTGCTCTCTTTTTGAATATTATTTTGACTGGCCACCTGAATTTGTGGCTCAACCGGAGAATGTTCTGGCATATCACCAAATTCTGATTCATTCGAAACAGAATTGTCTACATCCGTAATGTCTGCAAATTCTTCGGTTGACTTGTCATTAACAGCAAAATCATCAACATCAGGAAAAACCATATTTTGAGAATCCGATGTCTCCTGTAAATTTTGAGATTGTTTATTCAAGTTCTTCTGTTGTTGTTTTTCTCTGAATGAACCATATTTATCTTTTATTTTCGTGCCAGCTGCCTTATTTTTATCAATAAAAAGCTGACTAACCGTCTGAAATTTTTTAATTATAGTTGCAAACTTTACATCAAAGAACATTAAAATGCCGCATGGAATCAATAAAATCGCAACTACACGCAATCCTATATGGCCTAGTAAGGGATAAAATATTTGGTAACATAATGCGCCAATGACTCCTCCACCAACATGTTTGGTAACAGCCATTCGGCCAAATTCGGCAGATATTTCATGCCAGAATGCATTCATAAACGCATTATTTACAAATTCACTTTCAAAATAAACGCTGCTCTGAATTAATAAAAATCCGAGTATTGCAAAAAACAGACCACAACTGCGCTTAAATTTAAAGTGCATTGGCTTGTTGTAAATCAGCATAACCAGGCCAAAAATAATACAAATTCCAGCAGCTAATAAATATGAATCTCCAAAAAAGAAACGAAAAATATTCGCAACTTGTTTACCAAGAATTCCAAATTTAACAAATGCCAAAACTGAAATAATAATTTGTACAAGGCCAACAATTGCCCAAGTAATTCCAGTATTCTGATTTTTCTTATGAGATTTAGTGGTTTTTCTCCTCTTCTTTTTAGGCATAATACTACCTAATCAACAATTAAAAATTTGCTTGGAAGTTCAAATTAACTGGTTCATCCAAAGTAATTTGAGTAACTTCATAAGTAAGGGTTTCAATATATTCAACTAATGGACGACTAAGCAACTTATAATCTGTCTTTTCCAGATCGCTGCCATCACCAAAATAATCTTTAATTTTAACGATCTGACTAATCATTCCACTTACAGAAAAATCTCCCGGCGCAGGTGCTACGTCAAAAACAACGGTTACATCAAAATAATTGCCGTCAGTACCAGCATCAGTTGTGCCATCATCATTTTGTTTTTCGACCTTTTTTAAGCCAAAATTTACCTGATCTTTAGTTTCCGGCTCTTCATTAATATCATAATGAAAATTTTTGACTATAACAGGAGTTTCTTTTTCAAAATCCATCTTAGTTTCCTCCTAAATTTCTTTCATAGCGCTCAGGGCGATTGTAGTTATCTTTTAATTTATCATTTTCATAATGATGTGTAGTTTCTAAATTAGGAAAACCCTGCTGACGCAATGCTTCAAGTAAAACTATCGCCACTGAGTTAGCCAAATTATAACAACGAATATTATCCGACATTGGTATTCTCAAATTGCGCTCGTAATATTCTCGCATAAATGTTTCTGGTAAACCAGTAGTTTCTTTGCCAAACACAAAGTAGTAATTTTTCGCAGAATCTGTATAATCTATTTCCGCATAATTTTTTGAAGAAAATTTAGAAATAAGATACATTTCGTCTTGGGAACCAAGTTGACCTAGGAACGCATTAAGATCTTCATGCACCCGGACATCAACCTTATCCCAATAATCCAAGCCAGCTCGTTTCATTTTTTTGTTATCGATTTGAAAACCTAATGGCTCAATCAAATCAAGAACTGTATTAGTCCCGGCACAAGTTCGAGCAATATTACCAGTATTAGCTGGCATTAGTGGCTCATATAACACTACGTGATTTGTCAATCTTTTTCTCCTTCACTATATTTTTAACAAATAAAACTTATTTTTTTGGCGCTTTTTCTTCTGATCCCGCGCTTAAATTATTCGAGTTCTCAGCCGCAACTTGGAAGTTTTCCTCATCTTCATCTTCTTTGAAAACCTGAGAAACATTACGGTAATAGTTATAAACACGCAAAATAATAATTTTTAAAATAGCATAAATTGGAATACCAAAAATGACGCCCCAAAGTCCCCAAACAGAACTTGAGCCTATCAATAACAAAATAGTGGTTACCGGGTGCATCTCCATCTTGTTTCCCATTACCAAAGGACTAATAACCCTTGACTCAATGGTCTGTTCGATTGCAAAAACAACCAAAACTTTAATTACCATTGGTACAGAAAGCATAATAGCAATCACGATTACAGGTATAAATGAAATAAAAGTACCAAAATATGGAATAAGGTTAAGAATACCGCTTAAAACAGCAAGGGCAATGCCATACGGAAGTCCGATGATACTGTAGCCAATGGCAAACATGATTCCGACCCAAAAAGCAACAGTAAGTTGTCCCCTAATATAAGATGCTAGTGCAGTATTAATATCGTAAAGAAGTTCGCCAAAACTTTTCTGCCAGCGCTTCGGTGCAAATTGCATTAAGTAAGGGCGTAAATTGTGAGCATCTTTTAACATAAAAAACAGAATAAAGGGTGCAGTAAGTAAAGTCATAACTATAATAGTAACAACACTAATTGCTGAAGAAATATTGCTAAGCGCTGCATTGACGGCCTCATGACCTGACTTAAAGAGCATATCTTGCGCCCTGTTGATAGCATCATTAATATTGCCCTTAACACTGTGAAGTTGCGGATTACTCAGCCAATCCTGTACCGCATTTGTAGCATCCTTCCAGATATGAGGCCAATGAGTAATTAATGAGTTAATTTGACTTTGAACAATTGGCAATAAAGTATTAACTATCCAAACGAGCAAAACTGCTACTAAAACAAATAATCCAAGAATAGTAACAATCCTTGGTACTTTGAACTTTCTCTCTAAAATATCTACTAGCGGATTCATAATATAAAACTGAATCAAAGCCAGCATTAACGGAGGAAGAATCGCACTTACAAAGACCTTAGCGGGATTTAAAACAAATGATATTTTGTTGAACAACCAAATCACAAGGAAGAACAACAAAATGTTTAGTAGTGCAATACTAAACCGATTATTCAAAAACCATTTTTGAAATATGGTTCTTTTTTTATGCTTTTTCTCGTAGTCCATCAAATCATCCTAATCAAATGTGCTCATATACTATGTCATCACCAATATTAAATTCAGGCATTGTCTGTTTATCCTCTATAGTGAAATACACACCGTTAGCAAGAGGATTTTTTGACTTTTTCTGGTTAAAAAACAGCGTTACATGACCTAAAGCTCTCATATCGCTGGTAACCATGGAACCGACAAAGTCAGCAATATAGGTCTGTCCATCGATTGTAATTGTATCGCCTTTTTTCATAATAAAACTACTGACAGGGGTTTGGGCATTAAATTTTTGAATAACCGAAACATCGACTAGTTCGGGAGTGACATTTTCACCAAATAAAATCACCATATTACCCTTAGGCTCAATAGCTTGCTTACCAATTTTCGTAATAGTTGCTGTCCATTTCATAATTTGCTCTCCTTAAGCTTTAATTTTAGCATAACAAAAACCGCTTAACTAATATATAAGCGGTTTTCTTTGTTACTTCTTTATTTTTTTATGATAGAGAAGCCATTTTTTAATTTCATCAATAATAACTAACGGTATTGGCAGACAGAATAAGAATAACCAGTCAACCGGTAATAATCTTGTCGTATTGAATAATTGCTGCAAGCCGGGAGTAACAGTTAAAGCCAAAAACAGAAGGATTTCGAATATAATTCCGTACCAGATATTACGATTGCTGAATATGCTTTTCTTAAACAGAGAAACTTTATTTGTTCTGCAATTTAGTACATTAGCAATCTGTGTAAAAATAATTGCTCCCAAAACCATTGTAGTTGCACGCATATAAACTGGACCATCAGCAGCTAATGGCACATGAGGCCAGCCGTTTTGGAAATTCACAAAGAAATATGCACCAATTGATATGGCACTGGAAATCAAACCATACCACAAAAATGCTTTAATAATTACGCTTCTGTTGAGCAAGTGCTCATTACGCTTCCGCGGTGCTTGTTTCATTACATCAGGATCAACAGCTTCTCCACCGAGTCCTAATGCTGGCAACATATCCGTTCCCAAGTCTACTGTTAAAATCTGCATTACAGTCATTGGCAAAGGAATCATGCCTCCAGAAAATAGGAACAATATCGATGGAAAGGCCTCCGGCACATTTGAAGTCAAAATATAAGTTAAAAACTTACGGATATTGCTGTAGACGGCACGGCCTTCTTCAATTGCGGCCACAATAGACGCAAAATTATCATCAGTCAAGATAATATTGGCTGCATCTTTAGCTACATCCGTACCAGTCAAGCCCATTGCTATACCAATATCTGCCTGCTTTAAAGCAGGTGCATCGTTAACTCCGTCACCAGTAGAAGCTACAATTTCACCATTTTCCTGTAAAGTTTTAACGACCTTATATTTTTGTTCAGGAGCTACTCTAGCAAAAATCACTTCTCCTTTCAATGCTTCTCGTAAGTCTTCATTGCTCATGGTTTCTAGTTCATCACCAGATATGACTCGTGCCTTGTCAGAGGTCAAACCAATTTGAACTGCAACAGATTTTGCTGTCAACTTGGAGTCTCCAGTAACCATAATAATTTTAATTTTTGCCTGGTGACAACGTCTAACGGCATTATATATTTCAGGACGAGGTGGATCACTCATTGTAGTCAAACCAACAAATATTAAGTGCTCCTCAGCTGATTCAATGGTTAACTTAGTAACATCAGTATTTTCTTTTTCCACAATTCGATAGGCCATAGCCATACTGCGAAGTCCTTTAGCAGCATAATCGGCATTATGTTTTTCGGCTCGTTTCTTATCATCGTCAGTCAGAGCCCGAACTTTACCATCAACCTGAATTTGGTCACACTGCTTAATCACATCACTAAAAGACCCCTTAGTAAAAATGATATATTGGTGATCATTCCAGCGATGAATAGTTGACATCCGCTTTCTATTAGAGTCAAAAGGCAGTTCTCTTAATCGTGGATACTTAACCAAAACTTTTTGACGATCAAACCCTGCTTTTTCAGCCATAATAATTAAACAGGCTTCAGTTGGCGTCCCCAAAATTTTAGGCTTACCGCCTTTGACCTTGCTGGGTTGAACAGCAGTATCGTTGTCCAAAGATGCTATTTGAACCAACTTATGCAAGTCGGGATTTTCTTCATACCACAACTGCTTATTGTTTAATTCAATCTGCCCATTATTGACATAACCATTGCCAGTAACTTTATATTCATTTTGAGGAGTCCAAATGTAATGAATAGTCATTTGATTCTGGGTTAAAGTACCCGTTTTGTCTGAACAAATAACTGTAGTTTCTCCAAGTGTTTCAACAGAATTTAATTCCTTAACCAGTGCATGTTTTTTGGCCATGCGTTTAACACCCTGAGCTAAGCTAAGAGTTACAGTAGGCAATAATCCCTCTGGGATAAAAGCTACAATCATCCCTAAAGCAAAAATAAATGCTTTAGCAAACGGATATTTGACAAAGAAAATTGCTGCAATTAGGAACAAAACGCCTATCGAAACAGCAATAATTGATAATTGTTTCGTCAGGCGGTTTAGTTCCTGGGTTAGAGGACTATCGACTTTATTTTGCTTTTGGGTTAACTGCGCTATTTTGCCAAATTCAGTATTCATTCCCGTGGCAAATGCTATTGCACGAGCTGTACCTGAGCCAACGGTTGTTCCTGAATAAACCAAATTTGCTTCTGCGTAGCTGCCTTCACCTGGTGCGTAATCCGTAGTTTTAGATTCAGGTACAGATTCACCATTTAAGGCACTTTGATCAACCTGCATCGAACTGGCAGTGATCAGTCTGGCGTCTGCTGGAATAGCATTACCTGCTTGAAGAATAAAAACATCTCCGGGAACCAATTCTTTGGCATCAATCTGAGTTTTTTTACCATCACGAATTGCCTGGACATAAGTTGGCAACATATTATTTAAAGCATCTGTTGCTCTTTTAGCTGCCCTTTCCTGCCAAAAACTAAACAATCCGTTAATAATATTGACCATCCAAATGGCAATTCCCAATTCAATGGTACCGCTGAACATCGCTACAGCGCCGGAAATCCACAACAAGATTGCCATCATACTAATAAAGTTCTTAAAAAAAGTCTTCCATTCAGATTCTTCTTCAGACTTTTTAATTTCATTACGACCATATTTAGCCAATCTTGCGGTTGCTTCTGCAGAAGTTAAACCTGCAGAAGATGAGTGAAGATTAGTATAAACTTCAGAAATATCATTCTTAGCATAAAGCTCTCGAATTTTATTTTCTTCCATTCCCAACATACCTCTTATTTCAAAACTTTCAATTTTAAACTAATCAATAAAGCTGACACCATACTTTAACACTTTTTAAAATGTTAAAGTCACTCAATATTTTTACAATTGCGTGTCATGCTATACTAATTGTTGAGACAATTATAAATGAAATTGGAGGCTTTTCAAGCATGAAATTATTAATCGGCGGATATACTAAAAAAAAGTCAACGGGAATCTATGAATTGCCACTTACCCGTGCAAAAAATGGATTAGAAATGCAAATGGGACCAGCCAAAGAAGTAATTAAAGTTGGGGGTCCGACTTATTTTGTCCAGGATGGCAAGCTTATTTTTACTATTAATAACGCTGGCGCTAAGGGTGGTATCAGCTCATTTGAGCTTATTGATGGCAAGTATCAAGAAAAAGATTCATACTTAACTGCCGGCTCGTCACCTGCCTACATTGGCATTAACCAGAAAAAGAAATTGCTTTATACTGCCAATTACCATACAGCAATTTTAGCTGTATTCTCATTTGATAATGATGGCAAGCTAACTTTTTTAGATTCAGTGACTCACACTGCAGATAGCCTGGGGCCTTGTCCTGAACAAGCTGATGGTCCCCACCCGCATTTTTTTGATCAAACACCGCAAGGAAATCTTGTAAGTTGCGACTTAGGCAATGACTGTATTGACTTTTACAGCTTTAAAAATAATAAGCTGCATCATTTAGCTAAATATCAAAACGAGCCGGGTTTTGGCACACGTCATATTGTTTTCAGCACTGATGGCAATTATTTTTATGATGTCGGTGAGCTTTCAAGCAAAATTAATTTAGTCAAGTTTGATGAGACAAATTGGCAATTTACGAGTATTGCCACTTATTCAACCATCCCAGATGATTATTCCGATCACAATGGCGCAGCGGCCATAAAAATTAGCCATGATGGTAAATTTATTTACACTTCTAATCGTGGCCATGATACTATCACCGTTTTTGCAGTTAATGATGATCATACCCTGCAATTACGTCAGAGAATTTCAACTTTTGGTGAATTTCCGCGAGATTTTAACTGGGACAAAGATGAAAAATATGTGGTGGCAACCAACCAAAATTCAGATAATGCTACTTTATATACCAGGGACGCGGAAAATGGCTGTTTGACTCCTGTGCAAAAGAATATTTTTGTTCCAGAAGGAACCCGCGTGCTTTTTAGCGAATAATTTTTCCATAACAAATAAAGAGTTGTCTAAAATAATGACAACTCTTTTTTATTACATGTGCTAAAATTATTTTGGAATATTGTGCCATAATTCCTGCATATCAATTGGATCAGGGACCTCAATACTAACTTGCCTTTCTTTGCTGAACGGATCAGGAAATTCTAAGTAAAAGCAATTTAATGCTTGCCTGTTAAAATTATCTTTTTGCCCATATAATGGATCTCCATATAACGGATGACCAAGATATTGCATGTGCAAACGAATCTGATGAGTCCTCCCGGTATAAAGGCGTAGTTCCACTATACTGGCATTTTCTTTTTGTGCAATCACTTTATAAGCAGTTTTTGCCTTCTTACCTGAAGAATCAATACTGCGCACAATAGAAGTCCCCTTTCGTCCAATTGGCTGATCAATGATGCCCTTTAGTTCGTCTAAACCAAAATTACCATGAACAATTGCATGGTACTTTTTAATAAACTTATCCTTTTTGAGCTGACTAAAACGTGCATGAGCAATAGCATTTTTACCAACTAAAACCAAACCAGAAGTGTCACGGTCAAGTCGCGTTACAATGTGTGGCTTGATATTCACACTTTTTTTGCGCTCAAAATAACCTAAAATTTGGTTAACGAGTGCGTTATCATCGTAGCGAGAAGGAATCGATAAAATCCCTGCAGGCTTATTAACAACCAGATAGTTTTCAGTTTCTTTAACAACTTCAATAGGTTTTTGCGAAGGTATGAGCCATGGATTATGCTTTTCCTGACCCGGAATGAAAATCACTTCATCGCCAACATGTAAAATGAAGTTTGTATAGCGCCTTTTATGATTAACAAGAATCATTCCACCCGCATTTTTAGCATTATTGACAGCTCTTTTTGAAAAACCATTCTTTAATAAAAAAATCCCCAATTTTTTGGGGGCTTTTTCATCTACAGTAACTTTAAATAGTGTCATCGTTATCTCCAATAAATGCACTTTGAACTCTTGACCAAAAATGGGTATGTCCAAACCTGTCAAAATGAATTTCCTTAGTAGAAATACGGTAATTAATCTTTTTGGCATTTCTAATATTGATGCGACGACCATCAATGGTCATTACAAAATGATCAGCATTAGGAACTATGGTAACGCACTGCTCGGGAGCGAGTACAATTGGTGATGACAAGGATCTAAAAATACTATTGTTAATAGAAGCTATTTCCGCCATCTGTAAGGCTTTAAGTCTCGGATGGATTACGGCACCACCAAGCGATTTATTATAACCTGTTGAGCCAGTTGGAGTTGAAATACATAAACCATCTCCGCGGAAATTTTCAAATAACTGATCATCAATGTAAACTTTAGCTTCAAGCGTATGTGAAATGCGCTTTACTGCTGACTCATTTAAAGCTAAAAAGTGCTTTTTTTCATTAGCCTCAGTTAAAAGTTCCACCTCTAACAGCGGATAGCTGGCAGACTCAGGTTCTCTTAAAAATAAAGCATCTACCATTTTATCAACCTCAGGACCACGCCAATCAGTATAAAAGCCCAAATGTCCAGTGTGGATGCCGATGAAGCGAATTGAACTGATTTGATTTTCATATCTGTGAAAAGCATTTATCAAGGTTCCGTCTCCACCGACCGTAATTACTACATCTGGATACTTGGCATCAAAGACAACGCCCTCTTTGGTTTCTAATAATTTTCGCAAGTGCGCCACTACCTTTAATGTCTCCTGATTGGTGTTATGGGCAATTGTAATTCTCATTATTTTTCCTTACCCTTGTTTTTGGTAAAAACTTTCTGAGCTTCTTGCACTTCATCTTTAATTAATGACATTTCTTCATCAAGTTTATATGCCGTTTCTGCAGTAGATTTTAGTCTTTCAGAAATATCTTTGGGATAAGAACCCTGATATTTGTAATTGAGAGTATGTTCTACCGTTGCCCAAAAGTTCATTGCCAATGTTCTAATCTGAATTTCAGCTAATAATTTTTTTGGACCAGTCGGCAAATAAACAGTATATGAAATAACCATATGATAAGAGCGATAGCCCGAAGGTTTGGCATTTTTCACATAATCACGTTCTTCAATGACTTCCATGTCGGCACGTGTATGAATTAAGTCTACCACCTTATAAATATCATCGACAAATTGACAAACTATTCTAATTCCTGCTATGTCTTGCATATCAGTTTCAATGACATCGAAACTAATTACGCGTCTTTTCATTTTTTCTTTAATCGAGTCAACAGTTTTAACTCTGCCGACCACAAATTCTATTGGTGAATGTTCTCCCTTTGTCAAGAAACTTTGTCTTAAAGAACGAAATTTCACCTTTAATTCTCGCACGGCCTCTTCATATGGCCATAAAAAATTATCCCAATCATAATTCATAGAAATAACCCTTTCTCAAACAGCATATTCATTTTAACATAATTTATATGATAGCAATTTCATATGGTCATTTACCTTAATAAAATAATCCCTGTTTTTCTATACAGGTGCCTAAAGCCTTATTACAAAGTCTTTTTTCTTGCACATTAAACCTTTTGATATTATGATAAATTTATTAATTTCAATTAGGCTATACTATCATAGCTTTAGCACTTATTTTACTTATTTAGAAAATTTTAAAATTTAATGACATTTGTTTTTGATTTTTAGAAACTACTTTTGAAAAATATAGATTTTGATACAGAAAATTAAAGCATTTCTTTCATAAACAAAATTGAATGGAGTAATATTAAATGTCACAAAATAATGAAATTGAAGCAAAAATCATCTTGCCTAAGGCAATACACCAAAAACTTTGTCATGATTTTCCAGTAAAGCAAAGCTTTACACAGGAAAATTATTATTTTGATACTACTGAAAGTTTGTTAAAACAATATAACATAAGCTGTCGCATTAGGCTTTTTAGTGACCATGCAGAGCAAACTCTGAAGGTTCCAAATAAGAATCCCATACAAAACGATTTCCACGAAGCAATAGAAATTAATGATTCCTTAAAATTAGATGAGGCTAAAGCATTAATTAAGCAGGTAGCAAAAGGATCGCCTATAATTTTTAAGTATAGCGTAGGAGAATATTTGGATCAGAAATTTTCACAGAAGTTAAAACTGCATTTACAAACTTTCTGCAAAACTCACCGTACATTAGCGAATGGGCCACAAAATTGTGAACTGACTTTTGATGATAACATTTATCCAGATAACTACGAAGATTTTGAGCTTGAGATTGAAAACCATAATCCAGATTTAATAGCGCAAATTCTTGCAAAATTAAAAAAAGAGTATAAATTTACACAAAATTATACTAATACTAACCAAGCAAAAGTTGCACGCGCTTACATACATCGTGTTAGAATATGATTGAGTGAACTTTTAAAAGGGTAGATATTTAATCATTTTATACTTAACAATCAGTATTGGAGGAGCCTGATCATGTTCGAGATTTTTCTTTTTGTTAATCCCGTTGGTATTTATTGTTATAATACGGAAGTTTTAATCAAAGACGCGATTGATGAACTTAATATCAACTCTTCTTTTCATTTTGTTCCGATCATAAATTCAAAAGTAATCAGAGAGGACATTATTAGAAGAAAAAATAATGGCCAGAAAATAAAAGATATATCAAAGTATACAATTGCTTCTTTCCAGGCTTTACGGCATTACAATGCAATTAAAATAGAATATGGCAATAAGAAGGCACGTGCTTATTTAGTTGCTTTACAGCGTGTTATGAGTACCGATTTTAATAAATATTCAGAAAGTTTGCCTAGAGAAATTGCGCAAAGTTTAGACTTGGATTTTAGTCGTATTAATAGTCGCAAAATTGCTCGCTATGTTGATGATTCAATTCAACAAGATAAAGATCTTGTCCGTAAATTTAACGTTCGCAATTTTCCTACTACTATTATTTTTAACGAAAGTGGCAATTATAATGGTGTAATGTTAGAAGGTATTCTTGCACATGATAAACTGATAAAGCTTCTTAAGGATAATGATTGTGTTGCCAAAGAGCCAAAGAATTATTACCCCGTGCGACATTTACGGTTGATTTAAATATTTACTTGCATTATCTGACGAATTTATTTTACGAAAATTGTTAAAAACCCAAGGCGGCAAATCATCTATGGTTTGCCTTTTTTTATATAACAAATTTGCAATTTGCATGCCCTTCAAGCTTTTATGTGCAAGCTGCATTTGCAAATATTGTTTTTGCTGTTTGGGATTAACATAATATTTCTGTAACAATGGCTGAAAATGCCATAATTTTTTTAAACCCTTTGCACAGATACCAAAGTTTTCTTCTTGAAAGTGAACTTTATTTGTTAGCGGCTCAAGCAAAACGTTATATTTTAGCCGAATAATCTTTTTAAAAGGATCAATCTCTAAATAATAATCTTGCCAAAAATTGTTTCTGCGAAAGAAAATAAGCTGAGATTTTTTCACGTTTTGTCCTAAGAAATGCCTCTTACCAACTATCCATATATCCTTAATGCCTATTTGTTTATATAAAAAATGGCGATGGCAAAATTCTGACTTATTGAGAGGAGCACACTGAATTTCAAAGGCTAAATTTGAAGCTGCCAATACATCAGCTCGCAATTGTCCATTAGCAAGACTAGCCTCTGTTTGAGCATTAAAATGTACCTCTCTCAGTGCCTGAGTTAGTAATTTTTTACTTTGAGCATGTTCTTTATTTTCCCCACATAAGTTAATTTCAGAAGGTATATGTTTAAAGTAGGGTCGCTTGTCTTTACTTACTAATCGCATTTCTCGTTCACAGTGTGGACAAAAATAATGTTTTTTAATTTTATTGTTACTTTGGGACAACTTGGCTTCCTCAATTGCTAAAACCAAAATATTATTTAACAATGCTGCATACATATTTATCACCTAAGAATAAATACGCAAAAAGGCAGGGTTTTACCTGCCTTTTTTATTCAGCTATTTTGCTATTTTATTTAATATCACTAAAATATTGACGCAATCGGTCTAAAGCATCATGAGATAACAAACATTTACCATTTGTCCGCACGCGAGCCATTTCACTAGTCTTTACTTTTATACCATATTCGTTTGCAATTGCCCAAGCATCTGCTGGCTTTATTTCTGAATATTCTTGATCAGTAAAAATCAGCTCCAAATAAAATTTACCTCGTTCGAAGTATAGGCTGGAGGATAAATCACTTGCTTCAAGACTGTCTGCTAATTCAGTTACCTGATCAAGATCATTAAAGCAGTATGCCTGTTTTTTCTGCAATTTCCAAAACTGTTTCTTAACCTTAGGTTGAGAAGAATCTGCTGGGTCACTTGAATCTTCTTTATCTTCTTCCTCATTTTCAGGTTCAAGGTCGAGAAAAGACTTGCGAGCATCATTATTCTTTTTATTGCCGTTATCAGCAAAATCATTATCAAATAATTGAGCAAGATTATTACGATCTTTTTCTGTTACTTTAGTGATTAGTAAATCAAGTCCACCGTTATTAGGCATCACTTGAAAAGTTACAGGTGCATCCTGGCTAAAAGAGTGATCAGTATCAATTTCATCCAAAATTGAGTAAAAGAAATGCTGGATTTTATTTTTATCACCTAGTAAATCCAAAACTTTGAGACCACGATTAGCTAACTCTTGTTTACCTATTCTCACGCGAATCGTATTATTGTTTATATGATCTACTTGCATGAGTTCTCACCTCCATCAGATTCTTTGTTCTATTGTAGCGTACTTTGCTAATAAAATAAAAGCGTTAGTTTAAAAACTAACGCTTTTATTTTAAACTTACCTGAATTTTATAAATCAGCTATCTTTTGCATTTCTTCAAGTTCAAGACGACGTACTTTTCTTGGTAAAAAGCGACGAATTTCGTCTTCATTATACCCAACTTGCAAACGCCTATCATCCATAATAATTGGACGTCTCAATAAACTAGGATTTTTTTCCACTAAGTCAAGCAGTTGGTCTATTGATAGATCATCAAGATTAACTTTAAGTTGTTGAAAGGCTCTTGAACGCGTAGAAATAATTTCTTCCGTACCGTTTTCAGTCATTCGCAAAATTTGCATAAGTTCGTCTTTTGTTAGTGGCTCAGAAAAAATATTCCTTTCCTTAAACGGAATGTCGTGTTTCTTTAACCAAGCCTTTGCTTTGCGACATGATGTACAGCTCGGAGATATATATAAGTTGACCATATATTTCACGCTCCTTTTAATTGTTTTCTAAATTATTATAACATACTACTTCTTTTTTGTAAGTAGTGTTTTTGATGACTAATTACATTCTTATGTTAAGTTCAAAACATGAATATTCTGTGAACTTTTTGCCAAGAAAGATTAAAGAAATTAAAAAAGGATACAAGAACTTAAAGAATGAAGTTAACCCTCTAGATTTGAAGTGCAACTAAAAAGTTAGACATTTTAATATTACGCAAGACTCAATGCACGATTTCGATATTTGATCGGGGTCGTGTATTTTAGTTTGTTTGATCTTCTAATATGATTGAACCAGTAAACGTAATCATGCAGTACTTCCCGCATTTCTGCTAGTGAACTGATCTTAATGCGGTTGAGCTTCTCCCGTTTCATTAGGTTGAAGATGGTTTCTCCCGGTGCATTATCGTGGCAATTACCCTTGCGCGACATGCTTTGCTTAATCTTCATCTGTCTTAGTTTGGTCTGATAGCCGCTGTGGCGGTATTGAAAACCCTGATCTGAATGCAAAATAGGCTGGGCTGTTTTAGGCAGCTTGTGCTTAAGCTCTGCCAGCATATCATAAACCAGCTTCATGTTAGGCGAATAGCTGACTTGACAAGCCAGTATTTCCAGTGAGGCCTCATCAATGACCGGTGAAATATAAACCTTTTTGCCTGTGGTCAGCTTGTATTCGGTAATATCCGTGTGTAAGACGTGGTAGGGTCTGGTTTCATTAAACCGCTGCTTTAAAATGTTTTCCTTGATTACGCCTGCAGGGCCCGCATAAGAACTGTAGCGTGCAGTGCGCCTACTGTAGACTCTGGTCTTTAGTCCCAGCTGCCGCATCAGCTTGCGCACGGTATTGGGCGCATAGCTAAAGCCTTGATCTAAGAGTGCACCATGCATACGTCGATAACCGTAAGTCTCATCACTTTCTTGGTAGAAGATAGACTTGATTACGCCTTTAACAGCAGCGTATTTATCTAATCGGTTCAATCGGTGACTGCGGTTGTCGTAATAAGTTTTGCGGTTAAGGTGCAGCTTGGCAAGCAAAAGCTTTAACGGCACCTCAGGTCGCTCAGCCCGAATCTCCACGACTATTCTGGTTTTTTGCCGGTTGGTGAGCGTGGATATCGGGCAGCCACTTTTTTTAGGATTAAGTTATCCAATTCTAAGTCGGCTTTTTGTGCCTCTAGCTCAGCAACCTGACGACGCAATTGTTCTACTTCGGTTAGCTTCTTAGTGGGTTTAAGCTTCTTCTGACGCTTCTTTTTAGTCATGGTTGGTGGTCTCCCCTTGGATTTTGGGAGCAGCCCAGAGTAGCCTGCAGCCTGATAAGCCGCCAGCCATTGTCTTACTACTGACCGCGAAAGATTAAAAACTGCAGCTACCTGGAGTACTCCCATGTGATGTTCATGATAGAAGCGTACCACATTTAGCTTGAATTCAGGCAAATAAGTTTGTCGGGTGTGAGTAACCTTTAAAGCGGCTAAGCCATGTTTACGGGCACGTTCTGCCCAGGCCCTAATCTCGGTATGATCAATGCCGTATTCGCGTTCTAGTTTAGCTAAAGAGGTTTGGTGGGATAAGTATTTACTGCAAATTTCCATTTTCAAAGTAGTTGAATATTTAGTCATGAAAAAAGTGCTCCTAATAGTCAGATTAATGTCTAACTATTATGGAGCACTTCAATTGGACAAAAATCCAACTGGAGGGTTTTACTATGGTTAAATTTACCGTCAAACAAAAATTACAGGCGCTTAACTTGCTCAAAGAAGGCTACAGCAGCCGTTCTGTGGCGCAAATGATTGGCATCGGATCACATCAACTAATTGATACCTGGGCTGCGCAATACCAGCACTTTGGTGTTAAGGGCCTAGAAATTCGGCACACCTCGCAAAATTATCGTGGTCAATTCAAGCTCCAGGTCTTAAACTGGAGAAAAGAACATGACGAGACCTATCAAAATACCGCCATTCACTTCAAAATTGCCACACCCAGCTTAATTTGTACTTGGCAAAAACGTTTTGACGAAGGCGGGCTTGATGCGCTCTTTACCAAACGAGGCCGACCACCAATGAACAAATTGCCTAAAAAACCAGTTAAGTATACCAGCAGCGAGTTATCTGAATTAGAGCGGCTGCGCTTAGAAAACCGTCAGCTCCACATTGAGAACGACTACCTAAAAAAAGTCGAAGCCTTAGCTCGGCGCAAAGACGCTCAACGCAAGAAGAACGGACCATCATCCAAGAGCTAAGGCATGAGCACAACTATCAACTGCAAGAACTATTGCACTATAGCTTTTTGGCCAAGAGCACCTACGAGTATCACCCGCGCAGCAGGCGGAAAAAATACAGCGATCTGGCTTTACTGTCGCTGATTAAAGTGGTTAAAAGGCATAATCCCATCGACTACCTGCCCATGACTGACACGCTAAAAATCAAGTACGGCTTGCAGGTGAACCATAAACGCATTTACCGCCTGATGAAGGAGCACAAGCTGCTGGCCCGCAAATACAACTTGCTTGCAGGCAAGTATGATTCATCAAAAGGTCCGCAAGGCAAGAAGGCGAAGAACCGCTTCCACCAGAAGTTTAAGACCGATCGGCCCTACCAAAAGGTAGTCACCGATATCAGCGAGTTTCGCTATGGCAATAAGAGCATGAGCGAACGGGTATATTTCTCGCCCTTTAAAGATCTTTACAGCGGTGAAATCATCAGCTACACCATCAGTCAGTGGCCGCAGACCAAATATGTTCTAGATGGACTCAAGCAGGTTTTGGCGATTCGGCCCAAACTGCCTTACCGCATGACGATTCACAGCGATCAGGGCATTCAATACCAGTCCAAAGCATATTGTCAGACCCTAAAGCAGCACCACGTTTTTCAAAGCATGTCGCGACGGGCGACCTGTCGCGACAATGCGGCCTGCGAGAGTCTCTTTCACATCATGAAGGTTGAGCTAGACTACTACACCTATACCTATCCTACTAAGAAGGCGCTGCAGGAGGCCATGGAAAAATCGATCAAATACTACAATCAAGCTAGAATCAGGCACACGCTAAAAGGCCGCACCCCGATTGAATATCGGAATACGGCCTTGGCAAACATGAATTAATGTTAACGTCCAATTCTAGGGGTTAACTTCAGAATGTACCCTTTTTGAATATTAATATTTACTTGTTTACTTTTTTCATTAAATCGCTAACTAATTTTTCGTTTTCTTCAGCTGTTTCTGAAACATAACAAGCTTTATTAGCTAATTCCTTGATGTCATTAGTGTCAAGCTTTTTCATCAAACTTCTGATTCGTAAAATTGAGGTAGCACTCATTGAATACTCGTCTAAGCCCATTGACAATAGAATTGGGAACATGGTACTGTCTCCAGCAGCTTCACCACACATGCCACACCAAATACCATTTTCATGAGCTGCATCAATTGTATGCTTTATTAAGCGTAAAACTGATGGATTCGCTGGTTGATACAGGTAAGAAACGTTATCATTACCACGATCAGCAGCCATTGTATATTGGATCAAATCATTAGTACCAATTGAGAAGAAATCAACTTCTTTTGCAAGTTGGTCGGCTAAAACGGCAGCAGCTGGAACCTCAATCATCATTCCGACTTCCAAATCAGAACCGATCTTAACTCCCTTTTCAACTAACTTGTCTTTTTCTTCACTTAAAATCGCTTTAGCTTTGCGTAATTCATTTATGGTACCAATCATTGGGAACATGATGCCCAACTTACCGTAAGCAGATGCACGTAACAAAGCACGAAGCTGAGTACGGAAAATTTCTTCATTTTGCAGTGATAGCCTAATTGCACGCACTCCCAAAAACGGGTTCATTTCTTCTGGCAAGTCCCAGTAGTCAAGGTGCTTGTCACCACCAATATCCATGGTTCTAATAATAACCTGCTTGCCATGCATGCCTTCAATGACTTCTTTATAGGCTTCAAACTGTTCATCCTCTGTTGGAAAGTCTTTTGAGTCCATGTACAAGAATTCAGTTCTATAAAGGCCTACAGCCTCAGCACCATTGTCATTCACACCTGGCATATCATTTGGAGTACCAATATTTGCTGCAATTGTGAATTTTTTACCATCCGCAGTTACTGAAGGTTCATCCTTTAACTTTTCCCATTCAGCTTTTTGCTTCAAGAAATCAGCACTCTTTTGCTTATAGTCTGCAATTTCGCTGTCCGTCGGCTTAACGACAACATCACCGCTAAGACCATCAACAGCAAGAGTATCACCATTTTGAACGTCTTTTGTGATTGAGTCAGTACCAACAACAGCTGGTAATTCAAGAGAACGAGCCATAATAGCAGAGTGAGCAGTCCTACCACCAATGTCAGTTACAAAGCCCTTAACAAACTTCTTGTTTAATTGAGCAGTGTCACTTGGAGTTAAGTCATGAGCTACCACAATTACCTCGTGATCAATTGATGCAGGATTAGGCAACTCTTTACCCAGTAAATGAGCCATAATTCTCTTAGAAACGTCTCGTACATCAGCTGCACGTTGCTGCATGTATTCGTTATCAGTCATGCCTTCAAAAATTGTAATGAACTTTTGAGCAGTTTCATCAAGTGCAGCTTCACTGTTAATTTTTTGCTCTTTGATTTCATTTTCGATGGCACCAGTAAATTCAGGATCGTTTAAAATCATCAGATGAGCTTCAAAGACTTGAGCTTCATCTTCACCTAAACTCTTCTTTGCGCTATCACGGATTTTTTCAACTTCAGCAGTTGATACTGAAATTGCCTTCTTATACCGTGCTAATTCACTTTCAACATCGCTAACTGTAGTTTTTGAAAATGAAAGATCAGGTTCAACCAAGAGATAGGCTGGTGCTACAGCAATACCATCACTTGCAGCAATTCCTTTTAATGTCTTGGTCATTATTCAGCTAAACCCTCTTTTTTCATTGTTTCAGAAATAGCGTTAATTGCGTCTTTTTCATCATCACCATCAGCACTGATCGTAACATCAGCATTTTTACCAACTCCGAGTGACATAACACCCATGATTGATTTCAAGTTAACTGATTTACCGTTGTATTCCAAGTTGATATCTGAACCAAACTTAGAAGCAGCTTGTACTAGCAATGTAGCTGGACGAGCATGAATACCTGTTTCTGCAACAACATGAAAATCGCGTTTTTCCATTATATATATCTCCTTTTAATTCAAAAAATCAAAACGGTAATAAATACCTATTCGCTTACTTAGACTATCATTTTTTTGTGAATTAGACAACATAAATGTAACAGTTTACATCACTAAACTCCAGTCTTAGACTGCGAATAAATTATTTTACCACCCCGCAAGGCCTTTCCCGTTATGTTTTGCCTCTTACCAAAAGACCTTAATGCAGATTGAAATTCAAAAGCGTTTTGAGGATCAACTTCATAATGATCTAGTTCACCATCTGCCAACTGCTCAAGAATTTTTTGATAATCCAAATTTACCACCGCTTTTATCCTATATTAATTCAGCAATATTTTTGATTTTGCCTACATGTATTTTAGCATATTTACCGTACTTACAAATAATAAGATCCAAGTTTTAGCACTTGATTATTCCGAGTGCTAATTATATAATTTAGTAAACTGATATGAAAGGCGGTAATACAATGCTTTGTCAAAACTGTCAAAAACGACCAGCTTCCATTCACTTATTTGCAAAAGTTAATGGACAAAGTCGCGAAATTAATTTATGCGGACAATGTTATCAACAACTTAAACAACAAGGAAATATTAATATGAATAATGACAATAATGGCTTCTTTGGTGATTTCAGCGACCTGTTTAACTATAATGGCAATGCTGGAAATCCAGGAGACCCTAGAATGAATAATGGTGGACCTAACAATGGTAATAATGGTACCGGAGGTAGTCGTTCACTTTTAGATCAATATGGTACAGATCTAACTGCATTAGCAAGAAAAGGCAAAATTGACCCAGTCATTGGGCGTGATAAAGAAATTGCCCGCGTCATTGAGATTTTAAACCGCAGAACAAAGAATAACCCAGTTTTAATTGGTGAAGCCGGAGTAGGTAAAACTGCTGTGGTTGAAGGCTTAGCTCAACAAATTGTTGATGGCTCGGTTCCTGCCAAATTACAAGATAAAAGAATAATATCATTAAACGTAGTTTCTTTAGTGCAAGGTACAGGTATTCGTGGCCAATTTGAGCAACGTATGCAGCAACTTCTTAAAGAAGTGGAAAATCACGATGATATTATTCTCTTTATTGATGAGATTCACGAAATAGTCGGCGCAGGCAATGCTGAGGGCGGAATGGATGCAGGCAATATCATTAAACCTGCTCTTGCCCGTGGTGATTTGCAATTAGTTGGTGCGACAACTTTAAAGGAATATCGTGAAATTGAAAAAGATTCTGCTTTAGCAAGACGTTTCCAACCCGTTGACGTTAAAGAGCCTTCGGTTAAAGAAACTATCCAGATCTTAAAGGGTATTCAAAAGCGTTATGAAGACTATCATCATGTACATTATACTGATGATGCCATAAAAGCTGCTGCTGAATTATCCGAGCGTTATATCCAGGACAGATTTTTACCTGATAAAGCTATCGATTTGCTTGATGAAGCAGGTTCACGTATGAATCTGACAATTCCTTATGTTGATAAAGATAAAATGAAGGAACGGATTGATGCAGCACAAAAATTAAAACAAGAATCTTTAAAGAACGAAGACTATGAAAAAGCAGCATACTACCGCGATCAAATTGAAAAATATAATAAGATGAAGGATCAAAAAGTAGATCCAGATAAATCTCCTATTATTACCAGCAAGATTATGAATAAGATTGTTGAAGAAAAAACTGGCATTCCTGTTGGCGATTTGCAAAAGCAGGAAGAAAACCAGCTGCAAAATCTAGCGCCGAATTTGAAAGCACATGTTATTGGGCAAGATAAAGCTGTTGATAAACTGGCTCGGGCAATCAGGCGTAACAGAATTGGCTTTAACAAATCTGGTCGTCCGATAGGCTCCTTCCTATTTGTTGGACCAACTGGAGTCGGTAAAACTGAACTAGCTAAACAGTTAGCAAGACAAATGTTTGGTTCAGAGAATGCTTTGATTCGTTTTGATATGTCAGAATATATGGAATCATATTCAGTGTCTAAACTTATTGGGTCTGCACCTGGTTATGTAGGTTATGAAGAAGCTGGTCAATTGACTGAACGAGTTAGAAGACACCCATACAGTTTGATATTGCTTGATGAGATTGAAAAGGCTGACCCAGCTGTTATGAATCTATTTTTACAAATCCTTGATGATGGTCGTTTGACCGATTCTCAAGGTAGAACTGTATCATTCAAAGACACAATTATTATCATGACCTCTAATGCTGGTCAGGGCATTAAAAATACCAGTGTTGGTTTCGCAGCTGAAAATTCTAAGGATAAGCCGGACTCTGCCAGAAGTTCAATGAGTCAATTCTTCAAACCAGAATTTTTAAACCGTTTAGATGATGTAATTGAATTCAATGAATTAACTAAAGATGATCTGATTAAGATTGTTAATTTGATGCTTGACGAAGTAAACAATATGGTTAAAAATCAGGGCTTACAGATTACTGTTAGCGACGATGCCAAGAAAAAACTTGTTGAAGAAGGCTATAATCCCGCTATGGGAGCAAGACCTTTGCGCAGAACTATTCAGGAAGAAATTGAAGATAAAGTTGCTGACTATAAGCTTGACCACCCTGCAGCAAAGAACTTACTAGCAAATGTTTCTGACAACAAAATTGTCATAAGCGAAAGTGAAAATGTTGTCGACTCAGCAAACAGCAGTGATAATTACTAACTAAGTCAATTCCTATTAAGCATGATTATTGTAAATTATGATAATCATGCTTTTTACTAAAGAAAAAAGTTTAGATTAGTTGTATACTAAAATAAAAAAGAGCTACTAGAAGAAACGGGTGAAATCCATGCATTTAATAGATGTAACCAATAGTTATAAGGACCTAGTTCATAGTCAACTAAATACGACTAACGTAAATTACGTCAAAGTTTACTCTCTAGGCAATACTTCCGTTATCTACACCGAAAGTGATAAAGCGATCGGAATTATCTTGGAAAACCACAATCGCCGTGTACGCAAGGACGAGACAGATTTTGTCATTAAAAGACTTATTCAGGAAAAAGATCCTATATACAAGTTGACAATTGATGAAAGCCAACATGTAATTGAAATCCATATCGATAAATAAAAAAAGCTGGTTTAAAAACCAGCTTTTTTGTTATAATTTTTCGGTTAATTTCACATCAGGATATTTATCTTTGAAAAATCGTTCAGCAAATTGATTTTCGAACAAAAATAGTGGTTGACCATAGCGATCTTTAACCAGTAGGTTTCGACTATTAGCCATGGCAGGATCCAGTTGTTCAGGGTCAATCCAACGGGCTACTCTATGACCAATATTAGTCATTTCAACGTCTGAATTATACTCATTTTTCATTCTGAACTTAAAGACTTCAAATTGCAATTGACCGACTGCACCTAAAATATACTCATCAGTTTGATAATTTTGGTATAACTGAATCGCACCTTCTTGAACCAGTTGGACCATTCCTTTATGAAATGATTTCTGTTTCATCACGTTTTTAGCAGTGACCCTTACGAATAATTCCGGTGTGAATTCTGGTAGTGGTGGATAAACCACTTTGTCTTTGCCGGCATAGATACTGTCACCTATCTGAAAATTACCAGTATCATAAAGTCCAACAATATCTCCTGCTACAGCATCCGAAACCTGCACTCTTTCGCTGGACATAAACTCTGTCGCATTATTTAACCTTATTGGTTTACCTGTACGAGCCAAAGTAACGTCCAATCCCTTTTTAAACTCGCCACTGCCAATACGGACAAATGCAATGCGATCGCGGTGATGAGGATTCATATTAGCCTGAATTTTAAACACAAAACCAGAAAATTCCGAATCATCAGGAGCCAGTTCTTCAGTTTCATTAACTGTATGACTTGCAGGTGCAGGAGCCATTTTGACAAAGCTTTGCAGGAAAGTCTCAACACCAAAATTGGTTAAAGCAGAGCCAAAGAATACCGGAGTTTGATCTCCTTTAGCTATCTTTTGTAAGTCAAACTGGTTACCTGCCTCTTTAATTAATTCAATTTCTCCCAGGGTATCTTGAAACTGAGGATTTTGACTAAAGGGTTCACTGTCCGGCAATTTGCCATCTTTATCTAGTGGTAAAAAGTGGTCAGGTCCATCTTTATGATACATTTCAATTTTGTTATTAGCGATATCATACAGTCCTTGCAAGGTTTGGCCTGAACCAATTGGCCAATTCATAGCTACGCCTTCAATGCCCAGCAGATCTTCAAGTTCAGCAATCAGATCTAGCGGAGGTCTGCCGTCACGATCCAACTTGTTCATGAAGGTAAAAATTGGAATTCCCCTTTGTTTTACGACCTTAAATAATTTTTTAGTTTGAGGTTCGATACCTTTAGCAGAATCAATCACCATGACTGCTGAGTCAACTGCCATTAAAGTACGATAAGTATCTTCAGAGAAGTCTTCATGCCCAGGAGTATCAAGAATATTAATTCTCTTTCCCTGATATTCAAATTGCATGACGGAGCTGGTAACTGAAATGCCACGTTGCTTTTCAATTTCCATCCAGTCACTTGTAGCATAATGACCGCTTTTACGTGCTTTAACCGTTCCAGCACTGCGAATCACGCCACCAAAAAGAAGCATTTGCTCCGTGATCGTAGTTTTCCCTGCATCTGGGTGCGATATGATAGCAAATGTTCTTCTTCTTTTTACTTTGTCTAACAGTTCGTTACTCATTAAGTATTTTGTTCTTCTTTCTTTTTAGGTTTTGCTTCAGGTATAGTTAATAAAACTGTCATTAGTCTTGAACGCATCATTCTTCTGGTAGTTAAAACCATGCCATTGTCTAATTTGACTGAGAGTTTTTCGCCTTTTGCAGGAATTATGCCTAATTTGGTAATCATATAGCCGGCAATGGTATCCACATCTTCCATTTCAAGATCCGTGCCAAATTGTTCATTAAAATCATCAAGAGGCATTTTACCATAAATGACAAACTTGTTCGGTGCAATCTGATGCACTAAAACCTCAGTTTGATCTACTTCATCATCAATATTACCAACTATCTCCTCAATAATATCCTCAATGGTTGCAATTCCGACCACCCCACCATATTCATCTGTCAAGATAGCTAATTGCTGCTGTGTTTGCTGCATTTCTACGAGTAGTTCGCTAAGTTCAGTTGTTTCTGGCGCAAAAAGAGGAGGATTCATTACATCATCGTAAGTAATTTTGTCAAAGCCCTTCTCCCAAGCTTTACGCAAGACAGTGCGAATATGAATGATGCCAACTATTTTATCCTTATCATGTTGATAAACCGGTATTCTGGAATATGGTTCACGCAGTATTTCTTTGAGATGATCCTGCAAACTATCCTGGCAATCAACCATGAAAGCATCAATTCTGGGTACCATCACTTCACGTACCATCCGTCCCTGAAAATCCAAAACTGCATTTAACATTGAAAATTCATTGTCACTAATTTTCTTATTTTTATGTAAATCTTCAATTTCTGTAATTAAGTGCTCTCTTGTTTCTTCATCGTTTGTAGGGGAAAATTTATTCTTGAAACGCTCAAATAAATTCCCCTTGTCGGGGTCGCTAGCCATTTTATTGCTCTCTTTCTTAAAATAACGTATTAAATACCAACATTATATCATGTACGCAAACAATATGTTAGAATAGCACGTAAGAAATGAGGTCAAACTATGAAAAAAAGTCATGTCATACTTGTTTTCACATTTTTACTGTTAATTCCCTATCTGTGTAGTTTAACTATTATTGGTATTGGTTATGATGCCCTGGTTTTACATTCAGCTGATCTTTTTCGCACTACTATTGGTGCAACAGTCGGTGCCTTAATTATGTTTGCAATTAAGGCAACGATTCAAAGACCGGTCGATTTGCTGGCAGTTGAAATAAACGATGGCTTCTTGAAGCAATTACTACGTTTTTTCAGTATCAGAAGACGCTACCTTTTGCAAATTGCTAATGTAATTTTAGATTTCATTCTCTGCTTTGCTGCCACTTTTGTAGTCAGAGAGTTTTTAACACTAGATCAAATTGTAGGCAAATCAGTTGGTATCGTGATGCTGATCATGCTTTTGTCAACCTGTCTTGGTGCATATGTGGAGTATGACAACCTGTCAATTGATCCCAAACAACACTAATTTTTAAGACTGTCTTCAAGATATAATTCTTGGGTCAGTTTTTTTGTGTCTAAATTCAAGTTTTGCAAAATATAGGGAGTCAAACTATCTCCCGGATTTTGGTAAATTTTAATGCCTTCATCTGCAACAGCAGCTAAAAACTGTGAAATTACCATATTTAAAGGTTGACTAAAAAAGGAAATGTTTTGATCGGTTTTTTCTTCAATTGCAACTTGGGTTTCAGGTAAAACAAATTTCATTAAGCCTTGAGAAACTTTGATATTGCTTGGTGCAACAACACCATACCAATACATGAAATTTTCAGGACCAAAAACCACCATACTGCTCCTAGTATTTTTCAAATTGTTTTTGCTAATAAAATCTTGGAAATCTTGATTTTGTTCCATTTCCATGTTTGCCTGATTAAAAGTTTTTTGTTCATCCATCACCTGATCTGGAAAAGGACGACCAACAAATGTTACTTTTTTTTGCAGTTTTTTCATAAATTCTCCTAATATTCAGCTAATTCATCTAAAGGAATAATTTCGCCAGCCAGAAAGGCATCAATTTCGTTACTGGCAAATCCATGTGTGAAGAGATAATTACGTATTTTAATTTGTCTTTCGCTTTCTGGTAAACGCCGAAAGCGTTTATATGCTTTTATGCCCTGCTTTTTTAAGGCTTCTGTTTGGTCTTCATCATTTTGTGGTAAATCAATTTGAGCAATTATTGTGCTGGCCAGAGAACTGGAGAAGCCATGACTTAATAATTTCACCGTCATTTTTCTTTCCAGCTCACGTTTTGCTAATTTGCCTACTTTGCTTCTCATTGATTTGAGCACTCTTTTGCCTGCATCCAGCCACTTATCGTCATCTACTTCAGCTAAAGCATTGTCAATTATTTCAGGATCAATTCCTTTTTGCTTTAGTTTATTACTGACGCTAAGAGGGCCATCGGTGCCAATGCGCAGATTTTGTCTGACCAATAATTGGGCGTACTTGGCATCGTCTAAAAAGCCCATTTCGGTCAGCTGACTAACCGCAGCCTGGGCAGATTCATTATCAATACCATGTTTATTAAGATATTGCAAAACTTCAAAAACAGTCCGAGGCTCGTAACTCAAATAATTAGCCGCAATATTTGTGGCCTTGGCATCAGCATCAAATTGCTTAATTTCCACAATTTGTTCTGCAGAAAGCTCCTGCCCTTTTAAGAGCACAAATTCAGCTACAGTTTGCTCAGTAGCCGAAAAAGAGTACTTACCGTCTAAAAAAATATTAAAACGGCCAGGTCTTTTTTGGCTGCTGACTTTAGTAATAATTGGCATTAAAGATCACCTTTCTATCGCTTAATTCCATGCTAGCAAATTTTGCTCATTCTTGCTAAATCCTTTTTACTGGGAGTACAATTAATTATTAACATTTACTATTTTATTGTAGAAAGAAAATTATGTACAAGAAATTTAATCAAAATCAGCCAAAAGAAAAAGATATTATTATTACAATTAAAAGACTGGGTATTAATGGTGAAGGCATTGGCTATTACCGTAAAAAAATAATTTTTATTCCCGGTGCCCTGCCTAATGAAGTAGTTGTTGCCAAAATTATTACAGAATACCCGCGCTATATTGAAGCTCAGCTTGTCCGCATTAAGGAAAAAAGTCCTGATAGAGTACCTTTCCCCACTAATGTTAATCCAGAAATTGGTGGACTCGAACTTGCTCATTTAGATTATCCTAAACAGCTTGAATTCAAACGTGACAATGTTCTTGAAGCCCTCAAGAAATTTCATCCCCGTGGTTACAGCAAGTATAAAGTTAAAAAAACAATTCCGGCTCCAGAAGAATGGCATTATCGCAATAAAGCCCAATATCAAATTGAACAATCTCATGGTCAGATCAGTTTGGGACTTTTTGCCCCTAATTCACACGAACTATTTGATTTGCCTGAAATGCCAACTCAAAGTAAGGCAACCCAAGACACCGAACTTAAAATTAAAAGTTTATTGGAAAAATTGCACATTAGAATTGCAGATCCTTTGCGGCACTTTGATGGTCTTAAGACCATTGTAGTACGCCAAGCCTATGCTACTCACGAAATTCAAGTAACTTTAATTATCGTAGGACACAGCCTTAAAAATATTAACCAACTTGCAAAAGAAATTATAAGGCTTCCGAATGTGGTTAGTGTTTATCAAAATGAAACTGATTGGCGCAACCCACAAGTCTGGGGCAACAAAACCACTAAAGTAGCAGGTAAAAATCAAATCACTGATGAAATTTTAGGCAAAAAGTTTGCGTTGTCCCCACGGGCATTCTTCCAGCTAAATCCAGTACAAACTATTACTCTGTATTCACGCGCACTTAAATTTTTAGATTTAAAGCCAGATGAAACCCTGATTGATGCATACAGTGGTGTGGGAACGCTCGGAATTTTAGCAGCAGATCAAGTCAAGCAGGTTATTGGCATTGAAACTATTCCTGAAGCAATTGCTGACGCTAATCATAACGTGGAATTAAATCATATCAAAAATGCTAATTATATCCAGGGAAGTGTAGAAAAGATTTTACCTGAACTAGTAAAAAATGGCGTTCCAATTGATGCGCTGATTGTCGATCCGCCCCGAACTGGTCTAGCGAAAAGTTTGATCAAAACCCTGTTGAGAGTAAGACCCAAAACGTTTGTTTACATTTCCTGTAACCCATCTACTCTCGCTCAAGATTTAGTTCTTTTAAGTGAGGCATACAATGTCAGATTGATTGAAAATGTCGACATGCTACCCCAAACACCTAGATGTGAATGTGTCGTTAAACTTACTTTAAGATAAATAAAAAGTAAAATAGTTGTCGCAATCAGCGACAACTATTTTTGTGGATCGGGTGTCAATTGAGAATATTTCTTGAGATAAAATCCTCATATACAAATATATAAAACTTTACAAATTTTCGCGATAAACTTGTCATTTTAAAATTAGATAACAAACATATTATGGAGATAGAAATCTTGTAACCTTAACCACACTTTAATAATAGCAGATAAATGTAAGCGCTAGCAAATAAAATGCATAGTTTACTTCACATATTTAGCTAAAAATGTCGCAACACGTCTTTTATATTCTTGGGGATGCTTTGAAAATGACTTGGCATGTTTAGCTGCGGGAGCTACCCATATTTCCTTTGGTCCTCTGGTAGCATTATAATTAGGATAGACCATTTTAGTTGGTACAAAATTATCACGGCTGCCATGAATAAACAGCATTGGTCTATGATTTTTATGTAACTGTTTAACACTAGAGGCATTACCCATGAAATAGCCAACTTTTATCTTATTAATGCCACTTAGAATTTCAACTAGTGGAAAACGAGGAAAAGCAGGCATATTGTACAAGACTCCTGCTTCATGCTCAATTTCATCCTTGACGCTGGTATAACCACAGTCTTCTACAAACGCTTTAACTTGATGAGGAAGTTTAAGCCCACTTGTCATCATGGCAGTTGCCGCACCCATACTTAAGCCATAAATTACTACCTGTTGGTTCTGACCATATTTTTGCAATAAATACGAAACCCATTTTTTGACATCATCTTTTTCCGGCCAACCATACCCAATGTATTTTCCTTCGCTCTTTCCCTGAGCTCTCGGATCTGGAGTTAAAGTATTATAGCCTAATTGATGAAACAAGGCATCATATTCTCCCATATCTTCTTTCGTGTCCATATAACCTGGTAAAACAATAGCTGTCTTGTTGGAAGTTTTATAAGGGATGAAATTTGCGTCTAATTTGAATTTTTCATCAGCTGATTCAATATACCACTTTTGTTTAGCAGTTTTTTTAAACCAAATTTTTTCACGGTAAAGAGGATCTGACTTCTTGATTACTTTACTTGAAGAACTTAAAAAACTTTTTTTACCTGGAACACATGCCACTTTAAAGAAATAGAAACCTGCTCCTGTAAATAATACACATACTAGTAAGATAATAATTGATGAAAGCCATAGCTTTTTATGTTTTAATTTTTTCAATTAGTTCAGCCACCCTCACTAAAATAATATCTTATAGTATAACATTTTAAATTTGTATAGGAATATTAAAAATGAGATTAACAGATTTATTACAATTAACCAATGATCTAAGCAACCAAACTAACTTGTATTTAACCATCGGCCAAAAAACTATTCCTTTGGCTAAAGTAAAAATTTCAAGCAGTGAATGCTTGCTTTTTCCAGGAAAAAAGTCCCTTACAAAAGGGAAATTGATTAACTTGGTTAAAAATATTCACGGTCGCAGTATTCCAATATTTATTTATAACCAAAAAGAGAGAATTGCTGTTTATGGTATTCAAATTTTACCTGATCAAAATGGAGTTAGACTAACCTAAAAAGCTGCCGTTTGGCAGCCTTTTTATCTATTTTTGGAAATATTGACGAATGCGGTTTTTGGTTCCGGCAAAATACCAGGTGCCGGTTTGTTCGTCACTTTGAAGCTCTAAATTATCTTGTGGAGATTCTAAAGCCTGATTAAAAATTTGTTCGTATTCAGGAATCGTTAATTTTTGACGGCGATTAATCATTTTCTGATCTGCATTTGCATGTAGATTCTTTTCATAGCCCTCAACAATTTGTCCTGAATAAAACTCACCCATTGCCCCTGAACCATAAGAAAACATACCAATCTTTGCATTTGCTGGCAATTTAGCATTTTCCATTAAACTCAAAAGGCTTAAATATAAAGAAGCAGTGTAAATATTACCGACTTCCTTGCCATAACGAGCAGCAACAGCAAAATTCTCTTTCAGTCGTTTTTTAGTCTTTTCATCCTGACCGGTAATTGCCCACTCATTTGCCTTAAAACCCATTTTTACAAAAGGCAAATGATAAAGTAATGCTGTGAAATCACTAGTTTTTATTCCAGTTTGTCTAAGATAATCCTTGAATGTGTGTTTAAAAAAATCTAAATATACATTTTTAGAATATTTACCATCAACTACGGCAACTGCTGAATCATTAGGGCGCCAGAAGTCATTAATATCCTCGCTGTATGAACTGTGTTCCTTATTGATAGCCAAAATTTGGGGATCAGCCTTTATCAACATGCTAATGCTGCCAGCTCCTTGTGTCACCTCACCCCCCGTGTTAACTCCATAACGAGCAATATCAGAGCCAATTACAATTGCACTATGGTGGGGATGAAGGCGGACATAATCCCGAGCAATCATGATGCCTGCAGTCATGCCAAAGCATGCTTCTTTTACTTCAAATGTTCTGACATTTGCCGGTAATGCCAAAGCTGATTTGATGAAAAGCGAAGCCGATTTAGATTGGTCAACGCTACTTTCTGTTCCAACGATTAATAAACCAACTTTTTCGCGTGCAATTTGATCTAAATATCTAAGCGTTGCATTAATTCCCATTGAAACTGCATCTTGCGTCTGATCAGCTACGCTCATTTTATTTTGACCTATACCAATCAAAAATTTATTAGGATCTTCATTTCGCGCGTACGCCAAATCTACCATATCGACATATTTGTTTGGTGTATAAAAACCAATTTGATCAATTCCGACTTGCATTATTTTCCTCTCTAATTTCTCTTAAAAATTCCTGGGCTGCAGATTGACTGTATTTTTTGTTATTTATGATTTTTTGGAATACTACTTTTTTCTCGGCAGCAGTAGCATCTAAACTTGTAACAATATTTCTGGCCTGTAGTTTCATGTGTCCTGCCTGTATTCCCTTGGTAGAAATTGCCAGTAGTGCTGCTAAATTATTAGCTAAACCAATGGCAGCAATAATATTAGCTAATTGTTCTGCAGCAATTTTTTCGCCTAAAATACGGTAGTTTTGCCTAACATCTTTTCTAGAATTGATTGAGCCGCCAACAGTTCCAATTGGCAAGGGAATCCTAAGCTTGCCGACAAGCTTTTCATTTTCAAGCCGCCATTCACTGAGACTGGTGTAGGTGCCTGTTTTACTTGCAAAAACACCGCAAGCTGCCTCCACTGCGCGAGTATCATTTCCCGTTGCCAGTAAAACAGCATCAACCCCGTTCATAATCCCTTTGTTATTGGTAACGGCTCTCATTGGATCATCTTGACCAATTCGACTTAATAAAGCAATTTTCCTGGCAGTTTCTATTCCACCAATTAAATCAATGGGAACAGCTGCTCTGACCGTTGTGATTTGGCTGGGATAGTTTGACAAAATGGCAAATAATTTTTGTTTAATGCCAGAAAAATTCTCTAACTCATCAGCCATAAATTCTAAAATAGAATTTACTTTGTTAGCGCCCATCGCCTCGGCCGGATCAACTAATACTTTCACATAAAGTAAATCATTTATTTGTTTAAGTTCTATTTTGCGGACACCACCGCCATGGCTTACAAGACTAGCAAAATGGGAATTTGTTTTTTTAATCAGAGCAGGCAACATATTATGCAAATGAGAAACTTCAAATTTTTCAGCCACCTGCATGACAATCTGACCCCAAATACCATCTCGTTGACTGCTTGCGGTAAAGCCTCCAGCTTTTGCAACAATACCAGCGCCATTATTAGCCGCTGCAACTACCGAGGCCTCTTCGGTCACCATTGGCACTTGGTAGTTTTGACCATTAACCAATAGGTTTTGTGCTAAACCAACAGGTAAACGTAATTGACCAATTACATTTTCACTTAATAAATCCAAGTCATGCAAAACCTGAGAGTCAACTTGATCCAGTTTAATTCCCTGTTTTTGCAGCATTTCTCGTCTTTTTTCTGGTGCTAACTTATAAAACTTCATTTAAAATTTCTCTATTTCATATGCAATTGCTTGTCCGCCACCAATACAAAGAGTTACCAAAGCCTTGTGACCATTGATATGGTTCATAATATTGACAGCTGTTCCTACTAAACGAGTTCCGGTAGCAGCAAGAGGATGACCTAGTGCAATGGCTCCACCAAAAATGTTTAGTTTAGCGGGTGGAATTCGGAGTTTTCGAGCTAAGACAACGCTAGGTGCAGCGAAAGCTTCATTAACTTCGATTGCATCATAATCATTAATGGTATTGTTTGTTTTTTGTAATAATTTTTCTACTGCAAAATATGGCGCTACACCCATGTATGCCGGATCAGTACCAGATTCAGCAAACGATCCCAACCGCGCCAGAGGTTGCAGTTTGAGTTCCTTTACTTTTTCTGCGCTTGCCAAAATAATCATACTGGCACCATCACTTAAGGGCGAAGAATTGCCAGCTGTAACTAAACCATCTTTCTTAAAAACAGGTTTTAACTTGCTTAGTGCTGCCATATTAGTGTCTGCCCGAATGGTTTCGTCCTGCTGGATCATTTTACCGTTTACTTCTACGCCAATTATTTCATCTTGAAAAAAGTTTTGCTGAACAATTTCAACTGCTTTGCGATGAGAAGCTAAACTATATTGATCCATTTCTGTACGCGTAACTCCATATTTTTCTGCTACGTTTTCAGCCGTTAAACCCATATGCTCATGAGAAAAAGCATCAATGAGGCCATTCTGCAGCATTTCGTTTTGAAACTGTGGTTTTTCTTTGTCCTCTGTTAAATAAACAGCATTAGACATACTTTCAGCACCGCCAACAGCTACCAAGTCAAAGTCACACAGTTCCATCTGTCCTTGAGCCAGTCTGAGAGCTTTTAAACTTGAACCACAGACTTCATTAATTGTAACGCTGCTGCTTTTGGGACTCATACCCGTTTTCAGAGCAATTTGCCGAGCCATATTTTGTCCTAACCCAGCACCCAAAACATTACCCATAAATAAGGCGTCCAGTTTTTCAGCAGGCAGATCAATGCTTTTTAGTGTTTCTCTTAAGGCTAACTCTCCTAAATCTATTGCATTTTTTTCAGCCCATAACCCATGATAGCGACCAAAAGGAGTTCTTTTAGCTGCAACAATATATATATCTTTCATTTAACCTATCCCTTAGCGAAAAGTTTCAAGTTGCATGATACAAAAATTTTCAACTCGAGGACAGTAATTAGTCAGACATTAAGAAAAATTTTACATAAAAAAAGAAACCATTAAATGATGGTTCCTTTAATTGCATAATTGATTTATTTGTTATTGTTAATTTTGTTCTTCTAATTTCTTTCCTAAATCAATAATATATTTACGTAATGCATCCTTCGTTTCCGGATGTTTTAAGCCATATTCTATCGATGTTTCCAAATAACTTTCCTTATTCCCAACATCATGACGAGTCCCCTTAAAGACGTGCGCTAAAACCCGTTGAGTTTTATTCATGGTATCAATTGCATCAGTTAATTGAATCTCCCCGCCTTTATCTGGTTTCTGTTCAGCCAAAATTGGAAAAATTTCTGGAGTTAAAAGATACCGACCAATAATGGCATAATCACTCGGAGCCTTGTCTACTTCTGGCTTTTCTACAAAAGATTTAACATTTATTAAGCCAGGTGCAATTTCACTATCCGGTTCAATTATGCCATATTTATAAACCTCTTTATGTGGCACCGGCATGACTGCAATTGTGGAAGCATTCGTTTCACTATAACGGTCAATCAATTGCTTTGTTAATGGTACTTTGTCCATCATCAAGTCGTCGCCAAGCATAACGACAAATGGTTCATCTCCAATAAAACTACGTCCACGGGCAATCGCATCCCCTAAACCTGCTGGATAGGGTTGACGAGTATAATAAATATTAATTCCCAAATGGGTAATTTCCTGCGACATTTTAAGCAGACCAGTCTTACCTTTTTCCTGCAGATTTTGTTCAAGTTCAGGATTGGAGTCAAAATGATCTTCAATCGAGCGCTTATTTTTTCCAGTGACAATCAAAATGTCTTCAATACCAGATTTTTTAGCTTCTTCAACGATAAATTGAATAGTCGGTTTGTCGACAATCGGCAACATTTCCTTGGGCATTGCTTTAGTTACCGGCATAAACCTAGTACCAAGACCAGCAGCAGGAATAATTGCTTTTCTTACTTTCATATTTTTTACGCTTTCTTTAAAATCATAAAACTAATATACCAAAATAAAATCGAATGCGCCAATTTTTAATGACTGCGCTTTCTTTGAATATATTCAGCTAAGCGACCCACTGAATAGTGCACTTCTCCGTAATTTAGTGTCACTATTGCAGCATTTACACATGTCCCCAGTAAAAAGAGGATTGAGGAAATATTCAACCACAACATGAAAATAATAAAAGTACCGATAATGCCATAGTTTTCCCAGCTAATACGAAAATGATGCAGATAGAAACTAAAAAGCCAGGAAAGAATAATCCAGCCGAATAATGTAGTAAAAATACCTGGCCAGATAACTTTTTTCTTTAATCTGATGTTGGGTAAAAAATAATTGACATAATACAGTGAACCTATCATTGTGATAATAATTACTGGGTAACGATAACTAAAAATTTTTTCAATTTCGCCAACAGAAAAAGAGAAAATTGGGCGTAAAAATTCGAGTACCTGCTGACCAAAAATCAAAGTTAAATTAAGCAAGGCAAATACTATAATCATGAGGTTGGTCAACATAATAGTAATAGATCTTGTCCAAACAGTAACTTGCCACTTTTGCTTTAATTCTTGGGCACGAACACCATAAACCCGATTCATACCAATTCTAATAGCATTAACTAACGAAGAAACAGACCATAATGCCAATATAATACCGAATGAAATATAACCACTTGATTTGCTTTTTAATAATGAGTTAATTATCGGCATAATAAATTTAGCAATTTTATCTGGAAAAATCAGTTTTAAATAACTGGCAATCGGTTCAGTATTAATATTAAATAACGGCAAAATATTTCCGATAATAATAATTAACGGAAATATCGAAAACAAAACATAGTAGGCAATCGCAATTGCGCTTGTTAAAACTTCACCTTGAGTAAATTTCAAGGAAACAGTTTTATAAAATAAAAAAGAGCGTTTCCTGATTGCCTCAGCTTTTTTACCCATGCAATTTAGTCATCCATTTCGTCAAAATGTGGTAAGTATTTTTCGTAGCCATCATATGGCTTTTGTAGCGTTAAAATTTTAGGACCATCCTTAGTTATTGCAAAGGTATGTTCAAATTGTGCGGATTTTGAGCCATCCGGTGTAGCGTAAAAGACCCAATCATCTTTTGGATCCGCAACGCTTTTTTCAACAATACGCCAGTCACCACCGGCTTCAACCATTGGTTCACAAGTAATAGTCATTCCTTCACGCAGTCTTAATCCGTGTCCCGCTTTACCCCAATGTGGCACTTCCGGATCTTCATGAATACTTGGCTGGATACCATGACCGACTAATTCTTTAACGTCACCATAATGATGCTCATCTTCTACAAAATGTTGTATTGCAGCTCCGATGTCCCCAATACGATTGCCTAAAACTGCCTGATCAATACCTAAGTACATGGCTTTTTTAGTTGTATCCATCAAATCCTGATCAGCTTGAGAAATTTCACCTACTGGGTAAGTAGTACAAGAATCTGTTTCAAAGCCATTGAGATTGCAAGTCACATCAACTTTAACCAAATCGCCTTCCTTTAAAACTGTGTCTTTACGTGGCGTAGCATGAGCAATCTGATCATTAACAGAAATACATGTCCCATATTTGTAACCTTCAAAGCCCTGCTCTGACAACCTGCCACCACGACTTTTGACAAAATCTTGACAAAATTCTTCAATTGACCAAGTGGTAATTCCGGGCTTAATCACGTCTCGCAGGCCTTCAAACATTGATGCTAATAACCTGCCTGAAGCTTGCATGCCCTTCAATTCTCTAATGGATTTAATTGTAATCAAATTTAAATTCTCCTCTATTAAATGATGTTTGATTACATTATAGCGTTTTTTAAAAGTTTACTAAAGAATTTCATTAATTACGCAAAATTAGGTATAATGTTTTGATGAATTAGTTTTTGTGAAAGGTATGAATTTAATGAAAGCTAGAATAGTCTATGCAAGTATGACTGGCAACGATGCAGATATAGCAGATATTCTGGAAGAAGATTTACAAGATTTAGGCTTTGACGTTGAAACGAGCGAAGCTGAATTTACTGACGCCAGTGATTACTTATCAAGTGATTTGTGCATCTTTATTACTTATACCTATGGCGAAGGCACTATGACCGACGATATTGCAGATTTTTATGACCAACTAAATGACTTGGATTTAACTGGAAAATATTTTGCTGTGATGGGCAGTGGTGACATGATGTATGCTGATCATTTTTGTGAAAACGTCTTTGATTTTGAAAAAAAGTTTAAGCAAGTTGGAGCAAAAGAAGTGACTAAACCTGTTACAATTGAAAATGCACCAAACGATAGCGATATAGATGCAATTGATAATGCAGCTAAGGAAATGGCTGATCAGTTAAATGGTTAAGAATAAGAAAATGGATTCACAAAAATTTGACTCAATGTCTGATCCTAAAATTCACCACTTAGCACAAAAAGTAGTCAAAAGACATCGTAACTTATTTGTTTACATGATCTTTGGTTTTATAGCGGCTCTAATCAACACCGTGGTTTTTATGGTTTTACATAAATGGTGGCATAGCATTGTTTTAGTATCAAATACTATTGCATTTATTGTGTCTAACCTGGCCTCCTTCGTATTTAACCAAAAGGCTGTTTTTATCAATAATGTTGATGAGGAACATTCAACTTGGCAAAAACTGATTATCTTTTTTACTTATAGAATTATTAGTCTTATTCCGGACAGTTTAATTATGTTGGTCGGATTGTCCTGGCTTCATTTAGATGCACTGTTAGTAAAAATTGTTGATCAAATTTTAGTGGGTATTTTTAATTACCTCACTACCAGATCAGTTTTTCAAGCTCAAGAAACTACCATGATTGCGCGAGCAAAAGAAAAAATTAAGTCACGTAAAGAAAAAAAGCGATAAATAAAAGCCAAGAAAATTTTTCTTGGCTTTTTGTATGACAAAATTTAGACTATTCATTTAAAATCAGCTGGTTTTTCACCCTTATTTTGAGCAAAATAGTAAGCAATATCATCCATTATTCTTTCTGATGCATGACCATCACCATAAGGATTCTTGGCATTGGCCATTTGGTCATACACTTTCTTATTATCAAGTAATTCCAGCATCGCATTTCTAACGTTATCAACTTGCGTTCCCACTAATTTGAGTGTCCCAGCTTTAACACCTTCCGGCCTTTCCGTAGTATCTCTTAAAACTAGGACTGGCTTGTTTAAAGCAGGAGCTTCTTCTTGAACTCCTCCAGAATCTGTCATAATGAAGTAGCTTAATTTGGCTAAGTTATGAAAATCAACCACATCTAAAGGGGCAATCAAATGAATTCGCGAGTCATTACCTAAAATTTCGTGAGCAACTTTTTGAACACTTGGTGATAAATGCACAGGATAAATAATTTCAACATCATCATGGTTGTCTACGACCTGCTTCATCACCTTAAAAACCCGTCTCATAGGTTCTCCCTGATTTTCCCGCCTGTGCATGGTCACAAGTATTATCTTGCTTGCGGGTTTAATCAGATCTAAAACCTCATGGTGGTAACCACTTTGAACAGTTTCTTCCAAGGCATCAATAGCTGTATTACCAGTGATAAAAATATTATCAGAATTGTGGTTTTCTTTAATCAAGTTTTGCTTGCTAACCGCAGTTGGTGCAAAATAAAGATCAGTTAAATCATCAGTCATTTGCCTATTCATTTCTTCGGGAAAAGGTGAATACTTATTCCAGGTTCTAAGGCCAGCTTCAACGTGACCCAATGGACATTTATTATAAAAGCTGGCCAAACCAGCAGCAAAGCTGGTAGTTGTATCTCCATGAACCAAAACAATATCTGGTTTAACTTCTTTTAGAACTTTTGTCATATCGATTAATACTTTGGCTGTCACGCTCTCTAAAGTTTGGTTTTTCTTCATAATATTAAAGTCATACTCCGGCTTGATTTTAAATATATTAAGAACTTGATCCAGCATCTCTCGATGTTGTGCTGTAACCACCGTAACTTCTTCAAATCGATCATCTTTTTTTAGTCTCTGTACCAACGGAGACATCTTTATGGCCTCAGGCCTGGTACCAAAAACAGTCATTACCCTAATTTTGCTCATAATTTCCTCCATTTTATTAATATATTAGTAAATTAGCGGCAAAAAAACAAGTAAATTATGGTTTAATAACTATTGAATAACAAAAGTTGGTGAAGAAATGTATCATGGATTTAAATTATTACTAATTACAGGACTGTTAATAGTTTTAGCAGCTTTTTGTTTTGTCTTTAGTTTTGACGGCAGAAAGACAGTCAAATGCAGAAGAATTTTACTTGGAATAGCAGTAATTCTATTCATATTAATTATCTTTTTAGTTATTCGTATTTTGAAATCACCTTTATATTAAAAATATAGTAAGAAAATGCTCTAGATCAGTAACTACACAAATATTTATTTTATAAAAGTGTTTATTCTTTCACTTTATATATTAATTCGCTGTATAATGATTTTGAAAAGAGGTGAATAAATTATGGGTAAGGCGGAAGTCACTAAAAATGTTTGGGTCACTACTCACGACGATAAATGGGCTGTTAAAATTGCTGGTAGCGACAAAATCTCTAAAACTTTTGACAGAAAAGCTGATGCTTTAGAATATGCAAAAAGTCTGGCACAAAAGAAAAAGACCGAACTAATTAGTCAAAAAAGAAACGGGCGTATTAATCTTAAAAATTCGTATGGTCGTGACAGTCCCAAAGCCGCAGGCTAATATATCGATACATTGTTATTACTACTATTTTCATATATTTTATCTATTCTGACATTTTAATTAATCTATATTTCTCAAACTAAAATATAAACTTTATTTTATTCATATTTACATAAATAACAAATCTTTCAAATTCTGGTCTGATTATCTTCTTGGTAATCAGACTTTTATTTGTCCACAATTATTTTTACCCCTAAAATATCTGAACTATCAATACTATCTTCTTTTTTGTTACCAACAAATGTGAAATTGGTCTTTGCTGCATTTTTGATTAAAACATTCGTTACAATAAAAGTTTTAATTGCACCATCTTTAAGTTTAAATTCAGCTTTTTTACCTTTTAGGACAAATTTTAATTCACAGTATGTCATTTGATGTATAGCCAAAGAAAAATTGGCGCTGCCTGGAATTGCATCAACCACTTGAGAGATAAAAACATCATCTTTTGGATCATCAGCCATAAAAATCATTTCAGGCTGGTCATCATCTTCATCCTCAATTTCATTAACAAAAATTGTTCTTTTAGTACCATCTTTTAATTCAAAAATTACATTACGAGCCCGAAAATTAGCTAAAACTTCGGGTAAAGACATTTTGTGTGGATTCATTTTTAAAAAATCTAATTAAACTAAAAAAGCCAATCTCGTTTAAAATAGGTTAGTTAAGACAAAATTGTCCTGCTACAAAAGATTAGCAACTGTTTCTAATAAATTTAAATGCTACCAAATTTGCATTTAAATTAAACATTATATGACCCCGGTGAGATTCGAACTCACCTCTACGGTTTAGGAGACCATTGTTCTATCCAGATAAACTACAGGGTCGCAATAAATTAACTTTACCAAATTTGAGTGATAAAAGCCAATTTTTTTAGTAACTAATATTGACGAGTAAAATATGGTTGTGGTGCATTAGAATCAGCGATTTTATCTGCCGCAAAAACAAAGGGTGTCCAAATGGCTAAAGCTATCAGCATGTTAACAATTGACAATACGATAGCACGCCAATCATAATTACAAGCTAAAAATGGCCCGATGATTGGGGGCACAACGGCAGGAACTGCTACTTGGACAGGATTAACTAAATTCATCATGCTGACACCGTAAGAAAAAGCCACATTGACTAATGGGGCAAGGACAAATGGAATAAAATAAACGGGATTAAGAACTACAGGCAAGCCAAAAATAATTGGTTCATTGATATTAAAAATTCCTGGAGCTAGTGCAACTTTAGCAATTGTCCGGTAGTCACTCCTCTTGGAAAACAGCAGTATGGCCACAATTAACATCAATGTTCCCCCTGCTCCTCCAAACCAAGCAAATGCGTCAAACGATCCACGAACCCAAATAAAAGGTGCTTCTCTTCCTGCACGAGCAGCTGTGACGTTGACATTCTGGGCAGTTAACCAAATTGAATCTAAAATTGGAGCCCAAACGCTTAAGCCATTAAAACCAAAAAAGCTGAAAATCTGAACTAATAAGGTCACAAGCATCACCATGCCGAAGCCTTGACCTAATTTTACTAAAGGGGTTTGAATCGAATTGAGCAGCCAGTTGCCAAAAAAAGTTCCCGTGATTGTCTGAAAGACAAAATTAATCATACCAACGCAAAATATCGCAATAATTGCGGGAATGAGTGAATCAAATGCCATCTGCTCTGCATAAGGCAAATTAGCAGAAAGGTGAAGTTTGATTCTCGCCCTAAAACAAAGGGCAAAGATAGCTACACCGATTGAGCCAAATAAAATTGCAGTAAAAATGCCGGTAGTTGAAAATTGTGAAATGTTAAAAGCTTTTTGAACAGGAACTACTTTGCCGTTAATTTTAAGTTTAGTTAAATTAGCAATGCTCATGGCCAACGAAGACAGGGAAACAATTGCTCCGGCAACTGGATCAACTTCCATGCTTTTAGCTAAATGATAGCCTAAAGACATTGACAAAAAGAGGGCAAATAAAGCAAAAGTACCACGCCAAACTACATTACATACTAACGAGAGTGGCTGCATTGCCCAGGCAAAAGTATACCAGCCTAATTCGGTCTTGGCTGCAGCAATCAGACTTTTGACCAAAACAGCAAGGGAACCTGCAATAGTAATTGGCATTACTGAGACAAATGCATCCCTTAATGCCACCAGCCAGTGAGTTTGCCCTAATTTATTTGCTAAAGGCAAGATATAGTCTTCCAGCCAAGCTACTAATCGACTCATTTTTGCTCCTTTCTTTTCAAATAATGGGGATGATAGCCCTTATTTTTATTCTTATGCTTTTTATGTTTTTTGCTTGATCCACTAACCTTCTTTTCTTTAGTTGCGTCCTGTTTCTTATTTTCCTTTTTACGTGGCATTTTAGTAGTTAAATGAAACCCTGCAAAATATACCCGTTCAATTTTAACACTCTGCTCAAGCAGCTTCCTAAGATCGCGCAGATCATGATCATCACCTAAAGTTACCACAAATCCTTTGGCACCCATGCGGCCAGTTCTTCCGGCACGATGCATGTACGTGTTAATCTCACTAGGGATGTCGTAATTTACCACATATGTTACCCCTGCAATGTCTAAACCGCGAGCAGCCAAGTCTGTTCCTAGAAGCAATTTAATTCTGCCAACTTTAAAATTATTAAGAGCTTCCTCTCTTTTCTGCTTGCCAAAGTCATTAGCTAAAATACCAAATTTAGTCTTAGTATGTGCCAAAATACCGGCAAAACGCATCATTGTTTGGTTTGAATCAAAAAATAGGATACCTTTAAAACAATCAAGGCGCATTAACCGCTGAATAAAATCAACTTTATGCGCATTATCTATTTGCAAAAAATAATTTTTAACAGTTGATTTCTGTTCTGGTCGCACATCAATCGTGATAAATTTGCGAGCAAAAATATCTTCTGCCTGTTTGGTTATCTCTGATTCAGTAGCACCAAAAAGCAAGATCTGCGCATCAGCTGTCATATTTTGTCCTAAAGAACTTAATAATTCCATTTTATTAAATTCTAAAACGTCATCCGCCTCATCTACTACCAGAGTTCTTATTTGATTAACTTTGATGCGATTGGCTGAAAAGAAATCAAAAAATCTTCCGGGAGTGGCAACGACAATTTCAGGATGTTTCTTTTTTAAATTATCTTCCTGACGTTTGCGATTTCCTGCTCCAACAAGTGTAATTCCAGTTAAAGCGAGAGTATGAATAAAGGGATTAATGGCATGGCGAATCTGCACCGCTAATTCTGTTGTCGGTGCAATAATAATTAAGCTGTTTGGTTTGCCTTTTTCTACTTTTTCCAATGCAGGTAGCGCATAAGCCAAGGTTTTTCCCGTTCCTGTTTTGGCAAGCGCGATACAACTTGCACCATTTAAAATTGGAGTTCGCGTTTCTTGCTGAATCAAAGTTGGTTCAGCCATTTTTAATTTTGTTAAAACTGATTGAATTTCTTGTTTCATTATTGTGTTAATTGTCCGTATTTCTCCTTGTACTGGGTAACTGTACCATTGTATGTCAGCATAACTACCCCACTTTCTAAATTTCTTACAGACTTTACCCGGCCGTCATTGTTATAGCGCCAGAATGAATATTGCATTTTGTTCGGGGCCTTTTTGCCACCAGTAATGAACTGTACATCATGGGGAAAATATTTTTTATACTTAACAGCTACATCTACCATGACACGCTTATTTAATCCTTGAAGCATACTAGCAAATTGAGCCATTTGTTTAATATATGCTAAATCATAGTTATCAATAGCTGGTTCTATCCAAATCGGCAAACTACCCGTGTCCGTGCCTACCTTTTTCAAAAAATACTGATAGTGCTGCACTGGTGTTGATTCATTGCTGTAAGCAACGATGGTGCCAAAAGCAAGTTTAGTTCCTAATATTTGATCACGATAAGACAAATAATCATCGTCAAAGTACGAGCGCCCCTGTGTACTTCTCAAATAGACAAATGAAATGCCATTAGCCTGCAGTTCATGTAAATCAACATAACCATAATCCTGGTTTAATTCAACGCCAATTGCACTTGAATTACCGTTTGGTGGCAATGTCGTCTGGTTATGCATATTGGCTATACCAGTGATAAGAAGTCCAATTGCAACAACTAGTAAGATTAGAATTGCAGGTAGCGTAAACTTATGATGAAACCTTTTCATCTTTTTCTCCGTTTATTTTTTCTACACCTGTACATTATAGCAATTTTTCCACCAGAGTTGCTAACTACAATCTTAGCAATAAAAAAAGTGATCGACCATAAAGTCGATCACTTAATAAACAAAAATTATTCTTCAACTAAATATACTGGCTTTTGACCATTTAAAACGCGCTTAACATCAGTCATACTGTGTTCAATCATATTCTTGACAGAGGTCTTCGTGTAGTATGCGGAATGCGGTGTAAAGATTACGTTAGGCATTTTTGCTAATTCCTGGTACTCAACTGGCAATTCGGAAATATCTTTAAATTTCTTCATAACAATTGCCTCTTCACCAGTCATCACATCCAATGAAGCACCAGCAATTTCTTTGTTCTTCAATGCATCAATCAAGTCTTGAGTGTTAACCAATGGACCTCTAGCTGCATTAATCAGATATGCGGTGTTCTTCATTTCTTTAAATTGCTTGGCACTAATCATGTTTTCCATTGAAGGCTCAAGAGGCGTATGCAACGTCAAAATGTCTGCGTTTTTAACTACGGTATCAAAATCGGTATATTCCAAAAATGCCTCGTTGGCAGGATTTTCAACCAAGTCATAACCGAGTACTTTGGCTCCTAAAGCATGAAACATTTCTGCAACGCAAGAACCAATACGACCAACACCAATAATACCAACTGTTTGGTTATAGATTTCATCACTCATCAAATCTTCAGACCGAACAAAATTGAGGTGTTCTCTTTCATTATCTAAAATAGGACCCCACTTTCTCAACAAGTACATTGCAGAAGTCAAAGTATTCTCCGCCACTGCACGTGGAGAATATGCCGGTGTGTTCGTTACAATCATATGATACTTGTGCACAAAATCAAAATTAACAATGTTATACCCAACAGACCTTAAAGCTATTTGCTTAATTCCATATGAGCTCAATTTACGATAGACCTCTTCCTCATCTATATCGAAGACCTGCAAAACGCTGACAACATCATAGCCTTGCGCCATCTCAACAGTCTTAGCATCAAGCTTGTCTTCAGTTGAAACCAAATCATCTTCAGGATGATCTTTATTCCACTTGTCAGCATAAACCTGTTGCTCCGGGGTCATATTGTAAAGTAAAGCTTTCATTATTAATCCTCCTTTTTGGATAAAAAATTTATATCTCTTATTGTATCTAAAATTAGAATAAAATTAAAGATAAATTTTAAAAAATAATAATTAATAATTTAAGCCTAATCATATGAAAGCTAATAAGACCATCAGATTTGCACATTATTTTAAAGTGCTAAATTAAATTTTTTGTTCAATTTGGTTGATATTAACCCGTAAAACCTCTCTTAACCAGGGAAAACGTGCCTGCATTTCAGAGAATTCTGGTCCTTCTGCCAAAAATTTTCCGGTTCCTTTAACATGAAAGCCAGCTCCTGGGCCAGCTGTACCCTCTACTTTTTTTGAACCCATAGTTAATAGGACATGATTATCTTGGGCAAAATCATTCTCAATACTGTGCATTCCCGCTGCAGGGATATAAAGGCAATTATTTGCCTCGTCGACTTTTACATACGACATCCACGTATTTACCACACTGGCTGGGTTGGCATTAATAGTAACAATGGTGACTGGTCCTTCATCATTCATGACATCTAAAAACTTCTGATTCATTTTTGTCCTCCTAAAAAATAAAAGAAGCTGCTTTTCTAGTAGCTTCTTTTATTATGAAACATTTGTTCGCAATCACAAAATAATGTGCTTTTCTTTAGTAAGCTCTTTTGCCCTTTTTGTAAACCGCTTTGTCTTTTTGGACAACCGCACTGATCTTCTCTAACGGATTTTCATCAAGTACCAAAAAGTCTGCGTACTTACCCTCTTCTAGCGAACCATATTCGTCAGCAATTTTAAGTAGTTTAGCGGAATTATAGCTGGTTTCTAAAGCTTCAAAATTAGTAAAGCCTTGTTCTACTAGTAAAGGCAATTCTTCAGGAGTCATCGTGAAGTCATTAAATGGTGTGCCGGCATCAGTGCCCAAAGTAATTTTGACACCAGCATTTTTAGCCTTAGTAATGTTGCCGCGCAAATCTTTCCAAGCAGCCGCAATTTTATTCATTTCCCAGTCAGGAATTTTCCCAGGAGCATATTCGATGAATGCCCAAGCTCCAACTATTGTTGGGGTTAAGTATGTTCCTTTTTCAATCATCAGCTTAATTTCTTCATCATTAACGTAGAAGCCGTGCTCAATGCTGTCAACGCCGGCCTTAATCGCATTCAAAATTCCTGGGTTGCCTTCCGCATGTGCGGCCACAGTTAAACCCTTGTGGTGAGCTTCTTCTACTGCAACGTGCATTTCAGCTTCACTTAATTGAGGATCATCAAGAGAATCGTTTTCAGTCATGACGCCACCTGTGGCCATGACTTTAATTGCTTTGGCACCGGCCTTAATTCCCTGGCGCACAGCTTTACGCATTTCATCTGGTGAATCGACCAGCACACCAAAATTAGGCAAATCGCCGTGTCCCCCAGTCATAGAAAACGGGTGTCCTGCTGGCACGATTTCTGGCACCTTAGTTAACTTATTTTTCTTAATTAAATTATTAAGAGCAATATCGATATTATAAGTGCTGCCACATTCACGAATATAGGTAACACCGGATTTTAATAAATCATGCAAATGGTTTACTGCACGCACGGTTGAAGAAACTACATCAGATTCACTACCACCATCAGGGGTTAAGGGATCCATAATAATATGTGTATGGCAATTGATTAGACCAGGAATCACATATTTATTTTGTAAATCTACCGTCTGATCAGCTTGTGGCGCAGTACCTGCAACAATTTCCGTAATCTTACCACTCTCGTCATCAACCACTAATGTTGTATTAGACTGAATTTTATCATTAATCCCGTTAAACAAATTAACGTTAGTATAAGCAGTTTTAGTCATCTAAAAAACCTCCAAATTTTTGTATAAAAAAAGCACTCATCCTTTTCTTCTTAAGGACGAGTGCTCGCGTTACCACCTTTTATTCATTTATTACTCACGTAATAAACCTCATTAACTATCAAACAATAGCTTGCAAAAATAACGGATGCAACTCCGCCACTGGCTGATTATCACCAATGGACATCAATTAGAAGCCCATGTTCACTACTTACTGCTAACTGATTTTCACCAAATATCAGCTCTCTTTATCAGCAACAAAATAGTTACTCTGCTTTGCAAGATGTTGTTTATTTAATTGACTTTTAATCTATCATTATTTATTAATTATGTCAACACCATGAAGTAAAAATGAAGAATCGGCAGTTCACTTGGGGGTATAGCATTAACTATTTGGCTAAGAATGGTAAAAAATTTTATCATCTTAGCCTTACTTTTCTGATGTTTTTATAATAGTTATTTTGTTTAACCTGATGATATTGCTTTTTTTAATTTTATGCTAGGTAAAATTTTAGTAACAGGTAATCGATAACCGCTTTGATGCCACACCTCCAATTACGACTTAAAATTAGTTGTGATTACCATTGTCTTTTATCGTTTAGTCAGAATGCTAATAATTAATCTATCCCTACTCATATGCGTTTTTTCTACTAGTTTGCAACTAGTATTAGCTTAAGTGATCAACTAACAATCCTTTTTCCTGAAAGGGGTAAAAGGCAAGAGCCTCAACTTTTTGCTTTAATCATCCGCTATTTTGTTTCAACGTTGATGAGATATTAGCAAATTCACATAAAATTAACCAGATGAAAGCCATCACGATTAAATGATTAAATGAATATTAATTATTCTAACTAAAACAATAGTTGATTGAGAAATTAGATTTATACACAAGAAAGAAAGATGCTTAATTAACAATGATGTAAATGTTTTAATTAAAGTCACGGTTAAACTGATAACTATATTTTTAACACCGGATTCGTTACCATTATTGCCTGCGTTCAGGTCTTAATTTCTTGGTGCTTTTAAAGCAATACCCTAGTCCTGACCAGAGATTAACGGCAACGAAAAAGATTCTACAATGAAAGTTGATATAATTTAACCAATTACATTCATGAATAAAAATATTTACCTTTTGTTAATAATTTAGTGGTATTTATTTAGTTAATATATACAAACAAATAGCTGTATGGTTTATCAACAAAATAGCTTTTAATTTACATTATTTTTAAATACTCCAACTTGAGAAATATATCTTTTTAATACTGGTTAAAAATAAAATCACAATCAACAAAGGACTAATCTTTTGCTAACCAATATCATCTTAACTACTAATTTGATTTATTTGATTAAAGCATGATAAACATCATCTTGAGCGTGAACCTCATCGCCTGTTTTAGCATCATCACTCGCTTTCATAACATGATCTATTGAATTTGTAATTACTGTAATAATCGTTGACTTTTTGCCACTTGCTTTAATTTGTTCAAGATCAACTTCTGCCAACTCGGTTTTCGGAGAAACTTTATCTCCTTCTTTTACTTTAATAGTAAACGGTTTGCCTGCTAGATCAACAGTATCGATTCCCATATGTAATAATACTTCCAGTCCGCCTTTCGTTTTAAGCCCAATTGCATGCTTGGTCTTAAAAATTGAAATAACTTCAGCTTCTACTGGACTAAAAACATGTTGATCACTTGGTTCAATTGCAAAACCTTCACCCATCATTTTTTTAGAAAAGACTTCATCATCAACATCAACTAAAGATTTAAATTTACCATTAACGGGCGCAGTAAACTCAATTTTAATTTTATTATCTTCAGCATCATGGCTAGTTATGGTCTCTTTTATTCTTTTAGGGTGCGCAAGCAAATCATTTATTTCTTGACTATAAAGGTCAGCTTTACCACCAAAAATAATTTGAAGTCCACCAGCAACTTTTAAAACACCCGGAGAACCTAATTTTTTAAATACAGGTTCATTAACTCGACTGTTATCTTTAAGTGAAACTCTTAATCTGGTAGCACAAGCAGAAATAGTATTTATATTTTCAGCCCCACCTAAAGCAGCAATAATTTGCTCGGACTCTGTATGCAGACTGGTGGCATTTCCTGATTTTTGATTATTTTTTTCAACGTCATTATCTACTTCAGTTTGCATTCCTGGAATATTGACGTGGAATTTTTTAATACAAAAAGTAAAAACAAAGAAGTAGAGGAAAAACCAAATAACCCCAATAATTAATACATTAGGCCAGTTGGTTTTATCTTTTCCTTGCAAAACACCAAATAACAGATAATCTATTAATCCACCAGAAAATGAATTACCAATTCTGATGTTCATAATATCTGCAAGATAGAATGAGCAACCATCAAGAAATGAATGAATTAAATATAACCAAGGAGCTACAAACAGAAATGAGTATTCTAAAGGTTCGGTAATACCTGTAAGAAAAGAAGTAAGACCACCTGAAAGATACAATCCCCCATCTTTTTTCCTGTTAGCTTTTGGCAGGCAAAGATACATTGCTAAAGCAGCTCCAGGCAAGCCAAACATCATGGTTGCAAAACGTCCGGCGAAAAATCGAGTACCATAAGTGAATAAACCATGGAAATTTGGATCAGCTAATTGGGCAAAGAAAATGTTTTGCGCTCCGACAACGGTTTTTCCAGCTACTTCTGCTGTACCACCAAGGGCTGTATACCAGAACATCGGATAAATAGTATGATGTAAACCGACGGCTCCAGTCAGCCTTAATAAAAATCCATACAAGAAACTACCAAAACTACCCATAGCGGCAATTGCATGTCCTGCAGTAGTCAGCCAACCTTGAATTGGAGGCCAGATTAAGTAAAATATTGCACCGATAACTATAGCAGCAATTGCAGAAATAATTGGTACGAATCTTGATCCGCCAAAAAAGCCTAAAAATTGTGGCAATTGAATTTTACGGTAATGATTATGCAAGTATGCAACAACGGAACCTATTACGATCGCACCTAAAACACCGGTGTCAATTGTATTTTTAGGGTTAAACAATTGTAGCAAACCAGAAATTGTCGCAGTATATACAAGATAAGCTACACCACCTGCTAAACCGGCAGTACCCTTATCACCTTTAGCTAAGCCTACTGCCAATCCAATTGAAAAGATTAAAGCCAAGTTACTAAAAACTGCGTTACCAGCAAAATTCATTATTTTTAATGTATTTTGTAACCAAACTTGATTTAAAACTGGAAAAGCTGAAACAGCCGCATCATTTGTTAGAGCTCCGCCAAGTCCTAACAATAAACCGGCAACCGGCAAAATAGCAATTGGCAACATGAAAGCTTGCCCTAATTGGGAAAACCACTGACCAATTGCAGTGAATCTCTTATTTTTAGTCATTTTATTCTCTCCCTTTTTTAAATACTGAAGTGAACGTCCTAGCAATTTGCAGAGGTCTGGTAATAGCACCACCAACTACGATTCCAAGCGGATTAAGGTCTATTACCTTTTTTAATTCAGCTGGAGTATGAATTTTACCCTCTGCAATTAGTGGCAGGTCAACATCCACAATTTTTTTAATTAATTGAAAATCTGGTCCAGACTTGTTTTCACTTTCAGCTGTATAACCAGCCAAGGTAGTACCAACAAAATCTACGCCACATTCATAAGCATTCTGTGCTTCTTCAAAATTTGATATATCAGCCATCATTAACTGATGCGGATATTTCAATTTAACTTCTTTGATAAATTGATTAATGGTTTGTCCGTCATGCCGAGGACGTAAAGTGCAGTCAAAAGCTATAACATCAACCTTGGCTTCAACTAATTCGTCTACTTCTTTCATCGTTGGTGTAATGTACGGCTCTTCAGGGGGATAATCCTTTTTTATGATTCCGATTATAGGTAAACTAACCATAGCTTGAATTTCTTTAATATCACGTACTGAATTTGCACGTATACCTACCGCACCTGCTTCTTCAGCAGCCTTCGCCATAAGAGGCATTATCCCTCCTTTTTCAGTATACAAAGGTTCTCCGGGTAAAGCCTGGCAAGAAACAATCAATCCCTTATGGATCTTATTAATGAACTTTTCTTTTTCCATGTGTATTTTTACTCCATTAATATTATTTTTTGAAGTTTTACTTCATAAAGTATGATATTATTTTTTGACGGGAAATGCAATCGTTTTCTTGAAAAAGGATGATATAATTTACTCATTAGCGAAAGAGGCTTTTTAAGAAATGAATTTTATTCAATTATTTAATGAGAACAAAAAAGAGTTGACCAAATCTGAAGTAAAATTAGCTAATTACATTGCTAGTCACGCAGAACAAGTAATTTACGATACGATAAAATCATTGGCCATAGCTTCAGACACAAGCGATGCTACTATTATTCGCCTTTGCAAGAAACTTGGCTTTTCAGGCTTTTCTAAACTAAAAATTTATTTAGCACAAGAATCAATTTCGCAGAATAAATTGGCTGCTACTAGTGCGGATAGTAACTTTTATATTGAAAGTGCAAACTTATTGATCGATTCAATCAACAAAACTAAAAGTTTGTTATTTCCCCAAAATTTACTTAAAGCGGTTAAGATACTGGCTAAAGCCAAGCGGGTTTATTTATTTGGCCTAGGGCACTCTGGAGAGTCAGCAAAAGATTTTGCTAAAACATGGTTAAGGATAGGTCTAATAGCGCATGCCGAAGTTGATCCCCACATTCAAGTACAAATTAGTTCATTACTAACAAAAAAAGATGTCGTTATTGGCCTATCTCTTTCGGGTCATACCAAAGATACATATGACTCTTTAAAACTAGCTAAAAAGAACGGAGCAAAAATCATTACTATTTCTAATGAATTGAGCTCGCCCATAGCAAATTTAGGCGACGTTCAATTACAAACAGCAGTGGGAGAATTTATAAATATTGGTTCTGTAGCTGGACAAGTTTCTCAACTTTATCTGTGCGATGTGTTAGCACGCGGGTACGAAATTTATACTAAAATTGATAGCAATTCCATCAAGGAAAAAGTCCTACCTGAAATATTAAAAAAGGAAATTTAAAAGTTGCTATAAAAAAAGATGAGTCTGGGAAAAAACTAACTCCCAGATAACAAAAGACGATCAATTTAAATCTTAATTTGATCGTCTTTTTCTGTCTCTTTTTATTCTTGAATAAAAAAGAATGGTCCTTAGGCCATCTTCTATGCCAATATTTGCTTAAATTCATCATCATGAAGGCTATTCCAACATCGGTTTCTACCTTCTTTTTCCCTCTTAAATGGGTTCGGCGCATGCCAAAGACGTTCTTCAAATGCCCGAAAACTGGCTCGACATCATACTTTCTCATGCTATAGTTGTGTCTGCCTGCGGGACTTTGGAGAACTGCTTTGGCTTTTTCTTTTAAGTACTGCCAGTTAGGATTATAGCGTACTTGGCGTTGATATCCGCTTTTGGTTTTTGCCAATTGCTCTAGTTCCGGCGTTAGTTGTACTTCATCTGCTTCATAGACCTTAAAATCACGTACTTGACCAGTCGAGCGCTCCTGGCGCTGGCTATAATATTTGAAGTTGAATTTAACGCCATTTTGATCAAGGTAGTAATCGTCTTTTTCATTATAGAACCAGTTAATCAGCTTAGTCGGATCATTCTTATATTTCCGAGTTTGTTCCTTTTCGTACATAGTATAGGGAATGTAGTACTTTTTATTTGAATACTTGTCTTCTAGCAGTGAGTAGTTATATTCACTGCCATAACCAGCATCGGCGACAATCTTGTCAAACTTATCCAGTGTCGTCATTTGTTTTAAAAATGGTTCTAGGGTCTTAAAGTCAGTTGGATTAGGATACAAAGCAAAGTCAACTACATATTGATTCGTAGTCGCTGCTTGAATATTGTAGCCTGGCTTGAGCTGCCCATTCTTCATATGATCTTCTTTCATATGCATGAAAGTCGCGTCATGGTCTGTCTTGGAATAACTATTGCGCCCGGCAAAGATTTTTTCTGCTTCTTCATATTTCTTCATTCTAGGAACATAATCTTTTTTTAGCTGATGAAGCAGCTTCTTAAGACCACGTCTTCTGGCTTTTTTAGGAGAACCACCAGGAATGACTTTAGGCTCTTGCGCCATTGCTTTAACGACTTCTTTGGTAATCAGTTCGTCATAAAGCTCAACTGCTTGACCTTTTAACTTTTCATGAAACTTCTCGACTGCCTTGCGCCAAACAAAAGTATAGCGATTAGCATCAGCTGCAATTTTTGTGCCATCAATGAAGAGCGCCCCTTCATTGATCAGGCCTTCTGCCTCTAAAAGATTAGTAAAGTAAAGGAAGCTTTTCTTAACCAATTCGTTAGCGTGGTCGCTTGATCTAAAGTTATTGATCGTATGATATGAAATCTGCTGGTGCTCAGCTAATACCATCAGCGGCAGATTTTCTGCTAGCAGCAGCTCAATCTTTCTGCCTGAAAACACTCTGCGACAATAAGCAAAGAGCAAAATCTTCAGCATCATAGCCGGGTGATAAGCAGGCCGCCCAGTTTTGGCAGTATCACCCAGCAAAACTTCTTCTGGGATCGAGTCAACGAACCAGCCAATCACGGTCGCTAAGTGATTATTAGGAATAGTAAAGTCTAAATTAAGTGTTAAAGCAGTTTGGCCTGTGATATAATCTTTGTACATGTTAGTTTCCACCTTTTTGTTTTTATTTTGTGGTGATTTAATAATATCAAGGCAGAAGCTAAAAGTATACCAAAAGAACGATGAAATCCGTTAGGAAATTATCGTTCTTTTTTCGTGGCCTGAGAACTAGTTTTTTCCCAGACTCATCTTTTATAATACTCAGAATAAAAATTACATCTTTACTACCCTAACAGGATTGCCCAAATCCTTTATGACTTTAAGCAAATCTTGCGGCTTTAACCAAATAGTAGCTGTATTGTCGTTGGGATGAACAGCGATTCTAGGCTGGTCACTAAAATATGAGTCAAGGTAAAACGGTATTTTATGCTCAGGATCGTTTAACAGACCTAAAGGTGTAACTGAGCCAGGTTCCAAATCCATTTTTTCTTTCAAATCTTGCGGTGAGGCAAAACTAAGTCTGCGAGTGCCATTTTCCTCACGAAATTGCTGTAAGTTGACTCTTTTATCGCCCTTAATAGTCAAAAGATAGTAGTTACGTTTCTTGTCATCCCTCACAAACAAATTTTTAGCATCTGCTTCAGGATGCGGCAGAGCAATTTTTTCCATTTCTGCCATATTATAAACAGCCTGGTGCACTACTATTTCATATTTAATTCCGTGTTGATCAAGGTAATGTAATGTTTCGCTTTTGTTCATTTGGCATCGCAAAATATCTACTAATCACTACTTTTATGACTTCATTAATTAAAGAGCCAAAAATTAAACTTTATTTTTAATGACAATAAGTTTATTCATTCTTTTTTGGGCTTAGTACATTGTATGTTTTATTATTTTTAAAATTAGTTTCTTAAAATTACATTTTAGAGTTTTTGAAAGGTTTCAATATTTTGTAATGACAATATTCTTAGATTACTTTTTATTCAAAACTCCCTGAATATTTAGCAGTTATTTAACAAAGTTATTCTTCTTTTTTCCAATAATGTTCAAAATGTTCTGTTGCATGCCAATATTTAAATATTCCATGAACTTTATTCATTATTGCATCCCGACCCTTACCGTTAAGATCGGCCTTTATATCATCTATAGAATGAGAATTTACATCAAACAGTTTTCGAGCCTCGGGATCATTAATAAACATGTTATCTATTCCATTAAAAATTTGGTAGGTTTCAAAAATTCTTCTAAGAGGATTGAGCATAAAATCTGGCTTATCATTATCATAAAGCCATTTTACTTCTTTCCATAATTCATCATAACTTGACTGAATGTCATCATCAGCCTTTTTTATCTGAATTACTTCTGTCTTAGTTCCACATTTTTCTAAATAAAATGTAGTCTTATTATAATTAGGTTTACCTACACCAACCCACCATTTATATCTCAAATTAATGTAAAAATGTGTATTATGAGTAAGAATAAAAATCTGTATCCCACTTTTTTTAGCTGCTCGGAGCAGCTTTTGAAGTTCTGCTATAATCAAATACTGAACCCCATCGTCATTGCTGTTCATTGGATCATCAAAGACTACAACCATTTCCTTATCTGACTTTTTGTTGGAATTTTTCAAATCATACATAAACCAAAGAAATGCAACAATATTTTTCTCACCTGTACTTAAGGTCGAAATACTTCTACCTTTTACGCCATACTGACCCTTATGATCTCCATTTTTCACTCTTTCAAGTATAAAAGACTGATTCCCAAGTGAATTTAACTTCTTATTAATTTCTTCTACTGCAATACTTTCATCTTTAGTTTGTTCTAAAAGTTTCTTTAATTCATGTTTAGCTGTAACAATTTCTTCTTCTTTTTTTTCATAAATTTCGTATTTTTTTTGCTCATCTTCTTTTAGTTTTTCTAGTTCCTTTACTTTTTCAAAATAAGAAAAATTAACTAATTCTCCTGCCACTTCGCTAATTCTCAGTTCAACTTTCGCACTATCTTGTTCATTTTTTAAGTTATCACCAAAAGCATTATTATCTGAATAAATTTTAGAACATGATTCATTTAATTCTTCAAGACCATTTGGAATCTTTAAATGTATAGAACTTAACGAAGTAAAAATATTTGCTTCTCTTTTTTTAACACACTTTAATAATTTTCCGAGAAAATCAATAGATTCAGTTACTTTTTCTTTAATTTTTAGATTTATTTTATCAACCCCTGGACCATATTGAGGATAAAACCAATCTTTTTTAACAAGCTCTATTTGTCCGATTTGTTCAATCTTATTTGAAATTTTCGATGACATCTTATTTAATTCATTTTCAAAACTCTTAACTTCATCATTAAAATAGTTATTCAAATCTTCCCATCGATCTGAACTTATTTCGGATCCACAAAAAGCACAGAAATCTCCTTTTTTATGTATAGATAGACCCTTTTTTACCCAGTTTTCTTCATCATTTGATTTAAATCTTAATGCTACGGACCGAGTAATATTTTTTGTTACAAGATGATTTACCTCTTTTAGAATTTTATTCATTTTCGGAAAATTTATGGGTTTACTATCATGCTTTCTCATTGCTTTTTGATTTAAACAATTTTTTAATTTTCCAGCTCTACTTTCACTTAATATCAACAAAGAGTAATTTTTTACTTTATTATTTTCAATATACTTAACTAATTTATTTTTATCCTCTTTAAAGTTTCGTTTATCATAGTTTAGCATTATCATCCAAGAATGATATTTCTGTTTAATTCTACTTGCTGCGGAAGTATAAAAATTCTCAATTTCATCATTTTCTTTTTTATGAGCTGCTTTTGAAGTTTTAAAATTAATATTAGCAACTTCTTTTTCTTTCATTAGTTCTGAAATTTCTGACTTCTTTTTATCTATTTCAGGTTGTAATTTAGCATTTTTTTCACCTAATGCAATTGCAGAAAGTCCTTCATCTTCTTTAATAATTTGTCTATATCCTTGAAATACTCTTACATCATAGGTATTTTCATATTGTTCTTTTATTTTATTTGCAATTGTACTTTTCCCAGTACCATTTTTCCCAAAAATGAAATTTTTTAATTTAAAACCAGTTATATTTACATCTTTATTTTTACCGTTATTTTGAAAAATTTCTTCGGGTACTTTTACGTTTAAAATCATTTTGTGCCTTTATAATTGATATTCTATAATAATTATAGCTTAAATAGTATGCATTTATACCGCTTAATTAATCACGTCTAATAGACTAATGTTTATGATTTAACCTATATTTAAAGTAAAATAAAATTATACTTTAACGAACACCACGATAGCTTCATATATAACTATTTTTTCCACTTAAAAATACAATTTTTCATTTCATCTACTTATAAGTATATATAATCAAAATTATAGTAAATTAGAATATAACTTTGTAAATGTAACTATTTTAAATTGAATTATAGATCATATAATATACTATATCAATACCTAATTTATAATATTTTTAGTCTAAATAAAAATCTATAAATTCTTTATATTTTTGATGAAATAACTATAAAATAATCAGTAAAAATGGAAGCCCTCATTTTGTCTCTTAAATCAGAGAAGTTATATGGTCCAGGGAAAATTAGAATCATAATTTAAATGAATTGGAGAAAAAGTTAGCATGGATTTAGGTCTAAAATAAGTATAGCTTATTAGCGATTAGCTGAATACTAATATTTGATATCCAACTTTTTTAGTCCTTCTTGTCTAACTAGTCTAATTTTGTTTCAATCTAATTTCTTTTTACAGTTCATTTATAATGCTAGATCTTTTTTCAAAATCTTAAAATATTTTCTTAAGTGAACAAAAGAAAAATTCCATTAATCAGTCATTTAGAGAATTTACATTAACATGACATTAACTGGCTAATTCCATTGTTTGCCTGAGATTCAAACTGTGAGGAATGATATAAGAATAATCTCTTAAATGCAGATATCAATAATAATTGACAAGTAAGTCCTTTATACATTGAATTTGAAACCTTTTGCTTCTCCTATACTATTTGTGATTGTTATAAATCCCAATAAAGCTATGTTTAATATGTCTATTCGTAACCTATCCTTAAATCTGCTATATTTGTACCAACATTTACTTACTATGTAAAACAAATTCAGCTAGTTCATTAAGTAAGTGATTGTTCAAATAGACCGCTGTGTTTTTTAATAAAAGCTTTAATTTAAATCATCACTCTCTGATTACAAAAATCTATGTTCTTTTTTAAAGTACAGTAATAATTGCTTAGAGGCAGGTCACTTAGCTTGGATTATACATCAACAATATCATGGATAAAAGATGTGTCGAGTTAGCTTTTAATTTATAAGTCAGCGAGAGATATCTTATGATGGCTGTTCTTAGATCTCTTGTCTGCTAAAGCACTTAATTTTTACAAATTTGTTTTCGATAACCAGTTTTATGCTTTTGCAAGTTTAAGTGCTCGCTCCCTTTCTTTAGCCTGTAATTTCCTACTTGACTAGCCTTTCATCTTAGTTATGGAATAAGACTACCTCGATTAATCTCTTAGCAAAATCTTACCTATTACTATTTTCTCAACAACAATTATTTCTCACCTCTTTATTTTCCTGGAAGAAATAATACTCATACTCTTAAGTTGGATTATGTTCAACCTTAATCTGATTACTTGTACCCTTTAAAGTCAGTGGTATAAAAAGTGAAAGAGTAATCTAAAATGATCAGAGCTCAACATTTAATTAATGTCAATAGTTATTCAATACTCCTTTGCTTTAACATAATAAGGCCGACTTAATTCTGTAGTACTAACTCGATTATTATGTAAAATAAAAATAGATTTCAATTTTACTTTGTTCAGATAATTTAGCTATAATTGTACTTCTTCAAGAAGAGTTCTTGCTTGAGTTAAAACACTATCAAAGTTGCCTTGTCTTAAATTTTCATTTGCTTTACTTTGAACCTCTTTAATGTATGTTCTGTCAATCTTTTGGATATATTTGCTCTTTATTTCAAACAGGTCAGATTTTAAAAACACATTATTATTTTTAATAATTAATTTATCCCCAGTATAATCAATGAAGTTATTAATTTTTTTAATAGCTAGAGTTGTTGCTTTTTGATAATACTCTTCGAACATTTCAACGGACAAGTCAGAAATGTTTTTACACATGCCAAAATTAGTTTTACTAAACAAATAGCTCAAAATTTCCTGTGTCTTATTTTTATATTTTGCCTTTTCAAACATCTCTTGCATGTATGACCAGCGAGAGAATATATCATATTCAATTGGGCTTCCAAACTTTTCGGATAAGCTACAAATATCTGGACCAGATAAATATGGCATATGAATCTCTACTTTCTTAAGTTGTCCATTATGTATTTTATCCTCACTAATTAAATTATCTAAGCAAGCATCTCCATCCAAAATTTCAATAATTGGCTTTTTCATTAAAAAATCATATTCATTTTTTGGCAACACGTCTCACAACTTTCGAGAAATTATATTTACAAATAATAACTATCAATTTTTACTCTTCAGATTCTAAAGGTTTGATCTTTGTATTGTAGACTAGCTTAACCTTTTCGCGTACCTCAGTCTTCCAGCTAAGCCAATTCTTTAATTTACTATCAGGATGAGTCTCTTTGAACCTATCAAAATATCTTTTACTTACCAAATCTCCCATACCTTTATGATTGATTTCATCAGGCTTATAATTGTTAACAACATAGTTCAAATTGCCATAATCAAGACCGAAATCATCTGCCAGTTGACTTAAAATTTTTTTATTTTCCTGTTTGATAGAGTTTTCTAATACATCTTCAACTTTTTGATCAGAATATTTTTGGGGATTAAGTTGAACATCTTGCCAAATCGAACGAATATGGTTCGCACGTGGCTCATTAGTTTTAGCATATTGATCAATGTAATCACCAACTTGTGAGGTTTCACTTTGATCTTCAGATTTTTGTGATGCACTTACCCGCTGATTCGCTGTTGAAATATAATCTTGAATGAGTGACATAATATAGCGTTCATCCACTTCTTTAATATGAATAGATTCAAGCTCGTAATCTTCGTCAAGATCAACGTCTACTGGGTCATCATCATTTTTATTTTCTGCTTTTAAATTATCGATAATATTTTGGTATGTACCTTCTAAAGTGTTTTCTATTTCAGATGGGATATCATCAACATTAACTTGTGCAGAAGTAGGAAGTTTGTCCTGCTTATCTAACTCATCATAAGTTTTAATAGCAGCAAGCGCCTGATCATATTTTTGAAAAGCTTCAGCAAACTGTTTCTGTTCTTTTTTGGGGGCATCAATGAGCGTAGCCATTATCTGCGGATTATCGACATATTTGTCCAGTTTCTTACGTGCCTGCAGATATCGCTTACGTGACGTATTCCAATCTGGGGCAAGAACACCATTAGTCCCACCATTCGCATAAAGTGTCAACGCTTTATCTATTACTTCACTGTATTGATCTGGATATTGAAAAGTTACAATTTGACCCCATTCTTTTTTCTTATCAAAAATACGATTAGTTCTTGAAAAAGCTTGTATTAGGTTTTGGGCATTCATTGGTGGACGATCAAGATATAACGTGGACAATCTTGGCGCATCAAATCCAGTCAATAACCGATCAACTACGATCACTAAGTCAAGCTGTTGGTTTCGTGTTTGATATGCTTTATTTTTGCATGCCAAACGATCATTAACATTGCGATTATAACTGCCAAGTTCTGCCATAGAAAACTGCGTGTTAAACATTTTATTATAGTCATCCAGAGCTTGCTTCATTTCTGCCTGATTAGCCATTGATTCATCTTCGTTTTGAGAGATTGAATACGTAATAGCTATGCGGGGAAAATCTGGCGCCACTTTTTGAATACGATTAGGAACTTCACCGTTGGCAATTGCTTCCTGAAAAAGGTGATAGTATTTTTGTGCCTGCTTAATAGAAGATGTTGAAAACAGTGCCGAATACCTGTGTTTATTGCCAAGAATTTGCTTACGATAAGCTAGATCTAAAATTTGCTTGACCACTGCCTTCATGTGAGCATCTGTGAGATAAATATCATCGTTATCTGTTTGATTTGAATTTCCTTCGTTATCAATTTTAAAACCAAGTACTTTTTTATCATGAATTGCGTCTTCAATCGTATATTTGTGTAATATCGGACCATAAAGCTGCTCTGTGGTGCGGGCATCTTGGCCATTTTCAGCCCGTGCGTTCTCCGCAAAAATTGGTGTACCGGTAAAGCCATACCATAATGGTTGACGGTGAAAGAATCTATCTAGTTCTCTTTTTTGAGTTGGGGTAACGGCTCTATGACATTCATCAACAATAAAAGCTAATCTTAAGTCCCTCAGCTTTTCATATTTTTTAGCTATTTCAGGTGAATTTTCCATTCGTTTGAATATCGTTTGCAGTTTTTGCCTGGTAGTTACAACCACATTGCGGTTGCCATCACCCAATTGCTTAGCCAATTCAAAACTATTCGCTGTTTCATCCACATCAATCGTGTCATTATTTGCATAAGTTTGAAATGCTGAAACGGTTTGCATGTCCAAATCTTTGCGATCAATAAGAAAAATCGTTTTATCAATGGCTGGAATTTGTAATAAATTACGAGCGACTTTATAGGAAGTCAGGGTTTTACCTGAACCCGTAGCATGCCAAATAAAGCCAGATCTTCCTTCACGCGATGCTTTAAAAATTGCTTGTATTGCTTGAATTTGGTACGGACGCAGCAGAATGATTCTCTGCGCATTATCATCTAAAACAGTATAGTCAGCTATCATGTGATGTGCCATCGGAATGGATAAGACATCACGTGCAAAGTCTAAGTAATCATTAACTTGCTGCTTGTTTTGATCAATCCAAGAAATTAAAAAATTAGCACGTAAATTTTGCCCAGCAGGAATATATTGAGTATTGGTTCCATTGGTAACAACAAGCATTTCTACAAAATTATAGATATCACCAAATTTATCTTCGTGTATATACTTCTTTATTTGACGAAACGCATCCATAAAGCGAAAGTTTGGGGTTTTCAATTCAATATGAATTAGGGGTAAGCCGTTAATCAAGAGACTAACATCAAAGCGCCTATCTTGATCAAGCGGTGACAAACTCGACTTATTGACTTCTACTTGATGAACAACTTCATAAACAGAAGTTCCACCGGCAATATTGGAGTTATCTAAAATTAACAAATCAGCATCTGGCAAAGAAGAATCATCACGCTTTAAATGATGCCTGACCTGCTTGTTAGCACCAGCTAAAAATTTAGCAGCTTGGTAAAAATTAGGTTGGGTTATTTGCGTACGAATGGTTTCTTTTTCATTTTGTGTTAGTGGAACATCATGAAGTTGATCACGGTTGTTATCTTCAAGAATTTGGAAAAAGTTAGCCCATAATTGCGGAATTGTTTTTAAATCTTCACGTAAACGCCATTGATTAATACCTTGAGTTAATTGCTCAATTAAAGTTTTTTCCATTTGAGCTTCTTTAACTGCTGCAACTGACATATCTGTCTCTTTTCCTTGCTATTCAACAAACATATTTTGTAAAAGACACTTTTTAACTTGTTGAAAATCTTGTAACTTTTTATTTTCTAATTCGATTAATTGGTCAACTTTAGATAGGAGGTTGCCAATTTTTTGTTGTTCCGATAAATTTATTGGCTGACTAATTTTTATTTTTTTCAAATCACCACTATTTATAGAGGGTATTGCTCCTACCTGAACAAATTTAGAGAAATTTATCATTTGTATATTAGCCATAACAAAATTACGATTTACATTTTCAGAAATAACATAAGCCATTAAATTATTATCAATAAGAAATGGTTTCATTACCAACCTTTTTCTATTTAAAAAAATAGCAGCACCTATTTTAGCAAAAACTATAGCCCCATTTTTTGTTGGATCAATAACTTTCCATTTATTACTTTTTATTTGCTCAGGGGCTACATAGTTTTTTGCTTTTGTTAATTTAAAACTACTACCTAAGTCAGAAACTTTAAAAAATGGTATGCCAATTTTCTTACCTTGTTCATTCTTTGGAAAACCATTTCCAGACTCAAAAAATCCTAATTTTCCTAAATACTTGGGCTCCCATTCATCTTCAAACCCCTTAAATCGTAGTTCAGGTATTTTGGCATCATGCTTAGGAAAAAGTTTTTGCAACAAAGCCTTTTTTAGCAGCTCCAACTTTTCAATCTTTTGCTGCTGCAAATCTAGTAGCTTGTCTAATTTGGCAAAAAAGTTACCGATTTTTTGCTGCTCTTGTTTACTAGGTAAATTATAAATGATTGAATCTAAACTTTTAGGATAAATAGCCGCAACACTTGTCGTACCAGTAGCCCTTGCATGTACTTGATTCATGACATTATAAGTGTTATACAAATAATTAAAAAAAACTGTATTAATAGAATTCTGAAAATTAAATTTAGCAATATTATTATTATATGCAAATTTAGTTGACTCATACATCCAAGTTGCGCCTTTTCCAACAAGGTCTAACGTATTTCTTGTGTTAAACAAAAAGTCACCGAATCGTACTTTGTCTTCATTTTTAACATTTTCACAGATAGGTAGATAATCCAATTTTGAAAAATCAAAAAATCCATTTTTTAAGTTTCCCATTTTAATTAATGGTATACCACCTGGTGTTTCTGAACCAAGTAAATTCGTTCCTGTATGAATAGAAATTAAGTCATTGCCCAACTTGCTCAATTTCCATTCATCCTTAAAACCATTAAATCTAATACTTGGCACTGAATTATGTTTATTCATTTTTCAACAAACCTTACTATAGAATATCTTTCAACTGATTCAGCGATTTTTGTGCTTCTGGGTTTGTGCCAACCAATTCATCCAAAGAATGCTTAATTTCACTAGTAGTTTTTTCTTCTTCTTTTGTAATGCTAGCCATATCTGCAACTAGTTTTTGCACATCAACTGGTGGTTCTTCTTCAAAAGTATCAACATAACGAGGAATATTTAGATTAAAATCATTTTCTTTAATTTCATCAAATTTTGCCAAATGAGCATATTTTTCAGCATCTTGGCGTGCAGAATAAGTATTTAAAATCCGGTTTATATCTTCTTCACGCAATTTGTTTTGCGTTTTAACCTTTTCAAAACCTTTAGAAGCATCAATAAACATGACATCACGGTCTTGCTTATCTTTTTTGAGTACGACAATCACAGTTGGAATACCAGTACTATAAAACAGATTTGCTGGCAGACCGATAATTGCATCAATTGCTCCATTTTCAAGCAGCTTTTGTCTAATTTTACCTTCAGCACCGCCACGGAAAAGAACTCCATGAGGTAAAACTATAGACATCACACCACTATGCTTTAAGTGGTAATAGCCATGAAGCAAGAAGGCATAATCAGCCTTCGATTTAGGAGGCAAAACTCCATAAGGAGAGAAACGAGGATCATCTAAAAAGCCCTTGTTTGCTGACCATTTTAATGAATACGGTGGATTCATAACAACTGCATCAAAGTTATTGACTTCCTCAGCTGGCCAATCCTCGTCCAAGGTATCGCCATTACGCAAGTGCCTGTTTGCTTGGTCAATGTTGTGCAAAATTAAATTCATTTTGGCCAGATTATAAGTGGAGGTATTAATTTCTTGCCCATAGTAAGTAACTCGATCATGAGCTGAACCATATTTTTTAAAGTTTAAGAGCAAAGACCCAGACCCCATAGCAGGATCATAAACCGTCATTCCTGCAGAATAATCTTTACCAACTAATGTTAAGCGCGTTAGCAGCTCAGAAACTTGTTGAGGTGTATAAAACTCCCCCGCTTTTTTGCCAGATTCTGAAGCAAACTGACTAATTAAGTATTCATAAGCATCTCCCAGACTATCACCAGGAGTTTTAACCAATTCTATTTTGCCAATTGCTTGAATAACTCCAGCTATAGTATCTGTTCTTTTTTGCGCTGTGCTTCCTAAACTTTTGGAATATAAATCATAGTCATCAAATAACCCTTCAAAGTCTTGATCCGAACTTTCTAGTTTGTTGAAAGCATCTCCTAATTGCTTGACCTGAAAAGTATGGTTATTGACCGCTTTTAAAATACTATTATATGTGTATTCAGGTTCAATTACATATCCTAATGATACGCGCAACTCATTAACCAGTTCTGCATCATCAGCATTATCTTCATATATTTTTTGAGCTTCATCTAGCGTTCCATCAGGTTCATCAGATAATAATTCCAAAACGTTGTAAAGCATGTGATCAGATAAATATTTATAAAAGACTGTGCCCAATAAATAGTTTTTATATTGACTCGCATCCATTTTCGATCGTAATGAATCTGCCGCACTGAACAACCCTTGTTGTAAACTTGTAGTTGTAGTTGACAATGTTATCTCCTTTAATTTTTACAATTTATATTTAAAGTCATTTTCTAATTTATTAGTTGATTGAAATTAGCTCAATCAATGTCTATTTAATTGTACCATTCTATATTTATCAACAAGATAAATTTTAATAAGATTATTTCTTAGTGGATTCATCATCTTTATCTTCATAATTAGAAAAATTGGAAACTAAACTCAAAACCTCGCTAATGTGTTTTTTATAACCATTATCTTCGACAAATATACTTTCATATAATTTCTGAGCTTCATTTTTTAGTTGATTAATATCTTTTGTTCCTTTTTTATTTGAAAAAGTCTTATTTACTGACAAAAAATTTATAAAATCTGTGCCATTATCATTAGAAATAAAATCGTCATATCTTTTGCCATCCACCATTTTTAGAGCAATTAAATATGGAATCACAAAAAAATCAATCACTTGAAAACCATATAAAAGTAAGTCATTTTCTCGTTTATAAAGAGCTTTAGAAATTGCAGTATTGACCCTATTTTCAAAATGGCCGCGTTCCCTTGCACTAAAGTCAAATTTTGTTTCCAGTTCTTTATAATACTCTGGAAAGTCAGTATTAATATTAACTGAATTAGCAATGTTTTGATAATAAGACTCTAAATTAAGCTCTGGGATTGACATAACAAAATCAAAAAATCTGTCCAAATATCGATCACCGTTGAAATTTGAGCCATAAAGTTTTTGTATAGTGTTTTTCAATTCGTAAAGGTTAACAGCAAACACAAAAGTTATTTTTTCATTATCAAAAAAATGTTGTACTCTTTCTAACAGCTTAACAGCATATACTGGGCGACATCTATCCAATTCATCAATAAAAATAACAAGACGACCATCTTTAGGTATTAAAGAAGCCAATTCTTTCTTAAATTCAGCTTCAGTATTTTCTTCTGTTTGAAATATATCCAAGATACTACCAATATCAATTTTAGCAATTTTTTCAACTGCTATTCTGACAAGTTGCTCACCTGCTTTAAAAGCTACGCTCTTGGCTTTTGTTTTAATGTTAAAAGTCGTTGTAGCTATGCTTTTAGACAAAGAAACAATTGGATCAATGTTACTATCATTCTTCCAAGCATCAAAATATACTGATTTATAACTAATTTTGGAAAGTTTTTCCGTCTTTCCTTGTGTTACTGCTTCTAAGATTTCTCTTTTTTCACTGCTATCATTCTCATCATTTAAGCAATCTAAAACCAGTTTACATTGCTTAATAAAGAAGGTTTTTCCAGATCCCCATTTGCCATCAACAGCAATCGAAATAGATCCGTATTGTGAATTAAGCATTCTCACAAAATTATAAACGCCATTATTTCTGCCCATACTATTAGTAAGAATAGTATTAATTATATTTTCATCAGTTGGTTTTAAATCTATACTTCTCAAACTTTTACCTTTCTAAAAACTTTAAAACTTAAATTTCCTATTTTCCCAAACTAAAGCCAAAGAAAAGACTATTTCAATTCCCATCATTGTCAAAGCTAAAATTGCTTGCTCAAAGTTTAGTCCAACGATTAAGGCTTAAAAGGGTATTAAAATCGACAAGACCAAATAAACCCTTGACTTATAAAGCCAACTATATGGTAATAAATGTGCGCCAAAAATAATTGCTAAAATCATAAACATTTTTCTGGTATAGTTGGATAAATCCACATTGCAATTAGCAAATACAGTACTTGGTTAACAGAAAACCGTATTCCTAGCTCTGTTAGTGGATTACCTTTGTTTTGAAAATCAACATTAATAAGCTTCGAAACAAAATAAGATAAAGGCAATAAAACTGCAGCGCAAACAAAAGTAAAAAGATTTTTCGTTAATATTGGAATAGACGAAAAGTGAATAATTGCAATGACTAGCCAAATAAAAATTGAAGCTAGTATTATATGTAGTCCTCTTTTTGTTTAAATGCACAATCTAACCTTAATTCATTAATTTCTTGCATCATCTTCATCCTTTTAAGTAAAACAACTTTTCTTTTAAATTATACTTTAGTATATTCATGCACTCAAACTCTCTTTTAATTATAAAAGCTAAATTTCAACCAGAAAGACAAATTTTGTAACCATTAATGACATTTATTCCACCATTTGCAGTATCCTGGGATAAAAGTTGAATTCATCTACTATACTTACTAACAGAAAGGAGCGCCAGGAATGAAAATTAATTGTCACATCGATCCTAATATTAGTGAAGAACACGGTGAATTATGGATCAAAAAAATGACACCAGCAATTAATGAACTTTTGCAAAAATTATCGCAGTCCGAAAATTCACTATGGTGCCATTATCAATCTCAAATTTATCCAATTCAATTTGAAGACATTTATTCACTTGAAGTTGCTAATAGAGATATTAATGTTTATACAGAAAAACAGCAACTTACATATAATGATCGTTTATCAAATTTGAAAGCAGATCTACCGAACTATTTTATTGAAGCTTCACGCAGCGCTATATTTAATTATCAACACATCGATCACCTTGAATTACTTAATAATGGGTTAATTGATGTAGTTTTGACTAATAATCATAGAGTGCAGATATCTAGAAGAAATATTAAGAATCTGAAAGAGAGGTTAGGAATATGAAAAACACCAAGAGATTTATCAATTATTTGTTTACTTTTGCTACTGAAGGCATCTTCATTGGCTTAATGATTTCTATCTTTTGCAGTTACGCATCACATAGCTCAGTTTATGTTCCATCCAGTCCATCTTTTACGACAAACTTTAGCAATTTGCTTAATGCTTTTACCGCTTCAATTATTCTTTGGGCGGTCACTGGAATATTTTTCGGTTTTGGCAGTTTTATCTTCACTATTAACCATTGGTCATTATTAAAGAAAACAGTTATAAATTTCTTCACCTACTATTTTGGGTTTGTTTTTTTGGCCCTTTTAGCTGGTTGGGTTTCGTTAAACTTGGTTAACTTTACAAAATTTACTGTAATTTTCGTCATCATCTATTTAATTTGCTGGTATTATAATTACCATAAAATTGCAAAGGAGATTGCAAGTATTAATCATAAAATCAAAACAAAGTAATCTAATTACAATGGCAAAAAGTTGAGCATTCATATCAAAGTGCTCAACTTTTTTACCTGTGTTTCTTAAAAAAGGGATTTAGGAAAATATCATCATTCAATGTTAATCTTCGGCTTTTTAGTAAACTAAACTCAATATAAATTTATTCCTTTTCGGTGCAAATTATCCAAACAACTTTGTAAATATGCATCGTCGTGCTCTGGGTAAATTGGATCAGTCCACGGAATAGCTGGTAAACTATCATACTTAAGACAATATTGTCCTCTATAATAAGGATCAAACCATTTAACATCTGGATGATAATGGCGCCGTTGCATTTCAGCTAATACTAACAAATGAAATTGATACAATTTATAAGGTGAATGTTGAAAAACATAGTTAACAGTAGCATGAGGCTTGCCTCAGCCACGTCCGCGCAAAGCAGCAATTTCGCGGTGTTGCCCCAAAAGTTGCTGCCTTGGCAATCGCCAAATTAAGTCTTGATGCCATAATCTCATGATTTTTCTTTGCACTCCTGAATTAAACGTGAGTTTAATAAATAAGAAACTTGATACTTTTCAGCTAAACGACTTAAAAATGGACCCAATTCATCTTCTGTTGGTGATAATTCTTGCAATAAATGTAAGTAAGTTTGTTTTTCTTCCGGAGTACAAATTTTCTTAAAATAGCCCCAAACATGTTGATAGGCGTTGGTTAAGGTTTTAACTGTTGGGGTTTGACTGGCTGCTTTTTCTAATAAGTTCTTGAATTCAATATTCTTTTGTTCTGACCATTCGTTGTCTTTAGCCAGCAGCCTAATCTGCTCATAGCACTGTTGCGAATGAGCCATCACCCAATATTTATTATAGGCCCACTCTTCTTGCCATTTTTCCATTTTCATTTGTCCTATTTTTTATGCATTTAAATGCATAGTTTTATTAATAATAAATTCTACCTAACTAAATTTTATTACTAAATAATATTTTACAACAAACGAATGAAACTAAATTTATTAAAACAACTTGTCCAAAGTCAACAGCTGTTCCATGTATCGTTTTTGAACAATTTTATTCTTAGATTTACTCTGAAGTTGCTGTAAACCGCCAGTAACAACTTTTCTTTGTCCAAATTCAATATCTAACACATCATAATTTTCATTAACAAAATCTTCAAAGTGCATTTCATGAACGAATTTTGGAAAATCATCAGTAAAGGCATCTAGCCAAATTTTAGTATTATTGTTTTGATAGGCTTTTTGCATTGACGTTTCTTCATCCCTAAAGTAAAGTTTCAAATCATATAACAAGTAATCAATGCGATCGTGGTAAATTTGATAAGAATTCTGGCGTACTTGACCCTAAAGCTTTTAAACTTTTAACACCACAAACAATATCTGCTGACATTTTTATTTTTTGATTATTGACGCTAACAAGTAAATTACATTTCTTGCGCTCTAAATTATATTTAAGAGCTAGATCTTTGTATAATTCGTCATCAAAATTATCTGGATCTTCATATAGAGCATCTTCAACATTTTTGACCATTTTAGGATCATTGGTTTCCAACCAGCGGTAATAATCACTTTGATAGAAATTTTTCAAACGTTCAATGTTTTTTAAGTATACTTGCAAAAATCATTCATTCTCCTGACTCTATTAGCCATTAACCATCTAGTCATGGAAATCCGGTGATTTTTTAGGGTCAAAATAACCATTTTCATCGATTTTAACATCTTCAACTGGAATTTGCTTAACCAAATTAGCCCAATCTAATGCCGTTGGTAATTTTTTGATAGTAATTTCACCATTATTTAGCTCGAATGACACTTTGCTTCCCTTATTCAAACCTAAAGCTTTCCTGATTTGTATGGGAATAACTACTTGTCCTTTTTTTGAAACTTTACCAATCAAAACGCGGTTCATAACTATGCCTCCTTTTTAGTTTACTTCTATTAATTGTTTTACCAAAATACCTGTTAATGCTCAAAATTATATCAATTAATTTTGTTAACAAAGCATTTGAAATAAATAAAGCATGATTTAAGAACAAATTATTTAGTACAAATTTCTCTTGTTAATTAAACAATTGAAAAAACAAGTGGAAACTTTTTAGCTAAAAGTCTGCTTAGTTAATTGATCTAAGTATTTCCTCCTTCGTTCAAGCGAAGAATTAGTAATACCACCAAAATTCTGCCAATAACAGTGCCTAAAACCTAATTGGCGCAGAGTTTTGTTAATGAGAATTTTTTTAATAGCATTACCTAAAAAGAAACGGATATACCATGTTGGTGAAGTTGAAGTGGTTAGCACATAACAATGTTTAACATTAGTCAACTCACCTTTCACTCCTATTTTAGTAACAGTATGTGATAAACCTTCTCCTTCTTTCATCACCTTGTCAATAAAGCCTTTTAGCATCCCAGGAATATCATTCCACCAGTAAGGTGTAATAAAAATCACAGTATCCGCTTGTTGACATAGTTTTAGGTATTTAGTAACTAAGGGGTCGGTAGTTTGACCTTGATGATAGAGCCTCAATTCTTCCTTTGAGTACACTGGATTAAATTGATCCGCATACAAGTCTATTATTTCGTATTTCTGATGAGCAGCACTTAGATTTTCTTTAATTATTTCTAGTTCCGCATGATTAAAGCTCTGATCATAGGGATGACAATAAATTATCAAAATCATTTTTTAATACCCCCAATCATTTCATTTAAGGTTTTTTCAACTAAAATGGGCTCATATTCAGCTACCCCGTTTATGATTAACAACGAATACCCTTGAATAAAGGCCCAAATCTGAGTAAAGAATTGTTGATCAGTAACTGCACCACTGTTTATCTGATGAACTAACCTCATTACCTGATCGTAAAATTGAAAATCATGATTGGCATGTTGGTAAAAATTCTGCAAACTTGAATTAAAAAATAGGAAGTTGATAAGCTTCGCCTGTTCCTGGCTCAACTTACAGAATTCATTAGCTAATGAAAGTAGTTCATCCTTTGGTGAACTCTCAGAAGTAGTAATCAGTTGTTCAGCAAATTGCTGTGATAATTTAATCGACACTTGGTAAAACAACTCATTCTTGTTTTGAAAGTATTTATAAATGGCCCCAGTAGTCATTCCTATTTTTGTTGCCAATTTGCGCATCGATAAGTTCTTATAATCATCTGTTTTAATCCATTCTATCGTTGCTTGAATAATTTTATCTTGTGTATTGTCCATTTTACATACCTCCTTAAATAACATCGTTATCTGCAATTAACAATATAACACTGTTATCTGGAGACGTCAATAAGACCAATAATTTAAGATATTACCAAGTAGAAAACAAAAAGCGTACTAATTCAAATCATTAAAAATGAATTAGTACGCTTTTATTCTATAAAAATGCCACTACACAAGCATTTAGTATTTATTTCCTAGTCCATTCTAGCACCGTCACTGCTTCTACATGTGGTGTTTGTGGAAACATATCAACAGGATCGATTTGACTAAAGGTATAGCCTTCATTCATAAATTCTTGCAAATCACGAATCATGGTTGCAGGATTACATGAAATATAAACAATCTTCTTTGGACCAGTTTTTACTGCTGCTTCAATAAATTCTGGCGTTAATCCTTTTCTTGGTGGGTCGACAAAGATAACATCAGCTTTCATCCCCTTAGCAGCCCATCTTGGCATCACTTCTTCAGCCTTACCAGCCACATATTTAGCATTATTGATACCATTCAGTTTGGCATTATTATTGGCATCTTTCACCGCGTCAGACACGCTTTCAATTCCACGAACAGATTTAACGAGTTTAGCAACGCTTAAACCAATAGTTCCAATACCAGAATAAGCATCAATCACAATATCATCAGGCTGTAAATTAGCTTTTTTAATAGCTAAATCATATAAGCGGGGAGTTTGCAGTGAATTGATTTGAAAGAAACTTTCAGGGGAAATCTTAAACTTAACATCACCAATTTGATCTGTAATTTGTGGCTTACCAAAGATTAAGTAATCAACTTTACCTAAAATAACGTTGGTCTTCTTCGGGTTATAATTCAAGACTAAGCTAGTGACACCAGCAATTTGTTTAATTGCCTCTGCTACTTTAGGTAGCTGCGGAAAATCCTTGTGCAGGCAAACCAAGATGACCATAATTTCGCCAGTCGCTTTACTGCGGCGAATATCCAAGTACCTGATTTCACCCTGATTATGAATTTCATCGTAAGCTGGAACACGATATTGTCTTAAAATGTCACGCACAGCAACCAAAACTCGGTCAATTTCAGGATCAGTCGTAAAGAAATTAGTCAGTGGCACTAAATCATGTGAATGTTTTCTGAAAAAGCCAATTTCAAGCTGGCCTTTAACTTCACGCACTGGCACTTGTGCCTTATTACGGTAGCCAGTTTGTTCTGGACTAGGCAAAGTCTCGCCTACTTTGACATCATCTAAATGGGCTTTCTGCAGTAAATTTACTACTTGATTACGTTTAAACTCCAGCTGCTTATCGTATTTGATGTGCGCTAAAGATGCCAAGCCGGTTTGAACCCACTGGTTGAGCTTAATATTAACTCGGTCAGGGCTTTCCTTGATAATTTGCTCAATTTTAGCAAAAGCAAAGTGCTTTTTTACTTTTAAGATCTTGGCTTCTACCGTTTCTCCCGGTAAAGCATTGTTAACGAATACCGTCATCCCTTCATAATGAGCTACTCCCATAGCTTCATATGATAAGTCGGTAATTTCAAGTTCAATTATTTGATTCTTTTCCATATTTTGTCCTTTTTTACAAACACTGATTAATATATCTATTTTACTAAAAATCCCAGCAAAAGTAATGTACATGCCTATTCTTAATATTGAATTAATTTCAGCTTTATCCCTTCACACTTACTTTAGTCTGTGTTACTTTTAATACTAATAAATTAAAGAAAGGACGTTTTTCATGAATAATTATGATACCAATTCAGATAGGCGCCAAATCCACACCATCTCCGAAACTAATACTTTTTTAACTAAAATGTATGCTCTCATGGGTGGTGCCGTGCTGATTTCTGCATTAGCAGCTTACTTAACAATGACCGTATTCAGAAGCGCTGTGATGAACATGCCAGTAGCTATGATGTGGCTCATTTTATTTGTACCTTTTGGCTTATCAATGGGAATTAGCTTTAAAGCTGACCGCAATCCAGTTGCCAGTTTAGTAATGTTAACAATATTATCAGCAATTTACGGCTTTGAGTTTGCCTTAATTGCCGGCTTTTATACCGGCACCCAAATCACCACTGCTTTTGTTTCAGCAGCTGCCGTGTTTATTGCCATGGCCTTGTTTGGTACTTTTACTAAAAGGGATCTTAGCAATTGGAATTCATACTTGAGTGCTGCTTTACTTGGTTTCGTTGTTGCCTGGGTAGTTAATATGTTTTTACGTAGCCCTGCCGTTACATATGTCTTCTCATTTATCGGTGTCATTCTTTTCACGGGCTTAGTTGCCAGTGATGCTAACAGAATGAAAGCAATTTACAGTAATTACGGTGATCAGGTTTCAACTAATGGTTTAGCAGTTCTCGGTGCATTACAACTTTACCTTGATTTCATTAATATTTTTATGTTCTTGTTGGAAATCTTTGGTGGCAGTGGCAATAGCCGCAACTAATAGATTTTATTAACAAGCAAAAAGAGCAGCTGCTATTAACAGTAGTTGCTCTTTCTTTGTGTTTTAATTATTCACCAACAAAAAATTCAATTCGTTGTTGTAAATTTTTAAAGGTAACAGGACAATAATCACCAATTTCACCATCAAGGTTAACTGGCAACTTCTCTCCCTTGCTTTTACCCATTAATTCAATCTTTAAGCTACGTGTCTTGGTGTAAATAATGTCTGGGTCATCAACATGCTTGCCGTTTAATGCCAAAGCCATCAATTTCAGTAATTTTACTGGATCAGACGGTTTAACAATTATTAGTTGGAATAAACCATCACTTAGTTCAGCATCAGGCATTATTTGTTCAAAACCACCAATAGAATTAGTCATTCCGAGCAATAGCATTGAAAGCTTGCCCTCATACACGCCCTCATCATATGTCAGACGCAATTCATTTTCAGTTAAATGAGGCAACATTTCAGCACCTTTAATTAAATAGGCGGTATAACCCAGAGCAGACTTTACTTCTGAAGGAACTCCATAAGTTAATTCGGTTAGTGAGCCACAAGCTGCAATATTGACGAAATACTGAATATCTTTGGCAAAAGTCGCTTGACCAATGTCCATTTTACGAGTTTTATTTTTGAGAATAACTTTTGTCGCTTCGGCAATATCATTTCGGGGAATATGTAGAGCACGAGCATAATCATTAGTTGTACCGGCAGGAATAATTGCCATCTTAGGTCTTTTCTCTAAATAAGCAATGCCGTTTACTACTTCATTGATAGTGCCATCACCACCAGCGGCAACAATCAATTCAAAACCTTCATTAGCTACACGAGTTGCTTCTTTTTGCGCACTCTGCTTTTCTGGTGTAGTTCTGAAGGCACTTGCCTCATATCCAGCTTGTTCCAAAACGTCCAATATATCCGCGACATTTTTAGGCATCTGTTCGTGACCAGATACAGGATTATAGATCAATCTTGCTTTTTCAGTCATAATTTCTACCCTTATTATTTCAAAACTTACTTAACGCTTCTGCAATTCTTCATTCAGCAACTTATTAATTACCTTTGGATTTGCCTTGCCCCTGGTCTGTTTCATCAACTGGCCGACAAGATAGCCAATTGCACGGTCTTTACCGTTCTTAAAGTCTTCTACTGATTGTGGGTTGTTATCAACAACTTCTTTCACCATAGGTGCCAAGACGCTGGTATCAGATAACTGCACCATACCCTTGTCTTCAACATATTTCTTAGGATCGGTACCATTAGCAATTGTCTCTGCAAAAACCTTTTTAGCAATCTTAGAAGAAATCGTGCCATCTTTAATCAACTTAATCATGGCAGCCAAATGCTCTGGTGTCAACTTAATATCAGCAAGTTCAACGCGATTATCATTCAAATAACCATTAACTTGGGTATTCATCCAATTGGCAGCAAGCTGCGGATCAGCTCCTGCAGCAACAGTTTGATCAAAGAAGTCTGAACTTTCTTTAGTTTGCAGAAGAACATTAGCATCGTATTTTTTCAGACCAAATTCATTCACGTATTGGTTGTATCGTTCTTCAGCTGAGCGTGGCAAAGTTGATTTGATTTCATCAATCCACTCTTGGCTGATATGATCAGGAGCAATATCAGGTTCAGGGAAGTAACGGTAATCTGCATCGCCTTCTTTGACACGTTCCAAAACTGTTTTACCAGTTGCTTCATCAAAACGGCGAGTTGAAAGTTGCACGCGACCGCCAGAAAGGAGAACTTGTGCTTGCCTCTTTTCTTCATATGCCAAAGACTTACGCACGTGTTCAAAAGAGTTCAAGTTCTTCATTTCAACTTTGGTACCCAGTTCCTTTTGCCCGGCAGGTCTAATGGAAATGTTGGTATCAACACGCATTGATCCCTCTTCCATCTTAACGTCGGAAGCTCCTGTAAACTGAACAATTTTACGCAATTTTTCAAGGTAGGCGTATCCTTCATCAGGATCTGCAATTTCTGGCTCAGAAACAACTTCAAGTAAAGGAACACCTTGACGGTTTAAGTCAACGTATGAATACCCGTTTGTACCATGAGTATTTTTGCCGGCATCTTCCTCGATGTGCATTTCATGAATGCCGATACGCTTTTTCTTACCGTGAGATTCAATTTCAACATAGCCATCACGAGCTAGTGGTTGGAAAAATTGGGTGATTTGGTAAGCCTTAGGACTATCTGGGTAATAATAATTTTTCCGATCAAAATGAGTAGTTGGTAAAATATGAGCGTGCGTTGCCAATGCAACCATAATTCCTAAGCGATAAACGTCTTTGTTAACGTAAGGTAAAACACCCGGCATTGCCCAATCAATTACATTTGTTTCCGTGTTGGGCTTTGCACCATAACTTACTGGTGAAGGTGAAAAAATCTTGCTTTTAGTTTTTAATTCAAAGTGAACTTCGAACCCAATCGTTGATTTAAAATTCATCAGTTAATCCTCCATTCCAGCTGGTGTTTTTTCATAAAACTTATTAGTTCTTTCAATAAAGTCAGCTACTTGGAAAATGCTGCCTTCATCAAAGCGTTTGGCCATAATCTGCAGTCCTACAGGCATTCCGTCAACTAAACCAGCAGGAACGCTGGCAGCAGGAATTCCGGCTAAGTTGGCTGAAATTGTCAGGATATCGTTGTTGTACATTTTAATTGGGTCAGAAATTTCACTACCGATGCCGAAAGCAGGAGTTGTGGTGGTTGGTCCCACAATCACATCATTTTCAGCGAAAATCTTATCAAATTCGTCACAAATTAACGTTCTCACTTTAGATGCTTGTCTAAAGAAACGATCATAAGAGCCAGCTGAAAGAGCAAAGGATCCTAGCATAATTCGGCGTTTAACTTCTTCGCCAAAGCCTTCTGAGCGCGACTTAACGTATACATCTAGTAGGTTCTTAGTATCTTGAGCACGGTAGCCGTAGCGAATACCATCAAATCTTTGCAAGTTTGACGAAGCCTCACTTGAAGCAATGATATAGTAGTCGGGAACTGCATATTTTGTTAAAGGTAAAGATACCTCGGTGATAATAGCACCTGCTTTCTCCAGAGCATCAATTTGTTCTTGCAGAACAGAACGCATATCGCCATCAACAGCAGCCATATATTCTTTAACTACCGCTACATGCATACCCTTAACATCTTGACCAATGTACTTGGTAAAATCAGGCACTGCTCTAGTCGAAAGAGTAGAGTCGTGCTCGTCACTACCCGCAATAACATTCAGAACTTCAGCTGAGGTTTTTGCTCGCTTACTCATCACACCGATTTCATCTAATGAAGAAGCAAATGCAATTAAACCCCAACGTGAAACTCGACCATATGTCGGCTTAATACCAAAAATGCCGTTAAATGCAGAAGGCTGTCTGATTGAACCACCAGTATCAGATCCTAGCGCTGCTACAACTTGTCCAGAAGCAACAGCAACAGCTGAACCGCCCGATGAACCACCCGGTACTTTATCCAGGTTCCACGGGTTATGGGTGATGCCAAAGTATGAATGTTCAGTAGAAGAACCCATCGCAAATTCATCCATGTTGGTTTTACCCACAAAAGTTACTTGCGCTTTTTTCAGCCTTTCAATGACAGTCGCATCATACACCGGAATATAATTATCCAAAATATGACTGGCAGCTGTGGTTTTAACACCATCAGTTATAATGTTATCTTTAATAGCAATTGGAATACCAGCAAGTTTATTTTGATCAAAATTAAGATTACTTGCAGGTTTGGCATCTTCTTGAACAGTAATCCAGGCATTCAACTTGTCATCTGTTTTTTTAATATTATCGATTGTATCTTGCGCTAATTTGTCTGCAGACAAAGTTCCTTGGGCAAGCTTTTCATTTAAAGAGTCAATATCTTCATTTAAATAATTCATTACTCGTCCTCATCCTTGTTAATAATTACTGGAACCTTAATGAAGCCATTGGCTTGATCAGGAACATTTTTCATTAATTCTTCTCTGTCTTGCCAGTGTTCAGGCTTATCTTCTCTAAAAACAGTATCACGATCAACAACCTGAACTGTCTCCTTAACGCCATCGGTATTAACTTCTGACAATTGATCCGCCATATTAATAATTGAACTCATTTGTTCAGTTACTTTGCCGATATCTTTTTCATCAATTTCAAGTCGCGACAAAGTCGCAACGTGTTTAATTGTCTCTTCTGTAATTTCCACGCAAATATACCTCCTTATTCGCCACCATAAATATGGACTTGATAACTACTATCCCCTGTTTCTTTGGCAACTAAAGCCTGGATGTCATTAACAGAGCCAATTTTAATTTCAATTGGCACGTTATTAGCTAAATACTTCTTTGCAGTTGATAAAACAAGTCTCGTGAAACTTTGTATTTGCTCATACCCATAAAACTGGGTAGTAATTGAAATATTTTCCTGAGCTAATTTACCATTTTCATATCGTAAAGTTGCCGTTACACCACTGATATTAGGGAAATAATTTTGAATAGATTCTTTAAAACTATTGAAACTGGAAGCATCACTGCTGTTGATTGCTTTTTTACCACCAACAGTAGGCAAAACTTCAGATTGAGTATTAATAGTTTTCCATTTAGTTATTTTACTACTATTAGCAGCCGCTGTCCCACTCAAAAAGTAAGTTCCAGCAACTAACGAATCCTTGCTTTCTTTAGCAAAAAGACCAACAGTGATTGGAATTTTCTTTAACGATTTTTTCTTCCGCAAGCGAGCTACGACTAGTTCAGCTGCTTTTTGACCATATTGTTTTTGCTTTGCACGCGATATTTGGGCTTGATATTCAGGACCATCTTTTTTCTTTTGATAGTAATCAATAGAATTAAGAGCAAGACCAACGCTAATACCGCCAATATGATAATTCGAACCGGATCCTGTCAAAAAATCTTGTTCAAGTATTTCTTCTAAATAATATGGCTGATAATTTTTCTTAGTTCCAGCTTCAGGATTCAGACCATTGGGATTTGACTTTGACTTGCGCCCTAACCATTCATTAGCCATGTTGGCAGAAATATACTGACCTTCTTGAAAAACATAAGAATTGGTTGAATAAACACCCTTGGAAATCTGAACCAAACCTCGTTCTAATTCTCTGGTATCCACCGAATTATCATTATTAGTTGCTGTTAAACCAGATATTGGGCTAGTTACATAGTGTCCGTTTTTAAGCAAAACAGTATATCCATTGTTACCAGTATCAGTAGTCTGATAAGTTTTAGAATTGGAATTAGAAGATGTTTTGGCATTATTCGCCAAGTCAGAATTTTTCAAGTTTCCACAAGCCGTCAAACATAATGATATTCCTAAAAGCGCTAATATATGCAAGTATTTTTTCACTTTAAATGGTCCTTTATTTAACTTGAGCAATTGCTTCTTCCTCAGTCAATAATGGTACACCCAGTTTCTGAGCCTTGGAGTACTTGGAACCAGCATCCTGACCGTAAATGACATAGTCTGTTTTACCAGAAACAGAACTAGTTACTTTTGCACCCATAGATTGCAATTTTTTAGTAAATTCACTTCTAGTATAGTGAGCCAAAGTCCCTGTTAAAACAACAGTCTTATCTTTAAAGTAATTATCTGGAATAGACTCAGTTTCTTCTGGACCTGCACCCAGATAATCCATATTAAGGCCGCTATTTTTAAGTTCATTGACTAAATCTACGACTTCATCTTGAGCAAAATAAGTAGTCAAAGATTCTGCAATTGTCATGCCTATTGTATCTATTGCAGCCACATCTTGCACGTCCGCTGCCATAATCTTTGCCATATTTTTAAACTTTTGTGCAATCAAACGTGCAGCTTTAGCACCAACATGATCAATACCCAGTCCAGTTAACAATAATTCGACTGAATTTCTTTTCGAATTATTTATTGCATTTAATAAATTGCTGATGGATTTATCTTTGAAATGATCTAGTTTTGCCAAATCAGCTGCATTTAAATGATATAAATCAGCCACATTATGTACCAGATCGTTCTTAATCAGCTGTCGCACAATTTTAGGTCCTAAACCATCAATATTCATTGCAGGTCTTGAAGCAAAGTGAGTAATTCCTTCTTCAATTTGAGCAGGACAAGACGGATTAACGCAACGCAAAGCTACTTCATCTTTTAGATGAATCAGTTTTTCACCACACGATGGGCACTTCGTCGGGATTGGATACGGCTGGGCATCCTTAGGCCGTTTAGCCAGCACCACTTCTGAAATTTCAGGAATAATGTCACCCGCTTTATGCAGCATAACGGTATCACCAATGCGAACATCTTTTTGTTGCAGCAAATCGGCGTTATGCAAAACTGCATGAGAAACTGTGGTACCAGCAAGTTGCACAGGATCCATGATAGCAGTAGGCGTTACGACACCAGTACGGCCAACAGTCCATTTGATTTCATGAACCACAGTTTCCTGCTCTTCTGGTGGGAACTTATAAGCTATTTCCCACCGAGGCACTTTAACCGTGTTTCCCAGTTCTTGTTGTAAATCCAGATCGTCAACTTTTAAGACGATACCATCAATGCCATAATCAAGTGAATTTCTTTTTGCAGTATATTCATCAATAAAAGTAAAAATATCAGACATTTTAGCAATTCTGCGCCCAGTTTGGTTGGTGTGAAAACCAAGCTGAGTCATTTTCTCAATAGCCTGGTGTTGACTGGTAATTTCTGCTGGTGGATTAACCCAAGTATAAATAAACGTACTTAAATGACGGTGCTTGGTAATACTGGCATCCAGTTGCCTCAAAGACCCAGCTGCGGCGTTACGCGGATTGGCAAAAGTTGTTTCTCCCTTTTCATCACGTTCTGCATTAAGCTTTGCAAAAGGCTCTTTGCCCATATAACATTCGCCCCGTACTTCCGTTGTCAATTTTTCAGGTAAAGTTTGGGGAATATCTGCAATATAGCGTGCATTAGGAGTAACGTCTTCACCTACTTGACCGTTACCTCTAGTTGAAGCTCTGGTTAATTTACCGTTAGTATACTCAAGTGCAATTGATAAACCGTCAATTTTTAATTCGACGTTATAAGCAACTTCATGACCAATCTGTTTTTGTACTCTGTCATCAAATTCTTGTAATTCTTCTTTTGAAAAGACGTCACCCATTGATAACATCGGAATTTCGTGATTAACCTTGGTAAACTGATTGTCAATCTGGCCCCCAACCTTTTGGGTAATAGAATCTTGGGACACCAGTTGCGGAAATTCCTGTTCAAGCTCAACTAAACGATTATAGTTTTTATCATACACATTATCTTCAACTTCTGGTGTGTCATTTGTATAATATGCATTTGCCCAATCATCCAGTTTATCTCTCAGCGCAGCAACTTCTTTTCTGGCCTCATCAAGAGTTAAATCTGCCATTTTCTTCCTCCTGATTAAAAAATACTATTTTTTTTACTTCTATCTTAATTATACCTTTTTAATTGGTGCAAATGCTGCTAGAAGCCGCTTGATTCCTTTGCCACTAAATGCAATATCAAGCTCCATGTCTTCACCTTTACCGTTAACCTTAGTCACAACACCTTTGCCCCAAGATTTATGTTCTACTTGATCACCGACATTCCAACCCTTTTTCTCAGCACCAACTGCACCAGCAGGTTTAATTTTTGGTGTGTAAACCTGTGCACGAGCTCGTTCATCTGCGTTAGCAAAGGGAGCAGTTTGTGTCTGGTAATTGTCATTTGAGAAAGTAATTGGAACTGAATTTTCAATATCCAGATCATCTTGATCAATTTCTTCCAAAAATCTGGATGGCGGATTATTCTGCATTCGACCATACATCATACGTGAATATGCATTTGTTAAAAACAGTTCACGCTTTGCCCTAGTAATACCCACATAAGCCAGTCTACGTTCTTCTTCTAGCTGGTCGTCTTCCATTAAAGCACGTGATAAAGGAAAAAGTCCATCTTCCATCCCCACTAAAAAGACTACCGGAAATTCGAGTCCTTTGGCTGCGTGCAATGTCATTAATGCCACCTGATCATCATTATTAGCTAAATCATCCTGGTCGCTTAAAAGAGATACTTCCGCTAAAAAGTCACTAAGAGCATTTTCGGTCTCATCGCTGTCGTCATTTTCTTCATATTCGTCATCAAAACGTTTCGTAACAGACAAAAATTCATCCAGGTTTTCTAGTCTGGTTTCTGCTTCAATTGTATGTTCAGCTTTCAAGGCAGCTGTATAGCCAAAATCCTGCAGTATTTTTTCCGTTAGACCGGTAACGCTATGATCTTTAGCAAAATTAATTGCATCGCGTAGTTTAGCGCCAAAATCACTCAGTTTGGCCGCTGCCCGAGCAGTAACGCCCGACATATTAAGGTGATCAAAAGCTCCTAAAATTGATAAATTATTATCACTAGCAAAATCCATAAAGCGATTGACGCTAACAGGTCCAATACCACGTTTAGGGGTATTAATAATGCGGTTAAAGCTCATTGAATCGCTCGGATTAGCAACCAATTTCAGATAAGCCATAATGTCCATGATTTCTTTTCTGTCATAGAACTTGTGACCACCGACAATTTGGTAAGGCACGTTCGACTTTACGAATGACTCTTCGACTGTTCTAGACTGGGCATTAGTACGATATAAAACCGCAAAATCATGGTAAGAGCGTCTTTTTTCTTTTACCTCTTCTTGAATTTTAGAAATAATAAAGTGAGCTTCATCATCGCCACTTTGGGCACGATAATAAGTTACTTTTGCTCCTTCACCTTGGTCAGTCCATAATTTTTTAGCCTTACGGTTGCTATTATTCGTAATTACTGCATTAGCAGCTGCCAAAATATGGCCAGTTGAACGGTAATTTTGCTCCAGTTTAACGGTTTGAACACCTGCATCATGATAATCTTTTTCAAAATTCATGATATTTTCCATATTAGCACCGCGCCAGCCATAGATAGACTGATCCGCGTCTCCCACAACGCAAATATTTTTATATTGTGCAGCTAATGCATGACACAATTCATATTGGGCCTGGTTGGTATCCTGGTATTCATCAACTAGCAAATAGCGAAACTTATTTTGGTAATAATGCAAAACTGTAGGATCGGTTTTAAACAGAACTAAGGTCTGCATGATCAAATCATCAAAATCCATAATTTGATCATTCTTTAAGCGTTTTTGATATTCCTGATAAACTTGGGCAGTTACTTTTTCAAAAGGTGAAGAAGCGCTGGCAGAATATGCATCTGGAGTAAGTAAATCGTTTTTGCCATTAGAAATAGCAGATAAAATCCTGCGTGGTTCGTACATTTTAGGATTAATATTTTGTTCTTTTTGAATATGCTTAATTAAAGTAAGCTGTTCCGCCGAATCAGCAATAGAAAAATTACTGGTATAACCAATTTTTTCTGCATCTCGCCTTAATATTCGCACACAAAGAGCGTGAAAGGTAGACATCCAGATACTGTCAGCCTGTTGTCCCAATAATTTATGCTCACGCTCTCTCATTTCAGTGGCAGCCTTATTGGTAAAAGTGATAGCCAAAATATTCCACGGCGCAATTCCTTTTTCAGCAACAAGGTAAGCAATCCTTCTGGTTAAAACGGAAGTTTTCCCTGAACCTGCTCCTGCAACAACTAATAATGGTCCTTCAGTAATCTGCACTGCCTTTTTTTGCTGTGGATTTAAACCTTCTAAAATTGATTCTGCGCTCATTTTGAATTCTTTCACCCCAAAAATTTTTTAACTATTCTATTGTACCAAAAATCATGACCATATTTTGAGTTGATTGCATTCTATTTATCAAAACGTGCAAGATCGTATTCTTCGATTAACTTAATTAATTTGTCGGCATAATTCGGGTCTGTTGCGTAACCGTCTTTTACTAAAGCACGAGCCTGCGTTTGATAGTTCTTAGCAGCCAGAACGTGACGATATTGTTTTGCGTCCCAAGTTGTCCCCTTTTGGAACAATCTGGCATGAGCCCTTATAGAAGCTTCATAGGAATCATAGATTTGAAAACGAGCTTTAACAACTACCCATTTGCCTTTTTCAAACTCTTTGGTTTTTAGTACTGCCGAAGTATTAGGGTTATTTCCTTTGACGCCAAATAGGTTATTGTATTTTTGTGAAAGGTCGCTTTTGCCATAATCACTTTCAAGACAGGCCTGAGCAATAGTAATACTTGGCAAGAGATCGAAGGATTTATCCACTTCTTTAGCTATCGGACCTATTTCTCTGATAAAAGCTTTGTGTTGCCTGATGATTTTCTGCCTGGCCTGTTCTCGAGCAAGCTGCTCCTGTCTAATCTGCTCTGATTGAATTGCCTGTCTGCGATAATAACGAAAGGTTGCAAAAGCAATAATCAATAAAAATAGAATTATAAATGTTCGCATAATGATCGCTGTATTAGATAATTTTTTGCTTTTTCGTTTTCTCGCCATTTGTTTTCCCTTGCTTTAAAAATCTCTTCTTAAGTATAACCTCTCTTGAGTATAAATTATGCAATGTAATTAATTTTTAAAATAAAAGTAGTAAGCTAACCTAACAATTTTGCTCATTTATAATTAAGTATACAAAAAAATGGAGCCAAAGCTCCATTAAAAAATGCGGGCAAGAAGACTCGAACTTCCACGATCTAAAAGCGATCACAAGATCCTTAGTCTTGCGCGTCTGCCATTCCGCCATGCCCGCAACACATTCAATACTATAACCCAAAATTAAATTTAACACAAGACTTTTCTTACTCATTTTGTCTAAAAAGGTTTAATCGACCATTTGCTCATTTACATACTTAGCATACAAACTGTGATTTTGCATTAATTCGTGGTGAGTACCATGACCTGTAATTTTACCGTTCTCTACAAAATAAATTTGATCAGCATTAACTATCGTAGCCAGGCGGTGTGCAATAACCAAGGTTGTTCGATTGACCATTAGTTTATCAAGTGCTTGTTGCACCTTTCCCTCAGATTCTGAATCAAGGCTGGCAGTCGCTTCGTCCAGCATCAAAATTTTAGGATCACGCAAAAAGGCTCTGGCAATAGCTAAACGTTGTTTCTGACCACCAGATAGTTTAATTCCCCGTTCACCAATTTCAGTCTCCATTTGATCAGGAAATTCCCGCACAAATTGATCGGCATAAGCCAAAGCCAATCCGTGCCAAAGTTCATCGTCCGTCATGTCCTTAGTCAAACCATAAACCAAATTTTCCCGAATCGTTCCGGAAAAAATAGCACTGTTCTGAGAAACATAGCCTATTTGGGAGCGCCAATTTGCCAGGTCAATATCTTGAATATCTTCATCCCCAATAGTGAATTTGCCACTTTCAGGCTGATAAAAGCGTTCCAATAAGGCAAAAATGGTAGATTTGCCACCACCACTAGGTCCCACAAAGGCAATGACAGAGTTGGGTTTTGAAACAAATGAAATAGATTGTAAAACGGGTTCGTTTTTAATATAACTAAAACTAACGTTTTGTGCCGTCAACGTTTTATTACTCAAATCAAAAGTATGATGACTTAAATTCTTTTCAGGTTCAATTTGTAAAATTGCTTGTATGCGTTCAGTTGAACCCAAGGCTTTTTGTATCTGTGAAAAGAAAGTGGCAAAATTAGCAACTGGTGCAATCACGTTAAACAGATATAGTAAGAATGCTACAAGAGAACCACTGGTCAAAGAACCCTGACCTACGCGAATAATGCCAAATGCCAGAATGCCTGCAAAAGCCGCCATCATTAAAGTCATGATAATCGGCTGCAAAATAGCTTCAACACGAGCATCTAGTACGCCAATAGTAAAAATCTTCTTGATCCTGTGGTTACCCGATTCTTGTTCATACTTTTCGCCATTACTGGATTTAATTAAACGTACTTCAGACAATTTTTCACTGACATCACCGTTAAATTTAGCTGTTTCTGACTGCAATTTACGACCAAGTCTCACCATAATGCGACCAATTGGCAATAAAATTACTACCACAATAGGAATTACAGTAAACATTAAGGTGGCCATTTGCCAATCCATCACAAATAAAATGATTAATGAGAAAAAGAGTTGTATTGCGCCAGTAATAAAGTTAGGAAATTGAGAAGCCAGCAAATCTTTAATAATACCCGTATCATTAACCAAACGAGAACTACTTTCACCCACTTTGGTAACATCAAAATAACTAACAGGTAGCTTTAAAAGATGACCCCACAGGCGTTCACGCAGGCTTTTAACGACACTTTCACCAAAATAGCGCAGAACAAATCCACCCACTGTTCCTAAAATTAATTGCAGGACAAACACAATGATAATAATAATTAGGCTCGAGTAATTAAAATTATCCCACTTGCTCGTATCCACTAATTCTCTGGTTAATAATGGTAAGACCAAATTTGCTACACTTGTGATCAGACTGAGAAACAGCCCTAGTGCAAATAACGATTTTTTAACATTCAAACTTTTTAACAAGTTTAAAAAATCACTGAATTTAACACTTTGTGTTTTATCTTTAAGTGACTTGAATGCCATAAAAGATACCGGCTTTCCTTAGTTAGACTAAATAAAAAAGTTTTTCAATAATTGAAAAACTCTTTATCTTATCTTGCTAATTATAATTCTTCATTTTCATTATGCCAGAATTTACGCCAAAAGTCCCGATCATATTTGTGCATTTTATCATAATTGTAACAATTTTTGGTAAAGTCACGTGGTTCAAAGTCATGATTGCAGTGTTGCTTCCTATACATGTGGCGGCACATGTCTCGCATATCAGACCTGGAGAAGTCATGGTCTTCAGCATATTTACGCCATTTTTTAATCCTTTCCATACGGTAGGCAGGATCAACAAAATCAGTGGCTTTTTCCTTAAAATCTTCATCCCAGCCAGCAGCAATTTTTTGCAGATATTGACCAAATTGCTCCTGCTCTTCCGCAGTCAAACCGGCAAAGAAAGGCTCGGTATCTTGCTTGTCTTTTAATTCAGCCAGCTTGGCAGCCTTTTCTTTCCCAGCTGCTGTGAGATAAACACGTTTAACTCGTTTGTCCTGCTCATCAACTTCACGTGAGATATCTCCTTTTAGTTCCATTTTTTTCAATAATTCAGCTAAAGACCCAGGTTTCAAAGCCAAAATTTCAGCTAAATAATTTTGGGTTAAACCGTCTTCAAGTTTTAAAACAGCCAATACCCGTTTTTGTCCCGATATCGGTTCTTTGTTTTGAAACATATAGTAACGACTAGCCCGCAAAATAAAATGAAGTTGTCTCATTAATTGATCACTTGTTTGACTCATAATTAAGTTCCTTTAAATAAAAAGTTAGGTACCTAATATAATTTACAATTAAATTATAGTTTGATACCTAACAGTTTGTCAAACAAAATGTCAAAATAAATTTTATTATTTTATCTATAACTGACTAATCTTAACCTGCCGCCGCATTTGCCACAGCCATAACGACGTACATTAACGCGCCGAACCCGCACAAACTGTTGACCGCATATAGTGCAAACATACAAATATTTTGCTTTTCTTTTGCGTTTAAGACCTATGTCCGGGGCATACCGTGAACCACCTACTCTATCAAGCAAAACCTTGAAATCTTGATCTTTGTGGCGATATCCTTTATGAGTTAAGTGCAAATGATAATGCGTCAGTTCGTGCTTAATTATGCCAATCAATTCTTGATAATATTGCGGCACTAAAAAATGCGCATTAATTTCAATGTGGTGATCATCTAAATGATACCGACCACCAGTTGTTGTCATGCGCTTATTAATTTTTACTTGGTGCTTAAACTGTCTGCCAAAATATTTAAGAGAAACTTCTGCCACCAGGTTCTGTAATTCTTCTTCAGTCAGATTATCTGAAAACTTTGGCATATAGTGCTGCCTCTTTTTTCGTTTTGATCCTGACTTTTAAAGCCGTCACTATTTTTCTTTTCAGTGGCTTAGCTCCTTCCATCCATGTTCCGGTAAAAACATGGATGGTCTTTGACTGCGCAGAAGGATTACAAAGTACGCCATCAGGATAAACATGTATCCCTTCCTGCAATTGCTGCTCCTTGTTATTAGGCTGAGCACCATATTTATTTTTTAAAATATCAGATACAGAAACAGTATTCACTCCTGCTAATTGGTCTTGTTTGTCAAACGTAAAATTACGGTCATCATAATAAGAAAGCATGTCTTTAATCAGTGGATGACCTTTTTCCGCTCCAAATACTGCTGTAAAAGGATTATCCTTATTTTCAAAACCAACAAAAGCTCTATTATTTAATAAATCATGCAAATCATCTAGCACCAAGACGTCAGTATCCATATAAATGCCGCCCATTTCATAAACGGCTTTAGCCCGGATATAATCGGAAACAAATGCCCATTTTTTAGCTTGATAAGCCTGCTCAACATATTTATTTTCGTGAATGTCAAAATTATGCTCGTTCCATTCGATTATTTGGTAGTCTTGCAGATGCTTTGACCAGGTCTTCATGCAACGCTGAATATTTTGTGGTTTAGGGTTACCCCCTACCCACACATAATGAATTATTTTGGGAATCATTTATTAACCTCTGGTAAAAAATTTTTTCAATAACAAAATTATGTCTTGGTTAAAATCAAGTTTTAACAAGAACATTAAAGCGATATACAAAACAAGCATAATGATTGATTTGACTAGCATGTTAAGAAATGCTGATGCAAACATTTGTGGCAAAAGCATCCCTGCTGCCAAAACAATAATGGCAATTATAAAATATTTAGGAATTTCACGAAAAGAATATTTAAAATCATAGCCATCACGAACAATCCATAGTCGTAAAAGCAAAACTATAAACTCAGTTATTAAAATTGCAATCATTGCTCCCGTTGCACCATAAAACCGATCCAAAAAATAGCTCAATGCTACTTCTAAAATGGCTCCCACTATAACGGGAATGGCATAATCACGGTCTCGGTGGTTTGCAAGCGCAAATTGGTTAGCAAAAACTCCACCTGTTGGAATCATTATGATGGTCAAAGTGAAGAAGAACATCAAAGGCGTCATTGGGATAAATTTATGTCCAAAAAAGAAAGGCACAAATTCTTTAGTATTAGCCATAATAATAACTGCAAATAGTGTTCCCAGCATCACTGTCGCTTCCAAGGATTTTTTCAAAATAACCCGTTGTTCTTTTTTTCCTTCACCCGCCATTTTAGGCATAATAACTAAGGAAATACTCGTTACAATTCCCAAAACCATATTGGAAATTCTTTGTGAATTGTCATAAAAAGCAACCTGAGTGGAATTCTGAAAAAGTCCTAAAATAGGCTTGTCAAGTGAAGTGTAAATCTGTGTTGCAATTTGCGGAATCAAGAGAGTAATGATTGCTTTAACAGTTGCACGGTATTGATAAAAGTGTTTGACAGGCCCACCTACATAACGGTGTATATCAAACCAAAAGACAACTGATCCCAACATAGTTGAAACCGACATAATCAACATATACTTCCAAAGATCACCCGGACTTTTAACCCATAATAAAATCAAGATAACAGATACTAGTTTAACGGCAGTATTTTTTAAAACCACCCGGCCAAAATCGGCCAGTCCCTGAAAGAACCAGGAAATATCCACTTGAGCTGAAATAAGATATGGCACCATTAATAACAAATATTGACCGTACTTAATATGGAAAAAACTGGTAACAGCAATCACTATCACTATTGTGACGAATCCAGCTATGGCCTGAAAATACCACAATCCCCAAAACGCTTTGGTTAAATCTTGACCACTGCCAAAAGCTCTAATCTGCGAAATGGTCCTCATACCAATATATGACACAGACAGGGTACAGAATATCATTAAGAACTGAACAATATTATTCACATTACTATAAATACCATATGTTTTAGGGCCCAAAATTCGGGAAAGGTAAGGCACGGTTATTAGTGGTACTAATACCAAAAATATTTGGTAAACCGCATTATATAGAATGTTTAAAAATGTTCTTTTCACAACTTACCCTCTATTTTTAACAACTTAAATACATTTTCACAGTTTGAATCGGTCTGCACTTCATTAGTTAGAGTTAGCCAGTAGTGCCGCTTTTTACTGAATTGATCTGGCATTACAAGTGCCTTAATAAGTTCCTGCTGTGTTTTCACGCACACTCCAGGCACAATTTCTTCATAAGGTCCCATTAAAAGTCCCCGTTTTTTTTCGTATTGCCGCAAATAATTGGTAATAAATATGATTGGTTTGTCAATATTTAAATAATCAAAATAAATCGAAGAATAATCAGTAATTAAAAAGTCTGTATTACCTAAAAGTTCATACAAATCAATATCAAGTTGATATAAGTAGTCGCTATTGAGAAAGGCAATATTTGAAAAGCTACTCTGCAAGTGTTTAAACAGATTCATTTCATAAGGATGCAGTTTCACTATTAAATACTGATGGTTCTTTTTTAAAGAATTATTCAGCTTCACAGCATCAAAATCAGGCAATGCAAAGAAATTACCCTGCTTAACCTGCGTCATAATTTGTCGATCATCCATTTCATAGCGAAAAGTGGGCATGTATATTCCAATTTGAGCATCATTATCCTCAGCTTTGAATAAGTCAGTTAATAGTTTCTTTTTACTAATAGCAGGATTTTTCAAGGCATCAAGACGAGGAAACCCAGTTTTTCGATATTTGTTAGTTTCAATCGCGCAGCAGGCACTCATTAGACTTTCATATAAATCACTGCTTGAGCAAACAACATCAGCATTTTTTTGCCATAAATTAGCATTACGCTGATCAGTTTTGAGACTAGTATTATTAGCCATAAATCCCATGCGCTTGAGGGGAATACCATGCCAGAACTGGATATTGATTTGTCTAGCATGAACTTTAAATGGCTGGTGTGTAGTTAACACAAACTTTGCTGCACCGATTTGTCGCCAAGTTTTTAACGATAAATGTGAAGACGGCCATGGTTCAACGGTAATAACTTCATATTCAGGATGATTTTTCTTCAAATATTTGCCAAATAAATAACCATTTGAACCCGATCTACCTGCGCCATTAAGTATAACCACTTTATTATCTTGCACTGGTGTGAAACGAGCAATTAATTTCATTGCCACCAAATATAAACGAAACAAAAAACTCTTCATTATTCAACTTCCCAATTTCTTACCTAGTATAAGAGTACAGAAAAAGCCTGAGAGAACTCAAGCTTTTTTACTTTATTTTTTAGTTTTTTAATGATTATGACTAACAAATAATTATATTAGCTGCCATTTTTCAGCAATTTACATTACTCACACAATTTGCCACAATTAAAATATATTTATTAGAAACTTTAAGAAAGAGCAAAAATGAACACTGAAAATATAGTACCAAATAAAGTTTTAGCACTTTATCTGGCACTTTTTTACCTTTGGTGGACTGTCGAAGAGCTGCAAATTGGGACTATACAGTAATATTTTGTCATAAGTCCTATTGAGACTATCAGTTAAATTTATTACTCGGAGCATTCCCACATTTTTTTTAGTTAAGAAGTATTCGCCTCAAGTAAAATTCGAATACCCACAACTAGTCAAGAAACATTTCCGTCTTTTTAATATATTGCCAGAGGCTCTTTATGATCTGGCTTCGGATAAGCTTGTTCCAAAACTTGTAAATCTTTCTTTGTTAGCTCAATATCTAACGCCCTAAGATTAGATAATAAGTGCTTTGAACTACTACTTTTTGGTATCGCCAAAACATCTGGTTGTTGCATTACCCAAGCCAATAAAATCTGATAAGGACTTGCCTTGTGTTTTTCAGCTACTTGTATGACCGCCTCATTTTTCATCATTGTGCTACCCATTTTAGGTCCTCGACCCAGAGGACTGTATGCAATCAATGGAATATGATGTTCTCTTTGCCAAGGCAAAAGACTGAATTCAATTCCCCTAGTCTCCAAATTATACAAATCCTCATTAACAACGCAGTTCTGACCATTTGGCACCTGCCAGAGTTCCTCCATATCATCTATGTCGAAGTTTGATACTCCCCAGGCACGAATAAGTCCTTCATCTTGCAGTGACTGCAGTTCTGAAACTGTCTCTAACAGAGGAACCATTCCGCGCCAATGATAAAGGTACAGATCTAAATAATCAGTTTGCAGCCTCTTAAGACTAGCTGCCAAACTTTGCCGCATTTTATGTGCAGAAGCATTTTGAGGCAATACTTTAGATATTAAAAAAATTTGTGATCTTTGATAAGGCTTTATCGCCTCACCAACTAGTTCTTCCGAATGACCATTGCCATACATCTCGGCCGTGTCAATCACTGTTAAGCCAGCATCAAGTCCTGAACGAATAGCTGTTATTTCTTCTTCTCTGACTTCTGGGTCATCCCCCATTTCCCAAGTACCAATACCTAAAGCTGGCAGAACTTGATTATTGATAGTAACATTTTTCATAAGCAACCTCCTTATGATTCTATCTAAACTATTGTGCATATATATATAATTATATAAGCGAAAATAAACAAAATTTTAATAGCATCCACTTATGGATTTTCCAATCTCGATATAATTAATTGTAACACATGTTCCACTAGTCTATATTTGTGTAAATTCACCTTTAAGTTAAGGTATCAAAATCTCATAGAGTAGTTATACAAAAATATCATGTTTTGCTTTTCACAAGCTTGGGGATTGTATTTTTATGATTGGCAATATAAAATCAAAAATAAAAAGGTGAATTTCAATGACAAATAATTTAACAAATTCATTTCATTTATCTGGTAAAAAATGGTTATTAATATTATTATCGAACATAATTGCATACTGCTGTTTGATAATGCCTGGTATACAAGTTCCAGACTATTTAGTCTTTGATGAAAATCATCCCTCTTTAGCAGCTGCATGTTTTCAGCTATTAATTGTAACCATTTTTTTAGTAATTCAAATAATCGGTGTACAAATTGCTACTGGTAAAAAATGGCATCATTTATTTCATGTACCACATGCTAAAGAATGGCTTTGGATTCTTGTTTTCTTTGTCTTTGCCTATTTCATATCTGTGTTATCAGGAACAGTTTCTCAAAAATTATTTGGTTCTGTTTCTGGCAATGCAGCTGCAGGATTGACTATGAAGACGCCACATGTTTGGCCAATTTTTCTCTATCAACGTTTAAGCAGTGCTATCCAAATATTGGGAGAAGAATTTTTAGCAATTATGCCTTTATTAGCTGTTACCCAATTAGCTGATTCTTGCCATATGCCTCACCCACTATTTTGGGGTAATATTGCCTCTGCCCTGATTTTTTCTTTACTTCATCTTTCTACTTATGACTATAATTTAGGCTATGTTATTTTAGGTTTGGCTTTTACACGCCTAGTTTTAAACTGGGCTTTTATAAAAACACATAATATTTGGGTCAGCTTTTTAGTCCACTTCTTATTTGATACATTAGCCTTTTTAATTTTATTATTAGCAACTAAGTAAACAAATATACTCAAATTAATTTAAAGTCATAACTGGAGTTTTTTCTAGTTATGATTTTTATTTTAGGCGTAATCAAATCACTTTATAAACATGAATATTTTATCTGCAGTCCTTAATGTGTTCTATATGACAGTTCAATATTTCTTACCTGTCTACTATGAAATATACAATCATTTTAACTTAACGTCTGCGGTAATTATAAGAACATTAACAAATTGTTGGAATTTACTTATTACTTGTCTTGTTACTTAATATGATAATTGTTACAATTAGACATAAATAGCCATTATTGATATTTAAAGAGTTGAGTTAAGGTGGGTGGCCAAAATGAGTGGTAATGTTGAACAGAGAATCTTAACAGCTTTCTCACAATTATTGATTCACAATGGTTATCAAAGAACCACTACTAAAAGAATTGCTCAAGTCGCTCAAGTTAATGAAAGTACCTTGTTCAGGCATTTTAAAGACAAACGTGGCATTTTACAGCAACTGATATCTAAGTATCGTGATGATATTCAAATGATCAATAAAAATTATCAGTTAGTTGGCGATTTAGATAAGGATATTATGAATTTTTCCATCATCTATCAAAATTTTATAAAGCAACATCTAGCTTTGTTTTTAACTGGTATTCGTGAATCTCAAAATTTGCCAGAACTGCAAGCAGTGATTAAAAATCTTCTCGATTTAATCAGAAAAATTTTAGCTGAAAAGTTTGAACAAATGCAAAAAACAGGAGAAATTGCTCAAGATATTGATAAAAATGTTGAAATTGATAATTTAGTTTTACTCAATTTAGGTCAAGCTATTATGCAGCATTCCTTTCCTAATTGTGTTTTTCAAACTCAGCCACATGCTTTTGTACAAAATAATATTCGTACCTACTCTCAACATTTAAAGCCTAAAAAATAATAAAACGACCAGATGAATTCATTTCAACTGATCGTTTTTAAATATTGAAAAGTTTTTAAAATACAATTACTTTTTGTGGTTAAAATAAATATTGCTGTCATTTTTGGAGTCGATAGTATAAACCATTTTATCTCCTCTTACAACATAATGAGAAAATTCCAGCGGCTGATCAAACTGATTGTAAACAGTCTTGTTTACATCAAAAAGTGGTACTACATTAGTTAATGCCAGTAATCTAGCTTGTTCACTACTGGGTAGGATAGTGCTGATTTCGCGATATGAACTTGCTAAAGTTTCATGGTACTTATCTGCTAGGTATTGGTATAGTGAGGTATCTTCATGAATATTTGTAAGTAATTCCGGAAAGCGTTCAGCTGATAGCCAGGCTTCATCAATTGCCATAGGCTCATTTCCTGTTTGAGAAATTCTTTTAATATAAACTAAATCTGCTGGCTCAGACAGTTGCAAAATCTTAGCAATTTGAGAATTTTGTAAAATTTCTCTTTTTAAAATAATCTTTTTATTTGTTTTAGAGCGAGACTCAGAAAATTCAGAGAATCCTTCAATTTGTTCCAATCTTCCCCTCATTTTTTTGACATTGACATAGGAGCCTTTCCCCTGGATAGTAACTACTAATCCTTCATCAGTCAATAATTTCAGAGCTTTACGCACTGTTATTCTGCTAACCTGATATTGTTGACACAAATATTGTTCACTCGGTAATTTTTCATCAGTTTTCAAAATGTTTTGCTGAATCTTTTGTTTGATATCTAAGTAGATTTTTTTGTAAAGTGGTACGCCAGCTATTGTTTTGACAGAATTCATTATCACACTTCCTTAACTATTCAATATTACTAAATTAAAATAAAAATAACAAACTCAAAGATTAGTATAACAGTCATTTAAAATTATAACTGTATGAAAAGTTTGGTAGATTATACTAACTAAAAAAACTCTAAAAATATTTTAAAGCCTGAAATATTGCTTTAGAGCATTAGCTATAAAAGTTTTTTATCAGAATTTTTTATAAATAAATTGTCAAACTTTTGATTTATTTAAATAAGTGGCTCATTAAAAACAAAAACCGCCAGCTTTTACGCTAACGGTTTTAATAAGCCATTATTTCAAGGATCTTTGATATTTTCGTAACTTCTTTAAAGCCCATTCATAATGACTGCAAGTATTTGCAATGAAATAAGTACCTAATGCATTATTACCAGTCCAAGGAAAAACATTCTTTTGAAAGAGTTGCTCTTCCGTATAGGTATCAAGCAAAGCCATAGTTTGTTTATGACTATTCGCCAGCATTTTTTCTGCTTCTGCAAGTGGCGTAGATTGGTGCTTTTGCCAAAATTCTTGATTCATTTCACCATAATTACGCCAATTATACCCTTCAGGCAAAAATTCTTTGTTTTCACCGGATTGATTGCTTTTAACCCACTCTAGCAACAATTTTTGCCATTCATATAAATGGATCAAAACATCGCGTACATTATGATCTCTCTTCCAATGGGCTTCTTTTAGTTTACTCGTATCAAAATTGAAACTGCCAGTGCGAGCATCCTCTGGCAACTTAGCGATTAAATCAACTATCTTCTGGTATGACGAATTACTTGCATCAACTAATTCTTGCTTGGTTTTAGGACGTGGCATCTATTTTTCCTTTTCTTGATAATATTAAAAATTTATTTATCAATATTTTATCATAAGGAGTTTTACTTAGTCCACGACCCATCGTCTATTGCATAGTGACCATTGCCTAAATCTGCCATTTCTCTATTTTCATATTGTTGTCTAAATGCATGATAATTTGATAACTTTTTATTTTGTTCCGCTATTGGATTAGTAGTGGGGATAGCGGTTAACAAACTTTTTGTATAAGGATGCACAGGATCGTCAAAAATTGCTTCTGTTGGCCCAATCTCGACAATATGTCCCAAATGAATTACTCCTATATGACTTGAAATATGTTTGACCATTGCCAAGTCATGGGCAATAAAGAGCATGGCACTGCCACTTTCTCTTTGTATTCTTTGAAGAAGATTAACAACTTGAGCTTGTACTGAAACATCTAGAGCAGAAATAGCTTCATCTGCAATAATAAGTCTGGGATGCATGATAACTACTCTGGCAATACCAACTCTTTGTCTTTGTCCACCTGAAAGTTCTTGCGGGTAGCGGTTAACAAATGATGAGTCAAGACCAACTATTTTTAACATTTCAATAACTTTTTGCAGTTTTTCATCCTTAGTTAATTTAGGATAATGAATATCAAGACCCAGCTTGACTATGTCACCAACTTTTTTACGAGGATTTAGTGAAGACATAGGATCTTGAAAAATCATCTGCATGTCTTTACGCAACTTAGCAGTCTGCTTTTTACTTAACTGACCTGCTATTTGTTCACCTTCAAAAATCACCTCACCAGCAGTAGGCCAATAAAGACGAATAATAGAGCGGCCAATAGTGGTCTTTCCACTTCCTGACTCACCTACCAGACCAAAAGTTTCACCATTAGTAATGTTAAAGGAAACATCATCTACCGCTTTAACTATTTTTTTATTTGCAACTGGAAAATATTGCTTTAAATGATGAACTTCAAGGATATTTTTAGTCATTGCTTATGATACCCCCTTCATTTTTAAAATTCTCTTTTGCAAAACTGCTGGAATTGGTACTTTGGGAGCTCTTTTATCTAAGAGCCAAGTTGCAGCATAGTGATGGTCATTAATTTTAAACATTGGCGGTTGTTTTTGAAAATCAATGTTTAAGGCATACTTATTTCTGGGAGCAAAAGCATCTCCAACAATCGGTTGTGTTAAGTCTGGAATCGTTCCGGCAATAGTCGGTAATTCGTCAACCTTCTCATTGATATCGGGTACTGATTCAAGCAGACCCCAAGTATATGGGTGACGAGGTTCATAAAAGATATCTTGGCTCGTTCCAGTCTCAACTATTTTTCCAGCATACATGACGTTCACATATGTTGCAATATTGGCAACCACCCCTAAATTATGAGTGATAAAAATAACAGATAATTTTCTGCTCTTTTGTATATCTTTAATCAGGTTCAAAATTTTAGCCTGAATAGTAACATCCAAACCCGTAGTTGGTTCATCACAGATCAGTAAACTGGGATTCCCGGCCAACGCAATGGCGATAACAATTCTCTGTCTCATTCCCCCAGAAAGTTGATGTGGATATTGGTTCTGAACAACCTTCATGTTTTGAATGCCAACGGTTTCAATTAAATTAAGCACCCGTTCGTTGATTTGATCCTTGTTCATCTCAGGATGAGAAGCCTTTACTGCCTCAGCGATTTGCTTATTAATTTTCATGGTTGGATCGAGAGAAGTCATTGGGTCTTGAAAAACCATTGCTATTTCTTTGCCCTTAATACGATTTTGCATAATCTTAGGACTAATTTTTAATAAATTAACTGTTTGTGGACCATTTTCAGTCTGGTAAGTGAAATTGATCTCACCGGATTTAATTATTTGATTGGCTTCTTTTTCGCCCATGATTGGCTTTACACTAGCTGACTTGCCACAACCGGATTCACCAACTAAAGCAACTGTTTCACCCTTTTTTACCTGATAACTTATTCCTCTAACAGCTTGCACTTCTCCGTGATCGGTATGATAGGCTACTTGTAAATTTTTTATTTCTAAAACTGTTTCGGTCATAATCTTACCTAACTTCCTTCAATAGCATCCCGTAAGCCATCCGCAATAATATTAAAACTCAGCATAATTAGTGCTAAAAACAATACGGGGAAAATGACCATGTATGGGTAAACGATAGCCTGGGTATAACCATCATTAATCATTGTTCCTAATGAAGCTAATGGTGCCGGAACACCTAAACCGATAAAGGCTAAGAATGCTTCCAAAAAAATTGCGTTCGGAATAGATAACATAAATGTGGTAATTATTTGTCCTAATGTATTAGGCAAAATTTGAGAGAAAATAATTTTAATATCAGATTCTCCCATTGTCTTTGCTGATAAAACATACTCGCTGGTTTTTAGTTCCAACACCTGTGCGCGAACTATTCTACTCATATTAATCCAGCCGACAATCATCATCGCAGTAATTATGCTTACTAGACCTGGCTTCATGACCAGAACAAGCAAAGTAACAATAATGATCATAGGAATAGTACTAAGAATTTCTGTTATTCTTTGCATGAATAAATCAATTTTGCCACCAAAATATCCTGAAATCAGGCCATAACTAGTACCAATAACCAGATCAATTGCCATTGCCACCAGAGCAACCCTTAGTGAAACTGAAGTACCAGCAGCAACTCTTACAAAAATATCTCTGCCTAAGTTGTCTGTTCCAAACCAATGACCATTAACTCCAGGAGCTAAATTAGACTGGTTAGGATACGGTGTAGTGGGTGAGTATTGACTAAGGTAAGGCGCCAGAATGGCTATTAAAGCAATAATAATTAAAACAACTGCGCTAATCACCGCACCTTTATTTCTTAAAAAGCGATGCCAAACCAACTGCCCATATGAATAAGATTTACCAGAATAATGGTCAACTGTTTCAGATTTATGGGCAAATTCAAAATCATTATTTTCTATATTAGTCATAATTATTTGCCCTCATCTAATCTAATACGCGGATCTATTAACCCGTAAAGAATATCAACTATTAACATAATACCAATAAAAAGCACTGCATAAAAGAAAGTTATACCTAAGACTACATTGTAGTCATTAGCTTGTATAGCACTAATATACAATGTTCCCAAGCCTGGAATAGCAAAAGCTTTTTCAATTACCATACTCCCGGCAATTAGGTCAATCATCAGTGGTGCTAATACAGTAATAACTGAAATTAAAGTGTTTCTGATAACATGGTGTCCGATCAACTGGAACTTTTTAATTCCTTTTGAATCCGCTAAACGATAATAATCAGAATTCATAATATCAATCATGTCATTTCTAACATATCGTTCAATACTTGCCATAGTAAAAGTACTCAATGCTATTGTGGGCAGAATACTTGAAACAAAAGGCTGACTTGGTTGGTACGTTCCTGGAAAGACCATTAGTTTATAAGAAAATATAATTGACACGATCAATGCTACTACAAAGTTAGGAAGACTTATTCCCAAAACAGAAATGCCAGTCATTAAGTTATCCCAAATTGTGCCTTTTTTGATTGCTGCCAAAATTCCCATCAGAAAGCCTAAAACTGAACCTAATACAGTAGCCTGTAAACCTATCTGGAGTGAAATGGTAAAATGCTGCAAAATCATTGTAGTAACCGGCGTATTAACTTGAACGGTATACGAAACACCGAAATCGCCAGATAACATATTTTTCAAGTAATTAAGAAACTGCAATGGCACTGGACCGTCTAAACCATATTTATGGTAAAGTGCCGCTATTTGAGCATGTGACATTTTTTCATCATTAAATGGCGAACCAGGCATTGCCTTTTCCATAATAAAAAGAATAAAAGTAATTAAAAATAATGTAATCACTGCGATTAATATTCTTTTTAAGACATACTTTTTCAAGTTTTTCCCTCCAATCTTCCTAAATAAGCAAACAGAGCTGAGATTGTATCCCAGCTCTATTAATACTTTTAACGAAATTATTTAATTGAAGCATATTTGAAGAAGAATGGTACACCTGCAATATGCATCGGTAAATCTTTAATATTAGATCTTTCCAAAACTGGTGCACCAATCTGATATAGCGGTGGGCAAGAAGCACTGTCAATTAGGATATTGTTTGCCTTAAGAAGCAATTTGTATCTCTTAGCTTGATCAGTTGTTTGATCAGATTGAGCCATTAACTTATCAAATTCTGAATTTGCCCAGCGACCGTAATTGCTGTCGTTCTTAGATTGATACATACTCAAGATCGCTGTTGGATCAGCATAGTCTGGTCCCCAACGAGTTAAAGTAGCATCATAAGTAGCTTTTGACATCTTATCAGTTCTAGTCTTCTTTGCTACTTGCTGCAGTGTCACTTTCATGCCAGGAAGGTGTTTTTCAACTTGAGCCTTGATATACGCAGCTACGTTAGCATATGAAGGATCACTGTCATCATAAAGCAAGGTAAATGAACGCAAGTTAGTTGCTTTTTTTGCCTTATTCCAATACTTTTTAGCTTGAGCTGGTGAATACTCGTAAAGATTAGTAGTTGATTCATCTGCAAAATCTTTGCCTGTTGTCGGATTCTTAACCAAATCTTTCATAACCATAGAATGAGAAGGAATTGAACCATCTTTTAGGATGTGAGTTGTTATTTCTTTACGGTTAATGCTGCAAGAAATTGCCTTACGCAGATCAGCATTATCTAATCCCGTTTTTTTCAGATTAAACATAATGTACTGTGTAAAATTACCAACATCATTGACAAAGTTCTTATCTTTTCGATATTTAGAAACAAGCTGACCACTTAAGTGAACATAGTCTGCACTGCCATTTTCGAATGCAATAGCTGCCTTTTCTGGGTCTGTAATAATATCAAGCTTAACATTCTTAATTTTGACATTTTTGGCATCCCAATATTTAGGATTTTTAACTAACTGGATAGTGTTATCGCCTAATTTCCAATCCTTGATTTGGTATGGACCAGAATAAATTAAATGACTGGAATCTTGTGCAAATTTTTTACCAGTTTTTTGGAAGTATTTCTGATTGACAGGAGCAAAATCACTGAATGCCAGCAACTTGTTCATGTAAGGTACAACATGATCCAATTGCACTACTAGAGTTTTAGGGCCTGTAGCCTTAACGCCCAATGACTTGACCGGCTTCTTGCCAGCTACAATGTCATTAGCATTTTTAATGCCAGCCGCACCTGGTTGGAAGTTAAAGGCTGAAGCAATTTTGGGATCAGACAACCTCCGCCAGGCAAAAACAAAATCATTTGCTGTTACAGGATCACCATTTGACCAATTGGCATTTTTACGAATAGTAAAAGTCTTGGTGAGTCCATGATTACTCGTTTTAACTTTAGAGGCCAATGCCAATTGGGGCTTATCGTGGGCATCAATAGTGTACAAGCCTTCTGTTGTGTTAGCTACAACAGTTGAAGATGTGTTTTGATACGCTAAAATCGGGTCAAGAGAATCAACCGTTGCATTTTGAACAACAGTAATTTTATCTTGATTTTTTGTACCAGAACTGGAATTTTTCTGGCATCCTGTTATTAACAAGCCTACACATGCAATTGCAGTTGCAAACAATGCACTTTTTTTCATAAATATCACTCTTTTCTAAAAAGATTTCTGATGACCAAAACCACCAGATAGTTGGCAAGTAGCTGCAGCATTTTTACTAGCGGCTAAAGCAGCTTCTTGCAGATTGTTTTTATTTAAGTAAGAAACTAGAAAACCAGCAATAAAGCTGTCACCTGCACCCATAGTGTCAACGACTTTTACTTTTTGTGGTTTTTGATAATAGGATTTCTGTGAAGTTAACAAGAATGCAGAATTTGCACCTCTTGTGATGACTATGACTTCCGGTCCCAAAGTTAAATATTTTTTAGCAAATTCTTCCACTTGTTCATCAGACATCTCTGAACCTGAAAAGAAAGCATAATCTACAAACGGTAAAACACGTTTAAAATAACTTTCATTGCGAGAATCTGAAAAATCAAATGATACTTTGGTAATATGATGTAATTCATCAAGATAATTTTCAATTCCCGAATCAATTCCAACATGAACAACATCAAATTTTTTTATTTTCGCAAAATCTGTTGGGGTAAGCCTTAAGGATAACAAATGCATTACTGAATTTTTAGGACCAGGAGCAAAAGTTCTATCACCTTCATCTGTGAGAATAACTCGAGGCTGTGCTGTGGGAGCATAGACCTTACGACAATTAATAAGTTCTACATTTTCTTCTGTTAAAGATTCTTTAATATGCTGTGCTCGATCGTCATCTCCAAACATTCCCAGATAAGCTGAAACATCAGCTCCGGCTTTTTTGGCATCAACTGATACATTGACACAATTTCCGCCTGGAAAAAATATCTTTTGCTTGATGTATGTATCAGCTACATTGTCACCAACTGCAATTATTTTCATGATTTACAGCCTTTTTAATAATCCAGATGTCCCATATAACGACGGACATCTAGTGAGTGTCCTCTTTCATAAGCAAATCCTTCGGCTAATTGACGGAAAGCAACTCCTGAAAGAATCTGAGAATAGTATTCTTTAAAGTCGTCATCTACTTCATGCATATCAAAGTCAGCGTCGTCAATCACGTAAACTTTTTGACTATGCTTTTTAGCAAAATCGATTACACGTTGATCCATTTTTCTGGTAACGCCTAATCCTTTGCAAATGATAAATGGCACATCAAAATCTGTTACTTCAAATGGACCGTGGAAATATTCAGCAGAATTGATATATCCACTATGAATCCATTGCATTTCCTGAAGCCAACAAGCTGAAAATGAATATGTTTCTCCAGTATTAATACCTGATCCTACAGCATAAATTAATTTTTCGCGTTTTAATTCACTGGTCCATTTCTTTGCAGTTTCTCCAAATTGTTTTCTTACCCTGTCAGCCATAGTTTCTAAGCTATCCAAAGCTTTCAGGCCTTTTTCAAATTTGTTATCACCAGTTATGGACTTCAATAGACTAAATATGAAACCATACAAAACCCCATTATTTAAATCAGAAGCATCGGTACCTTTGCCCCAACTGTAGTGCAAAGTGAAATCGGAATTCTTTTCTAAGTCAGAACCTGCTGTATAGGTAATACCTACTGTTAGAGCACCTTTACTCTTGGCAAAATTAACTGCCTCATTTGTTTCTGGCGTACTACCTGAATGTGAACAAGAAACTACTAAACTATGATTGCCCAAATCATGAGGATTACGTGTTGTAAATTCCCGTGCTGGTAAAATTGTGGCTGGAATATCACATTCGCGGTTGAAAATATATTCAGCTGGTTGCATAAAAGCCATCGATCCTCCACAAGCTACAAAATAGACATGATTAATGCCATCAATCTTTTCTGCAGCGGCAAGAGCATTCTTAATTTCTTGTTGATATTCTTTTTTCATTTTTAACCTCTCAATCATTCTTGTTATATGATGTTATATTATAAGATAATAGCTAATTTTTAATATGTCAAGCATTTTTCTTAAAATTATTTAATAAAAATAATTGACTAGTAAAATCAAATAAAAAAGTTTGTGAAATGGTATGAACCAATTGCCTGTGTATCAGAGCAAACAAAAAAAGCAATTCACAAACTCGTGAATTGCTTTTTAATAATTACTAATCAAATTCTTATTTTAAGACAAATGCCTGCCTATTGCACTGCCGATAATTGACAATGTAAAGCACACAGCAAAATACAAAACAGCTAAAGCAGCAAACATCGGCAAAATATAATTTGCATTTTGACCATAAATAACTTGTGCGTGCTGCATCATTTCCGGAACAACTATGATTGTTGCCAAAGATGTGTCCTTAATTAGAGAAACAAACTGACTAATAATTGTTGGAATCATGTTTTTATAAGCTTGAGGCAAAACAACATGCCATAAAGCCTGAACAAACGACATACCAGTTGATCTTGCACCCTCCATCTGACCGATAGAAACAGATTGAATACCTGAACGCACAATTTCAGCAATCATACAGGATTCGAATACTGTCATGGCAATAATCGCTGCCGGTATTGTTTCCGGCCTTAAACCAAAGTTTGGTAGCCCAAAATAAGTAAAGAAGATAATCAGCAGCAGGGGAATATTACGAATAATATCAATAATGAAACCTACAACAGCTGAAACATACTTAATTTTAGAATATCTAATTATTCCTAAAATCGAGCCAATAATAAAACTTAAAATGACCGAAATTACGGAAATGTAAATAGTTACCCAGAGGCCCATTAACAAAAAGCGTACATTAAGCCATGAAAAGGCGTTAACCCAATTTTGCATTTTCTAGTACCTCCTTTAACCTAATTTCTTTTCCAGGTGCCGCATATAATAACTAATCGGCAATGTAACGATCAAATATAAAACACCTACAACCAAATAACTGTTAATAGTGTCAAAAGTTGCTGACGCAATTGAATTTGCCTGATACATTAAATCAAATCCTGCCACAAAGGCTAGAACTGAAGAATTTTTGACCAAGTTAACAAACTGGTTTCCTAAAGGTGGTATTACTATCTTGAATGCTTGAGGCAAAATTATATAACGCATTGCCTGCCAGTAGGTCATACCAGTTGATCTCGCACCTTCCATTTGACCGCCGGAAACAGATTGAATTCCTGAACGAATTGTCTCGGCAATAAAAGCAGAAGTATACAGAGTTAACCCAATTGTACCAGCTGTAAAACCGTTGATTTTGACAACATACATCGGAATTACCAAGTAGAAAAACATAGTGATTACAAGCAAAGGAATGTTACGCATTATTTCCACATAAGCATGTCCAATTACACGCATTACTTTACTTGGAACAACTTCCATAATTGCAAATATTGTTCCAATTATTAAACTGAAAAATAAAGCAATTACACTAGATAGTATTGTCCAGCCCAAGCCTACAAACAGCTGGCTGCTGAATTTTGAAAAAATATTAATCATCGGCGATACAGCTCCTTATACTTAAATCCTGGAACATCGCCAAACCACTTTTTAATTAAGCGATTATATTCACCATTATGCTGCATCTCAAGAACCGCCTTGTCTACAGCTTCAGTAAATGAGGTTTGTCCCTTATTAACCGCAACACCGTATGGTTCAACAGTAAAAGTGCCGCCACGAACTTCGTAGCCCGGATTTTGAACTGCTAACCCAAACAAAATTCCGTTATCAGTAGTTAATGCATCCCCCTGATGTGATTTTAAAGCGTTCATTGCCTGAGCATAGTCTTGCAACTCAATCACTTTTGCTCTTGGAGCAACTTTTTTAATGTTGTCGACGGAGTTTGCACCTACAACACCGATAACTGTCTTACCATTAAGGTCCTTTGTACTCTTAATTGATGAATTTTTAGGAACTAACAGTGATTGACCCGCATCAAAGTATGACTTTGAAAAAGAAATAATCTTTTTACGCTCTGGCGTAATTGACATTGTTGCAATAACGGCATCCACATTCCCGTTCTTTAAAAGTGGGATTCTGGATTGGGACGTTGTAGTGACAAATTCAGCTTTTCCTTGAGGTCCTAATATATGTTTTGTAATATGTTTTGCCATATCAACATCAAAACCCTTTTGCTGACCGTCCTTTACATCAATTAAGCCAAAAAGTTTAACATCACCTTTAACGCCCCAAACAATAGTATTTGCTTGTTTGGCATTATTTAAAACGGATTGGTCACTAAGACTTTTACCACAACCGGTTAGCATTAAAATACATGCTAATAAAGGAAGTAGCCAAAATTTCTTTTTCATAATTGGCCTCCTTAGTGAGAAATAATTTTACTCAAAAATTGTTGTGCCCGCTCCGTCTTAGGCTGCTTAAAGAAGCTTTCGCTATCATCATCCTCAACAATTCGACCTTGATCCATAAAGATAACTCTATTTGCCACCTCTTTAGCAAAGCCCATTTCGTGAGTAACAATTAATGAAGTCATACCACTTTCAGTGGTAACTTTCTTCATAACTTGTAAAACATCATCAATCATTTCCGGATCAAGAGCAGAAGTTGGTTCATCATATAAAATTAGTTTTGGTCTCATTGCCAATGTTCTGGCAATAGCAACACGCTGCTTTTGGCCACCAGAAATTTGTGAAGGCATATTATGTGCCCATTTGCGTAGCCCAACCATATCAAGTAAATCTAACGCCTGTTTTTTATTTTCTTCTTCAGGCATGTGGCTTACTATTCTGGGAGCCAGCATGATATTTTCCAGTACATCTTTATTTTTGTATAAATTAAAGTGCTGGAAAACCATCCCAACATCACTCCGTAAGATGTTGAGGTTGGTCTTTGGATCTGAAAGATCGTGACCGTTAACTACTAACTTACCTTTCTGGATTGATTCAAGCCCGTTTACGGTCCGTACTAAAGTACTCTTACCTGAACCAGATGGTCCAATCAGAACCACCGTTTCGCCTTCATCAATCTCTAAATTAATGTCGTGCAGTGCATGAAAATGGCCATAAAATTTTTGCACGTCATGGAACTCTATCATCGACATTGTCATCGCCCCTTTCATAATCAATGCATGAAATAATAAGTTGTAGAATCTATTTTACTATAACCGTTAAGAATTTTAAAAGTAATACAGTGTTTTTAATAAAAATTTATAGAAAGATCTGCTTAATTCACATTGACTTGAAAGTCACATAGTTAGCGTTACGACGGGAAAGTACAGTAATAAAAAGGGCTTTTGTATGTTCATTAATAATAAATTAATGTCAAAAAATGCCATTTATAATTAAAATTATCTGTGAAAAATATACTCTTATTTGCATTTTTTCTTCCAAAAATAGTTTGACTAGCATACACTCTAATTAAGGAGAAAACTTATGGATAAAGAAAAAACTTATAAATTACTTTTAAAACAGGCTGGCAACCTTCTTCAAGGTGAACACGACTTAATTGCCAACATGAGTAACATCAGTGCACTACTTTTTAATAGTTTAGCTGAAGTAAGTTATGCCGGATTTTATCGTTTTCAGGATCAAGAGCTCATTTTAGGACCTTTTCAAGGGCCAGTCGCTTGCATGCATATTCAATTAGGAAAAGGGGTCTGCGGTGTCGCTGCAAAAACTCAGCAAATTCAAATTGTTCCGAATGTTCATGAGTTTAATGGTCATATTGCCTGTGATGCCAATACCAATTCAGAAATCGTTGTTCCCATTATCCACAATAAAAAACTTGTTGCTGTTCTTGACCTTGACAGCAATGACTTTGACAGATTTGATCAAATTGATGCTCAATATTTAGCAAAAATAGCAGAACTGCTATTTAATTAAATGTAAGAAATAAAATAAAAGACCAATAAATCATCTATTGAATGACTTATTGGTCTTTGTAACTTATAAACGACTTTAGATCTCTGGCGAAAATGTATTTCGTTTCACTTTTTTATTTTTTACCGGAGAGACGCTGAAATCCCTTCACAATTTCTACTATTAAAATCATACAAATTCCAGCTCCCAAAACTATTAACCATTGTGTTGAATTTAATTCCGTGACATCAAAGAACTTTGTCATAAATGGTAATTCAACTGCTGCCATGACAATAGCTGAAATCAAGATTGCCCAATTAAACCACTTATTAGCAAATGTCCTCTTAGAAAAAATTGATTGGTGAATATACTTAGAATTAAAGGCATGAAACAGTTGAATGAGTCCTAATGTAAGAAAGGCCATTGTCAGAGCATCAGCATGTTGCAGGTTGGCGTTACCCATGTGAGGGCCAAAATTTAGGCCTAGTTGATAAGTGGTTAAAACAATGACACCTTCTAGTATTCCTTGATAAACAATTGAACTGGCAACGCCACCACTGAAGAAGTTTGATTTTTTACCCCGTGGTGTCCGTTTCATAATGCCCTTTTCAACAGGTTCAAGTCCCAGAGCAATAGCTGGTAAGGTATCTGTCACCAAGTTAATCCACAGCAATTGCACTGGAGCTAAAATATCCCAACCCAGCATGGTCATCATAAATACTGTTAAAACTTCACCGACATTACAACTCATGAGGTAAAGAATGGCTTTTTGAATATTGCTAAAGACCTTACGTCCTTGTTTAACAGCTTCAACGATAGTAGCAAAGTTGTCGTCTGCTAAAACCATATCACTGGCACCTTTTGACACTTCTGTACCAGTGATGCCCATACCAATTCCAATATCAGCTTGCTTTAAACTAGGTGCGTCGTTAACTCCGTCCCCTGTCATAGCCACAATTTTGCCTTGGGCTTGCCAGGCCTTAACGATACGAACTTTGTGTTCTGGAGAAACCCTGGCATAAACATCAAAATCAGCTACATGCTTTTCCAGATATTCATCACTAAATTCATCCAGCTGTGCACCGGTAACTACCCGCTCATCTTGGCCAGGCTTCAAAATGCCCAGTCTTTCTGCAATTGCCTGAGCAGTGACTTGAAAGTCACCTGTAATCATAACTGTTCTAATACCGGCACTGTGAGCTTCTTTAATAGCCTCTTTTGCTTCAGGACGCTCTGGGTCTATCATCCCCACCAAGCCAGCAAAAATCAAGTCCTGCTCAACGTTATCAGTTGCAGGATCATCATATAATTGCTCAACTGGTTTATAGGCTAACCCCAAAACTCGCAAAGCATTTTTAGCCATATTCTGATTTGAAAGCATAATTTCATTTTTTTGCTTCTCAGTAATCTCACTGACTTTACCATCAAGTTCAATCCGTGTTACCCGTTTGAGCAGTTGATCCGGTGCCCCTTTAACCGCTACAAAATATTGTCCGTTATCTTCATTGACAGTGCTCATTAATTTACGGCCCGAATCAAATGGCACTTCCTGTAGCCTCTTATGATTTACAAGTAAATTATGCACATCAATTTTTTGGTCAAGAGCATACTGAATTAAAGCAGTTTCAGTTGGGTCGCCCAACAATTGATTGTTATCATCAAGTTTTGAATCATTAGCTAAAACCATTGCCATTAAAGCATGATTATCATGATTAATGCTATTTGAAGATTGATGAATCTTATTATCATAATAAACCTGTTCAACTGTCATTTTATTTTGGGTTAAAGTACCGGTTTTATCAGAACAGATGATATCCGTTGCTCCCAACGTTTCCACTGCTGGTAACTTACGCACAATCGAATTGTGCTTAGCCATTACCTGAGTACCAAGAGCCAAAATAATAGTCACAATTGCAGGCAACCCTTCCGGAATTGCAGCAACAGCAAGTGAAACTGCCACCAAGAACATATCGATTGCTAATTTATCCGTAGGTTCTGTTCCCTTTTTAGTAAAAAAGCCTACAACAAAGACCACAGCACAGATCAGCAGGATCATAATAGTTAGCGTTTTACCAAGCTGATTTAGATTACGCTTTAATGGCGTATCCGTTTCATCAGTGTTGTTAAGCATTGTTGCAATCTTTCCGACTTCAGTATTCATACCTGTTTCAGTGACAATGCCTTCACCGCGACCATAAGTAACATTAGTATTAGCAAATGCCATGTTATCCTGGTCGGCTAATGCTACTTTTTCTTCATTAACAGGATCACTAGTTTTATCAACTGGAACGGACTCACCAGTCAAAGCTGATTCTTCGATTTTGAGACTTTTAGTAAGAGTCAACCGCAAATCAGCTGGTACAACATCGCCTGCTTCAAGCAAGACCACATCCCCAGGTACTAGTTCTGTACTCGGTATTTCCACAATTTGACCGTCACGACGAACATGGGCGTTAGGAGTAGCCATTTTCTTTAAAGCATTAATTGCTTCTTCAGAGCGTGTTTCTTGAAAAACGCCTAATACTGCGTTCAAAATGACCACAATCATAATAATAGCCGCATCTGTCCATTCTTGAGCCACAAAGCCTGAAAGCAATGCTGCAACTATCAAAACAATGATCATAAAATCCTTAAACTGGGCTAAAAAACGTTGCCAAATGCTAACTTTCTTTTTACTGGTCAAACTATTAGAGCCATATTTTGCTCGTAACCCATCTATTTGACTTGCTTTTAAACCACTGGCTACAGATGTCGCAAAGTCCTTTGCAACATCCTCAATTTTTTGATTGTAAAAATTCTGGGGCATCTTTACCTCCTAATAACAAAAAAGAGACTTATATGTACAACACACACAAGTCTCACTATTTAAGATAAGTCCAGAAGTATTTCTTCGGGTGTTGGGCTTATCGCAAGTAATTGCTGTTACTCCCTTATGATGCTTCTTATTATAAATAAATTTATTACTTTTAACAAGAATAAGGCTATTAAATTAATTAAATAAAAAACATGACTTCATATTTCGAGAGGTCATGTTTTTAATAAATACTAATATTTACTTAAGACCGGTCCACTTCCATTCAGTAACTTCAGGCATATCTTTACCATTGTCACGAATGTATTGGTGGTGTTTTGCAAGTAATCTATCCATTTCCGCTACAAAGCCTGCACTCTTTTCAGCGTAACGAGGAACACTTAAAATGGCATCTTTTGCCAAATGGAAACGATCAAGTTTATTAACTACACGCATGTCAAATGGCGTTGTGATATCTCCTTCTTCTTCATAACAATGAATATGAACATTGCCGCGCTTGCGACCAAACCAAATGGATTGCATCATTGCCTTATAACCATGCCATGCAAAGATTACTGGCACATCGCTTGGGAATAATTCAGCAAATTCTTCATCAGAAATTGCTTCTGGGTTATCCTTAGTATTCATCAATTTCATAACGTCAATTACGTTAATATAACGAATCTTGAGATCAGGGAAATTCTTATGCAAAATGTCAATTGCAGCAAGAGATTCCATTGTCGGCTCCGTTTCAGTTGAGGCAAATACAACATCAGGCTTAGCATTTTGGTCAGTTGATGCCCAATCAATGTACGATAAGCCGTGGTTGGCAATACGAGTTGCTTCGTCAATTGAGAACCATTGTGGTCTTTCCTGCTTAGAAGTTACCAAAATATTAATACATTCACGATCGGTGAAAGCTTTTTGTGAAACTGCCAACAGTGAATTGGTATCAGCTGGTAAATATTCGTGAACTAAATCCGGACGATTCTTTTCATACATGTGAGTCAAGACACCTGGGTCTTGGTGAGTATAACCATTATGGTCTTGTTGGAAAACTGTAGAAGTTGCAACAAAGTTTAATGACGGATAGTCCTTACGCCAATACTGTTCCTTAGCCTTTCTTAACCATTTCATGTGCTGAGTCAGCATTGAATCTACAACACGACCAAACGATTCATAAGTAGCAAAGAAACCGTGACGACCAGACAAAACATAGCCCTCAAGCCAGCCTTCGTCTTGGTGCTCAGACAATTGTGAATCGATCAAACGACCACTTGGTGCCAGGTTTTCATCATTAGGTGTATGAACGGAGCTTTCCCATTGCCGTTTTTGCTCATCAATAAACTTGAATAAACGGTTTGACTTAGTTTCATCAGGGCCAAAGCCACGGAAGTTATTGGGATTGAGTTCTGCAATTTCGTTTAAATATTTAGCCCATTCCGTCATGTCTTCAGCTTCAATAGAACCTGGTTGATTAAATTTTAAGGCATATTTACGGTAATCCGGCAAACTAAGACGCTTAGCTTTTTCTCCACCCGCATTAGTGATTGGATTCATAGCCATCCTGCTATCACCAGTAACATTATCAGCTGTCACGATTTCAGTTGGAACGCCATTTTCATCGAATAACTCTTCTGGTTTATAACTCTTAAGCCAGTCCACCAGCATATCTTTATGTTCCATATCATCTTGAGCAACAGGAATTGGAATCTGGTGAGCTCTAAATGAATTTTCAATTGGGTTACCATCAAGATCCTTCTTTGGACCAGTCCAGCCCTTTGGCACACGGAAAATAATCATTGGCCAGTGGGGCAAGGTTTCATCATTATTTTCACGAGCATTCTTTTGAATAGACTTAATTTCTTCAATGACAGTATCCATCAATTTAGTCATTTCTTCATGAACCTGCATGTGCTCTTTATAGCCATCAAATTCACCGCCATTATATGCAGAAATAATATAAGGATGCCAGCCCATGCCTTCAAAGTACTTGGTCAATTCTTCGTCCGACATTCTGGAAACAATCGTTGGATTTGAAATCTTGAAACCATTAATTTGCAAGATTGGTAAAACTGCCCCGTCCTTAATAGGATTGATAAATTTATCGCTAAACCAGCTAGCTGCAAGTGGTCCTGTTTCTGCCTCACCATCACCAATTTCAACCGCTGCAATTACGTCAGGATTGTCTAAGATTGCACCTGTACCATGGGAAAGTGAGTAACCTAGTTCTCCACCTTCGTGCATTGAACCAGGAGTTTCAGGTGCAGCGTGTGAAGCAGAACCACCTGGGAAACTGAAACGCTTAAAGAGCTTAGCCATTCCTTTTTCATCTTGTTGAATTTCAGGGTAAAGCTCACTATATGAACCATCAAGGTATGAATTAGATACCATAACCTGACCACCATGACCTGAGCCTTCAATATAGAACATGTTCAAACCATACTTTTTGATAACTCTGTTTAAATGAGCATAAATAAAGTTTTGCGGTGAAATAGTGCCCCAGTGACCAATTGGCTTAGGTTTAACTTCACTTGCTTTGAGATCATGTTTTAATAACGGATTACTCATTAAGAAAAGTTGACCTACAGATAGATAATTTGCTGCACGCCAGTGAGCATCAACACTTTTGAGAAATTCTTTTGAGTCGTAATCAGCTGCCATTTTTATTCTCCCTTTTTAATATTTGCTAAAATTCATTTGATAAACATATTATAGCAAGTTTTTGGTAAAGTTCAACCATTTTGAAAATTGGTTCGTTCCAATTTATAAAAAATAAGCGTTTAATTATTGCCAAGTAGATAAGTAATACTATTATTATGCCATTTTCTATTTACAGATCAGCATATTTATGTTCAAATACTGATAAACACTTATTTTTCAAATTAAACACTGAAAAAGTGATTAAACAATATTTATTCTAGTGCTAAATTAGGCATAGGAGAGGTAAAATGACACAAGAAGAACGACTGCGACAAATTAAGCAAATGCTTAATAAAGAAAATCATTTGAGTACTCGCAAGTTAGCTGATTATTTCAAAATTTCTTTTGATACAGCTAGACGAGATGTAGTTCGCTTAACTGCAACTGGACAAGCAATTCGCGTTCATGGTGGATTAGTTGCGATAGACCGTAGTGATGTACCCAATTTCCTCATGAGAAGTCAAATAGATTCACCAGTTAAAACTAAAATGGCAAAAATGGCTCAGAGATTTATCCATCCTAACCAGTGTGACTTTATCGGTCCATCAACCACTTTAAAGAAATTATGTGAATTAATTTGTGGTGCTGATTTACAAATCGTTACTAATTCAATCGACAACTCTTTAGCCTTGATGCAATCTAAATTACCCAGTGTGAGACTTCTCGGAGGCACCATGGACAAGGAAGACAGGTTTAATTACTCTGTTGATTCACTTGAACTTTTGCATCGTCTAAGTTTTAACACAGCTTTTGTTGGCACGTCTAATATTAGAAGCGATGGTATTTATTCAGCAAAAATGAGTGATTCAGAATTAATCAAAGTAGCCTGTTCCAGAGCAAAACAAGTGGTTGTGGTCGCAGAAAAATACAAATTTGATAATCAGAATACTTCTCCTTACATGTCAATTCCATTAACAAAGGTTGACGTTCTAATTACCGATTTGCCTTTGTCCGAAAAATTTCAGAATAGTTTTTCGCCCAAAACGCAAATTATTTCAGTACTAAGGAAGTGAGGCTATGTGGAACTTTTTTGGTAGTTTGTTTTTAACAAAACGGCAACAACTAATCGAAGAAGTTTATAAAGATTTAGATCAGTTTTATAGGAGTTTCTACTCTAATATATATAATGAATTGAATATTAATAAATATAAGCAAATTCGTGATGCTATTGGTATGGTAATGCGTAAGTTTGACAGTCAAGATCACCCATTAGATTATACTGGTAAATTAGTATTGTATATTGAAGCTTGTGTCGCACTTCAGCATTTGCATTTAACGACCTCGCAGCAAAAACTTTTACATGATTTAAGTGAAAAAACTAAAAACATTAACTTAAATTTTGTTTATACTGGACGGATCACTGATATGCAACAATTCAAAAATGTTTGATTTTCTTTTTTAAATAGAATGTATCCCAAAAAAGCAGGCTTATGAAGTTAACCCCTAGAATTGGACGTTAACATTAATTCATGTTTGCTAAGGCCGTATTCCGATATTCAATCGGGGTGTGGCCTTTTAGCGTGTGCCTGATTCTAGCTTGATTGTAGTATTTGATCCATTTTTCCATGGCCTCCTGCAGCGCCTTCTTAGTAGGATAGGTATAGGTGTAGTAGTCTAGTTCAACCTTCATGATGTGAAAGAAACTCTCGCAGGCCGCATTGTCGTGGCAGGTCGCCCGTCGCGACATGCTTTGAAAAACGTGGTGCTGCTTTAGGGTCTGACAATATGCTTTGGACTGGTATTGAATGCCCTGGTCGCTGTGAATCGTCATGCGGTAAGGCAGTTTGGGCCGGATCGCCAAAACCTGCTTGAGTCCCTCTAGAACATATTTGGTCTGCGGCCGCTGACTGATGGTGTAGCTGATGATTTCACCGCTGTAAAGATCTTTAAAGGGCGAGAAATATACCCGTTCGCTCATGCTCTTATTGCCATAGCGAAACTCGCTGATATCGGTGACTACCTTTTGGTAGGGCCGATCGGTCTTAAACTTCTGGTGGAAGCGATTCTTCGCCTTCTTGCCTTGCGGACCTTTTGATGAATCATACTTGCCCGCACGCAAGTTGTATTTGCGGGCCAGCAGCTTGTGCTCCTTCATCAGGCGGTAAATGCGTTTATGGTTCACCTGCAAGCCGTACTTGATTTTTAGCGTGTCGGTCATGGGCAGGTAGCCGAAGCTGGGATTATGCCTTTTAACCACTTTAATCAGCGACAGTAAAGCCAGATCGCTGTATTTTTTCCGCCTGTTGCGCGGGTGATACTCGTAGGTGCTCTTGGCTAAAAAGCTATAGTGCAATAGTTCTTGCAGTTGATAGTTGTGCTCATGCCTTAACTCTTGGATGATGGTCCGTTCTTCTTGCGTTGAGCGTCTTTGCGCCGAGCTAAGGCTTCGACTTTTTTTAGGTAGTCGTTCTCAATGTGGAGCTGACGGTTTTCTAAGCGCAGCCGCTCTAATTCAGATAACTCGCTGCTGGTATACTTAACTGGTTTTTTAGGCGATTTGTTCATTGTTGGTCGGCCTCGTTTGGTAAAGAGCGCATCAAGCCCGCTTTCGTCAAAACGTTTTTGCCAAGTACAAATTAAGCTGGGTGTGGCAATTTTGAAGTGAATGGCGGTATTTTGATAGGTCTCGTCATGTTCTTTTCTCCAGTTTAAGACTTGAAGCTTGAATTGACCACGATAATTTTGCGAGGTGTGCCGAATTTCTAGGCCCTTAACGCCAAAGTGCTGGTATTGTGCAGCCCAGGTATCTGTGATCCGGTGCCAATCATTTGCGCCACAGAATGGCTGCTGTAGCCTTCTTTGAGCAAGTTAAGCGCTTGTAATTTTTGTTTGACGGTAAATTTAACCATAGTAAAACCCTCCAGTTGGATTTTTGTCCAATTGAAGTGCTCCATAATAGTTAGACATTAATCTGACTATTAGGAGCACTTTTTTCATGACTAAATATTCAACTACTTTGAAAATGGAAATTTGCAGTAAATACTTATCCCACCAAACCTCTTTAGCTAAACTAGAACGCGAATACGGCATTGATCATACCGAGATTAGGGCCTGGGCAGAACGTGCCCGTAAACATGGCTTAGCCGCTTTAAAGGTTACTCACACCCGACAAACTTATTTGCCTGAATTCAAGCTAAATGTGGTACGCTTCTATCATGAACATCACATGGGAGTACTCCAGGTAGCTGCAGTTTTTAATCTTTCGCGGTCAGTAGTAAGACAATGGCTGGCGGCTTATCAGGCTGCAGGCTACTCTGGGCTGCTCCCAAAATCCAAGGGGAGACCACCAACCATGACTAAAAAGAAGCGTCAGAAGAAGCTTAAACCCACTAAGAAGCTAACCGAAGTAGAACAATTGCGTCGTCAGGTTGCTGAGCTAGAGGCACAAAAAGCCGACTTAGAATTGGATAACTTAATCCTAAAAAAAGTGGCTGCCCGATATCCACGCTCACCAACCGGCAAAAAACCAGAATAGTCGTGGAGATTCGGGCTGAGCGACCTGAGGTGCCGTTAAAGCTTTTGCTTGCCAAGCTGCACCTTAACCGCAAAACTTATTACGACAACCGCAGTCACCGATTGAACCGATTAGATAAATACGCTGCTGTTAAAGGCGTAATCAAGTCTATCTTCTACCAAGAAAGTGATGAGACTTACGGTTATCGACGTATGCATGGTGCACTCTTAGATCAAGGCTTTAGCTATGCGCCCAATACCGTGCGCAAGCTGATGCGGCAGCTGGGACTAAAGACCAGAGTCTACAGTAGGCGCACTGCACGCTACAGTTCTTATGCGGGCCCTGCAGGCGTAATCAAGGAAAACATTTTAAAGCAGCGGTTTAATGAAACCAGACCCTACCACGTCTTACACACGGATATTACCGAATACAAGCTGACCACAGGCAAAAAGGTTTATATTTCACCGGTCATTGATGAGGCCTCACTGGAAATACTGGCTTGTCAAGTCAGCTATTCGCCTAACATGAAGCTGGTTTATGATATGCTGGCAGAGCTTAAGCACAAGCTGCCTAAAACAGCCCAGCCTATTTTGCATTCAGATCAGGGTTTTCAATACCGCCACAGCGGCTATCAGACCAAACTAAGACAGATGAAGATTAAGCAAAGCATGTCGCGCAAGGGTAATTGCCACGATAATGCACCGGGAGAAACCATCTTCAACCTAATGAAACGGGAGAAGCTCAACCGCATTAAGATCAGTTCACTAGCAGAAATGCGGGAAGTACTGCATGATTACGTTTACTGGTTCAATCATATTAGAAGATCAAACAAACTAAAATACACGACCCCGATCAAATATCGAAATCGTGCATTGAGTCTTGCGTAATATTAAAATGTCTAACTTTTTAGTTGCACTTCAAATCTAGAGGGTTAACTTCAGCAAGCCTGCTTTTTCATTTGTTCAAATTAACAAATGTATTGAATTTCATATATTGATAATGAATTCGCATCGTAGAAACTTCAAATGGAGTTCCATCATCCAAAAAGAAGATACCTTCCATCACTCCCACTGGTTCAATCTTTTTTAAATTGAGTCGAGATTGGTCTTCATCATTTGAAGGCTCAACCGTAATATTCAAAAACGCTTTGGTAACGACTTTATTTTGCGAATCTTCTAGGTAATTAAAAAGTGATTTTTTCAAGTGTTCTGGTTTGAGTTCAGGAACAATTTTAATAGGCACATACCCAGTTTCTATTAAAAAAGGTTGTTCATCTAAAAAACGCAGCCTTTTAAACTCATAAACAAAGTCATTCTCTTTAAGGAATAAATCTTGTGCTATCCCTTTCGGAGTCTTTATCACGTTAAAAGAAAGCAATTTGATTCCCTGCTTTTTACCAGGAACCTTCAAACTATCAGTCAAACCTAAGTTAGACCCTTCATACCGAAACAAAGATTGATTTTTTAAATACAAAGGGTTAATAAATGTTCCGCTGCCTCTTTTTTTAAAGACAATACCTTGTTGAGAAAGCAGCTCCATCGCCCTTTTCATTGAGGAACGACTTACTTGATAGTGTTCAGCTAGACTACGCTCGTCTGGAAGGCGCATCCCCTCATATTTGTTATCTAGAATATTTTGTTTGATATCACGCATCACAGTACGATAAACGAAATCTGCCATTATCTACCTCAACTATTTATATTCCTGATGGAAGAAACTAACCACTCTGAAAATTGATCTCGGTCAACTTTTACACCAACTTGAACATTTGCCTGTTTATTAAAAAAGTTATTAAAATCAATCAAAGAAGCACCATAGGCACTTGGACTTTTGGTATCTACTATGACATAAGCTGGCTTAAAAGCAAACATTTCAGGCTTTACCAACATACCAGCCGCCAGTGCATCGTAAACTTCACGGCCATTGGTTTCAGTATGATCATGTAAATTGCTCATAATATGATAGAGCATATCTCCCGTTCTGCCCGATTGCTTAATTTGATCCAAAACATCTGGAGTCACATATGCTTGATGTCCTAATTCAAGTGGTGCTAATAAAATCTTTATGCCACTTGAAAAAACAATCTGTGCTGCTTCAGGATCGCCCGCAACATTATATTCTGCATAAGGTCCCCAATTGCCACGACCGATTGCACCACCCATAATTACCAGTTGCTCAATTTTAGGCAAATCTTCTGGAAATTGTCTAAAGTAAAGTGCAAAATCTGTTGCTGGTCCAATTTGCATTAACGTTACTTTTTCAGCACTGCCAGCAACAACTTCATGAATTGCCTCTGCAGCAATACCTGGTTTTAATAAGTTGTAGTCAGGTGCTGGAAAGTCAAAACCAGCCAGTCCACTCTTTCCGTGAACATCTGAGGCATCAATTTGATCCCGCAGTAAAGGTCTGTCAGCACCACTTACAACGGGGACATTGGTTTTTAAAAATGTTTCCAATTTTAAAGCATTGTCCAAAGTATTTTTCAATGGTACATTGCCCCAAGTCGCTGCTATCAATTTAACATCAAATTCTGGAGCAAAAAGAGCAACGGTGATTGCTACAACATCGTCAATTCCGGGATCTGTACTAATTATCAATGGTTTTTTCAACATAAGTATCCTCTTTTTAAAAATGGTTATAAAACAATAATACCAAATTTAGCTGCTCGTTGCTGTAAAAATAAAAAGAGTTAACCGCATAGACAAACTTGGGTCAACTCATAAATTTACTTTTTACGATCTTCTATCTCACCATTTGAATGAGCGATAATGGCTTCATCGCACATTCCCAGAAAAAGCCCATGTTCGACCACCCCTACGGTATGATCCAAATAATCGGCCAAACCACTAGGAACAGGAATAGGATCAATATTCAAATCGATAATATAATTACCATAATGAGTTACAAAGCGTTCATTACCTGCCATGCGCCACTGTGGCTGCAACCCTTCAGCTTGAAAAAGTTTAAAATTTTGTTCACACGAAATAGGTAAAACTTCAACAGGCAAAGCGAAGCCACTCAGTCGGTCAACCACTTTAGATTCGTCTACAATCCAAATTATTTTGCGAGAATTAACTGCAACGTTTTTTTCCATGGTCAAAGCGCCACCGCCACCTTTAATACCATCAAAATTAGCTGCTAATCTGTCTGCACCATCGATGGTCAAATCCAGTTGGTCTACTGCATTCAAGTCATCAACATGAAAACCGTAGCTTTCCATTTGCTTCTTGCTTCTGCTCGAAGTCGTTACCACAGCATCAAGGTCAAGTCCTTCTTCTTTTTTTCTTCTGCCTAATTCATCAATTAAAAATGCTACTGTCGAACCAGTGCCTACTCCCAGTTTCATTCCTGATTTGACTAATTCAGCAGCTTCTACGGCAGCCTGTTTTTTTAACTTATCCTGCTCTTCTTTATCCATAATTCATGCTTTCTAAAACTATATTATTATTGTCAATTTAAATTAATTATAGCAAAAGTAAGATAAAAAGAAGATACAAAAAAGCAGTCAAGACTGCTTTTACACTTCAATTAATTATTCCGGATCAATTTCAGGAGCTTTGTTAATTTCGCCTGACATCATCCAAATTCTCTTTTCTACATCAGTGTGAAAACCGGTCAACAAATCATTGGTTGAGTAATCTCCTTCTTCATCACTGACTTTAATGCCTTCTTCATAGAGCTGATCAAGGTAATGGTAATCAGCAATAATTTTTGCATAGCGCTCATCAATTGTTTCATCCCAATTGCCCTTTTCATCAGGAATCTTAGTTTTAGCTGCTATTTCACTTAACGTTGAAACTGGAGAACCATCAAGGGTAATTAAACGTTCAGACACTTCATCCAGTTGGTCAGCTAGTTCATCCATTACCTTGTCTAAGTATGGGTGTAATTTCAAAAAGCGATTACCGCGCATGTACCAGTGATGTTGGTGAACTACCATATGTAATTGGGTCAAATCAGCGACCAATTGATTTAAAACTTCTTTAGTCTTTGGATATTTCATATAAAAGTGCCTCCAAAATTAAATAATATTGTTACACTTTTATTATAGCGAGTAAGCGCTATTAATACTAAAATATTGTTTAGCATTTTTTAGTCCTACTATAATAAAAAATCTGCCTTTACCAGACAGATTTTGTTAAAGCAATTATCTTTTATGCAGTTTCTGATTTTTGATGCTTCTTTTCTTGTTTTAAAAGTTTGTTGTCATAGTGCTTAATAAACGGATACCAAACTAGAAAAGCTACTATTGCACAAGTTATTGAAAGTACTGCTCCCTGCCAGCTTACAGTGGCAATAAAACCACTCAATCCAACCGGTGTGGGCCAAGGTTGCTGAAATCTGATCACAGGAACCAAACGAGATTCTATTCCTACATATGCGACAATACCAGCTGCAAGCGGTGCACAAACAAAAGGAATAAAAAGATCAATGTTATAAACAATAGGCAAACCAAATATTAAGGGCTCGTTGATATTAAAAAAGGCTGGTACGATTTCAACTTTCCCCAACTCCTTGAGCTGAGCAGAGCGAGCACGTAAAACCAGCCAAATAGCTACACCAAGCATTGCACCAGAACCACCAACATTTATGAATGCATCAGTTGGATCACCGGCAAAGAACCGATGAGCACCATTCACGTTAGCAGCCATATTAGCTAAAACGATTGGATAATAAAATGAACTCAAGATTGTTGCTCCGTGAATGCCAAACCACCAAAGAAGGTGCAGTAAAAACATTATTACCAAAAAGCCCCACCAAGTATCAGCAATTTTACTAATAAACGAGAAAGGAACATATAACAAATTGAACATGTCGGTTCCCGCTAAAACCAAAGCACCATTAATAGCTGCTACAACCAGAGCGACACAAAAAGCAGGTATCAAAGCACTAAACGAATTGGCAACTCCAGTTTGAGCTAGTGCAGACATTAATTGTTTGGTAGAATTATCCATGAGGGAATCTCTCTTTCGTTGATTTTATGTTTTACAAGACAATCATACGAGGAAGAGATTTTTTTTAATAGACATTTACACAAAATTATCTAAACACCCCTTTCTATCTCAAAAATATACTATATAATACTGACAATTATATATTAGCTATTATTTATTAAAAATAATAATAGCTTTTTAGAGAAGCTTGCTGGTAAAGTAACAATAAGTATAAAATATATTTGTTAATGCAATCATCAGAGAAAAAAGGAGATAAAAATGTATTCAGCAAAAATGCCAGATGGATTTTTATGGGGAGGGGCAGTTGCTGCTCATCAGTTAGAAGGTGCTTGGAACGAAGATGGCAAAGGAATGTCAGTTGCTGACGTCATGACAGTAGGTTCTGCTTCTAAGCCACGCGAAATTACTGACGGAATTGTTGCAGGCAAAAATTACCCTAACCATAGTGCAATAGACTTTTATCATCACTATAAAGAAGATATAAAATTAATGGCAGAAATGGGTTTTAAAGCCTTCAGGACTTCCATAGCCTGGACTAGAATTTTTCCCAACGGTGATGATGAACAGCCAAACGAAGCCGGTTTAAAATTTTATGATGACTTGTTCGATACTTGCCATCACTACGGCATTGAGCCAGTAATTACTTTATCTCACTTTGAAATACCATTTAATTTAGTTAAGAAATACCACGGCTTTACTAACCGCAAATTAATTGATTTCTTTGTTCGCTTTGCCACAGTTTGTTTTAAACGTTATCAAAGTAAAGTAAAATATTGGATGACATTTAATGAAATCGATAATCAATCTGCATACAATGATGACTTTTTAATGGCTACAAATTCGGGAATTATTCTCAAGAAAATGACTGACAAAGAAAAAGAAGCTGCAATGTATCAAGCAGCTCATTATGAACTGGTTGCCTCTGCCTTAGCTGTTAAAGTTGGACATAAGATTAATCCAGATTTTCAAATTGGCTGTATGATTAACTATTCTCCAGTAAGGCCTTTGACTCCTTCATCTGCTGATATGCTTTTAGCGGACAAGTTTGAGCAACGGCGCGACTGGTTTTCAGACGTTCATGTCTTTGGTGAATATCCGAAAGAAGTTGAAGCATATATTGAACGAAACGGCTATCGTCCTGATATTACTGATGAAGACAGAATTGTACTCAAGGAAGGTACAGTGGACTATGTCGGCTTTAGTTACTATCAAACAACAACAGTGTCAGCCCGAAATGTAAAAGCTGATGAATTAAGTGACTTATCTAAAGCAAAAGCTGCTAATCCAACTTTGGAAAAAAGTGATTGGGGCTGGGAAATTGATCCAGCTGGCTTAAGAATTGCTTTAAACCACTTAACTGATCGTTATCATAAACCTTTATTCATCGTTGAAAATGGCCTGGGTGCTTACGACAAAGTTGAAAAAGATGGTTCTATTCACGATGATTACAGAGTAGATTACTTAAGAAAGCACATTTCTGAAATGGAAAAAGCAGTTGAAATTGACGGAGTTGACTTAATGGGTTACCTGCCATGGGGGCCAATTGACCTGGTATCTGCTGGAACAGGGCAAATGGATAAAAGGTATGGCTTTATCTATGTTGACAAAAATGATGCTGGTAAAGGTACTTTGAAAAGATCACGCAAAGATTCATTTGATTGGTATAAAAAAGTTATTAGTTCAAATGGTCTTGATTTAGATTAAAATAATATTTAAAAAAATCATAAAATAAGCGATTCAGCCAATTAGCAGGAATCGCTTATTTTTTAAGTATTCAAATTTTTATCATAGACCCTGAAAAGCCCTTAAAAGTAACAAATAGTAATAAAAGCATAACTATACTGTTAAATTAACTTCGTTACTATTTTTTAGAAGTTACTAAATAATTGATCTATTTGCTGATATTCATCTGTTGTCAAATTAACATGCAAAGCAGCTGCATTGCTTTTAACTTGATCAGCGTTACGAGCACCAGGAATTACAACACTAATTGCTGGATTTGCCATATACCAAGCTAACACGGTTTGTGTAACCGTTGCTTGATGATCAGCAGCAATTTTTCGTATTCCGTCAATCCCTTTCATAGCATCTTCATACTGCTTTTCACTGAAATCTCCCAATAATTGTCCACCATCACTATTCTTAAATTTATCCCAGTCTTTCAGATAATATTTACCAGTTAAAAGTCCAGATGCTAATGGGAAGAAAGGTACAAAGGAAATATTATTTTCCTGTAAGTACTTTAATTCCTCTTTAACTGGAGCTTGGTGAACTAGGCTGAACTGGTCTTCAACAATATCAACTTTGCCATTTTTATTTGCTTCTTTAATCTGATCTAAAGAAAAATTGGAAACGCCGATTGCTCTTATTTTGCCTGCTTTTCGTATTTCATCTAAAGTTTCAATTACTTCATCTTTTGGCGTATCCTTGTCTGGAAAATGAATATAAAAAATATCAATATAATCAGTTTTCAACCTTAACAAGGCTTCATCGACTGCTTTTTTAATAAACTCAGGACTATTATTGATAGCCATATCATGAGACTTATCTTGGGCAGCCTTAGTAGCAATTATTACTTTTGAACGATCATAGTCTTGCACTACATCACCAATAATTTCTTCAGATCTTCCAAGACCATATACATAAGCTGTATCGAAAAAATTAATTCCTTGTTTTAAAGCTTCTCTTAAAAGATCATAGCCATCTTGTTCATCTAAATTCTGAAATAAGTTATGTCCACCAACTTTGTTAGTTCCTAAACCTAACGGAGTAGTATAAACGTCACTTTTACCAATTTTTATTTGTTTCATGTTGATTCTCTCCTAAATAAATGACTTGAGAGGCTCAAGGCAATAGTTTTGTAATTTATACATGTAAGAAAAAAGCAGACCATATTTCAAGTAAAGCTAAATCAATTATGTTAATTCAGTGTTTTTACCTATGGAATTTATAAAAAATCCCCAATATTAAACTGATTGAGATACCACAGTCATTAGTTTTTAATTACTTATTCTCAGTTTCTTTCTTTAACGCACCTGCTTTGAAAAGTTTTTCATATAGATCTACCATTTCTCCAGCCAAATCCCTAAAGGTTATTGCATTCATCAAATGATCTTGTGAATGAACTACCAGAAGGGTAACCTTCGTGTGATCTCCTTGAGCCTCTTTTGTCAGCATCCCTGTTTGAGAATTATGTGCTTCGTTCAAAGATTGATCCGATTCTTTCAATTTGGCACGTGCACCTGCAATGTCACCCTTTTTCGCAAGGCGAATAGCTTCAAATGCAAGACTTTTAGCGTTACCACCATTGGCAATAAGTCCCATGGCTGCTTCTAAAGTTTCTTGTTCTTTTTGTTCAGGTGTTTCTTTTTCAGACATCATAATCCCCTTATCCGTTAATCAAGTCTTCAGCTTGTTGTAAAACCTTTTTACCATCCATCATGCCATAAGCACGCATATCAATAACTCCAAGAGGAATATCCTTACCTTCTTTTCCTTGACCTTGGACTTTATTCTTGAAGTCGTCTTCCATATAACGAATTTGAGGTCCAAGCAATACACAGTCGGGATGATCTTGTTCAATGTGTTGTGAAGCTTCTGAAGCTGGACATGCAAAAATATGTGCGTCAATACCCTGATCCTTCGCAGCTTGCTGCATCTTAGTAACTAACAAAGATGTACTCATTCCAGCACTGCAGTTAAGCATAATAGTTTGTTCTGCCATAATAATACTTTCCTCCTAAAATGTATCCTAATATTAATATCTTCTATTATAGCACGTTTAAAATAGCGCTTACTAATATATCCATTAATTTTTATATTATTCGAAATTTATGATTACATCTAATTTTTTCTAATTAAAAATAAATATTCGTGGTTATACACTACTTTGCTTACCACGAATATTAATATAATATAGTCTAAATGTATCTTTTAAAAATTTACATAATAATTGCCTATGGTCTTTTAAAAAATCAATTAAAATCCTCTAAAAGTCATAACAATTCCAGCAATACCAATAATTAGCAAAGCCAAACCAATAATTAAAGATGTCCACATTGCAAGTGGCATAAATCCATTATTGGTACCTTTATGCAAAATTCCACGGATATAAACGACACTATTAACTATTTGATAAGACCCTAAGGCCATCATAATCACAGCAACGATCATTAAAAAAGCTGCACTTGTTAAAAAGTTTGTCATTTTAACACCCTCTTTTAAATTAACTTACTATATTATAAATTAATTTTACCACCTTTTTAAATTAAGGTGGGGAAATTTTATCATATTTTTTTAACTTTAAATTTAAAAATGATAAAACACACAAATAAATCCGCCAACTAATAGTATTATCCCAAAAATAAAAGCAAAAATAATTGCAAAAAGCGAGAACCCGTTATTTGTACCATTCTGCAAAATTTTCTTAGCATATTTGTAACTGCTAATTATTTCAAAGACAGCCAATACAATTAAAACTATGCCTATTATTTTCTGAAATACTATACCATTGAAAAAGCTTCTCATTTCAACCGCCTTCTTCGATATTAAAAAAGCCCTTTCATTTTAGTTTTTCCTATTATAAGTCTTTTAATAAAAAAAGTATAGCATCTCTGCTATACTCTTTTATTTAGAATTCTTCATCTGCTGTCCCAGAATCAATATCTTGGTAGTGATAAACTCCAGTTTTACCTGCCTCTAAAGTAGCAGAAAGCAACTCCTCTGTTTCTAACTGACTGCGATTGATGAATAGTTCCAGCAGCATTGGAATATTAACACCTGTAATAATTTCTATTTCCGGATTACTCTTAAGCAGGCTGACCAGCGTATTAAAAGGAGTTCCTCCCTTTAGATCTGTTAAACAAAAAACTGTTCCTTTAAGATCGCTAATTTTCCCACTTATTTCTGCCTTTAATTGTTCTAAAGATTCGCCTTCTGTGAAACTCACGGTATGACAGTTTTCTTGTTTACCACAAATCATTTCTGCTGACTTTAATAATTCAGGTGCTGAATTACCATGTGTACAAATAATTACTCCAACCATATAATCACACTAAAACTAATAATCTAAGCAGCGGTAATAACGGCGTATATCCATCGGGTGACGGTTAATATGCTCAATATGAACATCAATTCTGTTATTAATCGCATGGAAGACAAACGGCGACAAGGTGCCACGATATTTTTCAGAAAAACCTGGCAGATCATAATCTTTAGAGTCTATAATTGTATAATTACCGCAGATTTCAGGTAAAAATTTGGCAACACGTTCACTTAATGGCCGTTGACTGTCTTCACCAACATAAACGGTAACTGGAGTATCACGGTCAACAATTTCAAACATCCCATGGAAAAATTCTGCAGCCTCCACTGCGCGAGTCCTAATCCAGTGTTGTTCTTCCCAATAGCACATTGCATATGAATAAGTTGCACCCCATTGATTGCCGGCACCGACAAAATAATGAATTTCATCGTCATGGTGCTTTTCAGCAAACTCTTGAGCAAATTTATCTGCATTTTCTTCAATGTCAGCAATGTCTTTTGCAAAATGTTGATCCATTTCTTGATAAAATTCGTCATAATCTGGAAATTCGCCATTCAAATACATTAAGCGGTCTCCAACCATAAAGAATTTTAACTGTTCATTTTCAGGATAAGAAATACAATATGTTAGCATTGAAGCTAATTTAGCTTTCGGATCGTCCATAAAACCTAAAATTATTGCACCAACTTGGTTTAATTTTTTTACTGCATCAACCATTTCTTTAGTATTTCCAGTAACTGAGGAAATCACCACTAACGTCTTATCGGTAATACGTTTATTTCCAGTTACATTATATTCAGCAGCATTTTGATAAAAAGTTTCTAAACCACTTTTTTCCTTCATGTGGATATTAGCTTGCATCCCCGAAGCGTAGGTACCACCGATTCCTAACCAGCAAATATTGGTTATGCCTTTTTTAAATAGTGGATCAATCATATCGTTAATTTGGCTCCGCAGTTTAAGAGCACCAGTCATACTATCAATTAATTTTTGTTTATTAAACTTACGCATTTTTCTTCCTCTTTTTTTAAAATTATTCTATATTTTTGAAGCTGTTATCTGATCAAAATCTGGGTATGCAGAATGTTGCAAATCTATCTTCTTCACTTGTGATAACTTATAGGCCAGCAAGTGAATCGGTACAGTCATAAATAAAGAAGTTAAAAGCTCGTTTGTTGTAATACCTAGACTAAGGTCGACAGCTGTTTCACTTTCATCTTTACCTGCACATATTGTGTAGACATTTTTAACATGCTTATTTAAGAATCGCTTTAAAAGCGCCAATCTGTCATGCAATTTTCCCATCGGGTCTAAACAAATGATAAAATCGTCCGCATTCAGCCCCAGATAAGGACCGTGCATGTATTCTTCCAGTTCTTTTCCCCAAGCACTAATACGAACTGCTTCAGTCGTCTTGGTTTCACCTTCGCGGCTGACACCATAAGCTGCACCGTAACCGATAAAAACTAATCTCTTCGCGGTGGCAAATTTACTAATGTTATTTTCAACCCAACTACTTGCACGCTTAATTACTTCAGGCATTTGGCGAGCTATATTTTTTATTTCAGCTAAGATTGGTGTAAATTCTACAGACGAAAGCTTGCCTGTTTTTTGTGCAATTAACATTGCTAATAACATTAAATCTAAAATTTCTACGCTATAGCCAGCACTGACATAAGGCATTTCTTCAACTGGCATTCCCATATCCAAAACGTGATGACAAACCTGGCCAACTGGACTATCAAGTTCACTGGTTAAAGCAAAGACTGTATTACCGGCATCTTGTAATCGCTGAATAATTTTTACTACAGAATAGCTGTGACCGCCTTGAGATATTGCAATGCATAAAGAATTTTGCTCAACATGAAGCAAATAGTTTTCCGCTATAGACGGCTCTTCAATTTTTACAGGCATTTTTAAAATATTACTCATAAACGGCAATGCACCATATGCGGCATTAGAGCTTGAACCAGTGGCATAAATAACAACATTAGTAATATTATTATTTATTTGACCTATCTGCTTAGCAAACAAGTCCTCATAATTTTGCAAAACTGCTTCATAATATTTTGGTTCTAAGTGGACATAATCTTCTATACTTTTCACAAGAGTCTCCTTAAATTATTGACCCAACAGTCCTGACCAGGCACCAAATATTCCGATTGCTGCTATCAGCAACAAAATATATTGTGATTTCCAGCCTTTTTTATCAAGCCAGAAAATAAAGAATGTGAACAATAGAGGTAAAATACCGGGAACAATGCCATCACAAATTTTTTGAACGGTAGTCGCTTCAGCACCACTACCAATTTTCAAAGGCATTTTCAAAGTTACCATGGTCGCAACCATAGCCCCGACAACAGCAAGTCCTAAAACAGAAGCACCATAGGTTAACTTGTCCATTAACCCAGTCTTTTGCACTTTATCAATAAATGATGAACCGATATTGTAGCCAATAAACAAGCCATAGTATCTAGTAATAATGGCCGGAATATTAAAGATCAATAAGAACAAAATTGGTCCTAAAATATTTCCTTGCATTGCCAAAGAAGTACCAATTCCTGTGGCAATAACCCTTAACGTACCCCAAAAGAATGAATCACCGATACCACTCAAAGGACCCATTAGAGCAACTTTAATGTTATTGATTGAAGCTGCATCAAAATCAGGATCAAGTTCGTTTTGTTCCTCCATCGCAATTGAGATACCTAAAGGAAAAGTACTGAGCCATGGAGTAACATTATAAAACTCCAGATGACGTTTATAGGCTTCTTTTAATTTTTCCTTGTTTTTACCATAGATCTTTCGCAAAGCAGGAACCATGGAGTAAGCATAGCCAAGATTCATTTGGCGCTCATAATTCCAAGCCCATTCCATTGTGAACGACCGCCAGAATGTTTTCATTAAATCTTTTCTGGTGAGTAACTTAGAATTCTTCATCTTCATAATCTATGCCTCCATCATCTGAATCTTTTTCATTTGTATTATTAGAATTAGCAGCAGTATTTACTAACGGTTGACCTTTAAATGCGGAATAGCCAGTTAGAATAAGTGCCAAACATGCACCGAAAATGGCTACGCCAGTTACTGATACTTTGAGATAGACTGCCAGGGCAAAACCAATAATAAAGAAAGTGACATTATTTTTGTTGACCATCATCTTAAGCAGAAGAGCGAAACCATATGCTGGCAGAAGACCAGTGGCAATTCCCAAGCCATTGATAATGAACTGAGGAATAACGGCTAAAATCGCCTTAATTACGGGGCTACCTAAGACATAAGAAATGCCAACTACTAACCCTATTGGCAAGTTAACCGAGAAAAAGCCTCCCAGAACGTTCATTCTACTTACACCACTGCCGTCAGCTTCTTCGGCATATTTATCAGCGCGGTGAACGAAGAACGGTAATATGAAAATAAAGCACAAATTTTTGATTACCAAAACCAGTGATGCGATGGGAATACCCAGTGTTAAGGCAACAGCAGTGCTTTTACCCGCTCCAATTGCAAAAGCGGTTCCCAAAACACTACCGGAAATTATTTCTGGGGGAATTGCCGCACCAATAGAAAATGAACCAACAAAGGCTAACTCTAAAGTTGCCCCCATAATAATTCCCTGATGCAGGTTACCCAACACCAAGCCAGTTAACGTACAGGTTACAAGTGGCCTTGACAGCATTGATGAACCTACAAAATATTCGCCATTACCCATCATCGCAATTAAAGCCAAAATAATTGCGGTTAAATATACATTCATTATTTACCTCCAATCATTTTTTACGAAATTCTTGTCTTTCATCATTTGGCACCTGTTGAATCCAGACATCCACTCCCTTTTGTTGCAGTTGATCTAATTCACTAGCTTCTTCTGCAGTTAAATTAATTGTTTTAGAGTAGTTTTCTGTTCCTTCTCTGGGCTTAGTGCCACCAAGATTAAGGCCCGTTATTTTATCACCAGTTCCCTTAATAAGTTCAACAGCGTCAGCAACTGATTCAACTACGATCAACATTTTATATTTGTCCGTTATGCCCGAATTAATTGCTTTTATGCTGTCTGCAACAGACTTCATTACCAACTTAGACTTTTCTGGCTTGGCCAGCCTGATAGCCGACTTACGGAAATCATCATGGGCAACATCATCGTTTACAACAAATATCGTGTTAACGTCTAAACTATTGAACCAAGAAACAGCTACTTGTCCATGCACCAACCGATGGTCAACTCGCACTAGTTTAATCACTTTTCATTCCTCCATTAACTAAAATCTATTGAGTACCTTGTTTTTAAAGCATCTTGCAGTCTGTACTCCACGGCTACAATTTTGCCTTCTCTAGTTGAGAATAGGTTCATAATTTTAAATACTGGATCTTTTTCCTGAATATGAAATTGTTTACTAATTTCTTCGGTTGCTTTAATTAATTGAAAGTCTTGATATACATCATCCGGTTTATGAATACCAGTATTGACTGCTTCAATTATTGACATTACTTTTAGACAATTAGGATCAAAACCCGGAAAGTTATCGAGGAGCAGAAGTAAATGCTCACATGTAATTTCATTCTTAATTTCAGCTGTAAAGGAAATATCATATAGCAATTCGTTTGAACTTACATTAAAAACCGCAGCATAATATGAACCAACCAGTCTTAAATAAGTTTCTTTAAATTTTATTTTGTCTGCTGACTCCAAGTATAAAGGCTTGATAATACCAGTCATTTCCAAAATATTTTGTTTAGAAATTATTGGAGCAACAAATAAACCACTTCCTTTTTTACGGACAACCTTATTTTCAGCTACTAATTGATTAACAGCCTTTCTAATTGTTGTTCTACTGACATCATATCTTTTTTGTAATTCAACCTCATTGGGTAAAGTGCTACCTGGTGGATACCCACCATTAATAATTCTTTTATCCAAATCGGCATATACTTCTTTAAAAAGCAAAACTATTCCTCTTGATAATCATAAATATTATTAGCATTAAAATGATATTTAAATTTATTTCCTACTAAATATTGAATTGTACTCTCAATTGGTAAGTCATCGTCTTGATAATTGAAACTGTTTACTTGATAAAGAGGAGTACCTTGTTTGACTTTCAACAGACTGCTTATTTTCTTATCGGCCAAAAAACAAGAGATACTTTCTTTACCATAACTTGGCCTCACATGATACTCCTTCTCTAGAACCTCATAAAGTGATTTATTAGTAAAATCAATCTTTGCCATTTTGCTAAAATTCTTCTGACTAAAATACGTTATTTCGTATGTTAGGGCGATATCTTTAACAAACCGAACCCGCTCAATTTTGATAACTGACCCTTTTGAATTAAAAAAATGATCTAACCTCTTGGGCATTGTTTCGATAGTTGTTGCCAGATGCTTGATGCTAACTGTCTTATTTTTAAATTCAGTAGTCATTGACTCCATTCCCAGCATATTAATGTCAATTTTATTGTTAGAAATTATTCCAGTCCGTTCTTTTACCAGTACTTGTCCCTCATTTTTGAGCCCATCCAATGCATGTTTCACTGCATTGCGACTAACTTGCAATTTCTCCGAAATTTCGCGTTGTGAGGGTAATTCTTTCACTTTTTTAAAGTGAATTAAAAATTCTAAATACTCTTGAACTTGAACCGCAGCAGTTCTTTCTTTGAATTCCATGATGTCTTCTTCAATCTGGTATCATTATTTTATTTAATTGCTTCTTTTTTTGCAAATCACCTTTTGTTTAAGACATTTAATACCTTAAATTTTTGCTTTAAAAATATATCTTTTAAATATTTGATACCAGATTTATAGTAATCGCTTCCACAGCTCTTGTCAATATTTTTTTGTTTAGTTTTAGTTTCCAACTTTTTCAGAGCATTTTTAAAGTGAAATATACCCTAACCGTTGGTAATTAAAGGCAAAGTAAAGTAAAATATTTAAGGATTAAAAGGGAGTGGCACAATGTCGAGACTTGAAAAGCCTGTCGTGATTGGTATTACTGGTGGTTCAGGCAGTGGAAAAACTACTATTGCACAAAAAATAGTTGCTCAAATGCAGGAAGATGAACATGTCCTGATTATGACACAGGATTCTTATTATAAAGATAATACTGGCATCCCTATGGATATACGAATGAAGATCAATTATGATCATCCCGATGCCTTTGATGTACCCTTACTAGAAAAGCAACTGCGCGATTTGTTAGCATATAAAGCTATTGAGATGCCTGTTTATGATTTCAAGGAGCATACTCGCAGCAAAAAAACCATTCATAAAGAACCTGCTGATATCATTATTCTCGAAGGAATTTTAGTTTTAGCTAATAAAGAAATTCGTGATTTAATGGATATTAAAGTATATGTTGATACGGACGATGATATTCGCTTTATTAGACGTTTAGAGCGTGATTTAAGTGAACGAGGGCGCTCAATTGACTCTGTAATTGATCAGTATCTGAGCACGGTTAAGCCAATGTATCATCAATTTATAGAACCTACTAAGCGTTATGCCGACATTATTGTTCCGGAAGGTGGCAAAAATGATGTGGCAATTGATATGTTGACTACTAAGGTTCATTCTATTTTAAGTAGAAAAGAAAAATAATCAACAATAAAAAAATCAAGCTTGAATCAGCTTGATTTTTTTACTATTAGATCAATCTATATTTTAATAATAAGATCAAACACAAATATTTTACTAATTTTTACTTCTGAAGTCTTTTAATTTATCCATAAATGATTTTACTCTATTTTCATCTACTGGATTTTCAAATATTCCATCTTTTTTGAAATACGTCGCTACAAAAGCACCGTCAACTTTACTGTAAATTTCTTCAATTGAATCTAAAGTCAAACCTGTAGTGGCAAACACCACTTGATTAGGTGCCGTATTTTTGATTTCTTTTAACACATTCATATCAATCTTTTGACCAGCAATAGAACCAGATACGCCAAAAGCATCAACCATATTTTCAAAATTAGCTGTTTTAACAGTCTCTTGGATCGTTCTTCCGCCAAGATCACGACTAGACTCAGGACGAACATAGTGAATAATTTTAAAATTGTCCATTCGCAAATTTGCTTTATGACGCTGATGAGCACCAACGTCTTGATTTACAATTCCAGAATTACTGGAAAAACAGCCAGCAAATTGACCTCGTGTATATTGTCCTCCTACAGCAGCATTTAGAGCAATTGATGCGCTTGGATCACTTATTACGTTACTACCAAAAGGCACTTTAATAATAGGCTTCACGACTCCAATAACATATGCCATTGCTGCTAAAACTTCTTGAGAAACCTTATTTTGATACGGGAAACTAAATTCATTAGAGAACATTAGTCCATCTATGCCACCATTTTGAAGAGCAACTATATCATGCTTAGCACTATCAATTACTTTTTCCATGCCACCTTCGAAATCATACATAGGGTCCGAAGGTAAGGCCTTTAAATGTACTAAACCAATTGCTACTTTTTCAGTACCAAAAATATCTGTTAACCATGTTGTCATTTTATATTATCCCCTTAAAAACTTATAAAACTCCAATAAATGAGCATAACATTGCCACTACAAACAACCCAATCATAATTTTAAAAACACTAACATTTTTTCTGAGCAATACAAAGCAGATTACTACAGCAAGCACGCTAAGCATTCCTGGTAAAATTGAATTAAGCAGATCTTGAACAACAATCTTTGAACTGCCAGCAACTATTTTTAGTGGGGTAGTTATCTTGACATTGTTTACAGTCATTGCGCCCGCTATGACCAAACCCAAAATGGATAAACTATTGGTCAATTTTTTCATTACTGACTTATCAGTAATTTTAGTTAAAACTTTTTGTCCTAAATTATAGCCTTGAGTAAACGTAGTAAATCCTAATACTATTAAATAGATCCCATAGATTAGAGCATAAACAATTGGTCCAGCTAATTTGCCTCCTGTTGCCAAATCTACACCAACAGCTAGCGCAATAGTTTTTACTAATCCTTGGGTAATGGTATCGCCAATTCCTGCTAATGGACCCATTAATCCAATTTTAATAGCATTAATAGCTTCGCCAGATACAGCTCCTCCATTAGCATGATCTTCTTCCATAGAACAAATCATTCCTGGAATAAAAGCACCCCAATTATTTTCAGTGTTAAAAAAAACTAGATGACGTTTTAAAGCTTCAGCTCGTTCCTCTTTAGTATCATAAAGTCGATTTATCACTGGAACCATTGCATGGCAAAAACCAAGTGACATCAATCGTTCATAACTCAAACAACTCTCTGAAGTTGTTTCCCATAACAGGAAAACTCTCATTAAGTCTCGTTTAGTTAATTTCTTTTTCTTCACTACTTCACCTTTTGTCGAATCACTCATCGTCAGCGTCTCCCTCAACTAATTTATTTAATCCTAGTGCCCAGAATAATAGTGCACAAGCTCCTCCAACTAAAGTAACTGCAATTATATTGAATTTTAAGTATGCCACACAAACATAACCAATAATTGCAAAACCAACGAATTTGCCATTATATACTTGTTTCAGCAGCATTGCTATTCCTAGTGCAGGTAAAACAGTACCGACTGCATTCAAAGCATTCAAAATAAATTTCGGCAAAGAATTCATTATTCCTTCAAAATAAGTTGCGCCAAAATAAACTGAAAGGAAAGCAGGAATGCCATACCAAATAATAGAAGTTAGAACCGGAAGCAACCAGTTATAAATCCAAATTAGTTTGGTTTCACCTTTTTCTGCATATTTATCAGCCATATGTACAAAAATTGCATCAAAAGTCATTTTTGCATTACTTGCAATTAAGCCAAGAGTTCCTAAAGAAACTGCAATCGTTAAACCTACTTTTGGTGATTGATGAGACACAATAGTGACAGCTGTTCCAATAATTCCGGCATAACATTTATCATAGGAACTAATCCCACCAACAGTGACTTGTCCCATGTATAACAATTGAATAGTTGCACCAACTATAATTCCAGACTTTATGTCTCCCAAAAGTAAACCAGTGATCGTGCCACTTAAAATAGGTGCACCATTTACAAACCAGCCAAGGTACTCTACCCATTGACCACCATTAAACCAAGCCCAAAGGCCAACTAACAAAGCCTTTATAAGCATATCTTCTCCTCCATAATTAAATCTCTTTTATAAAAGAACCTGCTTTTCACTAGGTGTAACCTGAAAGTACACTTTGACACCAGAATCACGCATGTTCTCTAACTCCACTTTTTCCTCTTCGCTGGCAGAGATATTCTTAAATAATTTTTGCCGTCCTGGGCCGGCACCCATACCGCCAACATTTAATTCACGCAAAGCTACACCTGAATCAAAAATTTTTTTCGCAACTTTGGGAAGTTTCATTAAAACTAATGTATTTACTTCATCATTATCAAACTCTGAAACAAGATTTTCGATTTGATCTTCACCAGTTATTTTTAAATCGGTACCAGCTGGTGAAACCATTTTCATCACGTTTTTTATAAAATCATCTTGTGCTACGCCGTTATCAACCACCCAGATACGCTTTATTTGTAATGTTTTTGCCCAAGCAGCAACAATTTGACCATGAATTAACCTGTCATCAATACGTATCATTTTTATTGCCATTTTCTATCTCCTTTTCATTTTTTCGCGAAATATTTAGATTAATCTTTTAATTTTTGAATAAAAAATCAATTATAAATATATACTCGACAAAAAGTATTCTTTATAACCATTTTTTCCTATATAGTTATCACTAAAATTCTGCAAATTTTGTTTTGTTTATTATTTACAAAAATGTGCCATTGCAGCACATAAAATAATTTAGTCAAGAACTAACATAAGATTTTTTTCTTTTTTTATTATCAAAAATTAACGTAAACGCCTACAGATTTAATATTAGCTTAATTTAATAAAAAGTCAACAACTTTATTGATTGGTAGGTTCTTTTATAAAAATAAATAGAGGCCTTTCGACCTCCTTATTAATTCATATATTTTAAAAATAAACTATTAATTTAGAAAATGACTAATCAACTTTTGGCTTTAACGCATTATCGAACAAATTTGTGATCAGTTTAACTAAAACGCCATCGAAAACTAGCGAAGAAATGATGTTAGTAATGAACATCACTATTTGAACCTGCATACTGAATTTACTCCAACCATATAAAATATATGATGGAATAAAACAGCCAAATGATGCAAAGAATGCACCGGTTAATACGCTTTTCCAGGTAAACTTTTGGTAACGCTCTTTTTTAGGAAAAAAGCCAATTTCATTAGTCGCACCCTGAATGACACCTGAAAGAATAGTAGTGGCTCCCCACTGCCCACCAATAGCCATTTCAACAATTGATGCCAGCAGTTCACCTATTGTCCCAGAACCAAGCGTAGGAACAAAATACATTGCCAGTGGTCCCGCCATAAGCCATAAACCAGAAAACACAGTGTCTGTTACTGGCGCAAAACCTGTGGGTACCAAAAGCATCTTAACTAAATTAAAAGCCCAGTTAAAACCATAGGTATAAATAACACCCATAATGATACCAATCAGTGCAATTAAAATAATTGACTTCACATTCCATTTTGAAGACCTTGTAAACATAAAAATACTCCTAACTTTATATGTCATTAGGAGTATCTTTAGTAACTAAATTTAACACTTCCCTAACGCAGGTATTGTCCCGTTCAGGTTCAGAGGGTATTTCTCAGCTATTTGGCACCCCTAGTGACTGATATTCATTTTTTACTAGTATATCACATTTTAACTAGTTTTTCTGCTCTATTCAAAAGAACAAGTATTTTTAAAACTGACTAAAACTTGCTAATTTCTCTTTTGTAAGATCACGAATAATAGCTAGCGTCAGATCTACGGAAGCTTTAAAATCGGAATAAGCACTAAAACAATATGGCGAATGTTCATAGCGTACTGGAATGCCAATTACAATAGTTGGTGCTCCGTTTTCATAATAAATTGCAGCTCCATCCTGTCCGCCACCGGTACGAACCGACCGAGTATACGGAATATGATTTTTATCTGCTAAACCACAGGCATATTGCTGAAATTTAGGATTAGGTAAAAAGGATGTATCCATGTCACGCAGCATTGGTCCTCGTTTTAACCCTGTCTGCGATAACCACTCTGGGGTAAAAGTATCATCCGCTGGACAAGATTCCAAGACTATAGCTAAATCCGGCTTTACAGCTCTAGCTGTGACATATGCACCTCGCAAACCCACTTCTTCCTGGCTTGAAAGTGCAGCAACAACGTTAAAATCGCATTGTTCGCCCTTTAAATTGTCAAGAACATCTGCCATAGCAGCTGCGCCAAAACGGTCATCAAAGTCCTTACCGAAGAATAGACCGCTTTTTTCATTGTATTCACATTTGACATCAACAAAAATTGGACAACCAGTATCAATTTGATAATCATTTATAGTTTCAGCTCGAGAACTGGAACCAACGTCAATTGACATATCGGCTACGTCCGGTACATTATTTTTTTCGGCTGCAGTCATAAAGTGCGGGGGTTTGGTTGCAACTACTCCAGGCACATACTCACCTGCACGATTTTTTATTTTGACGCGTAAAGCAGGAATATTGTATTTGACCCAGCCACCCAATGGTACAAATTTAATCATTCCATTAGGCCGAACAGCCTGCGTAATAAAACCAACAGAGTCGGAATGAGCATCTAATTGAATTACCGGTTGATCTTTTTCATTTTCTTTCTTAGCTGCATAAACGTTGAGCATGCCATCAACTTTGACATTAGCAAAGTCATGCACAGTTTCAGTAAACAATTTAACAAATTCTTCTTCAAAACCTGAAGTAGAATTAGCATCGGAAAAAGCTTTGAGCATTTTAATTTCTTGTTGTTTATCCATCTTTTTACCTTCCACTTAAAATATCTTATCTATTAATTCTACCAAAAACTTGAGTTACAGGCTTTAAAAAATAAATAAGATGATAAATAATCCTACTGCTTTTACTAATATATATGCTTTTTGTACGTAATTTAGTCCCTAAATACTTAAATTGCTTCAAAATAATCTGTTTTTCTAGCCAAAAAATGATATAATCGAAAATATTAGAAATTTTAATTGTTTTAAATGAAGGGTAGATAAATGCCAAAAAACGACAATATTAATAATATTATTGATCATAAATTGTTTAGTGAAGATGACATTCATCAGATGTGTGTCAAGTTAGGAAAGCAGCTTACTACAGATTATGCTGGTAAAAAGCCTTTAATTGTGGGGGCTCTTAAAGGTGCCATCTTCTTTTTAACCGATTTAGTAAGAGAAATGGATGTTAAAGCAGAAATTGATTTCCTGGACGTTTCCAGTTATGGTAACGAAATGGAGTCTTCCGGCAAAGTTAAGCTTGTTTCTGATTTAGCCACAGATGTTAAAGATCGTGATGTGTTAATTGTTGAAGATATCGTTGATACTGGATTGACTCTGGATTTTATGAAAGAATTGCTTAAAAAACGTGGTGCTAAAAGCGTTAAATGCTGCGTTTTACTTAACAAAGAGGCAAATCGCAAAGTAGATGTTGATATTGAGTATTATGGTTCAAAAGTCGGAAATGAGTTTGTAGTTGGCTACGGACTTGATTTTATGAATTTTTACCGTAATTTAAAATATATTGGTGTATTAAAACCTGAAATTATTAAATTAGTTAATAATAAATAAAAAGGAGTTGTCTAACTGACAACTCCTTTTAACTGTCTACTCTGATTTAGGTGATTCTTTTTCATGGTCGACAGCTTTAACAATAAACCAGCGCATAAATCCCTGCTCTATATCGTCAAGTTTGAATTCAAATCCTTCTAACTCAACTTTTTCACCTTTTTTCAAATCTGGATAATGTTCCATCATGTAGCCACCAATTGTAATAATGTCACTGTCTTGGAAGCTTTTTAAATCCTTTTTAAAGTAACGGGCAAAATCATATAAAGTGGTTTTGCCGGATACATGAATATTACCTTGCTCGTCTCTAATTATATAATCATCAGAAACATCATCAATTTCATCTTTGACAGTACCAAATAATTCTTCGTAAATATCCTTATCTGTAACTATTCCGCTGGTACCACCATATTCATCCACAACAAGGACAATTGGGGTATGCTTTTTAATCATTAATTGGAGAATATCTTGAATTGGCATCGATTCAGGTACAGTAATCATCGTTCGAATAATACGCGTAACTGGCACATTTTCGTCAATCTGACTCTGTTGAATAACATCAAAAGCATAGATATAGCCAACAACATCATCTTTATTGTTATCGCGCACAACTGGAATTCGGCTTGAACCTTCATCTAAATACATTTTAAGAGCTTGCTTAATTGTTTCAGTTGAATTAATAACTACTAGCCGTGTTCTATCAGTCATAATGTCTTTAGCTATTTTGTCATTCAGTTCAAAAGCACGTTTCATATAGGTTAGATCGTTTTTATCAAGTGAACCCCCATGAACAGCTTTACGTGATAATTTAATGATTTCTGATTGAGAATAAACCTGATTTTCCTCATCAGCTGGCTCAAAACCTAACATTTTCAGTAAACCATTTGAACTAGCATTAAGTAACCAAACAAAAGGGTAAACCAAAGTATGAAATAACTGTAAAGGTGTTACAATTTTTAGCAAAATCTTTACGGGCATGTCAATTGCAATATTTTTGGGCACAATTTCTGTAACCACAACTTCTAAATAAGTTAAAAGAATAACGCCTAATATTGCACTGATAGAGCGAATGACAGAATGGTTAAGCTCAACTAAATTAAACATTCTTTCAAATATTGCAGCTAAAGTATCAGCTGAAAACCAACCCAAGACTACACCAACTAAGGTAGTCCCGACCTGTGTCGTGGAAAGGTACTCATTTAAATTATGAGTCATATGCAGAGCGCGCTTAACTTTGCGATGGTTGCCAATTTTATTAGACAGCATATCTTCAAGCTGGCTTGGTCTAGTTTGAACCAAAGCAAATTCTGCTGCCACAAAGAAAGCTGCAAAAACAAAAATAACTAAAGTTGCTATTAAATTAGTAACTATTTGGGCCGTACTCAAAATTTATATCACCTTTATTAGTTTATCGTTTAAATTAAATTTCCTCATTTAACATTTTATCATTAATAGCGCTTTTATTTAATTAAATTACTTGTCTATTTAACCAATTTATAAATTTTTTTAAACGGTAAACGATCAGGATAAAATTTGGGATCATTAACTTCTGCCGCATTATCCTGGTATCCTAACCCAATTGCCATACCCACAAGTTCATCTTCTGGGATTTTACAATACTTACGTACCAGCTCAGGATAAGATACCATTGAGTGCGCTGGCATAATTGATAATCCCTCATTGAGCGCAAGCAGCATAATACTTTGTGAAAAAATCCCTAAGTCGTAAACTGACCAAGCTGGAGAGGTTCTGGGAATCGTCAAGAACGCGATATCCTGGGCGTTGAACATTTCATTGTTTGATTCCGAGAAAAGTTCCATTTTGTTCTTAAAAAAATACGGTTGGGAAGCCCCAACAGCAGCCATATTTTGACTAGGATATGAATCCCAATTAAGTGACAACATTTTGACAAAATCTTCGTGAGGCTCAACATTATTATCTATTTGAGTTTTCACTTCTTTTTTTAGACCAGCAAGCGCATCACCAGTTAACATATAAACCTTCCAAGGCTGTGAGTTAAGTAATGATGGGGATAACTGTGCCCTTTGAATAATCTTAGCAAGTAATTTTTCGTTAACTTTTCTACTAGTAAACTTGCGAGTTACTCGTTCATGGTTATAAACTTTATTAAATTCCATTCCGATTCAAATCCTTACATATAAAGAGAGCATAATGAAACACTCTACTTTTTAAAAACAAATTTCTCTAGAATTTCAAATACAGGCAGAAATAATCAAAAATATTCTATTCTTTCAATACTCACTTGTTTACACTTCTATTAAAGTTACAAATTTAAGCATTACTATCTAATAAAATCAGTCATATACACATTAATAATATTAATAAATTCTACGCAATATTGCAAAGGTATTTGGCAAAGATAACAAAAAAATTTATAAAAAAAGATTAATTTATTTAAAACTTTGTGTATAATTCACAAACTTATTTTTTTTGCTTTTACTGTTAAATCAAGTTTAGTAATTTATATACAGAGATTTTTACAATAGTTATTTGCAATTTGTTAAGCTTTAAACAAATACAAAATTAAAAAACAGTTTAACTATAAAACAAATTAAACCGTCCATTTATATTTTATATTGTCTGCGTATTTCTCGTTCTTGATCCCGTTTCTTAATTGCCTCACGCTTGTCATATTTTTTCTTTCCTTGACCTACACCAATAAGAACTTTAGCAAAACCATGTTTAAGATAAACTTTCAAAGGTATAATTGCAATCCCGCGTGCAGACTGGTCCTTAACAAGCCGTGCCAGTTCCTTTTTATGTAAAAGCAACCTCCTTGAACGAAGTGGTTCATGGTTATACCGGTTGCCTTGCTTATATTCACTGATGTGGACATTTTCTAAAAAAGCAGAACCATTAATAATTTGTACATAACCATCACGTAAATTAATACGTCGTGCTCTCACTGATTTAATCTCGGTACCTGTTAAAGCAATACCTGCTTCATATGTTTCTTTAATAAAGTAATCATGATGTGCTTTTTTATTTTGAGCAATTAAATTTTCATTTTTTTCTTTTTTCAATTTTCTAACCTAATGTTTATATCTACTTAAATGTGGATGATTACCATTTTTTTGAAAATTGTTACGATAGTGACCCTTATGTGCGTGATCGTTGCGAAATCCCCGATTACCATGTCTTTCGTTTTTAGCACCGCGATTGTTATGAGACTTCTTAGGAGCATTAGGATCATAGATTTCAAAATCAAGCTGATGTTGTTCAACGCTGGCATTCGTAAGGGTTACTTTAAGGGGCATCCCAACATGATATTGTTTATGAGTACCGCGTCCAGTCAGTGTCATGCTTTTTTCATTATAACTGTAGAAATCATCCGTCAAATTTGAAATATGAATTAACCCTTCAACTGTATTGGGCAACTGGATAAACATGCCAAAACTAGTCACAGAAGAAACAACAGCATCAAAGTGTTCTCCAACTTTATCCGCCATATATTCTGTCATCTTTAAGTCGTTTACTTCTCTTTCAGTATCAACAGATACACGTTCCTGTGTTGAAGTTTGATCTGCAACTTCAGGTAGATAGCTGGCAAAATGATCCTGTACTTTTTGGTTAATACCATTTTCACTATATGCATGAATCATTCTATGCACCATTAAATCGGAATACCGTCTAATTGGTGAAGTAAAATGAGTGTAGTATTTAGCAGCAAGACCAAAATGCCCTAGTGGTTCTTCTGAATAATGTGCCTGCTTTAAGCTACGAAGCATCATCATTTGAACTACTGCTTCTTCAGGTGTATCAGTTGTTTTAGCCACGACTTTTTGCAAGTCAATTGGTTTAACGTGATTGGGATCAGCAGTAATATGCAATCCAAAAGCACTGCAAAATTCAAAGAAGCCTTTAATACGCTCACCATCTGGAGTTTCATGTACACGATACAGAAATGGAACGTGTTTGCGATAAAAGTCTTCGGCAACAGTTTCATTTGCTATAAGCATGAATGATTCGATCATTTTTTCAGCTATACCACGATCGTGTAACACGATATCTGTGGGTTTACCTTGATCATCAACAATAATTTTTGCTTCAGGTTCCTCAAAATCTATTGCACCACGCTGATGCCTTTGCTGGTATAACACATTATGCAGTTCGGCCATATCTTGCAACATGGGTGCCAGTTTAACGTATTTTTCCTCTAGTTCTTCATGATTATCTTGATCTAAGGCCTTGTTGACATTGTTATAAGTCATTCTGCCGTGTGATCGCATAACAGAGGGATGAATACGATAATTAACTCTTTTTCCTTCTGGAGAAATTTCCATTTCGCAAGACAAAACAAGACGATCTTGCCCCTCATTTAAAGAGCAGATGCCATTAGATAATCTAAACGGCAACATTGGAATAACACGGTCAACAAGATATGTACTATTACCCCTGGTAAAAGCTTCTTTGTCCAAAGGAGAATTTTCCGTCACATAATGCGCTACATCAGCAATATGAACCCCTAAATGATAGTTACCGTTAGGAAGTTTCCATAAAACCACGGCATCATCGAAGTCTTTAGAATCATCCCCATCAATGGTAACTGCGGGCTGGTCCCTAATGTCCTCTCTATCCGCCATTTCTGCCTCAGTCACGTGATCAGGAATGGCATTAGACTGCTCAAGAGCATCTTCAGACCATTCTGTACGAACATCATGCTCAGAAACAATGGCCATAATATCGACGCCTGGTAAATTTTTGTTACCAATAATATTGGTAACAACACCAGTCATCGAATCTGGATTATCTTTGTCAGGATAGTTAGCAAGCGATACTTTGACAATATCTTGTTTTTGTGGACGCAAACTGTCCTGACTAATATAAACGCGATAGTTTGCCAGTTTTTTATTTGAGCTGAGAACATAACCAATAAAATGACTGGTTTTTATTTGAGCATCAGTCATTGAATGAAATTCACCGACAAGTGTTTTCGTGCCACGTTCGAGAATTTCTTCTATTTGTCCTTCAGGCCCTTTACCATTCCATGGATTACCACCAGCAGTGATTTTGACCTTAACACGATCACCGTCCACGGCATATGCTGTATAATCACGAGCAATAAAAATATCATCAGAATCTTCGTCCTCGAGTTTGACGAAACCAAAGCCTTTGCTATTTGCCTTAAAAATGCCTTCCACTTCGGTATTTTCCTCAGCTAATTGATATCGGCCATTGCCATCGGTAATTATTTTCTTTTCCTGTTCCAAATAGGATAATGCTTTGACCATATCTGAAAAACTGCCAAGTCTGTCTCGGCGCAACATACGGTCAATTTGTTCAACTTGATATTGTTTTTTAGGATTGTGACGAAAAATCTCTAAAACATTGGCTAAGATATTCTCGTTTTGTGCCATGCACTTAACTCCATTTCGTTAGTAAAAAGATAAAAAAAGTCCTCCCATCACTTGATCGGGAGGAACCATTAGTTATTTTGAAGACAAATAAGCTAATACAATAGCAAAAGCGAAAAAGAGCACCAGTAAAACGGATGTTACTTTTTCCATAAATGCTTCAAAACCACGTTTCTTCGTTTGACCACTAAAAACTGCACCGCCAGAGAGTGCATTCAATGCATCTTGCTGCTTTTGCGGCTGCATCATTGTCGCAATAACGATTAAGATTGAAACAATAATTAGTAGCGTCATAAATAAATTGTACAATGCGCTGCCTCCAATATACAGATACGTTACTGGTAAATTTTAGCACAAAATAGATTTAATTTCGAGTATTATTTTTCGAGTTCAGGTGCATCGGTTTTAAATTTATTTTGCGTTGTTTTTTGGTGATTTTTATACCATAAAGAAGTTTTATTCTTTGCATACAAATTCTTTAATGCTTTTTGTTCATTATAATCATAATCTTGCGGTTTAACCTTTTTAAACCATTTTGGATGATAAAAACGTAAAAGGTTACCTGCTATAACACGATCAGACAATGAAAGCTGTGTTGTTACCTTGTTTGAAATTGCTACTAACTCAGTCTTTAATTTTTTGTCTGGCTGAATTATTTCCTCACCAGTTCTAGTATCATAATATGTACTGCCTACTTTTGCATATAGCGGTGTTATAAAGTCACCATTACGCTGTGCAACAATTTGTGGTGCTTTTTTACTTAATAAATCATGACCAAATTGTATAGTGCCCCTGTTCCTAATTCCAAGCAAATTTAACAATGTTGGCAACACGTCAATTTCTCCACCATAAGTTTTTTTTATGCCGCCTTTTAACCCCTTCATATGAAACATTAAGGGAACACGTTGAAATTTCAGGTTATCAAAATTAGTAAATTCATCCTGATCCAGAAGCTCTGCACTTGCCTTATGGTGGTTGCCAGAAATACCATAATGATCACCATAAAAAACGAGTAATGTATTTTTATCTAAACCAGTTTTTTTCATCCACCGCATTAATTGCCCTACGGCTTGATCTAAATAATGAGCCGTTTGGACATAGCCATCGACCGTTTCATCACCAGTGTCAGTTTTGTCAATTGATTGATTTTTCTTATCCAAATCATAGGGATAATGATTAGTTACAGTAATTAATTTAAGATAAAAAGGTTGCGGCAAGCGTTCAATATACTTAATTGATTGCGAGAAGAAAATTTTGTCTTTTAAGCCATAACCTATGTAATACTTAGGTTTATTTTGATAATAAGAAAGCGGCATAAAGTACTCATAGCCAAATTGCTTGTAGGCATTATTACGATTCCAAAAAGACCCGGCTCCACCATGCATAACGGCAGTAGTATATCCACCCTGCTGTTTTAATATTGCAGGAGCGCTTTCAAACGTATTTGAAGTGCCATAACTAGACATGGCTGAACCTGATTGTAAACCAAAAAGAGAATTTTCCAGCATCATTTCAGCATCCGAAGTTTTGCCTTGACCTACTTGATTATAAAAATTGGCAAAACTAAGAGTATTTTTAGAATGATAAAGCTTATTTAGATTAGGAGTGACTTCCTTGCCGTGCCATTTATACCCTATTAGAAACTGCTGAAAGCTCTCAAGATGTATAACCAACACATTTTTGCCTTTTGCAACACCTGTATATGTGCTATTCGGTTTAACGTAGTTAACCTTTAAGTACTTTTTAACAGATTGCAAGTCAGATACGTTAGCCTTTGCCATTTGTTCGCTTGTTTGAGCTGTTTTAAAAGCATCATATACCGCATATTCATTCATACCCAAATATTTTACAATATAACTGTTGTCAAAAGTTCTAGTTAACAGACCTGAGCGGTCTTTTTGAGCCATCAACAAATTAACGCCAATGAGAAGAACTGCAATACCTTCAAGCAAAAGATTAAATCTTAACTTTAATGGACGTAAATCATATTTAACGACTTTGGCAACCATTAAAAGAATGACAAGAACAATGTCAATAAAGGCTAAAAAATCCGTAACTCGAGTTATTCCTACAATACTTTTGCCTAAATTATCAGCAGTTGAGCCGGAAGTTTTAATTATAGACAAAGATAAAAAATTTGAAAACTCGCGATAATAAAGGATATTGGCAAATAACCACAAACTGAGCACAAAATCAATTGCAATCACAATCCAATAGGACTTTCTGCCCTTAAAGAAAAGACCAATTCCCAGCAAAAGTAGTCCTGAAGGCAAAGGATTTAAAAATAACAGAAAATTCTGCATTGCACCTTCAGCACCTAGATTAAATTTTGTTAGATAAATTACGTATGTTTTCAACCAGAAAGTCACTAAAACAATAGTAAAAAAGCCTAGTTTGGTTTGGGTTAGCCATTGTAGAAAAGACTTAATACGTGTCATCCTATTCTCCTCTCACTAAGCCTATATCTTACCCTTAAGTGCAATTATGCGCAGGTATTTTAATAAAAATTAATCATTTTGTGGGCTTAGCAATTTTTGCGGTTTAAAAATCCAACCAAAGATTCCTAAAATCATGCCGAAAAAATACGTGACAAAACGCCACAAGAACATCCCTACGATTAAGGTGCCATTAGATGAAATAAAGGTGGAAAATAAAGTTTGAAAACTATATTCTGCCCCACCTGATGCTCCCGGAATAGGTATGATTGCCATGAACATGATAATCATAATGTTCATTTGAGTTACGCTTGTCCAATCAGCAGAAACATTTAATGCTACCAGCGTCATATAGGGAATTGAATAAAAACATAACAGTTGTAATACAGTGAGTACTACACACACTAGCAATTTCTTTTTTTCTCTTTTTAGCTTTTGGCTTTCTTCATAAAATGTTTCAATTTTGTCAAGCGTGTTTTTGCGCCATATAGCGACCCGCTCTTGATTAATAAATTTCGCCAGTAAGTTCATTATCCAATTGGCAGCATTTTTAGTCCAATTATAGGCAAACAAAATTGCCAGCAAAAAAGCAATAGAACTAACATGAATTAAAAAGCCGATTGCAATGAAAACAGCTAAACCCGCAAACTTGGTTGCAACCATATGAAAGCCAGTAATAATTGTAGTGACGTAAGCTAAAAAAACTACAATTTGATAAATAATAAACTTCATTAGTAGTAAGGATGTTGCCCGACCGCCTTCTATTCCCATTTGAACCATAGCAGCCAATTGCGAAGGCTGTCCACCAGTTGACATAGGAGTGATGGCATTGAAAAGCGCTTGAATCAAAGGAATTCTAAAAAAAGACCATTTTGAACGTTTAGGTTCATTTTTGCGTTTGGTAAGAACTGCCAAAATGCTAGCTTCAAAAACATAAGAAAGAAGCATCAAACTAAAAACAGCAACTAATCCAATCAAATTAATATTGCGAGCTGCTTGCTCCAATTGCGCAATTGGAGTTGATCTTAAGTCAACATATAAGACTATGCCACTTATTACTAGAACTATGGCAACACCCCACAAGTGTTTTTTATTCATTAGCGAATTTGTCCCAGCTCACGACCAATTTCATACTGTTCGTGATAAAAATCATCCCATATATGGGCTAAATTATCTTCAGAATATTTTTCACTGGCTTCATCAGATAACTTGCTATATTTATTTAAAATTGCAGTATCGTGAGCAGCTGCTTGTAATTGCTGATTCATTTCAGTAAAATTGCTGCCCTTCAGGTAGTAACCACTAATTATTGCCTGATATAAATCGAGATCGCGCAATAAAACTGGCGTACCACAGCTAAAGGCCTCTAAAACAGACATAGGAAACAGCTCATCATAAGACGGCAAAACAAAAAGATCTGCAATATTGAGGTAGTCAACTAATTTCTGTCGATCAATGATTCCCGTAAATTTAAGATTATGTGGCGGATTTTCGACCAATTTTTTAAAATGATCATAACCATCAGTTATTTTGCCAAAAGAAAAGCCTCCAGCCCAAATAAATTGCATCTCAGGATTTGCTTCGGCCAATTTGGCAAAGTCATCAACACCTTTACGAGCTTGTACTTGACCATCACCGAAAACCACAAATTTATTAAGTGGTATACCTAATTGATGCCTAAATGAATTCTTTTTTTCCTGACTTTCTGAATAAAACTCATTCTTCGATACAAAGTTGGGAATATACTTCACATTTTCACGCTTAATACCATATTTAACTAACTTATCAATAAAAATCGGATTAACAACTACGATCTCATCCATCCGTTTATAAAAATCAATTACATACTTATAAAAAATATTTTTTGCAAATGATGGCAATTTAACTGATCCTTCAAGCGTTTCCGGCAAAAAGTGAACATAACCAATTTTGCGTCCACGTGCTGGTGAAAAGCTGTTAGCAAAATAAGTTGGATTTACCGTATGATAATGTGTCAGATCACTTTTGCCATACTTGTTGTCAGTGACATAAAACTTATCGACCAAGTGTGTTCTAAGTAATCTTATCAGCTCCGTATAAGCAGAACCGACTCCCTGTCCTTTTACTGAGGCAGCTTGTGAAAACATATTAATTCTAATCATTTGTCTCCTCTTTGAGATCCTTTTGATAATTTGAAATTGTGTCTTGATAAAATTGATAAACTGAACTGGCAAATTTTTGAGCAGAGATTTGATCCATTTTTGCAGCTAATTTATCATGTGGGATTTGTTTTCTCCCTTTTCTTAAGTAGAATAATATTTCATTTAACATTTCGCCAGGACCATTAAAGACTTTGCCAAATTCTTCATCATCAAAAACATGCTCAGTATAGTCTGTATCATAAACGACGCATCTTGTGCCTGAAGCCAGGGCTTCAATATATGTCAGACCTTGAGTTTCCGTATCACTGGCCGAAACAAACAAATCAGCCATTTTATAGTATGAACCAACATCATCATGAGGTATATCCCCAGTAAATATTACACTATCTTCCAATGTTAATCTTTCAACCTGTTCTTGCAAAACTTCCATATCTGGTCCATCGCCAGCAATTACTAGACGTGTTTTTGGAAACTCATCAATAATTTCTGGCATTGCATTCAGAATGCGGTCAATTTTCTTTTCTTCCGCAACTCTGCTCAAAGTTAACAATACTGGTACATCGTCTGGTATATCTAACTCTTTGCGAACGTCAACTGTCTCAAGCTTATTTAAGCTATTTATGTCCACTCCAGTTGGAATAACTCTCATAGGTATGTTTACTCTATAACGCTTTAAAAGTGCTTCTACACGCTTACTGGGAGCTATAACGCCATCCATATTTTTTAAGTAGGCATTAGTAAATTGCTTAACATGATATGGTCTAAGCAAATGTCCATTTAAAACGTAGTGTAGGTAATCTTCATACATAGTATGGTAAGTATGAATTGCCGGAATTTTCAATTGGTGGGCAACGTACTTCCCTATCATACCCAAAGCAAATTCGGTTTGGGTATGAACAATATCCAATTTAACTTCACGAGCAACTTTTGTAGCTTCAAAAAAACCTCTAAACGCAACACGTCTATCAGTAAACGAAATAAAGGGAACGCTGCTGAAACGGAATATGTTAGCCTCAACTGTCCCTTTTTTTATATGAGGATCGGTAGTAGTAAAAATAAAAACATTATGACCCTGCTCCTCAAGAGCATCCTTTAAGGTTTTAATTGATGTTGCAACACCACTTAATTGTGGAAAATATGAATCGGTAAAGATACCTATATTCATCTTAAATACCTCCATAAAAGGTATTATAAAGATTACACATAACTTGTGCAATTTTTATAGAAAAAATTAACAATACAAAAGCAGCTCTCGTGCAAGAGCTGCTCAGTAAATAGCGGTGATCGGGGTCGAACCGATACGTCCTAAACGGACACCAGATTTTGAGTCTGGCGCGTCTGCCAATTCCGCCACACCGCCATAATAATATGTTTTAATTAACAGTTCAATGAGTGAACCGATAAAGGCGGGGATCGGATTTGAACCGACGATTAAGGTTTTGCAGACCTCTGCCTTACCACTTGGCTACACCGCCATCGAATTTTATTAATAAATAGATTGGGATAGCTGGATTCGAACCAGCGCATAATAGAGTCAAAGTCTAGTGCCTTACCGCTTGGCTATATCCCAATGCTAGGGCGGAATATGGGATTCGAACCCATGTATGCCGGATCCACAAACCGGTGTGTTAACCCCTTCACCAATTCCGCCATGAATGTAAACAGGGATAGTAGGAATTGAACCCACACTAGCGGTTTTGGAGACCGATGTACTACCTTTATACGATATCCCTATTATGGAGGAGGGTGGATTCGAACCGCCGAACTCAGAGAGAGCGGTTTTACAGACCGCCGCGTTTAGCCACTTCGCTACTCCTCCAGGCTGATGGCGCGGGACGGAATCGAACCGCCGACACAAGGAGCTTCAATCCTTTGCTCTACCGACTGAGCTACCGAGCCATCCTACGGTCCATATCAGATTTGAACTGATGATCTTCTCCGTGACAGGGAGACGAGATAAACCACTGCTCCAATGGACCATATTGCGGGAGGTGGATTTGAACCACCGGCCTTCGGGTTATGAGCCCGACGAGCTACCAGACTGCTCCATCCCGCGATTTTATTAAAGGAGGATGTGGGATTTGAACCCACGCACGGCAAGACCGTCTAACGGTTTTCAAAACCGTCCCCTTAAGCCACTTGGGTAATCCTCCAAATGTAAATATACCAAGAATGGTAATGACCCGTACGGGATTTGAACCCATGTTACCGCCGTGAAAGGGCGATGTCTTAACCACTTGACCAACGGGTCATATTTATCGTTCTTACGCCATAAGACGCTTAATTATAATACCGAACTTATTGCCAAAAGTCAACCATTTTTTATTTAGTTGATTCGATAAATCCTTTTAAGTTGCTGAATCACAACGTTATTAATAATACAGGATTATGATTCATCATGCAAGAGTTTTGTGTAAAAAGTTAAACTTTTTTTCGTAGGATCGCCAATTAAAATTTTTACTTATGGCAATACCAATATTGTTATAACATATTGTCAAAAAAGGCTGAATTACAACTCCTTTAAAGATTTAACAACTGATTAAAGCCCATATCTAGTAATTAAAAAGACCGTTAGAACAAAATCTACGGTCTTCTTAATTATATCAGCGGAGACTGAGAGATTCGAACTCTCGCACCAGAATAACCCGATCTACACCCTTAGCAAGGGCGCCTCTTCAGCCACTTGAGTAAGTCTCCACAATGGGCCTAAATGGACTTGAACCATCGACCTCACGCTTATCAGGCGTGCGCTCTAACCAGCTGAGCTATAGGCCCCAAAAAGCGGGTAACGAGAATCGGACTCGCGACTAAAGCTTGGAAGGCTTTCGTTTTACCACTAAACCATACCCGCACTAATATAAATGGCGCGGGACGGAATCGAACCGCCGACACAAGGAGCTTCAATCCTTTGCTCTACCGACTGAGCTACCGAGCCATCCTACGGTCCATATCAGATTTGAACTGATGATCTTCTCCGTGACAGGGAGACGAGATAAACCACTGCTCCAATGGACCATATTGCGGGAGGTGGATTTGAACCACCGGCCTTCGGGTTATGAGCCCGACGAGCTACCAGACTGCTCCATCCCGCGATTTTAAAATATAAAAGTACAAACAAACTCCATACTTTATGGACCTTGTAGGACTCGAACCTACGACAGGACGGTTATGAGCCGTCTGCTCTAACCAACTGAGCTAAAGGTCCAAGCTCTGGGAAATAGCGGCGGGGGGGATCGAACCCTCGACCTCCCGGGTATGAACCGGACGCTCTAGCCAGCTGAGCTACACCGCCAACAATGCAATCATTTTATAAAGATTACAATCGGGAAGACAGGATTCGAACCTGCGACCCCCTGGTCCCAAACCAGGTGCTCTACCAAACTGAGCCACTTCCCGTAATTATGCGCCCTGAAGGATTTGAACCTTCAACCTTCTGATTCGTAGTCAGACACTCTATCCAGTTGCGCTAAGGGCGCATCACTAAATGCCGAGGACCGGAGTCGAACCGGTACGGTTGAAACCAACCGCGGGATTTTAAGTCCCGTGCGTCTGCCAATTCCGCCACCCCGGCAAGTAATGAAAGCGGAAGACGGGATTCGAACCCGCGACCCCCACCATGGCAAGGTGATGTTCTACCACTGAACTACTTCCGCACGATATGTGATGCCGATTATACGATTTGAACGTACGACCCCCTGTTTACAAGACAGATGCTCTACCAACTGAGCTAAATCGGCAAAATGTAAATATGGTATATATTACTGGCGAATACGGGTGGTGGGACTTGAACCCACACGTCCGAAAACACTAGAACCTAAATCTAGCGCGTCTGCCAATTCCGCCACACCCGCAAAATGGGGCCATGAGTCGTGACGGGCTTGAACCGTCGACCCTCTGATTAAAAGTCAGATGCTCTACCAACTGAGCTAACGACTCGAGATGGAGGATACAGGGCTCGAACCTGTGACCTCCTGCTTGTAAGGCAGATGCTCTCCCAGCTGAGCTAATCCTCCATAAGCACGGCAGCGTCCTACCCTCGCAGGCAGTCTCCCACCAACTACTCTCGGCGTGAAGAAGCTTAACTGCTGTGTTCGGCATGGTTACAGGTGTTTCCTTCTTGCTCTTGCCACCGTACTTTTTCTCTCTCTTTGAGCTTCTACGCTCAAAACTAAATATAATCCTCTTTTCAAAAACCTTGATTGCCTTCAAGCTCTGGTCAAGTCCTCGACTGATTAGTACTGGTCCGCTCCAAGCCTCGCGGCTCTTCCACTCCCAGCCTATCTACCTCTTAGTCTTTGAGGTGTCTTACTACTTGCGTATGGGAAATCTCATCTTGAGGGGGGCTTCGCACTTAGATGCTTTCAGCGCTTATCCCGGCCATACTTAGCTACCCAGCGATGCCTTTGGCAAGACAACTGGTACACCAGCGGTATGTCCATCCCGGTCCTCTCGTACTAAGGACAGCTCCTCGCAAATTTCCTACGCCCACGACGGATAGGGACCGAACTGTCTCACGACGTTCTGAACCCAGCTCGCGTGCCGCTTTAATGGGCGAACAGCCCAACCCTTGGGACCGACTTCAGCCCCAGGATGCGACGAGCCGACATCGAGGTGCCAAACCTCCCCGTCGATGTGAACTCTTGGGGGAGATAAGCCTGTTATCCCCAGGGTAGCTTTTATCCGTTGAGTGATGGCCCTTCCATGCGGTGCCACCAGATCACTAAGCCCGACTTTCGTCCCTGCTCGAGTTGTCGCTCTCGCAGTCAAGCTCCCTTATACCTTTGCACTCTGTGAATGATTTCCAACCATTCTGAGGGAACCTTTGGGCGCCTCCGTTACGCTTTAGGAGGCGACCGCCCCAGTCAAACTGCCCGTCTGACACTGTCCCATGCCTCGCTTAGAGGCCCTGGTTAGAGCAGCCATCAAACAAGGGTAGTATCCCAACATTGCCTCCGATAACACTGGCGTGCTATCTTCTCCGGCTCCTACCTATCCTGTACATGTTTAACAGCTGCCCAATATCAAATTGCAGTAAAGCTCCATGGGGTCTTTCCGTCCTGTCGCGGGTAACCCGCATCTTCACGGGTATTATAATTTCACCGAGTCTCTCGTTGAGACAGTGCCCAAATCATTACACCTTTCGTGCAGGTCGGAACTTACCCGACAAGGAATTTCGCTACCTTAGGACCGTTATAGTTACGGCCGCCGTTTACTGGGGCTTCAGTTCGCTGCTTCGCTTGCGCTAACAGCTCTCCTTAACCTTCCAGCACCGGGCAGGTGTCAGCCCCTATACGTCGTCTTACGACTTGGCAGAGACCTGTGTTTTTGATAAACAGTTGTTTGGGCCTATTCACTGCGGCTGGCTGTTGCACCAGCACCCCTTCTCCCGAAGTTACGGGGCGATTTTGCCGAGTTCCTTAACGAGAGTTCTCTCGCTCACCTGAGTGTTCTCCACTCGACTACCTGTGTCGGTTTGCGGTACGGGTACGCAGCTTCTCGCTAGAAGCTTTTCTTGGCAGTGTGACGCTTGAACCTTCGCTACTTTGATTTCGCTCCTCATCACGCCTTGTGCTTTTCGGCAACAAGCATTTGACTCATTACCACACTTAACGCTTGAACATGGCTTCCAGCGCCATGCGTTCTTTGCCTCCTGCGTCCCTCCTTCGCTGTTAACGAAGCTGCGCAGTACAGGAATTTCTACCTGTTGTCCATCGACTACGCCTTTCGGCCTTGCCTTAGGTCCCGACTTACCCTGGGCGGACGAGCCTGCCCCAGGAAACCTTAGTCTTTCGGCGGACAGGATTCTCACCTGTCTTGCGCTACTCATACCGGCATTCTCACTTCTAAACGCTCCACTTATCTTCTCAGTTAAGCTTCGCCGCATTTAGAACGCTCTCCTACCACGTGCATTCCTGCACATCCACAGTTTCGGTACTATGCTTAGCCCCGGTAAATTTTCGGCGCAGCGTCACTCGACTAGTGAGCTATTACGCACTCTTTTAATGATGGCTGCTTCTGAGCCAACATCCTAGTTGTCTACGCAACTCCACATCCTTTTCCACTTAGCATAGATTTGGGGACCTTAACTGGTGATCTGGGCTGTTTCCCTTTCGACTACGGATCTTATCACTCGCAGTCTGACTCCAGTGCCCCGATCTCTGGAATTCGCAGTTTATCTGAATTCAGTAACCCCTGACGGGCCCTTCGTCCAAACAGTGCTCTACCTCCATGATCGTCCTGGCACCAGGCTAGCCCTAAAGCTATTTCGGAGAGAACCAGCTATCTCCAAGTTCGTTTGGAATTTCACCGCTACCCGCAACTCATCCCCGCAATTTTTAACTTACGTGGGTTCGGTCCTCCAGTGCGCTTTACCGCACCTTCAACCTGGTCATGGGTAGGTCACTTGGTTTCGGGTCTACGTCAGCTAACTGCTGCGCCCTCTTCAGACTCGCTTTCGCTCCGGCTCCGTCTTTTCTGACTTAACCTCGCTAGCTAACGTAACTCGCCGGTTCATTCTACAAAAGGCACGCCATCACCCTTTAATGGGCTTTGACTATTTGTAGGCACACGGTTTCAGGTTCTCTTTCACTCCCCTCCCGGGGTTCTTTTCACCTTTCCCTCACGGTACTGGTTCACTATCGGTCACAATGTAGTATTTAGCCTTGCGAGATGGTCCTCGCTGCTTCAATCGGGATTCCTCGTGTCCCGACCTACTCAGGATCCTGCTCGGCGCGCTCCGGATTTCGCTTACGGGGCTCTCACCCTCTCTGGCTTACCTTCCCAGATAATTCTGCTATCCTTTGCGCTGCCTTATTGCAGTCCTACAACCCCAAATGATAAATCATCTGGTTTGGGCTCTTTCCTCTTCGCTCGCCGCTACTAAGGAAATCGATTTTTCTTTCTCTTCCTGCAGCTACTTAGATGTTTCAGTTCGCTGCGTCTTGCCCCATACGGCTATTTGTTCACCGCCTGGTAATGCATCTGCATGCATTGGGTTCCCCCATTCGGATGTCTCCGGATCGCTGCGTACTTACCGCTCCCCGAAGCCTTTCGTGGTTCGTCACGTCCTTCTTCGCCTCATTGTGCCTAGGCATTCACCGTGCGCCCTTCTTTACTTGACCTTACTCAAGATACTCTCTCGGTCGCTCTTTGGCAATCTCTTCTCTTTTGATTGTTTCTCGGTTTTTTCTTGGATTATATTCAGTTTTCAATGTACTAACTCGTTTGAGGTATTACCCTCAAAACTAAACAATGTCTTCCCTACTCATGTGCTTCCGTGCGCTCGCCGGACTTCTCTTAGCATTCCTGCTCTCCGTCTCGGCTTGCTCTTTCCTTAGAAAGGAGGTGATCCAGCCGCAGGTTCTCCTACGGCTACCTTGTTACGACTTCACCCTAATCATCTGTCCTGCCTTAGACGGCTGACTCCTTTGCAGGTTATCCTACCGGCTTTGGGCATTACAGACTCTCATGGTGTGACGGGCGGTGTGTACAAGGCCCGGGAACGTATTCACCGCGGCGTGCTGATCCGCGATTACTAGCGATTCCAGCTTCATGCACTCGAGTTGCAGAGTGCAATCCGAACTGAGATTAGCTTTCAGAGATTCGCTTGCCTTTGCAGGTTCGCTGCTCGTTGTACTAACCATTGTAGCACGTGTGTAGCCCAGGTCATAAGGGGCATGATGACTTGACGTCGTCCCCACCTTCCTCCGGTTTGTCACCGGCAGTCTCATTAGAGTGCCCAACTTAATGCTGGCAACTAATAATAAGGGTTGCGCTCGTTGCGGGACTTAACCCAACATCTCACGACACGAGCTGACGACAGCCATGCACCACCTGTCTTAGCGTTCCCGAAGGAAACATCCTATCTCTAGGACTGGCACTAGATGTCAAGACCTGGTAAGGTTCTTCGCGTTGCTTCGAATTAAACCACATGCTCCACCGCTTGTGCGGGCCCCCGTCAATTCCTTTGAGTTTTAACCTTGCGGTCGTACTCCCCAGGCGGAGTGCTTAATGCGTTAGCTGCAGCACTGAGAGGCGGAAACCTCCCAACACTTAGCACTCATCGTTTACGGCATGGACTACCAGGGTATCTAATCCTGTTCGCTACCCATGCTTTCGAACCTCAGCGTCAGTTACAGACCAGAGAGCCGCCTTCGCCACTGGTGTTCTTCCATATATCTACGCATTCCACCGCTACACATGGAGTTCCACTCTCCTCTTCTGCACTCAAGAAAAATAGTTTCAGCTGCAGTTCCCCAGTTAAGCTGAGGGCTTTCACAGCTGACTTATTCTCCCGCCTGCGTTCGCTTTACGCCCAATAAATCCGGACAACGCTTGCCACCTACGTATTACCGCGGCTGCTGGCACGTAGTTAGCCGTGACTTTCTGGTTGATTACCGTCAAACAGAGACCAGTTGCTTTCCCTGTCCTTCTTCACCAACAACAGAGCTTTACGATCCGAAAACCTTCTTCACTCACGCGGCGTTGCTCCATCAGACTTGCGTCCATTGTGGAAGATTCCCTACTGCTGCCTCCCGTAGGAGTTTGGGCCGTGTCTCAGTCCCAATGTGGCCGGTCAGTCTCTCAACTCGGCTATGCATCATCGCCTTGGTAGGCCGTTACCTTGCCAACTAGCTAATGCACCGCGGGCCCATCCTGTAGTGACAGCTTTAAAGCCGCCTTTCCCAGCTTGAGCATGCGCTCTTGCTGCTTATTTGGTATTAGCACCTGTTTCCAAGTGGTATCCCAAGCTATAGGGCAGGTTGCCCACGTGTTACTCACCCATCCGCCGCTCGCGCTCTTGACTTCCTACCGAAGTATTCCGTTAAGATTGCTCGCTCGACTTGCATGTATTAGGCACGCCGCCAGCGTTCGTCCTGAGCCAGGATCAAACTCTCATTTTTTAATGTTTGTTTGAATGTTTGCTCATTCGTTCCAAGATTCGCATCTCGGATTTATTTGCTTGCGAAATTGACTTCGCTCTTTTGTTTTGGGTTCTGTTAAACCCGCACATTTTTGCGAAAACATTGTTCAGTTTTCAAGGTACTACCTGCTGCCTTCTTTAAAACAGCTTTTTTATTCTCCCAGATTCAGCCGCTTTTGTCAAGCACTTTTTTCTGGGAGCTTTTTGCCGTCTTCCCCGACAGCGTTTATTATCTTACTAAAGCAGCTCGCTTTTGTCAACTGCTTTTGCTCGATTTTTTGTGCTGCCTCTTAGGCCTCTTGCCTTGCGGCTCATTGCCCGACGACAGTTATTAATACTAGCAATTATTTTTGCCTTTTGCAAGTCTTTTTTACAATTTATTGAAGAGACTTACTTCTTTTTTTATGATAAAGTTGTTATATCAAGGTTTAGAGGGGAGTTTTTAAAATAAAAAATTTTGATTTAGCAATTATTGGGGCAGGTCCAGTGGGATTATTCTGTGCTAATTTTGCTCATCTTCATGGTCTGAAAACTGTAGTTTTTGACTCACTTGCAGAAGTTGGGGGACAGCCAAAACTACTTTATCCATTTAAAAAGATTTTGGACATACCAGCTTTTAGCTCTATTTCTGCTTGCGAATTAATCGAAAAATTACAAACTGAAGACAAACAAAATGCAACTTTTATCTTAAATCATCCTGTGGTAGATCTTAAAAAAATAGACAGAAAATTTATTATTGATAATAATTTTTCTGTAAAAAGCGTAATTATTGCCACCGGAACTGGATCATTTACTCCTAAAAAATTTCCGTTAAAAATGGACGATGAAATCGAAAAAAGAGTTCACTACTATGTTAGAGATCCTCAAAAATTTAAAAATCAAAAAATAGGAGTCTTTGGTGGAGGTGATTCTGCTCTTGATTGGGCAGCTGAACTAGCAGATCAGCCAGGAACGAAAATCAATTTAATTCATAGAAGAAATGAATTTCGTGGCTTAGAATCCAGTGTTCAAAAACTCAAAAGTTTAAAAAATGTTGAAGTACAAACGCCCTATCTTCCTAAATCAATTCAAATCAGAGATAATCTACTTAATATTGGTTTAAAAGAGATGGGAACCAGCAACATTATTCATGAACGATTTGATCAAATAATCGTCGGCTATGGCTTCCGTGCTAATAACCAATTTGTAAAAAAGTGGGGTGTCAACTTAAATAATAACCAAATTGAAGTATCACGCTCTATGGAAACAAATATACCAGGCATCTATGCAATTGGTGATGTATCAACGTATCCCGGACGTGTGCCTCTTATTGGACTTGGATTTGGAGAAGCACAAATTGCAATCACTACAATTATGCGTGCGCTTTTTCCCGAAAAAACCTTAACAATTCATTCAACCAGTATTTAGGAGATGTTTATGACAATAATCAATTTTATTCTGCATATCGACCATCATCTGATTGAAATAGTTAATCAGTTTGGCAATTGGACATACTTGATTATCTTTGCCATTATTTTTATTGAAACTGGATTAGTTATTTTCCCTTTTTTACCCGGTGATTCACTAATTTTTGCTGCGAGTTCTTTAGCAGTTAACCCAGAATATAATTTGAACATTTGGTGGATTTATTTTTCAGTATTGCTGGCGGCTATCTTAGGCGATGCTTGCAATTATGAAATAGGGGCCTGGTCTGTAAAGCAAGGTACAAAACATACTTGGTTTAACAGGCTAATTAACCAAAAAAATCGCCTGGCCGCTGAAAACTTTTTTAACAGGCACGGACCAATTACCATTGTTATCGGCAGATTCATTCCCTTTATTAGGACATTTGTTCCTTTTATCTCCGGTGGCAGCAATATGCACTATGGCAAATTTGCTCTTTATAACGTAATTGGTGGAATAATCTGGAGTGGCCTATTTACGATATTGGGTGCATTCTTTGGTAACATACCATTTGTGAAAGAGCATTTCTCAATGTTGCTAATCGCAATTATCCTAATTTCTGTTTTGCCGATTTTAATAGTTGCATTAAAAAAACGAATTAAAAACAAAAAGGAGTTCCATTAAGAACTCCTTTTTATTTTTGCAATAATTTATCAGCGAAATACAGTTCATAAACAATACCAGCAATTGCAAAACAAGACGCAAAAAAACCTTCAGTGAGGACATTAATAATTGGATCTGTTACTGGATCAAATAGCCAGGTATTGCTGCCTGCAAAAAACAAATGATGAAAAGTAATAAAAAAATTATCAAAATTAGTCAGAGCAAACGGCAAAATGGCAACTGGTAACAATAAGAACAACAACGCCCATACTTTATTTAAACGCAAAAATTTTTTATTTCGCTTTTTGCACCAAAAAAGTATTATTAAACAACATAAAAAAGCAATAATTGCCAAAACAAATAATTTTTTGACATCTGCAAAATGACCTGCGGCCATAGATGAAGTATGTAAATTACTCATTCGCAATTTACGTTTAAAGGGCCAAATTAAATACCACATTAATTGATTATAGTTGCTCATTACTTGGCCAACTGATAAATTCACCGTTTTATTTGTTTTTTGCACCAAAACAAAGACAAATAATAAGGGCCAACTAGCAACTAGTGCCGTTACAACACTAGTAGAAACAGCAAAAATAAAATTATAAATAATAGTTAGAATATTATTTTTTTTGTTCATAATTTAACCTGATCTAAGCTGTCAACCAAAATTGTAGGTTGCTTTTTACCTTCAATATCCGCAACTTGTGTAATACCAGTAGTTACCAGCAATTGGTCAACATGACTGTTAAACCCTGCCTTGATATCAGTGTCGTAATTGTCACCTACCAAAAGCGCATCTTTTTTAGCAAAATGCAGCTTGGCTAACAACATATCAATAATCACAGAAGAAGGCTTTCCAATAAAAAACGGCTCTTTTCCACTCGAAGCTGCAATCATTGCACACTGAGAACCGTTGCCAGGCATTAAACCTTTTTCACTAGGCAAATTTAAATCCGCATTAGTACCAATAAAGTCAGCTCCTCTTCTTATTGCACTCACGGCCACTTGAATTTTGTGATAAGTCAAATCTGTATCCATTCCGACCACAACGTATTCAGGATTAGTATCGTTAAGTTCAAAAGCTGGATTTTGCATGAATTCACGCCATAAGCCAATTTGACCAATTATATAAACACCAATTTTGTCTGTTCGCTCTTTTTCATTTTTCAGAATATAACTTACAGTTGCCATACACGGCGTATAAATGTGCGCAACATCAGTTTGTACCCCATGAACTTTAAGCTTGTTTACAACCATTTGGGGAGTGCGTGTTGTGTTATTAGTCAGAAAAATATAGTCCTTATGCGCTTTTTCAAGGCGCTTAACAAAACGAACCCCAGAAGCAATAGTTTCCTTACCGCGATAAATTGTGCCATCAAGATCAATTAAAAATAAACGGTAATCTTTCACTTATTTGCTGCCCTTTCTTTTTTTTATTACAAAAGAATGTTGGTTTGTCCGTTCTTTTTTTACAGTAACTGTTTCAGGTTTTTTTATTCTGGTCGGTCGTATATGATAACTTTTAAAAGCTTTATTCAGTTTTCTCCGATTTGAACTCTGCGTCCTATTCTTGAACGAATTTTTACGCCTTTTTCTTTTATTATAATGATAATGATGAACCGGGCTTAAAAGTTGTAAAACAAAATATGGGCCTCCCGGATTGCAGTATTCCAATAAATAGTCGGCAATAGTCTGCTTTTTTCGATCTATTGCTGTTTGTGCATTATCCTGGTAAAAGCCTTTTAAACGCAAATGTTCACTTGACACATCACCAACAATAAAATCATATTGATCTAAATAAGGATCATATTTTTGGCGCAAAAGTTCAAGATCAAGAGCCTCATTCTTATTAACCACAACTTGATAAAGCTGTTTGTTTATTTTTAGTTGATCATCATCCAAGCTAACAGCAGCCAGAGGATGCCGCAATGGCTGATCTTGTTCAAATTTATTATCTTTTCTTTTTTTACTGCTAGTTTGTTCTACCATTATTTTCACTTCCCGTTAATGGATACTTTTTTGCTAAATAATCCCCTATTACTTCACGTAAAAATTTGGGGAACAAAAATTCATTATCACCAACAATTGCCAGGGTGGGGAAAAATGGTACCAAGACATAATGATCCAAAACAGCAATTTGATATTCCCGATATGGATCAACTTCCTTGCCATTTACAAAAACCACTCTGCTTATAGGATCAAATTTGATCCCTTTGTAGTACATTTGACCAAAAATTTTCCCTCGAAAACTCATGCCCTGCAAAGGAAACTGATCCAAAAAATGTCGGTTTTTTTCGATTTCCATAACTAGGCGCCACAAATCACTGCCTTTTAAAGTAGAACGTACAACATGCATTGAATGTGGCAATGCTTTTTGCAAATCATATTTAGTCAAAATGCCCTTTTTAAATGGTGTTAAAAAAAGACCTGAACTGAGCATAGCTAAATCTGTTCCTGCAAAATTTGCAATGGCATTCATGGAAACCTGAAGAGCAGCTTCACGGTCATTATCATATTTCTCAGGCAAATCAGCCACAAGTTCGCGACTTAAGATTTCTTTTCCCTTTTGCCTGTAGCCTAAAATAGTTTCCTCATCATCTAAATTGGGCTTCATCAAACTGGTGGGCACAACATGTGGAATGATTTTTTGCACATGATGATTATCATCGATTTCCATATAAGTGTTCCCCACATAATTACCCCATTTACCTGTTTGAGTAATCCAGACATTTTCCACCTTTTTACCATGTGGCAACAGGTCATGACTGTGTCCGCCCACAATCAAGTCAATTTGAGGATAATTTCTAGCTAAAAAAGTATCCATATTTAAGCCAATATGAGTTATTAAAATTAACACATCATACTGACCCTTCATTTTTGGCAAAACACCGTCCATTGTTTCTTTCAACATTTTAACGTGCCAGTGATTAGGTTCATAAGAAAGAGGATAAGCTGCAGTCAGACCAATTAGACCAATTCGAGTGCCCTTTTTGGTAAGTAAAATTTTATCTTGAACAGCCCAATGAGGCATTGAACCGTCTTCCTCGCGCAAATTCGCTAAAATAACGGGAAAATTAGCATGGTCAAATAATTTTTCCACTACGCAATGTGAATTGGAAATCCCTTCATTGTTGCCAATAGTAATTGCATCATAATGAAAAGAGTTCATTAACTTAATATTAGCTTGACCATATGTCGCATCAGTCAAAGGGTGAGAACGATCCATGAAGTCTCCGGCATCAAAAGTAAAAATTTGATCGACAGATTTATCTTTTTGAGCTTCCCGCAAATACCGGCCAATTTTGGGGAAATGTTCGAAATGTGAATGTAAATCATTAGTGTGTAAAATGCGAATTTTTTCCATTATCATGCTCTCTATCCAATTTGATTAGATTTCAAAACCATATTATATGCATCTAGGACTTTTCCCTTTGGCTTTTTCCATTCCACCCAATCAGGATTTTTCCAGTCATCTTCATTAGTCAAAGTTTCAAGTTTGTAGTTTTCATTAATATATTTTTCATAGGTAATAAGGGCCTTAGTACGTGGAATATTCAATTGCAAAATTCGCACGCTTTTAATTTTTCCACGATCTGCGGCAAGTTCAGCTATTCCATTTTGATCAATATTGGAAATTTCAAAATACTTACTGCCATCGTTGCGCACAATTTCTTCAATTAAATCCAACTCTTCATATTGTTCATTCATCAATATCCCCCGCATAAATTAAATCTGTGACATGTAGCAAAAAATGTGCAACCATGCTATTGTAATTAACAATAGAGGTGTACACATGAAATATCAAAGCCAATTAATCAGGGCTCTCATTTTTAGCATCATTTTTATTACAACCTGTGGTTTCACTGTGGTCGGCCATCGGGGCGACCCCAGCAAATATCCTGAAGAAACTATTCAAAGTGACAACTCTGCTTTTAATTCGGGTGCTGATTACGTTGAACTTGACCTCCATCTTTCTGCAGATGGAGAGTTAGTTGTTTCACACGATGATGACTTGTTTCGCGTGACCCATACACATGCAATTGTATCACAAAATAATTGGCGGGCACTTAGCGAGTTAACCTATGACAACGGTGAACATGTCATGAGTTTACCACAATTATTTGAATACTATCAAAAAAGACCAAATACAAAATTTATTCTTGAAACTAAAATAGATCATTCGATTGATCCGTCTTATGAATTAGAAGACCAAATTGCAGCAACTATCAAAAAGTATCATATGGAGAAACGGGTTATGATCCATTCTTTTTCAGTTGCCAGCTTGTTTCACTTCCGTAAGATTATGCCCGATGCCTACCTAATTTTAATTGTCGGCAGCCTTAAAAGAATGAATTTTAGTAATTTACCGCAAGTAAATGCCGTTAATGTTTCCTCTGATTTGATTTTAAATCATGCTTGGCTGATACATTGGCTGCACCAGTTAAATAAGCAGGTTTTTGTATGGACTGAAATGAATGAGTCCCCTGATTTGTGGCAATGGCTAATTAATAAAAATGTTGATGGTGTCGTAACCAATTTCCCTAATACTGGTTTTAAATACAAACTGGCAAAAGAAGGTACTAAGAAATATGACATTCACCGTAGTGGCAGTTATTTTGGCAAAAAAAAGACTAAAACAATGATGAATCCTTATGTGCGGGATAAACAAGATAAGTTTGTTTATCCGGGGCAAAAATTTGAGGTAATGTATGGGGTCAGAGCCCATAATCAGCTTTATTATCAAATTGCTAACCAGACCTTTATCTCGGCAGAATTTGTTAATATGGATTTAAAGCCTGAAGATATCGCACCTTATCAAAATAAGCAAGTATTAGCCAAGCCTCAAAAAGATGTGCATGTTTACCGCTTTCCTGATAATCAATCAAAAACTAATAAAGTTTTACCTGCCAATACTTTGTTTAAAATAGAGAATTTCAATGGCAGTCCCAAAAGTTTATGGCTATATACATCCTTGGGGTGGGTCAAAGCACGTGACATTCTATTTTATGGCTTTTTTGACGAAGCTAGTTGGCAAAATTATCGTCATTTACCACGGATGAGTCGTTATTCTAATATTGCGTTAACTCCTTACCTACCATTGAAATCTGCCGAGCCTCTCAATACATGGGAACAAATAAAACAAATTCAAAAATTAACAACTAAAAAAGTGTTGCATGACTAGCTTGCAACACTTTTTATATAATAAACGATTTTTACTCATTTGTTGTACTTTGTTTTTTCAATATTTCATAAGGCAGTTCAATCTGGGTTTCTGGTACTTCTTCATTATTCATTAGCTTAGTGAGCATTCTCATTGCTACTGCACCAATATCATAAAGTGGTTGCCGAATAGCTGTCAAAGCGGGACGGACAACTGAGGCAATTTGCGTAGCACTTGCAGTAATTATTTCTAATTCTTCAGGCACCTTTTTACCAGCATCAATTGCGGAATTCAAAATGCCAACAGCAGTAACATCATTGGTTACAATTACGCCATCGACACCATCCTGATCTAATTGTGACAATAAATTATATCCGTCAGAATGATCCTTAACATTAGAATAAATATGACCTTCACCTAAGTTATGATCTGACATAAATTTCTTGTAAGCTGGAATTCTGTTTTGTACATTAACTACAGTATCAGGATTGCCTAATACCAAAGCCAAATTCTTTCTGCCATCATTATAAAGTAGATTTAAGGCTTCTGTATCTGCCTTTTTATAATCTATGGCAACTGACGGAAATTCACTGTGACTATCTTTAGTCCCTGCCAGAACCACTGGAGTATCAGTACGCTTAAAAGCTTCAACCGCTTCTTCAGGCAGTGTATCTGACATGTAAATTACCCCATCAACCTGTTTATTAAGCAACCCTTGAATCGCCTGGTCTTCTCTCATCAAACGGTTTTCAATACTGGTAATGATGATATTGTATTTGTACAAAAGAGCAATATCATCAATACCTTTTGACAATTCTGCAAAATAAAGGTTGGTTAAATCCGGTACAATTAACCCAACCGTAGTAGTTCTTTTGGACGCAAGGCCTTGAGCTACGGCATTAGGTTGGTAGTGCAACCGGTTGATTACTTTCATTACTCGATCGCGCGTATCTTTACGCACATTTGTATTGCCATTAACTACTCGTGAAACTGTGGCCATTGATACTTTAGCCTCACGAGCTACATCATAAATTGTAATATCTTGTTTACGCATTCTTGGTTCCCCCATCTTAATTTTACTAGTATAAAATTTATCATTTTTTTTAGGAAAGTGCAAACGTTTACAACTATTCTTTCATTTTTTCAAGTCGAGAACATGATATACTTTCTTTAACTATGAATTCAAAATGGAAGGAAGAAGCTATGAATTTAACAAAATTACAAGAATGGCTGCAAAGTTCTGACAACGATGTTGCCTATATTTCTAACCCAACTACAATTGCCTACTTTACCGGATATGATATGGAGCCTCACGAACGAATTTTTGCCCTTTTAGCATTCAAGGACCAAGATCCATTTGTGTTCGTGCCAGCTTTAAACGTTGAAGAAGCAAAAAACTCAGCGTGGAACGGTGATGTATACGGCTATCTGGATTCAGAAAATCCGTGGGAAATTATTGCTGACAAGGTAAGAAGCAGAACAAAAGAATATCAAAAATGGGCTTTAGAGAAAAACAACCTTTCTGTTTCTCACTACCAACTCATTCACGAACAATTTCCAGATGCAAATTTTGATGGTGATCTTTCAAATTTCGTTAATAAAATTCGCCTTTATAAAACTCCTGAGGAAATCAAACAATTGCAGGCCGCAGGACGTGAAGCAGATTTTGCATTTCAAATTGGCTTCGACGCTATTAAAGAAGGCGTAACTGAGAGATACATAGCAGGACAAATTGAGTATCAGCTCAAAGTGCAAAAAGGAGTAATGCATGAAAGTTTTGAAACTATTGTGCAGGCTGGTGCCAATGCTGCCAATCCTCATCTAGGTCCTACTATGAATAAAGTTAAGCCTAATGAATTAGTTCTTTTTGATCTGGGTACTATGCACAATGGTTATGCTTCAGATTCCAGTCGCACCGTTGCTTATGGCGAGCCAACGGCTAAGGAAAGAGAAATTTATGAAATTGATCGTGAAGCTCAACAAGCTGCTATCGATGCGGTCAGACCAGGTATGACTGCTTCTGAACTCGACAGCGTTGCCCGGGATATCATTACTAAAGCCGGCTATGGAGAATATTTTATCCACCGTTTAGGTCATGGAATCGGAAAAGAAGTTCACGAATACCCGTCAATTGTACAAGGTAATGATCTCATAATTGAAGAGGGAATGTGTTTTTCAATTGAACCCGGAATTTACATTCCAAATGTTGCGGGTGTCAGAATTGAGGATTGTGGAGTCGTTACTAAAGATGGTTATAAGCCATTTACTCACACCAGTAAGGAACTCAAAGTTCTGCCTCTTTAAACAAGAACTTAAATTGTTTGACTAAACAAAAATGGCACTAGCAGCAATATCTTTTCTGCTAGCGCCATTTTTAATTAATTTTATGGTCTGGAATATGGGTCGACAGGTGCATCAGACGGATCAGATGGACCTTCAGGCTTTGGAGGTTCCGGATGATTAAAATCATCATTTGTTTCTGCATGATGCAGATCATTCGCTACATCTTGAGCATGATCTTTTTGCTGCGCGTCATCATCTTTTGAATTATCAATAACGATATCATCAAAATCCTTTAGTTCTGAATCATCTTCTACATTCTTAGGGAATGAAGCCAGTTGATTCTTTACTATTTCAGTACCGTTATCATATTTTTTCTTTAAATCTTGAACAGTTTCATTGTTCTTAACTTTTTTCTTCAATTCATCGATTTGGTCATCACTTACTAATAGAGAACCAGCAAGAAACCCTGCCGCAGTCCCAACAATAGTACCTAAAACAAAACTTACAAACTTTTTCATAAAAGTAACTCCTTTTACTAATCTTCACCTTTACGTCGCTTATGCCGTGCAAACACCGATGCTAAAGCAGATGACATCAATCCGTTACGTTTCCAATGAAAATTATTGAAACGTTTTGCCATTTTTCTGGTAGAGGTATTAACATCTGAAACGCTTTCGCCTAGATCAGCTGCTGCCTGAACAACAGGATCAATAGTTTTCATTTTAACATTAACATCTGCTAACAAGACATTGGTTTTATCCAGCAAATCTCCAGTTTGATGTAGTAAATCATCGACATCTTCAGAAATTTGTTGAATCGACTCATTAGCACTTCGGATCGTTTTTTCTGCTTCTCTAGTAGCTTTTGCGGCTCGAATAAGCACTGGAATTGTGAAAAGTACTAAAATTAATAATGCAATTGCAGCAATCAACCCTGCTAATGCACCATAAGAAAATTTCATCTTTTACCTCCAATTCTATACCTAAAAAAAGTCTAGCATGAAAATGCTTTAATCTCAATCTATATGTCATATTTTGTTATAGTTAATATGCATATACGAAAGGTAATTACAATGAATAAAATATTTCAAATCAACAAAAATGTCCTCAAATTCAACTGGGACAGACTGGGTGAACAAGTTTTGGCAATTGTCTGGCAGTTAGCAATTTCATCTATAGTTTTTTACTTAATTGATCATTTTGGCAAAAAAATTATCAGCCATTATTTAAAGCGCAGTAAAAAAAAGCAAAATAAGAGAACACAAACTGTTACGGCATTAATTAACAGTATCTTTGAATATACAGTAATCTTCTTTTACTTATTTGCGGTATTATCTATTTTAGGCATTCCAATTGGAACTCTGCTTGCAAGTGCCGGTATTTTTTCATTAGCTTTAGGTATGGGAGCGCAAGGATTTGTCAGTGATTTGGTCAACGGCTTTTTCATCTTAAGCGAAGATCAGTTTGATGTGGGTGACATTGTTTCCATCAACAATCAAACAGGAGTTGTAGTTCAGTTGGGTCTACGAACTACCAGACTTAAAGGATCCGATGGTTCCATTATCTACATTCCCAATCGCAACATTTCAATAGTCCAAAATCTGGCCCATGGCGGCATTGGTTTGGATATAACAATGCAGCTTAAAGCCAATAATGACTTTGCAAAAGTTCACGATATTATTAACCAAATTAATAATAAATTGAGTACTAATTTTGATTTTCTAGTGCAAGAACCTAAAATAGTTGGTATCACAGAACAAACAGCACAAACTGTCAATTATGTTGTTCATTTTCAAGTCAAACCTGGCCATGAAAAAGAAGTTCAAGATGAGTACCTGACACAATATTTAAAAATTTTACCCGAAAATAAAATTTTATTGGCAGAATAAAAATAAAAACTGATAAAAACAAATATGGTAAATTCAACAAACTTATTATTATTTTTGTTGAGATATTACTATAGATTTTCATCAGTTTTTCATTTATTCAAACTGAGCCAGCCAGTTAGGTAACTCTTTAAGCAATTGAGATATCGCTTTTCCCCGATGAGAAAGACTATTTTTTTCAGCAACTGTCATCTCTGCAAAAGTTTTTTGCTTTTCAGGCACATAAAAAAGTGGATCATAGCCAAATCCATCATCGCCCTGAGGCGCGGGTAAAATTAAGCCTTCACACTGACCTGAAACAACTAAATCCTGGTCAAAATGACCTGGCTTAGAAACTACGATTGTAGTATTAAACCTGGCTGTCCGTTTTTTTAAAGGTACTCCGCCAAGTTCTGCCAGCAATTTGGCATTATTCTTTTGGTCATTATGCTCGGGACCGGCAAAACGTGCAGAATGAACTCCAGGAGCACCATCAAGTGCATCAACGATTAATCCAGAATCATCAGCTATTGTCAACATATGACTGTAATCTGCTAATTCGTGGGCCTTCAACTTAGCGTTTTGCTCAAAAGTTATTCCATACTCATCAACTAAAGGTGGTCTATCTAAATCAGCATTGGTTTTGAGGCTAACATTAATTGCAGACGTTTTAAATGCTGATTTTAGCTCTTTGACTTTTCCTTTATTGGTAGTAGCAAATAATACTTCCATTTTTTCTCCTTTACTAAAGGTGCTGTGCACTAAATTTCTGATCCTGTAATACTTTTTTACCAAGCTCATCAAACATTTTAATATCACCTGTAGTATAATACTCGTGCTTTCCTTTAACTGAACTATCCGTGAACATCTGATCACGTTTCATAATATTATATGTATAGTTGGCAACTTGATCTGCCGGATCTATTATTTGTATACCGGGTTTCAAGCATTGGACAAATTCATTGCGGATAATTGGATAATGAGTACATCCTAAGACTAGAGTATCAATATTTAAATTATTTATTGGCAATAAAATCTTTTTAAGAGCAGAAACATAAGCTTGATGTCCCGCATTGGCTTCAATTAGAGGTACAATTTGTGGAGTAGCTAGTTCGTTCACCGTTATCTCGGGATCACGTGTCTGAATTTCCTTTTGATATGCATGTAAGCCGACAGTCATCTTGGTAGCCACGACTGCAACATTTTTGTTTTTTGTTGCATTTGCAGCTGCAACGGCACCTGACTGAATTACGCCAATAATTTGCGGTTCAATTTCTTTTTGAATAGCTTTCATAGCCACTGCCGTGGCCGTGTTACAAGCAAAAATAATCAATTTGACGTTTTTGCTCAGCAAAAAGTTAACACTCTGCTTAGTAAGCGCGATAATTTCCGCTTTAGACTTATCACCATAAGGAATATGAGCATTATCTCCAATAAAAACGGTCGCCTCATGTGGCATTTTGCCAATAATTTTTTTGACTACTGTCAACCCGCCAACACCAGAATCTAGCAAGCCAATTGGTCGGTTATCCATTATAAAAGACTCCCCTAAATAATTTATACTTCAGTCAATTTTACGGTAAAATAAAAGAAAATAAAAGGGATGAATTTCTTTATGCAAAACAATAACGAGCGACACGAACATGTTTATTTTGTGAATCAACTTTATCGTGATTTCTTACTGCCAACAATTTTAGGTAAAGACAATGAAGCGATTCTTTATTGGGGTGGCAAACGAATTGCCCGTAAATATGATTTGTTGTCATTTGAAGATGTGGTTAGTTTCTTTGCAACCACTGAATTTGGCAATTTAGAAAAAGCAAGAAGCCATCACAGCGAAGAAGTATTTAAGCTCAAGGGGCAAAATGTGACCGATCGGATTAGCAGTGGCAGCCAAGAGTTTTCGCTTGAGGCCGGCATCATTGCAGAAGCAATTGAAAAGGAAACTGGTCGCACAACTGAGTGCGAAATCAAAGTTGATGAACGAAAAAAAGAAGTTAAATTAATCGCTAAGTTTGATTAAACTTCCAGAAACAAATAATTTAGTCTTTTGCTATTTTTGCAATATGATTAAAGTAAGAATGGAGGAAATAAAATGCTTAGAGAATTTAAAGAATTTATTCAACGTGGTAATGTTATTGATCTGGCTGTAGGTGTAATTATTGGTGGAGCTTTTACCAACATTGTTAATTCATTGGTAAACAATTTAATTAATCCCCTTTTGGGTTTATTTATCGGACGAATCGATCTATCCAATTTGGTATTTAAAGCCGGTGGTGCCACATTTAAATACGGTGAGTTTATCAATACTGTAATTAATTTCCTGATTATAGCATTCATAGTTTTCTTACTAGTCAAAGCTGTCAATAAAGTAATGAGACACAATGAGAAGCAACAACCTGCTGGTCCATCTGCTGAAGACTATCTCAAGGAAATACGCGATTTATTAAAAGAAAAAAGCAATTAAAAAAATTCCTGCAAATGCAGGAATTTTTTATTTTGTATATTGATCCAAAATCTGACTAAGTTTTGCTTTTGGAGTATAACCGGTAATACGATCGACAATTTCACCATTCTTTTTAATCAATAAAGTTGGAATTGCCATTACTCCTAAGGAACTAGGTACTTCTTTATTTTGGTCAACATCCATCTTAGTAAATTTAACGTCTTGTCGCTCTTCAGCCAGTTCATCAACAACTGGTGATTGCATTTTACAAGGACCACACCAGGTTGCCCAAAAATCTGTTAAAACGACACCGTCTTTTGTTTCTTCTTCAAAGTTTTGATCTGTAAGCTCATCAACCATGAAAAACCCTCCTTTAAGGAAAAAATAGTTATCTATTGATATTTTCATTATAGCAAGCAGACTTACTTTTTACAAGTAAAGCATTTTATTGCAAATGAACGATTGTAGCTCCGTTACCACCCTCATTTGCCGGAGCGTAGTTATAACTTTTCACATGCTTGCTTGATTTTAGATACTGCCAAACTCCTTTTCTAATTGCGCCAGTACCAATGCCATGAATAATCGTGACAACATCAAGGCCTGCCAGTAGTACAGAATCTATATAACGATCGAGGTTAGTCATCGCTTCATCATAACGCTGACCGCGCAAGTCAAGCTCACTTCTCACATTGCTCCGCCTGCTTGCACTAATAGCGCGAACTTGCTTAGTAGATCGCGATTCTTTTTGTGACCCGATTTTTTCTATGTCTCGATCACTAACTTTTACTTTAATGATGCCCATTTGAACTTCATATTCATGTTCAGATAATTTTTTGGTAATAGTGCCAGTTTGTCCGTAAGACAATACTTTTACCTTATCACCTACATTGACATGATGACGTCTTTTTTCGCGTTGCAAAACGCGATTATGAGCCAAATTTTCATTTTGCCGTTCAAGCTGATTAAATTGACCTTTAGCAGCAATGATTTCATTTTGTTTAACTTCGCCCTTTTGCTGTTCAAGCTGCTCTATGATCTTATCAGCCTTTTTACGACTTTTTGTGACTACTTCATTAGCTCTTTCCTGGGCAAATTCCAGCTGCTTTTGCACACGCTGATTATACCAATCCAATGCCTGTTGCAATTTTATTTCAAGCTTTTTAGCTCGATCAAGACTAGTTGTTAGATGACTGCGAGCATCTGAAGCAGCTTTGGTTTGTTTAGTCAACTCGGTAATCATTTGGTTAATATCAACGTTTTCGTCACTTATCAACCCTTGAGCGTTTTTAACCACATCCTCACGCATCCCCAGCCTGCGAGCAATGGCAAAAGCATTACTGTGACCCGGAATACCAATTTGTAAACGATAGGTTGGAGATAGTGTTTTAAGATCAAATTCCATAGAGGCATTAGTCGTTCTTTTACGATTATAACCATAAAGTTTAAGTTCTGGGTAGTGTGTTGTAACGATTATTTTAGCCTTTTTTTGCCGTAAAAAGTCCAAAATGCTGATTGCAAGACTGGCTCCTTCTTCTGGATCAGTTCCAGCTCCAATTTCATCAATCAAAACCAGTGTCTTGGCATCAACATTTTTCATTATTTTAACAATATCGTTAATATGTGAAGAAAATGTACTGAGTGATTGCTCAATAGACTGTTCATCTCCAATATCAGCGCAAATGTCCCTAAAGACGCCCGCTTTACTGCCTTCTGCTGCCGGGATAAATAACCCTGACTGGGCCATCAATTGTAAAATTCCTGCAGTTTTTAAGGTAATAGTTTTCCCACCAGTGTTGGGACCAGTTATCAGCATCGTATCGTAATCTTCACCAAGGCGAATGTCGTTGGCAACGACTTTTTTGGGGTCAATTAAAGGATGTCGCGCTTGCAAAAATAAAAGTGACTGATCATGAGTCAATTGCGGTTCAGTTGCTTTCATGAAATGAGCCAGCTTTGCTTTAGCCTGGATAAAATCAAGTTCAACCAAGGAGCTTGCAATGGCATCTATACTATCAACTTCTGGGCGCACTATATCAGACAGATTACGTAAAATTCGATTTACTTCTCGTCTTTCTTGTGCCAAAAGGGTTTGCTGGTGGTTGTTAAGATTTAAAACTGCACTCGGCTCAATAAATAAAGTTTGACCACTCGCACTCTGATCGTGAACAACGCCACCAAATTTATTACGATACTCTTGTTTAACCGGAATAACATAGCGTTCATCACGAATAGTCACTATCTGTTCAGATAAATATTTGCCGCTATTACCTTTTGTGTAGCTATCCATTTTATCTTTAATTTCTGCATCATTATTTTTGATTTCGCGACGTAGATGGGATAATTCAGCAGATGCAGTATCAAGAACTTCCCCATCAAAATCCAGCGAACGCTTAAGTTGCTTAAACAATGACTGAGGCACGTCCAATTGCATTAAAATCGAATTTATTGCCGTTAAATCCAATTTTTCCTCATCAACATCGCTAAAAAAGTCGTTGATTTCATTAGCAAGTGCTAAAACCAGCAATAAGTTGCCTAATTCCTTTGCATTCAAATTTGCTTTGATTCGCAAACGCTTAATACTCGGCTCAACATCAGCAAAATCCGTTAAAGGCAGTTGCCCTTTAACACGTAAAATATCAGCACCTGCCAAAGTCTGCTTCAGTGCCAGTTCTACTTGAGCAAAGTCATCACTTGGTACAAGACTCTCAGCTGCCATTTTAGCTGGTGTAGTAATCGCCATTTGTTGCAGTTGTTCAGTAATTTTTGCAAATTCTAAAGTTTCTAATATCTTATCATTCATTAGTTTCTAAATAATTAATCTTGAATAAAAAAGGCTGGCCCAGCCAGTCTTTTTTATTCACCACTTAATCGGTCGTCGTCCAAAAATGTGTTCAAAACTCCTTGGACCATATTCCATTCATCATCTGCTTCAATCTCGTGTAAATCACTGCTAGTGACATCACCTGCGGCATCGGAGTCATAACTAAAAGCCAAAACTTCAATTTCCTCATCATCACTGGCAGCTGCCGGATAAAGCAGAACATATGATTTATCATAGTCATCAGAATGAAATGTAAATAAAATTTCATATAATTCTTCATTGCCTTGATCATCAATCAAGGTAATTTGACGGTCATCACCGTTAACTTCTTGTGTCATATTAATCCTTTCGGTTTAGATCCAAATAATTTTGTAAAATCAAGACAGCGGCCATTTGGTCAATCACTTTTTTACGTTGGTGGCGGTTGTGCATATTTGCTTGCTCAACTAAAACACGTTCAGATTCAACTGTAGTTAGTCTCTCATCAGAATAGTGCACTGGCAAACCAAACTTCTTTTCAAGCCTTTCACCGTATGACTTACTTCGCGCAACCGCAGCGCCAGAAGATCCATCCATATTTTTGGGCAAACCTAAAACAAAACCCGCTGGTTCATATTGGCGCACAATCTTTTTAATTGCACGCATACCAAAATTATAACGCGTTTCATCAATAGGGATAGTTTCAAGCATTTGTGCAGTAATGCCTAATTCATCACTGACTGCAACACCTACTGTCTTTGATCCAACATCTAAACCAACTAATCGCATTATTTATCTTTTCCAAGATAATTTTTGACAAGCTCTTCAATAATTTCATCACGTTCGTGTTTTAAAATTAAATTACGAGCATCATTATGCCGTGGAATATAGGCTGGATCGCCAGACAACAAATACCCGACAATCTGATTAACTGGATTATAGCCCTTCTCTTCCAGAGCATTATAAACATCTTGCAGAGTGTCATGAACGTTTTTGCCTTTATTTTCATTAAAGTCAAAGTGCATTGTCTTATCTAGCGAACTCATAATCAATCCTCCTAGCACAATTTTACTTGAAAAACAGTATAAACTCAATCAATTAATTTTTTGAAATCGCTGTGATCACTGTCTGAATAGCCTTTTCAAGACCTTCAGGTTTTTTGCCTCCGGCTTGAGCCATATCTGGTCGACCGCCGCCACCGCCGCCAAAGATTGGAGCAGCTTGCTTAATTAAATCACCTGCTTTAAGGCCTTTCGCTAAGGCTTTATCACCTAAACTAATGATCATATTTGCCTTGCCGTCACTAGCAGTCGCCAAAACCAACACGTCTGACTTTTTGCCACTCTTCCAAGTATCGGCAAATTCACGCAAATCATTCATTCCGTTAACATCAACTTTTTGTGCAATAACAGACAAATCACCTGCTTGCTCTACATTATCAAAAATAGAGTTGGCCTTGCTTTGATTAATTTGCAAGTTTAAGTCCTCAACCTGCTTTTGACTGTCATGCAGATCTTTTTCAAGCGAATCAACCTTATCAATAATATCTTCTGGTTTAGTTGATTTTACTTCTGCCTGGATTTCATCTAACAATTCTGATCTGCTGGCCAAGTACTCATAAGCTTTCTTGGAAACTACTGCTTCAATTCTTCTCATACCTGCACCAATAGCAGATTCAGAAACAATCTTAAAAATACCTATTTGGTTAGTATTGGCACAATGAGTACCACCACAGAATTCAATAGAGAAATCTGCTATTTGGACAACCCGGACTTTATCACCGTATTTACCGTCAAATAAAGCTAGAGCACCCATCTTTCTACCAGTATCAGGGTCAGTAATAGTAGTTTTGACATCAATTGCCGCCCAGATTTTTTGGTTTACCAAGTTCTCAACTGACTTAAGTTCCTTTTCGGTCATTGGCTCAAGCGCAGTAAAGTCAAAACGTAAATAATCAGGGTCAACCAAACTGCCTGCTTGATGAGTATGTTCACCAAGTACGCTTCTCAAAGCTGCATGTAATAAGTGCGTGGCAGTATGAGAATGGCGCAGACCTTCGCGACGAACTCTGTCGATCTTTAGAGTATATTCCTCACCTTTTGTCAGAGGTAAAATCACATCGACAAAGTGCATATTTTGATCATTAGGCGCATGTTGTACGTCGGTTACCTGAGCAACAAGTTCCCCTTCCTGATTATAGATATTACCATGATCGGCTACCTGGCCACCACGTTCACCATAAAAAGGAGTTTTATCAAAAATCAAAACGGCATTATCGCCATCTGCTTTATCAACTAACTGATCATCAACTATAATATCAACTAATTTTGCGTGTTTTTCTTCATAAACGCCATATTCAAATTCTGACTTATCCTTTAAGTTCATCAGAGTTTCATCTTGAGAGCTCATTGATTGCAAATTACCACGAGCTTTACGGGCACGTTCTTTTTGAGCTGCCATTTCGGCATCAAAACCCTTTTGGTCAACCTTTAAACCTGCATCCTGTGCAGTTTCAAAAGTCAGTTCATAAGGAAACCCATAAGTATCAAATAATTTGAATGCATCTTTACCAGTAATTGTTTTATCTTCTGACTTTTGTGCACTTGCAATCAAGTCATCAAGTAAAGTTAATCCCGACTCAAGAGTTAACTGGAATCTTTCTTCCTCGTTCTTAATTACTTTGGCAATAAAGTCCTTTTGCTCTGTCACTTCTGGGTAATGACTCTCCATAATTTTGCCGACTACTGGAACCAACTTGTAAAGAAACGCACCCTTGATACCTAAACGCTGGCCATTTAAATCTGCCCGTCTGATCAAACGCCGTAAAACATAGCCGCGCCCTGTATTTGATGGCAGTGCACCATCTGCAATGGCAAAACTGACAGTCCGCACATGATCTGCAATAATCTTAAAAGCAGTGGTATCTGCCTTATTTGTGCCATATTTTTTAGCAGCAGTCATTTTTTCTGTTTCATGGATAATCGGCAAAAAGAGGTCAGTTTCAAAGTTAGTTGGCGCATCTTGCAAAATAGACAAAACGCGCTCTAAGCCCATACCGGTATCAATATTCTTATGCGGTTGATCAACATACTTGCCATTTGCTAAGTGATTATATTGTGAAAAGACTATATTCCAAATTTCCAAATAACGGGCGTTTTCACCACCGGGGAAGTTTTCTGGATCATCTTCCGCCACATCGTTATTTTCTTGACCACGATCATAAAAGATCTCGGAATCAGGACCACAAGGGCCTTCGCCAATATCCCAGAAATTTTCTTCCAGTTTAACGATATGATCTTCAGGCATCCCAACTTCTAACCATATTTTTTGGGCTTCTGTATCTTTAGGATAAACCGTGCAATAAAGCTTTTCCTGATCTAAATCAAGCCAGTCTGGACTCGTTAAAAATTCCCAAGCCCAGGTAATTGCCTCTTTTTTAAAATAATCACCAACAGAAAAGTTGCCCAGCATTTCAAAAAAAGTTTGGTGTCTGGCCGTTTTACCAACATTTTCAATATCATTTGTTCTAATGGATTTTTGCGAACTGGTAATCCGATGATTTTTAGGGACTACAGAACCGTCAAAATATTTCTTCATCGTTGCCACACCGGAATTAATCCACAGCAATGTTGGATCATCTTGTGGAATTAATGATTGACTGGGCAATACCATGTGTCCGTGCTGCTTGAAGAAATCCAAAAACATCTGTCTAAATTCTGAACTTGTCAGTTTCTTCATCAAATATATCTCCCTTTTGCCAAAATAAAAACACCGTTGCTTATCATAAGGACGCCTTTAAACGCGGTACCACCTTAATTGCAACAGTGCTTGTTACCTCTTAATTAATTTTATTTGTTAAACCATAAGGAGCATTTTTTAAATAGCAGTAAATCATTTTCACCGGACGATTCTCTCTTTGAACTGCTAATCTTAAAAAACATATCTTAAGTTATCAGTAATTGTACTACTTGCACAGTTTTTGTCAATAATTGGTTAACTTGAAAAAATTTATAAACAAAGAATTCAATATCTCTATTTACGGTAAAAATTATCAAAAACAGTTACCGGTAAATGCCGCTTATGCTCACTTTTACGCCAGAGCGACTCGATTTTCTGTGCAGCCAGTTCAGAAACTGTCCGACCTTCTAGGTAGTCATCAACATCCTTGTAGCTAACTCCCAGTGCAGTTTCATCCGGTAAGCCTGGCTTATTTTCTTCTAAGTCTGCTGTTGGCGCCTTTTGGTACAAATGCTCTGGGCAATTTAAAAGTTTAAGCATCTGCTTACCTTGTCGTTTATCTAAACGGAAAAGCGGGGTCAGATCCGCTGCACCATCTCCATATTTAGTATAAAAACCGCTAAAATTTTCAGCCGCATGATCTGTACCAACTACCGCACCATTGTGAGCACCAGCAATAGCATATTGTACAATCATACGTTCACGGGCTTTAATATTACCCTTGTTAAAATCTGTGATCTGCTGTCCAGCTTCATTCAAACTGGCTACCAAAGCATCAACAGCCGGTTTAATATTGACTGTTAAATCCTGATCGGGTTTTTGAAAAGCTACTGCATCAGCTGCATCTTGAGCATCTGCTTGAACGCCATAAGGTAAACGAACGGCAATAAATTGATATGAATTGTCCCCCGTTTCCTCACGCATTTCGGAAATTGCCATTTGGCACAGTTTCCCTGCCAGCGTAGAATCTTGACCCCCTGAAATTCCAAGTACATATGATTTTAAAAATGTATTTTCTTTAAGATAATCTTTCAAAAAATCAACTGAACGTCGAATTTCTTTTTGCGGATCGATTTGGGGTAAAACATGTTCATATTTTATAATTTCTTTTTGCAATGGCCTCATTGTACGGTATCTCCTTTGTTAATATTCGTACGAATATCCTGAATGATATTCATTTTACTGTCATACAAATCTTGAGAAAGATCAACAGGGTATTCTTGCGGATTCAAACTTCTTTTATATTCATCCCAAAGACCATCTAAATTAGCTGCACAAAAGTTTTTGATATCTGTTAATTTAGGCTTGTGATATTTCAATTGGCCATTTACAAAAATATCTTTTAAAAGCGGCTCAGCAGTATAATCCGTTACCACTTTATTGATATAAGTATACTGGGGATGAAACATATAAAGTGAATCAAATTCTCGCGGATCTACACCCGCCCGTGCAATCCAGTCACCCTCATTTTTCTTTTCAGTATTAGCTGAAATACGCCAAACCTGCTTTTTACCAGGAGTTGAAACTTTTTCCACATTAGAAGAAATTTTTAAAGTATCACGCATATGGTGCTGATCATCTTCAATTGAAACTAATTTATAAACGGCTCCTAAAGCTGGTTGGTCATAAGCCGTAATATATTTCGTGCCAATGCCCCAAACATCAATTTTGGCTCCCTGCATTTTCAAGCTGGTAATCGTAGTTTCATCCAAATCATTTGAAGCAAAAATTTTGGCGTTGGTATAACCAGCATTATCTAGTTCGCGACGAACTTGCTTGGAAATATAAGCCATGTCACCAGAATCTATGCGCACGCCTTGAAAGTTTATCCTATCACCCATTTCATTGGCAACACGGATAGCATTTGGTACACCACTTCTGACAGTATCATATGTATCTACAAGAAAAACGCAGTCTTTATGCGTTTCTGCATAAGCTTTAAATGCTTCATATTCACTGCCAAATGCTTCAACTAATGAATGAGCGTGCGTACCAGAAACAGGAATACCAAACAACTTACCAGCACGAACATTGCTGGTTGAGTCAAAACCACCGATATAAGCTGCACGAGTACCCCAGATAGCAGCATCTGCTTCCTGTGCCCGTCTTGTACCAAATTCCATGACACCGTCGCCTTGCACGGCCAGCTTGACACGAGCAGCTTTAGTTGCCAGCAACGTTTGATAATTAATAATGTTTAAAATGGCAGTCTCAACTAATTGACATTGAGCTAATGGTCCTTCAACTTGAAGCAAAGGTTCATTGGCAAAAGCTATTTCTCCTTCGGGCATCGACCGTACCGTAAGTTTCAGTTTCAGTTGACGCAGATAATCAATAAAATCATCATTATAGCCAATTTCTTCTTTTAAATACTTCAAATCGCTTTCTTTAAATTTCAGGTTTTGTAAATATAAAATTACGTGTTCTAATCCTGCATAAACAGAATAACCATTGCCAAACGGCTCTTTACGGTAGTAAACCTCAAAAACCGCATTGCGTTCTGAAATTCCCTTTTTAAAATAGGTATACATCATGTTAATTTCATACAAATCTGTATGAAGAGTTAACGAGTCATCTTTATCCAATTCTTGGTAAAACATTCTGTCCTCTTATAAATTCACTAATATTTTTTGTCTTATTATAAACATTTGTGGATTTTTTAACAATCTTACCAATCTATGCAATCTTTTTGTAGACCCGTAAAATACTTTCTAATTGTTGTCTTAATGAAAAATGTCGTTCAACATAATTTTTTTCACGCTGAGCCATTTCCTTAAGCTGATCTTTAGGGGTGTCTATAGCTAGTTTTAACTGGGTACAAATCGAATCTACATCACCAATATTAGCTACAAAGCCATGTTTTTGATCTGGTATCATTACTTTAATATCACCAACTGCAGTTGACAGCAATGGCAAAAGATTATCGCTTGCTTCTAGTAAAACTAAGGGAAAACTCTCAGAATATGAGGTTAAAACCGCTAGGTCCATACGCCGATATAAATTTTTTAATTGTTTATGCGTCATAAAGCCTTGAAAAGTTACTTGTGGACCCAATTTTAATTGTTGTGCCAGATTTTTTAGGGAGTTTAACTCCGTACCATCCCCAACAATAAATAAATGAACATTGGCATTATTTAGTTTTTTTAATGCTTGCAGCAGCAACGCCTGACCCTTAACTTTTTCGGCTCTGGCAACATTTACTATATTAAAATTGGGATGTTCATATTTAGCAGGGATCTGGCTGTTTTCATGAAAAAAAGTACCATTATATATTACATGTACTTTTTCCGGGTTAATTTTTACTTTTTTAATTAATAAATTAGCAAATCTTTTCGTAACAGCAAAAATACAATCTGCCTGGCTAATTGCATGCAAATTAACTTTGGTGAATATTTTGCCCTTTAAACCGCGACCAACAAAATCAAGATAGGGGTCGGAGTGAATAGTTATGCACCATTTAGCTGTAATTTTTCGCCTAATTAAAGACAGGAAAAGATTTGCTCTTGCTCCATGAGTATGAACTATATTAAAGTTTCCCTGATTAATGAAATTAGCCAGCTTATTCAAGCCACCTAAATCATAACGACTTTTTATCCCCAAAACTTGTACATCCAGCTTTGCTGTGCGGGCGGCTTGAGCAACAGGACCATCGGCTAAACATAATAAAGTAAAGTTTTGTTGTTCATTTTTAGCTTCTTTTAGCAAATTAATGATGTGGGTCAGGCCGCCGCCATTTTCGAGTCCAGCATTAACGTGCAAAACTTTCATAATTATTCTTTCCCTTTTTTCGACTGGTAAACTTCGTGAACAAAATGTGGTAAAACCATCATTCGCTTTAACCGCGAAGGATTTTTAAGAAGACGATAAAACCACTCTAAATGAACAGTCTGCCAAATTTGAGGAGCTCGTTTGACTTTGCCTGAAAAGACATCAAAACTGCCTCCCACTCCCATCATAAGCGCAGGTAGCAGATTTCTCCGCAAAACAGACAGGAGCTGTTCTTGACGAGGAGAACCCAATGCAGCAAAAACCAGGTCAGGTTCTGTACGCTCTATTTGGTAAGCAACAAGTTCCAAATCTTCCTTAAAATAGCCGTCCTCAGCTCCCACCAGCTGAATATCAGAATAGTCCCTGGCAATTTTTCCTTGAATAGCATGAATTACCTCTGGTCGAGCTCCGATAAGAAATACTCTTAAGCTGCGGTCATTTGCCAACTTCATTAACCATGAAAACAGATCATAACCTGTTACCCTTTCCTTAAGCGGCTCTCCTAATATGTGACTTGCTTTTACAATTCCAATGCCATCAGCGGTGATATAGTCAGCATCATAAGTTAAAATCTTCATAAATTCAGGATTTTCATTAGCTGACATAACAATTTCAGGATTGGCAGTAACTATAAAGGTTGATTGATGTGCATTAATTCTGCCGACAAATTCATTTTGAAACTGGTTAAAACTTTTATTATCGAAACTAACTCCTAAAACATTTACTTTAGTCATAACTATATCTCCTAATCCTCAATTTACTTTATTTTATCAAAATAATATCCAATTGAGGATACGCTTTACCTTTTTTAAAAATATGATACTATTAACTCGTCAAATTGATAGGAGTACTGAAACTATGAAAAAAATAATTACTTATGGTACATTTGATTTACTGCATTATGGTCACGTCCGCCTGCTGAAACGCGCCCGTGAATTAGGCGATTATCTTATAGTTGGATTATCTACTGACGAATTCAATCAACTCCAAAAACACAAGGAATCATATAATAGCTACGCTGAACGAAAATATATTCTTGAAGCCATTCGTTACGTGGACCAGGTTATTCCCGAAAAGAACTGGGAACAAAAGACAAATGATATCCAAAAATATGATATTGATACCTTTGTAATGGGTAATGACTGGGATGGTAAATTTGATTTTTTAAAACCATACTGCAATGTAGTCTATCTGCCTCGTACCCCAGGAATTTCCACTACTAAAATTAAAGATGATTTAAAATAAAAAAGAACTCTGAACTAACTAACAAAGTTAATTCAGAGTTTTTATTTTGCAAAAGTAAATTCAAAACGGTCTGCAACATAGCTGGCCCTAGTATACTCAAAGGGTATGCCATTAGAAAGCTCTGTTACTTGCAAACGAGTAATTAATGCTTCACCTTTTTTTGCATCAAGCAATCTAGCTGCATTTTCGTTTGCTACAGCTGCAGAAATATATTCAGTTACACGTCCTATTGTATAACCATTTTTTTCTAAAGTTTGATATAAATGTGAAGAAATATCGGCTTTTGACATATTTAAAATCAAACTATGCGGAATAGATACGACTTCATAGCAAATTGGAACGTCATCTGCATAACGGATACGCTCCATACGCAAAACTTCCTGCATATCATCTAAATTCAGCCGCTCCATTTCCGATAAGGAAGGCTTACCAAAACGATAAGAAATCAACTTACTTGAAGGCGTTTGGCCATTAGCATGTGTAATATCGGTAAAAGACATAATTCCCGACATTTTTTCCTGCACTTTTTGGTTAGCTACATATGTTCCGCTACCAACACGCTGTTCTAAAATGCCTTCATCTTCCAAAGTTTTAATTGCTTGTCGCAACGTCATCCGAGAAACACCAAACTTTTGGGCTAGCTGCCTTTCAGCTGGAATTTTACTACCAACTTTGTAATTATGCTTTTCTATTTCACGTTTTATTTGATTGTGAATTTTGATGTACATTGGTTCTTCCATGAATGCACCCCCATTACACATCTTATTATAATTCAAATTGGTCTACTCTGCATGATACGTTACAAATTATAATTTAGCAACCTAATTTTTCTTAGTGGTCCATTTCATGCCCCATAAACGAAATTCAGCATTTTGCCCACATTCTACTGTTATCGAATCATCACTTGTAGCAATCACGCTGGCATGCAAATGTGCCTGATTTTCCACCGCCAGATTTGCACCATTAGAATTAAAGATAAGATCATGTCCTTCAAACTGAGCCTGATCGCTTAGAGCTAAGAAATACTCATACTCATTGCCACCATTGAACGTTACACGTCTTGAATTGCACTCAACCTCATTCTGAAAATCAGCATGATTGACAATGACAGAATTGTTAAGTGTAATCTTCGCTTTACCTGTGGCAATTAAACGGTTTATTCTGCTGTTCTGGATTATTATATGTGGGTTTTTCTCGCAGTAAAAGCCACCCTTAAACTCACTGCCAATGATATTAATCCAGGTCTCATCGGTTATAAACATTCCAGTATCCTCTTGTGATAAAAGCTTGCTGTTAAGCATGTTCAACCAAGCCTGTCCCTGAATAAGAAGTGAGTAAACAACAGTGTTATTTATATCTAATTCAACATTTGATTTTTTAAAAGTATCAATACTGCCATGGATACGAGAGTTATTGATAATAGCAGTGCCATGCCCTTCCAGTGCCAAAGCTCCAATATCTTGAACAACATTCTTGATAGTCGAATCATTCATTTCCAAGCGAAAATTGGAATCAGCAAATAAAGAAACAGAACCATTCATAATTACTGTCGAAAATAGCTCCAGTGTCACTTTACCGTTAGCAGCTATTGTAGCAGTATCACCACCAAAACCTTTGACAATACAGTTGCGTAACGACAAAAAAGTATTAGCTTCAGCAGGTATAAACAAGCTGTTGGCATCATTTACAGTATTAACACACAAATTTTCTAAATTAACAAATTGACTGCCGGCATCTACATTCAGATAACCAAGTATTGTTGTGTCTTCAGGAAGATTGCCAGTTCCTTTAATAGTGATATCAGATAAAAAAATTCCCGCAGGTATTTCATAAAATCCTGGTTCCAAAAGCAGTACATCATCAGCACGCAAATCATTTAAGGCATTATGCCAGCTAATTTCTTTACCTCCGGCACCAACTCGCACAAGTCTTGACATATATTTCCCTTCTTAATCAAAGTTAGCTCCTCTATTTTACTATTAATGACCCGAAAATAGGCAAACTTTAGCAACTGAATTTACTACACTATAAAGAAATTTATAACAAATCATAAAAAAAGTGCATTTTAAATAACAACGATTATTAAAAAGGCAAAAACTTACTCGATTTATATTTTTAGTAATTGGATTTTTATTATATTCAAATATATGTTAATTATATAAAATTATTTTAATAATACTAATTTACACCAAATATATACGATTTTTTATAAATAACACTTTTTATATTTTTTAAATTTAATAGTTATTAATTTATCGTACATAGGAATGGATTTTTAGCAAATTTAAGATAACGTCAGACAAATATTTGGTCAGCTAAAAAGTTTGACCGCCAAAAACTAATGCTGTATAACCTTAAAGTAAAGGTAAATGTATAAATTACACAAGAGGCTTTTGGTATGCTAAGTAAAAATAATAGAAAGCGAAAAAATAACAGCTGTTGTTATTTAAAAAATAACAAAACTAGATTTTTTTCTTATAGTCTAATTGCAACTACATTGATAGGAACTGCATTGGGAACTTGCAATAAACCTATTTATGCTCAGGCTGATTCAACCTCAGCTTTAATAAAAAATTCTGCTACTACAAAAAATCCAGTATTAAAAAATAACAGTAATATTATTTCACAAAATAATAATAGTACTATTCAAGGTAAAGATAATGAATGTGCGTGGTCTTTTAGTGAAGAGACTAAAACACTTACAATAACGGGAGGAACTTTATCCTCTACACCAATCAGCCAGTTGGTAAAGACCCAACAAAGCGATCAGGGAAAAGTCATCAATCCAAATGAGATTCAGTATATTGCTTTCCAGATCGGAACTGCTGACTATGGCGGTAAGTTGAAAGTTCGACTAGCACATAATTCAACTAGTAAATTTGCTAACTTACCAAATTTAGTTGGTTTTATTAATCTCAACAATGTAGATGCCAGTGATGCCAGTGATTTAAGCAGCTTGTTCGAAAACGACACTAGCTTAAAGGAACTTGACTTGACTTCTTGGGATACTATTTCTAATCGAGATATGAACAGTATGTTTAAAAACGATACTGAACTGACCAGCATCGATTTAAATAGTTTCAGAACAGATAGTGTTTTTGATTTCAGTCATATGTTTGAAGGTGATGAAGCTTTAACAACCTTAAATTTAGCCAACTGGCAAACCGGTAACGTTAAAAATATGAGTTATATGTTTAATGGTATTGCAGCTACAGAACTAGCAGATATTACCAGCTGGCAAACTTATAACGTTACTAATATGAGTTATATGTTCAAAGACTCAAAGTTGAAGCAATTAAACTTAAGCCGCTGGGATACAGGAAACATATTTGAAATGACTAACATGCTTGATGGTTTGGGAAATAATTCCGATGGCTTTATACTTAGTCTAGGCAAACATAGACTAAAACCGACAGCATTTACCAACTTTAAAATGCCTAAAGTTATTGCAGTAGGCAACGGTAGTGCTGCTAAACCTGCAGGAAAAATTCTTTCTGTCACCGATTTGGCTAATTTGTATGACAAAGAAGATAAAGATTGTCCGGCCGAAACATATGTTAGCCAACCAATTACCTGGAATGTTGGCTCAGTTGACTTAGATGATTCAGTTAATGACATACATGTTCCAGCAGATAAAAATAATAGCAGCAATTATGATAGTGAATCAAGCGGTTTCACAAACTCAGTTTCAACCGAAAGTTCAAATATTCAAAAACCTGCAAAAGATTCAACTATTAAATCTAATACAGTAAACACTCAAGCAGAAGATAGTGATAGTGATTCTGATACTGTTAAATTACCTCGTAAAGTTCTATGTTCAGTCCAAGTTTATGATCAAAATGGCAGTCCTATTAAAGGCTTTGTGCTTGAACCAGGTTTGACTATTGAAACATTCGGTACACAAACTATTAATAACCAAAAGTTTTATAAGCTTGGTAAAAATATTTTTGCAAACTCCCAAGACATTGAGGGCAAAAAAGCAAAAATTAAGCATAATTCATTCGTTTATAACAAAAAAGGCAAAAGAATCCGCAAATTGCTGGTAAAGAAAGGCAAATCAGTTCGGGTTTATGGCAATCCGATCAAAATTAAAAAGAAGCTTTACTACGTAATTGCTAAAAATAAGTATATTAAAGTTAATAACATAGCTTAAACTGACGCAAAAAGACGACTCTAACGAGTCGCCTTTTTTATTGGGTTAGCTGGATTCGAACCAGCGCATACCAGTACCAAAAACTAGTGCCTTACCGCTTGGCTATAACCCAGTGACAATGGAGGAGGGTGGATTCGAACCGCCGAACTCAGAGAGAGCGGTTTTACAGACCGCCGCGTTTAGCCACTTCGCTACTCCTCCGTCACGCACGTTAATTATAATACCGAAAAACGTACGTGATTGCAAGCAAAATTTGCTTAAATATTACTTCTTATTTTCTTTAACAAACTTTTCTAGTCGCTTCAGTCCTTCTTCAATTTGATCCATTGAAACAGCGTAAGAAAATCTAATATAACCTTCTCCGCCTTCACTAAAACTGGAACCTGCTGTAACAGCAACTTTTGCCTTGTCAACCAGCTCATAAATAAATTTAGTATCATCTTGTTCAAAACCCTCTGGGATTTTAGCAAAAATGTAGAATGCGCCTTGGGGTTTAGCACATTCAAAACCTATTTTGGTAAGGCCTGAATACAAAGCATCACGGCGCTTTTGAAATTCTTCTTTCATTGGCAGTGCGTCATCCATACCGTTTTTAAAGGCCTCTTCAGCTGCATCTTGCATAGGTGTTGGCTCAGTAGTAACTATTGCTTGGTGAACTTTTGCAATTTGTTGCAAAATATTTTCTGGCGCACAAACAATACCAATTCGGTAACCGGTCATGGCCCATGATTTGGAAACGCCGTTCATTAAAATAACTTGGTCATGCAATGATTTCTCCATTGACGCGTGTGGTTGATCATAGTTCAACTCACTGTAAATTTCGTCACACAATGCGAAAATTGGCTTATCACGAATAACATCCGCTAAAGCATCCAATTCGTCTTGACTATACATTACCCCAGTTGGATTGGTAGGATAATTCATAACCAACATCCGTACCCGGTCGCCATACTTGTCAATTACCTTTTGCAATTTTTCTGGTGTCAGCTTAAAGCCGTCGTCTACTGTATTTACTTTTACTATTTCAACGCCTTCATTAATAACGCCCTCGTCAGTCATATAAAGTGGAAACAATGGAGTTGGCACAACCATAATATCGCCAGGATTCAAAGTAGCCAACACAGAATCAAAAATTGATTCAGTTACGCCATTGGTAACCAAAACCTCAGTTTCTGGATCATAGTTTTGCCCATATTTTTTACTCAAAAACTGGCTGGCTGCCTTGCGTAAGCCAATAGTCCCATTTGAAGGAGCATAGTGGGAGTGATTTTCATCAACTCCTCTTTTGGCTGCCTCTTTGATATGATCAGGAGTGTTGAAATCAGGCTCACCAAGAGTGAATTTTACAACATCCGGAATCTTGCCGGCATAATCTGAAAACTTCAAAATCGGATTAGAGGGAGCATCAGCTAAACCTTTTCGTACGTATTTAATTAAATCTACCATATTTTTCACCAAACTTTCTTTTCAATTATATAGATTATACCTTTAATAAAATTATTTTTCTACAATATTTTTCTAATTATTAACTAATTTTACATATAAAAACACCTTTAAACTGTATAAGTTAAAGGTGTTTTAAAATTAACTATTTTAATACTCCGTATAGGTTAGCTTATCCCTGAATTTGATCACGTAATTTAATCATCATAGGGTAGTTATTAGTAAAAATTCCTGCAACATGTTTTTGAAAATATTGTTTAGCAATTTGCGGGTCATCAACAGTCCAAATTCGTTCAGTAACTGCTTGCTCTCCTGGTAAAAGCTTGCCTGGATGAATGCCAGCAAAGTGGTTATCTTTAACTAATTTAGCTGAATTAACTACTTCTTCGTCAGTCAGGTAGCAATAGATCTGGTTAGGATCAATTTCCTGGCAATTTTTTAGTGTGACATAATCAAATGAAGAATAAATGATCGGATAAACGAAGTGATAAAGCTGAGCCAAGCTTAACACAGTATTTTCAATACCTCGATAATGAATTACTCCAGTTTTAAATTCCAAATTTATTTGAATATTTTTATTTTCCAGTAGTTCAAATAATTCTTTCAGCGTCGGTACCGACTCACCATTTGACAAGTGCAGCTGCCTTAAGTTACTAAGAGTAAAGTCCTTAATATAACCGGTGCCATCAGTTGTTCGGTCAACTTTTTCATCATGCATTACTACTGGTATGCCGTCCTTTGTTAAGTGAACGTCAAATTCAATCCCTTCTGCCCCATTTTGAACAGCATTGCGGAAGCCTTCCATTGAATTTTCTGCAAACTTCACGGGATATCCTCTATGACCAAATACTATTGTTTTATTTTTGCCACTATTCATATTTTTGTGTTGGTTAAACCTCGTTAAAAAGAAAAACATTACAAACCAAACATAGAGGATATAATAAACCCTTTTGCCTAATTTTTAAATAGTAAAATCTAAAAAATAAAAAAATTTTTTGTGCATTTTCTAAACAAAAAAAGAGATAGTTCTTATTTCAGAACTATCATCTTTCGGGTTGGGTGTTCGTAAGAACAATTGGGTTAGCTGGATTCGAACCAGCGCATACTAGTACCAAAAACTAGTGCCTTACCGCTTGGCTATAACCCAATACCATCTGAGCTTTTACTTGTATGCTCAACATTTAATAGTATAGGAAATTGTGCTTTGCAAGTCAAGAGAAAACAGCTTTTTTCTTACTATAAATTTAGTTCATATGCCTTTCTAGCACCATTTTTAGTTTGATTAACTTGAACAATTCCCCGATATTCAAATCCTAAACTTCTAATCAGACCCTGCATGCGCTTATTGACCTCATGTGTATCAATGCGGAAATTATGAATGCCAAGCATCAATCCTCTCGATATCAAGTTTGACATCATAAACTGACTGAGGTGCTGACCGCGAAATTTTGTGCTAATTGCAATTCTGTGAATAGTGGCATATTGTTCGTCATTATTTTTCCAAGCACCATCTATTTCAGTATAATTAGGATCAGGTGTAGTTAGTAAAACAGCAACACCGGCAATTTCTTTATTAGCTACAAGGCAATATGTGCGCTTTAAAGCAATGTCTTCTGCAAGCATTTTACGGTTAGGAGAGCCATTTTGCCACTGAGGATTGCCGTCTTCTTTCAGCAATTTTTTTGCTTCAGCAATAATTTTCATAATTTGGTCTAAATCTTGTTTTTCTGCCAAGCGAATATAAATCAACATTTTGTTTTCCTCATTACTTTCAATATTTTATTTTAAAGTTAATTATACAATAAAAAGCAGCCTTTCAAATAGGCTGCTTTTTATGGCTGAAAACCGCTATTATACTTTTTACTTTTAACTACATATGTAGGAACGCTAATAAAATGCATAGAACAAATATTATCATTATGAGAAATACTAAATCCATAATAGTTGTAATCACCATCATGAAGTGTACCTTGGGTGTTAAACAAGTCCCCAGCATGTTCCCATTCCTGATAATAACTTCGGTCAGATCTTTCTTCTTCACCACTGCCAACGTAACCAAAAATCATTTGTTTCAAGCCAAAATAAACACTTTTCTTTAATTCAGTCATGGTCATTGTAGGACTAATATTATAAAAACCGGCCATGTCTTCAACAAAATTATCGTCAAGGTTAAGTCCATTAGCATGACAAGCACGAACAATTCCAGGAACATAGTGACTGTCTTTAATTGTTTTATTATTTTTGCTATATTCCAAAGCAATATCAGCTGCTAATTTACCAGTTCCATTGCTTTCAACCCAGGGAGATAAATTCAAATCATTCCTTGCTTCATTAATAAGGCGAAGAGAAAAAGCAGTTAAATCTCCAATTTGCTTAGGTGTAAGCTGATTTAGGTCAACCTGAGTTGCATCATCAGCTTTACTTTCAGATACTTTGAGACGACTAAAATCATTAGTTTTCATCCCTTGCATTGAAGCATTAATAAAATTCTTGCTGGGTTTACCCTGATAAGCGAGTAGCAACTCAGTTTTAGTGTAACCTTTGGGCAATTTCATTCTTGCCTGGGTATATACTCTTTTGGTGCTCTTTTTAACTACTTTAACATCTTTAGCTAAAATCCAATGCGAATTGTTACCAATTTTATAGGCCGTTCTTTTTTTCTTACCAATTTTTTTCTTGGCACTATATGGATACTTGTATTTAGATTCAGCATAAAAATTAGAATGTTTTCCGGAAATTTTATACAAGCGAACTTTTTTCTTCTTTTTTACTTTAACATAGCCCTTGATAGTGGCTGCCGTTACTTGTTCAGCTTCGCCTATAGTTATTCCTGGAATAGTGATTAAAAAAATAATATTAACTACGGCAATAGCAAATTTGCTTTTCTTCATATTCTTCCTCGAGAGTTATTCTAAATTGGCTCTTTGTGGTACAAATTTAATTCTAAACTTATTATGAGAGATTGCCAATTAAATTATTTTTTCAATTAAGAAACATTTTGTAATATTTTTAGCTTATTTTAAATAATATCAGTTCTCAGTAAAGTTAGGATACCAGTCATACCAATATTTAAAATAATTTTTGCAAATTAGTCTACATTTATTAATAAAAGTATTGACCAACTACAAAACTTTGAATTAAATATTAAGCTGCAAACTTTCTTAAAATTAATCTCTTTTATGTCTTACACATGAAATTCATGCCTGTCAGAAATGACGGACTGCTTCCCTGTATCTACAATGTTATTATTAAACAGCTACTGGTAAGGGTAAGAAAACTTTTAAAATTGCGTTTGCAAACAGGGAAGAATTTTTTTGCTTAATGTTGACACAAAAACATCATTAATGCGAATTAAGGATCTAGTCTATGATGATCACAACCATCCCCTACATATTATGCAAGAAATTATTCGCAGTGATAAATTTACATACGCGGTTAATCATTAATTTTTAAAATAAAAAAGCAGGCGCTAGTTTTTTCAACCAGTGTCTGCTTACTTTTTTAAATATTCTGTTTTTAAACTGACTAACTAATTAGTACCAGCCATTAGCTTGCCAGAATTGTTTAGCAGCTGCCCATGAGCCGTAGCGATTAGTAACATAGTTGTTAGCAACACGCTCTTGGTTAGCAGCTGAATAGTCTCCATTAAGGTATGCAGCAGAAAGCTGATATTTACCAATATATTGACCATTTTGTGCACTGTATGAGCCACCAGATTCACGACTGGCAATCCACGCCTTTGCTCCAGCCTCTGAATCAGATGAAGCAGTTGTGTAATTAATATTTGTAGCTGCAGTATTATTAGTATAATTCGTAGTTTCTACATTGCCAGCATTAGAAACTGTACTGTTTTCTGTTTGACTGCCAGTTGCAGCTGCAGTGTTTTGGGATTCATTTGCTGGATGATAGCCTTTATTAACGTATTTGGCCTTAACCCATTGGTTCTTGCCTAAGTCATACCACTTGTGACCCTTTTTGTCGTAAGCAGTTTTAATGACTTTCCAAGAAGAATTACTTGGTAAAATTTGCCCAGTAGCTTCAGGATGTTTGTAACTGTCCCATACGCGAATTGAATTGCCATCAACGTAGTTAACAGTTACAACTGCTGCATCATTTTCTACTGTAGCTGCTTGAACATCATTTGCTTTAACACTGCTCATAACTGCAACTCCGGAAGCAGATAACGCTGCTACTGCTGCTGATTTAACTAAGATAGATTTTACCTTCAAAAAAATTCTCTCCTTAAATAAAAATCCATAATATGTTTTTCAAATTGAGCATAATAAATTATTATTCAATTTGATGTTACATATACTACTACCTAAAAATTGCAGAATCATAACAAGAATATCACTCAACTTTTAAGAATTAATTACCTAATTTAGTAAAAATGACACAGTTGTAACACAACGTTAACTGTTATTTAATTTGACAAAATCTTATTAGAACAAGGTTATACGGTTAATTGCTACTAGCAAGAACATGCGTTTGTATAGTGCAATTTAAAGAAAAATAAGTCATCTTTGCAACATAAATGAAAAACATTAGCTAGCTTTGCATATTTATGCTATAAAAGTGATATAGTTAATTTAAAATTTGGTAGAAAGGAAATGACAGAATGAGTAAGTTTGAAGTCACACTTGACGAAAAAGATTTGCAAATGCTTGAAGATTGCCATTCAAAAAATCCTTCAATTATGAAGGCATTAAATGAAGCAAAAAAGGTTGAAGACTAATTGTTTAAACCAGGAAGCATTAATATGCTTTCTTTTTTGTACTTTTAGAATAGCAGCTACTTGTAAATTAATTTGAATAGGTCCGATTATAAAATTTAAAAGTGCAAACGAAATGAGGTTCGTAAGTTATAAAACTTGCGGACCTCACTTCATTTAGCCTTCTGTTTTTTATATATTAATTATTTTTAAACAAATTTTGAATTTCTGCAGGCGTATTGGCTGCTTTTAACTTTGCAATAAAGTCTGCGTGAGTCAAAAGCTTGGCAGTATTGGATAAGTATTGCAGATGAGCATTACTATCGACTTGTGGTATCAGAAAAGAAATGACCGTATCAATCTTTTTGCCATCCAATGATTGCCAATCAATCGGTTGTTTGAGTTTTAAAACGATCATTGAAGACTTGGTAATTGCTGCTGACTGGGCGTGGGGAATGGCAAAACCGTCCGTCATCCCCGTAGAGCCTTCTTTTTCACGCTTAACGTAACTATTGTAAACAGCTTCGCTGTCATTAGCCAAGTTGTTTTTGACGGCAAAATCTGCTAAATACTTTAGTGCATCTTCACGACTCGCAACATCAACACCAACTTTAATATTTTGTAAATCAAGAATATCACTTGGATCAAAAGTTTCTTCTTTGCTTTCTGCTTGCTGGTCAGATGTGTCGTCAACACTAGGTGCAATTGCAGAGTCAGTTGCAGTTGCTAAAGCATCTTTTTTAGCAAATCTGCCGGCGATTAGAGCTAGCAATGCACCGGAAATAGCCGATCCAATCAGAATCCACAATACCCACAAGAATGGTTTATTAACTAATGGTAAAACAATAAAGCCACCATGAGGAGCAGGCACACTAATCTTGGTTATATAAGTTAAAACTGACGCAACTGAAGAACCAATCATAAAAGCTGGGATATTCCATAACGGGTGTTTAGCGGCAAATGGAATTGCACCTTCGGTAATGTGAGTAGAACCCAGTAAAAAGTTGACATAACCTGCTGCTTTTTCACTTTTAGAATATGCTTTGGGATTCATTAATACTGCAAAACCTGTTGCAAGTGGTGGAGCAATACAAGCAGCAGAAACTCCTGCCATAAAGTAGTAGTTTCCTTGAGCCAGTAATACCGTCCCTGTAACATAGGCAGCCTTATTAATAGGACCACCAAAGTCTGCTGCACACATTATGCCAACAATAATTCCAAGCAACGCAGGATTAGTATTTTCAAAACCTCTAAGCCAGGACATTAGACCTACATTAAGTGCTTTGATTGGGGTATTTAACAGGTACATAATTGATCCTGTAATTAATACTCCAATAACTGGTAAAAGAAAGATTGACTTCAATCCTCTAAACTTATCATCAGGCAATGGCTGGAACAGTTTCTGCAGTCCTAAAACAACAATTGCTGCCAGATAACCGCCAACGATGGCTCCTAAAAAGCCACCGCCACCGTTGAAGGTGATAAAACCGGCAGCCAAGCCGACTACAAAACCCGTCCGTTGCGCCAAAGCTTCAGCAATATAAGCTCCTAAGACTGGAGCCATCAAGTTCATAGTCGTACTACCAACAGTGTTTAACATTGCTGCAAATTGATTGTATTCGCTACTTTTTGGATTTGCCGAATCAATTCCCCAGAAGAAGGAAATAGCCATTAGCACACCACCTGCAACAACAAATGGCAACATATGAGAGACGCCATTCATTAAAGAGGTATAAATTTTGTTGCCTAGCTTTTGCTTTCCTACACTTTCATGAGTGGAATCTTCAGCTGCCTGTCCTTCTTTATAAATAGGAGCTGCTAATGCTTTCTTAATTAAATCATCTGGTTCTTTGACACCTCTTGCAACTGGAACTACAACTAGGCGTTTGCCTGCAAAACGATCCAAGCCAACATCAATATCAGAAGCAATAATTACGGCTTGCGCGTCTGCAATTTCTGCACTTGTTAAATTATTTTCGATACCAGTTTGACCGTGTGTTTCAATTTTGATGGTATAGCCAAGCTTTTCTGCAGCTTTTTCCAGCGCCTCTTGCGCCATAAATGTATGAGCAACGCCAGTTGCACAACCAGTTGCACCAACTAAATCATATTTAGCCACTTTAATTCATCCTTTCTGTTACTGAAATTTGTGGTAATAAATTATCTAAAGAAAAATCTGTCAGTCCAGTGCGACTAGCCGTATCGCTTCCTGCAGCTACAGCTATTTTGAGAGCCTCACTAATAGGTTTTTTCTTTTCCAAAAAGGCAATGAAGGTACCAAGCATTGTATCCCCTGCACAAGCTGAATTAACCACTTGTATTTTAGGAGCATTGGCAAACAGGATATGCCGTTCATTAATAAAAGCTGCTCCATTAGCACCTAAAGAAACCAACACATTTTGGCAACCCAGTTTAACTAGCTTTTGAGCAAAAGCGACTGTTTTCTCGTCTGTCATTTCACCCTCATAATTAAAAAAAGCTGCCAGTTCTGCGTCATTGGGTTTAAGTAAAAACGGTTGATATTTTAAAGTATCGATTACTTCAAGGTAACTACTGTCAACTACGAATTTTGCCCCCTGTTTTTGAACTAATTGAGCCAGTTGTACTAAATAGTGAGGTTTAATTCCCCGAGAAAAACTTCCGGAAACAACTACCATATCATCCTTAGTTAGCGTGCTTTCAAGATAATCCAAAAATTGGTTTTGTTTTTCCAAGCTGACTTCTGGACCCGGGTTAACTTGTTTGTACTCTGTTTTTTCATCTAAAACATCCGTAAAAACATTAACTCTGGTTGGATCTTTTACCTTCAAGAAATTGGTTTGAATCCCCTTTTCCTTTAAACCTGAAATGACATAATCTAATGTAAAGCCGCCACCAATACCAGTAGCTACACTATCAATGCCTAATTTCTTTAAAACGAACGAAACATTGACCCCTTTACCATTAGGTTGCAATTCAAATTTTTCAGTTCTATTAACTACCTTTGGTTCCAGCTTTTTGGTTACAATTACCAAATCAATCGCTGGATTCAACGTTATTGTGTAAATCAAAGATTTCTCCCCTTTTTTTGCCTTTTGCATTATTATTATAGAAGTTAAAAGGTGTAACGTTTTTCCAAATTGATAGCGTTTACTATAATTAATGGGAAAATATTTACAAAAGGAGCACATATATGCCAAATAAAGAACTTTCCTCAGCAGAATTACATCTCTGGAATATCGTAGAAAATAATCCCCAAAAGATTGCTAATATGTCGATAGTAAAACTAAGTCAATTTGCAAATGTCTCGACTGCAACAATTGTGCGCACCATGCAAAAAATGGGTTACAGTGGTTACACCTCTTACCGCGAATCTTTGAAACTAAAAAGCAATTCAAATTCTACTTTTAGTGTGTTAAATGATGCTGACGATAAAATTAAAAGCGTGATTACTAAAAACGAAATTGAAATGAACAATACGCTGCATAACCTAAGTTACAGCACAATTGAAGACAGCATATCGCTGACTAAACAAGCTAAAATCGTTTTTATCTTTGCTCGCGGCCTATCTGAATCAATTGCTCACGAAATGATGGTTAAATTGCAATTAACTGGAAAATATTGCGAATTTCATTCAGACCCGAATATTATTAAGACGATTGCCTGTAAGATCAAGAAAGATTCATTAGTAATTTTTATTACTCTTAACGGAGAAACTGAGGAATTGGTTACTGCAGCCAAAGCCCTAAATAAAAATGAAGTCCCAATTTTGACTTTTACTACTAATTCTTCAGGCAGCATTTTGCCTTTTTCAACTTTATCCTTTATAGGCTACAAATCTAAAACCAATTATTTTCCCGAGTATGAGGTTAGATCACGACTACCACTACAAATAATAACCCGCATCTTTTGTGATGCTTATTCAGTTAGAACCGATTTTTACAAGAGCAAATAAAAAGCCTTCTATACTAATCAAAGTATAGAAAGCTTTTTAGTTAATAGGTAAAATTATTCAGCAACTTCTAGCTTATCGCGCCAAGATTTAGCTCCCTTTAGAGCCTCATTTAAGTTTTCAATATTTTCTTTGCCGTGAGTAGCTAACCATTTTCTACCGGCTGTTTCACTTTCAGCAGCAAATGGCTTGATAGCCGGTTTCCAGGTAGCACGACCACAGAGAACACCGTTAAAGTCTGCACCTGCTTCTTCTGCCATTTTAATTTCAGCAATAAATTCTTCACTGGTTACACCAGCAGATAAGAAAATATAAGGCAAATCAGTTATCTCAGACTGCTTTTTAAGCAGATCCTTAGCTTCTTCTTGAGTGTGAACAACGTTGTTGTCACCATTAAAACCTTCAACAAATTTAATGTTAAACGGAATTTCAACTTTAAGTACAGTTACATCATATTCAGGCTTTGAAAATTCTTTCATTGTCTTCAAAACCTTATCAGCTTTAACTTTCGCAAATTCTTCACTCTTAGCGTCAGCGATATTTGCGTCATAAGTCAAAACTTCCAAAAAGAATGGCAATTCATTAGCTTTAGCTTCTGCACCAACTCTTTCAACGAAAGCGTGCTTTTTATCATTAATTTCTTGACCTTCATCAGGATCATAGTAAACCAAAAACTTAATGGCATCTCCGCCTTCATTTTTAATCCTTAATCCAGACTGATTAGCAATTAAGTCAGGCATTCTGCCAGGTTCTGTGGTATCATACCCGGTTTTTTCATAAGAAAGTAATAATCCGCAATTTTTATCTCTCACTTTTGTTGCTGGCAAACCATATTCTGGGTCAGTCAAAATCGATGAAGCATAAGGAGTCAACTCACTGGAAACTGCTTTTTTAAAATCAACGATAGTTGTTTCATCAGCAGGTTTATTAGCAGCCTCTGCTAACATCTTTTTCAAAGAGCCACGTTGATCGATTGCCAAAGCACTGATTATACCATCAGTTGTTGACAAGTTTGCCATATGTTTGGCAACTGCTGCAGAAATTGTTTTCATTATATATCTCCTTTAACATTTTCTTTAATCGCACAACTATTATTATATACTGATAAAGTTGCCTTTTAAAGAAAAGCAAGAATTTTAGTAAACTTTTTCACAATTATAAATAATCCAGAAAACATTTACTTGGTTTTACGAAAATTACTTTTGCTCAACTTTGGCAGCTTTATTAGTTTTACAGCTAACACATGCTCCCCAAGGAGATGCCTTTAATTTCTTAACTGCTCTTGCCATAAAAGTATGTTCAGTCTCAGGCTTCAGGCTGCTTAAAGTATAACTTGCTTTTTTAATATTGGTATATAAAGCATTGTCAACTTTAAGTTGATAACTATCGCAATCAGATACAGGTTGCCATGATACCGTAATAGAATCTGCAGTAGTTTTTTCATCATCTTGTGCTAAATTAGTCGGAGTAGTCAAAGAATCATCTTCTGTTGGCAATTGATTAATAAGTTTTGCGGCTGCATCAATGCCAGCTACTTTAACAGTTATTTCGTTTTGGCTAGTATTAGTCTGACCTAGTTTTATTCTCAAAAATGTTTGCTTTAAATCAGTGCTAAATTCTTTTAGATAAGGGTTAACCAAGTAATTTTGATCAAAGAAATAGCAATTTTCTTGGTTGCGGAATTCAGCTACACTATTTACTTCGGTCAAAGTAATTTCTTCGCTACCAACCAAAACTTTGATCGCTTCTGGTGCCTTTTTAGTTCTGATATCAATTTCTGTTACTTTTTCCGGATCAAAACCAGCATATGTACCTCTGGTTTTAGCAATTTTGATAGTCAGGTCATTATCCAGCAAATGACTGCTTACTTTGGTTTGAGCATAATCGCCCTGCTGGTACTTAGCAGAAAAGCCATCATCTTCATAAACTGAAAAGCTGCTGTTTCCACTTGGATAAACTATAAATTGTCGCTGCTTTTTCAGATCAAAGTATTCCTTAGGTGTGTTTGTGGCTGGTGCCAGCGGAACAATAGCTCCTGCTTTAACAAATACCGGTAACTTCCATAACGGTGCATCAAAGTTATTAATTACTTGACCCCCTCGATATTCTTGACCAGTAAAGAAATCTATCCAGATTTGCTTTTCATCAGGCAAATAAATTTCGTTTCTGATATCATTCCCCGCTTCATCACTGGCAGTATCTTGATAAATCGGAGCAACTAAGAAATTTTCTCCCCATAAATATTGGTATCTGACCAAATTAGTATAAAATTCAGGCACATCAGGATATTCCAAGAACATTGCTCGCACCATGGGTTTACTGGTAAAAGTTGCTTGTGCCGCGATACTATAAATGTACGGCATCATCATTGATTTTTGTTTGAGGTAAGCGCGGTTAAGTTTATTTGTAATACCACCAAATACAAATGGGTTTTTAGGATTCTTACCCCAGCCATCCATATTTAATTGAATTGGGGTGAAAGCTTTCCACTGATAATCTCTAGTGTTAATAATTGGCTTTTGACCTCCAAAAATGCCGTCCATGTCTGACGCAACATTAGGTTGTCCTGAGAGCCCTTCGCCAATATAAGTTGGTATTTGGAAACGAATATATTCCCATTCGCCACCTACTTCATCCCCAGTCCAAACTGTACTGGTATTTTGAGTTCCTGCCCAGCCATCAACAGTAATAATAAATGGTCGCAGTTGGTCACCTTTAATTTTGGCAATCATCTTGGCAGTACTTTGAGTAGCATTTAAGCCGAATGAATAACCGTGGCCAACCCATGCCTCATCAGTCTTAAGCGCAGTGACGCCGGCTACCAATTCTTTTTCAAAATCACGGTCATCTGGTTTAGGATTTTCAGGATCTACTGGAGCAAGATTTTGCTGTGTCCAAAGTCCTACTTGCACACCTTTACTATTAGCATATTTAACAAACTCAGCTAAATTTTTGAGGTTACCTGCTAATGTATCAGTTTGACCATATCCGGCTCCATAACCATCATTAGGCAAGAACCAACCTATAGGCATATCATTTTGCAAATATTGTTCTAGCATAGCTCGTGCACTAAACTGATATGAAACTCCACCATGCTCGCCATTTAACGTTTCTCTGATCGACTTTGGTTTTAATTCTGCCGGTAAATCTTTGGGCTGATATTCTCGATAATACTTGCCATCAGGATATTTGATAGCTCCCTTTTCATCAGATTTTACCTCAACCCAATAGTCACGGTTATATGCATTTAGATGAGCTTCATAAAAGCCGAAAACTGGTGTCAGGGCAGGCCTGCCAGTTAGCTTATGATATGCATTAATTAATTCATATGCTGAGTCGGCAAAGAAATAAATGGCATCAAAACGATTTTCTTCATGATCAGTCGTAATCTCGTCGTTCAAATTGCTATTAAAGTCATAGTGTCCGGGCTTAAAAGTATTGCGAATTACACCGTAACCAGCAGTTGACCAGTAAAAAGGATTAGGTGAAGCTACACCTTGATCAACCCAGTTATTGGTATTAACAATTTCGATTTTTTCTCCTGCTAGTGTGAAACGGCCGTTTTGGGTACCTCCACCAAAGTAATTGCTATTATGATCAACCAAAGTTTGAACAGTTGCCGAATTTGTCAGTTCAATCGGCCGTGCCTCTTTTAATACTACCTTACCGTTTTTAGTAACACTCATTGTAGCGTCATTTTTAACTAAATTGATTTCAATTGCACCCGTATCAATTTGCCAGCCGTTTTTGGTTACATGGAGACTGGCATCGTTCATCCCTTTAGCACCATAAATATCTGTCAAGAAAATTTGCGCATGCAATCCTTTTTCAGATTGTTCTGGTTCTTGAAATTTCTGGCTGGGATCAATATAGAACCTGAATGTTTTTGAATCTAGTATATAGAGACGGCCAGTTAGTCCATGTGCATAATGAATCTCAAAATAACCAGTTTGTCTAGTTACTTCAGTGATATGTTGCAATTCTAAATTACTAGTTTCTGTTTTTTGATTTGAGTTAGTTGCCTTATTAATTGTTCTCTCCTCCTTCATATTAGAAGAACATTAATCTTTCTTAAAATATTTGATAAAGCTGATTATATGCTAAATTTGCGAAAGGATAAATAGCTAATAACGAAATTATTGTCCAACCACTTATTTGCTTTTCTTCCTAAATCTCAGGATAAGCAGTAACATATTATGCTAAAATTAAGACAAAATGAATAATGATTTTTACACAGGAGCAACTACAATATGACTTTTATTTACACTTTAAGATACATGCTTGATCCCAGAGCAAACACTCCAACTAAAGACGAAAAACTAATTGAATTTGTTAAAAAAGGCAAAATTGACGATGTTGCTTTTTTTATAAATGGTGAAGAATTAAACCATAGTCACTTAACTAAAGCTGAGACTCAATTATGGTTAGATGCAATTAAGCCGTTACAAAAAAAGTTATTTGAGATAGGCGTAACAACTAGTTTAAACCCCTGGACGACCATTATGCATTCAGATCGAGGCTACCAAGTTAATCCTGAAATTGGCTTTAATACTTTTGTTGATCTTGATGGTAATAAGGCTCAAGATATGGCTTGTCCAGCGGATCCAACCTGGCGGAAATATTTAGCCAATACCTATGCACAATATGCCAGCATCCATCCTCGTAGATTATGGCTCGAAGATGATTTTCGTCATTACAACCATTCACCCCTCAAATTAATGTGCTTTTGTGATTACCACATGCAACTATATAACGAAAAATTAGGCAAAAAGGAAACACGCGCAGAATTTGTTAAAAAAATGTTGCAACCGGGAAAGCCAACTGAGGAAAGACAAGTTTACCTTGATCAGGCTCGTCAAGAGATGATTGAAACTGAGCATATAATTGAGCAGGCTGTCCACAAGGTTAGTCCAGAGACAGATCTGGCGCAAATGACTTCTTATCCTGATTGGCATGCTCTTGAAGGTCGCGATTGGGATAATTTATTTAAGGCACAGGCAGGAGAAGGTCATCCCAAGGTGGCGCGGCCTCATTTACCTGCTTATAATGAAGTTGCTCCATTACAATACGGCAGGTATTTCGAAGAATATACCCGCATTACCGCTGCTTTTTTAGGAGAAGATGCCGAACTATACCCAGAATTAGAAAGCTATATGTATTCGCCTTTAGTCAAATCAACTGCATTTACTGCATTTCAAATTATTACTTCTGCCCTAATCGGAAGTCAGGGAATTTTGCTTAATTTATTTGACATGATGGGTAACGGTATCAATGATAGTTGGCACTATGCAGAAATGCTCGCTCAAATTAAACCGTTTGTTAACCAACTATTAGAAAATCGTCTGCCGATAGACCATCTGCGGGGCATTAAAGTTTTAGTTGATCAAGACTCTAGTTACTATTTGCAAACTAAAACTGGTAAAAACATCGAGGAGCTGTTACCTCATGAAAAGAATTGGGCCAGTCTTTTAGGAGCCTTTGGTTTTGCTACAACGATTCTACCTATTAATAAAAAGACCTTATTGAAAAATGAAGTAGTAGCTATTTCTGGCCAACTTTTACGCAACTTAACAAATGCACAAGTAACAGAATTGATTAAAAATAATTTGGTGTTGCTTGATGGTGAATGCGTACAAGTTTTACTAGACCGAAAATTAGGCAATTTACTGCATATTGAAAAAGCTGTATGGCATCCATTTCGTTCAAATTATCAAGTTTTTGAACAGGCAGATAGACAGACAGTTGATGGTGTTAAAAGCCCGCGAATTACAATGTTGCAACAAACAGGAAACTATTTAAAAATTGAGTATCAACCGCAAAGCTCTGTGAAAGTGTGGTCCTTTGCCTATAACGCAGTTGATGAAAAATTGGGTAACGCCATGGCCGTTATTGACCAACATATCGTTGTCCTTCCGATGGATCAAGATCCACGCTATGGCTGGGAATCGCAATTTACTACATATAAACAAGGCTTGTTGCAACAAATGCTTGATAGTATCAAGCCAGTAGATTATTTAATAGGAATGCCGAATGTAAAGCTATTAGTTGAAAATGATGGTCAAAAAATTTGGCTAGCCAACTTTACTTTAGACGGCTATCAACAACTAAAGTGGCACCTAGGAGAACCATTAGCAAGTGATGAAGCTACAATTATTAGGAAAGTCAATAACTCTGTCAGGAAAACAAAAGTCCACATTAATGTTGAAAATGGTATTGCTATTATTAATGAAGCTCTAGCGCCATTAGAGACAATCCAAATACTGTTTTAAAATTAATACAATCTAAAAAATAACGCCTAGTCTTGTTTAGGACTAGACGTTATTTTAGCCATATCACTATTTGTAATATTTTTTATACTAAGTTTAAAATGGAAGAGAACGGATTTTAGCAAAAGGAAAATAGAATGATCAATGCAAATAACTTAGGAATATTAAATTCATTAACAGAACTAATTAATTCTCATTATGATAGTAATAATCATGCAATAGCATCATATTTAGTAAAAAACATTTCCCACCTGGACCAAATTACTGTTAACGAAATTATGGATAACGCATACGTTTCTCGTTCTGCGGTCAGAAGATTTTGTGAGAAATTAGGATATTCGAGTCTAGAAAATCTAAAAACCTCTTTTTCTAAAATTATCTTCCCCAGTGATATTAGACATAGAACAAAAGAGGATTATCAAACAAATAATGTTAAACTGACAAATTTAATTAAAAATATGCTCGATGATATAAACTCTGTTTTTGGTGTAACTGAACTCAATCAGATCGTTGATAAAATTCATAATCATAATGAGGTTATTTTGTTATGTGCTAACAATACAAGTAGTACACTAGTAAAATTTCAACAAGAAATGATATACGCAAATAAAATAATTGTTGTGCTTGACCATAAATACAGGACTAGTAAATACCTTAAATCTTTAAAACCAAATTCATTATTATTTACGGTTTCAACCTCTGGAAAATATGGTGAGGTGATAAACGATCTCATAAATGAACTTCCCGGAGATAAAATGATTATCACTGGTAATCGTAATAAAAAATTAGCAAGTTCATATAATGATGTGTTCTATATTAGTCAAAAAAGCTTTTCAGAAGATTATCTGGGCATTTATGGCAAATATGGTATTACATATTTGTTTGACCAGATTTTTCTACATTATGTTAATTCATATCATTAAACCTGACCCTTAGCACTAGAGCAAGTGGTTCAAAATTTGAACCACTTGCTCTTTTTTTTATTGCTAATATAGCAATGTAGATAGCGCTATCAAATTTATAAAAACTAATGGAGGAGAATAAATGAGAAAGTTTTCAGAGGTTTTTAAAGACAAAGACTTTTTGTGGGGCTCTGGAACCGCTGCTTATCAGTGCGAGGGAGCCTGGGATCAAGAGAAGAAAGGACTTGGTGAATGGGATTACTTTAATCATAAGAGTAATTTAAATATTAATCATGTTAATGGAGATGTGTCAGCCGATTTTTTTCATAAATATAAAGAATACATTGATTTACTCGCTGCTGACCATCAAAACACCTTTAGATTTTCAATTGCTTGGGATCGAATTATTCCAAATGGTGTAGGTGAAGTTAATCAGGAAGGTATAGAGTTCTATAACCGTGTAATCAATTACTGTATTGAAAAGGGGTTAGAACCAAATGTTTCTTTGTTTCATTACGATTTGCCTTATGAATTAGCTATTCAAGGAGGATGGCTTAACAGAAAATTAACTGATTACTTCGCCAGTTATGCCGAAGTTTGTTTTAAAAATTTTGGAGACCGAGTGAAGATTTGGTGCACAATTAATGAACCCAGATACTATAGTTACTGCGTCAATATTGTTGGTAATTATCCACCTAATAGGAAATTAGATTTCCAGTCGTATTTTCAATATCAATATAATCTAATGTTGGCAAGTGCTAAGGCAGTTAGGATTTTCCATGATTTAAAAATTGATGGCATTATTGGTATTGTACATGACAACGGTAACGTTGAAATCGATCCTACAACTAAGAATATCAAAAAAGTTCATTTATTTGGTGACTTTTTTTATAATAGGCAAATACTTTGTCCTGCATTATTGGGAAAAATGCCAGAAGAAACTGAAAAAGTCATTAATGACTTTAACTGTATGTTGTATAAAAAAGAAATCGATCAGAAAATTTTTGCTGAAGGTAAAGGAGACTATTTAGGATTAAATCTATATAATCGTCAATATTTAACCGATGGAACAGATAAAGAAACAAAAGTTTTCCACAACAATAAAGGTTGCAAAAGTAAGATTACTGAGGGAATACGAATAAAAAATGTCTTTGAAACCTCCTTTGACCCAAACGTAAAAAGAAATAAATGGGGGCGTGAAGAACTACCAAGAGTGATGTATACGGCTCTCAAAGAAATACAACAAAGTTATAATCCTAATCTTATTTTGATTACTGAAAATGGACATGGTGGCTATGAAACAGCAGACTCAAAGGGATTTGTTAAAGATGATAAAAGGATTGAATTGACATCCAAGTTTCTGCACTATCTTTTAAAAGCCAAAAGCGAAGGTGTTAAGGTACATGGATATTATCATTGGTCGGCTATGGACTTATATAGTTGGATTAATGGATACGACAAGCGGTATGGACTCATTCGAGTTGACTTTAAAAATAATTTAGCCTTAACACCTAAAAAAAGTTATTACTGGTACAGAGACTTTATTGACCAATATTTTAGCGGGGCATTAAAAAATGGTTAAAGAAAATTTCAAAAATATTGCTACTGATATTTTAAATTCAGTTGGCGGTAAAGATAATATTTCTGACATATATCATTGTGCAACTAGGTTAAGGATTGTAGTAAACAATCCTGATCTTGTTGATCAAGAAAAATTAAAGAAAGTTGACGGAATTAAGGGGGTTGTTATAAAAGGTCAAGAAATTCAAAGTTTCATAGGAACAAAGGTTAACGAGTATTACAGCAAATTAGTACCAGAACTGCACTTAAATGAAAAAGCAAATTTAAAACAGGGTAAATCTGAAAAATTAACTTTTAAAAATGCTTTATCTAAAGTACTTGACTTCATCAGCGGTATTGTTTTACCTATTATGCCCGTTATTGTAGCAGCAGGATTTTTATTAGCAATATTAAATATGTGTAAAACATTTTTCGGCATGAATCCCAAAAGCGGTACAGCTATAGTCCTGACTAGCATAGCTTCAGCAGGGTTCTACTATATACCTATTTTTGTAGGATTCCAAAGTGCAATAAAAATGAAAATTCCTGCAGCCATGGGAGCATTTTTAGGTGCAATCTTAACTTTTAGTGATATTAACAATGTATCCGGTTTGAGTTTTTTAGGTATTCATTTACCAAAAATGCAATATAATGGAACGTTGCTTACCTCTATTTTAGGTGTGATTTTATTAGCTTTAATATATAAGTTATTCGATAAAGTTATGCCAAAAGAAATTACTTACTTTTTTACTCCCTTACTTTCAATATTAATTGCAGCTCCTTTGACACTTGTTATTATTGGACCTATCAGCAATAATATTAGTTTTGCTATTGCAGGCTGTTTTAATTGGCTGAGTGCAAAAGCAAACTGGCTTGCTTTCACGCTATATAGTGCGTTAAATCCTATTTTAGTAATGTTTGGCATTGATAAAGGATTTGTACCTATAGCAATGAATAATGTTTCTGAATTGGGTTATGATACACTTATTTATCCGGCAGCATTACCAAGTAACGCTGCTATGGGAGCTGCGGCAATTGCTATCGCTGTTTTTAGTAAGAAAAAAATTACCAAGGGAGAAGGATTTTCTGCAGGCTTTACTGGTTTGATGGGAATAACTGAACCGTCTATATTCGGCTTTCTTTTACCTTATCGTCGTGCATTAATTGGAGCAATATCTGGCGGTGCTATTGGAGGACTAGTAGGAGGAATATTACATATAAAACAAGGTGCATTAATGGCTCCCGGTTTTATCTCTTTAATATCTTACTTTGTAGGTAAGAATCCCACTTTAAACTTTACCTGTGGCATAATCACTTGGTTAACCGGGATAATTTCAAGCTTTATAATTACAACGATCTTGCTTAAGTCAGACAAAAATAGAGATCAAAATATTTTATTTAAAAATAATACAAAAATCCCAACAAAAAAAGAAAACTCAATTTCTAAACCTATTAAGGCTATTGAAAACTTTTCAGCACCTGTTTCGGGTAAAGTAATTCCCTTAAATCAAGTAAATGATGATATGGTTGCTCAAAAAATCTTAGGGGACGGTTTTGCTATTATACCTTCTAATGGAAAAATTTATTCACCAGTAAACGGTACGATTAGTTCAATTTTTAAAACTAAACATGCTATCTGTTTAAAATCAGATAATGGACTGGATATTTTGCTTCATCTGGGTATTGACACTGTTGAGCTTAAGGGGAAGCCTTTTGACATTTTAGTAAAGGAAAAAGATAAAGTTGAGCGTGGTCAATTAATTGGAAAAATGGATATAAAACAAATTACTGATGCAGGTAAAGATCCGACAGTATTGGTACTAATTACTTCAAAGGATAAAGTTAAAGATCCAGTTGAACCAACCGTAAAAGAAACTAATTTTGGAGATACGGTAACGTCATTGTCAATATATTAATTCACCTTCATTCTGATCTTTAATATAAACAAAAAATAACGCCTAGTCTTTTTCAAAACTAGACGTTATTCATTTACATAAATTACTTTTTCATATTAGACAACATTTCATTAACGTCGACGATTCCTGCTTTACCAGCAGTCACAAAATCGGATTCTGCACCGCTCATCTGACTATTGAGCCATTCGATTACCAGTGGTAAATTCATGCCCGAGATTAAGTGAATCTTTTGGCCACCCATAATAAGACGACTAACTACATTAGCTGGGGTTCCGCCCATTAAATCAGCGAAAACAGTAATATCTTCGATATTCATTCCTGAAATCTTTTCTTCAAACTTCGACTTGAAATCATCTGGGCCCTCAGATGGAAGCAAACAAACTGTGTGCACATGTTCTTGCTCCCCCATAATCAATTCGACACTGGCTTTTACGCCCTCTGCCATTTTTCCATGACTAATTAAAATTAATTCTTTTTCTGCCATACTTTATCTTTCTATATAATACTCAATACTATTTAGCTTAAAGCTATTACCATATCCTATTATATCTTAGCAATAACTCCAAGACCACCTAAAACAATACAAAGTACTAAAACAATAAAGATTGCTTTGGTAGAAGTCATGCCCTTCTTACCAAGAAGCCAGTAGACAAAGCCTACAACAGCAGCTGGTAAAAGCTTAGGTAGAATCATATCCAAATTATTTTGAACATTCATAGTAACTTTGCCAATTTGTGGTGCCCAAGAGAACTTTATATTAACCATAGTGGCAACAAGTGCACCAACCATGAATACGCCCAAAACAGTAGCGGAATCAGTTAAAGCGTTTAAACGATCTCTCATATCAGTAACAAGGGAAACACCTTTATCATAAGCAAAATGAAGTTGTTTCCAACGAAAGACACAGATCAAAAGGCAGGCAGCAACCCAAATGATAACACCAATAGGGTTTCCTTGAGTTGCCATGGAAGCAGCCAAAGCACCAAAAATAGTTGGAATTAAAGAGGCAAAAATCGAGTCACCGATAGCGGCAAAAGAACCCATTAAACCAACTTTAATACCTGTAACAGTGTCTTTTCCTTCGATACCTTCATTTTCCTCAACAGCAAGGTCAAGGCCAGTGATAATAGTATTGAAGAAATTAGAAGTGTTGAAGAACTGCATATGAGTCTTCATCATTTCCTTTAATTCAGGGGTATCATCACCATAAATTTTTCTTAATTGTGGCAAAATAGTGTATAAATAACCACTATTCTGCATTCTTTCATAGTTCCAGCCCAACTGGAAACCAAATAAAGATCTACGGTTAATCTGATTAAAATCTTGTTCAGTTAATTTATATTTAGGTTTAGAGTTCGTCATCAGTAATCTCTCCTTCATCGTCATCAGAGCTTGAACTTTCGCTATTACTTTGACTTTCAGTACTTTGTGCTTGAGCAGTACCCTTATTTATTGGAATATTCTTGTAGTGTAAAATTGCAAAGGCCAATCCCAACATTGCAATAGCAAGCATTGGCAAACCGTTAAGAACAGTAGTGAAACCTTTGTTAACAGCTGACAGACCTGTCCCCAAAGCTTGAATATTAGTGAAGAGAACTGAGAACAAAGTTGTAATTGTAAAACCAAGAATTAAATATGCTGCATGTCTCTTAACCGGCAGATACCGGAGCAAAACAGCAAAACCAACTGCTGGTAATGTAGCACCGGCAACAGTCAAACCATTGCCTAGCCACAACAAGTCTCCATTTAAGGCATTTGCAATCTGTTGTACTAATCCCTGACCAAAGGCTAATGCGATAAAGACAGGAACAGCACGTGAAAGTGACCACGGAATTGCTCCGTACAAAACATTCCTTTCAACAGCTTTATAGTTAATCTTATCCTCATCAATCAAGTGATCAATTCTGTGTGAAAAGTAAGTATTGGCAAATCTTGCTAAAACATCCAATTCAATCATAATAGCGGCAACTGGAACAGCAATTGAAGAAATCGCTGTTTGAGGACTCATACCTTTAACTGTAGTTGAGAATGCTGTAGCTAAAACTGTACCAGTGGTTGCATCGATTCTAGAAGCACCACCAAAAGTACCGATACCTAAAACAGTCAACTGCATTGACGCACCAATGAACAGTCCGGTAGGCATATCACCCATAATAAGACCGGCGATCAACCCAGCGCCAACTGGTGTGTTTAACGACGAATAAATTTGCAATTCATCTAAAATTTCTAATCCTGCATATAAAGTAAGCAGTAATATTTGCCACCAAGCCATTTTTCTCCTCCTACTTCATCTTTTCATTTATCAATTTCATTAAATCGCGTGATTCAACGCTCGGATTTAATTGAGCAATTAAGTGAACGCCTTTTTCAGAAATTTGCCTGAAAACATTTGCTTCATGCTCATTGATATTAACTTGCTTAGTCAATTCAGTAGTGTCATCTTGTTTGGACATATTACCAACATTGATAGTGTCAAGCTTGATACCCATGTTAAGCAAATCGAGAAACTTATCAGGCTTTTTAGCTACCAGAAACAGTCTTTGCTTACCATAACGGTTTTTCTTTAAATGATCTGCAGCAACTTCAGTTGGTAAAACACTCAGCTTGGTAGACATTGGGGTGGCCATTCTAAGACCACTCTTTTGAATATCATCTTCAGCTGCTTTTTCGTCTAGAACAATAATCCGTTCTACTTGCAACTGAGGAGTCCACAAGTTTGCTACCTGTCCATGAACCAAGCGTTCATCAACTCTTGCTCCCACAATATTCATATTTATTCCTCCATATCTTTTAAGGAAATCTAAACATTACAAAAAACGCTTTCACATCTTTATGATAAGGTACCAACCAATTTTTGTCAACATGTATTTTTTATATTTAAAAAGTTTAATATTAAAATCATAGTGATATCGTTAGTACCCACAAGAAAAGCACATTAATTGAATTCGTGAATTGTAACACCCTTAACTACACGATTAACTGTACCTGTTGGCGATGGTGTGTCAGGCTTATTATTAACCTTAATAGAAGTTAATAAAGCTATAGTCTGACCAAACATTACATCAGGTAATGCCAAGTACGCATCAGGCAACAATTCTTGCTCAGCGAACATGAAAGATTTTCCTGAGAAATCCTGACCCTCCTTTTCCTGACCGACAGCCATCACGAGTGGCACAATTTGATCATCCCTAATCTCGTTTAAAATATCTAAGTCGTATTGCCTGGTATAAGTATTGTTGGAGACAAAATCAAAGACGATCGTCTTCTTGTCAAGGAATGATTTTGGACCGTGACGCAAGCCCATTGATGTATCAAATAAAGCCGCTACTTCTCCTGCAGTTAATTCCAAAATCTTAAGCCGTGTTTCTTCAGCCAAGCCGCCTAAGCTACCACTACCTATATAAGTAATGCGATTAAAGTCAATGTCAACTAAAGATTGAATTTCATCCTCTCTGTCAATGACGCTTTTACCCATTTGGGCAATTTGACTAACAATATTTTCTTTCTTTTCGTTAGTCAAAGTATCAAACACAAGTAGTGCCATCAGGCTCATGCAAGAAAACGAACCAGTCATTGCAAAACCCTGATCTAAAGACTTTTCGGGCATCAATAAGACAAGGCCAGTAGGATCACCTTCTAGATCCTGCGCCAAATGTCCTTCCGGAGCACAAGTAATTGCTATTTGATATAAATTCGTAACTAATTTTTTAGCTAATTCAACAGTAGCTACGGATTCAGGTGAATTGCCACTACGTGCAAATGAAACCAGAATTGTCGGAGTATCTTTTTCTAAATAATCTTCAGGAGTAGAGACAATTTTCGTGGTATCAATTGCTTCAAAATCATATTTTTTTCTATCTCCATTTTTTTGTAAATAGGGCATTATTGTATTTCCGACATATGCACTAGTTCCGGCGCCTGTAAAAATCACTCTGACTTTACCCCATTTTTGATTTATTTGGTTCAAAAAATCAGTGATTTTAGTTTTGTTATTCTGATAAATAGACCAGGTTTGCTGCCATAATTCAGGTTGCTGCTCAATTTCACGGGTAGTAATTTTTGCACCCAATTTTTCTAATTCTGCATCTGTTTTTGAAAACATTTATTTTTACCTTCCTTTATAATATCTAAAATAAATCATTATATTGACGTGAACGATAAACAAACTTATCGCCTCTAGCTAAAGAAATCGTAAACTCAATTGGTACATTTTTATCATTAATAGTCTTGCGAAAAATCTTTAAACTTGGTGAGCCGACCTTCTCCGCCAGATTTCTGCTTTCTTCTTGATTAAGACAAACAGCTTCAACATCCTCAAACGCCATTACACTAATTTGGTCATATTTTTCTTTCATGACATCATAAAGTGGTTTAGCATTTAAATCGTTTAAACTAAGTTCGGAAAATAATTTCTCCGGTAAATAAGTTCTACTAAAAATGCGTGGTTCGTTATCAGCAAGACGCAAACGAACTAGCTCGTAGGCTTTTTCTCTCGGCCCCAAATTCAATTGTGCAGCAATATTTTTATCTGGGGTGATTAAGTCTAAACTTAGATTTTTAGTTGAAGCTTTTTGCCCAGTTCGTTTTAATTCTTCTGAAAAAGAATACATCCCACCAATATTAGGTTGATCAAGAAAAGTACTTGAAACAAAAGTGCCTTTACCATGAAGACGGTATATTAATCCTCTTTCTTCAAGATTTTGTAACGCCAATCTAATTGTATTGCGACTTACACCGTATTTAACTAATAACTGTCTTTCACTTGGCAATTTAGCATTCGGCTCCATATTGTTTATTTGTTTTTCCAAGTCTAGAATTACTTGGCGATAAAGTGGTTTTGCCATTAATTCCCCCTCCTTAGCTAACTGGTAGATACCACTTAAGTGTATCAGAGAAAGCGGTTTATTGCAATTTGATTTTTACAAAATATTGCTAATTAAAACTATTTTTACATAAAAATACCATTGAGATTGAGTTTCCCAATGGTATTTAATAAATTTATTTACTTAGCTTATTGCCTTTCCAATCATAGTATTTTTGACTAAGGCGATTTTTAGGATTATCAAAAACAACGATTCGATATAAGGCATAAATTGTACCAACCATGGCAATTAGGCTTGTTATCCAATTTTTAAATAAAATCTGTAGCAAGTTAACCACAATTACAACAACCGCCCAAAAAAGGATGCGATTCCTTCTTGCTTTTTCCTTAGCCGTTACTTTTGTTTTCTTCAATTTAGTCACCCTTAAGCCAAAACATTATTAATGATTAATTAGCCTTTTTAGCAGCAGCGTATTCTGCATTTCTCTTCTTCATCTGTTTTGCATACCAGATAAATAAGAGCAGGTAAACTGCCAAAGCGATTAAGGCATAAACTATAAACATTCCTTGTTGTTTCCAAGCATTTCCCACTAGGTAAGCCAAGAATTTTTCAACTGGACCTTCCATAGTAGTGTCTGAAACCAATGTATGTGCAGGAATAGCCGCACCTACTGAGTGAGCCATGTTGGTAACAAATGGACCAACCATAGTACCTGCCCAAAGGAAGATAGGTAATTCAACGGTTCCAATGATAATCATCCGAATAATTTTACCACGAGTAACAACTAGCAAAGCCGGAGTAACACCCATAGCGATGATGCCACCTAAAGGCATTAGTCTGTTACCTGGCAAAACCATTGCTTCAAGCATCATAATTGGAGCCAAAACATTTGCGGCAGCCCAAATTTCAGAACGGCCAGCTAAGAATGGCCAGTCAAGTCCGATATTAAAGGTACGACCAGAAAACTTCTTGGTAGCAAAATCGGCAATACCTTGAGACAAAGGCTCAACGGAAGCGATGAACCATGAACCAATTACAGAGAACAGTTCAATACATGAACCACCAATAAATGATAGTGTAAACATGTCTTTCCATCCCTGCTCAGTAGCGAAATTATTGCCAGCTAGCAAAGAAACAAACACACCAAGGTAAACGCCAATAGCAAATCTACTGCCCCAAAATCCGATTTTTTCGTTCAATTTAGTAGAATCAAAGTCAAATTTATCAAGCCATGGCAAACATTTATCAAAGAACTTATTGAATACCATTATGATAGGATTCATCATATAGTTCATGTGCGTAGTAGTCATTGGGTTGCCTTCAGGGGCATCTAATAAGTCATTAAATGTTGGCTTCATTAAGTCAGAGTTAATAATTTTCATTGTGCCAATGAAAAGGACTAACAAAGTTGATAGCCAAAGAGGGGCACCGACATAAACACAGAACAAACCATCGAATGCCAGGTGCCAAACATCAAAGATATCTACATCAAGCGTGTTTGTCTTATTTAATACCAGTAGAACAACATTTAAAATAATTAAAACTAGCAGATAAAACAAGGTATATGGTGATCCCCAAGTTATAGTAGCAAGTGGGGCCCAACCCATATCCTGCATATCCATGTGGATGCCAGTATGCTTAACAAATTGCATCATTGGCTTTTGAAATGCTGTCGTCAGCATATTCATAACATTACCTATCGCTGTAATAGCAATAGCTAATTTTAAACCACCTTCTAAGGCCTTAGTGAACTTGACGCGAAACAGTACAGCGATTAACGTCAAAACAATTAACATTATTGTAGCTGCACCCATATCAATCAAAGGCTTAAAAAGTGAGTTAGCAAAACTAATTATCCCATTCATTTTTTATTTCCTCATGAAATCTTATTTAGCATTAATTTCTTTAACAACTTTTTCCACATTGTCATAAACTGGTTTAGCCATAGCAGGTATACGGTATAAAATTGCTCCTGCATCAATTAATGGAATTTTTGGTTTAAAGGAAAGATCAGTTTTGGCAATTGTCAAATAACCATCATAATGTGATAAAAGATCTTCATTGACATCCTTAATCATATAGGCATCAACTTTGACGTTATAACCACGCTTTCTCATTTCTTCTTCAACTGCATCCTTAATTTGGTGAGATGAGTTTACCCCAGCACCACATGCAGCTATAAATTTTACTTCTCTGCTCATAAAAAGCCCTCCTACTGTTGACTAAAATTCTCACTTAAAAACTGATAAATTTTATCAGTCTCGGTAAGATTGAATAATGTTTGTAATTTTGAAACGGATGTAAGTCTAAGAAAGTCCATAATTTGTGCTAAAATGTTTGCTTGTCCTTCTGGATTATTATTCAAAATCATAAACAGAAATTTTACAGGCAAACTCTGATCAGGTGCAATCATGTTTTTGAAAGATACTGGTGCCTTTAAAGCAACAGGCACTATCAAACAAGTATTAACAAACTCTCCTTCAGTATGCGGTACAGCAATGTTGGGTAATTCCTTTGCAATAGGTGAAGTATCTATCCCGGTCGGATATTGTTGTTCACGCTGGTTAATTCCATTGAAAAAGCCATCGTTGACCAAATCAAGAGCAAGTAACTTATCCGAAACTTCCTTAAAAATTGTGGTTGGTTCTGATGCATCACTTACAAATACTGCATTTGCAGAAAACAAGTTATTTTCTTTCACAAATTAGGCCCTCCTTAACAATAGACAAGCTTTCGCTTTTGTTTGATTATGTTAGTTTTTGTTCGCTTGTCTATAGCTATTATATTTAATGGCAAAGAAAAATGCAAACGCTTTTTTAAAAAATAAAGCAAAAAAGTCATCAAAATTACCATGTTCCTTGCCAATTAAAGTGATTAACTTGCTATAAACAGTTAATCAGACAGCATTCAGAAGTTGTTACTATTCTAATTTTTACTAATTAAACAAAACAAAAATAATTCCACAAAATAAAGCCATGACGTTCAAGTCATGGCCTTAATGTGCGATTAAATTACAATTCTATATTTTTATTTTATATATTAGTCGTGGTATACGCCTTCAGCCCACTTCTTATTTTCTTCATCAAAGAAGTGTACGTTATCCTTTTGATCAGGATTTGGTTTAGCAATACCATCGATTTTGGCAATTAAATTTTGTCTTTTCGGAGTAGACTCATATTTGGCATTTAAGAAGGAGTCGACAATGTCAAAAATAAAGTCACGTCCTAAAACGATACCACCAAAGCCTAAAACATTGGCATTCAGTTCACGCCGAGCATACTCAGCTTGAGCAACATCGCCAACCATTGCTGCACGAACACCCTCGTTTTTATCTGCAGCGGTAGAAATACCGATACCAGTACCACAAAGGACAATACCTAAATCGGCACGACCATCAGCAACATCTTCAGCAACACGTTTACCATAAATTGGATAGTGCGTTCTGGTATTATCATGAGTACCTTCATCAATGACCTGATATCCCTCTTCTTTTAAATGATCAGAAATAGCCATTTTGACAGAAGTAACAATATGGTCATTTCCTAAAGCAATAACTATATGCTTATCAACTTTGGGATCAACAAATTCTGGTTGTGGTCTATCATTATCTAGCATTAGTAAGCCTCCTTAAATCATTTCTTCAAGCATATTTAAACGCACTTGATGGCGGCCACCAGCATATTCAGTATCCAAATAATGTTGCACGATTGAATAAGCCAGTTTTTCACCGACAATACCGCTACCTAAAGCAATAGCTTTTGCACCATTGTGCATAGCAGTCATGTGTGCAGTTCTTTCTTCATTAACATTTGCGGTAACCATGCCTTTAACCTTGTTTGACGCCATGGCAGACCCTACGCCGTATTCGTCAAACATGATGGCCTTTTTAATGCCATTGTCTAAGACTTCATGAGTTACCTTTAAACTAGATTCAACAAAATCCTCAGCGGGTTCCGGAGTAACATCCAAAACATCATAGTGATGTGCCTTCAGGTAATCTTTTACTTTTTCTTTTAAGGTAAAACCTGCCTTGTCACTACCAATGACAACCTTCATAGCCAAATCTCCTCTCAAACAAAACTATTTATAAATAGTCGTAAATTGACTGTAATGCTTTTCCAACTCGGGCTCAATTCCCCGATTAGTAATTAAACCATCCACATTACGCAAATCATAAAATTGGTGAAAATCACTATGATCCAATTTAGTATAATCAGCCGCCACAAATTTTATTTGTGAATGATCTAATCCAATACCTTCGGTTTGACCCTCCTCTAAGTTAGCAGTTGTCAAGGAAGTATCTTTAATGCCATTAACACCGACAAAACCAACAGAAAATGACATAGTTTTTAATTCGTTATTGGCTAAAGCTCCTACAAAAGCACCGCTGATTCTTCTGTAAGAACCGCCAACCATAATTAAATCGTAATCATTCATATTATTTTTGGCAGCTTCAAATACAGGCAATGAATTAGTAACAATGCGCAAATGTTTAACTTTGAGATTAGCTACCAGTAATTCTAACGTCGTCCCCGGTCCAACATAAATCGAATCATTTTCATGAATTAAGTTACAAGCTCTTTTTGCTACTTCATATTTTTCTTTACTATGGATTTCACGTTTTTGCTCATAACTTTTTTCAGTGCGAGTTTGATCAGATAATAATTGTGCACCACCATGGACACGTAGAATCTTACTTGCCTTGTGGAGCTCATTCAGATCTCGTCTGATCGTCATATCAGAAACTTTTAAAGCTTGTGCTAATTCGTCAACTGTGACAAATTTCTGTGTTTTTACAACTTGTAAAATAGTTTTCAGTCTTTCACTCTTTAACATTAGTAACCTACTTCTTAAACTAGATTATGCAACTAACTTAGTTCATTTTAATTATAGCTGTTCTCTTTTGTTTGTCAATGTTTGAAAGTGTTCGTTAACAAAATTTGAACCTAAATGTTGCGTTTGGCCATATAGTTGATAAATACCATTCACGGCTTTTTACCAAAAACAAAATTTTATTTATTAGGAAAAGCCCTATTAACTAAACCTAGTCTATATTTTATCAAGAAAAAATGCATCTTTTAGGTTGAAAAAGATGCATTTTCTTCTATATTAATCAGCAAAACTACTTTTTAATTGACTCAGCAATTTTTTCATACTTACGAACAGTGTCATAGTCACTATCTTTGGCTTTGACATATCCTTCATGAGAATAAACCCGCTCTATAACTTTTTTACCTTCTTTAGATTTACCAATTGCAATAAATGCATTAGCTAACTTTTCCCGGAATGATTTAGACAAGCTCGGGATGACCGAAATAGTATCATTAGGAATTTCCGTTGTGTAATAAATTGGCACAACTTGGGACTTAATCTTAGGATTATCCTTAATAACATTATTACGGGCATCTTCAAAGACAAAAGCTGCATCAGTATCTTTATTTAAAACATTCAGAACTGCCTGATCATGTCCAGTTGTAGTAACCAGCTTGCAGCTACGAGGAACATCCAGTCCCTTTTGCTTTAATTCGGCAACTGGGAAAATATAACCAGAAGTTGAAGTTGGGCTTTGAATTGAAATTTTCTTACCTTTAAGATCCCTCCAGCTCTTGATACCAGAGTCTTTTCTAACTAGAATTTCGGAATGGAAAGTATGAACTAACTTTTTAGTCCAGTTACCATCTGGTCTAGTTAAACCAAAACGCTCTGACTGTAATAAAACATCAGCTGCATGCTGTTTATGCGCCTGCACATAATCATCACCTGGTAAAAAACCGACATCGATTTTTTTAGATTTCATCGCTTCTACCAATGCATTGCCACTTGTTGAAACTGAAACGTGAACTGGAATACCCAGACGTTTTGACAGCATTTTTTCTAATGGCTTGGCCTTAGTTTCAAGCGTATTGGCAGAAACACTAGGTACGAACTGCACATTGAGAGATTTTGGCGTTCCACTATCAGCTTGCTTTTTAGTTGAGTTAGAGCACCCAGCAAGAAAAGCAGTACCCAAAACTGCAATAGCGCCTACTAAAAACTTTTTAAATTTTGGCATGATTTCCTCCTAAACTGGAAATATTGCAATCAAAAAGACCCAGCATTCACGCGAGGTGATAATGCCAGGTCTGTTCATGATCATATTAAAAAACAGCAACAACTTATTGTTTAGATAAGAAAGCCGCACTTTCCCCATAACAAGTCGCTCATAATTTTGAGTTAATACATGCATATGGAGAAATCTGCCTCTCTTTCTTAGTCTAAGAAAATAATAGCACAATATTGAGAGTTATTACAGTAGTTTTATTCTCAAAAAATGTTCTTTTATTCATTTTAATTTAGAAAGCGCTTTTACAAATAAATGAGAAACTAAAATTCATCAAAACCATCCTCGTTATCTTTTTTCAGGTTTACATCAGTCTTTTTCTTTTTATCCTGATCAAAGAAAATATACATAATGGCGACCATAATAACTGCAAAGATAGCTACTCCAGTAGTAGAAATTTTACTATATGCCACTAGGAAGAAGCCCAAGAAAAAGAAAGCTACCACTTTTTTATTCATCATCATTTGCGCCAGCATTGCAAAACCTAGTAACGGAAGTAACCCAGCTGCTATATTCATTCCAGTTTGCACAAATGGTGGAATGATGTTTAATAATTTTGCTACAGTTGATGAACCAAAATAAAAAGCTAGTGGGTTGAAAATAATTCCCGGCCAATTTTGTGCCCAGCCTGATAATAACATGTCTCGCGTTATCGCGCGCGTGTTTCCTTTATCCGCATCTTTATCGCAGCGGTGAATTAGCAGCAACATCACGGGTTGTCCAACAGCAGTATTTAACGCTAACATTACCGTAGCAATCGGAATTCCTAAAGTTAAAGCAGCAGCCGCATTTGCGTGCGACTCAATTGCTAAAGAAATCCCTAAAACAGTTCCAGCTATTAAATCAGGAGGATTATATGCTCCAATTGAGACAGCACCAATCATTGCAAGTTCAAGTGTTGCTCCCATGACAATGCCGTCTTGCAAATCTCCTAGAACCAGCCCAACCAAGGGACCTAAAATTATAGGTCTTTGTAAATAGCTGGTTCCTAACAACCATTCTGAATATCCTAGAAAATTAATCAAAAATATTAGTATTGTTTTTACAATCATTTTATCCACGCTTTTTTAAAAACTATCAAAATCATCTAGTGCATTCGTAGACGTTTCATCATTTAAATTATCAAAATTAACAATTCCCTCTTTAGCAGCCTCAATACTTTTATTTATAGCATCAGAAACATTTTTTTCATTAGAAGTTAAAAACTGCAGTAAAAAAGGTAAATTAATACCAGCTACCAAGTGCAATCTATCACTAGCAGCAACAATTTTTTGTAAATCAGTATTTACACTACCACCAACAATATCTGTTCCAAAAACTATGTCATCTTTACTATTATTAATAATTGTCTGAACGGCTTGAGGAAAATCTTTACATTCTGGTGTGTAGGCACATATTGCGAACAAATCCTTTTGCTTTCCCATAATAAATTCTGTGGACATCTTTAATCCTTTTGCAAAATATCCGTGTGTTGCAATCACAAATTTTGTCATAATTCCCTCCAAAAAATTGGTCTTATTGTCATACCAGTTTTGTATTTTACTATACCTATAAAAACCCGTCATATAAGCACCTAATCCGAAAAATATTTCTTCAGAATTGCTATCACTTCAATGTTAAGCTAATATTAAGTTATCTAACATTGACAAGAAAGAGCTATTAAAATGTTCAATATTATAAATAAAAGCGAACTAATTGCCAAAGACATCGAGTTCCAAATTTCAAATAAAATTTACGCTCATTATTTGCCTTCCGAAAGGAAGTTAGCAGATAAATATTCAGTTTCCCGAAATACAATTAGAGAGGCGCTGGAAATTTTAAAAAACAAAGGAGCCATTTCTTTAATTGTTAATGATTATGTTATTAATAAACCAAAAGAAGATTTAGACTGGCTAGAGTTTTTTGGCAAGAAAACTCATCATATTACTCGTAATTATATTGTTAAGAATGAAGTTTTTGAAGCTAACAAAAAGTTTGCTCAAAAACTCGAAGTTCCACTTGCTACACAAATCCACTTACTAGTTTATAAGCGGACTGTGAATGAACAGCAAGATAATATAACTTTGTCAATTGATTATATATATGCTCCAGAAAAACTAGTTAAAAATTTACCTTTAAAACAATTACAAGAATATTCTTTTTGGAATTTACTTGCTAAAAAATATCGAGGCAAAAAACTAAAAGAGTACCAGAGTTTATCAATTGAATCAGTTAACTTTGAAGATGCTAATTTATTAGATATTCCCGTTAGAAGTAAAATTCTGCAGCGCTCATCCAAAATTTTTATTGACAACGAAGCTATTTACTTTGTATCAAAGAAAATTCCGTCCAATTCACTATTAATGTCAATAGATAACAATTTAAAGAAGGAAAAAGAACAATAATGAATAATCTTTATCATGCCCCTCTTTACATTCAAATAGAGGATTTACTCGAGAAAAAAATTCTTAGTAAAAAGTATTTACCTGGGTCTAAAATACCGAGTGAACGTGACTTAGCAAGACAATATGGTGTAAATCGCATGACTGTCAAAAAAGCTATAGATTCATTGAAAAAAAAAGGATTGCTTTATCGCAAACAAGGTAGCGGCACGTTTGTTACATCAGTAACTCCAGATAAAGAAAATGTATATTTTAATTTGTCTTTTACCGACAAAAATTCTAATTCAGGAATTTCTGAATTGTTAACCAAAAACGGCATTCACTTTTCTAATGAAGTTGTTGGAACCGATCTCATTACCGGCAACGCTTTTTTTAATGAAAAACTTAAATTAAATGACGAAAGTGGGGTCTTTGCCTTACATAGAATCCGAGAAATTAAAGAACAGCCTTTTGCTATAGAATATAACTACTTACCTGCTAAATTATTTCCGGATGCATCACAAGTCGATTTTAAGAATGTAAGTCTCTACGACTATATGGACTCTAAAAAACATAGACCTGTACATTTTTCCCAATTTATTCAAATTATTCCAGCTTTAACAAAAGAAGCCCGATTGTTAAAAATTAAAAAAGGAGACCTTCTTTATTACATCATTTATTATGGTTATGATGAGCAAGGTAATGCTGTTGAATATACGGAAAGTTATCTAATTTCAGAAGAATTAAATCTACAATTTACTCTTGGTGGTATTTTAGGTGAAAAAGAAACCTATTAAGTATAGCTACATAGACTTGCTAAAAAATCGTAAAAAGATTATGACTTTTTACGATTCTTTCTTTTGCTTTAATAATCAAATTGACGATAGTAGCGACGGAAATTAAGGTCATGACCAGTATATTGTTGATACCATGATGCTAAACGATCAGTTAAAAGCGATGTTATGATCATTGGCGAGCAAATTTGTCTAAAGTCATCATCAATTCCTTCGAATACAAAATCTTTAGTGTCAAAAACTTCAAAACTATTTGTATGCTTTGGCAAAAAGCGTTCTACTCGCTCGTCTAACGCGCGATACTCATCTTCTCCTTTAATTAGGTACACTGGTAAAGTATCATCAACTAATTCTAATGCACCATGGAAAAAGTCAGCTGAAGTAACAGGGCGTGTGCGAACCCATTGCATTTCTTCCAAAATACACATTGAAAACATGCATGTTTCACCCCACAGCATCCCTGACCCAACAGTCATAGTTAATGGGGCATTGTAATATTTACGTGCAATACTCTGAGCTCTTGGCTCAAATTCTTCTCTGAATCTTAATAGATTAGGATAAAGCTGCTTCATCTGATCTGCCCAACGGTCATAATCCTTATAGTAACCCCAATTTTGATAGATACGCAAAGTTAACATAAAGTACATCAAATAGGCATTTTCACATTCAGCTAGTGAACCATTAATTGATTCTTTTAACAATTTTCCTAATGCAGATTCTGGATTTTTGGTGAAACCATATACATCAATTCCTTTTTGATTGCAGTACTTCACTGCTGCTACAATTTCCTTAGTATCACCCGAATCCGAGGAAGTAAGAACCAAAGATTTATTTGTAAGATAATTAATATCCTTTTTAACTAATAATTCACCAGCGTTTTCCAAGTAAACTGGAAAATCAGACAAATGCCGCAGGTATTCTGCTACTGGATACCATTCCATCCACGTTCCACCGATACCAATCATTACAATATTCTGATAATCGTTCTGAGATAATTTATCAGCTAATTTCTCGATATTTTCTCTTTGAGAATATACGTCTTTACCATTTTGCAAATATTTTTCTACATCAAAATTTTTCATTATTGTCATTTTATTCTCCTTTTAAATCTAAGCTCCCAGAATCTTGAAGTATGCTGCCGCTATACTTACCACCAAAATAATAAACATAATTAGCAACGGATTAAGCTTCTTCTTGAGCATCCAATAAGTTACACCAAATAAAGCAAGAGTAGCAATTCCAGGAAAAATGCCATCTAGTAGAGACTGCACTGTTGATGCACTCTTACCAACACCAATCTTGGTAATGAAATTAACACTGACCATTTCTTGAGTCATTGCACCTACAACCATCATTCCGATCATTGAGGCATATTTGGTGATTTTATCCATCATTCCAGAATTTTCGACATTATTAATTACATTCGAACCCAGACTATAGCCTAAAAATGTACCATAATATCTAATAATGTAATGTGGAACATTGAATACTAAGAAAAATAGTATAGGGCCTAAAATACTGCCTTTAAGAGCTAATGTTGTTCCGATACCTGTTGCCAAAACTCTGAGAGTGCCCCAGAAAAATGAATCACCTATACCTGACAGTGGACCCATTAATGCTAATTTAACGGCTGAAATAGAAGTCTCATCGAAATCTTCATTGTTAGCATTGGCTTCTTCCATTGCTACTGAAATTCCGAGTGGAAGAGTCACAATATATGGCGTCATATTGTATAACTCCAAGTTTCGTTTTAAAGCATGAATAAATTTATCTTTTTGGGGATATAGTTTTTTCAAAATAGGCATTATTGCCCACGTAAAACCAACGTTCCCCATTCGCTCATAATTCCAAGAGTGTTCATAAGGAATACTGCGCCAAAATAATTTAACCAAATCAGATTTTTTTATCTTCTTATCATATTTAGGTTTAATGTTAAAACTCATCGAAACCATCACCTTCCTGTTCTACACTTGGTTTAGCATCTTTACCCTTTTGACTCTTATCATCTCTATCAAAGAAAACATACATGATGGCAGCCATTATTACTGCAAAAATAGCTACACCAGTAGTTGATATCTTGCTATAAGCTACTAAGAAAAAGCCGAAGAAAAAGAAAGCTACAACTTTTTTGTTCATCATCATTTGTGCCAGCATTGCAAAACCTAACAGAGGTAACAGCCCTGCGGCAACATTCATTCCATCTTGGACAAATTGAGGTATTATATTAAGCACTTTTGCTACGGTTGAAGATCCAAAATAAAATGCTAATGGTATGAAAACCAGACCTGGCCAATCTTGAATATATCCAGCAATCAGCATATTTCGCGTAAGTGATCTAGTATTACCCTTTTCTGCAGCACTATCACAACGGTGAATGAAAGCCAGCATTAATGGTTGACCAGTTGCAAGTCCTAAAGCCTGCATAATAGCAGCAATTGGAATACCCAATGTTAATGCTGCACCGGGAGCCGCATGAGTTTCAATAGCTAAAGAAATACCAATTATTGAACCAGAAACCAAATCAGGTGGATCATAAGCACCAATTGAAACCGCACCAATCATCGCAAGTTCAAGTGTAGCTCCCATAATTATTCCGCTCCGCAAATCACCTAAAACCAGCCCCACTAAAGGACCTAGAATGATTGGTCTTTGCAAATAACTAGTTCCAAACAACCATTCTGAATATCCTAATAATCCAACAAGAAAAATCAGAAAAGTTTTTAGTATCAATTTTTACACCTCCTTCAAAAACTTTTTAGCATCGATCTTGTTTTCAGTCGGTACCATCTGGATAAAAAGCTCCACTCCTTGATCTACAAGTTTTTGCATTATTTCTACATCATCATGATCAATAAAAATACTCTTAGTCACTTGTTTTTTGCTATCCTGATATGGCATATTGCCTAAATTAATTGCTTTTTCACCAATAGCTTCAACCAGTTTGGCCGCAATTGGCAGAGTTTCACATATGACAAACAACTTATATTTGTCTGTAATTCCACTTTTTATTTGTTCAATGGCTTCATCACAAGTTTTAATAACCACTTTAGTTCCAGCTGGCTTTGCTAATCTCAACGCCTTCATGCGTAGCGGATCTTTTTTAACAGTATCACTTACTAGCAGTAATGCGTCTGCGCCTAAAGCTTGCGTCCATGAAAAAGCAACCTGGCCATGTAGCAGCCTATAGTCAACACGAATCATCTTAATCATTTTTAAGCCTCCTAAGCTAATTTAACTTTTATGATCTGAATCCCACTTTTGCTTGATATTTTTGATTTCTTCGTCATAATCATCTGTTTTAATTGCAATTTTTTGATCAAACTTGTCAAAATAAGGATGTGTAGCCCAAGCCTGAAGCTCGTCAGTCATTTTTGCTGCCACCAATTGCACTACTGGCAATGAATAATAGGGTTCGAAAAACCAGCTATTCACAGCTTGAGTTTTCAAGATTCTCTGATCTTTTTCCAAATTATTTGAACTAGTAATAAAAAATACATTTGGCGTTATTTCTTTTAATGCTTCAAATACTTCTGAGAATCTTGTTTTCCCAGAAACAGGCATATCATCAATTAAAAAGACGGTATGATTTGGCGTTAATTGCATATCCGGCCCATGAAGAAATTCTTCTAGTTCGTAGTACATTGCAGGTCTTTTTAGCGTTTCTTGAAACTTCAATGCACCTTCCCTTGCAACTCCATAATTAGGTCCATTGCCACAGAAAAAAGTAGGGTTTCTCATTGAAAGGGCAAAATAATTATTTTGAATAAATTTTTCTGTTTCCGCCATCAACTCCTTTTGGTATGAAATAGTTTGCTGTAGTTGCTCGTAAAAGTCTTCTTTTTGTTGTGAATCTAGGCTGCTAATCTTACAGCCCAATAACAGGAAGAACTCGACAAGTGTTTGTACACCGACAGTTACATAATCCACGTACTCATTACCAGGTCCATAATCAAAAACTTCTTGTGAGTATTTGCTCATTTGACTATCAAGATTGCCAGTTAAAGAAATTTCAAATACATCATTTTTTTGTAAATACTGCAAGCAATTAATAATATTGGTCGAAGAACCACTCTGTGACACAACAACAATAAATGTATTTTCTTGAGGCGCAATACCAAATTGCATAACGTATTCCGGTGTATGAAGATAGACCGGCTTTTTTGTCATCTCTTGCAAAGAATCTTGAATCATTGCCAGAGCATTGTAAGAAGAACCTGATGCAATTAAAGTAATACTCAAATATTTCTTTTTTAAAAATAGATTTGCTACTCCGCTAATTAATTCATCCCTTTTTTTAAAATTTTCATCTAATTTTTCAGATGAATATTTCACATAATCTTGCATTCGCATTTTCAGCATCTCCTAAGTGGTTTCTAATATATACCATTTATCGATTTAACTATACCACTATGATCTTCTTTTGCAAGCGGTTTCTAAAAATAATATTTCAGAATTGGATCTTTTTTTATTATTAACGATATTTCAGGCATAATAAAAAGACCGCTAAAAGTCGTAAGAAAACGCTGGTTTATCAGTCTTGAAATTGAAAATATTAAACTAAATACTACACTTGCTTTAAAAATACCGTCAAATAATTAAATAATTTCTGTATTCCCTATATTTAAGATCATTGCAATTCTGCACAGATTGAATATACTTCTTTAACTTATCGCAGATAACAATAAGTCTATATGAATCACAAAAGACCACACTCCCTCTGAGAACTTGCGTAGTTTGCGTTTTAAGTCATAAAAACACCTCCAAATTTTTTTCAAATTTGGAGGTGCTATCAAAAAATTCACTTTTAAAACAATATTAATTGTCGTATTTTTTATCACTAATTATTTTGCCGTTGCCAATTGATTTAATCTTTTGACTGCTGTCATCGCTGTCGCCAGTTTGTTTGAAAAGTCCGCCAGTGTATAGCATCACTTGCTTATGTTCAAAATCATCGTGTTCAAAAGTGTAAGTAATCTTGTAAGTTACGCTACTACAGTTATTTGGCGCCGGAGTAATCGAAACTACAGAACATTCCATATTATATTCATTAATATCGTCATCCTTATCAAAACCAGAATTTTGAGAATGAAGTTCCTGATAACCTTTATTTTCTGCTCCACCGACAAAGTCATCCTCATCAGGAGATGTAAAGTCGTTTTCTAAAAGCTCTTCAGCATCATCTTTACTAATTAAGCCAGGCCATTCGGGTTTAATGATATTACTGCTGCTATCATCGTCATCTTCAAAGCCCATATCGTCATAATCAACAGACTCTGATTTGATAGATTTACCATCAACTTTAGTAACCACATAGATCTTCATATCATCAGTTACAGGGTAATCTTTAAACACTTTCGTGCCCTTTTTATCAAGATTGCCCACTTTTTTATCATTAATGTAAATCGTGGCAGAAGGGATACTTTTAATCATGAAATTAACAGTTTTAATATTCATGTTAATTTCTTTATTAGAAAAAATAGTGGTACTTTTATCGGCAGACAACTGATGGCCAGACGCAACTGATTTTACTTCAATGTGGTATTTACCCGGAAATAAAGGAGCAATTTTTTTATAATAGTCCTCACCACTGCCGTCAACGCCACCAAATTTTTTATTGTTGACATAAATATTAGAATTGGCGTGATTAGTTCTAATCTGTGGTGTATAAGTCTTTAATTGCAAACAATATTTGGGGAATAAAAGTAAATAACGACCACTTTGGACCAAGCTGACGTTTTCATATTCATTACCGTATTTAAAAGCATCAGCCATTTTATCTGCTTCAACGTAGTGTTCCGCATAATATTCCTGAGTTGGCTTTAGAGCTGCTGTTGTTACACGAGCATTAGGATTTTCAGAAACTACGAATTGGGCTAAATCAGAATGAGGATTTTTCAAACTGGCTGCAATCTGATTAATTTGATTATTTCTTTGATAATGATTAGAACCCCAAGCATAGAATGCCGCAAATGCAACAATCAAAACTCCCAAGCAGATTAGCAAGACCTTATTTCTTTTTTTCATGGGATGATGGACTGAGCTCGCCGTGGCTTGTGGCTGATTAACAACTGGCTGCGCGGCAGTATTGTTCTGCTGACTGCGATATTCTTTTCTACTATGCAACGTCTGAGGCAATTTTTGACCACAGTTAGGGCAAAATTCCGCACTCGGTTTTACCTCTTTACCACAATTAGGACAAAATTTTTTATCATTCATTTCCTTCACTCTATCTACATTGAACCATTTTGCATTGACATAATTTGATTGATGATTGAATGGACCATGGAACTATAAATAATTGAATCTAAAATCATCAGACACACAAAAATAATGGCAAAAGCAATTAAAAAGCCAAAAATTTTATCATGCACTGCTCCCTGATCGCCAAATAATATAATATGCTGGCTTGCAAAGAATAAAGCTAACATTATGATAAACACGGCAATCATGAATTTAATGCTATTTAGTCCTAAAAGCATTAGTAAAAAGAATGCGGCAGAAATAATCAGATTGAAGTTGCAGGCATGGGCACCACGATTAATAAACTCAAAAAAGCTCAGCTGTCTGTCATAGACATACCGATAACCAGCATAAAAGCCGCCAATGACTATTGCTTCAAATATCACCAGTACCACAAATATTTCGAGCATAATGTTAAAGGGAACATGAAAATTCTCCCAGCCATTAATGTTGGCTCCCATGCGGTTGGCCCAGTTAATCAACGTACTTACAATAGTATTGGCACAATAATATAGACCCAACACCACAAAGGCATCTTCAATCAAAATGGTCAACCAACCATACCAGCTTGCCACATTAGGACTACTAGTACCTGGATTGCGCCAGGAATCAACACACCATTGCCAGTAATTTTGAAATTGATCTCCGTAATTAACTGGCTCACTGGCAGCTGGAGGCTGAGGTTCAGTCTGTTTCGGCTCTACTTGAGCAGTGTTTTCAACTGGATTAGTAGGCGCCTCTTCTACTTTTTGTACACTAACATTGCGCAAATCATAACCGCAAGACGTACAAAAATTGACGTCTTTTCCCATTATGGCGCCACATTGTGGACATTTTTTCATTGATAATTCCTTCTTAATTCCACTATTTTAGATATTTATTTACTACTTTAATTTTATACCACTATTTATGGATTATTGCATAGCATAAAATCTATGAAGAAATAACATACTACCACTATTTAATTTGCTCATTGCTAGTAATTGTAAGATATTACTAAAATGCATAATACAGAGTAATTTTAAAATTATTTATGAACACTGTCAAATGCTCTTTTAATCACCATCTTACTACAATCTTATAATATATAGTTACGCCGGCAATATGTAGTAAACTATAAGGTATAGATATATTATATGTGAGGTTGAATTATGAAAATCGTTAATTTGGATAGTTATGCCTTAAATCCAGGAGACCTAGATTGGTCACCTCTTAAAAAACTAGGTGAATGCACCTTTTACGATCGTACCCCAGTGGACGACGATGAGGAAATTTTAAAGCGGATTGGGGATGCTGAAATTGTTTTAACTAACAAAACGCCACTTTACAAACATGTGCTTGAGGCCGCTCCCAACATTAAATATATTGGCGTGACTGCTACTGGTTACAATATTGTCGATACAATAGCAGCTCGTGAAGCTGGCATCCCTGTTACTAACATCCCTACTTATGGTACTGATGCCGTAGCGCAATTTACTTTTGCATTGCTACTTGAAATTACCAGTCGAGTTGGCTTACATAACAAATTAGTCCATGAAGGTCGCTGGAGCAGCAACCCTGATTTTACTTTTTGGGCTAAACCGCTAATGGAATTGAAAGGTAAAACATTAGGACTTATTGGCTTCGGTCATATAGCTAAAAAAGTGGCAGAAATCGGTCATGCTTTTTCTATGAATGTGATTTTTTGGAACCATCGGCCAAAATCAGATTTACCTGATTACGTCAAGCAGGTTGAACTTGATCAACTTTATCAACAAGCAGATATTATTAGTCTACACGTACCACAAACACCGGCAACCACTGAAATGATAAACCAAGAAGCAATTAGTCAAATGAAAGATGACGTCATTTTAATTAATACTGCTCGCGGCGGTTTAATTAATGAAAAAGACGTCGCCGATGCTTTAAATGAAGGAAAGATTGCTACAGCGGGGATTGACGTTGCCCAAAAAGAGCCTATTCCTGCTGACAGTCCACTTCTTTCTGCTAAGAATTGTTACATTACACCTCATATTGCCTGGGCGCCACGCGAAACCCGCAATCGCTTACTGGGCATTGTCGTTGAAAATCTGTAGGCATTTCTAAAAGGTGAAAAATTAAATGTCGTAAATTAAATAAGCACAAAAAGACCGTTGCTTTCTATAAGGAATGGCCTTCTTAATTATGAATGAAAATTCCTAATAATAATGTAAAAGAAAAATAAGAATTATGATTAATTTAAAAAGAGAAATATTAATAGCATTACTCAATCAAGACTCTGGATTAAGAAGTCGTGAATTAGCAGAATTGTTAAATGTTACCCCACGCACAATCAGAAACAATATTAAAGAAATAAACCAGAGTTTTCAGCTAAACGTTATTCAATACAAAAAACCTTTTTTTTATCTATCAAATACTCATGAAGTTATTAAATACATTACATTTAGAAACCAGGAAGTACATTACCCGAATTATATTAATGACAGACCCTTTTTAGTTTATTTTACGATTTATAAAAGAAAACTGATTAAAGTCCAGACTTTGTCTTCTATTCTGCACATTGGGCGTAATGAGATTGAAGAGTCAATTAAATACCTAAAGAAAATTGGCCCTACTTACAAAATTGAAATTGAGGCTAGTAAAAATGGTATCTATTTAAAGGGTAAACAAATTTGGAAAGATTTTTTACTAGCTTTATTATCAATAAAACGAATAAATAGGTTAATAAACAATCAGTATTTAAGAATAATGTTTGACCAAAACTTTGATAAGAAAAAATTTTTAAACTATTTGATTCAATTAAGCAAAAATATTCAAGAAACTTATAAAGTTAAAGCTTCTGATAATTTGCTCTATATATTAACCGTGATGCATTTCTTAAACCTTAATCATCAAAAAATTCAGCCTAAAGATTATTCACAATTTTGCAAAGAATTCATTCTTTTTAAAAACAATTTAATCCTTCAAGTTGTTAAAAATATAGAATATCAAAATTTAATAAAAATATATCCAAGCAACAAACAATTTATTATTCAAGGTACTGGTAACATTATAAATCATTTAGTTTTAGCGAATTCTAAACCTAAATATTTCAAACCAACTATTAAATTTACAAATTTGCATGGTTTTACTTTAAAACATACAGATTTAGATAATAGCTTTATTAATTCTTTAAATAATAAGAAAAAATTTAATATCGGAAAAAGGGTGGTAATCTATGACTCAAACATATTGTCATTGTCCAAATATCAGGATGAAATTTTACCACTAATTTCAGTATTTCCTGAACTTGAAATAAAAGTAACAAACAATTTATTTGAACTAAGTAGCTTACTACATATAAAAAATAAACAAATTATTTTCATTGCTAAAAAAGAAAGAATAACTTTAGATGATCAAAACTTTAATATTCATTTTTTAAAATTAAAAAACGGAATCATTAAAGACTTGACTCGAGTTCTAACCCAATAACAATACTAAAAAATTCCTCATAATGAGGAATTTTTTAGTATTGTCTAAAACTTAGTTTGCCTAAATAATAAACGAAGAAGCTGAAAGCGATTGCAGAAAGGAGAAAAGTAATGAACAAAAATTTTTTATGGGGTGCTTCCAGCTCTTCTTTCCAATCAGAAGGAATGTGGAAGAAGGCAGGACAAGGACCTTCAGTGATTGAAATAGAACAACACGGTAATCTTCAGTCTTTTCAAATTGGAGTTGATTTTTATCATCATTATAAAAATGACATTAAGCTTATGAAAGAAGCAGGCTTAAAAGCATTTCGTTTCTCAATTTCATGGTCAAGAGTTTTCCCAACAGGAACAGGAAAACCGAATGCAGTTGGGGTTAATTTCTATAGAAATTTAATTAATGAGCTAGCAAAAGCAAAAATCGAGCCAATTGTTACTATATATCATTTTGACTATCCTTTAGCACTAGTTAAAAAATATGGTGGATGGATATCAAGAAAAAGTATTGCTGATTATTTATACTACTGTAATTTTCTATTTAAAGAATTCGGAAACACTGTTAAATACTGGGTAACAATAAATGAACAAGATCATATAGTAAAAATACCTCAAAGATTGGGTTTTAAACATGGTGGATTCAAGGAACACATGCAAGATTGCTATCAGGCAAATCATTATATGAGCATTGCTTCTTCTTTAGCTATAAAACTTTGCCATACCATTTTACCTAAAGCAAAAATTGGACCTGCAGTTTCTTATCAGCCTTATTATCCTGCAACCGAAAAAACTCAGGATATTGAAGCTGCAAAAACAGCTAATCTATTAACCCAAAAATACATTTTAGATTTACAGTGTAAAGCAACATACTCAAAAAAATTTCAAAATTATTTGAAAGAAAAAAGTATTCATCTTAAATTAAAACCCGATGATTTTAAGTGTTTAAAAGAAGGAAAACCTGATTTTATTGGTATTAATTATTATTCTAGCAACATAGTAAAGTTTCTACCTTCAGAATCAAATAAAGGTGAAATTGAAGGTAAACCCATTCCCAAAAAAGAATATGGCTTATACGCCATTCAAAATGATCCGACCTTACCGACAACAAAATGGGGATGGACTATTGATCCAAAAGGGCTAAGAATTGCGCTTGAGCAAATTTATCAACAATATCATTTACCTATATTAATTACAGAAAATGGATATGGAGATGAAGATAAATTTTTGGGTGGAAATATCACTGATTCATCAAGAATAAAATATTTGAAAGATCATATTAATGAATTAATAAAAGCTATAAACGAAAATATTCCTGTAATGGGTTATTGTATCTGGAGTTTTACAGATGTAATCAGTGGACACAATGGAAGTGATAAGCGTTATGGGTTAATATACGTAGACAAAAATATGAATAGGATACCTAAACAAAGCTTCAATTTTTATAAGAATATTATCCGCAGACTGAATGGAGATGTTACACATGAGCACCAAAATTAATAGATTTCAAGATTTTCTGAAAAATAGAGTTGGAAAATCCGCTTCAAAAATGGCACAAAATAAGGTACTTCAATCAATTCAGCAAGGAATGATTGCGACATTACCTTTTTTAATCTTAGGATCATTTGCAAGTATCATTATAAATTTCCCTTATACACCTTTTTCACAATTTTTAAAGAACTCTGGCCTTTATCCCTTTTTGAATGTTCCTTATCAATTGACAATGGGTATTTTAGCAATTTACGTTACCTTTTTTACTGCTAAAGCATACGGCGAAAAAGAGAATATTCACTCTATTTTACCAGCAATTACGTCTGTATTATCATTGGTAATGCTCTCACCACTAAAAGTTCTTGCAATTAAGGGTCCACAAGGAAAAGTCACTTCCACACCTTTCATTCCATTTGATAATATTGGAGTTAAAGGACTATTTTTGGGATTAATTATTTCAATCTTAGTAAGTGACTTTTATTGCAGATTAATAAAAAGTAAATGGACTATCAAAATGCCAGAAGGAGTACCCGAAACAATCTCAGCATCTTTTAAATCATTAATACCAGTAATCGTTATTTCAATCATAATCGTAATAATTAAGTATCTTATGTCTTTAACACCATACGGTGATTTAAACTCAGCAATTTATTCTTTATTACAGGTTCCATTACAAAAAATTGGTACCTCACCTTGGGCTATTTTATTAGTTGTTATCTTGAATAGTTTATTCTTCTACTTTGGTATTCATTCTCTGGCAATCAATTCAATTGTTATGCCTATATTATATGCATTGGATTTTCAAAATTTAGCTGCCTTTCACGCTGGTAATGCCATTCCGAATATGATTACTTGGAGATTCTTCTATATGACAAGCAAAATTGGTGGAACTGGTTGCACTTTAGGACTGATTATTTTTATGGCTTTTTTTGCTAAATCAAAGCAATTTAAAGTGTTAGGAAGATTATCCATAGTTCCAGCTTTATTCAATACAGATGAACCAGTTATCTTTGGATTACCAATTGTTTTAAATCCAATAATGTTCATACCTTTTATTTTAGCTCCAGTAATTAGCTTCATAGGCTCATATATTTGTGAATTACTTCATATTGTAAACCCAGTTATCGGTTTAGCTTTACCAGAGCAAACTCCTATTGTGATTAGTGGATTACTTCAATCAGGTCCTGCTTTTGCAATTTTGCAAGTAATTATGATCATAATTACCGCTCTAATTTATTTACCGTTTGCAAAGATTGCTGATAATCAAGCATTAGCAAGGGAAAAATCTGAAAACTAAATTGCCTTCAACTTATTAATACAATCAATACTTTTTATCTGCTCGATTCTGAACAATACTAGAATCGAGTTTTTTAACAAAAATTTTCAATTTTCTTTACCATGTTGTTAAACTAATTTATAGGTTTTCAATATAAAGTAAAAATTAATTAATTATGTCGTAGCTTATAAAATCTTGCCTAACTTTCTCAGTATTTTTATTTCATCTGTAGCTTAATTCAAATCTTTAAAATCATTCCGGCTCCATAACCACAATGGATTTTGCAGGTCGGTTGGCACAAATTTTGTTCCCTGCAGTTCTTTTGCCCAAGCACTAATCACATAAGCTTGCACTTTAGCACTTTCCATTTGTTCTTTGGTTATTAAGCCTAATTTGTAACTTGCTCTGATTACATGCCTATCTGCAGCAATATAAATATTATTAGTATTTTTTAAAGGAATAGCAGTGTATTTACTGAGAACATACAACCAATAGTTACAAAGCTTATTACCAGACAAATACGGAAACTTTTTCTTGGCATCTTTCTGCATGAAATACCTTATTTTATCAACATCATTATCTAAATTGTTAATGAATTTGATAATATTACCATCAGAAAGCTCTGTAAACGTCTGACATAATTTAAGCCAAATATCTGTTTGCTTGTTCTTTTGCAAAGCAAGCCGATACTTGGTCAAAGCTTTTTGTACTGATTCATACTCAGCATTAATCACTTTTGCCGGTAGAAAAACGAAACTAGTTTCGGGATCTTCATATGTCTTCAGGGCACTTTCCCACAAAGTGTAGGAATTTCTCTGATAGTTTAAGGCCATTGGCAACGTGAAATAGAGCGCATTTTCATTGGAACTTGGATCTAGGTGCGGGTTGCTATCTTCAGGTAAAGTAGTATCACCTAAATCGCCATTTTGGTACATTTGATAAATTTTTCTTGCTTTTTTAAGAATTACATCTGACATAAATTGCTGACCTCACTTTTTTTCAAACTAACGCTTATTATTTATACATCAAAGCATCCAGGTATTTATGCAAATATTTCTCTTTTTCTTGAGGATGATATTGTGTAATAAAGCGCGGATGTTCAAGTGGAACTATTTTTTGAAAAAAGCGCCACTTTTTATTAATTTTGCTTAGTTCTTGATAATTTTGACCACTCCCAATGCAGTAGCAAACAGAAGTATCAATTCCGAAGTTAATTTGCGTTTTAAGCGCGGAAATTATAAAAGAAGTTAACATTTCTTCAACTCGCTTATTTTCATAATAATTGCAATTTATCTGGTTACCTTTGGGATTGGTCTTGCAAATGCCGAAGGGGCAAACAAAATTGAGGTAAAAATCATAATAAAACTTGATCCTTCCACCGTATTCATCTATGACTTCATTTAAAAAATCAGAAGCAGCATTATTAACATGAAAATTTGCTATTGAGATTCCTGTTTCTTTTTGGAGATTTGAAGCATCTTCAAAAGGAACTCCTGTTATTGCAGAACCTCTTCTTGCAGGTGAGCTGCCTAATATTAGGCGCCGCTTGTTAATGTCATTGAAATATTTGTGATAGAAAATTTGGATCATTTGTAAAACTTGTTTTTTATTTCTGCCACTATAAGGATTAATTATTTTATATGGTTCAGGTAAATTAATTTTTACATTACCTAATTCCTGATCAAATTGAAAAACTTTATCTGAAAAAGTTTGTTTTTGTTGCATAAATGCCAGCTATCCTATCAAGTTACAAAATTATATAAGCAAATTATAGTACATATGTTCGTATAATTACAGATATTTTTGAAAAAGTATGTCGTTTACCATAGCATTGATCTTTTTAAATACAGGGCTAAAGAAAAATAAAGGATTAACCCACTATTTTGGACCAATCCTTTATTTTAAACTCAGTATTGACTTACAAACTGTTGAATCTTTGATAATTCAAACAATCACTTTTTTTGTGAATCAATGTTTTGTAAAGATAAAATGATTAAGTATTAATTATCTTTACTTTTAATCAGTTTGCTATATAAATCAAATAAGAAAGCGACAGCATCACTTTCTGTTGTAGTTTTAACTGGTAACCCATACGCTTCCATTACTGCACGATCATTGTTTTGATGAGCCTTTAGAAGTTCAGGTGGCATAGTTAATGGATCATATAAATCGGCAAGTGAATCTTTAGGATATAAAGCACGAGCGTCTAAAATAGCTTGTGCTGTTTTTTCTATCTTACTTTTTTGTTTATCACTTGGATTTGGCCAAGGAAAATTATTATAAACGATATTTTTAGAATATTGGTAATCACTTTTCATTCTTCCAGCTACAGTCCTCATCCAGCCCATATGCATATTTGATTCAAGGATTCCAAATTGATATAATCCCGAATCAGGTAAAATTAATGCACTTCCTGTAATAATTATTGTAGGATCTATATATGAAATAGGAATATATTTTCTATTTTGAGAAGATACTTTTGGAAAAACTAACATTTTTGTATCAGGTTGTCTAATTTCACCAAATAAACTTGGATTTTCAGCTAATTTTTTAGTTTGAAACCTCAAACTAGATTGTCTATAAGACTTAACATGTTTTATTCTATTCATAATTATTTTAGATTTTCTATATTCATAAGGGTTAACCCCCTTAAGCCATATACACCATCTTTTTTTATTTTGAATAATTTCCCTACCACCAAAACATAATCTAATGAATTTACTATTATTACTATTTTCTTTTAAAAGCTGAGCAACATCATCTTTTTCTAAAATAAGATATCCATTATCAATAGGCATGCTTCCATATCTCATTTCAGGAACTTTGGACACAGGCTTTGTTCTTGAAACAACAAATAATTTCGGATTTGCATCAATTAAATAGGGGTTTATTTGTTTAGCTGTTCTCCATAATTTATTAGAAAAATAAATTTTTTTATCTTTCTTAGAAAACTCATTATTACTAAATCCTATTATAACAACATGAACATGTGCACCATTTTTTGTGTCATTATTCCATCTAAATGAAGTATAGACAAAGTTAATAGTTACACATAACTTTGACCATAAAATCGGAACTTGTTCCCCTTGAGTAATACTATTTGTTGAAACGAATGCGCACTGGACATCATATTTTTTAACATAATTTGATGCTTTTTTATACCATCCACTTACATAGTCTAAATTGCCAGTTTTTTTATCATTAAAAACTCTTTTTAACTCTTGTTTCTGTTCTATGCTTTGTTCTTTCTTACCTATAAACGGAGGATTTCCCATAATATAATGACAAGCATAATTGGGTAGCACTTTATTCCAATCCATTGTTAGCGCATTTCCCTCATGAATATGCGAATAAGTCTTTAAAGGTAAGAAATCCCAGTTAGCATAAACAATTTCTTTTGTTTCTTCTAACATTTGACTTTCAGCAATCCAAAGGGCAGTTTTTGCCACAGATACAGCAAAGTCATTTATTTCTATTCCATAAAAGTTTTGAATAGTAACTTCTACTATTTGTTGGCCTACATCCAGTTGAACATTATCACCATATATTAACTTAATTGCTTCATTTTCTAACTTTCTAAGTTGTAAATATGTTTCTGTCAAAAAATTACCTGATCCACAGGCAGGGTCAAAAAAGGTTAAGTTAGCAATTTTATCTTGGAAAGCTTTTGCTTTTTTCTTTAGTGTTGCTGGCTGCTTAGTTTTCTTAATTTCATTGAATTCATCTTTTAAATCGTCAAGAAATAAAGGATCTATCACTTTATGTATATTCTCAACAGAAGTATAATGCATTCCACCTTGACGTCTAGTTTCTGGGTTTAAAGTAGATTCAAAAACTGCTCCAAAAATAGTTGGACTTATTTCAGACCAATCAAATTCATTACTGGCTTTATTAAGTAATAAGTCTCTTAATTCATCAGTAAAAGAAGGTATTTCTATTTTCTCATCCGAAAACATCCCGCCATTAACGTAAGGAAATTCTGCAAGTACAGGTTCATCATCAGCTAAATAAGGATCTCTATTTTCTACTTTTGTGTCCAAAACTTTAAAAAGATTGATTAATGCTGATCGAAAGTGATGAGCGTCAAAATCCTTTAGGTAATCGTGAAACATATTTCTACGACCAAAAATTCCGGCATCTTCTGCATAAAGACAAAAAACAATTCTCACACAAAGCTGATTAATACTTTTTTGAGAAAATTCACTGTCAGGATCCTTGTATTGCTTTAATAATTCATCATAAATTTGGCCAACTAATTCCCCGGCTTCTATTGAAACTTGTTTTTCTTTTTCCAAATTTTGATTACTTTTATCAACTAAGAAATCCAAGCGATAATATTCATTCTCAAGATTTTTTAGCTCAATTTTATCAGGTTCAGAATTAGGATGTTCCATGTCGTAAACTCGAAATTCCTTAAAATTGCAAGTTACAATCCATCGAGGTCGTTTTGAATATGGCAATCCAGCAGAATATCTCTGTGCTTGTTGAAAGGGAGTGAGAGATGTTTTATCAGATTGTCTGATTGGCTTATCTAAGTCTTTATTACTACCCTTTTGCTCAATCATCACATGAGTCTGATCAATATATGCATCAATAAAACTATCGTGTTCAAGATGCACCTTTTCCTCAAAATGAATAAAATTTTCTGGTTTTTCTACATCTAACACATTATGTAACAATGCTAACCAGAATGACTGGCTATCTTGCTTTTCACGCCCACGATTTTTCCAATCATTAATAAATTTTTTTGCATTTTTCTTTTGTGTTGCAACATCCATTATTTTATCCTTGTAACTAATCTAGTAATTAATTCTATTATACAAGATAGCGTTTCTATTAGAATATAAAAATTCGGACCAAATTCAGTTTTTATATTTAATTGCAGGAAACTTTTGCTTGGCAAGAAATAAAAGCATATACTTAAAATTATTTTAAAAGACTATTTCAAATTTCAAACATATCAGCGATAAAACAGCTAAGCAGATTGATACTTTTTAATCTGATCGTACTCTTTACCCTTTTTTGTCTTAGTATTACGAAAATCTATATCTTCCTGTAAGTTAAGAAAATATTTGTCACTCACGCCAAATACTCTTCCTAATCTAATTGAAGTATCAACTGTTATTCCAATTCTATCATGTAATATATTTTGAATTCTTGAAGTAGGCACACCTATTAATTTTGCTAGCTTATATGCGGAAATTTGTAGTGGCTTCATAAATTCTTCTTTTAATATTTCTCCAATTGTGGGAGTTGGAATTTTACTCATTTTATTAACCTCTCAATTAGTGATAATCAACAATTTATATATTTATAAAAATATTTTGTTTTTTTTAGCAAAAAACTTTTTAACGAAAATTGCAATTTTAAGTTGAACACCCTACTTGATCTGATAGATGCAATCTAACCTTCTCTCATATAATTCATCGGGTGTATGGTAGGCTAAGATCTTGCGGGGCAGGTTATTGCACCAGTCCTCAATGCCGTAGATTTGCACTAGGTCATAGTCCTTGATGTACTTGCCTTTAGGAATGAAACGCCGGATTAGCCGGTTGTGCCGCTCAACCCCGCCTTTCTCACAAGAAGTATAAGGGTGCGCGTAGTAGACCAGCGTCTGCGCAGCTTGTTCTAACTGGGCTAGATCCGCAAACTCAGAACCATTATCCGTGGTAATGGTCTTAAAAACTTCGTGCCAGTGCTCCTGGTATTGGCTGGGCAAGGTTTTAAAGGCCGCCATCACGCTGGCAGCCGTATTATCCTTAATCGGGATAATCATGAATTTGCGGGTCATGCGTTCATACAGGGTCAAGAGAGCCTGGTCATCTTTGGTTTTATGTCCTAAAACTAAGTCGCACTCCCAGTGGCCAAACTCGCGACGCTGGTTAATAGCAGCAGGCCGTTCACTAATACTGCGGCCCAGCTGGCGTTTATGCCGGCGTACCCGTTTGGCTTTCGTCTTGCGGCTTAAGCATTCGGGCAAGTCAGTTGCCTTAATCTGTAATAAACCAAGTTCCACATAATGGTAAAGCGTCTTGGTGCAGACTGTTTCATTCCGGGTAAAGGCGCCGCTGGCTAAGGCCCGACCGGCGCAGGCATCAAGCGACCAGCCCTGCTTGAAGAAGTGCTGTTCAACGTACTTAATGAAGCGAGTTTTGGCTAGAAAAGCTTGCTTACGGCCGCAGTTTAAGCGCCTTATCTGGTAGCGTCTTTGCGCTTTCTGGGCATCGTAGCGGTGCCGTTTGCCGTGATACAAAGAAATATGGCCGCGTTCAAGCTCGTACTTGACCGTGGTGGGCGAACAGTTGAGGGCACGGGCGATTTGACGCAAGGACTGGCCTTGGCTGCGTAAAACTTGGATAATTACGCGGTCTTGCAAAGCAAGATGTTGGCCCTTTTGGTGAGTAGATATGGTAGAATTAAGCGAGTTCATTGGTAACTTCTTTCTAGAATTGATTGGGTTAATTACATTCTATCAGAGAAGTCCAATGGACTTTTTTTATTTTTTAATCAGGGCAAGTGTTCAACTTCATTTTACAATTTGCTACAATTATTTAGTTGACTATTACTACAAATTAAAAGAGCCACCCTATTCCAAAAAGGATTTGGTAGCTCAAATAGCCTGCGTTAACCATTTAAATCGTACAATCATGCATTTGGTTCACACAAATCAAAGCTATGATTATCAACAAGCTGTACGTCAATAAAGGTTAACTGCTAAACAAATATTTAACTCTCAAAAAGGCGCCTTTTTGAAGTACCTTTAGTATACCCATTTTTAAATCTTTTTGATACTTGACATTCTATAAGAAATCCTGTTGATAGAGCTTAAATGAATAGAATCAAGCAGCTAATAAAATGCTTGGTTCTTTTTCTTTTACCTAGTTTTCTGCCAGTCTAATCCTGGTTAGCAGAATGTGGAAATTGGCATAGCCAAAATCTGTGCGCTCAATATGTTTAATTTTGGGATTGAAACCTTCTAAGCATCTGTTAGAATACTTAGACGTTATCCCGTTTATTACTGCTTTAAAATTATGCTTAAAAGTTAATAGTGTTTGATGCATTTACCAGCCATCATTTTCTTTAGCATGAATGATTTTTTAATTGCCTGTAGATCTTTGTCGGCCAAAGCATCATAAAATAGGTATTAGTGAGCTCCTCGCTGCAGGCTATGCCTTTATTAACTACCTGCCCCGCAAGATCTTAGCCTACCATACACCCGATGAATTATATGAAAGAAGATTAGATTGCATCTATCAGATCAAGTAGAGTGTTCAACTTAAAATTGCAATTTTCGACTAAATAATTGTTAATCTTATTTTGATTTCTAAGCATGCCTTTAATCATCTCAACTTCAACCGTTCGTGCAGAACTATTATCGCGACGATTTATCTTGTCATGCTTAACCAAAGTGCCAGATTGACATCTGTTTAAGTCAATTCCTAGGTAAGCATTGAGCTGCTTATAATTTTCGAAGCGTTCAATATTGCCCGCTAATCCCATTAACAGGACCGTGTTTAGCTGTCCCACTCCTGGTATACTGCTGATAAGCTTAAATTCTGCAAAACTAGCTGCCTTTTTAATTAGCTGATCTTTGATTAGATCAACACGCTGGTTATAACCTTCAATTTCATCTCATAGCATGCCAATGATTGATATTTCAATTGAATTAGCGGCAATGGCAAGATATGAATTAAGCGCGGCTGTCCAAACTTTAATGTAAATTAATTTCTTAGTAAAATGTTTACCGATTACTCGATAAAGCCGTTCAGTCATTCCTTTAACCGTCAGACCAGCTAAATAATCTGGATGTGCATACTTACGAATCATCTGCAAGGCTACAACAGAGCAAATAACGGGGAAAATATCGTTTAACTCAGGGAAAGACAGCTCTAGCGCTGAATGCAACTGATTTTCAATTCTAACCCGCTCTCGGCTTAATTTGTGATATTGCACAGCTAAAAAACATAAAAAGTGATAGTGGATATCGGTTTAATGTCGACTTCTAGTATGAATGACGGCTACCTGCGTGATTCCTAATAAAGCTAGTTTGAATGAATCACAAGCATCTGTCTTGTTCCGCTGCAAAGATTACATTCTCATTTTTGCTTCCAGCGGATTAAGCTCACAAAATTTAATTTTATTTTGGCTTAAATAATAAGCTAACTGAGCAAATAAACCCCAGCGGTTTCGAAAATAACTAAAACTGGATCAGCCAGATAAGCAGATAAATGCTTAAAACCGCTGCGATTATGACTAAAATTAAAATCTTGCTTTTCAAAATCAGTAGTAATTAAAGTAACATGACTTTTACCACAACTAACATCAATACCAATAACACTCACTGTAACACCTCCTAAAATTATTGAAGCAGAATAGTGCCTTTGTTAATTTTCTTAATGCGATATTTAAGATCCTCATCCTAACCTAACTAGCAAATGACATTATTCTTACGGACCCGCTTGCAAATCGAATTCAAAGATTCAATCCTGTTGGCGACCTCAACTTCAACTTTAAGTATAAAGAAAAAGCAGATAAAAGTATCATCATACTTCTATCTGCTTTCTACTTTAGGATGTTTGACAAAGAGCCAAGTAAACTAGAATTGTGATAACAGACTTCTTTTCTAACTAATAAACAAGTTTTATTGATTTTTTAGTTTGTTTAATTCAGCTTGTGACTGATCTAACTTCTTATTGAGTACGGCTGCTTGATCACTTGCTGCTGTTGCTTGCCTGCTTGCAGCACCAGCTACGCTGTTCGCTGCCCGTGCTTCTTTCTTTGCAGTTTCAGCTTCTTTTTGGACATCTTGAGCAGCAGCCGCTGCCGTTGTGGCTGCAACCGTTGCTTTTTTAGTAAGCGCTGTGTTGACATCAATTTTATTAATCAATTTTTCGCCAAGATCAGTTAAATTACTATTCATTTGACTTATGTCATTACTTACTGATGAAGCCATCTCTATATCCTCTGAATGGAACTTCTCCTGACGTATTTCTTGAATGGCCAAGTTCGCAACGGTTTCAAAATCGTGCGCACGATGCTGATTAATATAGCCTAGCATTCTGTTAATTATGGCAGTACTACCATATGCTTGACTAGCACTGCACAACGTACCGTAACAAGCTACACTAGCTGCATCTAATTGGCTAAGTTGACTTTTCCAATCTTCAAGATATGCGACAGCTTCCTTAGTCTTGTCGGCAGATTCAGAAATATCTGTGTAGACTAGTTGATTGTATTCTTTAATTAACTGATTCTTTCTAATATTATCCTTTTTATCCTGTTCTTCTTGGGCGGTGAAAGAATTGGGCAGTCCCTTCATGCGCTTGTAAATATTAACGGCAAAAATAGCACCTTTATACAGGGCCCAAACCAAAGCAAAACTGCCGACAATTTCTATAACTGAACCAACAAAGGTAAATAGCCCTGAAATGATTGGTATTCTAAAATCAGCAATCCAAAGAGGTAAGCTACCTACCAAAATCAAAGCAATACCGATACCAGCATATTTAATTATTGGCGCTAAATCACTTGGTCTATGCTTACTTAAAACAGCTATTTCTTTTTGATAGTTGCTTATTCTATTGTCACCACTTAGTCCTTGGGCAATTTCAGGATATTTATTGAGTAACTCTTTTTCATTATCAAGACATAATCCATAAGCATTCGAGCTTATATTATCTAGCAACTGTATATATTCATTACTTTTATTTTCTTGAAATTCCGCAACGCTTAAAGAGCGTGTCAAAAATTCTGTCAACTTTACTTTATCCAACGTATCAATGTCAATCATGCTTTCCCTCACCATATAATTAGCTTATCATTATTTTCCTACTTACAAATTTTTCTAAATATGTTACAACCACCATGTTTTATTAATTGAAGCACAGGCAATTTATGATTATCCAGACCGTAAATTATGTTTTCTTTTACACATTAGAACTAGATACATTAATACAATTACGGTTGATAAATTAACCTTAGCCGCGAAATATAGTCATCATCTAAAGGGGCTAAATGGTCGCTATTATCAGTTATAAACTCCACATTTGTACTGTCATCCATGACGAAGTGTTCATCAGAACTATCATCATCAGGCTTATGACCTAAACCTAACGCATGACCTATTTCGTGACTTAGGCTACGACTATATAAGAGTTCAGCATGATCTTCGCCAAGAGCTTTGATCGTGTCAACACACATAATAATTCTACTGCCATTAATGATAGCAAGACCGCGTTCACGGCCCATACCTCTAAAACTTTCAGTATTTGCTAAAATATCATCTGAATCGCCGGTATCGTTAAATATATATATTTGGGCTCTAGACTTTTTAGTCGGAATCAACTTTACTATGCCTAAATCATTAATTTGATTAACAACATCAGTTAATAGCTTTTTTTGTTCCTTGGTAGAACGGCTGACCCAATAAGTAATGCTGTTACCTTCATATTTTGTACCCAATAGGTGATATTTTTTAATCAGTGCTCTGGTAAACTTAAACCCAGTTTGCGAGGCCTCTTTAACTTTTTTAGGTCGCTTTGAGCGATGCTTTTTAATAGTAACAGTTTTAGCACCAACGATATTTGGTGTTAATACAGTAGGTACAGTGCCTAAACTCATAATAAGCACTAAACTAATCAGGATTCGTTTTAATTTTGACATAATGTTATTCCTTTTTTATTTATTTAAAATGATACCATTTTACAGATAAGAAATTTAATTGAAATTAGTTCTTTTAATTTCTTTCATATAATTAACTTACAGTAGATGATTAGTTTGGCAATTATAATTAAGCCGAATCACAGAGAAACCGAGAACAAAACTATTAGGTTTCCTCCTAATCTCATAAAAGAAATTAAGCAAGCAATTAAAGGAAATGGCGTAACTTTTTCTGCTTTTGTAATTCAGGCATATAGATATGCTCTAAATAATATGAAACAAACAAAGAAAAATAATGATTACAGTCATATTTTACATCTTGCATTTTATTTTGCAATATATTTTATAGTGCAAAAAACACTAAGATAATGCTAAAATAATTTTTTGTTCTCTATACTTTTTAAAATCGTTGATCAAGGGGAGTGTCAATAATTATGTGTAAATGGAATTCTCTTCCGCTGTCTTCACTTAATCAAAGTAAGACTCGATTGTATCAAGAATGCCGCTAAAGCCACGGGCTATTCTTCTTGCAGCTGCTGCTTGGTTATAACTGAGCACCTGTTGCCCTACAAAATTATCCAATGATTCTGCTGTGGGAAATTGCTCCTTGGCTTTGGTTTTGCGTTTCAAGCGTTTATTAAAGCTTTCAATTTGATTAGTCGAATAAAGGGCAATCCTAATCTGCGGGGGAAATTTCATAAACGCCAATAGCTCAGTTTCAATCTTAGTTAATTGCTGGATGACCCGTGGGTATTGTTTGCCCCACTTAGCATAAAAGTGCTGCAGGATTGCACGTGCTTCTGGCAGGTTTGGAGCATGATGCAGCTGCTTAAAGTCATTTAAAACAGCGGCTTGATCGTGCTTTCTAACTTTATTTCTCAGATTGCGCATGACAGGCACATGGCAACGCTGAAATGAAGCCATTGGGTATACTCGTTTGACTTCAGGTGCCAAACCGATGACCCCATCGGCAATAAAGAGCTGCACCTGCTTTAAGCCCCGATCATAGAGATTACGCAGCAGCTCGTCCCAGGTAGTCATGCTTTCATTAGGCGCAATCCGGTAATCAAGCACCTCTTTGTGACCATCGGGCTTGATGCCAAGCGCAATTGAGACTGCTTCTGGTTGAACCTGATTGCGGCGCAAGTTGAGATAAGTCGCGTCTAAGAAAATACAGAAGTACTTATCCTGCAGCTTACGCTTGTGGAATTGCTCAACTGCGGCTAAGGTTGATTTGGTAATATTAGAGACCGTGGCTGGGACATAGTATTGGCCATACATAGTTTTAACTAGCTGAGATATTTCGGTAGTGGTTACTCCATGAGCATACAGCTGGATGACGGTTTCTTCGAGACGATCAGACCGGCGAGCATAAGCAGGCAAGGTCTGCTGCTTAAAGTTGCCTTGCCGATCACGGGGGATTTCCAAGTTCAAACTGCCGTATGCAGTCGCAAACTTCCGGGTATAAACGCCATTGCGGGAATCACCAGAGTTAAAGCCACAGCGCTCATAAGAATCGTAGCCTAGAAAACCAGCCAATTCCGCTTTAAGCAAGTTATTTAAGGCCTGTTCCAACTGCGCTCTAAAAACTTCTTTAACACCAGCAGCGCCAGATTGAGCTAGTGCAGACATTAATTGTTTGGTAGAATTATCCATGAGGGAATCTCTCTTTCGTTGATTTTATGTTTTACAAGACAATCATACGAGGAAGAGATTCCTTTTTTTCAATAGTCATTTACACAAGATTATTTAAACACCCACATCATTTAATATATATATTGAAAGTTGCAATCAAAATTCACATTTATCCCTTTTATTATTTGCTTATATATTTTTTAACTTGCAAAATAAATAATTATAAAATATTTGTAATTAATATATGCTTAATAATTTAAAAACAAAAAAGAAAGTCAAAATTTTTCAGACTTACTTTTTGCATATTCTTGATAGTTACATTTTTTACAACACAAGCGTCCTACCACATTACAAGTAAGCACAACTATTCTGTCTTTTTTAGTATCCAATGAAATAGGCATATTTCCCCCAGCTTTACTTATTAATGATATACCTTTAGGATAAAAACAATTTCATTCTTTTTAGTGACTAGATGTCAACGAATACCTCCTTCTTTATAATAAGAATTATAAGAACAACCAACTAATTTCCACTTTCCAAGTAAATTAGTATAATTGCCTTTCTTAATTTTAGAAAAGTTCGTATCTGTTTTGGATTTTATTATTGTGATTCTCGCATTAAAATATTCGATTAATCAAATAAATTAGGTAAAAGTACTTCTAAAATAAATAAACTTACCACAAGACATATCTTATAATTTTAATATTCAGATAGATTCTCCTATATACTTACTTTTAATTTTATGATCAAAGTAACTTTACTATTTCAGAACCTTAAAATTAGCCTCTAAAATTTTAACCAAACCAATTTATAGTATTGCCTTCATTTGTATTGTAAATTATAAAATCATTTATGTATCTTCCAAGATTTAATTCTCGGCACGCTGCAACTATTTCATTATTAGATACCTCATCTTTTTCATGAAATGCCAGAGTAACTTTTTTTTGAATTGATTCCAGTTGACTATCTGTCGGCTGTACTCCTTCCCTGATTGCTGATATATTCTTTTTCAACTTTTTATCAATTCTATTTTTTTGTTCACTATTTTTAAAAACTACTATACCTTCTAAAAGTTTTTCCTTTTGAAAATAGTCTGCCGAAGGAGAAAAATCATTTTTTTGATTTAATAAGAAATTTTCTACGTAGAAGTCAATTGAATCAGCTAGAATAAAGCGATAAATTAATGGCTTATCAAAATTTTGTTCTAATGAAAATGTTTGTGGGTAAATAGTAAGAAAGCGATATTCATCCAAAAACAATACTGTGAATCTTTTTATCAAACGATCTTTATACTGTAAATTTAGTATTTTCCAATTTACGCGTATTCTCATTTGTGATAACGAATAAGACTCTATTTTAAAACGCATATCTTCATCAATATCGTCCTTTAAATACATACAATAATTGGGATCAACTTTATATAGGAACCTTGTTTCTCCATTTTCAGAATATTGCCAATTATCTATATCTGAAAGCTTTATTTTATATTTCTCTTCAATTGTCAAATCATCGCCAAATCTTTTTTTCCATAGTTTTTCTACTAAATCGTCTCTAGCAGTTTTATCTATAGCCGTATTCGTATCATTTAGTCTGCAAAAAATTTGTCCAGGATAAATATGACTTTTGGTATGAATTTTGCTGTTCTTAGAAGGATATACCTCTTTCAAATATATTGGCACATTCTTATAATCCTTTATAACAATTACATCTACAGTATGTCCTTCAATAGTTAGTGATTCTACGATTACTCTAGGAATAGCATTATTAGCCAAGGGCAAATTATTCAAAAAGTCTGTTAACTTCTGTGTGTTTCTTCTATTTTCATCATTTTCTATACCAACCACCCTTTTATTATCATCTACACCAATTATTAAATAGCAATCTTCATGGTGAGCAGTATTAACAAAACTAAATATGTCTTTTATCAGTTCATCTTTTTTATTAGGACTATACCACTCTTTTTTAAAATCATGATACTCATCTTCATTCTCATGAATAAGTTTACTTATAATATCAAGCATATTCTTCTCCTCTGTATCACGTTTTGCCTTTATTTTATTCTCTTTTATTTTCCGCGTAAACTATTAATCAGCTTAATAACACAAATTAAAAAAGCAGACTATTACAGCCTGCACAATATACTATTTCGAATACTCTCATTCACTTAGACACACTACAAACACACTCACTTTTCATTGTGTTTACTAGTGTGTCTATTTACTTAAAATCATACTTATTTAATGTTCTTTCAAAATAAGCAAAAGCCTTTCAAATACTGTCCTAATAGGATTTCTTTGAAACGTTTTGAAATATTAAGCGATAAACTTATGCTGATTGCCAGAATCGAACTGGCGACCTTTTCTTTACGAGGGAAACGCTCTACCAACTGAGCTAAATCAGCAACATTTTACAACGTTTAAATTATACCAAAACAAAAAAAGTCGTGCAATTGAATGTACGACTTTTATTTTATTTCCAATCTAGGCAAAGTTCTTGTTTGTGCAACAATTCTGGCAACTCGTCACGATCAATTCTCTTATTGTTTAACTTGTCACCAGTTATTTGCTTGGTAAAAGAATCAATACGTCTATTAGCATCCCGCAAATCATAGTAAGTTGTAACGACTTGGTCATATTCTTTCAAGTCTGCCACTTTAAAATCACGCGGGTACTCATTTTCAAAAGTCGTAAATGCTAGTGGCAAACGCGGCTTCAATTGCGGCTCTTGATCAGGAATACCCACTTGCATCCCTAACGCTGGAAACGTCAGTTTAGGCAAATCAAGCACTTCCAACATTTTTAACGGGTGATCATTAATGGTGCCTAGAGGCACATAGCCTAGATCCATGCTTTCAACAGCATTAGCCACATTTTGCCAAGCAAGTAATGTGTCATCCATCCCCTGAAAGAAAATGTCAGTGGTATGAACACGGCCGTCATCTTTACCTAACTGGCGGCGAATTTGTTGGTTGCGGTATAAATCAACTATAAAGATAAACAAATCTCCTTCAGCACCAACATATTTTTGTCCGCACAATTCTCTGATTTTTGCCCTTTTACCTTCATCAGTAATATGAAGCATTGTAGCATTTTGCATAAACATGCTCGTTGCTGTATGTTGAAAAACGGTGTACAAAGTATTTAATTGTTCTGCACTTAGTGTTTGATCTTTAAATTTTCTGATAGAGCGATGATTAATTTGCTGGTTAATTGTGGAATTATGAATCATTTTGATACTTCTTTCTTGCTATCTTACTAAAAGTAACTTTATTGCAAAATGATTTTACTGTCAATAATTGTCTTTTAAATTAACAGACTGTGCTAAAATTTAGACAGAAGATCATTACCATATAATAATTGGAGGAATTTATGCGCGTTTTAGTTATCGGCGGTGCCGGGTATATTGGCTCAGTAGCTGTAAAGAAATTAATTGAACAAAATAATGATGTTGTTGTCCTTGACGCTTTGTACACTGGACACAGAAAGGCAGTCAACCCTAAAGCCAAGTTTTACCAAGGTGATATTGAAAACAAGTTTTTAGTCAGTCAAATATTGCGTCAAGAAAAAATTGAGGCAGTTATGCACTTTGCCGCTTATTCTTTAGTGCCTGAATCCGTGCAAAAGCCACTGAAATACTATGATAATAACGTTTCAGGTATGATCGCACTCCTGGAGGCCATGAAAGATGCCGATGTAAAATACCTCGTCTTTTCTTCCAGCGCTGCCACATACGGCATCCCTAAGAAATTGCCAATTACTGAAGATTCACCACTTAATCCGATCAGTCCTTATGGCGAAACCAAAGTAATGATGGAAAAAATTATGCACTGGGCAGATAAAGCTGATGATATCAAATCAATTGCACTGCGCTATTTCAACGTTGCTGGTGCTGCAAGTGATGGGTCAATCGGAGAAGATCATTCTCCGGAAACGCATTTAATTCCTAATATTTTAAAAAGTGCTATCAGTGGCGATGGTAAATTTACCATTTTTGGTAATGACTACGACACTAAAGATGGCACTAATGTCAGAGATTACGTTCAAATCGAAGATCTCATCGACGCGCATGTACTGGCACTAAAATACTTAGTTAAAACCAACAAATCCGATGTTTTCAACCTCGGAACTGCTCACGGTTATTCCAACTTAGAGATCTTACAGGCGGCTCGTAAAGTTACCAATATTGAAATTCCATATACTATGGGACCACGACGTGCAGGAGACCCTGACAGTTTAGTTGCCGATTCAGCTAAAGCCAGAACTATTTTAGGCTGGGAGCCACAACACGAGAGCGCTGAAGAGATGATGGCAAGTGCTTGGAAATGGCATCAAACTCATCCTCAAGGATACGAAGACAAATAACAAAATTGCTGGTAAATTTTACCAGCAATTTTTTTGATTAGTTTTTAGGGTTAAATGTGATGTATAATTCCATATCACAAAACTTGCCGTGATACTTGACTTCATCTTTAAGCCTGGCCACATGTTCAAAGTGCAGTCTTTCAGCAATGGCTCTACTAGGTTTATTATTATGATCTGCCAGTAATTTAATACTGTGTAATCCAAACTGGTTGAATGATACGTCTACTAACTTTTTAACGGCATGGGTCATAATTCCGTTACCCTGATATTTTTGTCCCAGCCAATAGCCAATTTCGCCGCTTTCATTTTTCAGCTTAATATTGTGCAGGTCAACCATTCCCGCTGGTTTGCCATTGACAAGAACAACTAGTACCAGTTTCTTATAATTAGCGGTGTCAACTCGCATTGCCTTAATAAAATCAACTTCATCTTTGACACTCGCTATCTTACCTGCCCAAGGTAAAAAATGTGCCAGCTGATCACGGTCATGGACAATAATTTCGTATAAAGCATCCGCATGACTGACTTCCGGTAATACCAAACTAATCTCCAAGTTATTAACAGTAAATTGGCCAATGGTAAACATTAAATCTTCCTCCTTAATTTATTTTTAATAAAATATATGATACTACAATTTGTCTTTAAATAAAGCCCTTTTTAACATAACAAAATTTACAATTTAGCGAAATTTTAGTTTGGTTAAAAACATACACTTATGTATAATGCTATAATTTAATAATGTAACTAATTTTTAAGTATTTGGAGTGATTTAATGAGCGAAGAAGAGGAAAATAACGGTTCTGGTTACGAACGAACCTTGACTAACGCGCATATTCAATTGATTGCCCTGGGTGGGACAATTGGTACTGGTTTATTTCTAGGCGTAGGTAATAGTATTAGACGAGCCGGTCCCAGTGTCATTTTAATTTATGTCGTTGTCGGTATTTTCTTATTTCTACTAATGCGGGCTTTAGGTGAGCTCATAGTTTCAGACTTATCCAAGCATACCTATATTGATTTTATTGAAAAGTACTTGGGTAAAAACACTGGATTTATTTCAGGTTATCTCTACTGGATCAGCTGGGTAACTCTGGGTATGGCAGAAATGACAGCCTTGGGAATATATTTTCAATACTGGTTTCCCCATTTGCCTACATGGGTACCTGGCTTAGTAACCATCGCAATTTTACTATTTATCAATTTGCTTTCTGCACGGCTATTTGGCAATCTGGAATTTAGTTTTGCCATAATTAAAATTGTGACCGTTATTGCATTCGTGATTTTAGTGGCCTATTTGTTAATAACTGGTGGAAAAACCTCTTTTGGACCCGTTACTCTTGCTAACTTATCCACACATGGCGGCTTTTTTGCTAAAGGCGGCACCGGGTTCTTTTCCGGTTTTCAGATGGTTATCTTTAGCTTTGTTGGAGTTGAACTAGTCGGATTAACTGCTGCAGAGGCGCAAAACCCCAAAGTAACAATTAGAAAGGCTATTAATGAGGTCCCACTACGAATAATTTTATTTTATGTGCTTGCTATCATCGCTATTTTAGTAGTGATTCCATGGAATAAAGTAGCAACTAACTCTAGTCCTTTTGTACAGACATTAGCTGCCACTGGCATCCGCAATGCCGGCTCAATTATCAATTTTGTGGTTATTTCTGCTGCTGTTTCCTCGACTAACAGTATTTTATACAGTGCAGGCAGATTACTATTTTCCGTAACTTTTAACGGTAAGGGAAAATTTAACCAGACATTTGGTCACCTGAGAAGACAGCTGCCACAGAATGCCTTGACTTTATCCGCTTGCCTAATGGCTTTGGCCCCCTTAGTTATTATAATTATTGGGAATGAGGCGTTTAATTTTATTTCATCTACATCTACCAGTATGTTTTTAATTATCTGGTGTCTGATGCTTTTAACCCACATTTCCTACCGCAAAAAAACGCCAGCACAAGAATTAACAGATTTTAAAATGCCTGGTTTCCCTTTTTTGGACTACATAACACTGATCTTTTTTATTTTAATGATCATATTGTTGTTAATCTTACCTGAAAACAGGATTTCTATGATTTCAGCACTGTTAATCTTTATAGTTTTGTCAACCCTGTCTAAAATTTGGCACAAGGAAAAAATGGCATAGCAATGCAAGCTTTGAAACAGAAATTGTTGGTGAATTGGGTGTTGTCGGAGAAATAAGTATTAAAACCAAGAATTAAGTAAAAAAATTCCTAGACAATTAATTTTGTCTAGGAACTTTTTTATTTATGCATTATTCTTCTTTTGATTTTTTGCCACAATCCCAGTGCCTGCCGCATTCTATTGGCAGGGACATACTTACGAATAGCGCGCAAAGTCTTTTTATTATTTCGTGTTGTAAAAATAAATTTTCCATTTGCACGGGTGCGAATTTCAAAACGAGGTATATAGCGTCCGTGAAAATAGACATCCGCCACCACATAGGTAACTTCTGACCACGGAATTTGGACGTAATCAGAGATATTACGGTCATTATAAAATTCAAATGCCTTATCTCCGACCATTACTTTACCGTATGTCGACAATGCGCGAAACCAAGTCGCATTTGCCGTTAAATCAACTTTGGTGTTTCTTGATTCAACCATTTTAGCTTAAAGCACATGCAGAACGTGCAAAACGACACCAACAATGAAGATGGCAATAATAATTACGATTGGTGAAACTTTCTTCTTTAGCAACCACATACACAGGAAAGTCAAAAGTAGTCCAGCTAAACCAGGGATTAAACTATCCAAGTTGTTTTGCAAAGTAGTAACTTTAAACTTGGTTAAAGACAAGCCATTTGCCTGATCAATTAAAGCTTGTTGAATACCTTTAGCACCGGCTGGAAGTGAGCCCCAATCAATATAGCCACCCTTTTGGACAGGCGTCTTTGAAACAATCGGAGTGAACTTAATGTTAACCCAGCGTTCAATCAGGGAGCCTAAAACAAACATACCCATCATCGAAGCTCCACGGGTTACCTTTTGCAATAGACCACCAGACATATCATTAGTAATCGCAGAACCAGCCTTGTAACCAAATTCCTGTGTGTACCACATAAAGGCCAATCTAATTACGTTCCAAATAACGAAGAACAAAATTGGTCCTAAAATGTTGCCTTGAATAGCCATTGAGGCACCTAGAGCACCAACAATAGGCCGTACAGTGTACCAGAATACAGGGTCACCGACACCGGCTAAAGGTCCCATCATTCCAACCTTAACACCTTGAATAGCTTCATCTTCAACTTTAGCTCCGTTAGCCTTATCCTCTTCCAAAGCTAAAGTAACACCGAGAATTGGCGATACTAAGTAAGGGTGAACGTTGAAGAAGACCAGGTGTCTCTGCAAAGCAGCTGCCATATCTTCTTTTTTAGGATAAAGTTTTCTCAAAGCAGGAATAAGTGAATATGCGTACCCACCGTTCTGCATTCTTTCGTAGTTCCATGAAGCTTGCAAAAATTGTGAGTGCCACATAACTTTGAAGCGGTCGGCTTTAGTTAATTTTATTTTTTTATCAGCCATTATAAAATCCTCCTCTTAAATATCACTCTAATAGTCATCTATGATATCGCCGAGTGGATCGCCGGTACCCTCATTATCAGAACTTGAACTGCCGTTATTGCCACCTTTTGACTCTAAAGCTAAGTACATGAGCGCCATCGCTAAACCGATTGCACCCAAAGCAATCAAAGTTAGATCTTTAATAGCTGCCAAAGCAAAACCGATGGCAAAGAACGGCCAAACTTCACGACTAGCCATCATGTTGATTACCATTGCGTAACCAACGGCAACAACCATGGCACCACCTATTGACATACCATCACTAAGCCATGCTGGCATTAAGCCCAGCCAGTATCTAACTTGTGAAGCAGGAATAGCTAACAGCAGTGCAGCCGGAATAGCGATTCTCAATCCCTGCAGACAAACATCAAGCCATTGCCACATATTAATTTTACGCCAATCACCTTTTTTAGCATCGGCATCCATAATGTGGACAATACCTGTAGAAATTGTCCGAACGATCATAGTCAAAAATAGTCCGGCAACGGCCAGAGGCATGGCAATACCAGTAGCCATACCAATGCCCTTTGTTCCTTGACCACTTTGAACCAAGATGATAGCGGAAGCTACTGAAGCCAAAGCAGCATCAGGAGCAACAGCAGCACCAATATTTGCCCAGCCCAAGGCGATCATTTGTAAATAGCCACCTAAGATAACACCCAAAACCAGATTACCGGTTACCAGGCCGATTAGTGTACAAGCAACCAATGGTTGGTGGAATTCCCATTGGTCCAAGATGCCTTCCATACCTGCAAGAAAGGCAACTATGACAACTAAAATCATTTGAATAGCGTTCATTTTTTACTCCTATTCTCTTACTTGTTTTGTTCATCAAGCAAACTTTGAGCTTTATTTAAAATAGCTTCCATATTGCCCTCTTTATCAGTTGGAACTTTACGCACATCATACTTGATTCCCATTTTTTCAAGTTCGTGGAAAGTATCAACATCTTCTTGATTCATGGACAATACATTGTTAGCATTGACATCGCCTACTTTATAGGACATTGAGCCAACATTGACTGTCTTAATGTCGACGCCTGCTTTGATGACTTTTAAAACATCTTCCGGATTTTCAAAAAGCAGTAAGGCATGTGTGTTACCAAAGCGCGGATCTTTAGCGATCTCTACCATCTTTTTCAACGGAACAGTATGCGCTTTGACACCAGCAGGAGCAGCTTCACGAATCATGCTTTTACGCATTTCGTCTTTTGCTACACTGTCAGAAACAACAATAACTCGGTCAGGGTGCATGGTTGGTATCCAGCCAGTTGCCACTTGTCCGTGTAGCAATCGGGAATCAATCCGAGCTAAAACAAACTTAATATGACCATCACCAACAACAGTACCTTCAGGAATAGATTTCTTACTCTCTTTATTTTCAGAATTTGATTCCTTTTTTGTTTCTGTAGAATCTTTTGGCATTAATTCTGCAGGTTTAGTTTTAATTCCATCCTTAGCTGGCTCAACAATCGCCGTTGCAATTTGATGAACGGTAATGTCAGGGTTTGTCATCCTCTGAGTTAGTGCTTCAACAACCATTGGTAAATTCATACCAGTGACAACCGCCCAATTTGGATGTTTTTCAAGCAAAGCATTTGCTTGATTAAATGGCGTACCTCCCCACAAATCAGCTATTAACAGTACTTCATCTTGATTTTCAAATGAAGCAATTGCTGTTTCCATTTTGCTTCTTATATCATCAGGCCCTTCATCGGGCTTCAAAATGACATGAGCAAAATTGTCTTGTTCGCCAAACAGCATTTGCGCAGACTGCGCAATTCCATCGGCAAATCCACCATGGCTGGCTAAAACAATTCCTACCATGAGATTTCCTCCTTTAGATAAATGTATCCGCTAATATTGTACCGTGAAACAGGCTCTGTGTCACATTTTCTAACCATTACCTAACATTTTTCTAATATATAAGGACTAACACTTTATGCTTAATAAATAGACAAAAAAAGAGAACCCGCAGGTCCTCTTTTCTCTCTTTGCTCGCTCCGGCTGTCAGACTCGAACTGACGACATCTTGATTAACAGTCAAGCGCTCTACCAACTGAGCTAAGCCGGATTGCTAAAAAGCACGGCAGCGTCCTACCCTCGCAGGCAGTCTCCCACCAACTACTCTCGGCGTGAAGAAGCTTAACTGCTGTGTTCGGCATGGTTACAGGTGTTTCCTTCTTGCTCTTGCCACCGTACTTTTTCTCTCTCTTTGAGCTTCTACGCTCAAAACTAAATATAATCCTCTTTTCAAAAACCTTGATTGCCTTCAAGCTCTGGTCAAGTCCTCGACTGATTAGTACTGGTCCGCTCCAAGCCTCGCGGCTCTTCCACTCCCAGCCTATCTACCTCTTAGTCTTTGAGGTGTCTTACTACTTGCGTATGGGAAATCTCATCTTGAGGGGGGCTTCGCACTTAGATGCTTTCAGCGCTTATCCCGGCCATACTTAGCTACCCAGCGATGCCTTTGGCAAGACAACTGGTACACCAGCGGTATGTCCATCCCGGTCCTCTCGTACTAAGGACAGCTCCTCGCAAATTTCCTACGCCCACGACGGATAGGGACCGAACTGTCTCACGACGTTCTGAACCCAGCTCGCGTGCCGCTTTAATGGGCGAACAGCCCAACCCTTGGGACCGACTTCAGCCCCAGGATGCGACGAGCCGACATCGAGGTGCCAAACCTCCCCGTCGATGTGAACTCTTGGGGGAGATAAGCCTGTTATCCCCAGGGTAGCTTTTATCCGTTGAGTGATGGCCCTTCCATGCGGTACCACCAGATCACTAAGCCCGACTTTCGTCCCTGCTCGAGTTGTCGCTCTCGCAGTCAAGCTCCCTTATACCTTTGCACTCTGTGAATGATTTCCAACCATTCTGAGGGAACCTTTGGGCGCCTCCGTTACGCTTTAGGAGGCGACCGCCCCAGTCAAACTGCCCGTCTGACACTGTCCCATGCCTCGCTTAGAGGCCCTGGTTAGAGCAGCCATCAAACAAGGGTAGTATCCCAACATTGCCTCCGATAACACTGGCGTGCTATCTTCTCCGGCTCCTACCTATCCTGTACATGTTTAACAGCTGCCCAATATCAAATTGCAGTAAAGCTCCATGGGGTCTTTCCGTCCTGTCGCGGGTAACCCGCATCTTCACGGGTATTATAATTTCACCGAGTCTCTCGTTGAGACAGTGCCCAAATCATTACACCTTTCGTGCAGGTCGGAACTTACCCGACAAGGAATTTCGCTACCTTAGGACCGTTATAGTTACGGCCGCCGTTTACTGGGGCTTCAGTTCGCTGCTTCGCTTGCGCTAACAGCTCTCCTTAACCTTCCAGCACCGGGCAGGTGTCAGCCCCTATACGTCGTCTTACGACTTGGCAGAGACCTGTGTTTTTGATAAACAGTTGTTTGGGCCTATTCACTGCGGCTGGCTGTTGCACCAGCACCCCTTCTCCCGAAGTTACGGGGCGATTTTGCCGAGTTCCTTAACGAGAGTTCTCTCGCTCACCTGAGTGTTCTCCACTCGACTACCTGTGTCGGTTTGCGGTACGGGTACGCAGCTTCTCGCTAGAAGCTTTTCTTGGCAGTGTGACGCTTGAACCTTCGCTACTTTGATTTCGCTCCTCATCACGCCTTGTGCTTTTCGGCAACAAGCATTTGACTCATTACCACACTTAACGCTTGAACATGGCTTCCAGCGCCATGCGTTCTTTGCCTCCTGCGTCCCTCCTTCGCTGTTAACGAAGCTGCGCAGTACAGGAATTTCTACCTGTTGTCCATCGACTACGCCTTTCGGCCTTGCCTTAGGTCCCGACTTACCCTGGGCGGACGAGCCTGCCCCAGGAAACCTTAGTCTTTCGGCGGACAGGATTCTCACCTGTCTTGCGCTACTCATACCGGCATTCTCACTTCTAAACGCTCCACTTATCTTCTCAGTTAAGCTTCGCCGCATTTAGAACGCTCTCCTACCACGTGCATTCCTGCACATCCACAGTTTCGGTACTATGCTTAGCCCCGGTAAATTTTCGGCGCAGCGTCACTCGACTAGTGAGCTATTACGCACTCTTTTAATGATGGCTGCTTCTGAGCCAACATCCTAGTTGTCTACGCAACTCCACATCCTTTTCCACTTAGCATAGATTTGGGGACCTTAACTGGTGATCTGGGCTGTTTCCCTTTCGACTACGGATCTTATCACTCGCAGTCTGACTCCAGTGCCTCGATCTCTGGAATTCGCAGTTTATCTGAATTCAGTAACCCCTGACGGGCCCTTCGTCCAAACAGTGCTCTACCTCCATGATCGTCCTGGCACCAGGCTAGCCCTAAAGCTATTTCGGAGAGAACCAGCTATCTCCAAGTTCGTTTGGAATTTCACCGCTACCCACAACTCATCCCCGCAATTTTTAACTTACGTGGGTTCGGTCCTCCAGTGCGCTTTACCGCACCTTCAACCTGGTCATGGGTAGGTCACTTGGTTTCGGGTCTACGTCAGCTAACTGCTCCGCCCTCTTCAGACTCGCTTTCGCTCCGGCTCCGTCTTTTCTGACTTAACCTCGCTAGCTAACGTAACTCGCCGGTTCATTCTACAAAAGGCACGCCATCACCCTTTAATGGGCTTTGACTATTTGTAGGCACACGGTTTCAGGTTCTCTTTCACTCCCCTCCCGGGGTTCTTTTCACCTTTCCCTCACGGTACTGGTTCACTATCGGTCACAATGTAGTATTTAGCCTTGCGAGATGGTCCTCGCTGCTTCAATCGGGATTCCTCGTGTCCCGACCTACTCAGGATCCTGCTCG
>NZ_CP029477.1:0-360000 GCF_003151025.1 Lactobacillus kullabergensis | reverse complement strand
GTTAAACCCGCACATTTTTGCGAAAACATTGTTCAGTTTTCAAGGTACTACCTGCTGCCTTCTTTAAAACAGCTTTTTTATTTTCCCAGATTCAGCCGCTTTTGTCAAGCACTTTTTTCTGGGAGCTTTTTGCCGTCTTCCCCGACAGCGTTTATTATCTTACTAAAGCAGCTCTCTTTTGTCAACTGCTTTTGCTCGATTTATGTTGAACTTGTTATTTGTCGTAACTCGCTCAGACACATGTAATACCTTACTCTTTTTGTACTCATTCGTCAAATTAATCATTTTGTTCGTTATTTAAGTAAAATTGATTTCAAATTAGTTTTCACTAATACCTGTCAGACCAGTTTTTTACTTTTTAGACTAGACCAATTAACCAATTATTCGTAATTTAGTCATTTTTGCCACTTCTATTAACAAAAATTTGGGCAAAAAAATTTCGCAAGTTTATTCAACCTGCGAAATCATAGCAAAGTGCTACTCATTAAATCAAAGTTTCTTCCTTAGTAATCTTTGTCATTCCATTCATATAAGGAACCAAAACTTCTGGTACGGTAACTGTTCCATCTTCATTTTGATAGTTTTCTAAAATTGCAGCCACAGTTCTACCAACAGCTAATCCGGAGCCGTTAAGAGTATGTGCCAAATGCAGTTTGCCATCTTCATCACGGTAACGAATTTGCGCACGACGAGCTTGAAAGTCAGTACAATTTGAGCAACTGGAAATTTCACGATACTTATCTTGAGCCGGCATCCAAACTTCCAAATCATAAGTTTTAGCACTGGTAAAGCTGGCATCCCCAGTAGACAAAGCTACCACATGATATGGCAAGTCAAGTTTTTGCAACAAGTGCTCAGCATTATGAGTTAGTTTCTCTAATTCATCCCAAGAATCTTCCTGCTTGCAAATTTTAACCATTTCAACTTTTCTAAATTCATGCATTCTAATCAGCCCGCGAGTATCACGTCCAGCTGAACCAGCTTCACTTCTAAATGCTGGAGACAATGCAGTTACATTGATTGGCAGCTTCTCACCATGAATAATTTCGTCACGGAAATAGTTAACAAGCGGAACTTCAGCAGTTGGAATCAAAGTTAAATCACGTGGCTTGTCAGGGTTGTCGTTATCAACAATGGTGTACACATCTTCACGGAATTTAGGAAATTGTCCAGTGCCCTGCATTGATTCATCGTTAACCAAATATGGCGGAATTATTTCGGTGTAGCCTTCTTTAGTGTTTTCATCTAAGAAGAAGTTAAAAACAGCCCGCTCAAGTAAAGCACCAGCACCTTTATAATAGACAAAACGAGCACCAGAAACTTTAGCTCCTCTGTCCCAATCCAAAATATCGAGATCAGTACCAATATCCCAATGTGCCTTAGGCTTAAAGGCTAACTTAGTCGGTTCATGCCACTTGCGAACTTCTTCATTATAACTTTCATCAGGTCCGACTGGATCAGAATCGTCCGGGAAATTAGGCAGTCTTAGCAAGATGTAATCTTGCTTTTCAGTCAATTCAGCAACTTTATCATCAAGTTCCTTAATTTCCTGTCCTACTTCACGCATTTTTTTAACTGCAGCAGAAGCATCTTCTTTGTTTCTTTTAATTTCCGCAATTTTCTTTGAAACTGTATTGCGTTCAGCTTTTAGCTGCTCACTACGGTTCAGTTCTTCACGCCGATCGGCATCAATTTTAACCAGTTCATCAAGCTCTTCCGGCTTAACGCCACGTCTGCCAAGCTTATCCTTGGCCCAGTCAAGATTCTCGCGAATCACCTTTATATCCAGCATCTTTTTACCTCCACAAAAAAAGCCAACTCATCCCACAAGATTGGGACGAATTGGCTCATACATGGCTTCGCGGTACCACCCAGTTTCAGCTAAATATTTAGCTGCACTTCATTAAATCGGCGATAACGATGCCGCGTGCCGTGTAATTATTAATTACCCACATTAATGGAATCTGGAAACGACATCTATTCGCTTGCACCAAGATGCGAACTCTCTGAATCAGTCTGAGGATTCCGTGTTTGGATATTATTTTAAGCTATTATGCTTTTTTTAGCAAACAATATTTAATGTTTTTATAATTATTTTTGTAAAAAGATTGTGCCAAATTTAAATCACTTTTCTCTTTTAAGCCAGTCTGCCTTTTTCAGCAAAAAATAATCTTCCTGATATTGAAATAGCGTACTTACCATACTCATATCGACCGAATAAATATATTTAAAGCCTAGTCGAGTAAGTAAATTTTGTGAGCGAAAATTATTTTTAAAAGTGCCAGCCCAAATTTCAGATTGATTGAGCTTTTTAAACGCATAATTTAAAAGTAAATTTAAGGCTTCAGTCATATAACCTTGACCAGAAAAATTTTTATCAAGTAAAAAACCTATTTCCTTGGTATGTAATAATTCTTCTTCGCTTGTACCTCTATTATATAGTTCAGCTAAGCCAATTAATTGCCGGGTATTTCTAAGACAAATTGCATAACTATACTTTCTTGCGGCATACTTTCCTGCAGCAACCTCAGCTTCCGCCAGGTTGTGATAATGTTCAAAACCTGCTAAACGCCGATAATATTGATCTTGTCCCCATTTTAGCAAAGTAGGTGCATCCGATAGTTTAAAAGGACGAAAATAAATTCGGCTGTCCATTAATGACCAGTCAATCTAAGCAGCCAGTCCATGCCAAATTCCAGCGCAAAACTGTATGCTGCAATAGTCCAGGGTTTACCCAATATGATAATCCAAAAATAGGTCCAAAACTTCATATCAGTTAAACCTGCCAAAAGACATAAAACATCATCTGGTGCCATTGGAGCCACAATGCAGATTGCAAAAAACCAGTTGAATTTCCGCTGGTTTTTAGTCCACTTCATATATTTATCAAGAGTTTTTTCAGAGACAATATGAAGAATAAAAGGTCTGCCGTAAAAGCGTGCTAAAAAGAAGTCAATAATTGATCCAACACAAATTCCTACGTAGTTATAAATAAAACCAGCTACAGGTCCAAAGAAAATAACTCCACCCAAAAGTGAAACGCCACCAGGAATAATAGGTATAACAACCTGAATTATCTGAATCAAAACAAAAATAATCGGTCCGATTATTTTCTTGTCAGCCAAATATGCTTTCATTTTGGCTTGACTGGTAAATATTCCTAATCTATACCAATATATACATAATAAAATGATAATAATCCCGCTGACAACGGTCAAGATATTAATCAGTCTTCGACTAGCTTTAGCAGACAGATGCATAGCTTACCTCCAATGTTAAGCCTAATTTTACCAAAAAATAAGCATAGTGATTACTTTTTAAGTCATTAAATAATAATAATTAAAATTTTTTAATTATTTTTTCTTAAAGTAAAAACAAATTGGGTTTTTAGCAAAAACCGACCTTTAATTACATTATAATAGATATTAAAAATACAATTTTTGGGAGGAAAATCGGATGGCAGAAATTATCAATGATGTCACTTATGATGAACAAAGAAAACTTAAGGTAGATATTTATAAGCCGGACAAAGTCGGTTTTGGTGACAAAATATTGCTGTTTTGGCATGGTGGTGGCTGGTTTCGGGGAGATAAAAACAGTATTAGAGACTTATGTCAAAAAATTTCTGATAAAGGTTTTACTGTTTTTGCACCTAACTATTCTCTTGCTCCACAGCATACTTTTCCAGCCGCACACCAAGACAGTATTAACTTTGTTAAATGGCTAATGCAAAGCGATTATGTAATTAATAAAAAGCCCCACATTACTCAAATTGGTGCCAGCAGTGGAGGCACAATGGCGCTAAATATTGCGGGTAAATATGGCTTTCCTACTGTAACATGGTCTGCTCCTGTCAGTTATTCTGCTTGGATGAAAGACCACCAGAACGTCACGCCTGCAGTTGATGGTCATAAAGAACTAGGCTTGAGCAACCAACATGATATTAACAACGCTTTTTATAAATATTTTACTTTAGCATATGCCGGTTCTGAAGATGAAAAGGTATTAAAAAAGATTGATGCTGATTCATATGATTACAGCAATTTACACCAATTATTAATGATCAATTCTGCAGATGAATTGTCTCCTATTAAATATTTACTTAATTTTATTGACTTTTTGGCTCAAAATAATCACGCTGTAGACCTTAAACTAATAGCGGGTAAGCGGCATGCAATGACTTATGCTGCTCAGTATTTAGAGGAATCATTAACTTATCTTTTAAATGAAATAAAATAAATCTTTATTTTTACTTACTAATTATTAGTAAAATATTCTATATGTGCTATAATGATTAATGAAAACGGTTTATATTGATTTTGAGAAAAATCTATCCTGATTAAAATTTAAGGAGATAATATTATGGCTAAATATCAATCTATTAATCCATATACTAATGAAACTTTTGCCAGCTATGACAATCCTACAGCTGAACAAATTGAAGACGCTTTAAACTTGACCGATGCACTTTACCACAAGTGGCGTAATGAAGGCCCTGAAACCCGAACAGCAACATTACACAAAGTAGCAGACGGTTTACGCGAGCATAAAAAAGAAATGGCAGAAATCATGACTCGTGAGATGGGTAAAATGATTGGAGAATCTGAAGGTGAAGTTGATCTTTGTGTATCTATTTGCGATTACTTTGCCGACAAAGGTCCTGAATTGTTAAAACCAGAACCAATTGATTCCAAATTAGGCGATGCATATTACCTAAAGCAGGCAACTGGCGTAATAATGGCATGTGAGCCATGGAATTTCCCTCTTTATCAAGTAATCAGGGTATTTGCTCCAAACTTTATTGTTGGTAATCCTATTATTTTGAAGCATGCCCACAATGTTCCAGGCTCTGCAGCTTTGATTGCTAAAATTATTAAACAGGCAGGTGCTCCTGAGGGAAGTTTGATTAATATGTATCCAAGCTACGACCAACTTGATCAAATGATTGCCGATCCTAGAATTCAGGGCGTAGCATTGACCGGCTCAGAACGCGGTGGTTCTTCAGTTGCTGAAAATGCGGGCAAAAACCTGAAGAAATCTACTATGGAGCTTGGTGGTAATGATGCCTTCATTATCCTTGATGACGCTAATCCTGAAGTTTTAAAGCAGGCGCTTAGTTCAGCCAGAACTTATAATGACGGACAGGTATGTACTTCTTCCAAACGCATTATTGTTGTTAAGTCTCGCTACGAAGAAACATTGCATGAATTAAAAGAGGTCTTTTCTAGTTTGAAGCCTGGAGATCCACTTGACCCAAGTACTACATTGCCGCCAATGAATTCACAGAACGCAAAGGAAAAACTAACTAAACAATTAGATAGTGCCCTTGCAGCAGGGGCAAAAGTGTTCTACCAATATCCTGAAATTGATTCAGATGGTGCATTCTTCCGTCCAACTATTCTAACCAATGTTGATCGTGATAATCCGGCATTTGACCAGGAGTTCTTTGGTCCAGTTGCTACTGTTTACGAAGTCGAAGATGAAGACGCCGCTATTGCTTTAGCAAACGATTCTAGTTATGGTTTGGGTTCTTCTGTTATCAGTTCCGACATTAAACGTGCTCAAAATGTAGCTGCACAAATTGAAACTGGTATGAGCGTAATCAACGGCACATGGATTAGTTCCGGTGAATTACCATTTGGTGGTATCAAGAAGTCTGGCTATGGCCGTGAGCTTAGTGATTTAGGTTTGATGGCATTCGTAAACCAGCACTTAGTAATATCAATGCCAACCAAATAACTTATCATTAAGATATAAATTAAAAAGCTGATAAACTGCGTTACTAAATAAGAACGCTGATTTATCAGCTTTTTTTATTATTGCTTTTGACGGTGGCGGAATAAATTATACCCTGTCAGTCCAGTCGTCATCACGCTAGCTAAAATTAAGAAATAAGTTGAAGCGCCTATTGAAACTGCGTATAAAAGCAGTTGACTGGTAATGCTGTGTAAAATACCATGATTAGACAGTGTACTATTAGACATTCTATAAATAATGTAAATTAGAAAAATAGTTTCAATCAAAGAAAGTAAAAATGCGATCAACCTGCTCTTTTTAGTATCTCTCAACGTGTGATAAATGATAAATAGCGGAATCAAAACAATTATTAACCATATTACACAAAGTAAGACACCTGAAAGCAGTGTGGCATTTGAAGAAAAAAGTCTGCCAGCAAGTCCGAAGACAACCCTGGTAATTGACATTTTTTGCCCGTAAGTCATGTCTAAAACAGATGCACCAGATCCAGTAAATAAAACTATCAGGTTTATTACTGCCACCAAAACAACTAGAAGCTGCACATAGGTAAAATGCTTCTTTACCTGAACATTTTCTTTATGTTTTATACCCTTCTGGGCTAATCTGCTTTTCGATTTAACTTTTTCTTTCGATTCAGCCACATCATTGAACATGTTAGAACCCAATTGATTAATTTTTTGTGTTAAGCGCTCATCCACGGTATAACGATCAATTTTTTCTTGACGACTGCAAACAAAGTAAAGCCAGACAAGCAATGCAAAAAAGCAAATCCAACCAAAGCTGCGGGAAAAACTCATGAGAATTAGTAAAGCAATTCCCAATAGAAAAACAATCATGCTGTTAACATGAATCCATTGCAACATTCGCTCGATAACCGAATTTTGCTTTTTCGGATAAAATTCTTGTCGGTATACCTTGCGACTGGCTATTTTTTTACCGGCTTCTTCATCTTCATAGTTTGCCTTTTGATGTTGGTCAGTGAAAAAAGTCTCACGGTATTTTTGTAAATCAAAATGGCAGTTAGGACAGGTAACATCCGCATCGTTAATGGGACGGCCACAGTTTGGACAAGTAGTCATAAGAAACTTCCTTTAATCAATAATTATTAATAGCTTAATCATAAAACAAAAATAGCGATAAGGAAAACTCTTTATCACTATTTTAATACAGCTTTTTATTGTAAATTTTGAATTTGTTTCTTAACCCGCTTTATTTCAGAAATTGAAGTCTGGGAGTCAAGCATTAATTGATCAAGCTTGAACTTGAGCAATTCTAATTCATTATCATTGCTTTTTCTAGACCTTTTCTTCTGGGATGCGGAAGTTATTAAGCATCTGTCCTTAATTTGCCATTTTACAGCTTCAAGTTGCTTGATAAATGCCTGATCGTGCGATACGAGAATCATGGCAAAGGGATAAGCAGTGACAAATTCGGCTAAGGCATTAACCGATGCAATATCTAAAAAGTTAGTCGGTTCATCCAGCAGCAATAAATTATATTGACCTGTAAGTATCTTAGCTAAGTTGAAACACACGAGCTGCCCACCACTAAGATCACTTATTTTATGCCGTCCGTATTGACGTAAATGTAGATCACCTAAAACCTGCATAGTCGAACTATCATCAAATATACTGGTAGCAAAAAGAGAATCTAGCAGGGTTTTATCAGTTTGACTAGTAACAATATTCTGGTTAAAATAACCTATTTTCAATTTAGAATTATAAAAACCGGTTAACTGTCTATTCTTGATTTTTTTCAGAAAAACAGTCTTGCCAACACCGTTTTGCCCAGTTAAAACTACTTTTGAACTATAAGTAAGATTTGCTTCCTGAGTAATGCTAAACAACTCTTGACCATATGCATTAACCTGCTGTTTCTCCAGCCGTAATGCCTTGCTTTTAGGAGAAATCGATAAATCAGTTATTGCATTGTTGCCATTTTTTAAGGTAATCGCATGATGCATTTGCGGCTTCTTTATTTCTGCTTTTTCCTTATTGATGCGGCTAGCAAGATTCTTACTGGCTCTGATAACATTATTTGCTGTTTTCTGTTTTCCCATGGACTTTGACCGCCAATCAGATGAGGAAAGTCCCTTTTTGTTGTGAGAGAAAGTTCTGGCCTTATTAAAATGCAGATTATAACTTCTCTTTAACTGCTCAAGGTGCTTTTTCTTTTGTTCATAAGTCGTTTCTGCCCGTTTTCGCTGATCTTCGTTAAAGCTGCGAAACTCTTCATAAGTCCCTGAGAAATTGTGTACTTCTTTATTTTGAATATACCAGATTGAATCACAAACTTTGTTCAAAAAATTCTGGTCATGACTGATAATTAAACAGGCAATTTTGCTTTTATTTATTAATTTTATTAACCATTGTTGCTGCGTAATATCCAAATTAGATGTGGGTTCGTCCAAAAGCAGCAAACCGTTAGGCATATTTTTTAATTGGGTGACGGCCTTATTGAGAGCCAATTTTTCCCTTTGTCCACCGCTCTTATCCCCAGCATCAAGCAATTGTGAAACATAAGCAAAATTACAATTGCTGGAAACCCTACCTTTAACAGTAAATGAATCTGTTAATTTTTCTTGAGCAAGTATTCGCATTAAAGTTGTTTTACCGGCACCATTGTTGCCAATTAAGCCAATTTTTTGCCCAGAATTGATGCTCAAATTTGAGACAGTCAGCAGTTTAGAAGCTGCCACGCCAATTTGTAAATAATCTATTTTAATTAATTCCACTTATAAAACCTCAACGTGTACACATAATACACTAAATAAGCTGCAGTTCATTGAATTGCAAAAATTACTCTATCTGCTAAAGTGATTCGCTCTACGTTAGGTTCAAAATTAAAAAAGTGATTAATTGTTTAAAACTTTAACGAGAGCTTACTGATTATTTACTTGTCTTGACATTCCAGTATTCCTTACTTTCTGCTTAAAATTTAATTAAAAATATTATACTATAATAAATCAACTTTTGTAAACCTGTCAGAAAACATATTTCACTGACAAAAAAAGCTGAAATTCTCTAAATGAGAATTTCAACCTTTTAATTAAATTCAATTAATTTTTAGCACGCTTATTCTTATGCCAATGGACACCTTCATAGGTCAACTTGACAGCAGCAGACAAAGTGATCGGCATAATAAAGACTAAGATTATCAGTCCAATAATCACTGCCAAGGCCACTTCAATCAGAGTTGGAATCCCTGAAGGGATTAGCGCAGCAAAAGTACCACCTAAAATGATAGCAGCTGAAACTACAACTGTGCCGATAATGCCACAGGCCTTTAGCATTCTTTGACTTGGCTTACCGTCTTCAAGTTCACGATAGCGAGTCATTAAGAAGATACTGTAGTCAACGCCCAGAGCAATTAACATGATGAAACCAAAGAACGGTGTGTTCCAGGTCAGCATGGATTTGCCTAATGCAGCTTTAACTACCCATTCCGTAATTGATAATGAACAGAAGTAGGCAATCAATAGAGTACCCAAGATATAAACTGGTTGCAAAAGTGAACGAGTTACAAAAATGAGGGCAATTCCAATACCAATCAACATTATGGCAGCAGTTCTAATAAAGTCTCTGTTGGCAATATCTTTGATGTCAGCAATGTTGGAACTCTCTCCGCCCATTGCTACTGTAGCCTTTTTGAGCCTGGTTCCTGCTAAGGACTTCTTAGCCATCAAACTCAGATCCTGCGCCTTCTTGGTTGCTTTAAGACTACTTGGATTTGACTTAAAGACAATCATAAGCATTGCAGATTTCTTATCAGGACTCAGATAATTTTTAATTGAGGTTTGGAAAGTATCGTTTTTAATAAATTCCTTTGGGATATAGAAAGTATCTGCGGCTGAGGAACTAGCTAAACCATTAAGATAAGCTGCACCTTGACCAAGTCCACTATTAACTTCATCTACCCCATTGGTAATCTTTGGTGTACTTGAAGCCAATTTCCCTGCACCAGTATTTAGTTGACCAACGCTGGAATTCAATTGGCCAATGCCTGAGCTTAATTGACCAGTACTGGAATTAACTTGACCAATACCTGAGCTTAATTGACCTGCACTGGAATTAAGTTGACCAATACCGCCATTTAGAGTAGAAGCACCACTATTTAATTGACCAGAAGCAGTAGCCAGTCTGCCGACACCAGATTGCAGCTGACCCATTTGGCCAGATACATCTGGCATTGAAGCAGAAGCTTCTGCCCATGATTTTTCTAAAGCAGCACCAGCAGCTTGCATGGCAGCCATCTTCTGTTGTTGAGTTAAACCGGGTATACTGTTAATACTCTTTGCTAAGTTAGCTTTATAGCTCTTTTCTAAAGCAGCCTTAGTATTTTTCTGCGCATTTGCGATACCAGCACTGCCACTTGCCAATTGAGAATTCAACTGGTTAAGGCCACTGGTCATTTGCTGGGTTCCGCTCTGCAGACGGCTTGCACCACCTTGCAGTTGACCAGTACCATTTTGCAACTGGCTGGCACCATTTTGCAGCTTACCCGTACCAGCTTGCAATTTGCTTGCGCCATCTTGGAGTTGACTAGTACCATTTTGCAACTGGCTGGTTCCATCAGCCAACTTGCTTGCACCCGCAGTAACTTTTTTGCTTGCCTTGCTCAATTTACCTAAACCGGCACGTGCTTGATCAACACCTTGGTTAACAGTATTTAACTGATTATTGACGTAAAGCTGATCAATGCTCTCACCATAAGGCTGAGTTACAGAAGTGACAAAAGCTACATCTTCAGATGCCTGGAGTTGTCTGGTTAATTGATCAATTAACCGCAAATCTGCTTCATTATCAAGTTTATGGTTACTCTTAATATAAAGTGTTGAAGGTTCAGCCATCCCTTTTGAAAAGTGATCTTCGACAACTAGCATCCCTGCTTTAGCTGAAGTACTATTATCAATCTCATCAGTGTCATCATAATTCAAGTGACCGGTATACATAAGACCAAAAGGAAGCACAACCACAGCCAGTACAATTAAGTAAATAATTGGGTGAGCAAGTGTCGCTTTGGAAATACCATGCCATAATTTATCTTCATGCTCACCGGTAAACTCCTTCACCGGCCAGAACATTTTTTCTCCCAAAACAGCCATGAAGAAAGGATTGAGTGTCAGCAGCACTATTAATAAAACTGCTACGCCGACCGCAACACCAACTGCTGAGCGATAAATTGAAAAGTTAGCTAAACTTAGTGCCGAAAATCCAATTAAAATGGAAGAACCGGAATAAAGAATGGTTTTACCAGCGACCTTTAAGGCACTATTCATCGCTTCATAGCGATTCATTCCTTTACCGAGGTCTTCTTTGAACTTGTCATACAAAAGGATGTTGTAGTCCGTACCAATTCCGAATAACACAATAATCATAAAGACTTGTGTAAAGTTAGAAAACGGGAAGTTTTGGTATTTAACTAAGTTAGTAACAATCGCAAATGATGTGATAAAGGAAACCCCAACAGTCAGTAATGAAATCAGGGGCACTATTGGTGACCTGAAGACAATCACTAACACGATGAAAATAAAGATAACGGTAATTACTTCTGTTTTCTTAATTCCCTCTTGAATAGCATTTGAAAAGGCATTTTGTAAAACATCAGCACCAGTAACATAAGTCCTGATGCCAGCAGTTTTGACTGCTTTATTCAACTCAGCCTCAACATCATTAACCGGTCCGTGCTTTTTAGCCACATTCAACTGCATTATCCAGGTTGTATTATCCTTTGACTGCAGCTTTTTCTTAGTAGCAATATTATCATCTGGGCCTAAAATCATTTTAATGCCGTATTGATCCTGATCATCTTTCAATCTGTCAATAGTTTCATTAATGGCATTCTTATCATCGGAAGTCAGTTTGCCTTTTTGCTTATTAAAGACCACTGCAATCTGATAGGTATTTTTTTGTTTAGGACCCCAATCATTTTGGATTGATTTTGCGACTTCACTTTGAACGTCAGACGGTAAGGAAATATTTGAGTGCTCACGGGTTAACCCTGTAACGTCTGGCAAAGCCACAACAGAAATGATTAAAATTAAAATCCATGCAATTAACGAGAAAATATGATTTTTTACTAGTTTATGCACTCTGATTTTCCTTTCTATTTTTTTGCAATAATTTCTTGGGCTGAACCAATTGAATAATTAATTCATGATAACCTTGGTCAGCCTCTTCACTAGTTTCTTCTGTAAAAGAATCAGATACATCTAAAAAAACGTATCCTAGTACTGCCCCAATTAAGGAATGGAGCGAAACCGTGCTGTCACTTCTCAAATTTAGTTTGTCAGCCAAAGCTATTATCTTTAAAATTTCTTGAGTAATAGCATCGTCTTTTTGGTACTCATTCAAATGGTAGAGAATACTAATTAAAGCGGGATCGTCTAAAATAAAATCACGGACGATATCCGCAAATTTAAGTAAAGCCTCTTCACCCGAAATTCCGATCAAATTATCAACTAATTTTTTACCTAAAATTTTAATTCTGCTTGCACCGACAAGCGACAACAATTGCTTTCGACCTGAAACATAATGATAGAGTGACTGTGAACGAACGCCTAACTCTTTGGCTAGGTTCGGCAGAGTGGTCGCGGAAAGTCCCTTTCGTCCAATCAGCTCCGTCGCCTTCGCAATCACCTTATCTAAATCAAGGCTTCTTTTTTTAACCAATTTCACCCCTCCTTCTGACAGCATACTGAATAATATAGCACTACAACATGAAGAATACAATCTACATGCTGTAAATTATTTTATATTATCAAAAAAGCCCTAAAACATGGATTTTATTAGGGCAATTTTTTTAAGATTTGGTAAAGTATACGTCAAAAATGTTATTTAAAAAAGCTGTTGACTGCCTTTCCCAGTTTAACAAAATCATGATCATTATTGCTCCAAACGCTGACGCAATAGGCATTACCATTAGACTGGACAAGTGCAACATTGGCTTTACTATCCCCAATAGCATAAATTAAACCCTTGCTATTACGGATAATCCTGGGTTTAATTTTGCTAGCATTCAGTGCTCCTAAAACTTGATTGGAATATTGTCTGCTTAAAATCTGGTCATGGTATAGACTCACCATAATTTTATTCAAATCATTTGCAGTAGTATAACCTGCTGGTTTAGCTGAAAATTTTCCTTTAATGGCGGTATTTTCAACGCCAGTTCTCCTGATAATTGAGTTGACTTTTGCAGGCTTAACTTTGCGCAACAAAGCGTTGGCTGCAGTTTTGTCACCTTGCATCATTAATTGCTTCAGATAAGTTGCATTATACGCAATTCCCTTTTGCAGGACCTTTTCACCTTTAACGTGATCTGCTTTTTTTATTTTAACAGCCTTATTCGCAGTTGCCTGCCCATGTTGTTCTTGATAAGTTAAAGCAATAAGTAGAAATAGACAACTAATAGTATTTACACCATGTCTTTGACTAGTGTTAGAAACACGGGCAAATTTATTATTATTGAGATCTTGAACACAAACCTGATAGCTTTGATCTTTCCCCATCACCTGTACAATTTTTTCTGCCCATTTCTGCTCACTGCCCGAAGCAATTTTAATGTGATTTGGATACTCCATAGTCGCAACTTTTGGCTCACGGACGGAGTTTTTTCCCTTTTTATTTTTGACAACTTGTTCCTGTCCTTGACCCACAATTTTCAGGCTGCTGTTCTCTACTTTTTTAAGATTGACAGAATAGAGCATAAAAGCAATAAGTGCTGTGATTAATGAGCCTATCAAAACTTTATTTTTCATTTGTTTGCCTCAGTTTAAAAGAAGTGATGTCGTTTCATTAGCACAATCAACCATACCATCAAAAAGATCGTTATTACAGTAATAGCAATCCAGTCAGACGAGCTATGGCCAACCGGAAGGCTGACGTTCATACCATAAAAGCCGGTTAAAATAGTGGGAATGGTTAAAACCAAAGACCAGACTGTAAGGAACTTCATCGTATCATTCAGGTTATTGTTCATCATGTTATTAGAAGTTGCAGATAAAGTTTGAGTTACCTGTTGCGAAATTTTCACCATTTCTGCAGATTGATTTGACTCAATTAAAACATCATCCAGTCGTTCACGTCCAGGCTTGGTGAAGTTCAACTGAGACATTTTTAAACTGTGCAGCATCATTAGGTTAGTCTGAATTGAGCTAGACAAATACACCAGACTTTTCTCAATGTTGGACAGCTCTACCAAGTCCTTGTTATTAATGTCACCAGAAAGTTTTTGATCTAAACTATTGCGTTCCGCATCAAGCTGAGTAACAGCTCGCTGGAAGTACTGCGATGAATATAGTAAAAACTTCATTAAAAGTTCAGTAACATCCTGTGCCATTGATAGCTCTCTTCTCGTAGCTGCATCATTAAATTCATCAAACACATAACTGGTTGACTGGGTATGAAAAGTAAAGATGTTTTCCCCTGATATTAAAAAAGTTACCGGGTGAGCCGTAAAATGCTTGATAGTTTTAGTTGGCCAAATAGGTACATCATAAACCAGCAAATTGATATGCGTATGCGTATCATAATCATAGTGGGGTCGTTCATGTCTGTCTGAAATATAGGTAATCATGTCAGGAGTAAAATGAAAATCTATTTGCAGCTTATTACTGTCTTCTTCACTCAAATTGCTGATATCATACCATTTATAATTAGTTTCTACTGGAAACTTTTGTTCTTTGATCACGTTTTCACCCCTGGCCACTGTATTTAGCTGGCGTAGCTACCAGCTTTTATATGCCAATATTATCTTACCATTGAAGAGAAAAACGACAAATAAAAAAACAGGTCAAGACCTGTTTTTTAAATTTTTTATCACTTTTCTATTGTTTCCAAGCTGCATCAAATTTATTTTTACCTGTTGTAATGGTTTTTTCAACATTACGGTTCTTTTGTGCAGCCGATAAGATTGATTGCATAATTGGGGTTAATTGACTAAATGTAGCACTAGAGTCCTTGATGACGGGAACACTGTAAAGTGAGTTGGCATTAAGAATGTCTTCTAATTTGGCCGGCAGTTTAAAGTCTTTATTCGACTTATATTCGTCAGATTTTGTGGCACTTTCATTAACCGGAATATAGCCGGTTTCTTTAGCCCACTTAATTTGACTATCTTTAGAAGAAAGATATTTCATAAATTTGAAAGCAGCAGCTTTCTGCATCGCACTGGCGTGGCTGAACATATAAATGTCGGTACCCTGTGACATTGTATATTTGCTTGGCCGAGCTGTAACTTCATAATTGAAGCCTTTCTTAGCTGCCTGTTTGATCCATGTTTCAGTTGATGAAGATGTAACAAACATTGCCAATTTTTTGTTAGTAAACGGAATGTACAAGTATTTATCAGAACCTGGCATTCTAAAGTAACCTGCTTTTTCCCCGTCGATAAAGTAATTGAGCAACTTTCTGGATTTAGCACCAGTAAAGTCAATTTTACTGGAGAAATTTTCACCCTGGTTCTTCATACCCAAAACGTAGTAGTTATCAAGATCATCAAAGCCTGCACCAACTACTTGATGGTTACTCTTTTGATAAATAGTCTGTGCAGCCTTCTTAACCTCAGCCATTGTTGCAGGAACTTTGGTAATGCCATATTCCTTAAACATCTTTGGGTTATAAATTAAAACTTCAATTGACTTGTTAAAAGGAATACCGTATTGGGTGCCCTTAATTTGCGCACCATTTAGCATGTCTTCCTTAATACCAGATGCTGAGGCACTGCCCCAACCTACATTTTTATCATTAATGTATGGTTTAAGGTCAACCAACATCTTATTCTTAGAGGCACTTTCAAGCCAACCTGGATAAGCCTGAGTGATTGTTGGTAAATTTTTAGGTGATTGCAGAGTCGAAGTTATTTTTGACTGCAAGTTATCGTAATCACCTTGTTGTTCAAGCTTGATTTTTATTTTAGGATTTTTATTTTCAAAATCCTGAGCTAAACTTTTCAGTGTTTTTTCCTGAGAACCCTGCATCCCATGCCAAAAAACAACTGTAGTTTTTTGAGTTACTTTTGGTATTTTAGAACTTGAGGATGATGAACTGCCACTTTTTGAACAAGCTGCAGTTCCAATTAATGCCAAGCCGGCTGCCGCAACAGCTGCCAACTTTTTACCGAAATTCATGATATCTTTTTTCCTCCAAAATTTTTTAAGTGCTCAATAGTGATAGTTTGAGCATTAATACTCATTTATTGTATAGCAAATAATGCAAGATTACAATAAATTTAGGCACAAAAATTCGGCTTTATTTGTATATTTTACTTTATTTATCATTATAGTTAGCTACATTCCGAACATTTTCCAGATGACCTTTATTTTGTTCCATTTTGGGCATAAAAAAGAACTTGCCTATTATTGACAAGCTCTTTAATAAAAATTGCTATTTAGTTTTTATTGCTTCCAAGCAGCATCAAATTTTGTTTTGCCCGATTTAATAGCGTCATCAACATTTTGCTTCTTTTGAGCAGCAGCTAAAATATTTTGCATAACTGGATTCAAATTGCCGTATGCAGCACCAGCATTTTTGATAATTGGCACACTGTATAAGTTTGCCATTGCATCTTCAAGTTTAGCTGGCAATTTAAGCTTTTTAGTATCCTTGTATTCAGCTGAATCAGCAGCACTCTGGTTAACAGGAATGTAACCAGTAGCATTTGCCCATTCAAGTTGACTTGCTTTTGAGGTCAAGAACTTAATGTAAGTAAATGCTGCAGACTTTTGGTCAGCTGAAGCATGCTTGAACATGTAAATATCAGTACCTTGTGACATAGTGTATTTACCTGGACGAGGTGCAACATCGTAAGTGAACTTGTTGCCTACACCTTGTTTAACAAAGCCTTCACCAGCAGAAGTACCAATGTACATTGCTACCTTTTGGTTAGCAAATGGTCCAGACAGATAGTGTTCTGAACCAGCTACTCTGAAGTAGCCATCTTTGATTCCATCTGCATAAAAATTAATAACCTTCTTTGAAGTATCGCCGGCAAAGTCAATTTTACTTGAGAAGTCAACGCCTTCGTTCTTCATGCCTAAAGTGTAGTAGTTTGATAATGAGTCAAAACCGGCTCCAACAACTTTATGATTACTCTTTTTGTAGATGATTTGTGAATCTTTCTTCAATTCATCCATTGTTGCAGGAGCTTTTTTAATACCATATTTCTTTAACAAGTCTGCGTTATAAGTCAAAACTTCAATTGATTTGTTAAAAGGAATACCGTATTGTTTGCCATTAATCTTAGCACCATCGAGAAGTGCACTCTTGATATTAGAAGCTTCACTGCTGCCCCAACCAACTTCTTTACTATTAATGTATGGCTTTAAATCAACCAGCATGTTTTTGCTAGCAGCATTAAAGAGCCAGTCAGGATATGCCTGAGTAATAGTTGGCAAGTTATTAGGCGATTGCAAAGTTGAATTAATTTTGGCTTGTAAGTCATTATAAGCACCTTGATTCTCCAACTTGACCTTGATTTTAGGATTTTTGCTTTCAAATTCCTGTGTCAATTTTTTCAAAGTCGATTGTTGCACACCTGTCATACCATGCCAAAAAACAATATTGGTTGTCTTTTTGACTTTGGCAATTTTTTCTGAACTTGAAGATGAGGAAGAATTAGAATTGCTTCCGCCATTTGAACAAGCTGCAGTACCAACAAGAGTTAAACCAACAGCAAACGCAGCGGCTAACTTTTTACTAAACTTCATTTGGTTAAACCTCCCAAATATAAAAACTAAACAACATTTTTTTGATTAATCAAAACGCAATTGTTTGGTTACGTTTTGGTAAAATCCTGTTACCATAAGGGTTTTCCACCAGCTCCGGATGCAATGTGTGCACAGGAATAAGTGTTGGTGGTTGAACCCAAGCAATAATTTGTTTTAGTTCTTGCTCGTCAGCGTGACCAGAACAACGCAACGTCTGAACTTCAATATTTTGCTCAGCGAGATTTTGCATAAAAGGCTTGTATGCTGGGTCAAAATCTCCTAATGGCTCTGCATTAGAGTGAATATACAAACCACCTTTTTGCAAGTGGTCGAAATCAGCAACTGCTTGCCAGAGGAATTCGTGATCATCATTTAGCAGATCATCGTAATGAACAGCTAGTTCCGGTTTCAGATCAACGAATTTCTGCTCCCCTGGCAAGTAATAATAAGGAAAGTCCTTATCTAAACTTTCCTTGAGCAGATGAGCTCTTGCGGCATGCAAAACAACTTTACGCGGTGAATCAGAAATAATGCGCAATAGCCGCTCAACGTTGGTGGGATATGTATTGAAAGTAATTTGCCGTTTGGCATTGTCATTTTGCAACTGTACAAATTTGGCAGTCAATTCATCCTCATTTTTAGGACCAGTAAATTCTTCGCTATTTTCTTCATGCTTTTCTTCTGGCCAAGAAAATCCGGTTGCTTCAGTAATTAAAACATCACAGTCTTTGGCTGCTGCTAAAAATTTTTTAACCCAATCAGGATGATACCCATGCAGTCGAATATCACCAGTATAGGCAATTGCCAAATCCGGTGTTCTAACTATCAGACCAGTAGCGCCATACGCATCATGATCACTGGGCCACACCGTCATCGTTATATCGCCCACTTCTATTGGTTTTTGATAGTCTGCTGCGATAATTGGGCGTGTATAACTTGCTTCATGATCTGCAGCCGGCAGCAGAAAGTCTCCTTTTTCATTTAAAGCAGGCAGCATCTTAGCTGTTATCGGCCCTGCATACAAAGGTATTTCTGGAGCCAAGAAATTCATGGCTTTGCTGTGATCAAGGTGCAGGTGAGACATGTAAGCTGCAGCATGCTCCCACCGGTCATGATCAAGTGGCTGGCCAGTTAATTCGGGATCATAAAAGTTCGGTACATCACCAATCAGTTCATTTTGCACTAAAGTCTGATATTTCTCGTCAGGCAAATTGAGCTCAGGTCGGTAAACTTCACCTAAATCAAATAAAATGTGCGATTTGTGACATGCCACCTCAATCATTGGTCCACCAATAGTATTCAAACCATTGTAAAACGTGATGGTAGTTCTATCCTTTAAGGTCATTGCGAACCACCCCCTTGATAATCTGTTTTCTAAAGATTAAGTACAAGATTAAAATTGGTAAAACAGTCAGGGTAGCAGCAGCTAGTTGCAATTGCGTTTCACTACCGGCATCAGACGCAAAGGCCGATAAACCATTATTCAGCAAGCGCATGGTATCTTCATTTGTAACCAGTAATGGCCAGAGAAATGAATTCCAGCCAGAGATGAAACTTAAAAGACCAACTGTAAACAAGCCACCTTTTGACATCGGTACTAGAATTTTCCAAATATAGTCCCAATCGCTGGCGCCATCAATCATAGCTGCTTTATAAATCGTATCTGAGATTGAACCAAAATAGCTTTGTAAATAATACATGTAGAAAATCGAAGTCAAGAATGGCAAAACCAGTCCTACATAAGTGTTAAGTAAACCCATATGAGCAATTGTGTTGTAGTTAGTAAAAATAATTGCTTCACCAGGTACCATTAATAATGACAAAAGCACCATTTGAATTAAGCCCTTGCCCTTAAAGCGCAAGTTAACCATGGCAAAAGCGCCGAGTAATGAGTTAAACAGACTGACAATCGTGGTGACGCTAGCTGTTAAAACCGTATTGAAGAAGTAGCGGCCAAAAGGCGCACGAGCGAATACTTTGGCGTAGTTAGACCACTCAAAATGGTGGGGAACTAGTGTCGGCGGAATAGAAGTTGTTTCCTGAAAGCTCATCAAACCGCCTAAAATCATGTAAATGAATGGGAAAACAGTAATGATGGCAAAGATAAATAAAATAATGTAACTGAATAAAACTCCTAGCCGAATTCGTTTCATTTAATTCTCTCCTATCTTCTTCATCATTTTCCGTTGCAAGAAGGTTGCAAACAGAATAATCAAGAACAAAATTACCGTTGCCGCCATCGCAACTCCCGGAGTGCCGACAATTTGGAACTTATTGTAAATGTAGAACACGGCAGTTGTTCCCGAATTACCCACTCCGGCTTGCCCGTTAAAGAGTGCGTATACAGAAGTATAGATTTTAAAGGCCCCAATCACATTCATTGTTAGCAGAAAAGCAATAGTAGGAACCAGCTCTGGCATAGTAATGCGCCAAAACTTATCGCGCCCGCTAGCACCGTACATATCAGCAATTGTATAAAAATTCGGATCAATATTACGCAGTGCCCCCATTAATATGACAATGTTAAAAGCCAGTGACGACCAAATACCAAAGACAATAATGGTAGTTAAAGACATTGCTGGGTCATCAATCCAGTCAGGAGCTGGCAGATGCAAACATCTAAGCAAAAAGTTCAGCATCCCGTAATCACCATTAAAGATATAACGGAAAACAATTCCTATGGCAATTGTTGAAGTAACATATGGCATGAAAAACGTTGTTTCAAAGAATGACTTATGCTTTACCTTGTCAAAAATTATCCACGCCAGCATAATTGAAATAATTAAGCCGATTGGTACTGAAATAATTGCATAGAGAACCGTATTCTTGATAGCCAGCCAAAATTCCGGATCATTGAAAATATACTGATAATTGCTTAAACCATTCCAGTGTAAGTCAATTAAGGACCCACCCTGAAAGCTCATGCCAAATGCACGCAAAATAGGATAAATACTAAACAGAGTGACAAAAATAATAGTTGGTGCTAAAAAAAGCCAAGCCTTCTTTTGATTTGTCTTCATTAGTAAACTCGCTCTCCTTCAGGTGTAAAAAGAAATACCCGATTAAATCGCATTTTAAGTTTAACTTGATCGCCTCTCTTAATTGGAGTTTCAAGGTTAATTAGTGAACGAACCTGCTCATTATCAAATGTAAATTTCAGAATACGTTCACGTCCAATTAATTCAATATCATCCACCGTGGTCTCAAAAAGACCATCAGGGTCAGGAACAATATTTTCGGGTCGAATAGACAAGATATACTCACCGTCTGGTAATTCCCGTTTAAAACGAGACTCCTCCAGATCAGCAAGATCTATCGTAAATTGACTTGACTTTAATTCATTTGCAGTTTTAGTTATTTTAAAATTATCAATTACTGGATTGCCGACGAAATTGGCTACAAAATAATTATTAGGTTCTAAATAAAAGTTTTGGCCTAAATCATCTTGTTGTATAACACCATCATTAAAGAGGATGATTTTATCACCAATAGACAATGCTTCTTCCTGGTCATGAGTGACAAAAAGCGTGGTAATGCCAACAGATTTGACTAATGAACGAATTTCCTCACGAATCTTTAAACGCAATCTGGCATCCAAATTGCTCAAAGGTTCATCCATGAGCAGAATCTGCGGTTCTTGCACCAAGGCACGAGCAATTGCCACCCTTTGTTGCTGACCACCAGATAAATTGCCCGGCTTTTGATCAGCCAGTTCAGTAATCTGCGTTAATTCCATATATTTGGTGGCAATCTTTTTGGCTTCTGCTTTAGGCTTTTTGTTAGCCCCTACAATCAGCGGAAACATTACGTTTTGCAAAACAGTCATATGAGGATATAATGCATAGTTTTGAAAAACATAGCCAATATGGCGATCCTTAGGTGCAACTTTTACCACCGACTTGCCATTAAATAAGATGTCTCCTTCTGTGGGATTCAATAGGCCAGCCAGTATATTTAAAATAGTTGTCTTTCCACAGCCAGATGGCCCTAATAAACACACTAAGTCTCCCTTTTTAACAGAAAAGCTGACGTTTTTTATAGCTTCATGACCATTGTCATAAACTTTTCGCAGGTTTTTCACTTCAACAAATTTATTGTTATCCATTAAATCGCACCACTATAATCTTTATTTTTCATTTTTACTCTCTTAATTTTATGATAAAAAAAGTCAGAACACAACCTAATTTGCTTAATTAAAATTCGTAATTATCTTATCATAATCAAGTTTTTAAGTTAATTATTCGTATTTATTGTGTAAATTGCTAATTATTATCCAGAAATTGCTTTTATTGTTCTCTTTTTAAAGTTTTGCCTTAAGAAAAAAGCGGCAGTAAATGTTACTACCACTCTTTTTAATCTCTGTATATATTAACTATTATTTTATCCGAACATTTGGTTATTCTTTAAAGCTGATTTTGTCAGCAACTACTGGTTAATAATTATCTTTCACAAAAATCTCATGATTCACTTTAGCTCGTCCGTTATTATAGTTAAAGGAATAACCAGGCTGAACGTTAAACAGATAAACATTAAAATCAAGTTCTCCGTCAGTTGAGACTGCCTGCAAGTTAATACCACGTGCCATTAATTCCTCTCCTCGAAAAATTGGCGTAGCTTGATAAATCACTTTTTTATTTTGCCTTAAAGCAACACGAATACGGCTTTCAAACATTGTTTGAATTCTTTGATTGGAAAAAGCAGACTGTGTGAACAAATTTTTAGGGTTATTTTGATCACCTGAATGATTGCGGGGATTGAAGTTGCCTTCAAAGTCAATACCGGCAGAAACTGAATACGCAATGAGGTGTCCACGATTATAAATTTGTGTGCCATTGCGCCGGTTATAATGCCAACCAGTCGGTTCAACGAATTGGCGAACCCTCAAACTATCGTTAGCAACATTGCGCTTTTGTAAAAAGGCTGTATTCGAATGAGATGTACGATTTAAACTATCCAAATCAGAATAAATAACCCGATTAACGCGCCAGGCATTTTTAATTAACGTGGAATGGTCATTATTAACAGTAATATAAGAAGAACTTCCACTTTTAAAGTTTAAATTAGCCAGTTTTTGGTAGTCTTCATGCGACAAGCCACCGTATACTTTAGCAGCAGGCTTGGCCTTATCAATTTGATTGCTTTTCTGGCGGTCACTGCGCGTGATCCTGTTCATTGTCTGGTGTCCGCTTGGGTCTGAGCCACCTTTAGTAGAAACAAACCACAACAAGAACAAGATAATAATGACTATTGCCCAAAAATCTCCATTAGTTGTTTTAGTTTTTCGTCTGCTCCTCCTGCGTGCCATTCACATTGCTCCTTTTTAATAATAATTAAGTATAGCTAATCGAACTGTTGTTTGCAACAGGAACAATAAAAAAGCAAGGTCAATGATCCCTTGCCTCTAATTTTAACTTCTGGCCCATTCATCCAGCATATTCAAAAAATAGCTTTCAGACAAGCGCTTAATCTTGCTGCCTGCATGATTAAATTCTCTTGCCTTTAATGTTTCCGGATTATTTTTACTGAAAAAACCATCATCACTCATAATTAAATAATCTGTATCAGCTTTGACACCGTTTTGAGCTATGCCATTCATATTATTAACCATTTGAGAGGCTTCAGTGCCGTTTATTTCCACCTCAGGAGCAAAAGCAATCTTTTTATTATTAACCGGATTACGAAATCCTAATTCCCAGACTTCCAGTTCTTCCTCCAGCAAATCAATGTTTTTCAGTTTGCCTTGTGCTTTTTGCAATAGTTCAGGCGTAAAATGCTGGCGAAAATCATCATAAACTTTTTTAGTATCAAGGGAATCTTCCAGACCATGATGCTGTTCTACTTGTGCAATGCCTGCGCGCTGAATGCAGTCAAGCAAGCGATTGTGCTGCTGCGGATAATATACTCGAGCTAAACGCAACACATCGACATAATCGTTACTAAGCTCCGGCAAATGAAATTTTCGTGCTAAATCATATAAAAAATTGAGATCGAAATTGATGTTATAGCCAATGATAATATCGTAACCAATAAACTTGCGAAAAGCCGTCATTGCCTCTTTTACTGGTTTTCCTTCTTTAAAAAGCAGTTCTTCAGTAATACCATTTAACTTAGTGATAAAACTCGGCACATGATTTGACCGTGGATAAACAACCAGTTGACTAAACTCATCTACCACTTTGTTAGCACGCACTTTAACTGCACCAAGTTCAGTTACATGATCACGATATGGGTTTAAGCCCGTAGTTTCAATATCGAGCATAGTGTAGTCGGAAATGAAGTCAGGCCATTCCTGACCCTTGCCCCGGATCTTATCTTGAACCCCAGAAACATGCAGTACGCCATTTTTTACGTAAATACTCATTGAAATCAGCTACTCCATCACCAAATTATTGATTAAACTTGCTGTATCTGCATTTGTACCGGCGCTGCGTTCCTGAATTTCCGGTAATAAATTTTCCTGCTTGAAGTCAGCAGCCACATAGGACCATTGCGGAAATTCTGCTACCAAATGTTCAATTGGTTCCCGTAATTGCGGGCTCGTTTCGTCAACTCCTAATTCCAAAAAAACAGTATTTTTATCTTCATTACCGGTTAAAAACCAGCGGAAACGAGTGTTAGCTTCAGTATCTGGATAAAAGTGCTCATTAAGTGGCATATGTATTTCCAATGGCTGACCACATACATCACATTTTGGTACCAATTCTTCTATGTTGGTATCAGGCTTTCCCCCAGCAATCTTTTGAACGACAGACTGACAATCCCTAAGCCCATGATTGATGCCGCTGGAACACTGCGCCTTAGTCCAGTCGCCAAACACATTAAAAATGCGTTTTTCATTAAAGCCGGCAGTTTCAAAAAAGTGACCAAATGCTGAGGTAGCAATAAAATACTGCTTGTTATCAATTAACTGCTTCAGTTTTTGCAATGTTTTACTAGGATGATAATCAAGTGAATACCTTTGAATAAGCTTTGACCATAACTGCCATTTTTCAGCCCATGAAAGCTTATGCTCATCAAGAGCATATCCTACTGAGTGAACATCATATTTTTGAACAATAGTGGGAAAATCACGCTCAAAATCTTCCTGACCCAAAAGGTCAAGTCCTTCGGTTTTGGCTAAGCCATTACCGGCTACCACTATCACAGTGTCAGCCTTTTGCACTAACTGTCGTGCCTTATTCAAATTTTCCATTTAATTACCTTTTCTATTTTTGATTGTAACCAGTAAATGAAACTTGGCCATCTTCAAATTCTCCTAAGAAAATGTCACTAGTATCATCATAACCAGCTTGTTTGACCTGCTCTTTTAGCCAATCTTCATCCTTATTAATAGATTCAAGCACATCTTGGTTGATTTGACCATCATTAATTAACGGAAAACGCACATTCTTTTCATCTTTTTTAATTACCGTTAATTGACCGTTCTTTTCAAAAATACAGTTTTTCACTTTATCAACAGAATAAATTCCTTGACTGCGCAATTTAAACATTAATTCATTAGCTGAAAGCCCAGCAGATAAACAATTTCGAGGCAAAACTTGACCATTTTTAATTATTTGAATTGGTTTGCCATCAATCAAACTGCGGATAAAATTGCTGTGCTCCCTGGCAAATTTCAAGATAAACACAACTAAAGTCCAGACAATCAAAACCAGCAGAAACTGTAATACGGAAATATTGGCATTATAAATAACGCCTCCTATAATACCACCCAAAACATAATTTTGCAGTTGATCCAGAGCCGTTGTGGGAGCAATATTGCTCTTGCCAAACACATTTATTTGAAAAATTAAAGTTAACACACCTAATACGAATTTAATAAAAAGCTGCGTATAATTCATTATTATTTTCCTCCTAATTCTTTACGTCGACCGTGTGGTTAATCACGTGAGCCTGCTTTAAAGAATATGAATTGTTATCATCATTTAGTTCCAGTTGATAGTCAATATCTTTGGAATCAATTCTGACAATTAGACCGTTTTGCAAAGTTGTAGAACTGACCATGACGTCCGAAACCGGAACCTTATGATCTTTAGCAACTGATTTAATAAAAGGCGCAATCTGCTCGGATTGGGATTTTACCACATTGGTTTGCACGTATTTTTCGTATTGAGTTCCCATAAATAAAAGCAAAAACAAAAGTGCAATAATACCCAGGTCTCGGTAGCGCGTATCGAATCTATGCCTGAGATAAAGAACTGTAAAAGCAATCATCGTTAAAGCCGCAACCGCAATCAGTACATAGAGAATGGTTTTACTTGTATTTTGATTTTGCTCAATATATTTAAGTGTGTAAAAAGTCATGACATAATTACCTCTATAAAAAACAATTTATTCTATTTTACTGTAGTCAATACTTTTTAAGAAATTTCATATTAACTACCTTAATTATTACCAAATATAGCTAAAACATTTAATTCCTCCCATAAGCTTACTTCAACTGTGTTTATAAGCTCACCTATTATCAGTATAACAAAAAAGTAGTTAGAACCCGTCTAACTACTGCTTATTAATATTCAATTTATTTCTAGTTTTGAGAAGCACCTGTTGCTGCATCAGACTCAGTTTCTGCTTCAGCATCTTCTTTTAAATACTCGCTAGCATCCATGTCTTTTAACCATTTGGGTTCAGCAATTTTTGTTCTCCTTAATCTTCATCTAACATACTAAACTAATTGTAACATGTAATCGCTTAATTTTAGGCATTACCTTAAATTAATTTTCATTTTTGGGATTGGTTTTTCTTTCTATTATAATGAGCTAAAATAGAAACTAGTTGATAACAATTAAAGGAGAAAAATATGAAAACAGGTACCAAAATTATTACGCTGGATAATGGCTATCATTTATGGACAAACACTCAGGGTCAAGGCAAAATTCATTTACTGGCTCTACATGGAGGCCCCGGAGGAAACCATGAATATTGGGAAGATACTGCCGATCAATTAAAAAAGCAGGGCTTGGATGTGCAAGTAACGATGTATGATCAGCTTGGTTCCCTTTATTCCGATCAACCCGATTATTCTGATCCGGAAATTGCTAAAAAGTATCTAACATATGAATACTTCCTGGATGAAGTTGACGAGGTACGTGAAAAACTGGGTTTAGACAATTTTTATTTGATTGGTCAAAGCTGGGGCGGACTTCTGGTACAAGAATATGCCGTTAAATATGGTCAGCACCTGAAAGGAGCAATTATTTCCTCAATGGTGGACGATATTGATGATTATGTTAAAGCCGTGAACCGTCGTCGCCAAGAAGTTTTGCCCCAAACTGAAATTGACTTCATGCATGAATGCGAAGACAATAACGATTATGGCAATGACCGCTATCAAGAAGATGTCAACATTCTCAACATTAACTTTGTTGACCGCAAACAGCCGTCTAAGTTATATCATCTAAAGGATATTGGTGGTTCTGCTGTATACGAAGCCTTTCAGGGTGACAATGAATTTGTGATTACTGGCAAACTAAAAGACTGGCACTTTAGAGACCAACTTAAAAATATTAAAGTACCAACTTTGTTAACCTTTGGTGAAAATGAAACAATGCCAATCGCTACGGCTAAAATTATGCAAAAAGAAATTCCGAATTCCCGCTTAGTTACAACTCCTGATGGTGGCCATCATCATATGGTCGATAACCCTGATGTTTACTACAAGCATTTAGCAGACTTTATCCGTCAAGTTGAAGCAGGGGCTTTTAAAGGAGAATAACAAGTCCAATTGTTTTTATGCAAGTAAAAGCATCTGAAAAACAAGCAGGTAACTGCTTGTTTTTTTGTTCACTTAAAAAAGCTTACCTGCTAATTACTTTTTGCAAACATAATGACATTTTCACTATATTTTGAGACTGTATAAAATAACAGTTTACAATAATATGCCTTTTTTAAAAAATAACAATAAAATATTTTTCTTCACTCATGAATTGGCAACAATAAAAAACTATATGAAAAATAATATAGTATACTTTTTACATATTTAATTTTTAGTTTTAAGTGATTAAAGCAATGCCTATAAGGGTATATATTTTTTATTAAAGTTTAAACTTATAAATTTTAAAAGAATATATTTTTCGTCTAGACCAATTCATGTTATTATAAAGTTGATGTATATTTAGAATATGGAATAAATAACTTGGAGATAATAAAATGAAATTATTAATAGCCATCATTTTATTTTTGGGTGGCTGTTCGTTCATTTTTGATTTAATTTGGACTCTTTATCTGACATTTAGCAATAATGTTAAGCAAGATCATTATGGTGACCGCTGTCGAGACTTCGATACTATGTTCTTGTTAATCCCAGCAATGAATGAATTTCAATCCTTACGAAAAAACATACCTTATTTAATGGAGTTGCAAAAACAATGTGATAGTTTTATCAAACTCAAGCTGGTCTTTATCGATGATGATTCTAGTGATGGAACAACCACTTTATTACAAAAATATGCTTATCATCCTAATGTCATAGTTGTACATCGCGTAAAGCCTAATGCTCAACAAGGTAAGGGGCCAGCATTACAAGAAGCAGCTGAACGCATTGCCAAAATGAACTATTCTGAAGATAAAACTATTATTGGCGTCATAGATGCTGATAGCCACTTTGATGCAAATTACTTACAGCAAGTCGTATATGCTTTTAACCATTCTAATTGTGATTTGCTTCAAACAAGAGTAAATATTTATAATCTGGAACATAATATCGCAGCAATGCAAAATTTTGAATTCACTATTTATAATTCTCTTTTACAAATGGCAAGAACTGATTGGGGTTCATCTTTAGCTTCAGGCAATGGTCAATTCATGACCTTAAAAATGACCAATAAAGTTGGCTGGTCATCATCATTATTGGAAGATTGCGAATTCTCCTTAAAAGGCTTATTAAAGGGTTACCGTGGTACATTCTTAAATACCGTTAGCATTGGACAAGAGGGAGTTACAAAATATAAAAAGCTGATCAAGCAACGTACTCGCTGGTGCCAAGGCGGTTTTCAATGTTTAGGCAAATATAGCAAAAAGATTGTTAAATCTAAATCTATTCCTTCAATAGTTAAAACTTTTGTACTGCTCTTCCTGCTTATTCCAGTATTTTCAATGGTCACAACACCAGCATCCGCAATTTCATTTATAGTTTTATTGCTTTATATGAAAACGAATGCCTGGATTAGCATTTCAATTATTGCAATTTTGCTAATAATAGAATATTTGACAAATACATTGTTAATTCTAAAGCAATGGCGCGAAGCTAAGCTTGATGAACCGCTAAAATTTTCATATTTGCTAAAAATATTGTTTTTGATTGATTTTTACAGATGGTCGTTAGCCATAGTTCCATATAAAGCTTTAGGACGAATTTTAGTTGGCAATCAGTCCTGGTCAAAAACTTCTCATACTTAACAAGGCAGAAAAAGGAATTAACTTCTATTTTTAAATATTTACATTCAAAAAGACTAATAAATTTGAGTATTGATAACCCAATCTATTAGTCTTTTGCTTTCTGCAAATTTTATGTAATTAGACACAGTTAATTGTCTTACTGTTCTCTATTTTCAATGACTCTTCTAAATTGCAGCCAGCTCTCACTAAGATTTGAAGTCAGTGAGCCAGTTATCTTGTCGGGTGGGCAATCAGGATGCTTTTCAAGTAAATCCGTCATCCTTTCTTTTAATGCGGGAACTTTTTTCCAGTCACCGCTTTTAGCTGACCATGCTATATGTTCAAACGGGCTCATATGTTTTTCAGCAAGCAACCTTTTACCCAAATTTGAGCCGTTTCTATTTTTCATTGTAGAGCGGTCATGATACGAAATTCTGGCACATTCTGAAGCCGATTGCAGAAGCACTGGCTCAAGGCTTTCCCACGATAACAGATCATTCTCTTCAACCTCGATAAAAGGAACATGCAATACTCTCTTTTTCAGCGTTCCATACTTGGGACTTGCTTCAAGAACCGCTTTTATCAAAATTGCTGTAGCTTCCATTTCCGGCTGGACGCCAGCAGCAATTCTCAAATCCAGAAAATTTTGCCAATAAGTTGATGTTACCAGAGTTTCATGCCACATCCATGGTTCAATCAATCTGTTGCAGTCTTGTTTATGAGCATCATTCCACGAAGCTGGAACTACATCATTTTTATATGCTTCATCATACTTGTCAGCAAATTTTTCCCAGTCACTAGCTTCAGCATCGTAAGGGACTGTTTCTTCATTCATTAGCTGTCGAAACATACCCAGAACGGCTTCATCTCGGGAGTGCAACCAATTTGCAGTAGATCTCTTCGCCCTTTCCGAATCGGCAAATGGCCCTGTCATGCCCTTGTGATTAATAGTCCAGAGTGGAATCACTGGTTGCTTCATTACTGGCTTGACGGTAGTCTTTATACTTCTGGCTCTAGAAGAGGCACTGTTTCTGCTGAAAACCCGATGAGTATTCCACTCAGGAAGAATAAATCTGGGAAACCTGACAATCATAGTTGTGACTCTGTCTGGTGTAATTAAGTTTTCATTCTCAGAAAACTCTCTGTTAATTGAATCTTTTACAATTACAGCAGAATAGCCTCTAAGAACTGGATCCTTATACCTTGCGCAGATGGTCTTGGCACCATTTTGGGACCAGGGCATTTGCTCTTCTTCCACAATCACTGAAGACCAATCTGGTTTAACTTCACGACTATTATTATGCACTGTAGTCATTTATATATCTCCTCATTAATTTATTAAGTCACAGACTATAATCATTATTAATCTATCTGCGACTTTAAACAAATGACCTGCATATATAAACAAAAAATAATTTATAGTTTCCCAACCTGCCTATAAATTCTTGCTTTTTACTATTTTTGCCCAAATTTTTGATGCTAAGACTCGTTATCATGCTTTGTTTTAGGTGCCAGTAAAAAAATACTAATTGCTGTAACTAGCAAAAGTTCAATAGCTGAAACTCCAATGCCAGATCTTGAACCTATTTTTTTAGCAACAAGACCGCCTAAAAGATAGCCCAAAGAGTTTACTCCAATTAGCACTGTTTTATAGATACTCGTAACCCGCCCAAGATATTTTTGTCCAACTTGCTGTTGCCTATTCGTGATGATACTAATATTAATAATTGATTCAATTATAGAAACAAACGCAATGGCCAGAACCATTGTTGGTACATTTTGGTACAGCGCAAAAAGGGCACGAAAAAGAGCACCTGCAAAAATTAGTAGAATAAGCAATAGATTAAACTTAATGTGCCTATTCAACCAATTGACCACCAAAGTACCAATTAAGGCACTGACAGCTGCAATCGCTGAAATTATTCCAATGTTTTGAGAGGAAAGTTTTAATTGCGTACGTAATATTATGAGGCTGTCATTATCAAAATTAGCTGACACAATATTAACTAGTGCAGCTAATATTAACGGATACAAAACAGAACGAAGATTAAGGGTATATTCCAGACCTTCCTTTATATCTGTTTTTACCGTTTTAAGTCCAGATTTAAGAGCTGTAAAGCCGGTAAAAGCAGTAGATTTAGTTTTCAGGCTGATACTTTTTTCCAGTAAAAGGCTAATTAGGTAGAAAATTGCACAAATAACAATTAAAAGACTATGCGAAATATATTGATATAATATTCCGCCTACAATAGGCAATGCAAAATTAGCTGCATATTGTATGCCATAAACCAGACTGTTTAATTCTGAAAAATCCTTCTTTTCTACTAAAAAAGAAACAAAAGTAATTTCTGACACCGTATTAATTGTGTTTGTCACGCTGACGACAAGTGATACCGCATAAATAATTAAAATCATGCAATTCACCGTTAGCTGGAATGCAAATGATACCGAAAGAACCAAGTAGCTGATTAATCTAATCAAATCACCAAAAATGAGAATCTTTTTAACATCTAATTTATCCGTTAAAGCACCTGCCGGAAGACCTAAAACCAAAATTGGCAATGTTTCAATTATGGAAATTATTGATAAGTGAATACCATTTTTAGTAATATCAAGAACCATCAACGGCAATGCAAATGACATTAAAGAGCTGCCCAAGTTATCGGTGATCACTGACAAAAGGTATAGTTTGTTGTTCTTACTTTTTAGTATGTTTTTCATATGAACAAATTGCAGCCCTAGAGTTGCCCCATTTCTTTAATTTGACTGATTTTTTTCATTTTAAATTGCGCTTTCTTTAGCCCAATTAATTATGCTTTAATTATCGTTGATCCAACAATCATCTAAAACGTCTTTCTGGCAAAGTCTGTTGCATATCCTGTTCTAATCATCATTGATCTAACAATCATCTAAAACTAGCCCATTTTTTAGCTTGCATTTTTGTTGGTTCTAATCATCATTGATCTAACAAACATCTAAAACGCGCTTGACTGTGGGTCAAGAGATTCATCAGTTCTAATCATCATTGATCTAACAATCATCTAAAACCAACACCCTTTACTAATACTATGTGTTCTTGTTCTAATCATCATTGATCTAACAATCATCTAAAACTACGCTTCATATCGTTCTCCTAACTTAATTGTTCTAATCATCATTGATCTAACAATCATCTAAAACATATACCCCACTGTAAAAAATCAAATAACGGTTCTAATCATCATTGATCTAACAATCATCTAAAACAACTTAACATTTTATTTTTAAACACTTTCTGTTCTAATCATCATTGATCTAACAATCATCTAAAACTATATTTGTCCCTTTTGTGTCCCTTTTACAGTTCTAATCATCATTGATCTAACAATCATCTAAAACAACTCTTATCTTTTAACAAGTCTATTATATGTTCTAATCATCATTGATCTAACAATCATCTAAAACGCCGTTACAGCTGGCTCTGCCAGCTTCCATGTTCTAATCATCATTGATCTAACAATCATCTAAAACATATACCCCACTGTAAAAAATCAAATAACGGTTCTAATCATCATTGATCTAACAATCATCTAAAACTACGGCTATATTAAAAATAAAAAGCTAATTGTTCTAATCATCATTGATCTAACAATCATCTAAAACAGCTGATCTAACAGCCGACTGACAACCTTGGTTCTAATCATCATTGATCTAACAATCATCTAAAACCTAGGGCTAATTTCAAAATACGTAACGCCAGTTCTAATCATCATTGATCTAACAATCATCTAAAACACACAGCCAAGTATTATTGGGTGCATGAATGTTCTAATCATCATTGATCTAACAATCATCTAAAACTTAACTTGCATTTTAAAGCCTCCTAAAAATGTTCTAATCATCATTGATCTAACAATCATCTAAAACAAAACTTAATCCACGCCTTTGCGTTTTCTAGTTCTAATCATCATTGATCTAACAATCATCTAAAACAACTTAACATTTTATTTTTAAACACTTTCTGTTCTAATCATCATTGATCTAACAATCATCTAAAACTAGGTGTGAGGTATTCACACTTGCTAATATGTTCTAATCATCATTGATCTAACAATCATCTAAAACAGGACTAAGTTCTCACAAAGCAAAACAGCAGTTCTAATCATCATTGATCTAACAATCATCTAAAACTTTTAGAATATCCATTCAAAAAATCTTTTAGTTCTAATCATCATTGATCTAACAATCATCTAAAACCCCACTTTCTAGCGCTATAATACAAGCCTCGTTCTAATCATCATTGATCTAACAATCATCTAAAACAATACCTGTATACGCAGTTTGCAGAGGCTAGTTCTAATCATCATTGATCTAACAATCATCTAAAACTCTAACTTTTCCTTAGCCTCAATTGAGCCAGTTCTAATCATCATTGATCTAACAATCATCTAAAACGCTGATTATAATTCTTGGAAGACTACCACGGTTCTAATCATCATTGATCTAACAATCATCTAAAACTGAGTTCATCGTTAAAAAATATCATTGGTGGTTCTAATCATCATTGATCTAACAATCATCTAAAACTATTTGTGTATCCAAAGCAGCATCATTTTGGTTCTAATCATCATTGATCTAACAATCATCTAAAACAGTTTCTAAAGCCAATTTTGAATTTAACAGGTTCTAATCATCATTGATCTAACAATCATCTAAAACGATTGCCTATTTCGTCTGGGTCGTTGACAGGTTCTAATCATCATTGATCTAACAATCATCTAAAACCGATATTTTATAATCTGATTTTAATATTGTTGCTAGTACCAATCGATTAGATCCTTATCAATATAGTAAAAAGGTATGTCTTTAGAAATTGCCAAATTTTCTTTTGTCGTGAATTCAATTACAACCAAAATTAAATTCATTTCTGTGACAAGACTAGCTAACTCTTGCCACTCCCGTTCTTCCAAGTAATGAGCTACATTACAAATAACAGGAACTGATTTTAAATTACACGTTTGGTGAATTTTTAAAACTGTTTCTATTATACCATATGGAGTGAGCAACATTGATTTATCTAAATGAATTTCTGTAAATTTAAGTAATTTCTTTAAATCTTCGTCAAAATTAATTGCTAAAGGTAAGTCTTCAAGTAAAAGTGAATCTTGCAAGGTTGATTCTAAATTATAAAAAGACTTAATCACTTTATTGCGATTTTCTTCATCTAAATTTTTCAGATAACTACTTACAATATGGGGCATATACTTTTTAGTAATATCTCCACTAAGCATTGGATCACCAATAAAATCAAAAGTTTTACTTACATCAAGGGGACTATAATCATCCTCTGAACAAATTAACAGCTTATTTTTTCCTTGAAAGCCTTGAATTATATCACGGTAAGCAATTGAACTTTGTAAACCAATTACTTTTATTCCAGGATCCTTAAATACCCATTTTTTATGAGTCGCATAAGTTAAAATCATAAGATAATCGTCCTATCTGATGTATTACGCACATCGTCAATTGGCTTACCGACTAAAAAATGCATGTCATTATATTGCTTTTCAGTAACCATTAATGACTGTACTAATCCCCCGTGAGGTAAAAACTTTCTAATACGATTTTCCAAAAACTTAGCCGTTTGTCTAGTAACACAGACCCTCACATATACTGAAAATTGGATCATCAGAAAACCTTCATTAATCAACTTTTTATGAAATTGGCGATATTCTTTTCGTTCTTCAGCTGTTTCTGTTGGTAAATCAAACATTATCATTAAGCGCATTATTCGGTACCTCATTGTTCAAACTCATCTCCATTTCAGGTAATTCCTTACTATCCCCACTTAGAAATTTTAGACATTCTCGTACATAAACTGTAATAGCATTTGTCAAAAGCGTCTTTTTATCATTAAACTTTATTTCTAAACTTAAAAGTTCAACTAGCCCATACTTAATATCAGGCGTTAATTCCTTAATCTTTTCGTGGGCCTTAACCCAATAATCTACAAACGGACGAAATGGTTCCATTAGATCCGAAGCTAAATTAAACTGATTTTCCTGTGAACAGTGGTGAATGCCAAAATAGGTCAGATAGCCATTCATTGCAATTTCACGGTTAAAACTAGAAAGCAAAATGGCATAGCCATAATCTAATGCTGCATTAATGGCATTGGTATCACGTCTGACAAAGTCCTTATCGAATAAAAGCATAAAGTATTTACGGGCTGCAATTGCCTCTCGGTTACTTTCATCATTAATTTCCAGCTGGTCCAGTTCACTTTGAACTTCATCTTTATTCAAATGATAATTATCTAAAACTGCAATCTGATTTTTGATCTTTTGACTAACTATCTTTGTCCACAGTACTTCTTTTAAATGTTCATCCCAATTAAACTGCTTTTTTAACTTAGCCATATTTCTGGCTCCCGGATAATAAACAGCTGTTTCAACTACCGGATTGTCCTTTTCATCAACAAATATAACTTTGGTTTGATTTTGCGCCAATTTACTAATGAGTGCGCTGGTAATCACTGCCTGTGTAGTTGAAACAAGCAATAGATTAATATCCTCAATTGGAATTTGGTTTACACCATCACGTGTTTGTACAATCATCATTTGCATCGAATATGTTAATTTCGCATGTTGCGTGATGATTACTGATCTCCATCCCATATTTCCTCCTTGTATTTTTGAAAATAAATGTTATACTTTAGTTGTTGGTTAGCTACCAACGATCTAATCATTATTGATCTAACAATCAGATTTAAAATCAAACAATGTATCCTTGAGATACTAAGTTTCAACGCGGTTATTACCGTCCTGCCTCAGCTCTATAGCGGAGGCTTTTTTATGCACAAAAATAGGGAATCGGATTATTGCGCTTCCCTATTTTAGCTTACAAATTAGCTATCCTAACTCGCTTTTCAAAAAGTCCTGTTGGTGACTGAGAAATTAATACTGCATTGGGTGAAAGAATAATATTAGGAAGTACTTGAATCTTACCAAACGGTGTTTTAATTCCAATATTCTTTAAGCTAGGAGTAACTAAATTATCATGTAATCCATTCAATATATTACTCAAAGTGATCTTTTTATCTTTTGCTGTTAATTTAAAGAATTTTTCTTTTCCCTCATGTAATCCATTACGAAAATTATTTTTTTCAAACAAAGGCAAATACTGATCAACCTTTTGCAAAATCTCGTCATAAGCTTTTACTAATAATTCATCTTGATCCTCGCCCTTTTTCAAGTTATCTGTCACTATTCGCATAGTTTCCTTCGTAAGTGTTAATTGTTTAGCATTAATTTCATAAGTTGAAGAATTTAACATAAATTTTTTGTTGCCATCCAAGATGACTTGCTTAAATGGTACATGATCTTTCACTACTCTATAGCCTTTAACACCCCGCTTAGGTTTACCATTTTTATCAAACATAATTTGGGGGGCAAGCACTTTGTGAAGTTCTTTCTTATAATTGCCTTGCTTTTTGGCCTGTTTCAAGCCTGCAAGAGCGCGCATTGGAATCCCAATAACTTTATAGATAGATTCTTTGCCCTTATCAATCTTGACAATTACCATATATGCATCAGTGTTGCCGCTGTAGCCACCATAAATTTTCGGATCAAGTCCATTGGCCTTAGGTATCAACTTTCTAGTCTTCGCAAGCTCACGTTCTCCCCGAGGGTAAATAGTCACTTTGAACATATTACTATTTTCAGTTGACGTTTCCCTTGAGACTAGCATGTATTTATAATTATATGCTTTACGTAATTTATCAAAAATGTCTGGATGCTTGTAAAAGACTATTCGATCACTATTATTTTCTTTGATTTCTTCTAAAGCTTTACGCTCAGAATTATCTTTTTGCAGTAAAGGCCACATAAATGTGAAGCCCTTGAAACGCTTAATCAAATCTTTTTGTAAGTCTGGATCTTGGCTAAACTTTTTAAACTGACCATATACAAAGTATGGCCGATACTTAGGATAAACCTGGTACAGAAAGTTGCCACAAATAATTGAAAGGTAGGCATCAATGGCATGGTGATAGTCATTTACGTCACGACTCTTATACAAGTTTAGTCTTTGACGCAAAGCCGAGTTATCTCCAGCTTTAACAGTAATAATTTCTGCATCTGGGTATTTATTTTGCAAAATAACTGAGACTAATTTAACTATTTGACTCGTTTCTACCAATTGTCTGTTAATAAAACCAGATTTTTGAAATTTATTTAATCTATCTGGATCAAGCAGCAAATTACCTAACTTATGTTTATTAATGATGCCAGCCTTCTGCCAGTGCTTCCACATTTCACCTACCGTCATCTTCAAGTCTGAAACGTAATTATTGGCAAAGCGCTTATAAGGTACATCATCCGATTTTTCTGCATTTAATGGAGTAGCAGTTAATACTCTGTTATCAAAAGAATCATCTTTAATAAATGACTGTGGCAAAATATGATCAATCTGATAATTTGTCGATACTTCATCAATATTAATTTTCTTACCAGTGTAAGCATCACGACCTGTCTGCATAAAGTACAAGAAGTACTTATCTTTAAGCAATTTACGGCTGGTCATTGCTTCCTTTAAGCTATCAGTCAGTTTCTGATCTACCAATTCGCCTGCAGTTTCTTGATATGCCTTGAGCAATTTAGTACCACGAATATGCGACAACTGGGGATTTTTATCAGGATCACGTGTAAATTCAATCGCAAATTGTGCTGGAGCTTTACCACCAGCTGCTTTTACAACGTCAGCTACTACTTTGACAACCTGCCTAATAGCTTTTTTGTTAGCAGGAGAGGTATAAGCATCAGCCAGAATCTCCTCAACACCATTTACTTGAGTAACATTTTGGTTTTCCTTAGCAATTGCATCTTTAAAATCTGGTTCAGTCACAATTTGCATGAAGTTCTTTTGGCTATCCCACAGTTGTTCCATAATGTTTTGGCCATTTGTATCATGTAATTCAACAAGGAGCTTGCGTGATAATCTACCCCAACCTTGCAGGCGCCAAGTTGAAACAGCTTTAAACTGTTCAGGTGTTAACCATTTAAATTCAGCATGTAACTTATCTTGGTATATCTTTTTATCTTCAAAAATAGACGAATACTCAATTATTTTTTCAAAGTCTTTTTGATATTGTGGATCTGCTAATTCCTTATCAAATACGTGTAAGCTTTTGAGGTGATAATAACTCGCCAGACTTGAATTAAATTTAGTTGGATCAGCCAGTCCCTTAATTTCTACAGTTGGCAAATGGAGGTTTTGCTTCAAATAACTTGTCAAGGATTTTTCCGTGACAGTTTTCTTTTCTTCAAAAAGTTCATTGAAAATTTGTTGCTTGAGGTCAACACTGATCCTGCTACCATTGATTCTAATATTATTAAGCTCATTTAAAACTTCAAATCTTTGATAAAGCAAACTATTAGCAGGCAAAACATCTTCACCTAATAGGTAGGTATCCTTAATAGTCATGCGTTTAATAAACTTGTTGGCGGATTCTTGCCGGTCTACTTTTTGTTCAAAATTCCACGGCGTGATTTGACCATCTTCTTTTCTGACCATCCAGGCAAAGTTCTTACCAGAAGTTTTTTCCTGTTCATCAGCTGTAATCATCGGTCCCACATAATAAGGCACTCTGAATCTGACCAGTTCATCTAATTTATAGGGTGCTTGTTTACGGTGATCTTCTACCGGATTTTCTATAGCTAAGAAGGGGTAATACTTACTTTGATTAGCTATAATCTTATCCAGTTCAATTTGATGCAGCTGAAACGGAATTACACCATTACTATTCGTCCGCTGTTTAGGCATAAAGTTATCTGCAGCTATTTCTTGCGCAATCTTGCGCGCTAGCTCAGAATCATCAAGGTTATCCTTAACTGTTTTATAAAAATCTTCTTTGGTTAAAGCGCCATCCTGCTTAAATTCTGTTTTGGCTTCCAGCAAACGACCATGACGATTATTAACGTATAAATCATAAGCTAAAAGCAACTTTTTAGCTATACTGCGGTCTTGCAAAGTGTCGATATAAGCTTTTAACAACTTATAGTCTTGATGATGCTTATTATATTTTTCTACCATAGATTGTGATAAACTCTTATTTTCATCAACAATAGTACTTAAGGTAATCGCGCTAAACAATTTTTCGATTTCAGCGACAACAGTCTGATCACTTTCATCAAGATCCGGTAATAAGGCATCCAGCTTATCATCTGCATCTGCATCCGAAAGTTTGAATTCCCACTGCGCCTTGTCACTTTTATCGATTTCTTTGCCTAAAATAGTTTCAAATTGCGTTTTGTAACCCATGACGGCGTTAGCAATTTGCTTGGCCACATTTTTTTCTTCCTTGGCAGTTGAATCTGTTAATAACTTGGCAATTTTCTTGACCTTGTCCATCTTATAAAGGGTTTTATCCGCATCTTTACCGCGTATAACAGCCTCAATCTCAGCAGCGTTTGCGACATTTAGTTCAATAGGGTCTTGATCTTCAACTATCTTTTCCGCAAAAGCGTTGTTGATATTTGTTAATATAGGACCTACTTCAATTTTGGAAGCTTCAAAGTCTTTAACAGGTGTATCTTGTAAAAAATTACCGCGATATTTAACAATGTGGTGGATGGCTAAAAATATTTCCCGTAAATCAAATTGACGGTCTTCCTTCATTAATGCATCACGCAAATGATAGATTGTAGGATATTTTTGATAAAATGCCTGATCTTCCTTAGCTGTTGGAAACACAATCGCATGATACTTTTTACGATCTTTATCTAGCGGTGACACCCATGATTGGTGCAGGCGCACAAAAAATCCCGGTTCTACCTTAGCCATCGGTTCCGCAAAAATCTCTTCCAAAAGTCTTAAGCGCCATTTTCTCCGTTTAAGACGTCTTCTGGTAGTTCTAAAGCCGCGCCGATCAGCAGCAGTATGACCTTCTTCAAATAAATGTGAGCCAATTGCTGTTTTTCCTCTGAGCTTTAATAAATTATTTTTCTTATCAGTCACGGCCCAGCCGCAAGAGTTGGTCCCGATATCGAGACCTAAAATATAATCTTCATTAACTCTTTTCATCTATTTTCTCCTTTATACGCTTTCATTACTATAAGAATACCCTTTATAAGAAAATAATTCACTATCTTTTTTTATATAATAAAAAAAATGATGATCTTTGTGACCATCATTTTTACTAAACAAACTAGAACTACTTATTAGCTTTTTCTTTAATTGTTTCTGCAGATGCCTGTAATTTCTTTTCTTCTTCATCTGTCAGTGTCAATTCAACGGTTTGGACAATACCATCACGACCAACAATAGCTGGGTAAGATAAGTAGGTACCATATTTTTCTTGGTAATTTGAAACTGGCATTTCAGTGTGAGCATCGCTTTGAATGGTTTCTACCAAACGAGTCACAGCAGCTGAAATACCGTAGTTAGTATATTGCTTACCCTTATAAACTGTTTGACCACCAAACTTAATTTCATCGTTTAAGTCTTCAAGCTTAAGGTGTTTTGCTTCAGCTACTTCAGTAATTGGTTTTTCCAAAACTTTAACAGTTGACCAAGCAGTAAATTGTGAATTACCGTGTTCACCCAAGTTAAAGCCTTCAACTGAACGAGGATCAACATTCATCCGTTCACCAACAGCACGCTTCATACGAGCCGTATCTAAAAGGGTACCGGTACCAATGACATGTTTGCGCGGTAAACCAGTTAGTTCTTGATACATATTAGTAATTGCGTCAACTGGATTGGTAATAGCAACCAAAATACCATTGAAGCCGCTCTTCTTGATTGACTCCGCAATGTCTCCAATTCGCTCACGATTATAGTTCAATTCTGCGAAACGCTCGCCGCCTGCTTCCAACTCAATATTTCCAAAAGCACTAATGACAATGTCTGCATCCTTGAGGGTGGAATAATCATTGATTGTAATAGTAGTGTGATGCTTCAAATTTGCCATCGCGTCTTGAAAATCAAGCTGATCTGCTCTAACCTTTGCTTCATTAACATCAATCATAACGAGGTCATCTACTAAACCTGTTAATATTAACTGTTGCGCTACCGTACTGCCAACGTGACCGTCACCGATAACTCCTATTTTATTACTCATAATTTTCCCTCCTACTTGTTTTTTCAAAATTATGTAATATCTATTATATACAAAATAATGATAAAAATAAAATTATTTTTAAAAAAATATTAGGTTTTTGCAATTATTGCTAAATGTAAATTAAAACTCCCTGTTTTTAAATTTTTGCCTCTAAGAAAGCGTATACTAAAGAAAGGAGGTACATTATGAGACAAATTAAAATTGGTAACACTAACTTTACTGGTTCAGCCATTGCACTGGGAATTATGCGCATGAATAAATTGACCGTAGAAGAAGCTGTCAGGGCATTAGAAACTGCCAATGAAACTGGGATTAATTATATTGATTCAGCTGATATCTATGGTCACGGTAAATCTGAAGAAATTTTTGGAAAAGCATTACAAAAATCATCTTTAAAACGCGACGATTTTTACATTCAATCAAAGACTGGAATTTATGAAAATCCTGAGTTAGATTATAAAACTACCAGGTATGATTTTTCTAAGAAATACCTAATTAATGCTGTGGATGGTATTCTCTCTCGTATGAAAATTGATTATTTAGACAGTTTGCTGCTGCACAGACCTGATGCCTTAATGGATCCTGCAGAAATCGCTGCTGCCTTTGATGAGTTACAAAGAGACGGTAAAGTGCGTCATTTTGGCGTTTCCAACTTCAACCCGATGCAAGTCGATTTACTGCAGAGTGGAGTTAGTCAAAGACTGTTAATTAATCAACTGCAATTAAGCGTTATGCACACTGGTCCAATTGATTTCAATATTCACACTAATATGACCGATGAGCGCAGCATTGACCACGATCGGGGCGTTTTGGATTACTCACGCTTGCACAACATGACCGTTCAGGCATGGTCGCCTTTCCAATACGGTCAAATTGAAGGCAATTTCATTGGCAATCCTAAGTTTCCAGAAGTCAACGAAGCTTTACAAAAAGTAGCGGATCAAAAAGGTGTTTCTAAAAATGCTGTGGCTGCTGCCTGGATTTTGCGGCACCCGGCAAATACACAAGTTATTATCGGTACGATGACACCAGCTCATATCATTGACAGTGCCAAGGGAGCAGATATCTCACTTACTGCACAGGAATGGTATGATATTTATTTAGCTACCGGCAATGACTTACCTTAAAAATTAGCTGATAACACAAAAATCCTAACGATTCTGAATTGCAACTAAAATGTTAGACATTAATCTAACTTTTATGAAACATTTCATTCCACGTTAGGATTTTTTTTGCCAATATTAATCAATTGACTTGGATTTTCTACTGTAACTATTAGGTATATTGAGTTTTTTACGGTATTTAGCAATCACTCGTCGACTTAAAGTCACATCATGCGCTGCAAAAATTTCTACTAATTGCTGATCACTTAAGGGAGCACGGACATCTTCTTTTTTTATGATCTTTTGCAGGTCGTATTCTATGCGTGCTTGGGATAAATCAGTAGTTACTTTACGCGGAAAAAGAATTTTCAAACTGAAAACCTTATTCTGACACTGGACGTATTTATCTTTAATCGCCCTGCTAATTGTACTTGGTGCCAGACCCAAAGCCTGAGCGGTTTCTTTTAAACCAAGTGGCTTTAATTTCTGCTTTTGCATTGTAGTTAAAAAACCATGTTGAAACTGGCCCACATATTTACCCAATCTCATGATAGTTTTCTGACGCTCTGCAATCGCATTTTTCATTTCAAGAAAACGCTGCTTTTGCTCCGAAAAATACTTACTTTCATTAGACTGATCTTTTAATTCACGATATGATTTTTCATCAAAAACCATCTCTGGTATTTGCGCTTGAAAGTTTTCTACCGTTATACGTCCATCTGTTACCTTGTAAATCAAATCGGGTAACAAATATTGAACATTACTGTCGACTATATAATCGCTGGCTGGAGTCGGGTTCAGTGTTTGTATGCTGGCCAATGCATCATTTAATTCAGATATTGAAAACCTAGAGTTAGACCATTTTTTAGGATCTGCCAGCATTTCCAACTGATTATTAAGCAAAATTTCAAGTGCTACAGGATTAAAATTGTCTTTTTGTGTTGCCTGAAGTGCTAAACATTCTGCCAGATTCGCAGCTCCGATCCCACAAGGGTCAAGACTTTGAAGCAGGCTTTTTGCCCGTAATAATTTTTCAAGCGTAAACTCAGTTTGTTCCGCAATTTTAGCCAAATCAATTCTCAAATAGCCATCTTCATCAAGATGGTAAATCAATGCCTTGACTGCGCCTTTTTCCCAAGTGTGCCAGTCACTTAAATCCACTTGCAATAATAAATGGTCTATTAAATTTTCTCCTTCAGGCGAGCGCAGCCACTCCAAATTCTGCATCTCGCCCTTAGGCTCTTTCAAAGTCACAAAGGGATTACTAGCACTCATTTCCTTCATAGCATTTATTAAGTCATGAGTACTGTATGAAAGAACGGTTAAATTCTGCTTTAATTTTGGTGACAAAAAAAGCCGTGTCACTAACTGCTCTTTTGGCTTTAATACCATTTTTTGCAATCGTGTCATCGGCTTTTCCTCCTCTTATTTAAGAATGACTGTCTATTTAATTATACTACACCTATCAGTCCTAAAAAGATTGATAATACAAATATGCCTAACATTATTAAATTAATGTTTACCCTTTTGCTATCGCTATTTATGACCTTCTTCTACAATGTTACATTAACCAAAAAACCTGATCAAAATGATCAGGCTTACACAAAAATCTTGAATAATAGTTGCATTCAACGCAAAAGTATTATATTGTCAAAGTGGTCAAACTTTGTAAGAAGGGTACTATTTATTTAGTCACCCTTTTTATTTTGCGCTGTTTTTTTATTATAGAGTGCTTTACCAGCTTTAACATCTTCCCAAGTCCCAATTTTGGTTCCTTCTGAGTAATAACCGTCTAGCACACCTATTTGTTGGAAAACAGTCTGCTTATAAGCAACTTTAGCATTATATTCGGTAATATCGACATCTGCTAAAGATTTATGCAGAGCAGTCAATGGATCCATGTCCTTACCACCGGAGGTAAATAAAGTACCGTGAGAATTTAAAATGAATCCATTTCTTAAAGCTTTAGCACCTAATTTCTTTATTTCAGCGGAAACATATTCTGCCAGTTCTTCAGTACACATTGGATGCCAATTTAAAGTGCGAATTTCTTTTAATTTCTGAGTTGCTTCGGTTACATTTGGCATATTTAAGCCACTAGTACCCCAGAACATACATTGATCGGCATGTGAGTGAAAAACACACTTAATTTCAGGATTAGCATCATATATTGCTTCATGCATATTAATTTCTCTGGTAACCTTACCAGTGCCAGAAATCACCTTACGTGTATGAGGTTCAATGACAAGAATTTGATCCGCATTCAAGTAACCCATATAAGCTTCTGACATCATCGTTGGTGTCATCACATAAAAGAATTTTCCAGCTTCATCTTGGACTTTAATACTGATATTGCCACCAACAATGTTAGTGTCTCTACGTTCCATTACTTCACGGACAACTTTTGCTAAATCATTTCGTTCATATTCAAATGGAATTCTTCCTGCAGGATATTTCATAAATTAGTCTCTCCTTGCGCAAAATTTTAATCTATAAAATTTTAAAATAAGAAAGAACAACAACTAAGGCCATCATAATTACTATTAACAATGCGGCATGTTTTCCATTAGTCTTTTTCAATATCAAATATGATACAACTGTAACTGCCAAACTCAATAATCCGGGCATTATTTTATCAAACATTGATTGTAGACTTATTGTACCTGTTGAAATTTTATTGGAAATAGTAGAATGAACTGCAAATTTAATAGGTGTTGAAACTTTTACAACTGTTGCAATTAATGCCCCTACCACCATTAAACCAACTACATTGGCCATAGTTGAAATTCTTTTAATTGCGTCACTATGTTGGTTATTTTTCAGAAAGTCCATACCCTTATGATAGCCAAAAAATACAGCATACAAACGTCCACCAATATTTACAATGTTATAAAGAATGAACATTAGAATTGGTCCGAAAACATTACCTGCAAATGCCAACGAAGCGCCTATACTACCCACTATTGGTGTCCAAGTCATTTTCACTAAACTATCACCTAATCCAGCAAATGGACCCATTAATCCAGTTTTTAGAGCATTAATACTATCTTTTTCATCTGGACCTGTAGTTTCTTCCATTGCCGCTGCAAGAGTTAAAATTCCCCCATCAAAGTTAATATGTGAATTATAAAAAACTCGATGACGATTCATTGCTTCTGAAAGATCACGTTTATTTGGATATATTTTAGCTAATGCTGGTGCAATAGTTCTCATAAAACCCACACCATTTAAAGTCTCATAATTAAGAGTGAGTCGCATAAAATTTATGCGCCATGCTATTTTCCATAAATCTTTGTTGTTTAATTTGTGTTTTGATTCGCTCATAAATCATAATCCTCCTGTGATTCTGTAGAACTACTATCGGGTTTTGTATTATTAACAACTGTTTTACGCGTTGCACGTTCATATAAGAAGGCAAACACTAAAGCTATTAAGGTAATCGGCAAAACAGCTAACTTCATATATGCTGCTAAAACAAATCCTAAAATAACAAACATCCACATTTCTGGCTTTTTTAACATAGTCATCATTAACAAGGCTATTCCTACCGCTGGAATAATAGAGCCTGACGTACTTAAACCATTTATTATAAATTTTGGTAGTGCGTTAACTACAGACTGAATTGCACCAGCACCGAATTTTAAAGCCAAAAAGGTCGGAAAAGCCCTTGCAAGACCATTCAATATTGCAGGAGGCCAAACTAGCCAGTTAGTGCCTTTAACATCCGCATTGTCAGCCAGTCTTTTAGCCCATCCATTTAAAGATGTATTAACAGTTTCAATTAACACTAAAAGTTGCTGAGCCAAGATTGATGTCGGAACTGCTAAAGTTATTGCCGTAGCTACCATATTGGCAATAGAACCATTAGTATTACCCATGATTGCTAAAGATGTACTGATTAAAGTACCAGTAATAATATCTGGTGCTTGATAAGCACCGATATTTGTTGTACCCATCCACATAACTTCCAAAGTTGCTCCTATAACTAATCCTGCCTGTAAATTACCTAACATTAGTCCAATAATTGGAGCAATAAGTAGTGGTCTCCTAAACAATTTAAAACTAACATCATCTATACTTATAAAAAAAGCTAATACAGTTATTGCAATTATTTTCATTTATTTAAAACCTCACTAAATTTTTCTATTCCATCTGTGGGGACCATTTGAATTTCGATGTCTACTCCTTGCCTCAGCAAATTTTGTAGAGCATTCTTCTCATCTTCTGTTAAAAAAACAGCTTTTGCATACTGCTTACGCTTTCCGTTACTACGAACACCTCCAATATTTAACTTATCTATTTTGAACCCTGAACTTACAATTTTATCAACAGCTATTGGAGATGCGAATAACAGCATCGTACGTCTTGTAATTGTAGAATTTGGAACTATCTTTAAAAACTTGTTTACTGAAAAAATATGTAATTTTATATTTGAGTCTACACTCATCTGTAAAACATTAGACTGAATTTTATCGTTTGCTACATTATCATCTACGATTATTACCTGCTCAATTTGCTTAACATTCAACCATGTAGTAACAACTTGACCATGAAGCAATCTATCATCAATCCTACAAAAAACTACTCCCATTATTGTCCTGCCTCTTTTCCGTTAATGTATCTGAAATATTCTTAAAACCTAATTGATAGGCGTTTTTAAGCAACTTAGCTATACTTTTTAAACTGCGAGTCCTATTGGTAAACAGATCTAATAACATGGGCATATTTAAGCCGCTTAAAACCACTGTATTATCAGTCTGTAAACACAATGCTCCACTAACATTTGATGGCGTACCACCTAAAATGTCTACTAAAATCACTGTTCCTTTTTTTGTTTCCAGTGAATTGTAAATATTGAACAGTTGATTTCTTGCCTCTTTCAAGCTCATCTCTTCGGTAACAGAAAAAGTAGCACAATTTTTCTGCTTTCCTACTATCATTTCTGCACTTTTTAAAGCTTCTTGAGCGAAATAACCATGACTAGCTAAAATAACTGCTACTTCATTTTCGCTTTCACTCATCATTTTCCCTCCTCAAGATAAAAGTTCCGAGCTGTTTCTATTTGCTCCATACTTAGTCCAAAATGTTGCTGAAAATAATTATCAGAGGTGCCAAATATCTCCCTGATTTTTTTAATAGCTGACATTATATATATTTCGCGTGTATCAATCATTGCCATTAAATAATCTAGATAGTCTTTTCTTTCTACTAATTCATGATATAAATCGTATTTCATTTTGTTACGTTTTTGTCGAACGGTTTTGGTTATCATATAGTCACGTACAATTTCTTCATCTTTTATATTCAAAAGAAGCATAAACAGCATTGAACTAAAACCTGTTCTATCTTTCCCTCCACGACAGTGATGTAAAATTGGCAGACTTTCGCATCTCACCATTGCCCTTAAAGCTCTACCATAAGCAATTTGAGCTTTTGAAGACGTTACCATATCTTCATAACTTTCAATAACGTTCCTGCCCTTATCATTAATATATCTTTTAGGAATAGCACCACTTTCCAACGCATTGACTAGCTTTTCATTCTCACCTTTCAAATCAACTACATCGGCTGAAACTTCGGAAAAGCTTGATTGAGGATCACAATAATATTGTTGAACCACTGTTGGTATTAATTTATTTGGATGGTATTGCCTCTCATGAGCTGAACGATAATCGATAATTGTACTGATATTATAATTTGCTAAAAGATCGCAATCATTTTCAGATAAATTGGTTAACTGATCTCCTCTATACAAGAGTCCCCACTTAAGTGTTCTACCATCATTAGACTCATACCCTCCCATATCGCGAACATTAATAGCATTTTCCAGAGGTAACACTCTCTCCGCAAATACATTGCTGGTATATTTTTTAGACCTAATGACAAAATATTTAGGTAGCTTCGATTTAGGCAAAATTAATTTGAAATTTCCTGAATTACTCTCTCCTACTTTTATGTTTATATTACTTTTAATTGGTACATCTCCCATAAACAACTCGGACTTTTCAGAAAAAACATTATCTGATTTTATCAATATCGTATCGTTATCCCTTTCAACGACTACATTTGACAAAGTATACGGTTGTCTTTTCATTAACTGATATTCCCCCTTCTATTGTAACTATTAGTAAATTTGCTAAATGTTATATTTGTATACGGTTTCAATATAATACGCATCTTTAACAATGTCAACCTAAATATAACAAACTTAAACATAGTTAAACTTAATATGTTAATATGTGTTTGATATATTACTAAAATGGTGATAAAATTATTTAAAAGAAGTGATTTTTTGAGTTTACAAGAAAAAAGATTAACAGAGATAAACATCCTGTTACGTAAAACTGGTTTTATGACGACTGTTGATATTGCCAAAAGCCTAGATGTTTCTTCAATGACTATAAGACGTGATTTAAAAAGGCTAGAAGAGCAAGGCAAAATCACTAGAATATATGGTGGTGCTCAGAGCAATTACCAACCCGAGTCAACTACAAATGAAAAGTTACAAAAAAATATTATTGAAAAAAAAGAAATTGCTAAATTATTAGCAAATAAGATTACTAATAATTCAACAATTTTTTTAGGTGCCGGAACGACATTACTAATGTCTGTGCCTTTACTGTTATCTAAAAATCTTACTTTTGTAACCAATAGTTTGCCTGCATTTAACGAAATTAATAAAAGTAAATGCCGCTTATTTTTGACAGGTGGAGAACTACATAGGAACACAGAAGAATTTTTAGGCGAAAAAGCTGAAAACATCTTTGAAGGCTTAAATTTTGATTATGCATTATGCTCAACTAACGGGATCAGTGATAATAGTGTAACTACCAGCACAATACCTGAAGGAAATATTCAAAACATAGCAATTGCTCACGCAAAAAAATCTTTCATAGTAGCCGATCATACCAAACTAAATCATTCTGATATCATCACGTTTCGTGATCTCGATAAGTTTGATCTTCTGGTTACGGATCCAAAAGTTTCTCCAGATGATGTTAAAAAATACTCAAAATATATTAAAATCATACATTAACTTATAGATTAGGAATAAAAATGGAAATTACAGTTACAGTTAATCCCTCAGTAGATCGTTTATACGAATTAAAACAATTGGAAGTAGGACAATTAAATAGAGTTCAACTGATCAAAAAAATGGTTGGAGGCAAAGGCATTAATGCTGCAAGAGTCTCTGCCAACCTTGGAGCCAAAACTGTAGCTACAGGATTTTTAGCCGGTTCAAATGGTAAATATATTTTAGAACAAGCTAAAAATGACCAGTATAAATGTAACTTTATTGAAACTAACGGTAACACAAGAAATTGCTACACTATAATTCAAAATGACGGTGAAAAAACGGAAATAAATGAATACGGAGATCATATTCCACTCGAATATTTCAACCAGTTGCAAGAAACTATCAAACAATTAATTACTAAAAATAAAGTTGCGGCAATTTCTCTAAATGGTAGCCTTCCTCCTAGTGAGATTCATAATTTTTATCCCCAAATAATTGCCAAAGTTCATGACCTTAACCCAGACATTAAAATTGTGCTAGATACTTCCGGAGAGGCCTTAGCTGAGGTATTAAACAGTCACTATTTACCAGACTTCATAAAACCTAATGAAACAGAAGTAGCAGAGTTATTATCTTTTCCTGTTACTAAGGATTACAGCTTAATCAAAGAAGAGATATTAAAAAGTAAACTGAAAAAAATTCCAAACATAATTGTTTCTTTAGGAGAAAAGGGGGCGCTTTTCAAGCATGAACATGATTTTTACAGTATTAAATTAAAACCAGTAAAAGTAGTTAATACCGAAGGATCAGGAGATTCACTTGTTGGTGGCCTTTTATATGCCTTAGGCAAAAACTATGATTTTAAAGAAGCCATCAAGTGGGCGATTGCATCTGGAACTGCTAACGCAATGGAAACCAAAACTGGTTTTGTTCAGCTCAGCAAAGTTCTGGAAGTTATCAAAACTATTAAAATTGAGCGAATTGTTGATTAACACACTTTTTCTCACCCCACTTAATTAGCACTAACAATAAAATTAAGTCTTGACTTTAATTTCTTATTTTTTTATAATTCGGTTATTGAAGTTGGAGGTAAGGATAATGACTCAATTTAGTCAAAAAGAAAATCAACTAAATAATCGTTATTATCTTAGCTACTATAGATAGGAGTTTGGGTTCATCTAGGTGAATTCAAACCAAACACAAGTTTGAATTTATCTATGATGGCTAAGGCTCTTTTAGTTTGGTTAGCCACATAGCTTTCTAAGTGGCTGACCACATCCAATCGTTTTTGGCAATTTAATTTTTGTGCACCCACTTAGAAGTAAGTGGGTATTTTTATGGAGGCAGAAAATGCGTTTTAAGAAATTGATCACAGGAATTAGTATTGTCGGATTAATGGCATTGGGAGGGTGCAGCAGCAAAAAAGCCAGCAAGGCGCCCGAGGTTAAACATGTTGGTGTTTTACAAGTAGTGCAGCACCCTTCTTTAGATAAGGCATACAAAGGTTTTAAAAAGGGACTAAAAGAAAGTGGTTTTGTTGAAGGTAAAAATCTTAAAATTGACTACCAGAATGCGCAAAACAATCAAGACAATCTGAAAAGTATGAGTGAAAAATTGGTTAATGAAAAATCTGATTTGATTTTGGGCATTGCCACTCCGGCAGCACAGAGCGTTGCCAATGCGACCCAAAAAATACCAACTGTTGTTACTGCTGTAACTGACTTAAAAGCAGCCAAGTTAGTTGATTCAGATGCTAAACCTGGCAGAAACATTACGGGAACAACAGACATGGTTTCTATTAAAAGACAAATTAAATTATTGCTATCAATCGTACCCAAGGCAAAAACTGTGGGCATTATGTACAATGCCGGTGAATCAAACTCTAAAATACAGGCCGATTTAGCTACGGCGGCACTGAAAAAAGCAGGAGTGAAAGTTTTGATTAAAACTGCAAACACAACTAATGATGTCCAGCAAGTAACTGAAACGCTTGCCTCTAAAGTTGACGGTATATTCGTTCCTACTGACAATACTTTCGATTCAGCTGCTTCTGTAGTTGGAAAAGTAGTCAAAGAAAAGAAAGTTCCCCTGGTAGCAAGTTCCGTCGATCAAGTTAGAACAGGTGGTTTGGCCTCAATCGGAATTGATTACGAATTATTAGGAGAACAAACTGGCAAAATGGCTGCTAAAATCTTATCTGGAAAAGCAAAGCCAGCTAACATGCCGGTTGAAAGAGCACATGATATGAAATTAGTTGTTAACAAGAGTATGGCTAAAGCACTGGGAATTGATCCTAAATCAATTAAAGCACCCAAATAATTTTAAGTTGATATAAAAAGGCCACTGAACAGTGAAATAAAAAGCAAAAGTGAAAAGCTTTGTTGCTTATTTCAAATGGGTGACCTTTTTATTTAGCCTTTGCTTTAAGTGATCATAATTATTATTATTTTTACAAGCTAAATTTATTATTTCTTGACTTTTTCTTCTTTATTTTTTATAATCTTCTCATTAAGGTTGGAGGTAAAGTTTTATGAAATATAATTTAATACGAGTCTCACAACTGAATAACCGTTATTACTTTAGCTATTTTAGATAAGGTTTGGGTTCATCTAGATGAATTCAAACCAGACTCAAGTTTTGAATTTATCTATGATGGCTAAAGTCCTTTAATTGCGGTTAGCCACATAACTTTCTAAGTGGCTAATCACAAATGATTATTACTAATAATTCTTGTATATCCACTTAGAAATAAGTGGATATTTTTTTACGGTCAGCAGTATTACGGAGGAACGAAAATGCGAATCAAGAAAATTATTATGGGAATGGCTTTAACTAGTCTGTTGCTGCTTAGTGGCTGCAGCAACAAGAAATCAGGAAGTACAGCAACTGTCAAGCATGTGGGTATATTGCAAGTAGTACAGCATCCCTCATTAGATGAGGCTAACAAAGGTTTCAAAGAAGGCTTGAAAGAGAATGGCTACGTTGAAGGCAAGAATCTAAAAATTGATTATCAAAATGCCCAAAATAGCCAAGACAATCTGAAAAGTATGAGTGAAAAACTAGTCAATGAAAAATCAGATTTAATTTTAGGAATTGCCACACCAGCAGCGCAAAGCGTAGCTAATGCAACCCAAGATATTCCTATTGTAGTAACTGCAGTGACTGATCTAAAAGCTGCTAAATTAGTAAATTCAGATGCAAAACCTGGCAGAAATGTTACTGGAACTACTGACATGGTTTCAATTGATAAACAAATAAAATTGTTATTATCAATAGTGCCTAAAGCTAAAACAATTGGCATCATGTACAATGCCGGTGAGGCCAATTCTAAAATTCAAGCGGATCTAGCTGTCAAAGCACTTAAAAAAGCCGGCGTTAAAGTTTTAATTAAGACGGCCAATACTACTAATGATGTCCAGCAAGTAACTGAAACTTTAGCCGGAAAAGTACAAGGAATTTACGTACCAACAGACAACACATTTGCTTCTGCTTCTTCAATTATTGGTAAAGTTGTTAAGGAAAAGAAAATCCCACTGGTAGCCGGTTCAACTGACCAGGTTAAAACTGGTGGCTTGGCTTCAATTGGAATAGATTATGAGGCGCTTGGTAAACAAACCGGTAAAATGGCTGCTAAAATTTTAGACGGTAAAGCTAAACCTAAAGATATGCCTGTTGAAAGGGCAACTGATTTGAAATTGGTGGTTAACAAGAAAATGGCAAAGGCACTTGGAATTGATCCTGCTTCAATTAAAGCACCTAAGTAAATTAAAGAAAGGCAGCGTGAATCAATAGTTATGTTGAATACATTTTGGGAGTTATTACTTTCATCTACTTCTCAAGGATTACTTTGGTCATTAATGGCAATCGGTGTTTACTTAACTTTTCGGATATTAGATCTAGCCGACATGACAGCTGAAGGCAGCTTTCCGTTAGGGGGAGCCGTTGCAACGATGTGTATTATTAAGGGAATTAATCCTGTTTTAGCAACAATTGCCGCATTTGTTGGCGGTTTGATTGCTGGCTTAGTTACTGGTATTTTGAACACCAAATTGCGTATTCCTTCCTTACTAGCAGGAATTATTACAATGACTGGACTGTACTCCATTACTTCCAGAGTAATGCAAAACGCTGCTAATGTTTCATTGTTGGGCAAAGATACAGTTTTTACAATTGCGCAAAATTGGGGATTAAGTCGTAACAATGCAGTAATTGCGATGGGATTGATAATTGCACTTTTGGTTATACTATTATTAGTTGTTTTTTTCAAAACTGAAATTGGCCTAGCTATGAGAGCTACGGGCGACAATCCTCAAATGAGTGCCGCAAATGGTATCAAAACTCAAGGAATGAAAATTTTAGGCTATATGATTTCTAACGGATGCATTGCCCTGTCAGGTGGACTTTTAGCACAAAATAACGGCTTTGCCGATCTTAACTCTGGTGTTGGTACTCTGGTTATTGGATTAGCTTCAATTATTATTGCAGAAGTACTTATCAGGAATTTGCCAATTGGTGGTCGTTTACTTACTTTAGTAGTAGGTGCCATCATTTACAGACTGATTTTAGCTTTGGTATTCCAGATGAATGTCGAACCGTCTGATGCTAAATTAACCTCAGCTTTAGTCTTAGTTGTGTGCTTAACTTTGCCGAATTTCCACTTACCACGCAATCTTAAAGGAGGAAAACCAAATGCCAGAAGTACTAAAGATTAAAAATTTACATCAAACTTTTGAACAAGGAACTGTTAATGAAAACCGTGTTTTACGTGGAATTGACCTTAGTTTAGAAGCCGGCGATTTTGTGACTATCATTGGTAGTAACGGAGCCGGTAAGTCTACCCTGCTCAATAGTATTGCTGGTACGTTGCCTATTCAAGAGGGTCAGATTATTTTAAAAGGTACCGATATTACAAAAATGCCTGTTACTAAACGAGCAAAAAATATTAGTCGCGTATTTCAAGATCCTAAAATGGGAACAGCGGTCAGATTAACAGTTGAAGAAAATTTGGCTTTAGCGATGAAACGAGGCCAACGACGCGGTTTTCGTCCCGGCGTTAAAAAACAGGATAGAAAATTTTTCAAAAAGCAGCTGGCACAACTTAACTTAAATTTGGAAAACCGTTTGGAAACTGAAATTGGACTTCTTTCCGGTGGTCAAAGACAAGCCATTACGCTTCTAATGGCGACTTTGCAGAGACCAGACTTGATTTTACTGGATGAACATACTGCTGCTCTTGATCCGCAAACCTCGATTACAGTCATGCAATTAACTGAAAAGTTAATATCTGAACAGCATTTAACGGCTTTTATGGTTACCCACAACATGGAAGATGCTATACGATACGGTAATCGATTGATTATGTTGCATCAAGGTCGTGTGGCAATTGATTTGGCCGGTGAAGATAAACAAAACTTGACGGTGCCTAAACTAATGGAACTATTCCAAAAGCACGTTGGTTCGGGGCTTGAAGACGATGCTATTTTACTGGCTTAAAACAGAAAAACAATCTGAAATTCAGATTGTTTTTTTATTCTTCAAACAATTTTGATGAGCATCAATTACTTTGACAATGTTATCTATTGACTCAGAACAATTATTTTTTAGCCACTCTGTAATTATAGCCACTATACCATTGCGAAAAAATACTTCATCATAATGATCTTTTTCTTCATGACTATCTATAAACTTTTCAGCAACACCATCTTGTAAATTTAGTTTAAAAAATAAACGATATAAATCTTGGTTATCTTTAACATGTTGTAATAATTTTGAAAAACATGGTTTTTTAGAATTATTTTGCGTTAGTGCGTATTCATCAACAAGATATTTTCTTAATTTGTCTGCCATATCATAAATATCTGTGTAATTATCATAAAAAGTTGACCTGTTAATTTGTGCCTTTTGACAAATTTTAGTGACTTTTAAATTTTCTAAATTACTATTCTTTAAAAGTTCAACGACGGCATTTTGAATTTTTTTACGTGATACGGTACGATTTCTTTTTTTATTCATAGAAATGATTATGGCATATAAAAATCTATTTGTTAAAGCTTTTTAACTTTATATACGCTTATCAATAATTGAACTAAAGCCAAAAATGTCATCATACCGAATGTGAATTGAATTCCTATATAATTTGCCGTCACCTTGGTATCAATAAAGTGGGTTGCGCTAGTCATAGCTTCCATAAATAAAGAAGTTCCTATAGCACCGCTTAATGTTCTTAAACAAGTTAGAAGAGCTGTACCATTTGCTGCTTCATTTTTGGGCAAACTTTGCATTCCCCAAGTTACAATTGGCATCATCAAACAGCCAACCCCTAATAAACGGAGAAGATAAAGAGCTCCTAACAAAATTATTTCTTTTGGAGAATTGATAAATGTTACTCCCAAGCAACTAATTACTAATAACAAGCTTCCTGAAATTGCCAATTTAGTTATTCCAAATCTGTCATAAAACATCCCTGTAAAAGGATTAATTATAGCCATAGTTAACGATCCGGGTAACATTATAAATGCTGAAATAAGGGCTGATTTTTTCATTACAGTTTGAATTAAAATAGGGTAAATAGTTGAACTACCCATCATTATTGCATAAAGAAGCATACTGATTAATACAGCCAAACGAAATTTTGAATTCTTAAAAATTCTTAGATTTAGTAATGGTTCATCATCTTGTAACTGTCTTTTACAAAAAATAATTATTAATACTGTTCCAATAACCATCAAGATTAAGCTTGTAAATAATCTAGTAGTAATATTGCTTAGTCCTATCAACATACTGCTCAAGCCACCAGTACTTAATAATAGAGAAAAGTAATCTAGATGATTTTTTGCAACTGGTGAAACATTTTCAACGCTAAAGATTGCTAAAATTATAATAAAAAGTGATGCAACAGCTGAAATAAAGAAAACACTACGCCAACCCCATATTTCAATAAGGAAGCCTGTTAAAGTTGGTGCTATCACAGGTGCTGCTCCTGATGCCAATCCCAATATTCCCATGACCATTCCCTGTTTATTAACCGGATAAAGAATCATAATTACTACTTGAGTTAATGGTAAAATAATGCCGCTACCCAAAGCTTGAAATATACGACCTATTAGTATAATTAGAAAATTGCTTCCCCAACAACAAAGCAATGTGCCGAATGTAAATAATAGCATTGACGATAAAAATATTTGCCTAGTAGTAAAGCGTTTAATCAAATATGCTGATATTGGAATCATAACTGCCATAGCTAAACTAAAAGCACTAGTTAACCACTGGGCAGTTAGTGCGGTCAAGGATAACTCATGCATAATTTGTGGCAAGGCCGTTGTTAAAGAAGTTTGAAGAAACGATGTGACAATTGTTCCAGTCAAAAGAGTTCCAAAAATCAAATTAGCTTTTTTTCCAGTCATGAATTTCTCTTCTTTCAATTTAAGTTGTTTTAATTATATTGATGTAGAAAAGATAAACAACCAACAATTTATATTGAAATGTTGGGAAAAAAACTGTCTGTGACAAAATTTTTGTAAGAAGCTGTAATTTATAACCTTAAATGTCGCTACTTTATTAACATAAGGTAACATTATTAATTTAATAAAAAGGACTAATTATCTAAAGCATTAGATATTAGTCCTTAAATTATTTATTTTGATATAATGTATAGTTTTATTATTCTATATTTTTCTCCCCTTTTCCATGTCTTTGAAAACAAGTCGATATTTTTCTGAAATAATTGAACATTCAAAAACAGTAATTAAAGCAATTAATATCCAGCTTACTTTTAAAGTCATGCATAAAATTGTCCCCAGGCCGATAGCAATTATGCCATATAAAACTATCTTTCCTGCGCTATATTCGTTAATGAATTTTCTGACGCGATCAACCTTAAAAACTACTACCTGACAAGCTATAAAATATACAGCTAATAAAATTATATATATCATTATTATTTCACTTAACCTTAGTTAATTAGCTTTGCAAAGCATCATTCTCTTTTTCCAATTGCTGTTTTTCAAACACTTTGAAAAATGGATAGTAGATGATGATGTAGATAATAAAGTTAACCACTGACAGTATCAAAGCATTCCAACTCCAATTTGTACTCATGATTGCTGCAATTGGTGCGGGAATAGTAAATGGTAATCTGACCATCATCATTGGTACCAAGTGAGAAGTAGTTGCAAAATAAGAAATGGTAGTTGTTACGAGTGGAGCCAAAATAAATGGAATACCAAGAATCGGATTTAACACAATTGGGGCACCAAATATAATTGGCTCGTTAATATTGAATAAACCAGGTAAAATAGATAACTTACCTAAATCTTTTAAGTACTTCGATTTAGAAAACATAAAAAGTACTACTAAGGCAAGTGTCCCACCAGCTCCACCAATCCAAACAAACCACTGTAAAAATTGTTCAGTAAAAATTGTGGATAAGTGAGTTGCTGCTACACCAGCATGAAATTGATTCATATTGGTAGCAATTGACATTTCCCAAAATGGTCTGACAATTGGATCCATAATAGCTGCCCCATGAATACCAAGTGTCCAGAAGCCACATATAAAGAATACAGTAGTCAGGCCACCGGCCAAGCTGTTGCCAACTAAAAATCCTTTTAACGGCATTAAAATATTAGAAATAAAAGTAGCGATATTGAAATTAAATATATCTCTTACAACCCAAAATAATATTAAAATGACCGCTGCTGGAAAAAGAGCTACAAAAGAATTGGAAACCTCAGGTGGGACACCCTGGGGCATTTTAATTGTAATGTTTTTCTTTTCTAAAAAGTGGTAAATTTCGACAGAAATCAAGGCTGTTGCAATCGCTGCAAATAACGAAGATGCACTTAAATTGGCTATATTAATGTAGCGTCCTGCCGTAATCACGTTTTTAACATCTGCATTCACTTTAACCGGCTGCACTGTCGCCACTAAAAAGGCAAGCACAGCTAATATGCCACTAGACAAAGTATCCATCTTATAACTTTCAGCAAGAGCAGAAGCTATACCAAAAGTAGCATACAATGACAGAATTCCTACCGTAAAGCGAAAGGGAATATCTAGAATTGCCTGATAAGGTGCTAAGAAATTAGCGACTGCCGGTATGGGCATATTACTCAGAATGGTAAAGAAAGAGCCAACAATAGTTAGTGGTAAGGTAGCAATAATACCTTTACGAATAGCTGTCATATGTCTTTGCTGACCCATTTTATTAGCTACAGGCAGAATTTTTGCTTCCAAAAAATTGACAAAATTATTCATTTATTTTCACCTCATATTTATTTTTTAGTTATAGAATTTTTAACAGACAAACTTAAATTTTGACCAAGACTTAATAAATGGTAATAGTAAAAGTTCATCGGTATTGATATGTCCAACGAGATTTTTACGATTATCTTTATGTGGCTTTAATACAATCTGTAGCTCATTCTTATACTTTCCAAACCCATTATTGCCTATGACTACATCCCCTTTTTGAAACTCAATTTCATTGTCATGGGGCGAATTGGAAAAACTATGATACTTTTTTCTAACTTCTGTTGACCTGATTACCTGTTCATTAATATCCCCTCGTCTAACATGTTGATTTTTAAGAACGATGTCATGTTCAACCTTATTTATATCTGAAACAAAATCAATTTTTAATTCCACTTGATAGCGATCTATTAAACTAAGTTTTTTTAATTCTTCGTCACTAGCATAGGAATTACCGATAATTACATCGTCAATGAGTCCGGTTGCAAACATTTTTTAGCTTGCACTTCAATAGGCAAATTACGATCTTCTTCCAAAGTTGGCAAACCATCATTTACGCTCCAGGGGCCAATTTTTCCTGATTGAGAACTGATAAAAGCAGCTGTATGGAGATTATTTCTTTTAAAACGCTGACTACATTTCACAAAGAAATCATAAGGTAGACCTGTTCCTTTTTGAGGATAAAAATTGTGACAGCCATAAATAAAAGGTTTATTAGCTTGATAAGTCAGAATATTATCCACATAAGCAACATCATTACTCATGTTTAATTCAATGATTAAACCTTGCGGATTATAACTAAGTAATGCCTCTTTTTTGCCATCAAATCCGTCATCTAGACGTAAACCATCTACACCAAGTTCTACAAAAAATGAAAGGTCATCATATGAGATTCCCAAAAGGTTAAATATTGTTGGCGAAACATCCAAAATCACTTCATAATTAAGTTCCTTTGCCAACTTAGTTAACTTTTGATATTTAGCAATTACTTCTTTCTTCTCGCCGGTAATTTCAAGCAAACTCATAAAAATTCTGGAAAATCCAAATTCACTTGCTTTTTTGATATAGGCCTTATCACTGGCGAAATCGCTATGATCTGGGTATATCGATATTCCTAGTTTTCGCTTCATCTTAGTGCCTACTTTTATGCAAGTTTTCTTTTAACAATTTCAAACAATTTTGCTACATCATCTGGCTTAGTAAGTCCGGTATCTTTGTCAATAATTGATGAGTATACATGTGGCAATATTCTAGTTACTCCGGCTTCTAAAGCAATATCTAAAATAGCCTCAAAGTTTTCCAAATCTATGCCACCTGTTGGCTCAAGGCTAAAATCATTTGCGGCACAAGCTTTAGCAATATATTTGTATTCCGCCTTGTGTGCTAAACCTTTCATTGGAAAGAACTTAAATGAACTGCCACCCATATCCTTCAGCAATGCAATAGCAGTAGTAACAGGAACTTCTGTTGCCATTTCTTTAGAACTTAGAGGACCTGTTGCAATATTGACATAACCAACCTTACCTGTTGGTGAAACTAAACCATTAATAATAGTTTGGTCTTGTCCTAATAAGGCCCGAGAATAGCCAACCCCTGTAAAAACTTGATTGACATGTTGCGGTTGGATTACTTGCGATACTTCACTAACCATCTTACTTTGATTAGGATCACCTGCACCTAATCCAACTGAAATAGCATTATTGACGGCACTTTGATACTTTTTCAAATCAGCAATACAGCTGTCATTATCAGGATAGTTTTTAGTTAAGACGCCGCAAACAACATGACCATCAGCAGCTTCATATATCTCCTTAGCATTGTCAACACTTCCGGCTAAAACATTTAACGCTACTCTTCCTTTATAATAATTTGGTACTAATTCCATTTATTTCATAATCTCCTTTAATCTTTCAACTATTAAATTCATTTCTTCTGCATCGAGTGCTCTGATATCAAACTCAATTATTCCTTCATTAGCACGATATTCTCGAGTATAGATAGCAGGATCATTGTTTTTTAATTCCTTAATTACTTGAAATGCACTCTTCGATGCATCAGCATTCATTTTAATATCGGCACGATAGATTTCTCGTCCTGCTTGATCTTGTGCTTCTTTGACTGTAAGCCCAGGAATTGTGTTCAGATTTTGTAAAAATGGTGCGAGTCGCTTACGCATGTGTGTGCCATCCTCTGGACCTGCGCTGACATATTCTTCAATTGCTCCTACCAAACCCAAAAGATTATCTTTACCAATTTTCATCGCTCTACCGATTCCTGAACTTTGCATACGAATCCAATCGATGTATTTTGCTTTATTACCAAATACCAAGCCTGAAGCTGGACCTTCAATTGCTTTTGCACCACTAAAAAGAATAATATCTACGTTTAAAGCCAGATATTTTTTTAGATCTTCTTCTGCTGCAGCATCTAAAATTAAAGGCAAGTTATGTTTATGAGCAATTTCAACTGCCTGTTTAACTGTAAGCATGCTCTTTTGTACTGCGTGATGACTTTTCACATAGAAAATAGCTGCAGTATCTTCATCAATCATCATTTCCACATGTTCTGGTGAGCACATATTAGCGTAGCCAGCTTCAACTACATTGCCTCCACCCAAAGTAATCATTTCTTCTTCTGGAGCACCATAATCTACATTTTGTCCTTTGGGTATGACAATATTCCTGGCTTTAAACCTAGTTGAATACGGATGATAAACATGATATTGACTTCCCTGACCAATAACTCCTGCAACTGCTAAAGCAATCCCGGCAGACGCTGAGTTCACAATGACTGCATCTTCAGCTCCTATTAATTCAGCCACATACTTCCCGCTTTTTTTGACTAAATCTGACATTTCAAAAAAATGTTTGTCGCCAAATTCTTGGGCTTCAATTCCTGCATTACTTGTTTTTGAAACACCCAAAATTGTCATCTTACCGCTGGCATTTATTACATGCTTTAAGTTCAATTTCTGATAATAATCCATTTTATTCTCCAATCTGATAAGCTTTACCCATAACGACAACCATTTTAGGACAAATATGTTCATTAAATTGACGCTGATTATGATTTGAATCTGTAAGTGTAACCTCTTTATTTTCTTCTAATTCAAAAATAGTCAGATCAGCGTCATATCCCGGCTTCAAATGACCTTTGTTAATCAAGTTAAAATTATCTGCCGGAGCTACAGTTACCTTACTAATCACATCGCTAAGCGAATAGCCATACATTAAAAACTTGTCCAAAGTTGTAGCCATGTTATACACAGGACCATTTACACGATTGCGGTTATATATATCAGTACTAATAGAATATGGAATTAAACCGGCAGCATTTGCAATATCAAAAGTATGGAAGTTAAAGCTGTCTGTACCATGTCCAACATCAAAAGTTACACCTCTGCGATAGGCTTCCCAGACAAATTGACGAATGTTGTCTGATTCATCAAGCATGCCATTTGGTTTACCGTTATATCCATGGGTCAAAATATCGTTATCATCCATTAAGTCTAAAACATCTTTTAATTGTGGTGGGTTTGCGCCAACATGTACCATAATCGGGAAATTGCCACCTAAGCTTTTTTGAAATGCTTTAGCTTTCTGCAAAGGCACTACACCATTATCGATAACTACAGAATGACTTTCTCTAACTTTGATACCGACAATGAAATCACGATATTTTTGAATAGATTCCATCAGAGGATCTTTTTGAACAGTATTAATGTCGCCCAACTCATTTTGTGCCAGTATTCCTGTTTGACCAACGTTAATCATTGCATAAACATTGGTAATTTTATTTCTGGTTATATCATAAAAATCACCAATGTTCTCTGCTCCAGTAGAACCGGCATCAATTACGGTAGTAACACCAGATTTATAACCGTCTTCATCAGGATCATCATAATAAAGGGTCAATTTTTCGTAACAATGAACATGATCATCAATCCATCCAGCCGAAACATACTTTCCTTGAAGATCAATTACTTTACCAGCTTCGATTCCATCCAGACAATGACCGACAGCAACAATTTTTTTACCTAAAACGCCAATTTCGATTGGAGAACCGTCTGTAACCCTTTTACCATTTTTCAAATATAAATCTATCATCTTTTACCTCAACTAAACTTTCACAGGGAAGAACAAACCAGCAATCATAGCTCCAATAATTGCGCCACCAGTGATCGGTTTCTTCCAAGCATAAAATATTACCGCACCAATAATTGCACCTAAGCCAATAGGAATTGATGCTTGACAGGCAGAAATTATGATTAATGGGCCTAAAAATCTGCCTGTATCGTTACCTGCGCCCATCATAATATCAGCACCAAAAGTTGAGTTAGATTGTTTTAAAGTAAAATGTCTAATAGCATAAATAACAAGACCGATCAAAATTCCGATGATAGCACCGGTCAATAGAGCCAGCGGAAAGCTCTTAATTGGTTCTTTAATGTTCATGCTGAGTAATATAGCAGGAATACCTAAACCAACACCAGTTAAAATTGAGCCACCTAAATCTAAGATTCCATCTAACGATCCTTCTAAAACTCTGGCAAAAAGAAAGCTAGCTCCAAACGCTGCACAAGCACCATACGAGCCACCAGTCATACCTGCCTTCAACATGGCAACAAATGCAACTTCATTAAATGCACCAGTACCATAGTTAAAATACATTGAAGTTCCAGCAAATACCCCAGCCGACATCAAGCCAACAATAATTGGGAAACTCCAATCGGCATACCAAAAACTTTTAGTATTCTTTAAATCTAATTCTTTTTCTTCTAAAGTTTCATCACTTTTATCCATGTCTTTGCCTCTTTTCAACTAGGTTTTAGCCACCAAAAACTGAGTGAATTTGTTTTAACCAAGCAGGAACTCCCATATTCAGTTGCTTAAACAGTGTCAGATCTATTCCTCTGAAAAATGCACTCAAAATAAATAAGACAATTGTAGTAATTAGAATAATTTTAGTAATCTTATTCCAACCACTTTCATCCACTCCTTTACCGACTAAAATTCCCAAAACTACTCCTGGAACAGCATTGCCCATAATCAGCTGAGCAATGCCACCAAAGACTGTTCCGAAAATTCCAGATCTTTTTCCGCCATCAATTGCTGCCAGCCAAAAGATAACAGGCATAACAGTGTTAATTAATAATGTAGCAGCCGGAACTAAAACTTTTACCGCTGTAATTTGAAGGGATTGTGGCAAAGCAGAACTCGTTAAGTTAAGAAAAGCAACAATTAAAGCTCCCACTATTGCACCGGCTATACCCATTTTTTTGGCATCATGCATCTCTTTTTCATCGTGGTTTTTCAACATTAAAAGTGCAGCGGCCCAATTTGGTATTACCCTGTGAGTAACATCCTGTGTAAAAGATCCTGCTGCCACAGTGGAAGCCCAGGCATTAAAGAAGAAACCCAATCCAAACGAAAAGTGTGATGCAGGATCTCCTTCACTGGCATTCATTTCGCCTAATGTTCTGAATGCTCCTAAAGCCTGGACAGTTGGAGCATTAAACATTCTAGCTGCTCCTATTCCAACCGCTAAACCAACAAGAGTACCAATAATTAAGGATTCAATTAAAATTATCAAAATATGCATTTTTATACTCCTTTAGTTGCTCTGTTAAAAAGTGGGTTGTCAGTAGTTGCTACTTTCTGACAATCTATTTCATTAACGCAAACGTACTCTACATGAACCAAAACTCTAAGTTGAACCTCATAAGACTTGCGTATTCTTGGGAAAAAGAAAAATAAAAAATGTTCTTTTTCATCTATTTCCTTAAGTTCTTCCACTTCAAAAGATTTTGGTTCTATCTTAAAAATCAAATTATCTTCTTTTGCGCCTAAATTTCTTGCTACTTGGTTTATTGCATTGGCAAATGCCTCTTTCTTATTCTTTGCTTTTCCTTTCACTAAAATGTTTCTATCTTCTGCTTGAATTACATTTTTCATCTGAACACCTAAAACTTGTTGGGATACTTTTTATTGATTGCTTCAACAAGTTTTTCTCCTAACTCTTCTTTATCCATAAAGCCAAAACCCAGAACTTTTTTACCATCATTAATAGCAGTAACCCCTTGAGTAATTGATCTCATGCCATGTCTTTCTGGATAGCCGTATTTATTATTGGCAATCAAAGCACCAGCTCCACCACTACCACAAAAAGAAATACCGAAATCAGCTTTTTCTTTATTCATTACATCCCCTAATTTCATGTCTGCACCAATCCCAGGAATTAAAATAGCCTTGGCGCCCGCTTTTTCAATGCCTTTAGCAACATTACTTCCTTTTCCCATTCGGTCAGCAACTACAATTTTCAACATATTAATTTCTCCTTTAATCTAACTTCATATTCTCAAAGTGAATTGACAAAACATACTTTTCTGATTCAGCTATTTTGCCGATGTTATTATCAATAAAATCCACAACTTGCTGAGACATTTCTAACGATTGCTGTGAAACCTTAGCAAAAATTTTCTTATCTACTTTTTCTAATTTTTTTCCATTCTTTGCTCTATTAACCATTTCAGATAAATGATTACCTAAAATTTGAGTTTCTATGTCGCTCGGATGCAGCTTATTTTGATGTATTAAAGAAACTACATATACCATTACCCGCCTTAATTCATCTTTATAATTACTTTTTGCAATATATTTTTGGAATTCTTTATATAACTCTACTTTCATCTAAATTACCGTTTCTTTATCTCAACAACGTATAACGTAAAATTGCTATTATTTCATTAATATTAATGTGTAAGCCCAAATCTAAGTAAATTGTGCGCAGTCGGCTAATGTCAGTTTTGGGAAATTTATTTAATTGTTTATCAGTTGGTTTAGAATCATACTGCTTATCAAAGTAAATCCGTTCCGTTGCTAATTGCACATGAATCATAAATGCTTTTTCATATTTTTTACTGATGCGATCTCCTAAATATTCACTGACATTGATATAGGCTTCTATACTTAAAGAAAGTATTTTCTCTACATTATTAATACTTTGTTCTTCCTTAATAACATTCCTCAAATCATTGTCATTTTTAACAGCATTTTGTTTGAGTAAGAAAGAAACTTCCCGTTCAACTTTCAACATATCCTGCTCATTAGGGATCGGATTAACCTGTATGATTTTAGTTGACGCTATTTTTTTCAAAGGGAAAATACTAATTACGAGATCAGGCTTTGTTTCATATATTTTTGTGCGGTAATTAATCGCTGAAGCAAAGCCGGCACTTGTAATGTACGGAATTCTGCTTTGAATTACTTTTTTTAAAAGTTTCGTTGCTCCTAGACCGGTTGAACAAACATAAAGTGCACTGACTTGTGGTACTTTTTGCAAATCACTAATTGAAACCAAGAAATGAAGAGAAACTAAAGTCACAAAAGTATCACTATTAATTAGTGGGCTTTTAGAAATATATTTGTCCAATGCAGCTTTAACAGTTTCAAACAAAGTGCCAAACCGACTTTTAACCTCTGCTGTAAAAGGAGTATAGTCATTAAAATGCTGAAAATTACTATTCAATTCACTTATCAAATGCTGAGTTAATGAGTCTTGTAACTGTAAATCATTCTCCAAAGGCAAAACCATTTTTTGTGAAACATAGGAAATAATCTCCTTGACAGCCTTATTAGTTTCCACATCTTTTTCCAACACTTTTACTCCAAAAATAAAGTACTTTTCTTCATCTTTTGTTGGTCTAATATCAAAAATTTCACTTACAAATTTGTAGATCTGGGCATAATGCTTTTGAGTCTGATTAAGTCTTTTACCATAACCAGAAAGATTTAAAAATCGATGACGATGATTTTCTAAAATAATTATCGTTAACCGATTAATCATTGACTTAGCAATGCTCAAATCCATGCCAGTATTAAAAGCCTTTTTTAGATTTAAAATGTCACATAATATTAAAGAAACATAATTGATTAACTTATTTATGTTTTTAGGTAAATTCGTGTTACCAGCTGAACTTGTACTTATTTTAGAAATCAAATCAATCAAATTGTTGGCACCAAATGAATATCTATCTATTTGCTTTTGCAAGATATATTCCATTAGCGCACGAATATTAATTTCATCTCCAGTTAAGTAGTAGCCATAATAATTTTTCCCTTCTAAAAGCAAATTGAATCTTTTAGCTTCTGACTTGGCATTATTTATGTCTGCTAAAAAAGTATTTGCAGAAACGTCAAGCATTTTAGTCATTTTTTTGCCGGTTATAAATCCATCAGCAAAAATCAAACTGGTCAAAATTTTCCATTTTCTTTGAGTTGGACTTAAATACTGCGAAATTACTTCTTCGCTTGAAAAAGATTGTAATGAGTTAATTGCATTTTTTTGATCAAAATCACTAGCAAAACTTATCCATATTCCCTTACCAGGCTTTGAATTATACTTACAACCAGGTTGCTTATTTATCCATTCTGCTATTTTTTTGAGATCACTTCTTAAAGTTCTAATTGAAACTTTATATCTAGCAGATAAATCCTTAACTTTATAAGTCTGCGGGTTATTTAATAAGTTTGTTGCAATGTTAATTTGCCTAGAAATTAGAGTCATTTTGCTTGCTCCTTTCTATATTTAAATTATATGAAAGCGGTATTATAAAAAGAACTCCAAATTAATTCAACACTGTTGGTGCAAAGAATTGAACAACAAAAATGCTCATAGAATTTTATTCTTTGAGCATCATTAAAAATATAAAGATTATTAGGTTTTTTATTTAAACCTGTAAAGATGCATATAAAACTAATTTACCTTTTTTTATTAGCCAAATAAAAAGGGTAAATCTTGTTTCACATTAAAACGACGATTTACCAATTAAATTTTTTTGTTTTTTTCAAGTTTCTAACTAACGATTATTTAAGCGCTTAAAGTCTGTATAAGTTTTTTGTGAGGAAATCAGCTAAATTAATATCCAAAATTCTTAAAAGTTATCTTTTACCATTGAAATAGTCATGAAACTTTTCCATTTCCTTGCCAATAACTTCATCATCTGGCATTGCAAATTCAAATGCAAATTGTGCATCTTTAGGCAGGTATCTTACTACTGCTTTCCAATTGAACATCCCAAGGTCTAATGACTCAGTGTTTTGCATTTTGCCCTTTGCATTAAGCATAGGATTCTTCAAGTGAATGTACGCTACAAAAGGTGCAAGCTTCTTTGCGGCTAAATTTGGATCAAAACCTGTAAAAGCAAGATTTCCTAAGTCAAATGTAGCAAAAATTGAATTGAAACCGGCTTTTCTGACGGCTGTCAGAAAATCAAATACTGTATCTGGGTTACCACTTATTGGAGTTTGATCGTTCTCAATAGTTGTTTGAATAGTTGCTAAAGGTAAATTTGAAAGATCTTCTGCTAAATCACCATGGTATTTATAGAAATTACCGGTACTAAACTTGATTTTCTGTGCACCAAGCTCTTGGGCTTCTTTATAATACTTATTTAAATTCTGATTAAAATTACCGTTTTCATCAAAAATATTATCAGGCACACTATAGTTTAGCAATAAACCCTTTTCTCTAACAGCTGGTGCCAGCTCTTTGATTTCTGCATCTACATCTTTGAAATACTCACGTCTAATTTCAATTCCATCTGCAGCTAAATCAGCAATTCTATCCACTAAATCCAGTTGGCTAATACCACTTTGAATTTCTTTTTCATAAACCAATGTATTTATTATTAAAGTCATGATTTGCTCCTATTTGTTCTAAAATTGATATATTTCTCATTAAATTTTCTAGCATTTTCAGTAACAGCTTCGTAATCATTCTTTTTACCCGGTCCGACTAAACTACCGCCTACTCCAATAACGAAAGCTCCCTTTTCAAACCATTCGTTCATGTTTTCTAATGAAACACCACCTGTTGGCATAACATTTACGTTTGGAAACGGTCCATGAATTTCATTGATCATTGTTTTGCCAGCAACTGAACCAGGGAAAACTTTAATTACATCGGCACCATACGTTAGCGCATCTTGAATTTCAGTCGAAGTAAAACACCCTGGAATATAAGGAATCTGGTATAAATTACAAAGCTTGGCCGTATCTTTATTAAAAGATGGACTAACTACAAATTTAGCTCCCGCTATAATAGCCAGCCTTGCTGTTGCTGGATCCAGCACCGTACCTGCACCAATAATCACATCTTTGTCACTGCCGTATTCTTCTGTTAATCTTTTGATAGTTATATCTGCACTGGGTGAAGTAAATGCTAATTCGATAGCAGTGACATGTCCTTTTATACATGCTTTGGCAGTTTGGTAGGAATTTTCTTCATTATTCCCTCTAACTACTGCTACAACTCCAGCTTTCTGAATTCTCTTTATCGATTCATATTTTAAAAGCATATTAACTCTCCTATCATTCCATATTACTGTGCTGCTTTTTAGCAGCACCATTAGAAACTTCATCCCTGATGCTCAACTTGAAACAAAGAATATCTAGCACAATGTGCACACTTTGATCAAACAGAGAACTTAAAAGTTGAATAGATTTAACTCCATCCCCATTTTTCGTTGCCCCAGGTACTATTATCACGCGGTTCGCCAATTTGACCAAAGGTGAATTGGAGTTGCTCGATACTGCAATTACTTCAACTCCAGATTCAGCAGCTTTTTCTGTCAATTCCAGCACACTGCTGGTTTTACCAGAACCTGACACAGAAACTAAAACATCGTTTGGCTGAATTGAAGGTGTAATTGTCTCTCCAATAACATAAACCTGGTAGCCAATATGCATTAACCTCATAGCAAAACTTTTAGCCATAAACCCAGAGCGGCCTGAGCCTAAAACAAATATTCTTTTATCCTTAGTAATTAACGTTGCAGCCTGATCAATTTCTGCTTCGCTTACTTTATCTAAAACTGTATTTATTTCTGCTAAAACAGGTTTAATTAAATGTTTAGAATCTAACATAAATTAATAATCTCCTTAAACTTGCTGGCCTCATTAACAGGGTCATTAGAATGAACAATTTTACTTCCTACAATAACCTCTTGTACCTCGTTTTGCACAGCTAATTTTTTTGCCTGCTCTAAATCAATACTACCAGCAACTGCTATATTTTTAATTGCGGGAAAATTCTTCCTGAAATCAGAGACTAGATTAGTCAAATCCGTGTTTTTGCCAGCATCATGAGAATTATGCAAGTTATAAATTGCATTCGGAAATTTGGCAATCTCTAAAATGGCTTTATTGCTCATTCCCATTAAGTCAATAAGTACTTTCTTGTTTTTTTGCTCTGCAATTTGATAAACGCCGGCAAGAGTTTCCTGACCAGCCGTTCCCATTACTGTTAGAATATCTGCACCGGTTTTAAATCCTTGTTCAAATTCGTATTGGCCCTCATCATTAGTTTTAGTATCCAATAAAAGCAAACTGTGTTTTAAATTGACATTTGCAGCTTGAATTTCATAAAAGCCATAATCTTTTATTATTGAAGTACCAAATTCTACAATATCAGCAATACCATCAAGTTTTCGTGCCAGTTGAACTGCATCGGCTAAAGAGACCCGATCAATTGCGACTTGCAGCTTCATCTTCAGAAACACCCTGTTTTTGATAAAATTCTTTTAATTCTTCTTTTGTAGGATACCCGTCATTATCACCTAAGGTTTGCACCTGCAGACAACCTACAGCATTACCGCGAATAGCTCCGGCCTTCAAACTTTTTCCTTCAAGCAAAGCAGTAATCAGACCTAAAGCAAATCCATCTCCAGCACCGACAGTATCAAGGACCTTATCTGGTTTAAAACTAGGAACAGTGTATTCTTCACCTTTAGCATTTTTGACGAAAACTCCTTTATCTCCTAGTTTAACCATTACTGTTGTAGTTCTTTCACCTTTCAAGTAAAAGTCAGCTATTTCTTCTGGATCTTCCGAACCCATTAATGTCTTGCCTTCACTGATACCCGGCAAGACAATATCAGCCATGCCCGCCAGTTCATTGATTGTCTTAATCATATAATCTTTACTCTTCCATAAAGGTGGCCGCAAATTAGGATCAAACGTGATTAGTTTTTTTGCAGCAATTAGCTTTTTGTAAAAAGCACGGAAAGTTTTTTCTGCAGTATCAGAAATTGCAGGAAAAATTCCAGACATATGGGCAATTTTAACATCACTTAAATCAATATTATCAATCTGACTGGCTTCTAGGTGACAAGCAGCAGAATCACGCCGGTAGTTAAAAGTCGCAGGATCACCATGTGTTACTAACTGCTTTAATTGATGACCTGTAAAATACTTGTCATCATAACTAACATACTTAGTACCTACATTGTGAGAAGCAATAGTTTTTTGAACATACTTGCCAAAAGGATCTTCGCCAACTCGTGTAACATACTCAACAGAGTGTCCCAGCCTTCTCACGCCAATAGCAACATTTAGTTCAGCACCACCCATCACCTTGTGAAATTCTTCAGCGTCTACTAAAGAAACATCTGGATCTTTTGAACACAATATAACAAGTGGTTCACCAATAGTAATTACTTCAGACATAATCTTTCCTCTCTTTGTCTTTCATACTCACCCAAAAAAGTGATAAACAAGTATTTCATTTATAATTGAAACTACCCACATTACAGGTACACCATATTTTAAGAAGTCCTTTGACTTTACCTTCATATAGTCTAAACCCCAGACATTCCAAGATTGGGTAATATCTACAGATACAGCCATCAAAGTTGGAACATATAAGAGTGGTAATAAGAAGGCATCACTGAATAATCCAGTACTATACAAAACTGCAGCGGTGGCTGCTCCGGCACCCCAAACGTGTAAAGGACCACGGAATAAAGCGAGTGGAGCCAAAATACCCAAAGCAAGACAAAGGATTAAGTGTTCATGAGGCAAAACAGCTGCCAATATCGGACGAAATCTTTCAGCATTAATAGTTGCAGCGCCAGTAAAACTTTCCAGAGCCATTAAAAACATGATCAATCCTGCAATATCACTGATTGCATGAGAAATTGAATCATTTAAAAACTTAAGTCCCTTCTTGTAATCTTTAAATTGACCAGTTAAGAAAATAGCAATAATACTTGCTAAAGTTAATGCAGGTACCGCATCCCATTTAAATGCCATATTCATTGCAACTGGAATAACAGGAACAATGTACGCTATTTTAGGAACTTTAGTAACACTATTTTCATTATTTTCGGCTCCAATTAATTTAAGATTATTATCTGCCATCGCCGGATCAATCTTTTTACGATTAAAGAATAAAAAGATAATAATTGCCAGCAGCTGTACTATTGCAGCACATATACCAAAAGTAAGGTACTTACTGTCATAAGCAGCTTTTGGCACAAAGGCCTTCATCTGGTTATAAAGCACAACGTTAATATACATTGGGGCACCAATAGCCATAGAAAATGCTGCCAAAGCAACATCTCGAGGCAATCCCAATGATAATAGAATTGGTAATAAAATAACTCCAATTGCTATTACTGAACCAACACCGTATGCACTTACAAAAATAAAAGCAGTAACTAAAACAACTAAAATTGCTGCTAATAGTGGCTTCTTTTTACCAATTGACTTAGTAGCTTCTGATATTGCAGGTGCAATCCCACTATCTACCAGTACTCGACCAAACCATGAACCAAATACAATATAAATAATAGTTGGACCATAGCTGAGCGCTGGCTGCGCAAAAACTTTATTAATTGCTTCATTAAATGGTACTAAACCAATGATGCACCATAAGATTGCCATCACGAAGAAGCCAATCATCAAGTTTCCACCTTTTAAAATGTACCATATAAATAAAGCAAAAGTTATTAATAGCAAAATTGCTATTATTGTAGAACTCATTACACTTACCTCTTTACTAACTCATTATTTCATCTAATGAATATCAGCATATTTCTTTTTAAGGTAACCGGTTACCTTCTTAATATAAAACATTTAGTTTGTCTTTGCAAGCGCTTTTCAAATTAATACTGATTTTTGCAATATATCATTTTAAGAGCATTAAAATGATATACTAGTTTTAAAAACATTTAACAAAAAGAATAGTGATTATGAAAAAAGCAACAATCCGTAACGTAGCTGAATTAGCACATGTTTCCGTTGCGTCTGTATCAAGGTATTTAAATAATAAGGCTAAAGGTAGACTTTCCGAAGAAAAAGCTAAGGCAATAGAACAAGCAATTAAAGACTTAAATTACATTCCTAATCTTGCAGCTCGTCAAATGGCTACTAATCAAAGCAAGACTATTGCGGTAGTTGTTTCCAATATAGACGATTATTTTTCAACTGAATTGTTTAAAGGAGCATCTAACATCCTCAGAGTTAAAGGTTATGAGGCTTTTTTGTTAGATACCAATGCAGAACAGCAACGAGAACGAGAATTAATTAAAACCGTCAGCAGCAGTTTCTTTGATGGACTACTGTTTCAACCCTTGGGTAGTAATATAAAAACCATTCAATCTGAATTTATCCATAACATTCCCACAGTAATCTTAGACAGACGGCTAGCCACCAAACGCTGGCCTCAGGTTATTTCCAATAATGTTACGGCTTCAAAGGACGCCACGAAATATTTTTTAAAACAAGGTTGCGATGACATCTTAATTTTATCTTCTGAAGTCAAAATTGCTTCCACAAGAAGAGACAGATACAGTGGTGTTTGTGCTATTGCAAATCCTGATCAAATTCATTTAATTGAGCTTGACGAAGAGTCGTATAATTATGTGACGATTAAAAATAAGATTGAATCTTTCCTGTTAAAACAAAAAGTTCGAAATAAAAAAACTTTGATTTTTAGTTTCAAAGAACGTTGGCTACTTGCATTTTTACCTATGCTTTTTGCCGATGGCTTTTTAAATAGCGACCAAGTCTTGATCACTGGATTTTCAGATACCAAATTAGTACAAACCATTTTACCCGAAGCAAGATTAATTTCCCAAAACCCATATCTAATGGGAGCAAGTGCTGCAGAAATTTTACTTAAGAGTTTAAGTGGAGAAGATAATAGCAAAAATTATGAACCCCTTATTGTTCCTGCTAAATTTTAGCTGGTAGAATTAAATGTTAAAAACCTAAATAAATAATTCTGAAAAAGATCTTTTAACAGATCAACAAAAGTGCACTGAGGTTATCGGTCAGTGTCCTTTATACATACATTTTTCCTCAGTCTTGATAGTATTAACTAACTCAAATCGATCAGAAACCAATCATTATGTGCCAAAGTTATGCCATAGTTTAAAAAATCTTAGGTTTTCATTTTAGACTTTACTATTTTGCAAAAACATCTGGTTTATTCTATCCGTCAATTTAGCAAAGAAAAAAGAAGATGAATCATAAAAATGTGATTCATCTTCTTTTTTTGTAAGGTCAATGACCTGCTTTTTAAAGGCTTAGTTCTTATTATTTACTTTACATTGTCAATTTTTAAACCCATGGTAGTATTTTTTATTGAATTAATACACCAATTCAACATTATTCTTTTCAAATAACTTACTGTACTTTTTAGCAGGCTTTTTATCCGTTACTACTGCAAAAATCTGACTTAATTTACAATCTCTATATGGGAAAACCAGACCCATCTTATTACTATCAACCAATAAAATTAATTTTTTGCTGCATTCAATTAAAGTATGTTTTAGGCTAGACTCAGATTCAACCTTATCAGTAACACCATACTCCAGACTAAATCCTCTACATGACATAAAAGAAATATCAAAAACATGATCACGTAAATTTCTGGCAGTAATCATACTACTAGAATACGTATCAATCATACTCCCCCCAATTACATTAATTTTATTTTGTGTATGTAGATTTAAATAGATCGCCGTTTCTAAATTAGTAGTTGAAATGTTTAAGTCGCTAAAAGCAGCAAGATTTTTAGCTAATATATTGGCTGTACTACTGCTATCTAAAAAAATATTTTGCCTGTTTTCAACATAACCGGAAGCCAAGGCAGCAATGTATTTTTTCTCAGTTAGATTAATATGTTGCTTAATAGTTGTTGGTGTTTCAATCTCATTTGGTTTTAAAACCAGTGCCCCACCATGGATTCTTTGTACGAGTCCATTATTTTCAAGTTCTTTTAAATCTCGTCTAATAGTACTGGCACTGTAATGCATATGCTTCGCAAGGTCACTAATCGTCAAAAAGTTTTTGTCCTTTAATATTGTTAATAATAATTTCTGTCTGTCTTTCATCTTTAACCTCCATAATAAAATGACTAAAAAGTGTCAAAACTTGGAAATTAATCACCAAATATTTGACGTTTTTTCAATAAAGCTACCATCTATTGAAAAAGCTATTTAACACTTTAATATTAACCTTGTAAGCGAATACAAAATGGAGGTTAAAAAATGACATTAGTAACTTTAAATGATATTTTACCAAAAGCAAAAAAAGAAGGATATGCAATAGGTGCATTTAATTATGCGGACATGAATACGGCTCGAGGAATTATTGCCGCTGCTGAAGAAGAGAAATCACCCGTTGTGCTGCAAATTGCTGAATCACATTTTCCTTATTTACCTTTAAGAGAAGGTGGTAAATTAGCTTTAGATTTAGCTGAGAATTCAAGTATTCCAGTTGTTGTTCACCTTGATCATGGTACTGATATGGAAACTTGTATTAAGGCATTAAGAATGGGTTTTAGTTCTGTAATGTTAGATTTTTCCCAAAAATCTCTTGCTGAAAACATTAGTAAAACTAAAGAGATCGTAGATTTTGCCCACGCTTTAGGTGCAAGTGTAGAGGGTGAAGTTGGTGTTATGACCAGAGATGCTGGTAAAGGCAAGCCAGACTACAATAATTTAACTGATACTTACACTACCGTAAGTGAAGCAAAGCAATTTTATGAAGAAACTGGAATAGACGCAATGGCCATTTCATACGGTACGGTTCATGGCATTTATCGGGAAAAACCTGTATTAAATTTTGACAGACTACATGAAATTGCCGAAGCAGTTCCAGTTCCATTAGTTGTTCATGGAGGTTCTGGATTAACAGATGAAGAATACAAAAATTCAATTAAAAATGGTATAAGCAAAATTAATTATTATTCCGTCATGTCATTTAATGCCACTAAAGGCTTAAGAGAATATCTTGATAGCAAAAAAGAACAACAAGTTTTCTTATATGATGCTGATTTAAAAATTATGGAATTGGTAAAAGAAGACATTAAAAATAAAATTGAAGTTTTCGGCTCAGCTAACAAGGCATAAGTTATGAATAGTTTCCTAATTATTACTCATAGTACTCTTGCAGAAGGCTTCTATAATAGCACTAAATTTCTCAGTGGTTTGACTACTAATGTTAAATTTATTGACGCATATGTAGACGAAAGCGATTGGACTAAAGAAGCAGAAGAAATTATCTCAAATCAAGATAAAGAAAAACAGCTGATAGTATTGACCGATATCTATGGTGGTAGTGTTAATCAAAAAATGACTTTAATGCTCACAAAATATCACTTTATGTTAATTACAGGAGTTAATCTGCCCTTAGTTTTATCATTAGTGCTCGAGACTCAACCTTTAACTAAGGAAAAGTGTAGCAATCTGGTTGAAGAAGCCAGAAAGCAATTGCAGATTATTGAGCCAATCAAAACAAACAGTGATGATACTGACAGTGATTTTTTAAGTTGATGAGGAAGTAATGAATTATGATTAAAGAATTGCGAGTTGATGACCGTTTAATTCATGGACAAGTGGCACTTACTTGGCCCGGACACTTAGGAACTTCTCACATCGTTGTAGCTAACGATGCGGCAAGTAAAAATGAAATGCAGCAAAGTGCATTAAAAATGTCTGTACAAGGTACTGCCAAAGTGCTTGTTAGAGATATTACTGGAGCAATAAAACTTTTTCAAAATCCTAAAGCACAAAATATTCCAATGTTTGTAGTTGTTAACCAGGTAAAAGATGCGGAAAGAATCTTCACCGGTCTGAATGGTCAGCAAATCGAAAGAATTAATATTGCTAACGTTGGTCGCTTTGATGGAATAGATAAAAGCCTGAAAACAGAAATTAACGGTTCAATTTTACTAACCGCAGCCGATAAAGAAGCAGCAACAAAACTGTTAAAAGCTGGAGCAAATGTTGTTCACCAAGTCATACCTACAGACAAGGCAGACAAATTCTCTAATTTATTAAAGGAGTAATAATATGTCGAATAATATAATTTTAGCTGCATTTCTTTGTGGCCTAACCGAATTTATTTGCTATGGTGGTGACTGGCTGTTAGGACAGAACATGGCCGATCAACCTATTGTCGTAGGACCCTTAGTTGGCCTGCTTTTAGGTGATTTACAGACAGGAATTGTTTTAGGTGCAATGCTTGAAGCAACATTTATCGGTGCTGTAAATGTAGGTGGTGCTGTTTCTCTAAATCCATCTGTAGCAACTGTACTGGCAGTTGCTTATGCCATTATCGGTGGCGGTGACACAAAAGCTGCTGTTGCCTTGGCAATTCCAATGGGATTATTAGGTGGTCTGCTTGAAGTTGGAACCTATGTTTTATTTTCATTATTTCAAGATTCCTGGACTGATGCAGCAGATAAAGCTAACGAAAAAAAATTAGTATGGCTTCATTACGGTGTATGGTTTGCCAGATCATTAGTTTTCTTTATTGCAGTATTTATAACTGTCGTAATTGGTGTAAAACCTGTTGCTGCTTTTATTAAATCTTTGCCTCCTTTTGTTGAAAATGGTTTGGGATTAACAGGTGGTCTGCTTCCAGCTGCCGGTTTTGCAATGCTTTTAAGTATGGTCTGGGAAAAGAAACTTGCAGTATGGTATTTCCTTGGCTTTATTTTAGTCGAATATGTAAAATTGCCTTTACTGGTTGTTGGAATAATTGGTTTAGTATTTGCTGTAGTCTTCGCCTTTTATGATAAAGATATTTTTGACCTTAAACACAAAAAAGCTGCTGCAAACAATAATGAGTCAGCCAGTCAACAAGAAGAAGAGGACTTTCTATCATGACACAAGAATCTATAACTAAAAACACTAAAATTTCACCAACTGATAAAAAATTACTCCGCAAGCTGTATCTCAGATCATTAACTATTGGTGCCCCTTTACAATATGCGAATGAATATGGCTCAGGATTTGAATATTCAATATTACCTTTTATAGATCATTATTACAAAAATGGTTCAGAAGAAAAGCGGCAAGCTCTCAAAAGACATATTGTTTTCTATAATATCACTCAATATGTGGGAACCTTTTGCCAAGGGTTAGTTGCATCAATGGAGAAGCAGGCTTCCCAACACGAAGATTATGATGTTTCTTCAATTAGTGCCGTTAAAGCCAGTTTAATGGGACCAATGTCTGGAATTGGTGACACACTATTTTGGGGTATTTTAAGAGTTATTGCCGCTGGAGTCGCAATGACATTTGGAATGCAAGGCAATGTTTTAGCACCCTTCGTCTTCCTATTGATCTACAATATTCCTGCTCAATGGTGCCGCTGGGAAATGACTAAACTAGGATTTACAGTAGGTTCTGAATATATCACTGAAATGTATTCATCTGGTTTATTAACAATTTTCACAAAAGCGGCCAGAACTTTAGGTTTAATAATGCTTGGCGGCATGACGAGCAGCCTAGTCCAGTTTAAGACTAAATTAGTTTTTCATGTTGGCGGAGGTCAAGTAATCAACGTTCAAAATATTCTGGATTCACTTCTTAAAGGTTTAGTTCCTTTACTGATAACTTTAGGTTGCTACTGGTTGATAGCAAAGAAACACGTCAACTTTACAGTTGTCATCTTGGGCTTAATTGTTTTTTGCATTTTGATAAGTGCATTAGGCATAGCTTAAGGCCAGAAGAATTAATTAAAATAGCAAAATTTTCTAAATTGAAAATCTTGCTATTTTTTGTTTCTGCTAACTTAAAGGGTACTTTACAATTTTTCACCTTTAATAATGTTAGCAATGTCTACACAGACTTCTTCCGTTTGTTTTAAATAGCCTAAACGATCAAAAAACCCATGATCAAGGCCTTTGTATAAAATTTCTTGACATTTAAAACCTTTATTTTTTAGTAAATTAGCAAAATATTTATTGCTAGGTAAAAAGTAGTCAAATTCTGCTTCAATTAATGTAACAGTCGGCATATTTTTAAAATCATTTGCATAAACTGGACTAACTAATGGATCAGAAACTAAGTTTTGGTCAAGATAAAGTGGTCTCATTAAATTAGCAATATACATTATTTTATTTAGTCTAGTATGAATGAAGTTTGTTTGCTCTTTATTCATTTCATATAAAGAATAATCCCAATGATAAATTGTTTGGGAAACTTTTTGCAGATCTAAAGCTCCATAAATTGATATTACTTGCTTAATATAACCATTTTTGTCAAGCAATCCACATCCAACAGCTAAATTTCCGCCTGCACTGTCACCTGCAACAAAGATTTGTGAGTTTTTAAAACCTAAATATTTTTGATGATTAACAATCCATTGCACTGTTTCATAAGAATCATGCAAAGCCCCTGGAAAGGGAGTTTCTGGAGCTAAACGATAATCAAGAGAAATAACAGTGCAATTTGCTTTCTCCGCAATTAAACGGCATTGATTTAGCAAAGTTGAACTATTACCACCGATAAAGCCACCACCATGCAAATATAGACATGCATTGCGTGTGGGAATTTTACTAGCAGGCCTGCAAACTATAGCAGGTATATATCTATTTTCACATTGAACTAAAATACTTTTATCAATAATTGATGAACTAGCCAAATCTTTATTTGGCGAACCCATGCCATCTCTCGCATTTTGGAAATCAACATTGCTTAAATCAATTGCTGCCATAGCTTCTTCGTCAGAAAGAAGAGGCTTATTTTTAGTTCTTTCCAAGACTTTAGGGTCTAATAACCCCCATTCTTCACCGTATGCTGAATTTCTGATAATCATGATATCCTCCAAGATTTGCTTAAGTAAATACTATGTTTGTTACTTTAATAATATACTAGCATTTAGCAAAAACATTTCATATAGAGCAGTGACATAAAATAAAAATGGTTATTTTTATTTTACATTCTATCAAAACAATTTACTTTGTGAAAAAACTTTTTATTTCAGAAAAAAGACTAATAAATTAAGTTAACAAAACTGTAATTTATTAGTCTATTAATTAATATTTTTCTTATAATAGAAATTATAAAAGCTAAACTTGAACTTTCAAAGTGGCACTGCCATGATCATTTTTCCCTGCATTCAGTAGTTCAACGCTTTGATAATCTTTAGTATTCATAACGATGACAACAGTAGAGCAATCATAACCTGCTTTTTTAATTTCATTTAAGTCAAAATGTAATAGCTTTTGACCTTGCTTAATCTTATCTCCTTGTTTGACAAAACTTTCAAAATATTCGCCATTTAGTTTAACTGTATCAATTCCAATATGGATCATTACTTGTACGCCATTGTCTGAAGTTAAGCCAATTGCATGTTTAGTATTAAATAGCATAGTAACTTCACCATCAAATGGTGCATAAACATCTCCTGAACTAGGCTCAATAACAAAGCCGTCACCCATTGAACCATCAGCAAATGCTGGATCATGAGCTTGGGTTAAGTCCTCAATCTCTCCCGAAATTGGACTCAAAATACTTTCATCTGAAACAGGTTGTACTGAATCAGATTTATCTGCTGCTTGTTCGGTATTATTCTCGTCAATACCTAAAACCATTGTGACAACACAGCCGACAACAAAGCAGGCTAGTAATCCTATACAATAAGGAATAAAAGTTTTACCTACGAAAGCTGGTAAAGTAGTTAAACCACCAAACACAAACGCAAATGCCTTAGCTTTCATTCCACCAATAATCGCACCGCCAACTGCTCCTCCTGCAACAGCTCCAACTAAAGGCTTTTTATAACGGATTCCAATACCGTATATCGCTGGTTCTGTAATGCCGGCAAAGAAAATTGATAAAAGCGCTGAGATAGAATAAGCCTTCATTTTTTTGTCTTTTGTTCTGACAAAAGTACCAAGTGTTGCTCCTGCCATACCAAAGTTGGCCGCACATGTTAATGGCACAATATAGTCATAACCTAAGCTGCTAATATTATTAATCATTACTGGGTTAACTGCCCACTGTAAGCCGAATATAACAAAAATATTCCACACGCCACCTATCAGGGCTCCTGCAACCCAACCGTTAAGGTTCATTAACCAATTAATAACATTTGAAATCCCTTCTCCTACGTATACGCCAAACGGTCCAAAAACTCCTGCAGTTAAAGGCACCATAACAAATAAAGATATTAGTGGAACAAATAATAACTGTAAATTAGTCGGTATCCAACTTCTCAGCCATTTTTCCAAGTATGATAGACACCAAGTTGCCAAGATAGCTGGCACAACCGTTGAAGTATAAGTCATTAACACTAAAGGTATACCAAAGAAATGGACAACTGTACCATTACCTGTACTACCCATTAGTTTCATAAACTCAGGCATTATTAAAGCACCCATAATGGCTGCAGCCACAAATTTATCACACTTAAACTTTTCAGCAGCGGTAACTGCAAGCATTATCGGTAAGAAATAAAAGACAGCCGTTGAAGCCACTGTCAAAATATGATAAGTAGAAGAAGATGTAGATAACCAGTTTAATTGTGTTGCAAGTAAAACTAACCCTCTAAAAACACCTGACCCAGCAAATAACGGTAGCAATGGGGTAAAAATCCCTCCAATAACATCCATTAATTTTAGAAACCAGTTGGTATTCTCTTCTTTAGCTGTATGCTCATTTTCGCTACTTGTTAAATCCGTGTTTTCAATTAACTGATCATAAATCTGAGGTACCGCTGGCCCAATAACAACTTGAAACTGGCCAGCTTTTTCTACAACACTAATGACTCCATCTAAAGATTCAATTTTTGCTTTATTTTTATGAGCTATTTCACTATTTGCTAAGCGCATCCTAAGTCGTGTAGCACAGTGGGTAATATTTGTAATATTATCCTGTCCCCCAACTAACGATAAGATTTTTTTGCCAAGATTTTCGGACATTTTTTTCACCTATCCCTTACAATGATTGGTCCTCAAATTGTTCTTTGCCATCAAATTCTTTAGAGTGCTCCAATTCATCAAACTTTTGTTCATTATCACTTTCAATTGCTGCTAATTCTTCTACCCTTCTTTCATGACGACCGCCAATATATTTGGCTTCTAACCAATTTTTGACGATCATCTTGGCTAACTCTGGACCAACTACGCGAGAGCCGAAAGCTAATACATTTGTATTGTTATGCATTCGCGAGAGCTTAGCTGAATAGCAGTCACTGCATACGCAGGCACGAATACCTTTTACCTTGTTTGCTGCTAATGAAATGCCTACACCAGTGCCACAAATTACGATTCCCAGATCATAATCCCCATTAGCAACGGCTTTACCAACCTTTTGACCGTAAATAGGGTAATCAGTTCGCTCATTACTCTTAGTCCCAAAATCATAAACTTCATAGCCCAAGCTTTTAACATATTCCATAATTGTAGGTTTCAGTTCCAAGCCGACATGATCTGATCCAAAAGCTATTTTTATTTTCTTTGCAACCATTTTTACTGATTTTCCTTTCTGATTTGAGCAATTGTTTCCTGATAAGAAACTGGCTTGTTAAATAGTGCCGAAGTTCCGAGAATAAAATTATCAACGCCTTTTCTATGCAGTTGATTAATTTTTTCTCGTGAAACTGCTCCGTCAATTCCTAGGACAAACTCATACTTTTCTTTTGCTGCAATAAACTGATCCAGCTTTGGCATTACAAAATCTTGAAACGGCTGTCCTGCAAATCCCGGATGAACAGTCATTACTAAAACATAATCTACATTAGGTAAAAGCTCCTGAACTGTCATAAAAGATGTACCAGTATTTACTGCAATTCCAGCTTTTTTACCCAAAGCGTGAATATCATCAATCGTCCTTGCAGGTTGCTTTTCAGCATCTGGACAAAAATAAATAATGTCTGCTCCCAAATCACTAAAGAATTTAATGTAAGAACGGGGATTTTCAATCATCAAATGAGCATCCATAGGTTTTTTCGTCAAGGAACGGATTGTTTGATAATCTTCTGGTCCTAATGCAAAATTCGGAACATATCTACCATCCATTACATCCATGTGATACATATCGACTCCAGCGTTATTCAGCTTTTCAACTTCTTGTTTTAAATTACTAAAATCTGCGCACATCATTGACGGGCTTAGTATTAAAGACATTTTCTCCTCCTTCTTGAGTAAACGTTTACTCATACAACACACTGATATTATTACACTTAATTTTTATTTTGTAAACGTTTTTCTAAAAGTTGCGTTATAAATATGAGCAATCGTTTAACTATAAAAGGATCTTCATTTTTTATTTTAATGATATAATTAGGCAATAAATGAAGGAGTAGGTAATGAAGCAATATTCAATTAAAGACATTGCAAAATTATGTAATGTTTCAACTGCAACAGTTTCACGGGTAATTAATAATAATGGCAGGTTCTCTGAAAAAACCAGACAAAAGGTTTTAGATGTTATTGAACAAACTGGCTATAAAATCGATAACAATGCCCGTAGTTTGCGTACGAATATTACATTCACCATTGGAATCCTTGTTCCAGACATTAAAAATCCATTCTTTGCCGATTTGGTTCAAAAAATTGAAGAATTGCTGTTTACCAAAAACTATTCCACCATTATTTGTAATACTGATAAAAATGAACAAAAAGAAAAAGCATACTTACGTATGCTTGAAAACAAAAAGGTTGATGGCATTATCGTGATTTCTGGGTCTTATCAACATGGTTTTAAATTTCAAAGTTCTCTAAAAGAAATTCCCTACATTTGTATTGATCGCGAACCAGAAAATTTTCATAATACAGTTTTTATTTCCTCTAATCACTATCAGGGCGCCCTAGATGCAACTAATTATTTATTTCAAAAAGGAGCAAAATCTCCTGTAGTCGTAGTCAAAAAAGTTAGTAGCTCAATTAAATCTAGAATTGACGGTTTTAAGGAAAGTTTGAAAAATCATTCTCTTAAATTTGCCAAGTCACGCCACGAACTGAAGTTACAAAGTCAATCTTCATTCGTAAAATTTTTGCAAAAAAATCCCAAAACTGACAGTTTATTTGCGGTCGATGACGGGATTGCAATGGAATTACTCAAATATCTTAAAAATCTTGGTTATCAAGTTCCTCAACAAATTCAAGTAATTGGTTTCGACGATGTACCTGCAGCTAACATAGTTACACCAAAGTTAACAACCATCCAGCAAAATACCAGAAAAATTGCACAAACAGCCGTTACCAGCATGATGCATGCCATCAATAAGCAAAATGAAAAAGGAAGTCAATTTCTAATTCCAACTAAATTAATAATCAGAGAAACTACAAAATAGCTAAGTAAAAACTTAGCTATTTTTGTTTAAAGATGCTGTTTCATTTTATTGTTATAACGACCATTTGCGGCCAAAATATTTTCACTATCTATTTACAAGTTAACTACGCTATTTACTTCTCCTCCGGAAATAATTGTTTTAGCATCGTTCAAAGCAATTTCAATACTGTTTTTAACAGCTAGTTTTGTGAAGAAAGCAATATGCGGAGTAATTAATACCTGTGGCATTGCTTGTAGTTCTTTATAATCTTCCGGTAGTGAATTCAGCATATTCTTTTTATCATAAAAATCTGTTTCATCGGCTAAAGTATCCAAGGCTGCAGCAGAAACTTGTCCATTTTTAAGGGCCGCAATTAAAGCTTGTGTGTCAACCAAGCCCCCACGGGCTACGTTAATTAAAATAGGCTTTTTCTTCATTTTATCAAAAGCAGTTTTGTCAATCATGTTTTCAGTACTTGCTAATAACGGCGTATGCAAAGAAATAATATCGGATTTAGCAAGAATCGTGTCAAAGTCAGTATAAGTGAGGTAGGGTTCTAGAGACGCGTCATAAACAGGGTCATAAGCCAAAACTTTAGCCCCTAGTGCGCTGTATAGGTGTGCACTAGCTCCACCAATATGACCGGCACCAATTATACCGACAGTGCAATTAAAAATTTCAGTACTAATTGTACTTTTATCATAAGTAAAATCCCCATGAGCCATTCTGTCTTGGTAAATCCCAATTTTACGCAGTAAATACATTGCATCGGTCACACCGAGTTCGGCAATGGCCCTTGGTGAATACGCTGCAACATTAGTAATTTTAATGCCATTCTTTTTTGCGGCTGCTAAATCTTGATTATCAACTCCAACTTGCCGCACGGATAATTGCTTAATGCCATATTGCCGAAATTTTTCATAAACACTGGCACTGACTGGAAGGTTTCCTTCAGAACTCACTCCGTCAAAACCTTGTGCTAAATCAGCATTATCTGCAGACAAGTCATCGTGGACGATTTTTACTTCAACTTGGTTTTTTTGAGCCCAGTTTTCAATAATGCTTTCCTCCATTTTAATTACACCATAACAAATAATTTTCACTTTTTATCTCTCCTATTCTTTTCTTAAAAAATTGGTAATCTTAGCTTTCTAGCTGGAAAAATCGGATTGATTCTAATTCACGGTATCGACAATACCAGAAGCCCTAACTTTTTCATATTCAAGACCGTGAATGCAGGGCTAGAGGTATATTAGCATCCCGCTTTCTCATTGCTAAAACTGCAACAGTTCCTGGTAGGATCGCTGGTTTGGTAGATAATTACTTGAATTAAACGCTCATCTTTTCTGGAAATTCGCTGCTGAATTTTTCGTGCCAAAGATGTCGGCACAACTTGTTTTAGATCTACAACATCGCCTTCTGCTAGCGAGCAAATCTTAGAAGCTACACAAATAATATCACCACCAGCAATTTGAAAATGTTCCTTTTTGACTGTTTCAATTAATATTTAGGGCAAATCACAAACTTTAAAAATTATGGGTACGCCACGCAATCCAATAATTGTAACCATACATTATCCTTATCACAACTATTACTATCACTTTTTCTTAATATTTATATAATACTCTAAAAATTTGGACAACACTACGTATTTTATGGATTTGTAGCGTAATTTATAAAAAATAATCGTTAAGAAACTTAATTAAGATCTAAGTTTTTGCATATTGAAAAAGGCCGTTTCAAGTAAAAGAAACGGCCTTTTATGTTACTTTTGGTGCCAGCAAAATTCCTACATGTTACGCTTCTCATTATACAAAACGAAAGCGTGGCAAAATTGGACAATAATAACTTTCTCAGCCGTAACCAAATATTATTACCACTAATCAATTTTTTGACGAATTTTAGCAGCATCTTAGTTGGAATTGGCGGTTCACTAATTATCCGTGAATATTCAGATAATATCGTTATTAACGGCTTGATCTCAAGCATCAGTTCATTAGCACTTATTTTGAGTGTTTTATTTATCGGTTCCAAGCTTGACAATACTGACAAGCGCCGCATGCTTATCTGGATGTATATTTTACTGAGTTTATTTTTATTACTCCCTTTTACTTTTCCACAAAAATACTTTGTACCCTTATACATGCTGGTTGACCTGTGTATAACAATGTTTAGCTTAGTAGAAGGGTTATCTTTCACTGGGAATTTAAAGTCACTTTTGACTGATAATGCACTGGAGCGAACTATTAACCTTAATTCCATTGCCGGACTTATTGGTAATATCGCCAGTGTGGCAGCGATGGCAGTTTTAATTTTTACTACCCGCAACTATTTGTCTTTTCTCTTAGTAGCAAGCTGCGGTTTTTTTATAAATATCTTTCTCTCTATTACTTTACGCCAAAGGCACTTTACTAAAAACCAAAATAGTTTTAAAACCTTAACTCACCTCATAACAGTTTGGCACAACATAACTGCTAGCAAAGGCTTACGCGCCTCAATTATTGTTGCCATTTTTACCAGTGCTCTCCAAGCAGTATTTAACGGATTGACAATCTATTTCTGGAAAGCAATTGATCCTAACTATAGTCACGTTTACTGGCTACTAGTTGCCGTAGTCAGTGGGCTTTTCTTAGGTGCTATTCTTATCCACTTTGATAATACATTTTGGCTGCTTAGTGCTTTAGTATTTATTACCACCCTGGCTTTAGGAATTTTCTTTTTAAACCAAACAATCGTTACTATGACTGTTATTACTGTACTGATATATGTCGAAACTTTACCAATCGCTAATTGGTGCAATAAAACTAGAATTAAAAGAACCGGTAAAGAGGTGCAGTCTTCCCAATCAAGTTTCTTGCAGCTGGGGAGTGCTCTCTTGAATATCTTTTTTACTGTCGGAATATCTGCAATCGCCAATGCTTGCCACCAACCAGCTCTTACTTTACTTGCTGCAGGAATTGCCCTTTTACTTGTTTTTAGCCTTCTTGGCAATAATGTGCAGCAGTACCTCCAAGAAATGATCAATTAAAATTGAGCAAAAAAATCAACCATCTCTCATAAAAGAAATGATTGATTTAAGTTAACTTTTTAAATTAATATGCTTCAAACAATTATTATTCTTTTCTTCTGCGTTTAGTCACCACACCTAAAAGACTCAAAACTAGTGCTGAAGCACCTGAGAAAAGCATGCCTACTTGAGATTTCCAATCTGAACCTGTCTGAGCCAAAGTTCTGGTCTTTTTATTTGTTCCAGTAGACTTACCTAGTTGCTCACGACCTTCATTTGGCTTACTGGTAGACTTGCTTTCTTTAGTTGCCTTTTTATTAGTCTTATGTGTTCCCTTCTTATTCTTATTCGGCTTTGAATTACCGCTAGAATTATGATTATTGTGATTGTCGCTTGGTTCCTGTCCCGGTTCTTTTCCCGGTTCCTTAGCACTTTGATCATTCTTCGTGTAAACGTAAACCACATCTTGAGATTCGCTGGTAAAGAAACCTGTAGCGTTATTAGGTCTGGTCTTTAACGTATAACCAGAAATAGCTTTTGTTTCAGTTTGATAGCCGTCACCAACATTACCGCTTAAAATAACATTAGGAGCGATTTGATTACCGTTTTCATCTTCATAATGAACCGTTACATCAGCGGCCTTAACAGGCGTTTTACCGTTACCATTGTCAGTAGGTTTTTGATAAATAAACATAATATCATCTACGTTTTCGCCTATCAGTCCTTTAGCATTTTTCGGCATAGCTGTTAAAACATAACCAGGAATTTCTTTGACTTTAGCTTCATAAGGAGTGCTGTATGTACCAGTGTAAGTCTCATCAGGCGCAAGCGTCTTGCCCTTTTCATCTTGATAATGAGCTGTTATTGTAGTTTCACGCACGTACGTTTCATCTTTTGCACCATCTTTCCAATTGTTTATCAGTTGATCTGATGACCATATTTCTGAGGATTCAGGATCCTGCATTGTTTTCTTTCCAACATTTAACCAAGTTCCTGGTGTATCAAGACCCATAATTGAAACGAGTTTGTTTCCTTTTCCCAGTTTCAAAACTAGCAGGTTTTGGTGCCCTCTCAACATATCATAGGTGTTACCGTTACTACTCATATCAAAATTGCTGATGTCTAGGGTTCTTAAGTTCGAAAGTTTAGGATATTTACCATCTTTTTCAGGATTAGCGTAGAGATAGAACATTTGACTCATGCTTTGTACTTTAGAAGTATTGAAACTTGACAAATTCAAACCGACTAAACTATTTGTATCACGAAACATGTATGACATATCTACAACATTTGCAGTATCAAAGTTGCGCAGGTCTAAGTATGTTAACTTATTACATCCATTAAACATACTATTCATAGTTTTAACTTGAGAGGTATTAAAGCTACGGCTAGAGATGTTTAGGTCTTTTAGCTTTGTACATTTCATGAACATAGATGACATATTCGTTACTTTACTAGTATTAAAGTTAGAAAGATCAAGTGAGACAAGGCTGGAATCCCAACCGAATACTGAACTCGTATCGCTCTTATAAGAATAATACATACTAAACATTGACGCCATATTTTCAACATTTTTAGTATCAAAACTGTGTACATCAATGTTAGTCAAACTTGCACAGTGATTAAACATAAATGACATGTCTTTAACATTAGTGGTATTGAAGCTAGTAACATTTAATTTTTTAAGACTCTCACATCCTGCAAACATCCATGACATATTTGTGACTTGGGAAGTATTAAAATTCTGCAAATCTAATTCTTTGAGACTTTTGCAACCAGCAAACATATATGACATATCTTTGACTTGGGAAGTATCAAATTTACTTAGGTCAAGATCTTCGAGATTGGTACAGCGGTCAAACATATAAGACATGTTTTTAACATTTGAGGTATTAAAATGAGAAAGATCTACGTGTTTAAGACTACTGCATTGACTAAACCAGGCAAACATGGTGGTCGCTTCCGAAGTATCAACGTTTTCTAAGCCTTCAATATCAGTTAGGCCACTAAGGCTAATAAAAACTGACATGGTATTGCCAACAACTTTAAAGTAACCGTCAAAGATTACCTTTTTTACCTTTGCAATATCAGGGTTTCGTCCACCTTGATCTAGAAATTCACCTAAAGTTTTAGTTGTATTGACAATAGTCGGATTATCCTTATCATGACTTCCACTTACAGTTAATACGTTAGTATCACTATCATAACTTTCGTCAGCATTACCCCACTTACTTGTTTTAATAGTTTTTGTACTAATTTTATTTTCATTCTTAGTGATGTCTGTTTCTGGTTGATCATTACCAGCAGAAGTTTGGGAGTTGGAATCTTTATTGTTGCCCTGCGGTAATTCTACACTCCCATTTTGAGTTTTATCTGCATTATCTGTAGTACCATTAGTATTTCCTTCTGGTGCAGTGGTATTCGCATTATCAGTAGTAACGCCCTGATTATTTACTTGAGATACAGTATTGTTTGCTACTCGAGTTTTAACACGACTATCATTATCATTCTTATTAAAGCTTCGTGCAGTGTCTTGTGTTCCTGAATTGCTATCAGCCTTTACGACATTAGTATTCAAACTCATCAAACCAAGCGCAGCTGCCGTTAAACTGCTAAAAAGCAGTGCTCCAGTCCGCTTATTGTGATCTAATCCTTTATTCATTTCTTACCTCCTAACATAAATTCAACTATTTTGTCTATCCGAAAAAAGTATGTATATTATTACATCTTTATTATATATATTAAATAATAACAAAGCAAGCTTATTTTAAATTATTTTTACTAAAATAATGATAAAGAAATTAAAATATCACAATAAAATTCAAGATATAAAATAACATTAATAGCTTTTATATAATATATAATTGATAATCACATATTTATTAATTAAAAAGAAAACAAGTCGTTTCTGATAGTAGAAGCGACTTGTTTTCTAGTCATTATGAACAGTGATTAAATGTAGTAATTATAATTGTTTAATTTGTTCTTCTATATTTAAAACCTCTAACACATCCGTAGCACACTCTGCACCTTTATTGCCCGATTTACCACCGGCACGATCAGTTGCTTGTGCCACCGTATCAGTCATTAACACGCCAAACATCACTGGCACTGTGCCATTTGCTGATGCTGCTGCTAACTGTGAAGTAGTGCCTTCACAAACGTAGGTAAAGTGAGCTGTTTCACCCCGAATTACTGCTCCTAATGCAATGATACCGTCAACCTTACCACTTTTTGCCAAGCAGTTTACCGTACGGGCAATTTCAAAGGCACCAGGTACCCGTATTACCACAATATTTTCATCTTTCACGCCCGATTTTTTTAATTGTGACACAGCTCCAGAAAGGAGACGATCCGTTACCACACCATTAAACTGAGCAACAACAATACCAATCTTTTTATCTTGTCCTTGAGCAATGTTTCCGTTAATTTCTTTCATAATTAATCCACCTCATTTAAAATATGATTCATTTCATGCTTTTTAGTAGCCAAGTATTTCTTATTCTCTGTCGTCATGCCCACTTCAACTGGAATGCGTTCAGTAACTTTGATGCCATAGTTTTCTAATTGCGCTACCTTATCCGGGTTATTAGTCATTAATTTAACTTCGCTAACACCCTTTTGTCGTAAGATTTCGGCTGCGACATTATAGCGGCGAGCATCAACTGGCAAGCCTAGATGCTGGTTAGCTTCTACTGTATTCATACCCTCATCTTGCAGCTTATAAGCGCGTAATTTATTCTCCAGGCCAATGCCTCGACCTTCTTGACGCAAGTATAAAACCGCTCCTGAACCATTTTCTTCAATTTTAGTTAATGCTTCAGCCAGTTGAGCGCCACAATCACAACGCTTAGAACCAAATACATCTCCCGTTAAGCATTCACTGTGAAGCCGCAATAAAAGCGGCTCACCTTTTTTAACTTCACCTTTGCTAATTAATAAAGTAGGCTGCTTTTCAGGATGCTTGGTATCTCTGAAACCTTCAAGCTGGAAGTGACCATATTTTGTAGGAAAGTCAACCTTAGTAAAAGATTCAATCCCCAAATCTTTGTTTTCCTGATTTTTACGGTACTCAATTAACTCCTCAATGGTCAAATAAGGTATGCCAAGTCCTTCTGCTAAAGCTTTTAGATCTTTGCGTCTGGCCATTGTTCCGTCTTTTTTAATGCACTCACAAATAAAGCCAACAGGAGCAACGCCAGCTAGTCTTGCCAAATCTAAGGCTGCTTCTGTATGACCGGTCCGTTCCAGCACGCCACCTTCTTTAGCTACTAACGGGAAAACATGACCAGGATGATAAAAATCAGCCCATTGACTATTAGGATCAGCTAACTTTTTAATTGTTTTCGCACGATCAAAAGCTGAAATTCCCGTAGTAGTTTCAGTGGAGTCAACACTAAGAGTAAAAGCTGTGCCAAAAGTATCGTTCGAGCCAGTTTCAATTGGTTTTAATTGCAGACGGTCGGCATACGCTTTGCTCATTGGTACGCATAATAATCCACGAGCCTTAGTAATCATCATATTAACCGCTTGCGGTGTAACCTTCTCTGCTAAGCCAATCATGTCCCCTTCAGACTCACGTTGAGGCGAATCAGCGACAATAACTAATCCACCTTTTAGCATATGTTTTAATACCTTTTGCATTTTTTCGTTCAATTGTTCTGTCATTTTTTTCTCCATCATAATTCTTTTTTCCAAGCCTGAATCTGCTTAACTGCGTAGCGACCAATCATATCCACTTCAATATTTGCTTTATCGCCCACTTGATAATGAGCAAGCGTAGTATTTTGAATGGTATAAGGAATTAAGCTTACGCCAAAATGATCATTCTCTGCCATCGTGACGGTTAAACTGATGCCGTCAATAGCGATCGACCCTTTTTCAACAATAAAGGGAGCATACTTATGTGGTACTTGAAATTCCAATTCAATAGAATTTTCGTTTTCAACTCGTTTTACGAGCTCGGCTGTTGTATCAATGTGTCCTGCAACAATATGACCATCCAGTTTGCCGTTTAGCGCCAGTGAAGGCTCCAAATTAACCAAACTACCTTTTTGCAACTTGCCTAGATTAGTTCTTTTCATTGTTTCTGGCATTACATCAACTGCAAAATCTTCTTCGCTCCAGTCAGTAATGGTTAAGCAGATGCCGTTCACGGCAATGCTTGCTCCTAAAGGCAAATCTTTTTGCATCAATTTTGGCGCACAAATACCTAGTCTAGCATGTTGCGCACTTATTTCTAAGCGAGTTATCGTACCAGTTGTTTGAATTATTCCTGTAAACATTCTTTTCTCCTCACACGAATTCTTACATCTTGGTTTAAACTTTTAACATCCAATAATTGGTAGTGACTTATTTCTGCTAAAGCCTGTCCGTACACAGCAGGTAGTGCTGTACCACCCAACACCAGAGGGGTAATATACGTTACTATTTCATCCACCAAATCAGTTGCTATAAACTGGGCTTGTACATTGCTGCCACCTTCAACTAACAACGATTGAATTTCATGTTCAGCCAAAAGTTGGATCACCTTTTGGGGTGTCCATTTGCTAGCAGTATAACAGCACACATTTTCTCCAACATTTTGAGTTAAGTTTGTTTCACTCAGTAACCAAATTTGACCCCGGGTCTTAAATATTTGACTGGTAAAATCCAACCGATTGGCATCCTTAGTTAACACAATCCTAATAGGTGGATGTGGTAAGTTTTTTATTCTGACAGTTAACAGCGGATTGTCAATGCGTAATGTGTTTGCACCAATTAAAATGGCTTGATTTTGCAACCGCAATTTTTGTACATCTACTTGAGCCGCATCCCCAGTCAAAAGTGTTCTTCTTTTGCCCGCGGCATTAATTTTGCCATCAATAGACATTGCATATTTAAGTGTCACAAAGGGCCTTTCTTGCTGATAAAAAAAGTTATACGCAACATTTAAACTCTCAGTGCCACCAATGACCTCAGTCTGAACACCATGACTTTTAAGATATTTAATGCCTTTACCTGCCACAATTTGATGAGGATCGACCTGACCAATAACAACTTTTTTGATTCCGGCCTCGGCTACTTTTTTGCAACAAGGTGGCTGCTTACCATAATGACTGCAAGGCTCCAATGTTACATACAAAGTTGCTCCCCGAGCTTGTTTGGGATCTGCTAAGTGTGACAGTGTATTTACTTCCGCATGTTCTTTGCCAAATTGATGGTGGTAGCCAGTTGCTAAAACCTGACCATCTTTAACCAAAACTGCACCAACTAATGGGTTTGTCCAAGTCATTCCCTGAGCTTTTAAAGCCTCTTGGACTGCCATTTGCATATAATCTCTATCCTGCACTATTTCACTTCCTAAGCATTAAAAAACCTCGTTGATAAAATCAACGAGGCTTATTTTTTTATTCATCAAATAAGATTTCAGCGAAGTTTAATAACGACGCGAGTTTTCTGCTTAATCTTGTTTGTTCTTCTCCCATCCAGACTTTAACTGTCGGTACTAGACTTGCACTAGTTCCACCGCAAAACGCGGGTCACGGACTTCAATCATTAATTGTCACCGTCGGTAAGGAATTACACCCTGCCCCGAAGAAACCGTATTCAACTGTTTTTAGTATAATATAGTTATGCCCTATCGGCAATAGCAATTTATTGTTTTATATAATTAAATACATGATAAGCTCAAACTTAAATAAATTATTCCTTAAAACTTCCAATCAGACAAATGGAGAGGAATATTATTGTTTTTACCAAAATATTTTTTAAAGGCAGTGCCAAATGACGAATGATCTTTAAGATGATTGCAATAAGCGTCTCTGATACTCAAAATTGTTGTCACTGCTAAATTAGTAGTGACAATTATCAGTATGCTAATAAATATATACAAAAGATATAGCATCTTAGCCCTCCTATTTTTAACTGTATCACTTTTATAATACACTACTACTTAGTGATAACATTGTCAACTTTTTTTGGCAAAATAAATAGACTAACAATCAAATTGATTACTAGTCTATTTTAATTTAATATGTAAAACTTACGTTTTATTAATACATATATTTCTCTATAGCTGTTCTTGGATCCATTCCCGCACGTATTTTCAGTTCCAGTTCAATTGCTACGTCAGCCAAGATTACTTGCGGGTCGATAACATTATAAGGATGATCTGGAGCTTTTTCCTGAGCCAGCGACAATTCAGTACAGCCAAGTAAAATCACATTGCACCCATATTGATCATGCATTGTTTGCAATATGTGGTGGTAAAGTTCGCCATTAACCACACCTTTTTCCTTGATATTTGAATAAATCAGTTCAGTAACCATTGGCTGAATCTCAGATCCTCCAATTTCAACCTCACGCCCTACTTCTTTAATCTCATCTTCATACAAATGATCGTAAATTGATCCTTCGGTGGCAATTAAACCAATTTTTTTCTCTCGTGGATAATCGGTTATAAACTTATGAACAGCAATGCGCATCATATGCAAAAAAGGTATGTCTGTCAGTTTGGCCAAGTCATCATAACAATAATGAGCTGTGTTGCATGGCATTACAAAAAAATCAGGCTTTAGTTGTGCTTGCTGGAGCACATCCTCACGCAAAGCAGTGAAAAAATTAGGCTTGCTGGGATCTTTGATATATGCTGTACGATCAGGAACTTGTGCATCATTAACTAAAATATAATTTAAATAATCCTGATCTTTAGTAATTTTGATACGATGATTAATCATCCGGACATAACTTTCAGTCGCAATAGTGCCCATACCGCCAATAATACTAAAAAAATGTTTCATTATACCTGCTTTTCTAACTTCTAAAGTGTTCTTTTTTGCCTTCAAGCTCATCAATTACCTGTTGAGCAACCATAATATCAGATGGATATGGCGTATCTACACCGCGTATTTTTTGAAAACCGTCTGCACCTTTACCGCAAATCAGGACAATATCACCTTTTTTCGACAAATTAATGGCATCATATATGGCCTTCTTACGATCGAGTTCTATTGTTACATCAACTTTAGAATGATCAATTCCGGCATTAATTTCCTGTGCAATTTCTTTTGGATCTTCAAATCCCGGGTCATCAGTAGTTAAAAAAGCCTTATCCGCATACGTATTTAAACTGTGACTAAAACCGGGACGGCGAGAGACACCCTTATCACCTGGAGCACCTACAACAACAATGATTTTTGGATTATTAAATTCACGTTGCATAAAGCCCATAAGTGCCATCATGGAAGCTTCGTTATGTGCATAATCTACAACCACTACACCATGGTCTTTGGTCACTTCTGTCTGCATCCGTCCAGGAACCGTTACTTGACTAATTCCTTTAGCAGCATCGTCATGATCCATTCCGGCCAGTCCGGCTCCAATTACTGCAGCCGTACCGTTTGATTCATTAAAGTCACCCAGCATCTTTAACTGGTAATCACCAGCTATTTTAAGCTGCCTTGCTTTGTCACTGACACATAATACCTGAAATTTAGTCTGAGCCATATCAAGTTTTTCGGTTGCAAACCGAAAATCAATTGTCTGTTTTAGGTTCGGATTGCTAAATTTTTCGTCAGCAAACAAGTAGATACTGTCTGGATCAGTAGTAGTCGTGGCAGCAGCATAAACTTCGTCAAAATGGTCAGTCTGAGCGTTAATAATACACTTGCGCGCATTAACCAATAACTGCAGTTTGCAGTGTAAATAATCAGCAAAGTTAGGATGCTCATTAGGTCCAATATGATCGGGTGAAATGTTTAAGAAAAAGCCTAAGTCATAAGTTAGTCCAAACACCCTGTTTTTCTTATAAGCCTGACTGGAAACTTCCATAACCATATGCGTCATACCATTGTCCACAGCCGTTCGCATATCACGGAACAAATCAAGTGATTCAGGAGTGGTTAAGCTGGATTTAAAAGTATCATCTTTTCCCTGACCTACAACTGTGTTGACCGAAGAAATCAGTGCTGTTTTGCCACCATTGACTTGATCCAGCATTCCTTTTAAAAAATAAGCAGAAGTGGTTTTACCTTTAGTACCAGTAATAGCAATTAAATATAAATCATCTTGAGGAAAGCGGAAAAAGGCTGCAGACAATAGAGCCATTGCCTTAGAAACATTGCGCACAATCAGTGCATGCATTCCCTTGCCTTCTGGATATGGTTGCTCTGCTACATAACAGTTGGCACCATTTGCTTTTGCCATTGACAAAAATGTAGGACGAAAACCAGCACCTTTACAAAAGAACAGTGTATTGGTTTGAACATCCCGTGAATCATATGACACATATTCCATTTTAGATGGGACGGTGTCCTGAACAGCACTTGATTTAAGCAGATGGTGCTCTTTTAAAATTAAAATACAGGTATTTAAAGAAATACTCATGCTATACTCCTCTATTTAATATCTCAGTCAAAATTATACCACAGCTATGCTGGAGTTTTTTCACTCTTTAGGTTCAAAGGCAGACAAATAATGAAACGTGTCCAATCTTTATCAGATTCACAACGAATTTTGCCGTGATGAAGATCAACAATGCTTTTGGTAATTGACAGACCCAGTCCTGTACCACCTGTTTTAGTATTCCGAGATCCTTCTACTCTATAGAACCGTTCAAATATTTTTTTTAACGACTCTTCAGGAATTTGGGCACCATTGTTTTCTACCCGTAATTCCACTTCATTGTTATTGACCAAATTAGCAATCAAATTAATTTGTGTTGCCCCTGTACCATATTTCAAAGCGTTAGTGATGAGATTATTGTAAACACGTACTAACTTTTCTGCATCGGCTTCAATCGTTAAATTCTTAGGTCTTGCTTCAATATTAAATACTATCCCTTTTTCTTGACCTTCAAATTCAAATCCCGCCGCCACTTGTTCCAACATAGAAAAAATATGTAAAGAAGACAGATTTAGTTTGGTACTTGTTGATTTTAACGTTGTATACTCAAGCAGATCATGAGCCAGAGACTTCATTTGTTCAGCTTTCATATACGCGATATTAAGATATTTTTGCTGATCTGCTGGATCTGACACCCCCGATTTAAGTAATCCTAAATATCCAATGATAGAAGTTAACGGCGTTCTGATATCATGAGAAACATTACTGATCAGTTCATCTTTAGATTTTTCAATCGCCTTTTCTTCATTAATTGCGTTGACTGTACTATCGACTAATGAATTAATCGAATCAATTACTTTTTGTAAATCTGTTTTGACTTTAAAAGAAATTGTATGATCAAAATGTCCCTTTGCAATATAATGCAGTTCAGAAATAACATGTCTTAACTGCATTTGATGATAACGCCGAATTAAGCGCCAGTAGAGCACGATTAAATCGCCAATACCCATAAAAATAATAAAGGTATTTTGCCAAGACCATAGATGGCGTCCACCAGCAAAAGTAATGGTCTTTTTTAAAAAATAAATACCGTTAACCAGGTTTTTATTTTGTAAAATTGTCAAGTTGATTAAAATAATCACCGATAGGTTTAACAATAACAGCAAAATAACCGTTATAACGCCTTCAGCAAACAACTCGCTTTTTTCAGCAGCTGTCAGCTTGACCCTTTCTTTTTTCATCTAGCTAAGCCTCAACTTTATAGCCTACACCCCAAACAGTCTGAATAACATCTTCGCCGCCTGTGGCCGTTTGAATCTTGTCACGCAAGTGCGAAACGTGCACCATAACGGTTTTAGCAGAAACTATCGATTCCTGTTGCCAAACCCGTTCAAAAATTTCATCAGCAGAAAATACACGATTAGGGTGGCTGGCAAGAAGATACAGAATACCGAATTCCAAAGCAGTCAACTGAATATCTTTGCCATCAATTGTTTTAACTTCATGTGAATCACGGTTGATAATGAGCGGTCCAACTTCAAGAATGTCAGGTTCATCATCTTTGACCTGTTTTTGACTGCGACGTAAAAGCGAACGAACTCGTGCCATAACCTCTAATGGATTAAATGGCTTTGACACATAGTCATCAGCACCCGTAATCAAACCCTGGATTTTATCCATGTCTCCTGTTTTAGCAGACACAATGATAATAGGAATATCAGAATCTTTACGTACTTCTTTGATAACATCAATCCCACTCATATTAGGCATCATGACATCTAAGATCATCAAAGCAATATCTGGAGTGGTAGTTAATTTAGTAATTGCTTCCTTGCCACTGTATGCAACAACCGGAGTATAACCTTCATTTTTGAGATAAATACTTAACAATTCGACGATTTCTTTGTCGTCGTCAACAACTAAAATTTTCATAGGGCTAATTTCCCTTCTTTTTACTTATTGATTATATTCGCTTTATTTTTCTATTCTACTAAATATAGTGTAGCAGAATCTATGTCTAATATTTTAGACAATTTTGTAACAAACTACTAATATTCAAGCATAACTTTATTATTTTATTAAAAAAGCTGGGTTTTTCCAGCTTGCTTTCTTAGTTTAAATTACTAATACCATTTAAATATTCCACTATCCACTGTCGATCAATATATCCTAAAAGTTCCTTATTTTGGTTTTGCACTGCCACTGCTTCATGATCGCACAACAGCTGCAGAAGCCTGGCGATAGTTTCTTCTTCACCAATTACCATCATATCAGGCAGTGACCTTAAAGCATCTTTTTTATATTTATTAAATAAAGCCGCCTGCCTCAAAGGCGTTTCGTATAAGTTATTGCCCAAACTGCCTTTAAAAAAGTCTCTCACAAAGTCATTTGCCGGGTGCCTTAAAACTTCTTCCGGTTTGTCCACCTGCAATAATTGCCCATCTTTCATAATACCAATTCTGTCCGCCAAAAGCAGCGCCTCATTCATATCATGAGTGACAAATATAATGGTGTTATGAAGCTGTTGATGCAAGTCAACAACCAGTTTTTGCAAATTTGCCCGTGAAAGTGGATCAAGGGCACTAAACGGTTCATCCATTAAGACAATAGGCGGCTTAGAAGCAATTGCCCGTAGTATTCCAATCCTCTGTTGCTCCCCACCAGATAATTCATGCGGATATCTTGAGGCATATTCTTGCGGATTTAACCCCACTTTTTCTAATAGTCGTGCAGCTATTTCATCAAGGTTCTTGCTCTTACCCTGGATCGCCGGAATCAGAGTAATGTTTTGAGCAACTGTCATGTTGGGAAAAAGTGCAATTTGCTGCAAAACATAGCCAATTTGCCAGCGCAATTTTTGCACATTGTATTCTGTAGTGGGCCGTTCATTAACTAAAACCAGGCCAGAATTTGGGTCTTCCAAACGATTAATCATTTTAACAGATGTTGTTTTCCCACTACCGGAGTTGCCAACTAAAACAAATAATTCACCTTGCTGAACATCGAGATTAAGGTTATTTACTACTACTTTATCAGCAAACGATTTTTTTACGTGATCAAATTTTATCGCTGAAGTCATCTTACTTCTCCTTAAGCAAATGCTGTTTTACTAAAAAATTATGTGCAACTTGTCTCGGATCCATATTTTTAACGTTTACTTCATAGTTCATTTCCTGCATTTGCTTTTCAGTAATTCTGCCTGCTAATTTATTCAAACTATGCACAATATGGGGATGCTTATTTGCAAAGTCATTACTCATTAAAGGAGCACCCTGATAAATAGGGAAGTTATGTTTATCATCCTTTAAAATACTTAGATGATACTGCCGCAACTCACTGTCAGTTGAATAGGCATCAACGATGTTAACTTTATTCTGGTTTATTGCTTGGTAGCGCAGAGCCGGCTCCATTGATTTAACAGGAAAATCGATTTTGTATAGTTTCTTGATCCCTTTAAAACCATCCCCACGGTCAATGAACTCTAAAGTCATGCCGCCCTTTAACTGATTAGTAATATTAGCCAAATCACTGATTTTCTTTAAATGATTTTTATTTTTAAAAGAGGTTTTGACAGCCAAAGCATAAGTATTATCATACGCCATGGGTTTAAGCAAAGTTAGTTTATCTTGCTCATACATTAATTTTTTAGCTTTTTCATAAGTCTCTTTTTCGCTTAGTCCTGCTGTTTTTACTGGAGATTTGGCAAAAGTTTCCAAAACGGTCCCTGTAAATTCAGGGTAAATATCAATCTTGCCATTTTTCAAAGCACTGTATAAAAAGGTCGTTTTACCAAAATTGGGTTTCAGAGTCACCTGCACATGTGAATCGTCTTGCTCGATTAAATCTTTATACATATTGATCAAAATCTCTGGTTCAGAACCCAACTTGCCGGCAATAATAATAGTCTCCTTTTGACTGGTAACTGCTTGGTAAATGCCGCTTCCGGCCAAAAATATAATGCTGACACTTAAAATTCCTAAAGCAGTTTTAACCGATGCATGCTCCAGCCACTTAATCAAAGCACTTAACGTGATTGCTAAAATACCTGAACATACTGCTCCTATAACAATTAATGCGGTATTATTACGGTCAATTCCCAATAGAATAAAACTACCAAGACCCCCAGCACCAATTAAAGCCGCCATAGTGGCAGTTCCAATAATTAAAACCAGTGCTGTCCTAATACCGGAAATAATTGTTGGCATAGCTAAAGGCAATTCTACTTTAAGCAACTTTTGCAAACGAGACATGCCAAATGCGTCTGCAGCTTCTTCAAGAGCAGGGTCAATTTCAGTTAAACCCAGATAAGTATTCTGAAAAATTGGTAATAAGGCGTATACAACTAAGGCAATCACAGCAGGTACTGTTCCTATTCCTACAAGTGGAATTAGCAAACCCAACAGTGCCAATGAAGGGATTGTCTGCAATATACTGGCAATTTGTAATAAAAATTCCGCAGCCCTGGTGTGTTTTACTGCCCAAAAAGCCAGAGGCATTGCAATTACCATTGCAATTAGTAGCGAAACTAATGAGATTTGCAGGTGCTGCAATAGGGCTACGCCCAAATCGCCCCTGCGCTCACTTAAGATTTGGAAAATTTGATTCATCGTTTAATTCCTTTTGTCTAGGCCAATTTTTTAATTATCCTAAATTACATAAAGCACTATGCTAATAGCTTTAGACCTAGCTAATTTCTTAAACATTACCATAACACAAACCTGAGTTCTGCAAGCAATTATTGCTTGCCAGTCTTTTTAAGCAAAAAAATTCCCAGCACAATAATGCTGAGAAAATATAATCAAAAATTACTGTATTTCTTTTTTACCAGTATATAACTCGTAGTAGTAACCCTTTTGCTTTAGAAGCTGATCATGGTTACCGGCTTCAATAATATGACCATGATCAAGTACTAAAATCAAGTCCGAGTTAACAATTGTAGATAAGCGGTGCGCTATGACAAAGCTAGTACGTCCTGCAAGCAGATTATCCATACCAGACTGGACAAGCTTTTCTGTTTGCGTATCAATGCTGGAAGTTGCCTCATCTAAAATCATGACTGGCTCATCCGCAATCATCGCCCGCGCAATACTGAGGAGTTGCATTTGACCCTGAGACAGATCTCCGCCATTACCATCGATAATAGTTTTATAGCCTTCGTCCAAGTGATGAATGAATTCATCGGCATGCGATAAGTGCGCTGCCTGGTACACATCATCATCACTTGCTTCAGCATTACCAAAACGGATATTATCCATAACTGTACCGGTAAACATGTGTGTGTCCTGCAATACTATTGATAACGACCGCCTTAAATCATCTTTTTTAATTCTATTAATCGGAATACCGTCATAAGTTATAGTACCAGAATTAATTTCGTAGAAACGATTAATCATATTAGAAATAGTGGTTTTGCCCGCTCCAGTTTCACCAACCAGCGCTACTTTCATACCAGGTTTGGCATCAATCGAAATATCATACAAAATTTGTTTATTTGGCGAATAACCAAAGTTAACATGATCAAAAACAATATGACCATTGACAGTAACTTTCTTCACTGACCCATCTTTTTGCGGTACATTCCAGTGCCATGCACCCTTTACATCTTCGTCTTTAGTGATGGTTACATCACCATCATCAACTTCAACTATCTGATCTTCTAATTTAAAAATTCTTTCCGCACCGGCTAATGCCATTACGATAGAATTTAACTGTTGCGAAATCTGAGCTATCGGCATTGCAAACTGTTTTGATAACTGCAGAAAGGCACCAATAACACCTAATGAAAGAGGTGCAATATGATTGATGGCCACCGCACCACCTAAAACTGCAATTAACACATAAAGCAAGTTGCCCAAGTTACCCATAATTGGGAATAAAATCGTGGCATAAGTATGAGCCTTGCCAGATGCTACCTGCAATGAATCGTTATAAGCATTAAAATCTTGCTCAACTTCAGGCTCATGGCTAAAGACTTTAATTACCTTAAGGCCATTAAGCATTTCTTCATTATAACCGTTAACTTGTCCTAATTCTTTTTGCTGCAGCTTAAAGTAATGAGCTGAACGTATCGTTAAAAAGCGTACAACGATAATAGAAAGAGCAAAGACTATTAAAGTAAAAATAGTTAGCTGCCAGCTTAAAACCAACATCGCACCTAAAACGAAAATAAGGTTTAAAGTTGAGTTCATAAACTGTGGAATCGATTGTGAAATCATTTGTTGCAACGTATCAATGTCGTTTGTATAACAGCTCATGATGTCGCCATAATCATTCTCATCGAAATAAGAAATTGGCAATTTTTCCATGTGCTCAAACATTTCCATCCGCACTCTGAATTGGACTTTTTGAGCTAAAACTGCCATTAACATTGCAAAAAGATAATTAGAAATGAATCCAATAGCGTAACAGCCAAACATTACTGCAATTGCGTGCAAAAGTGGACCGAAGTCTGGTCTGGCCTCTTTAGTTAGCGGAATAATGTAAGTATTTATCAAGCGCTCGATAAACAAGGATCCTAAAACATTCGCAGCAGCCGTGAGAATTATGGCAACTGTAGAACTGATAAGCATCCAAGGACTGGTACTAGCAACTAATTTAAGCAGACGCCACAGTATTGCAGAACGTTTACCAGAGATTTGGCTATTTTGTTTTTCCACTGCTTTATTCAAATTAATCACCTACTTCTTTTGTTCTTCTTGAAACTTGGCAATTGAGCTGTACAGATCATTGCGTTTCATTAACTCTTCATGTGTACCAATATCTTGAATTTTACCATCATCCATGACAATTATTCTGTCTGCATCCTTAATGGATACGATTCTCTGCGAAATAATTATTTTAGTGGTATCTGGCATATTTTCTACCAGTGCTTCGCGGATTTGACGCTCAGTTTGTGTATCAACCGCTGAAGTAGAATCATCCAAAATTAAAATCTTAGGCCTCTTCAGCAATGCCCGTGCAATTGTAATTCTTTGCTTTTGGCCACCGGAAACGTTAGTCCCCCCTTGTTCAACCATAGTTTCATATTGGTCAGGCATTTCACGAATAAAATCATCTGCATGAGCAATTTTGGCAGCAGCAACAATTTCTTCATCAATGGCATTTTCGTTACCCCATTTCAGGTTCTCCTTAATGGTTCCTGAAAACAGAACATTATTTTGCAAAACCATTGCCACGTTGTCGCGCAGTGTTTTTAAATCATATGATTTTACATTGTGTCCAGATACCCGAACGGCTCCTGAGTCTGTATCATAAAGCCGTGGAATCATGGATACTAAGGTTGATTTAGATGACCCGGTTTTCCCAATAATACCAATTGTCTCACCCGGTTTAATGGTTAGATTGATATTGTTTAAAGCCAGGTTCTTATCATCTGGATCATATTTAAAATTAACGTGATCAAAAATTACTTCACCATTGTTTACATGCTTTAAAGGTTTGCGTGGATTTTCAATTGATGGCTTTTCATTGATAACGTCAGCAATTCTGTGACCACTAGCAGCAGAGACAACCAGCTGTGTAAAGATCATTGCCAACATATTCAAACTGCCTAAGACAGAGTTTGAATATGAAAACATTGAGATAAGCTGACCGGTTTGTAAACTGCCACCAACAATTTCTTTGGCTCCAAACCAGCAAATAGCCAAGTTAGAAATATTTAACACTGCCATAACAACAAGTGAGTTCAGCGACATGATTTTTTGTGCAGTTGCAAATAGTCTGTAGATAAAGCCGGCAGATTTTTTAAATTTAACTGTTTGTGCTTCTTCTTGAACATAGGTTTTAACTTCACGAATGCCGCGAATGTTTTCCCGCACTACTTGGTTCATGCGGTCATAGCCCCTAAAAATCTTAGGAAAATACTTGCTGGCACTTTTAATAATGATACCGAGCAGAATGACAAAAACTGGTGCAATCACTACAAATACCAGTGATAATTGGGGACTGACAATAACAGACATGATTATTGACACCAATAACATCATTGGCGCTCTGACAGCAATTCTAATTAATATTTGATAAGACATCTGAACGTTATTAACGTCAGTCGTCATTCTCGTCACCAAACTGGCACTAGAAAAATTGTCAATATTTTCAAAAGAATAATCTTGCACATGATAAAACATGTCTTTACGCAAATTGGCTGCAAACCCAGCTGCAGCATGAGCAGAGGCATAACTGGCACCAGCACCTAAAACAAGTGAAAGAACCGTAAACACCAATAAAACAATACCGCTTTTAGTAATGTAGGGCATGTTCCCTTTCATAATGCCATTATCAATTAAAATACCAACCAAATATGGTATTAACATTTCAATGATAACTTCACCAGTGACAAAGAGTGGTGACAGCAAAGACAGTTTTTTATACTGCCTGATTGACTTACTCAGCGTGTTAATCATTAAATACCTCTTTCTAATTTATTAATGCGTTATTTTTAAACGTGTATTCAGTTTAAAAAGGATAAATAGATTCATGATAAATCTATTTATCCTTTAAAACATATAGTTATCTAAGTATAGCTCTTTTCTTGACAAAAAGCACCTATTTGCTCCTATCAGCTGGTGAAAAAGCAGAGCCGATAATTTGATAATGACGACGGAAAAGCCAGCGAATACCATATACCACTGCAGCAATTATTAAATTATATATTCCAGGCAAAACAGGATTTATAATTTGTAATGCTCTCAGAGATAAAACGCCAAAGCAGATAAAGAGCAATGCCATCATTGAAATAAAACCCCAAATTAATTTTGACCAGGGGATCTTGCGATTTTTACTGCCATTAGGTAAGACCCATTCATTATACTTCGTCATAAAAACGCCCAGTGCAGCACCAACAATCAACAAAGTTAAGGCACCCATCTCTGAATTATATTTGTTGTTCTTTTGGAATAAACCAATTAAGCCAAAAAGACCAAATAGCAAAGCTACATAAAACAGTGCATTATCCGTGGCATATTGCCAAAACGGAATATCTGAAGCTTTCTTCTTTTTGGGTTTTAACATGTCAGCAGCTTTTAATTTAGGTGACATGCCGTAATATGTACTGGCAGGTTGACCATGACGCTGTGCAATTATTAAATCATTCAAGAGCGCATCTACTCTTTTTTGAGCCTCTTCATGACTCATCTTGCCTTGTGTTTCAAGTTCTTTTTGCAAGCGAAAAACATAGTCAGAATTTTTATTGCTAAGTTGTTTACGCAACTCGGCAGGCTGCATTTGTTTGACCTCATCATCTATATTTTGATTGATTACTTTTTCCTTTAGTTTTTCCTGCTTGTTAGTATCTATTTTAGCTTGTGCTTCAGTTTTCTTTTCTGCCATTATTATTTCCTAAACGTTAAATCTAAATTCAATAATGTCGCCATCTTGAACTTCATAATCTTTCCCTTCAAGACGCAACCTACCAGCTTCTTTAACTTTCTGCATGGTTTCATATTTGTCTAAATCCGTGTATGAAACTACTTCCGCGCGAATAAATCCGCGTTCAAAATCAGAGTGAATAACTCCAGCCACTTGTGGTGCTTTCATCCCCTTATGGAAAGTCCAGGCACGAGTCTCAGGACCACCAGCTGTAAAGAAAGTTCTTAGTCCCAAAATATGGTAGGCTGCCCGGATTAAACGGTCAAGACCCGACTCAGTTACCCCTTCAGCTTCTAAAAATTCGGCTTTTTCATCATCATCCAAACCAGCAATCTCTTCTTCAGTAGCTGCAGAAATTCCTAGACATTCAGCATTTTCACTTTCAGCGTGCTTTTTAACAATTTGATAATATTGATCTTTTTCGGGATCGGCCATTGAATTTTCAGCAATATTAGCAACATAAATAACTGGTTTATCAGTTAGCAAGAACAAGCCCTTAACAATTTTTTGTTCATCTTCATTGAACTTGATTGAGCGAACGGCGCTACCCTCTTCCAAAACCGGTTTAATCTTTTGCAAAACATTATATTCAGCTTTAGCTTCCTTGTCATTTTGCTGGGCAATCTTTTTCACCTTGCTAATCCGACGATTAACGGCATCTAAGTCAGCAATTGCTAATTCCAGATTAATAGTATTGATATCTTCTTCCGGATCTACTTTGCCAGTAACTGAAGTGATATTGTCATCTTCAAAAGCACGGACAACATGAATAACGGCATCAGTTTGGCGAATATTTTCCAGAAATTTATTACCCAAACCTTCTCCTTTTGAAGCTCCCTTAACTAAGCCGGCAATATCAGTAAATTCAAAAGTAGTATGAACTATTTTTTTAGCAGGAATCAATTCCTGAATTCTAGCAAGTCTCTTGTCTGGAACTTCAACCATACCAACATTCGGTTCAATCGTAGCAAACGGATAGTTGGCCATTTCCGCCCCCGCTTTAGTAATTGCGTTAAACAAGGTCGACTTACCAACATTAGGCAGCCCAACAATCCCAGCAGTTAGTGACATTTTTTATCCTCTTTCTAAAACAAAATTAGTTATTATCTTGATTAAAGTGTGGTTGTGCTATTTCATTTTTAGGCACATAAAGCTCATTTTTGGTGTTGACCGGATCATTCGCCTTAGTTAAAACTTTTTTAAAGTTATGTGTAAATTTTGAACGCGGCATCATTACGATGTGGCCGCAGCCCATGCATTTTAACCTGATATCTGCTCCTAAGCGTAGAATTTCCCAGTCATTAGTTTTACAGGCGTGAGGCTTTTTCATCAGTACCGTGTCCGCTAAACCATAGGAAATTTCTTTATTCATCAAGATCGACTCCTAGTACATCAAGTATTCTGTTTAATTCAGCAGTTGAAGAAAAGCCAATAGATAAATGACCACTGCCTTTTTTACTTTCAGAAATATTGACAGTTGAACCCAATCTATTAGCCAGCTGATGTTCAGTAGCGCGGATAAAAGGTGACTTCTGCACTGTCTTTTTGCGTGGCTTTTTAGCATTAAGATTGGCAACCAGTGCCTCAACTTTGCGCACTGGCATTCCTTCTTTAACCACTTGTTTTGCTACTTCATCAATCTTGTCTTTGTTTTTTAAACCTAAAAGCGTTCTGGCCTGCCCCATTGAAAGATCACCATGCTGAAGCAAATGCTTTGTTTTGCTTGGTAAAGTAAGCAAACGCAAGTAATTTGCAATATAAGGACGGGATTTGCCCATTCTTTTTGAAACTTCTTCTTGAGTTAAGCCTAAGTTTTTTTGCAGCATTTCATATGCCTGGGCTTCTTCAAGCGGTGTTAAATCCTCACGCTGCAAGTTTTCCAGAACCGCAACTTCCATCATTTGGCTTTCACTAAAGTCACGCACAATGGCAGGTATTGTAGTCTTTTTGGCTAGTTTTGAGGCACGAAAGCGACGTTCACCAGCGATAATTTCATAGCCCTTAACTGACTGACGGACGATTATCGGTTGAAAAACTCCGTTTTCTTTAATTGAATCAGCCAGCTCTTTAAGAGACTTATCATCAAAATTTTTGCGTGGCTGATATGGATTAGGTCTGATATCGCCTAAGTTTAAATCCTGAATTTCTTCCTCATTGTCTTCAATCTGTGGCTCATCTTCAAATAAGGCTTCAATTCCGCGACCCAGGCCACCATGTTTTTTTGTATCTTTACTTCTTGAGTTTCTTGCCATGATTTTTCAACACCTCCTTAGCTAAATCATCATAAACTTCGGCACCACGAGAATTTGGCGCATACTCAGTAATTGCTTCCCCATAACTAGGTGCCTCCGCCAATTTGGTAATTCTCGGGATAATAGTTTTATAAACTTTATCAGAAAAATAGGAACGTACTTCTTTAACAACTTCAGCGCCCAGATTAGTCCGGGCATCCAGCATTGTCAGTAAAACTCCCTCAACTCCAAGGTCTTTGTTAAAGTGTTTTTGTACTAAACGAATCGTATTAAGCAACTGACTCAGACCTTCCATTGCATAATACTCACTTTGAACCGGAATTAAAATTGAATCCGATGCTGTAAATGCATTTATCGACAATTGCCCTAAAGAAGGTGGACAATCAATAAAGATAAAATCATAATTGCCACTAATTGAATCTAAAGCAGATTTTAAGCGAGTTTCACGTGCCATCATACTAATCAATTCTGTTTCAGCACCTGATAAATTAATAGTTGCCGGAACTAAATCCAAGCGATTAGTTGAGGTATGGAAAATCGTATCTTTAAGCGGAACATCATTAATCAAAACACTATAAATATCTTGATCAATCTCGGATTTTTCTATTCCCAAGCCAGAGGTTGCATTACCTTGCGGATCAATGTCCACAATTAAGACTTGATATCCGCGTTCCGCAATCGAAGCCGCTAAATTAATAGTTGTGGTCGTCTTGCCAACGCCACCTTTTTGGTTAGCAACCGAAATTACACTCACCATATTTTCCATGCCTTCCTACTTTCTTTTTAATTCTATAGTAATCATATAATCATCAGGATCGTTATTTTCCTTAAACTTAACCTTAATACCTGACTGCTGTGCAAGCTTTATTGCCTTTTTAATCGTATTAATCTGTACTTTTAAATCTTTGGGAATTCGATTGGCTGCTCGTCTTGTTCTTTCAGCCTGCTCTTTTTCTTTATCCTTAGCATTTTTACCGGCAAAATATTGTTCTACATTTTTAACTATTTTTTCGGTGTCGCTCACATTAAGGTTATGAGCCAAAATTTCATCGAGAACGCGGCTTTGATCTTTTTCACTAAGTCCGACTAGACAGCGTCCATGACGAGGAGAAATTTCTCCACTGGCTAAATAGCTCTGCACCTTAGGCGTTAACTTTAAAAGGCGCAACTTGTTCGCTACATAAGATTGCGACTTGCCAATATTTTGAGCCAAAGTTGTTTGAGTTAAATTATTTAACTTCATGAGGTTATTATAGGCTTGTGCTTCATCAATGGGATTTAAATCTTCTCTTTGCAGGTTTTCTATTAAAGCTAATGAAGCAGCTTGACTATCATCCATATTGTTTACGATAGCCGGAATTTTTTCCCAAGCTAGATGCTTTGCGGCCCGCAATCTGCGTTCACCAGCAACAATTTCATATTCATCGCCCTTTTCACGCACAATAATAGGCTGCAGCAAGCCATCTTTATCTAAAGTCGTTGCTAATTCACGAATTGATTCTTCAGAAAACTCATGCCGTGGCTGATATGAATTAGGTTTAATTTTACTTAGTTCAATATCCTGAACTTGTTTATTTTTAGGTATTTCTTCATGATGACGCAAAGAAGAAAATAATGACATTTTGAGTCCCCCTGTTTATTGAATTGGTTTACGGTGTGGTGTGCCCGCCTGCCGCGGGTACTTTTTAGGTGTGGCCTGCACTTTTTTCACCAAAATCAGCGTGCGGTCTTCACTGCTATGAGGCAATTGCAATTCTTTTACAGCAATTGTCTTGCCACCTAAAGTTTTTAAGGCTTTTTGACTGGAATTTAATTCATCTTCAGCTTTTGGTCCTTTGAGAGCAATAAAATTGCCATTTTTCTTAACTAGTGGCAAACAATATTCACTCAACACAGCCATATTGGCAACAGCACGGGCAGTTACAATATCAAACTGCTCACGATACTGCTTATTTTGTCCAACATCTTCTGCGCGTCCATGAACTAAAGCAACATTCTTCAAGTCCAGCTGAGTGACTAATTCCTGCAAAAAGTTCAGTCTTTTGCCAAGAGAATCAACTATTGTTACTCGTAATTCAGGCACCATAATTTTTAAAGGAATTGAAGGAAAGCCTGCTCCTGCACCAACATCACACAAAGTCCGAGATTTCGTAAATATTTCGCCAAACGTAAAAAGAGGAGTAATACTGTCAAAAAAATGTTTTAAGTAAACATCATCTTTTTCTGTTATTCGTGTTAGATTAACTTTTTTATTAGTCTCAATCAGACTGGTAAAGTATTGGTTAAATTGGTTGATTTGATTTTCATTTAATTTAAAATTACGTTTTGATAATTCTTGGACAAACTGTTCAGGATTCATTTTTCACCCGTGAAACCTTGTTTCACACCCTTTAAATTTAACGCTAAAAATGGCTTATTGTAAAGTCAATGCATCCCTTTAATTATGGAATATTTTTTGACTATCGTCAAAGTCTAAACGCATAAATTAAGCTATAATATCGTCAAAGGAGATTAATATGATTGTTACTTTAATTGTTCTGGCTTATTTGGCACTAAAAACTTATAAAGGATTTCAAACAGGCTTTACCAGACTAATAATCAATTTGGTATTTTCTGCCATTGTCTTCATTGCAGCAATACTTTTTCAAAATCCAGTCGGCAATTGGCTTTATAGTCAGATCACGGGACAAAATATTCAAACCACATTAACTCCCGGAACCAATCTGATGCTTTTCCGTTTTTTAGCTTTTTTCATTATTGTCTTTATCGGCAAAATGGTGGTTAAGATTTTTAAAGGATGGGTGCCAAATAAAAATCCTCATGCAACTAATTTTGGCAATTTACTAGATAGCGTATTAGGTGCTGTTGCGTCTTTTTTTGCCAGTTATTTTTTTGTTTATATTATTTTGTCTATGCTAAATGCTTTACAAAATCCGTGGTTTATCCAGCAAACTCTTGATTCATCATTTATCCGTTTCATTATTTACAATACGCCAGGTTTATCCAATGGTCTGTTTAACAGCATTTTTAGCATTAGTCGAACAGCTGCTTAAAATAATTAAAATTAGAACTCCGTTTTTATTTTAAAAAAATAAAAATGACGCCTTTTTCATTTCCCTTTTAAGACAAAAACTTACTGTAACAAAAAAGTGCCTTCCGAGGCACTTTTTAATTTATTATTTTTGAAAATTGTCATACTCAACGTGCTCATCATTATAAACAAAAACAGCTCCGATGCGATCAGGATTATCATGCCAACCAGCTACCGGCTTACCTGCAAAAAACAGCCTCTTGCATTCAATTTCTGCTTCAACTGAATACTTAGTAAAGGTAGTGACTCCAGCTAAATTTGTTTCAACCGGATAGCCAGTCCGAGGGTCAATTAAATGGTGATATTTATGCCCATCAACTTCCAGGTACCGTTCATAAGTACCACTGGTAACGGCTGAACATTGTGGCACCATTACCGAAGCTATATTATTGCCACGAGGCTCTTTAGGATCCTGCACTCCCACTGACCACTGACCACTAGTCCGTTTAGGAGAATCACCAACAAGTAAAATATTGCCGCCAAGATTAATAATTCCAGCATGAACGCCATAAGCCATCCAGTAATCCTTAATGCGATCAGCAATCCAACCTTTAGCAATACCGCCAAGATCTAATTCCATTCCTGACTTTTTCAAAAAGACGGTTTGATCAACATCATTTAAGTCAACGCTAAACGGGTCAATCAGTTTCATCCTTTCTTTAATCTGATCATCAGTTGGAACATGGGCATCTTTAAAACCAATCGCCCATAGTTTAACGACTGGACCAATTAAAGCATTAAAGCCAAAATTTTTTCGGCTCTCTTCTACTGCCAATTTGATCAAATCATAGGTACCACTGGAAACTTGCACGGGATGTTTACCAGCCGCATGGTTTACATCCATAACTTCAGATTCATCACGATTAACTGTTAACAGATCTTCATAATGATCAATCAAAGTAAAAGAATCATTAATGACGCTTTTATCCAGTGCTCCAAAGATTTGTAAAGTTATTGATGTGCCTAAAGCATGATGTTGTCCCACTTGTTGTTCTAAAGCTAAATTTTTTATCATTGATTTTATCCCTACTTCTCCAAATAGTTTTCTCTTATTTTTTCCTGCATCTGTTCATCAATTCCTAATTGTTTATCAATATAAGAATCAATATCGCCATAGTTTTCATTGATTGTAATCAAGCTCGTATCAATATACGCATTTGCTACTGAACCTAAAATACGCATGTTAGCACGAAACTTATCATTTTCTCCGGCTCTTTTAAATTGTTCATCACGAACCTTGCGGTAATCGTTGAGCATCAAATTCGAATAAAGATAATCCTGTCGAATCGTCTCTAAATCTACTCCTAAAATGTAAAGCAATATTACAGTTACTAATCCTGTTCTGTCTTTACCTTCCGAACAATGGTATAAAACTGAGCCGTGAGTCGTTTTAGCAATTAAACTGACAATTTGGTGAATACTATTCTGAGCAAATTTATTGCTGACATGATCATGATATCTCTGACACATCGTATAGAAACCAGCATATTGATTATGGCGATATTGCTCAAATTCTATACTCATATCCAGACCATTGCCACCAGTATTATCATCGACTGACAATGGAAATTCATAATGATCAACACCTGGTATATTTTGGTCGGGATTAGCCTTGCACTCAGCCGGGGAACGTAAATCGATAATTTTAGTCAGGCCATAATCAAGCAAAAATTTTTCATCTTTTAGAATTATTTTACTAATGTTGCCTGTACGCAATAAGCGATGACTTTTAATTTTGTGGCCACCAAAGCCAATATAGCCACCCAAGTCACGGGGATTTCGCACAGATTTTACAGGTAAAACGACAGGTTCAGTCATGCCAACTTCCTTTCACATCAAAAATAACCGGATAGGATGCTCCTATCCGGTTATTTTACTCTCTGCCAGTTAAACTGGCAAAAGTTTATTTATGTGCTTGCTCAACAAACTTGAAGAAGTTATCCATCATGCCATCTAACTGCTTAATAGTTGCTTCATCAGTCAACTCACCAGTTTCTTTGTTAAACTTATCTGGAGCTTGACCAATCAAAACTTCGTTTCCTGGCAAAACATTTGCACTCATATCAGGTGAAAGCAAAATTTCACGCATATCTTCTTGAGCACGACCAGTACCTTGTGAACCATAAGATGCACCGGCAACAGCAACTGGCTTCATCTTCATAACATTAGGACCTGCATGTGAGCCTAACCATTCAAGACTGCTCTTTAAAGCAGCAGGAATAGTATGATCATATTCAGGGGTAGTGATTACTATGCCATCAGCACTCTTAATGTCTTCAATCCAGGCCTTAATAGAGTCATCAGCCATTTCTGTTCTGCAGAAAGGAGTCAATTTATCAACTTCTTTTACTTCAATATCTGCTTTATCACTATAACGCTTAGCAATAAATTGTGCTAAAAAACGATTATATGAAAAAGATGCATTTGTACCAACAATTGCTAATATTTTCATTCTCGGCCCTCCTACTTAGTTACTTGTGCGTACCAACTATCAACTTCATCGAAAAATTGACCTAAGAATTTAACGGTTGACTCATCTTTCAAGTCACCATTATCATCAAACTGTGTTGGTGCAACACCCATCATGAATTCATCACCGTTAAAGACCTTAGCGCCAAAGCCTGGTGCAGTCAACAAACTCTTCAAACGACTTTGTGAACGAGAACCACCTTGTGGCATTGGTGAAGTTGAAACAATAGCAACAGGCTTGCCCTTAAATGGGTGAGTTACACAGGATAACCACTCAAGTGCACTACTCAAGGCACTAGTAACAGAGTGTTGTTGCTCAGGAGAGCCGATTAAAACCAAATCAGCGTCTTCAATTTGTTTACTCAAGGTTTGGATTGCTTCAGGAGCATCTTCACCCTCTTTGAACATTGGCAACCCTTTAACAGTTGCAAACTTAAAATCATACTTGTCGGCAAAATGCTTAGAAATAAATTTAAGCAATGCCTCATTAAATGAATTATTGGCATTTGAGCCAGATAATGCAAGGATTTTCATAAAAACCACCTTTCAGGAAACTAATTTCTGTACTAATTATAGCATATCCGTACCTTTTTAGCATGTTTCTGCTTTCAGATGGTTTTAATAATTTAATACCCGCTTCGAACCAATAAATCCTTTACTAATAATGCATTAAGGTTTATTTTTTGTTCTTGCCTTCATTAGTATCAAATAATGAAACATTATTTGTCTTGCTTAGCCAGTCATTTAAGATTGCGTCGTTAATCTGTGCCGTTAAAACATTTATAATTTGTGTTTGCGAAAATGTTGCAATTTTATTAACTAATAATGAAGCAATGCCACTGGTAGTAATCCAGTTAGCAATGACAACACTTCTAATTTTATCTTCGGAATAATTACTATCCGGATACTGCTCCCTAAATTTTTCAATACCAAAATCAATTAATGTATCGGCGATAATTTTACTGCCAAATTTACCGTCAACAAACATCGCTCTAAAAAGATTTTCTTGTTCCCTGGCAAAATCAATGTATGATAAGTCCATATCAATCAATGGCTTACCAGTATAATTTTTTTGCAAAATATTATTCTTTAAGTTGTCGGCAATTTTACGCAAAACTTCTTTGCGTAAGTCTTCCATACTATTAAACTCAAGATACAAAGGTTGAGTGGAAAAATGACCAGCTTTGGCAATATTGCGAGCAGTCAAACTCTCAATACCATCTTTAACAACCATTTTGTAGGCAATACTTAAAATCTTATTTCTTCCTATTTCTTTTTTTCTAGCCATTTTGGTTTTCCTTGATTAACTTTAAACGTACTATTTTATAAACCAGTTTTACAGAGACAGTATTACTACTATCGAAACTTCATTTAGACAACTAATTGAAATGAGTCAATTATTTATTCCTCATTATTTAAAAACTCATCATAATAAGTTGAAACCATATCACTTACTTCTTCTTTGCTTAGACCTTGTGCAGCACAATAGGAGAAGAAAGCAGCGGAAAGAATATAGCCTCGTTCAGAATCATCTGTTAGATTGTCTGAAAATGTCATATTAATACTATGGTTTTGATAATCGGTTGATAACTCAATCGATTTATCTTCAGGGATATCATTCATTACTGTACCTCTACATGAATAGCTTTACTTAATAATATATTATACTCGTATCGCTAATAAATAAAATAAAAATTATACCAAATTAAAACATATACTCAAAAAAACTTTTTTGTTATTTTAGCAAAGAAATCATTATTTCTTAGTAATTTACTCAAGCAGTTAAAAAACACATTAATAATTCTATTTTTTAATCACAATAGTTATTTTACCTCAAAAAATAACATTATCTTTCACTAATAAGAATAGTAAATTTAAAAGTACTTTGTCAAGGGCAAAGTACTTTTTTCTAACACAAAAGAATTAAGGTTTTTTCTGTAAAATTTAACCAGCTAAAAAATGCTTTCAATTAATAACACTATTAATGTTAAACTAAAATTATTGCAAATAATAAAATTACTAACAACAAAAAAAGATTAGTTGATTTCTAGCTTTTAATCAAAATGATTTTCATGGTTATTTTTTATATTGTTATTTTTATTTATTAAATTTAATAACTAAATTTCTTGCTTTATATTGCCATCCATCATCTCATAAATATGATCTGCATATTGCTTTAATCTTGGATCATGCGTTACCAACAAAACTGACTTATTATAATTTTTCGCCAGGTTTTTAAACAATTGCCCTACTTCTGCCACATTTTCACTGTCAAGTGAAGCAGTAGGCTCATCAGCCAGCAAAATTTGAGGATTGGCGTAAAGAGCACGTGCAATTGCTGCCCGTTGCTGCTGACCGCCTGATAATTCACTCGGATATTTATCAAGTAAAGAATTGATACCAAGCTGTTTTAATAGTTCCTGCAATTTTTCTTGACTAATATTGCCTCTTTTCTTTACCTTATTAACTAGTTCAAACTGCTCTCTAATTTTTAAAAAAGGAACTAAATTATAAGCCTGCAAAACAAAACCCAGCTGCATTAGTCGTAAATGATCACTAGCTTTTGCAGAAATACGTGCAATATTCTGACCATTGACAATAACCTCTCCTGTAGTTGGTTTTTGCAAAGAACCAGCTATTGTTAAAAAGGTGCTTTTACCTGCTCCTGAAGGGCCCATAATTAAAACCACTTCACCTAGATTGGCTTTAAAATTGATATTTTTTAGAGCAACGACTTGTGCAGCTCCAGTGCCATAAACTTTTTGAACATTTTTTAATTCGATAATTGCCATATTATTCACCTATTGCCTGTGCCGGATCTACCTTTAAAATTGATCTGATTGGAATTAAGCTGCCAATAATTGCCGTTAACAGCAAACCTACTGTACCGGTCAGAATGATTCTTGGCGTGAAGCTGATGGGAACTGCGGCCGGTAAAACCTTAACTGTCACAAACATTGCTGCCAAGCCAATGACTAATCCAGCAAGGACCAATATAATTGCCTGGCTAACGGTTGCTTTTACTAAAGTGCTGCTGGGAATCCCCTGAGCACGCATGACCGCATAGTTATGCATTTTTTGCATTGTTAAAATGTATAGGAAAACTGCGATTATAATTAACGAAATAATGTATAAAAATCCAATCATCAATTCAAAAGTCATATTTTGCGCTGTATATCCTGGAAGTTTTTTAATAAATTGGTCAATGGGATACGTTTTGCTATCTTTATAATTATACTTGTAGTTATGATTACGAGAAATTAGAGCTGAAGCCTCTAAAGTTGGCATCCCTTGCCTCAATTTTTTCCAAGACTCCAATGTCCCGTAAATAATTGGAGCAATATTAATTTTCGCATTTTTAACAAAACCCACAATCTTGTACTTTCTGCTTGAGCCGTTAAGTGCAAGCTTGTCGCTCAATTTGTACCCTTTGGTTTCAAACGCCTGGTCAACAGCCACCTCATAATTCTTTTTTGCTTTTCTACCCGCAATAAGTTCCTCATCATGATAAATAAACTGCTTCTTTTTAACTCCAATAAATTGTGCTGAAATTTGGGGACGTCCTGCTTTCTTAACTACTACTGGAATTTGACCTAGCAATGCTTCATCTTTAGATAGTGTTGCTTTTTTTAAATCAGTTTTTGTTAGAAATGACTGACTCATGCTTACGTTAGCATTTTTATTTAAGACTACTTTTTGAGCATCCCAAGATTCAAGTGCCTGCGTATTTTCACTGGCCAAGCCAGTTGCCAGTGCTGATAAGATAAATATCAGATAACTAATCAAAAAAATCATTAAGATTATTAACCCATAACGTAGTTTCTCTCTTTTTATTTCTTTAATTGCTAAAAACATTAGTTCTTTCCTTTGTTTAACAGTTCCAAGCTCGCTTTAAAACGAGTCATAATTGCCTTTTTTTGAGCTGGGTTTGTTAATACCAAGCGAATGGTGGCATGACTGAGCACCATTGCACTCCAATTCTGCGGATCTAATCCAGCTAGTATTTTTGGTGAAACAGGATGACCAGGTGAACTTTCGTTATACAAGATATGCATTTTTATTAATCCCGCATATGTACTTGTCTGCATTTCTTCAATAAAATGCACAACATTAACATAATATTGTTGTGCATCAAACTGCGCTTTTATTTTTATGGGTAAATGAATACTTTTTAGAGCTAATTCATACATATAATGGTATGCATCTTCTAAATCAATAAAATATTTGTAAAAAGCCCCGCGTGCGATGCCTGTTTCTTTCACTATTCGCGCTACTTGTGCTTTTGCCAAAGGATAGCTGCTGAATTCTTTTAACAACGCACTTTCAATTTTTTTCTTTTTACCAGCAGGCAAGTTAATAAAAGTTGACTTAGCCATTTTCCAAATCATCTCCTTTTGTCGTAAGTGACACAGTGTCACTTTATAAAAATAATAGTTCATTTATTTTTAGTGGTCAATTATAATGCTCGCATAATTTTTTATAAAAAAAGCCTCTCAATGAGGCTTAGTACGCTATTCAAAAGTTAAAATACGGTTATAATAATTTACCCGGGGAATACCATTAAGATAAGAAACTTTTGCTAAAGCACAATTATCCATGGTTTCAAAATACTTCATGTCACCATGCGTAAAATAGTGGGCAAACATCATTCTAATTAAAGTACCATGGCAAAATACAAGCACTTTTTTAGTCAAATAATTCTTTTTCATATCATCTAAAAAACTGCCACACCTTTGATCCAATGCTGCAAAAGATTCGCCACTTGGAGCATATTTAATATAGTCAGCTGCAGCCTTGCCCCACGGATCAATGGCATCAGGATATTTTTGCCCCAGCTCTGAAAGAAAATGACCGTCCCATTCGCCAAAATTAATTTCCGTTAGCCTTTGATCAATTTTTATTTCTTTTTGTCCTTTAGTAAAAATTTCAGCGGTTGTCAAAGATCTCTTTAAAGGACTTGAAAAAACCACATCAAATCCCGCAGGATCGAAATTCGCAGCAGCTCTTTCAGCACTTGCGCGTCCAGATTCATCTAAATCATGATCAAAAACGGAACCTTGAATACGACCGGTTTTATTTAAATCTGTCTGCCCGTGACGAACAAAAACAATTTCCATAATAGCCTCACATTTCTATATCTTAAATTTTGTTACTAATTTTTTAGCGCCTTTTAAAATCGAACTTTGTCCTGAAAACATAAGTGTCATCAGTACTAACTTTCTGCTCAAACACAAAACCAAAATCATGAAAGTCCTGTAGTTGCTCAGGTTCAGTTAATTGGTTTTCAGCAATATAGCGCACCATTTCTCCGCGAGCCATCTTGGCATGCACCCCAACTGTTTTCCACTGACCATTTTTCCTTTCTTGAAAATCAACAGTAATCATCTGCCTGCCATTCTTAACGTATGGAGTAACATTGCGCGAATATTCTTTAGAAGCCAAATTAATGAGTATCTGATCTTCATCAAAAAGGTTATCAGCGATTGTCGTGCCCCAAAATCGGTATAAATTGGGCTGTTTAAACCCCTTTACCTTGTTTTTCATTTCCAATCTGTATGGCCATACACCATCAAAAGGTCGTAAAACACCGTACAGACCTGATAATATACGGACATTCTCTTGCAAATAAGACAAGGCGGGTTTAGTGAACAGGTCGGGAGCCATATATTGATACTGAATGCCAGAATAGGAAATAATCGCAGGAGTTAAGCCAGCTTTTTGACTCAAGTTTAGAGTTTGAATTTGTCTTTGACCTTCTTTAGTTGTACGCTCACTAGATTGCCAAATTTTTTGTAATTCGTTAAAACTGCATTTTTTTAGAAAAGCGGCTAATTCTTGAGCTTGAGCTAAAAATTGTGGGTGCGTCCTTGCAGAAAAAGAGTCATTATCAACTGTCATTTTCATTGCCGGTGAAATAATAATTTTCATCTTTACCACCTTTTGGGTTAAACTTATTAATAATATTTACTGAAGGAGAGAAATCAATGAATCCTGATTTTGCCATCGTATTAAATTTTAAACTAAAAAGCGCAAAAGATGTAGACGCTGATTTTTTAGTTAAAACTGCTCGCAATATTGGAGCCCGGGCTGTCAGCGTTGACGCTCATCAAACTGACTTTGAAAAAGCTTGTGCAAAATATACTATTGCTTTGGTCGATGCAGAAACTATCCAAGAAAGTTGTGATTTAGTCCCAGCGGATCCAATTGCAAAGCTTGTAGCCAATCGTAAAGATGGGCAAAATACGATAATTAATATTCCGGTCACAGATAATGGTAAGTTGTCTTCGGAAACTGAAGAAATGCTTAAGCAAATCAACAACTGGATGCATCTTTTTGGCCATGCTTTTAATGAAAGCGAACCCTGCGCGCTTAAAATTAGCAATGTAGAAGACAATAACGGTTTCGTACTCCAGAATAGGCACATGCCTTATCAAAAATATATTTTTATCAAACAGCCACTGCCAGAAACACTAAAAATTCTGGGTCTGTCCGACAATCCTAATCGTATCGAAATGATTGAGAATAGGATTGAGCTGGATTTCACTTTTGCTGATGACGAATTGAGCATAAACTTAGATGGTGTGCCTAAAAGTGATTTTACATGGCAGCTAATTCGGATTCAAGAGCACCGGCCAGAAGACGATATTAAGGAAACTAAATATTAGCACTCAATAACAATTTCAACTTAAAAACTGATAAATCTTGTTAAATTTATTTCACTTGAATAAAAATTCAGGTTACATTATCAAACAAGGACTTATCAGTTTTTTAATGATTCAGTATTATGGTAAGGAAGGTAAAGTAATGAGACATCTTGGTCAAAAAGCAGATGAAATCAGAATATAAAGCTGTAAAGATGACTAGTTCCGATAATAATAAAGCAGAATTGTTTTATAACGTTGCAGCTAGAGGAGATTTAATCAAAGCCTCAAAAATTAAATATTTAGCTTGACCAAAGCTACCTGTACTCAATAATTAGTTTTGAAAAATTGCTAACCAATAATATAAGTACAATAAAAATAACATATTAAAAAGGCGCTGAGTAATACTCAATGCCTTTTTGTTAACCTAAAAGACTGGCTTTTCCTGATCCTTTATTACGTTGAAACAGGTATTTTTTATTTAAGATATTCCAGAAGCTGCTCAATATCTGTTTCTTTTTTATCCTGCGTAATATCTTTATCATTTAAAATTTCAATTGCACGTTGCACTATTGAATAAATCTGTTTATCGTCATTACTATCAATCACCAGATAACTTATTTTAAAGTAAGATTCTAAATTTGACGTATCTTTTTCGTCCAGTGCTTTTCTCATTAAAAATCTAAAAATAGCCTTCATATTACGTGTCTTTTTACGTTTTTCCTGTTTTTTATCGTAAACAGGTAAAAATAAAGCAACACATACAGCAGCAATTTCAGCGGCCGCAGTAACCCACTCTGATAAAGGTCCTATACTCATAATCTCCTCCCCTTGGTTAATAGACAAGTATTACTTAAATGAAAAATCAAAATTTTGTTATCAAATACGTTTTCACTTTAATATATATATGATTTATATTATATACATTTATATAAAAGCTTGCACTTTTTATTTCTATATGCGATATGATTATATTAAGAAACTAATTATTTTATTTGGGAGGTAAAATATGCAGAATAAAAAAGCTATTTATAAAAAAATATGGTTTTGTTTTGTAGTGGTTTTTATAACTTTTTTCACTAATTTTGTGTCTGGCAACACAGGTATACAAGATGCACAACAAACGGTTATTGCAAAATCAACAAAAGTAGTAAAAAGTAATGCAAAAAAAGCAGTTACTGAAAAAGTAACTGTTAAAAGAAGAAAAGCTGCTCGCAAAAGAAAGTTAGCTGCAAAAAGAAAACAAAAAAAGCAAAAAGGTGCCGCCAAGCGCAATGTACGTAAAGTCTATATAGCTCCTAATTCGGGAAGAAGATATCATTTTAATCCGAGTTGCCGTGGTCTTCGAAGAGCACATGGAAACATAACCAAAATGTCATTAAAAAGGGCTATTAACCAAGGCTACACCTTATGTAAATGGGAAGATTAAGGAGAAGAATAGGTAATGATTAAAATTGGTTTTAGAAAGCCTAGTTTAAGAAGGTCAATCTCTGCCAGAACAAAGGGAAGAGCAACAAGGGCCATAAAAAGAGCTATTATCCCCAACTATGGTAAACCTGGTATGGGTTGGGCTCATCCAAAAAGAAAGATATATAATACAATTTATCATAAGACTACCTTTGATACTCGTAAATTATTTATTCATGACAGTTCTAGAAAAAAATAAATAAACATTTGGAGAGCCAGTTAATCCCAAAAAAGTTAACAACAGTGTCTCTGAAGTGAATAAACAAGACTAGAAAAATACTTTCTACGCATTAGCTAAGATTGTTATAAAAAAGACTGATAAATCAGCGTTTCACAAACGAAATTTGTCAGTCTTTTTTTAATATTAAAGTTTCTAAATCCACTATTGCCACTGTCACTGCAAAATTTACCATTGCTTTTTAGTATAAGATACTGTCTCTTCTAACGCAGCGAATAATCATGAAATAATGGTATCAAAGTTAATCAGTTAGCTTTAACTATGAATTCAGATCCATAATACTTGAGCATCTTAATAATTTCCAGGTCAACTTGAGTCGTGGTTTCTCTCACTGGTTTACGGGCCGGACCCACATTCGCAATATTGGCTAATTCCACTGACCGCTTTAAAGCTGCCGGAACTGTCCCTACTAAAAGGATCTATAATCTTACTTCTGCGCTAATTGATAACCGAGTACCCAACCTAAGGTCATGGCCATGCCAAGGGTCAACCCTTGCATTGGAGTAGAATATTCGATTGCGAATCTTTCACCGGCATTGTTACCACAAGCGTATAAATTTTCGATTGGATTCCAGTTAGAGTCAACTACTCGTTGCTCAGAATCTGTATTAACTCCGTTTAAGGTAACTATTCCAGTCATTGGCTTATCTTCAACAAAGTACATGCCAAAGAATGGACCTTTATTAACCGGCAATAGGAGTTTCGGATCCCTACCGAAGTCTGTATCCTCACCTTGTTCACAGAAATGATTATATTTAGCAATTTCTGCTTTAATATTTTCTTTTTGTTCTTCATTCAAATGCATATATGTAAGCAAAGTGTCCAAATCTTGAGCACCCCAGCATGAAACTGTTTCGCCAGGATTGGTCTTTGCACCTTTAGCGCCCCGATCAAGCCATGATTGGAATTCTTGATACAAATCAACTTCTTCATCACCGCCTGTTGGTACAGAAAAGTGCTCTGGAATTGATCTGCGCATTAATTCTGGCCACTGACTATCCCAAATTGCAAAATATCTTCCCGGTTTCGACCTTTCAACACGCTCTCTCATTCCAAATACACCGAGAACAGTTTCATCAGTAAATCTCTTACCATTGCTATCAAAGTAAATAAATGGTGACCCCCAAGGATTAAACCGTGATGCGCCTATTTCAGGTGCAGGCTGTCCTGAAAAGCTTGAGCCCCAGCGTAAAACATTGGTTGCATATTTATCAGAATTTAAAATAACCTGAGGATCAACCGCACAACGCGGACCCGGATCCATTGTAGCTCCAGCCCATAAAGCCATTTTTATGCCACTGCCGTCTCTACCAAAACTTGGACAGTGTAATTCTTCTGTGTCCAAGCCATGAGCTTCATATACATTTCTTTTCTCGTCTTGTAAAGCTTCATACATTTGAGGATTACCACCATAATCCCCACCAGTTAGAACAACCGCATCATTAGCCAAAAACTCTATAAATTGACCATTTTTATCTTTTGCAATAACTCCCGTAACTTTTTGATGAGGCACTTTTTTACTAAAGAAACTTACTTCACCATTTTCAGAAGTTTTTTCATCTTGTTCTTCAACTGAATATGATTCATGAATTAGTTTAACCCCCTTAGTTTCCCAATACCATTTTGCTCCTTGCTTTTCAGCATCAGCTATTAATTTGGGGGCAGCAGCATTATAGTTAATTTGCACAGCACCTGTCCAACTGGTAAACTTATTTATTTCCCTGCCTTGAGGTAAATAATCATGTTTAGAAGTAACGTTTAACAAACAAGCTTTGTTAACAACTTCAGGAGCAGTATGATCCATTAGCCAATCTATCATAGCACCACTATTATCTACAAACTGCTTGACTAGCATAGGATCGGTTCGGTTATGAGTTCTTCGTTGATACTCAGCAATAAATTCGCTCTTTTTTATCTTAGGCGCACCATTTTCTAGTTGAAAATCAGAATTAACAGCTGCTATATCATGCATACCGTAATAATAGACATTATCTTCCGCTTGGGCTTCAATTACAGCAACTTTTTTGTGCTTTTCACTGGCAGCAAAGGCGCACATTGTTCCAGCATTGCCACCACCAACTATTACAATATCAGCATGAATAACCTTCTTTATTTCTTCACAATCAATTTCAGGCTCATTTCCGAGCCAGTCAGGAGCCTTCTTTATTCTTTTACTTTGAGCTGGCTTTCCACTGGCTTCATTTATGATTTCCTGTATATCTTTCTTAATTGCATTTGAAGTGACACTCGCACCACTAATTACATCAACATCTGCACTTTGTGCCGCTAAAATTTTAGCCTGCATTTTGTGTGCTGCTAACTGTCCAATATTTTTAGTCTCTTTACTAGCGTCAATCTGTAATTCAACGATTTTATTATTTTTGATTTTTGCATCTACTTTTACCAAATCATGCATTCCTTGATTTTCTGCATGATAATTGCCATCTTTATAACTTGCCATTTTAATTCCTCCAATCTAGCATGTTACTGTCTTCACATACTAGATTAGATTATTTAGCCAATCTATCAATTTACAGATTCGTGATTTTGTTAACATAAGCGTTAATTTCGAGGAATAAAATCAGGCAGGGCATAAATTAAAGCTTTAGTTACTTCTTTAGGATCATCTTGCATTTTATCCCTTATCCATTTAGAAGTAGCTGAGGCTTGCATATAAATGCAGTACTTTAGAATTACTTTTTCTTTTGCCGTTAAATAAATGCCTTTTTGATAAAATTTCCGTTTAATAATTTTTAATACATTTTCATAACCTTGTTCTGGAAATGGTGTGATCCCCTTCTCACTGTTTTGAAATAATTCCTTGTGCTTTAACATCACGGAAAAGAATTTTAACAGGCCATCATACCATCCATATTGAACATAAATATTATTCATGCAGTCCGCCAAATAATATTTCCATAACCATTGGTGAATGTCGTATATATCCTGAAAATATTTATAAAAAGTAGTACGAGAGACATTACTTTTTTGACAAAGTTCAACTACCGAAACTCTTTCAATGTCTTTTTCTTTTAGCAATTCATTTAACATGCTGGCTATTCTTATTTTTGTTTCATTAGCCTTAACTTTTTGTTTCATTTTTAGCTATACCCTTTATTCAGTTTCCAAGTATGAACGGTTTCGTTAATTTTATTATATACTCATACCTAAAGTGCAAAAATTTAAGTCAAAGTAAAATGACGAACTTTCTTAACCTTGATACCAAAATCACATTTTAAATCTATTGAATTATGTCTAAAACTAAACTAGTTAATTGTAGCTTTAAGTTAATTTTCCATGTTGCTTTACGTTCACAATAAGAAATGCCATAGGCTAAATTTTATATCAAAAAAGGCGTAACTTATACGGTTACGCCAATTAATTACTCATTTAATAATAAATAAAGTTACTTGCCACCTTCGGCTCTTGACTTGTAGGCACCCTCTGCAGTATTGATAACCAGTTCTTCACCTTCCTTAATGAAGTCGGGAACTTGGACTACCAAACCTGTTTCCATAGTAGCTGGTTTGCCGGAACCGGTAACAGTAGCGCCTTTAATGCCCGGTTCAGTATGAGCTACTTTCATTGTGACAGTTGATGGTAATTCTACACCAAGCAGCTTGCTGTCATTAGCAAACTCCAATTGAACCTCAATATTAGGCATCAGGTAAAGTTTATCATCACCGAGTTGTTCTGCTGAAACCTCATATTGTTCATAAGTTTCAGTATCCATGAAAGTATAAATATCACCTTCATTATAAAGATACTGCGCATTTTTTTTGGTGATTTCTACTAAATCTACTTTCTCGGTTGGACGCATAGTTTTATGAACCACAGCACCACTTTCAACATTACGCAAATCCATTTGCATAACAGTGTTGCCTTTTCCCGGTTTATGGTGATTAGCCTTTAAAACACGAATTAGTTTACCATCTTGACTAAAGACCATACCCTTTTTTAAGTTAATTGCTTGTACCATTTTTTACTCCTTTAAATCTATTTCTGAATTGATTACTGATTTTAAGAAAACCACGCTGGAGGTAAAGCAAATTTTTTAATTAATAGTAAATAAATCTCATTCATAATGATTAGTATAACAAAATTTGGACTTTATCAACACCACTAAATCAGTGGTTTATGATTTTAATATAAACCAAATATTTATTTGTAGTGAAATTACATATTAACTTGTGTGCCTACATTTTGCCTTGCGGCTTTATCATAAATAGACTTCGTTGCCATCAGGTCTTGAGCAGCAATGCCAACAGTTTCAAAGAAAATTATTTCGTTATCGTTTTCACGCCCAATTAAGTCACCACTAATCACTTGACCGATCTCACCAGTAAAGCTAGTATTTGCAACCATGCCCTTATTTAACGGAATAATTATGTCGCCAGATTCTGCTAAAACGGCATCTTTAGAGTCAAAGTAAATTTTATTTGCTTTAGCGACTAATTCAGCTGGGGTTTCTTCCATTTGTGGCTGATAAGCACCAACGCCGCAGATAGTTGCCCCTTTTTTAATAAATTGAGCATCATAAACCGGTTTAGTTGACGGCGTAACAGTAATAATCACATCTGCATCCTTCACGGCTTCATTTCCTGTCTTAACTGCAGTGATTTTGGTATGGTATTGCGCTAATTGTTCTTGCATTTTCCCAGCAAACTTTTGAGCTCGGTCAAAATCAAGGTCACTGACTGCAACTTCATCCAGGTCACGTACGATCAGCATTGCTTCAAGCTGTGTAGCAGCTTGCCCTCCCGTGCCAATCAATGCACCCTTTCTGCAATTCTTTTTTGCCAAATATTTCAACGCCACGCCAGAAGCAGAACCTGTGCGCAATTGGGTAACATAATTACCATCCAAAATAGCATTAACTACTCCAGTTTTGGTATCAATATTTAACACCTGAGCATTAATTGAAGGCAAACCTTGATTAATATTTTCAGGAAACATGTTCAACACTTTCACACATGCCGCATCATAATCTTCACAAAAAGCCGGCATACACAAGAAGGTATCTTTGCCATTTTGCTTAAGAATCTGAGTTCTTAAAGGCACATCTACTTTACCGGCAGAAAAATATTTAAAGGCATCGGCCACTGCAGCAATGCAGTCTTTTAAGGAATAACATTTTTCAATATCACTTCTGTTTAACAGTAACATTTGTTCCTCCTATATTTACTCTTTATTTCATACTTTTACAGCCTATTATAAGTTACTCTTTTAAAAGGTACACATTAGATTTGTTTAAGATAAATCTGATCGATAACATGACCTGCAGTTTTATGCAAAATTAAATTGGCGCGTTGCTTGGTTGGAGCAATATATTCACGCAAGTTGACCAAGTTCACCATTTGCCAAGTTTCCTCTGCAAACTTTAAGGCTTCATCCCTGGGACCATTAGCCATCTCATAATAAAAATTATGCGGATTATTTTTATTTAGCTCCATTACCCTGACGAAACGCTGCATAAACCACTTTTCAATCAGATCCTCAGGAGCATCAATATAAATTGAAAAATCAAAAAAGTCACTTGTCACAATTTGACCATTGGTTGGCAACTGCAGCGTATTAATGCCCTCAATAATTAAAATATCGGGTTCACAAACATGGCCATAATCCCCAGGCACAATGTCACTTAATTCCTGAGAATAAAGTGGGTAAACAATATCTTTTTTGCCACTCAATACATCTTGCAGAAAGTCGGTAAGTAATTTCATATTATAACTTTCAGGAAAGCCCTTACGGTCAGTCAGATTACGTCTTTCCAATTCCTGATTAGAATAAATAAAACCGTCTGTGGTCATCAGGTGTACTTTCAAATCAGGATATGTCCGACTAAGCAATAATTGTAAAAGTCTGGCTGTGGTAGATTTACCCACTGCTACTGAACCGGAAATACCAATAATAAAAGGCGCGCTGGCAACTTTCTGCTGCAAAAACTCGCTTTGCTTTTGCTGCAATGACCGTTTCCCCTGATAAACTAAATAAAGATACTTAATTAAACTGCTGTAAACTTCTTGAACATCAGTTAAATTAATAATATCTCCTAAAGATTTTATCTTTGCCAGTTCTTCTTTAGTAATCTTAACTGATTCAGTGGCAGAAAAAGACTGCCATTTTTCCCTGTTAAATTGTAAATAATTTTTCATTCTAATATCCTTAAATTTCTATGTGCTTTAATATAGTAAAATAAAAGTATAAAGTCTCCTAATTAATTCTTCTAATCAAAAAGAAAGGCAAAACTATGAAAAAGATAATTCTATTTGGCGATTCTTTATTTAATGGCTACCATGCTGGCCGTGATACTAATGTCATAACTGCAGGCGTGCAAAAAGAATTAGGCGCAAATGTGCAAATTATAAACTTATCTTTAAGTGGCGCCACTACTGCTGAAGGCAAGAAGCGTCTAAATTTAATTCCGCAAGATGCCGACATAGTAGTACTCGAATACGGTACAAACGACATGTCAAGTGATTGGGGCATTAGCAGCATTGATTATGCTAAGAACCTGAATTACATGGTTGAAAATATCGGTAGCGCTAAAATGATTATTGCAGGTCCATCTTATGAAGATCCTAATAACAAGTACATCATGCAATACTATAATCTTGAAGATATGAAAGTATACAATCAAATTGCTGCAGATTGTGCTCGCAAGTATAATATCCCCTTTATTAACTTAATCGCCAACTTTTGTCCGTTGAAAAATTTATCTTCGTATTATCAAGAAGATGGACAGCATCTCACTACTATCGGAAATCAAATTTTAATAAATCTGGTAGTGACGGCAATTAAAGAAAAACTTGCACAAATATAGTGCAAGTTATCATTTTTATAAATCTTTATACATCATAACATGCTTAATGTCAGCCTCTACAAATGGCTCGCCTTCAGTGTGATAGCCTAAAAAATCATAGAATGGCTTTGCCTGCCATTGGGCATGACAATAAAGCCGGTCGGCACCCTGATCATGCAGGAATTCATGAACCTGTTTCATCATTTTGGTTCCCAGCTTTTGCCCGCGGGCTGTTGCAGCTACTGCTACTCTGCCTAACATCCACTTACCATTTTCTTGAAAAATACGACAAACGGCCAATGCATTTGTTTTTTCTGCATTGAGCAAATAGACCTGAATTGAGTCTAAATCTTGATCGTCAAGCTCTGGTACTGTTATTTCCTGCTCGGTTACAAACGTATCTATTCGTAAACGAGCTACACAAAACATTTCGCGTCCTGTCATTTGCGCAACCCGTTTGAAAGTAAATTTTTCACTGTCAGTCATAAAATCTTCCTACTTTTCTATATAAGTTTTCGGGTCTACTTCCAGAAGTGGGCTCTTTTCGTTAGTATAAACAATATCAAGCTTGTACATCGCCCGCGAAGTTATTGTGTATACAAGTTGCGTTTCATCAATGCGATGATAATTTTCTTTTGAGGCAGCCCACATAATGACGGCATCAAACTCCAGGCCTTTAGCTAAATAAGATGGAATCACTAAAGTGCCGTCAACTAAGCGCTGATTGGCAGTGGCAATCAATGTTGCTTTCACTTTGTCTTCTTTGAGCTTTTCTGCCACTATTTTGGCACTGTCCAAGTCCTTGGTAATAATTGCAGTTGTCATGTTAGCCTGATTATTTTCATCTAGTATTTGTTCCAGTACCTTGATTGTAGCAGCATCATCAGAACGTTGCCAAAGAGCTGGTTTAGGACCCTGACGGTCAAACGATTCAATTTTTTCACCTTGTCGCAGGATTTGCTTGGTAAATTCAGTCAACTGTTTTGTTGAACGATAAGATTTGGTTAACTGTACAACATCAGTTTTTTCAGGATCAAATAAACCACTGATCTGCTTAAGCAGACTTCTACTTTCATCTTTGGTAAAAATAGCCTGGTTTAAATCACCCAACATCGTGAATTTAGCCCGAGGAAAATTATATTTCAGATAGCACAGCTGAAACGGCGTATAATCTTGAATCTCGTCAATAAAAGCGTAACGCATTTCAAAATCTACATGACGACCTGTGATCAGATCATAAAGGTACAAGTAGGCCGAAACATCATTCATATGAATATAATGCTTCATAAAACTTTGCTTAACTTCTTCGATGTGTTTTTGCCAATTTGCTTCTTCAATTCGCCATTTACTTAGGTCAGTCATTTTAGGAACAGCACGTAAAAAGTTCAAATATTGTGCACGCATATTAATAAAATTATTCCGTCTAATTTGCTGGAAAACTTTATCAAGTGCCTTCACGACAATTTTACGGCTGAGGAATTTTTCTTCTTTTTCCTCTGATTCAAACTCCTGGTCTGGACGATCATATAAAGCATTCAGCTGCTCTTGACTGAGATTTTGGATGGCATCAGACACCCAGGCCTTTTTAGTTTCGCTGTTAATCTTGCGATTGAGTGATTTTATTAATCCTTCTCGCGTAGCATCAATTCTATTGCTCAAATTATAATTGGAATTAAATGAATAATAGAGTTCACTGATTTTTTCTTTTGTAAAAAATGGTTTCTTTTTATTGCGGAAGTAAATATTTTTAAAAATTACACCTCGATTATTGAGGTGTTTAGCATAATGGTGCAGCAAATTAAAGAAATTTGTAGAATCTTTAAATTGACTAATTGCAGAATCAGCTTTGCTGTCTTCAAATTGATCAAATAAATTTTCAACAGTCATTCCAGGCAATCGTCTTGCTACAAATTGCCAGTATGTCATTTGTACCATATTTTGTTCACCCATCTCGGGCAAAACATTTTTGATATAATCATTAAACAATTGATTAGGACTAAACATGATGACATCACTACTGGTAAGGTTGCCGCGATAGCGATATAGCAGATAGGCAATCCTCTGTAATATTGCAGAAGTTTTACCAGAGCCTGCCGCTCCTTGAACAAACAATAAGTCTGCACTGGTGTTCCTAATGATTTTGTTCTGCTCACGCTGAATCGTTGTCACAATTGATTTCATTTGCGTGCCGGATTTTTCACCTAAAACTTCCAGCAGCATCTGATCACCAATAGACTCATTGGTGTCAAACATGTTAATAATCTTGCCATTTTCAATTATGAACTGCCGCTTTTTGGTCATATCAACGGTAATTTCACCTTCAGGCGACATATAAGAAACCTTACCAATCTTGCCATCATAATAAATTGATGAAATTGGTGCACGCCAATCATAAATTAAAAAATGATTATTTTTGTCTGCAAAAGAACCCAGACCAATATAAATAGTTTCCGGTTTTTCATTGGTTTCTTTAAAATCTACTCTGGCAAAATATGGCTTTTGCTCTAATTTTTGAACAGTGCTTAGTTGCTTTGCGGCATGCTGCCAAGCATTTTGACGTTCATCAAGCAACTGCTGTTGCTGGTGAATAGACAAAGCAGTTTCCATAGATGTTGAATAGCCGTCATAATCTAATTTTACATCATCAAAAAAGTGTGAATTAAGATCTTGGGCCTCTCCTTCAGCGGACTTAATTGACGAGGACAACTCGGCTTTTTTAGCCCGTATCATTTTTAAAATCTTATCAAGATGCTTTTGCTCAAATTCTCTATCATCCATCGCTTTTGTCATAAACTCACCTAATTTTCCAAAACTTGCATTCTATTTTACCATGAAATCGGTTTATATTAAAACCTTGGATTCGTTTTTTGCTAAACAGTGAAATATGTCAAAATTTCCAGATAACGATTATAATTTTATGTGTTAAAGTCAGTAAATTATGAAACTTTTTCTACTTTTCCTTTATAATGTAAAGTAATGGAGTTGATTAAGGTATGAAAAGATTTTGTCATTTTTTATCAAAATTAGCATGTGCGCTGGTTGTAACTTTTACAATTGAAAGTACAGTTGCTCCGATTGCTGAAAATTCAGTATTCAGTTGGCCTTCTCAGACTGTTTATGCCAAGAAAACTGCTAAAAAGGCAAAAAAAGCTAAAAAGAAAACAAAGAAAACTAAAAAGACCAAGAAAAAGAATACAGCTGCTATAGCTTCTTCTTGGCACTGGAAAAAGCCTAAAGCTTCTGTTTATATAGATCTTGATAATAATGAAGAATTAATTTCAGCTACTAAAGACGCAATTGATGCATGGAATGATACCAAAGCCTTTACTTTTACTGAAACCAAAAGCAAGAAAAAAGCTAATATTGTAATTGAACAGGTTTACAGCCCAAATACTAATTATGCGGGGTATACTACTTTTCATTATTACGTGAAAACCGGAATCATGTATTCCGCAGTTACCAGGTTAAATATTTATTATTTACAGAATTTTTCACCATATAGTTATACTTACCAACGTATTTTAAATACTGTCGAACATGAATTGGGACATGCAATCGGTTTAAAACATAATAATGGAGTGTCTGTAATGTATCCTACCGGTTCTTTGTATCCAATTGAGCCTGTCGACGTTGAAAATGTTCAAAAATTATACAAAGAATAAAATATTAGATTTGTGAGGAGTAAAATGAAAAGAATATATATAGTGCGTCACGGTGAAACCTTTATTAACCGCTATAACAAGATGCAAGGCTGGTGTGATACGCCACTAACAGAAAAAGGAATAGCAGGTGCTGACCAAGTTGGTGAAGCTTTAAAAAATGTGCCTTTTGATATTGCATTATCAAGTGATATGAAAAGAGCCAGCGACACTTGTGACATCATTATTAAACACAATGTTAACCGTGATGAAATTCAACATATCGCAACTCCTTTTTTCCGTGAACATTTTTACGGCTATTTTGAGGGTATGGATTCAGATGCTGCTTGGCAAATGATCAGTGGTCCTCACGGTTATAAAAGCCATGCTGAAATGCTCAAAAATGAATCATTAGACACAGTGAAAGACTGGATTAAAGAAGCTGATCCTTTTCATGACGCAGAAAATGCAAAAGAGTATTGGGATAGAATAAATAAGGGATTTAAATTAATCGGTCAATTAGATGGGGCTGAAAATATTTTGCTCGTAACTCACGGTTTTACCATTCATAGTATTGCCGATCGTTACAGCGATTTTGATATTAAAGAGCGACCTCGTAATGCTTCAATTACAGTGATGAATATGACAGAGCAAGAGAAGAAAATTGTTTCTTATGACAAATTAAAGCTCTGATGCCTCAATTAACAGGAGAATATTTTATGAAATCAAAAAATGATATGTCTGACGTTGCTGACAACTTAAATAACTGGAATGATCGCGCTGTTGTACATGCAAATGGTGGCTATGGCGATCTTACTCAGTTTGCTAAAAACCAAAATGCTATCACTACAACTGTTAAACGTGATTTGGACGTACTCAAACCATTTTTGACTCATAATTCAGTTGAAAATAAGCGGCTACTTCATTTGCAATGCCATATTGGAGATGATACGCTCAGTTGGGCGCGCTTAGGAGCTAAAGACGTTTACGGTCTGGACTTTTCACCTGCTGCCCTAAAGTATGCACGCAAGTTGGCTCAAGAGGCTAACACATCAATTACTTACGTTGAAGGTGATGCTCGCTATGCCGCAGAAGCTATCCCGGAAAAATTAGGACAATTTGACATAATTGTGACTAGTGCAGGTACAATTACTTGGCTGCCAGAATTAAAATCATGGGCAAAATCTATTGGTCAACTCCTTGCTCCTGGTGGAATATTCATGATTCGTGACAATCACCCTTTGTTATTTGCACTTGATAATGCCGGGTTAGAAATTAAGCTGGGTTACTTTAGCGGCACTGAGATTACTTATCAATCAGATGCTTCATATACACCAAACTCTAATGGGAAAATAAAGCATCAGACAAACCATAATTGGGCTCATGATTTTGCAGAAATTATTAATTCATTAATTGCTGCTGGTTTAACTATTAAAAACGTAGGAGAGCATAAAATTAGTGATTGGAAGTCTTTGCCATCACTAATCTATGATAAAAGCCAAGAAGGTTGGACACTTCCAGCTGATTCACCACAGATTCCATTGACTTTTTCAGTAGTTGCACAAAAATTGTAAAATCAGTATTAATACAATCAAAAAGGTTAGCTTTGCTAGCAAAGCTAACCTTTTTATTCCCTAAAAATAAGTCTTATTCAATTTTAAAAGTTTTACCCACTTTACCATTAATTAATTCTTCTACAGCAATTGGTTTTTCAGGATTATGATCTTTATCTACAGTGATTTTCCCAGTTACGCCAGTAAAATCTTTAATTTGTTCCAGACCCTTCGTGATTTTTGCAGAATCATCAGATTTTTCATTTTCAATTGCTTCTTTAATCATATATACCGCATCATACGCTAAAGCAGAAAAAGTTGGTGCTTCTTCATGGTAACGGTTCTTGAAATCACGCATAAATTTAGAAGCAGTTGGATCCTTGGCAGCTACCTGTGTTGAAAAGGGCGTGGTATAGTAGATTTTACTTGCATTTTTAGCACCAGCAATCTGTACTAGCTTCGGATCAGCCATACCATCACTACCGACAATGGGTGCCTTAATTCCAATTTGACGCGCTTGCTTAATTATTAAGCCAACTTCAGTGTAGTAGCCGGGAACGTAGATAGCATCGACTTTCTTAGCTTTAAACGAAGTTAATACAGCGTTAAAATCTTTGTCACCCTCTGAAAATGTCTGACTATCAACTATCTTGCCTTTATATGTTTTCTTAAATGCTTTAGCAAGACCGTTACCATAGTCACTTGAATTGTCAGTATAGACAGCCACTCTTTTTGCCTTAATGTTATTCATTACGAATTTGGCTGCACTACCACCTTGAAAATTATTTTGGTAACATGCTCTAAAAACAAATGGCTGAACTTTACCGTTCTTTTGTAAAGTGTAATTTGGATCTGTCGCTGAAGGACTGACACTTGGTACCTTAGCTTTAGTAATATTAGGAATTTCAGCTGTGCCGGCATTAGTAGTTGCTGGTCCTACAATAGCCGCTACCTTTTCTTTTGTAGCTAATTGAGCTGCAACTGAGGCAGAAGTAGAAATAGCAGTTTTATTGTCACGCATAATTAGTTTGATTTTTTTCTTACGACCATTAACATCAATGCCGCCTTTTTTATTAATTTCACTAACTGCTAATTGAATACCTTGCTTTTGAGCGTTGCCATAACCAGCTGCAGCTCCAGACAACTCCATGTTGACGCCAATTTTGACTGAATCTTTATCTTGCTTAGTTCCATCCCCACTACTGCTTTTAGCAACAGTACAGCCTGCCAGCATAAAAACTGCCATGCCAGTGATTACAACATTCATTACCTTTTTAATACCGCTAATATTATCCATCATCTTGTTCCTTCTAACTATTCTTTCTATTCTTTAACTAAAATTGACCACAAAAAAGCCTCATTCAAATCAATGAATGAGGCTTAAATTATCAATTAGTTAAACCCCAATCATTGGCACGCAAACTAGGGCTTAACTACTTTAAATTACATCACGTAATTCATGTATGTTAAGTCCTGCGTTCCAACAACAAGGCAACTAAATCCTGAGTTTGAAAAATATTCATATTATTTTTTTGATTAACATATTTCGTTTCCATCGTAATTACCTCCTCAGAATTTTATGTAAACCCTACAGTTTTCACTATGTGACTCAACAATGAATTAACATCATTGCCATTACAACAACTTGATTACCACTAACCACCAAAATATACTTTCTGTACTTCTGGGTTTGCCAACAATTCTTGACCAGTACCACTTAATTGCACTACTCCTGTCGCCAATACATAACCACGATCGGCAATAGATAGAGCTTGTTTAGCATTTTGTTCTATCAACAAAATAGTTGTACCTTTTTCGTTTAGTTCTTTAATAATTTTAAATATTTCTTGAATATACAGGGGTGACAAACCCATTGATGGTTCATCAAGCAGCAACAATTTTGGCTTTGCCATTAAGGCACGACCCATGGCCAACATTTGCTGCTCACCACCTGACAAGGTAGCTGCATCCTGATTACGTCTTTTTTGCAAAATTGGAAAGCGTTCAAAAATATCTTTGTAGGTTTTTGAAACTTCATCATGATTCTTTTGCAAAAACGCACCCATCTGCAGATTCTCCATTACGGTCATCCCGGCAAAAATATGCCGACCTTCTGCTACTTGGGAGATACCCGCGCTGACAATTTGCGGAGCACTTTTGTGATCTATTTCTTCACCAAGGTAAAAAATTTGACCACTTTTGGGTTTCAACAAGCCAGAAATTGTCTTAACAATAGTTGACTTACCAGCTCCATTAGCTCCGATTAGGGTTACGATTTCACCTTGGTTAATTTCAAAACTGACATTCTTAACAGCTTGAATAACACCATAATTTACAGACAGGTCACGAACTTCTAACATTGCCATCTAGTCATCACCCTCTCCTAGATATGCTTCAACAACTTTAGGATTTGCCTTAATTTCTTCAGGAGATCCGGTAGCCAATATCTCGCCTTGATCAAGTACATAAATTCTTTCAGCCAGGTTCATAACTAAAGACATGTCATGCTCAATTAACAAAACTGTGATCTGAAATTCTTTTTGAATATATTTAATAAGATTAGTCAAATCCGCTGTTTCTTCTGGGTTCATACCAGCAGCAGGTTCATCAAGGAAAAGAATCTGCGGGTGAGTAGCCAAAGCACGTACTATTTCCAAGCGTCTTTGCGTTCCGTAGGGCAAATTCTTAGCCAAAGTTTGTTCATTATCCGTTAAATCAAAGATTGCTAATAGCTTTTGCGCAGCTTCCTTCATTTCCTTTTCCGTTTTATAAAAACTGGGTAAACGAAAAACTGTTGTTAAAAAGTTTTCTTTATATTCATTTGTCATTGCAGTTAGGACATTATCCATAACAGTTAAGTCTTTAAATAAGCGAATATTTTGAAATGTACGGGATAAACCTAAGTCTGCAATTTGTACAGCACTTTTATGCGTTAAATCATAATTTTGATCATCAACTTGCAAGTTGATCTTTCCACTAGTGACTTGCACCATTCCAGTTAGCAAGTTGAACAAAGTAGTTTTACCGGCACCATTAGGACCAATCAAGGCAACTAGTTCGTGCTTATCAAGATGAAGTGAAACATCATTAACAGCAGTCAACCCACCAAACTTGCGCACTACGTGGTCAACATCTAATAAGTGTGACATATCTAGCTCCTTTCCTTTTTGCCAAAATGGCGGGTTAAATTTTTAAGGGAGACTTCCCAGTTACCTAAAAGTCCTGATGGTTTGAAAATCATGATTAGTATCAGGACTATAGCATAGATCACCATTCTTAACGCACCGAAACTTTGTAAAACGGTATCTAAAACGCCTAAAACAATTGCTGCAACAAACGTGCCAGTCATACTGCCAACACCACCCAAAACAACAATGACTAAGATAGAGATAGATTCCATAATACCAAAGTTTGAAGGTGATATTGTTTGCAAGAATGAAGCATGAAGACTGCCAGCTATTGCAGCAGTTGCGCCACCTAGAACGAAAGCTGCCAGCTTCCATTTAGTAGTATTAATTCCCATTGCTTCAGCAGCAATTTCGTCTTCACGAACTGCTTTAATTGCCCGACCATTTTTTGAACGAATGAAGTTGGTCAAAATGATTGTGGTCACACAAACCAAGATATAAACAGTTGGCCATGAGCATAACTGAGGAATATTGTATAACCCTGCCGCTCCACCAGTAATTTTCAAATTATTAATGACATTGCGGATAATTTCAGCTGCTCCTAGAGTTGCGATTGCTAAATAGTCACCCTTTAAACGAATGAAAGTTGCCGTACCAATAACTGCAGCAATTACAATTGCTATCAGCACACCTACGAGCATTGAGATTAAAAAGCCAGCTTCGCTACTCATGCGTTGAGTAATAATCGCGGTAGCGTATGCGCCAATTGCCATGAAACCGGCATGACCCAGAGAAAATTGACCACTAAAACCGATAATCAGGTTCAAGCCGGTAGCTAAGATAATATTTATTCCAATCGTGACCAGCATATTTTCAATAAAATCATCTATCACGCCAACCATAATCAACGCATTGATTAAGTAAAAGCCGCCTACCATTAATAACAGCCACGACAAAATGTATTTCCAATTAGATTTCATTTTGCCACCTACACCTTCTCTTTAGCATTTTTGCCAAAAATACCAGCAGGTAAGAAAAGCAAAATGACTATTAATACTAGATAAACAACTGAGTCTTTATATGCCGACAAACCGATAGACTGGAAAAATGTTTCCAAGATACCGATTAAGAAGCCACCAATAGAAGCTCCTGGCACTGAGCCGATTCCACCAAGCACAGCAGCCACAAAGGCTTTAATTCCTGGTGTCATCCCCATTAAAGGATCAATTTGGTTATAATACATTCCAATTAATATACCTGCGGCACCGGCTAAAGCCGAACCTAAAGCAAAGGTAAATGAAATCGTATGATTAACATTAACACCAACTAGTTCAGCCGCAGCAGGATCTACGGATACTGCACGCATTGCCCGACCCATTTTGGTCTTTTGAATAATGACCTGCAATGAAACCATCAAGATTAAAGCAGTAGCCAAAATCAAAATCTGAACATTTGAAATTTGCACTCCACCGATATTGTAATTAACCTGTTCAATTACTTGGGGGAAGCTGCGAGCATTTGATCCTACAAAGTATGACATGCCATTTTCCAGTAAAAACGATACGCCGATAGCCGTAATCAGTACAGCTATACGAGGCGACTTACGTAGTGGCCGGTAAGCAAAATACTCAATCACTACGCCTGAAACTGCACCAATAATCATTGCAGAAAGCAGTGCTGTAATAAAGTTAAAATGCCAAGCATTAATCACATAGTAGGCAAAGAATGCACCTAGCATATAAATATCGCCGTGAGCAAAGTTAATTAAATTAATAATGCCATAAACCATGCTGTAGCCTAAAGCCAACAGGGCATAAATCGAACCCAGTGACAAGGCGTTAATGATTTGCTGTAAAACTGTTTGCAAATTTAAGCACTCCTTTCATTTTCTTATTTACTCAACACGGAATGAGTCGTTTACTTTACCGTTAGTCAATTTTTCAATAGCAATTGGCATTTCTGGATTGTGGAATTTGTCCATGGTAATTCTGCCAGTAACACCGTCAAAGTCTTTAATCTTAGCTAGACCTTCAGTAATTTTAACCGAATCATCTGATTTTTGTTCTTCAATAGCAGTTTTTACTAAGTAAACTGCATCGTATGCTAATGCTGAAAATGTAGGTGCATCTGCATGGTAGCGAGCTTTATATGCTTTGATAAACTTAGCAGCTTTTGAATCTGGATTCTTGGCAGCTACATTAGTTGAAAATGGTGTAGTGTAGTAAATATTGGTTGCATTTTTAGCACCTGATATTTGAACAAGTTTAGGGTCACACATACCGTCACCACCAACGATTGGAGCTTTAATACCCATTTGCCGTGCTTGTTTGATGATCAAACCCAACTCTGTGTAGTAGCCCGGTACATAAATAGCATCGATTTTCTTAGATTTAAATGAAGTTAAAACAGCATTGAAATCTTTATCACCTGCAGAATAAGTTTGACTATCAACTATCTTGCCTTTATAAGTATCTTTGAAGGCTTTTGCTAAACCAGTACCATAATCACTGGAGTTATCAGCATAAACTGCTACTCGTTTGGCTTTCAATTTGTCGGTGACAAATTTAGCAGCGCTCTTTCCTTGGAAAGTATCCTGGAAACAAGCTCTAAAGACGTAAGGCTGAACCTTGCCATTTTTCTGTCTGGTATAGTTTGGATCTGTTGCAGATGGACTAATGCCAGGAACAGAAGCCTTGGTAATATTAGGAATTTCGGCTGTTCCACAATTAGTAGTAGCTGGCCCAATAACTGCAGCCACTTTATCCTTAGTTGCCAGTTGTGCAGCAACCGAAGCCGAGGTAGCAATTGCGGATTTATTATCACGGATAAGCAATTTAAGCTTCTTTTTATGCCCGTTGACGTTAATTCCACCGGCTTTATTAATTTCAGAAGCTGCTAATACTATACCTTGCTTTTCAGCACTGCCATATCCAGCAGCAGTACCAGACAGCTCAATGTTAATACCAACCTTGACAACATCTTTATCTTGGTGTGTACCCTTGCTCCCCCCACTTTTTGCAACTGAACAACCAGCTAGTGCCAAGCCGGCCATTCCCACTGTCAGAACACGCAACAATCTTTTTGAAAATTTACCCATCATTTTCTCCTTTTCAATAGTCTGGTAACTAAAAACCTCATTCATTTAATGAATGAGGCTTAGATCAGTTATTAGATAAGCCCCATTCATTAAGACGCAAACAAGGGCTTTTCATGTAAAATCACTAAAAGTAATTTAATCATGCTAAGTCCTAGACGACAACAACAAGGCAATTAAACTCTGGGCAATAATATTTTTAATGTTAGTTCGTTTACTTAAATATTTAGCTTTCATTAAAATCGCCTCCCAAAATTTAATTTAATACTTAGAATTATAAAAAAATAACATTAGCATGTCAAGAAATTTTTGTAATTATTTTTATCAAAGTTCTAAGTATTTTTTATTAATTCTATTGTTTTCACAGGAAAAACAAACGCACGCTGTTAAAGCGTGCGTTTTACTAATTAGATTTTTTAAAATACTGCTTTTTTCCGCCAAAATGCAACAATGAAGTATAAAACGAAATAACTTATAATCATGAGCACCATTGGCAGCCAAACTTCATAATATGCTGTTGGCAAAACCTGATTAAAAAATCTCAAGCCAAACAAAACATCAAAGACCCCAAATATTGCGGGAATAAAGAATAAAAGTCCGGTTTTGCTCTGCCATGTTCTTTGAGCCAGCCTCTCATTTACTAATTTCTGATCTCGTTTAGCAGCTTTGACTACTATCATCAAAACGGCAATCATGCTTGCACCAAACACAAATGCCAGTGAGTAGCCCAAGATCTTCATTTCTTTACTCATCCCCAGTGCCAGCTGATAAGAAGCAGCCTTCGAGCTGCTGTAGAGGCGACTATAGACGACACTACTTTGAGCCCGTTTATGTTCAATTTTTAGTAAAAATGGCCAGTCTCTATCAAAACTGTTTAGCTGCACCAAAGTCAGATATTTAGTTTTACCTTTAACATTATTTAATTCTGCAGCTGAACGAAGTGCAATTGTTTTATTTGTTTGACTGCTATTAGGAACGAGTTCGCGGAAACTGTCATCTGCTAGAGAATTTTTATTCAATTGGTCTAACTTAATAGATTTGACTTGAAAATTGCGTCGGCCGGTGCTTTTCACGTACTTAATTGGATTATCTGCCAATTCATTATGAACAAAATAAAAGTGTCTTTTTGTTTCTTTATAATGATAAGTTTGTTGCTTCTTAATTTTTAGTTGCGCCACATCGTTTTTAATATTGGCGGTGTTGCTGGCAATTACACCATCATAATAAGTTCCCCTTTTAATATCTTGGGGAAAAGCATTAACGTCATGGCCTAAAGCAAGAGCGCCCATAGTCAAGGCAAAGAGTATGGAAATGATAGTAAAAACGCTGGCATAATGGTAAAGTCCCTGCTGCGTTTTTCCTTTAGTTAACTTAATTTTGTTAAACCAATTTGCTGGCACCAAGCTTAATAACGAGTGACAAAGCAAATAAGTACCTGACACAATTGTGATAAATGCCGGCAATAAAGGATTAAACAGATTTTGGACGGGAAAATTCAATATGAAATAGCCGCCACCTATTAGAGCTAGTCCAGCTGCCAGTGCAATTATTTCTAGCCACTTCTGTTTATGAAAAGCAGGAATATCTTCTTTTTCTAAACTGTTTAAAATAGTTCTGGTTAAATTATAAGTTACTATTATGCCACCAACAATTATTAGAACCGCCAGTAACATAGCCACTTGCATGCCTGAATTTATCCGCAGAAAACTGTTAATGACGTTAAAATTCGGCACATTTGGTTTTATTAAACCGCTAAATAACTTAATAATTAAGGAAGCTAAATCCAAGCCTAAAATAGTGCCGGCGATTATCATCAAACCGCCAATAATAAGTGTCACACAAAGTTCTATTAGTCCAATGCGCATATTTTTTAATTTTTGCATCAAGATCACCAAACTTCCTGTTTAGCTCCTTCAAGCAGACCACCTTTTAACTTAATTATAGTTAGCGCTGTCATTTTTTAAATGCCCTGAACAGTTTCTTGAACATATTTTAATATTTGCTTTTTAAACCATTATTCTTTTTTAAATATTGTTTTTTGTTAGTGTCGATTCCCTCCAGCTTGATTGCCATTTTTAAAACATTTTTCCTATCATCTTCCTTTATAATTTTTTTCCGGTCTAAACTTTATAAATAATCCATCTACAAATGCTTCATAAATATGATCATCTACTTTAGACATAATTTTTAAATCTTCGCTTAACTTACAAAACATTTTTCCCATGTTTCTAATTAATCTAAATTGAGCCCAATAAGAATTAATTTATGTAATAAATTTTCAATTTTCTTACTCCTTTCTATTTACTTCTAGTTTATTACGATTTTATATAAGCATATAAAAAATGTCATATTTAACTCTTACTGGTTTAATATGACATTTAAAAATTTTATTTATTAGCAATCATTAGTTCTTCAAGTTCTTTACCATAACTGGGCATACCAGCAATTTTCACACTTGCAGTTATTGTTTGTACTTTATCAAGATACTTGGGATCTTGGTCATAATGATATTTGATTATATTCTCATAAGCTGGAGCAATAGTCTTATAAAAAAATATATCTGGTTTTGTTTTGATTTGTTTTTCACTACTAATATAAAATTCTGTTTCTTCAAATCTTTTGTTACGAATACACAAAATCATCATATTAATAATTATAGACAAAACTAACTTTTGAATATCTATGCTACTTGAACCAATAAACTGACGTATTACTCTTTTTGAAATCAATAAATTACTATCTAAATCATAAAAACTCATAAGGTTGCAGTACAATCTTAAACTATCAGAATTAAAATGAGAAACATCAAACGTTCTTTCTTTCAATCTATCTATAACGCCACTATCAATACTGGAAATTAATCCAAAAATATTTAAACAAAAAAACTTAAAGTGCGAATAATATTTATAAACCATGATTTTCTTTTCCTTTCAAAAAACCTTCGTTATTTATATAAATAATATAATTGCCTTTTTATTTTTATTAATAAAACTGTCATATTTGACGCAAATAAGGTGGATATGACAAATCCAAAAGCTAACAGAATTTATTTCCTATCGACTTTCACCTATACCAAAGCAACTTAACATAATGCCATTATTATTATCAGCATCGTGTCTACATATGAATTAAGCAAGCAAAAAGGCAAGAAATTTTCATGAAATTTCTTGCCTTTTATTAAAAGTTAAAACTTTAAAACTATTTATTCGGCTCCGATAATTTCGGCCCAGCTAGATACTTGATATCTGAGGCTTTAAAGAAACATCTAGGATTATCTGCCTGCTGATAATATAGCTCCTCTTTTTTGCTATCTGGATTAATTATTTTAACAGCCGTACTTACTGATATGCTTGTTCCTTTTCGAAGGAGTGTACCCGTAAATGCTTTGCCATCTTTATCATAATATTTTACTACAACATTAGCATGTCTATAACAAGGTACGGGCTTGATTACATGATTAATAGAAGGATAGCCTATAGCAACTAATAGATAATCAATCTAATAAAAAAGCGACAGCCACTATCTGACTATTACTCCTTCTTATCTTGATTTTATATTCTCTTTGGCACGTAACAAATAAAACATTGCCGTGCATGGCAATGTTTTTAATACTATTGGTTATCACACAATTATTTACTTTCGTGTGATTTTTTACAGGAAATTAGTTCTTTTCTAAATAAAGTTATATTTGAAAAAACCATAGTGGGCTGGTTCTAAATAATTTCGTTATATCGATATGTCGATTTCTCCTTTCTAACGTTTTTTAATTGTATTACTTTATAAAGTGATGATTTTAAATTCTATCAGCACTCCATTTGTAATTACCTGATGTTTATTTTTCGTCGTTTTTTTTTCATCCTTGTTACTCAGCTGTGAATGATAACGACCCAACCAAAAGTTGATGTACTTCATCTCCTCTGTTTTAAACTTTGTAGCTTAAGTATATTTTCAATTTAACAGAAGATAATAAAAAAGTCGTATTTGAATTTTAAATATCAAATACGACTTTTTTAATTTTTACCATATTTATCAAGAATATCTTTCATATCTTTACTATACTCCGGCATGCCTAACGAACTAATGTGATCAATTGCCATTCGAGCTTTATTTAAATACTCATCTTTTCTTCCATAGTGATAATTCACTATATTTTTAAGTATAAAAATGCAGTTTTTATAAAAAAACAAGTTCGGTTTAGTACTAATTTGATCAGCTGCCTGAATAAAGAATTTTGTTTCTTCATATCTACTTTTCTCAATACACATAATTAACATGTTTATCGCTATTCCTAATATTGTTTCTTGAACATTCGAACTTCCAGAATGGCGAAACTGTGTGATCACTCGCCGACTTATTAACAAGTTGCTATCGAGATCATAAAATGGCATCAAGTTACAATACAAATCTAATTTATTTTCGTCAAAATTAGAAATATTAAAAATCTTTTCTTTCAACTTAATTCGTTCTTTTTCATCAAGATCTTCTACGTGATTACCAACTAACGCTATTAGTGCATCTATAAATAGCAACTGATCTTCTTTATCAACTATTTCGCTATTTGCAATGACATTTTTAATATCCTTAAGCTGATCCTTATCATTATGATAAAACGCTTCATTAATTGCCTCGCCAATGTCTCTGTTTTCGTCATATTTTACTTTATCTTCTTGACTAAGCTTGCCAAAAAATTCCCACAATTTAATGTTATTAGCACGCAGTAATGCAATCAAATCCTCAGCTGTAATTCTGTGCTGATCTTTTTCAACTTTTGAATAATATGATGTACTAATCGTATTACCAGCCCATTCTTTTTGAGTTTTCAAACTCTCAATTCGATATTGCTTTAGCAATTGTCCTATTGTCATTAGTGATCCTCCTTAATTTCATTCAAATTTGGCGTTTAACATTCAAATACGACATTTTTGATATTCCTTATTATAACCACGTTATAACTTAATATATAAATTATTTAATTTAGGAGTTATAAAATTATGGACATTTTTATAAAGAACAAGGATTATAGAAAATTTACAATCGCCAGTTTTTTATCTGGTGCAGGCAATATTTTGTTTTACTTAGCACTTATTACTTATGCAAGTAAATTAAGAAATTACGCCTTGGCTATTTCATTGATTTCAATTTCAGAATCAGTACCTCAAATTTTTCAAGTTTTTAGTGGATATTTAGCTGATCGTACAAAAAACAAATTCAAGCTAATGGTTTGGTTAGCTGCTATACGCTTTGGACTCTATCTAATCGTCGGATTACTTTTCGCTAGTGGATTTGCTGGCTGGAACCTTGTTTTAACTGTTATTGGCATTAACTTAGTATCGGATATTGCTGGCTCATACTCTGGTGGCCTTCAAACGCCTCTAATTGTTAACATTGTCGGAAATGATGAAGTTGCTGAAGCCGAAGGATTTGTTAGTGGAATCAACGGTATTATCAATATGATTGCACAATTCATTGGTTCTGGTTTATTACTTTTCATGTCTTATTCCAGCCTAGCAATCTTCAATGCCTTAACATTTCTAGCGGCAGGTGCCCTTTTTGCCAGCGTCGGTCGTAATTATTACAAAACTCGTCCCCAAGAAGAAACTACTTCAGTTAATGAAGAAGGGTTCTTTAAAACAATTGCTTTATCATTCAAACAAGTAAAAAAAGCAAGGGGATTGTTATCAGTCGTTCTAGTAATTGCTTTATTAAATGGAGTTTTAGGAACAATTGAACCTTTAATTTCAATCGTAATCGCCGGCAATAAGTCTTCTATGGTCATTGGAACATACAGTTTTACGATTGCCCTAATAGGAGCTGTAATGACTGCTGGTATGGCACTTGGTAGCATTGTAGGCACAAAATTATTCAAGAACATGTCATTATTCACTATCGCAATTATTTCAACAGCTTTAAGTATCGCAGTTATTGGTACAATGCTTATTAAAAATATTTTCATTTGTCTGCCTGTCATGGCAAGCCTTGCAATATTTATTGGTACGGCTAGCCCTAAATTAACACAGTGGCTTGTTGAAGCAGTCGATCAAAACATTTTGTCATCAACTATGGGAATGCTTAACACGATTTTAATAGTGACTGCGCCAGTTATGACAACTATTTTTACTACAATTACTGCTTCGTTCGGCATTACTATCGCATTAACACTATTATGTATAACTTGTTTAATTATTTTAGTAGCAATAGTTGGGGTAGCCTATTCTACTAATAAAAATGCAGCTATTAATGAGGCATAACTGGAAACAAATTTATTACATTTACCTGTCCTTAATTTATGCCAAAGTAAAATAATTCCATATATATCAAAGCAACTTAATATAATGCAATAAAAGAGCCAGTTAAAAAAATGAACACTGGTGGCCAAAAACCTTTAAATAATTGGGCATAAGATCTCCAGACATGTTAAAATCGCCTCTAACTGGTTTATAATTATTCGCTAACAATAGAGAGCTTAACGTTTAAAAGTAATGTATTCAAAATTATTTTGACAATAATTGCACCTACTATAATGATGATTTCTACTGTATTTTTAAAATAGCAATCAATATTTCAAATGACTTGTAAGAGTCATTTTTATTTTGTCTTTTAGTTATTAATCTTTGAAAAATTTGATAATTTTATATTATCAAGCACAAATTAACTGGATATTTAACGAACTATATGTTTATATATACATGATTTTTTTAATATTATTTATTGACAAATCTTAATACCGAACTATGGTTTTAATATCAATGTCGATATTGACCAAAAATATTATGAAAGGCGTACTATTATGAAAAGTACCATTAAAAAATTGGGAATTTCTCATGCAGCAGCAAGTTTTACAGGAACGACTATGGCAACAACTGTAGTAAATACATTTGCTGCTACGGATAACTCCGTAAGTACTTCCAATGAAAATCAAAATGACAGTTTATATGCGGCATTGTATGGGTTCATTAACTAAAGATCAACAAGATGAGTTTGATCAAATTGTTAATGGTACTGGACTTAATGAGGAGCAACAGAATACTCTCTTACAAGACAAAATTACTGAACAAAACAATAATCTGACGCGTAGTTTAAAGTTAGAAACAATTAAAAAAATTGCCAAATATGTTGCTAAAATTACTGGTAACAGTTTAAAAGCTAAATCACTAAAAGCTTTTATAAACTTTCTAACTAATTATGAAGGTAAAGCTGAAGACGGTTACGGTATGCACTAATTCATTATCTTCACTTTAACAGCACAGTCGCTTACTGGACTGCACGAACAATCGTATTTATTTATCTTTAAAATAATTTAAAAGGTGTGACTATAACATGAATACTACTTTAGTAATAATAATTATTTTAGCTTTAGAGCTTCTGCCAATTGATACTTGGCTTATTAAATATAATATGGTGATTGCTAAACCTATATTTTTTAGTTTAGCGTTGATTGCCGTGTTTGTTCTCTCTCTAGTAGGCTTTTCAAAAGCTTTTCATTGGTATGATTATCTAATAGCGGTTATTGCATGTATTTATGAGTGGATAATATTCTTCAGAAATGCCAAAAAATCAGCAAAAGCAAACTAATTAGTTGTGCTAAAGATGATAGATTTCAATTTTATCTTGTTTAGATAAATTAAACATAAAAATACTCCCAAATTTGTCCTAAATTTGGGGGTTACTTCAAAATCAAACATGACTTTTTTAAGTTTATTTATTTGCAACTAAAAGCTCTTCTAACTCCTTACCATAATCTGGCATTCCCGCTAATTTGATACTTTCAATTATTATCTCTGTTTCATCCAGATATTTTTGATCATGATTATCTTGATATTTAACTATATTATAAAATGCTGGTATCAGCAGCTTATAAAAGAATACCTCCGGTTTTGTTTTTATTTGATCCGCATAATTAACAAATGACTCAGTTTCTTCAAATCGCTTATTTCTAATGCAAAAAATCAGCATATTGATAATGATAGCCAAAATTTTTTCTTGTATTCTGACACTGCTTGATCCAACAAGCTGTTTTATTATCCTTTTAGATAGCAATAAGTTGCTATTCAAATCATAAAAGCTCATGAAATTACAGTACATAATTAATCCATCTTCATCAAAATTAGAAATATTAAAAATTTTTTCTTTCATTCTGTCTATAACTTCTTTATCTAGCATTGTAAGGTCTTTACTAATTACCGCAATATAGGCATCAATAAGAAGTAATTCATCATCTTTATTAGGCAATTCACCTTCAGCAACTACATCTCGTATTTGTTGCAACTCTTTTTTGGAATTTTGGTAATATGCTTCATTAATAAGTCGATTTATTTCTAATTCTTGTTGATTAATCGACTTATCTTTTTGATTTAATTTACTGAAAAAATCAATCACTGGAATTTGATTAGAATGTAGCAGTTCAATTAAATCTTCGGCAGAAATTCGACTTAAATTTTTCTCTACTTTCGCATAGAATGAAGGGCTTATCACATCTTTTGCCCATTGTTTCTGTGTTTTTCTTTGATTTATCCGATAATCTTTTAGCAACTCCCCAATTGTCATTTTTATTCCTTCTAACTTTAAACTGTCAAATATGACATTCCTCTCTTTTTCATTATAACCAAAATATATCGTTAAGTTATGAAGAGAGTTAAAAATGTGACCATCTTTTTAAAGAATAAAAACTACAGAAAATTTACCACCATAGCTGGTACAATCAACGTTAATTATGCCCTGTACGGTGTTTTAGGATTTAGTGCAATCGTCTTCACTGTTACTTTAACTGTAATGATAAAAGTCAACAAAACAAAACAAGCCGAAATTGCATAAAAATTTACTGATGTTTTTACCTAAAAAATCCAGATCAATCCAACATTAAATAATGGAACCTATACCAATTTTTTGCATACTAGGGATAAAAGCGTCTCCCCAATTAAGATTTTGTGAAATTAAAGTCTTTTTTACCGGGTAATTTTGCACAATTTGAACAATTAAAAAAATCGTATCCAAAAGGACACGACTAGACGAAAAAAATAAGCATTAGTCCAAGCGACTTCTGCTTATTTTTTCATGAGATGTTGCGTGAATTCCCACCAATTAAAGAGTTACTATTTTGATTTTGAAAATTTATTTCAAAATCCAGTTTTTTTATAATTATTTATTTGTGAGTACAATTTTTTCATATAACGTAATTGTTAACAAGTAATAACCCAGATAAAGCACAATAAATATTGTGAATGGAATCCAGATATTATGGTATGGAGATATCAGCAATGTTTTAAACAGTTGTAAGCCACAAAGGACATCTACTATGCCTAAAGTAGCAGGCATGGTGAACAAAGTACCAATTTCTTTTCTGATTGAACTGCGCAATAATTGTGGCCTAACTCCAATTTCATGTAGCATCTGGTAGCGCATTTTGTCACTAGCGGCACCACTTAAAACTTTAAACATTAACGTTGAAGCGAGCATAGTCAGAAATGCTATTCCTAAGAAAAAGCCCATAAATTCAAACGCACTGGTAAAGCCAATCATATTATTATAGTTATATGATTTTGAAGAAAGGTAAATATCCTGGTAATTGCGATTTTCCTTCAGTTGCTCTTTTTGAATTTGTTTAATCACTGGAAAATCATGGGCAAAGTCTTTGACATTAATATAACTGACGAATTTTTTCTGACCATTAAGTGTATTCCATCTTTGCTGTGAAACTAGTTTAATTTTCTTAGGAATGCCGTTAGGCACCATTTGGCTAAAAATGCTGTTGGCAGCTGTTTCCGGTTTATCCAGTTCGGCAGTAACCAGTGTTTTCACTTTATATGTAGGTAAATTGTCTTGATTGTTATGAAAATAGATTTCTATTTCTTTCAGCGGCTGTTTTTCAAATTCCGCGCGGTTAAAGTAAAGATGCATCCCCTTTTCTTTGTAGTGATAAGTCTGCTTATTAGTAATAGTTAATTTTGCTTCTGCTTTTTTAACTGCTGGCGCCTGACTAACAATTGTAGCATCATAATAAAAGCTTTTTTGCGTCTCATCCTTCATGGAGCCAAAATTAAGTCCCACGGTAATTGCACCTAAAGCCAAGGCAAACAGAATTGAAATCATAGTTAATATCTTGGTGTAGCTTTGCAAACGAAATTTCAACTGACCAAGAGTAAATTCATTAATACCACGATATGAAAAAGATTTTTTATTAAGTAAATAATTAATTATAGCTGTAAAGACGCCATTAAAGACGAAGAAAGAGCCAGCAATAATTGTTACTAAGGCGGTGGGAATAAGAAAGTAAATATATCTGGTGGACAGAGTCATTACATAGTAACCGACTGCCAGCAAAAGCACACCGCAAATTGCTTCAATTCCCCGCAAAAGTGGATGATGATTAAGATTAATTGGAGTTTGATCTTCGTGTAAAAGATCAATTACTGGAGTATGTGTAAGTTTGTGCACATTGCTCAGTGCACCCAAGAGAAAAATAATAACAAAGAAAAGCAAAGTCCCTATTATTGCGCTGGGTAATATTGCCTTAAAGTGAATAATTTCCAGCCCTAGTTTACCTATCAGCACCTTGGTAACTATAGTGGTCAACCCAAGCCCCAGTAGTATTCCCAGCAGAACTGCTAAAAAGCCGGTTAGCAGAGTTTCAGAAAAAATTAGTAAACCAATCCGCGTGCTTTTGGCTCCAAGCATCATATACATGCCATAGTCATGCTTACGCATACTTAACAAAAACGAATTGGCATAAACAAGATAAACCGATGTAATGATTACTAACAAAATAATGCCAAAGGTAAAAATATAAGTCAGGTATGCCGTTCTACCGTAGACATCTTTACTAATAAATACAGGGTTAGTAGCAATTGACAAGAACATGTAGAAAATCATGCTGGCAACAATTAAACCAGAAAATAATACCAGATAATCTTTTAGCCTATTTTTAATCCCCGTCACAGACAGTTTCCAAATCATTACTGCTCCTTTTCTTTAATTAAAAACAAGAATCTATTTACTGCTCCCAATTTTACTCACGTTCCAGAACAATTTTTTCATATAGTTTTACGGTTAATAAGTAATAAATCAGGTATAGCACGATAAAAATTGTAAAAGGAATCCATAAGTTCTGGTATGGGTGTGGCAAGAGCAATTTAAACAGCCTCAAGCCAAAGAGCACATCGATTACGCCTAATACGCCGGGCAGAAGAAACAGCACTCCAATCTCATTTTTAATAGATTGACGCAAAACTTTTGCCCTTGTGCCAATTTCAAATAACATTTGGTAGCGCACCTTGTCACTAGCTGCACCACTTAACACCTTGAACATCAGGGTTGAAGCCAGCATGGTTAGAAAGGCAATACCTAAAAAGAAGCCCATAAATTCAAAACCGCTGCTGAAATTCTTGATTAACTGGAAACTGCCCGCCTTGCTGGAAGTATAAATATACGAATAAGCAGGATTTTCCTTCAGTTGTTGTTTCTGCAATTTTAAGATGGTGGGGAAATCCTGATCAAAGTTTTTCACTTTTACAAAGCTGACAAACTTGTCTTGTCCTTTTTTTTCGGTCCATTTTTTTGGTGAAACCAGGCGAATGATTTTAGCAATACCATCAGGAACCATAGCACCAAAGGCATTATTAGCGTATGTTGCTGGGACGTCCAATTTCTCAGTGGGCAAATTGACCTTCTTGTATGCCGGTTTACCATTTTTCATGTAAAACTTGACGTTTTTGACCGGGTTATTGTTAAATTCACTGCGGTTAAAATACAAATATTTACCCTGCTCTTTATAATGATAGGTTTGCTCACGGGTAATAGTCAGCTTATTTTTAGCCTGCTCAACTTTGGGAGAGTCACTGATAATAGTAGTGTCGTAATAAAAATTGTCTTCAAGCTGCTCACTGAGCGTGCTGAAGTTAAGCCCTACAGTAATCGCTCCAAGTGCCAGGGCAAAAAGCAGTGAAACAACTGTCAAAATTCGCGTATAATCATGCAATCGAAATTTCAACTGGCCTAGAGTAAATACCCGGATGCCATGATAGGAAAAGCTTCTGCGGTTAAGCAAAAATCCGATTAAGGCGCCGAAAAAAGCGTTAAATGTGAAATAGGAACCAGCGACTATTGTCACCAACGCTGCTGGAATAATAAATAAAATAGCACCGCCTGGAAGACCCAAAATAAAGTAGCCTGCAGCTAAAAGTAACAGACCCAGTATTCCTTGAATCCAGTGCAAGACCGGCCGGTGTTTGTAAGCAACTGGCTTTTGGTCATCGCGTAATAGTTCAATTACTGGCGTCTTGGTTAATTTACGGACATTTTTCAAAGCTCCGAATAAGAACATGATAATGAAGAAGATAATCGTCCAAATGATAGCGTTTGGTAAAACAACAGCAAAATGTTTTACCGTCAAGCCTAAGCGAGATATCAACAGCTGTGACACTATTGCAGTCAGGCCAAACCCGAGCACAATACCCACTAGTGTAGCTAAAATGCCAGTTATTAGAGTTTCCAAAAAAATTAATAACCCAATTTTGGTACTCTTAGCTCCCAGCATCATATACATGCCGTAATCGTGTTTGCGCATGCTCAACAAAAAAGAATTGGCATAAACAAGGTAAACCATAGTAATGATTATCAGCAAGATAATACCAAAGGCAAAAGTGAACCGAACATAGTTACTTGGTGCTGAAATATCATTTTTGATAAAAGTGGGGTTAATTGTGATTGTAAGGAACATGTAAAAGATCATGCTGGCAACAACCAAGCCGGAAAATAAAACCGCATAATCTTTAAAACGACTTTTGATTCCCGTTAAGGACAACTTCCAAACCATTTTAGTTCTCCTTATTCGTCAGTATCTAAGTGGTCGATTAATAGATGGTAAAATTCTTGTCTGGACTGACCGTTTTTCAACATTTGCTCACCAATCTTGCCGTCTTTAATAAATAAAATGCGACTGGCAAAGCTGGCAGCAAACGGATCGTGCGTAACCATCAGAGTGGTAATACCATCGTTATGATTCAAATCTGCCATAGTATAGAGCAATTCGCGAGCGCTCTTTGAATCTAAGGCACCCGTCGGCTCATCGGCAAGCAAAATTGCAGGTTCATGTACTAATGCTCTGGCAGCTGCCACTCTCTGTTTTTGCCCACCTGATACTTCAGCGGGATACTTCGGCAGGATTTCTTTGATGCCTAGTCTAGTTGCAATTTTATCAACCAGGGGATCAATTTTTCTGGGAGAAATACCCCTTAAACTTAAAGGCAAGGCAATATTCTCCCGATTAGTTAAATTTTCCAGCAAATTAAAGTCCTGAAAAATAAAGCCGATTTGCTTACTTCTAAAGTCAGCTAATTGATTGGCATTTAAAGTGCTGTTATCCTCATGGTTAATAAAAACATTGCCTGTTGTCGGTTTGTCCAAAGTTGACAAAATGTTAAGCAAAGTTGTTTTACCGGAACCAGAGGCGCCCATAATGGCTACAAATTCACCTGAATTAACCGCGAAATTAATGCCTTTGAGAGCTTGGTACTGCTTTTCGCCCCGCTTGCCGTATGTCTTAGTAACTTGATCTACTCGTAAAATTTCAGTCATTTGTAAGATCCTCTTCGCAATACTTCTGTACTATTTATCTAATACACTAATTGTATTTCTAACTTTTGTCAATAAAAAAATAAGCCTTTCCGAGTTAGAAAGACTTATCTGCATACTTTTTCCTTGTTTTTAGCGATCAATTAAGAATATTAAGTTTTTCTTAAAAACACTTCTATTCTCTTAGCCCACTCTGCGCAGCACCTTGTTGAGTGGCGTCACAATAATTGGCGTCACAATTGCAGTAAATACTGCCTCAACCAGACCATTCAGACCTAGGGCAATTATTAACGCTGTAATTAAAGGCGTCCCCTGAGCAAAGCTGCCCAAATGGCCTAGCAGTTTGGCAGAGTTGCCCATGAAAACTAGACTGGTTAATAGAATTACAAAAACAGTGTTAGTTAAAGAAGTCACTGCACCTGCAAATGTGTAGCTTAATTCTTTAATGCTATTTTTCTTTTTAGCAGTTAGTTTCCCAATCAGTCCTGGAAAAAGACCCGCCAAAACACTAGGAATTACGGCAATCGCAAAGTTTTGAAAGAGCATTAAGCTGACAATATCCCCAGGTTGCGTATATGCCTGTACCATACGGGCAATACCCCAGAAAATACCAAAAAATGTGCCGGCAATTGGTCCCATAAGCAAAGAATAAATGGAAACAGTCAAAGGAATAGTAGTTATAGCCGGCAAAGTTGGCAATATGCGAATATAACCGATATTAGGAATGAAAGTTTGCAATAAAAAGATTGCGACAAATATGGCAGTAATAGCCAGGTTCTTAGTTTCTTTTCTGCGCATTTGCGTCCTCCTTAAAAAAAACACCTTGCTATTATATTGCTTAGAATTATTTGTCGCAAATATTATCTCTGCTAAGTATTAGTTTTAACAATAATTACTTCAATAAAAGCTATATTTTAAATCCTTTCTCTAAAACTGATCCAGACTCAAAAAAGCGCTTGAATTTTTCAGCTTCTGTAAGTAATTTTTCCCGATTATCTACCTGTGAAAGCTTATAGCCGACAAAATATGGCGAAGCTGTGTAGCGCAAAATCAATTTCGCACAAATACCCTGATCAAAACGCGGATAAAAGAACAAATTGTAGGAGTCACAGCGACCATTGGACAAAACTTCCAGCATGTATTTAGCACCACTTTGAATCCAGTCAGACCAGTCATCAATACTTTTTTCGTCAAGCAGATTAAAATCTAATTCGATATAGCCTTGAATCGGATGGGTGCCAACGTTAACCTCTAGCCCGCTTTTGTTAAAAATACTAATGCCTTCAAAATTATTGGGCTGAAGATACTTATAACCGTTCATCTTTTTCAAGCCAACGATTTGCATGTGCGGGTGCTCAAGTGAACCTCCAGAATTTTTGCCAAAATTCTTGTACCATAATACCGATCCGAACTCAGGTGAATCATTCATTTGCTTAAAACATGACAGTGAAAAGCGCATCAAAGCCCGATTATATTCAGGTGAATAGGTAGTGATATCTCCCGCATGTTTATTAGATTCAATCAAAACTGTTTGAACAGTATCCAGCAATGTCGGATATTTATTAGCTAGCCAGATCATCCCTCCCTGCCTTTTTATAATATTAGTCAATTCCGCCACATTACAAAAGGGACAACCAGAATTGTTTTTCACTTTACGGTAAGAATTAGGCTTTTCTTTAGCTATGTTAACATCAAACACTAATGGGTCATTTTCCATTGGGCAATCCCTCCTAAAAAATTTTCTTAAATCTTGCATTTTACTAGAGCCGCAATAGATGGTAAACTGTAACCGCAATTATTTTTTAAAAAATTACAACGGTGGTAGAACTATGCAATCAAAAAGAAATTTAAAAAAATACAATAACCGCAATAATATGTTTCTGATTATTATCGGAATAGTTCTGATTTTAGCAGTTATATTTGGCGTGGTTCTATATAATAATCACGTTGAATCGCAAAAGCAGGCTAAAGCATTCGCTATTAATCATTTTAACCCTAATGTTAATATTTATGGAGTCGAAGTTGGAAACTTAACAATTAATAAAGCAACAACCAAGATTAATCGGAAAGCCAACAATATCGTTTCCTTGGAAAATGGTAAAGTTGCAATTGAACGCGATCCAAGCATTGATACGATTAAGAAAAAGGAAGTTGCGAATTACTTCAAAAAGCAACATACTACAATGCCAGATAAACAAAATTATGAATACCGCAATACTGACTTAGACGCTGCCAATAAAAAAATGCAGGCTGTGAGTCACGCTGTGGTCAATTACCATGTAGCCGGCAAAGATTATCAGCTTAAAGCTCAAAGTCTGATTAATCAGGCAATTTACAAAAAAGGCAAATATTCATTTCTTAATTCAGAAAATTTAACGGCGAAACTCAATAAAATTGATCAGGAAGTTGCAACCATCCACCAAAACTACAAGTTCGCTGTGCCTAAGGGCAACAAAGTTGCAGGTAAGAAAATCACAATCAAAAACCAAAGCTACGGCTGGGGCGTTCACGTCAAAAAGGCCCAAGCTGCTGTTGAACAAGCATTTTTAAACGGGACTAAAAATCTTGATGGTAAAGATTACATCTATGGTCTGGGTTATAGTACTTATGGTTTAGGCTATGGTAAAAACAATCATGGCATAGGAAATAACTATATTGTTGTTTCACTTAAAAAGCAGGAAATGTGGATTGTAAAAAATGGCAAATTAGTCGTACATTTGAATGACATTGTCACTGGTACGAGAGATGGCGTTAAGGGTAACAGTACCCCTCAAGGTGTTTGGTATATTCACTATAAGCAAGGTCATGCTGTATTGCGCGGACGCAATAACGACGGGTCTAAATATGCTTCACCAGTCAGATACTGGATGCCGTTTACTTTAAGTGGTTGCGGCTTCCATGATGCCAGCTGGCGCGGCGATTGGAGTAAAAAAGCATATTTACGTGGGGGTTCTCACGGCTGCGTTAATATTAAGCCTAGAGAAATAAAACAAGTTTGGCATAATGTAAGCAAGCATGAACCGGTAATTGTATATGATTAAGTAATTTAATAAGAAATTAAAGGACAAAAATTTAAAAAACTTGTCCTTTTTGTTATGCAAAAACCTGTTAACTTAATATCAAGTTCACACTCGCTTTAGTTAACAGGTTTTGCAATTTTAAATATTAAATAATTTTTACTTATAAAGCTTCCTTAACAGCCTGATTGACAGCATCCTTTTCAGCATTAATCACGTCAACCTTGGACTCGATATTCTTGGTATCCATTCTGATCTCACGACCAAGACCCGGCTGATCAACCTTTGGCTCAAAGAATTCTTTGAATTCTTCCAGTCTCTTTTCAGTATGGAAAATGTTTGAAGCCACAGTAATATAAGTGGTAAATTCCATATCACCACCGACTGTTTTTTCCAGCCATGACCATTGGTCCCGTAACCAGTCCCAAGCAAATTGTTCGCCTTTTGGATTAGCCAAGACATTCGCAAACCAAGAACGCAAATCTTGTGGCTTAACGACTGCAGCATTCTCAAAATTCTCAATAAGTTTCTTGATTTCAGATGGATTCTTGGTGTTGGTAATAGCATCAGTAAGATCGTCCTTATAGTTAGGATCGATGGCAGCTTGATATTCTTTCAGCAAACGATCAACTAATCCTGGTTCATTATAATTCCTAACTTCATTCATTAAAACATACGGCCGAACTGAAGCATCAATTTCGTTTAAGTTTTGATCGTGCTCAACAAAAATTTGGTGACCATCTTTTATCACAGCAGGATTTTCGGCATACAAAGCTAAGGCTATTTCTAGTGGTCGAATCCTCTTATCATCATCTGTATTAGAATCTTTTTCTTGCCAGCCTAAACGTTCAACTTGCTTTTGGGCTAATTTATTAACAAATGCCTTCAAATCTTTTTCTTGAGCTGAATCAGGTGTAACAAATTTAAATAATGAACGGATACTAGATAACAAGGCACTAATGACAATGTATGATTTAGAATCCGCAAATTTCGGCAGCAACGGTACAATTTCAGCGTATGAAATTTGCTTACCTTCTGCTAAAAGTCCCAAATCTTGCAATAATTGCAACTGATCTACCGGTTTAAGCTGCTTAAATTCAGCCATAATATCGTTCATCAAGGTTTCATCATAATTGACAATAAAGTGTGAACTATTGCCTACGTTTACACGCAAAGCGTGACCAGCTGCACTGCGTAATTCTTGGTAATCTCCCAGATCCAGTTCTCGTTCAGACATAATCTGCGGTGCCTCAAAGTTTGCGTTCAAAGGAATAGCCCACTTGCGCCCAACTTCTTTGCCTTCACCAACGAAGAACTGCTTTTGGCTCAAAACCAGATGACCAGCTGAATTCACTTTTGCGGAAACTACAGGGTAACCAGGTTGATCAAGCCAAGTATGCATGATTTTACCAATATCTAAATCGGTGGCAGTCGAAAGAGCATTCCATAAGTCATCACCCGTAGCGTTGCCATATTGGTGTTGCTCGAAGTAGTACTTAAGGCCCTTACGCAAAGCATCATCTCCTAAGAGTGCTCGTACCATAACCAGCATCCTTGAACCTTTAGCGTAAACAATTGCACTATCAAAAATCGAATCAATATCAGCTGGATGTTCCACATCAACGTGAACGGATTGGACACCATCAGTGGCATCACGTTTTAAAGCTGCTGGCACTTCCGAAATTTGGTAAAGATTATCCCAAACATGCCAACTCGGCTCCAAAGCATCAACTGAAACATATTCCATCATATTGGCAAAACTCTCATTGAGCCATAAGTCGTCCCACCACTTCATAGTAACCAAATCACCAAACCATTGGTGCGCTAATTCGTGAGTGATGACAGTTGCTACATACGCCTTTTGATAAGGAGTAGCATTATCAGGATCAAGCAAAATTGCGACTTCACGGTATGTGACTAAGCCCCAGTTTTCCATTGCTCCGGCAGAAAAGTCAGGCAGCGCCAATTGCCAAGAATGTGGCAGCGGGTACTTGGTTTGGTAAAATTCTTCGTAAAATTCAATTGCCCTTTTTGCGATATCCAAAGCAAAGTCTAATTCCTTAGCTTGATGTGCTTTAGTCGCAAAAACTCCTACTTTAACGCCGTCTTTGGTTTCGGTGATCTTTGATTGTAATTCACCAAAAGCAAAGGCAATCAAGTAGCTGGACATTCTAACGGTTTGCTCGAAGTAGTGCACACCATCTTCAACTTTAACTTCTGGCATGTTGGCAATCGTAGTTTCACCTTCATGCTCATCATACTTAAGTGCTAAAGAAAAAGTGGCCTTGGCTTCCGGCTCATCAACACAGGGGAAAGCCTGACGTGCAGCAGTTGTTTCAAATTGAGTACCGATAATCTGTTTTTGAACACCATCAACTTGATAGTATGACGGATAAATTCCCATCATAGAATCAGTCAGCGGTGCAGAATACTTAATCTCAACTGTGACTTTGCCGGTTTGACCCAGTTCAATAGCAATTGCTTCTTTGTCCTCATTGACAGTGAATGGCACATCCTTGCCTGCACTGGTAACAGAAGCAATTTTCATATACTTCTGATTAATTAAAATAGTATTTTCAAGTGCCTCACCTGTCATTGTTGAAGTACCGTTAATAGTTTTCTGTGCCCGATTAATGTCTATGAACAAATCATAGTGTTCAGGGTGAAAAGTTTCATAAAAATGTTTAGCAGCCATATTTACCTCCTAAAATAATAGTTATTATCAATTTTAACAGACATATATGGAAATAACATTAAAATTTAATTGCAGCTAAGACTTGCTTTTCACATAATAATTACCATTACGGTACTTTTGTGTAGTATACTGATTGAAAAAGATAGCATTTTACTCCCAGTTCGGTTAGGTGCCTTTCTGCCTGTGAAACAATTAATTTTTTATTATAAGGAGTAAAGAATGAAAAAGAATAAACGCATAATCTTTGCGACAATTGCCGCGTTAAGTCTGGCTGCACCAATGGCAGCAGTCTTTAATTTTGACAATGTTCAAACTGTTTCTGCTAATCATCAAGGAACCAAAGTTTGGTTGCAATACGGTACTTTAAAGTACGCTTTAAAAGGACCATCTGGTCGAGTTTATCCTGCTGGTACTAAAGTAGTACGTGAACTCAGTAACGACAATATTCCACCAACTTCTCTTCCAAGTGAACCATTCTATTTAACACTTGTTATTGGTGGTATTCCTGGCAACCAACTGTTACAAGACGTTGGTGGCGGACAAATTGCTGAGGCTTATGTTAATTATGAAGATTGGCATGAAATTGATTATCCATCAGATTATACTGTATTAGTACAAAATACCGAAGATTATACTGATTTGAAATCGAGTGATTTTCACCCTGTTGATAGTAGCAATCCTGATGTTCCATGTGCAAATACTGATAGCCTTGAAGTAGCATATCATGAGTTAACAAAGGTTTCTAGCAAGTTACCTTCTTCAGGTAAAGATCGTAATGTTGTCTATAACTTTACAGATCGCTATTTGGCAGCTAAAGCTATGGAGGTTTCACAATCAACTGTTGATGCTTTAACTAAAGAAATCAATGATGCTCTTGCTAACTACAAAAAGACTGGTCACCTCGTAAGTGGTAATTCAGATTCTGGCAATAACAGCAACTCTGGCTCATCTAATTCTTCTAACAGTAATGGCGGATCAACTAGTGGCAACACTAATTCATCTGGCTCATCTACTTCCAAGAAATCTAAGTCACGAGTAGTAAGATTGCGTAAAGCATCTTACCGCTATACTCACAAGGGTAAACGTGTATCTAAGAAACTGCTCAAGAAAGGTTCATATGTCAAGATTAACGGCAAGACCTACCGCATTAAAGGCAAAAAATACTACCGTATTGGCAAAAACCGGTACATCCGTAAGGTCAACGTTGCTAAATAATAATTATAAGGAGTGAAAAAATGAAGAAGAATAAACTATGCCAAAAATTAGCAATTGCTTTTTGCGGTGTGGCTCTAACTACCGTTGGCGCAGCTGTTATCGTTAGTGACACTGTCCACACTATCAATGCTACACCCAACCATAAAGGCTTTAATAACTGGATTCAATACGGCACGCTCAAATATGCTTTAAAAGGACCTTCCGGTAGGGTCTATCCTGCTGGCACCAAAGTTGCAAGATACATGGGGAACCTTACTAAGCCTAGTAAGCTTTCCTACCCTGCGCTACCATTTGCACTATCATTAAGTATCACCTCATCCCCAATAGGTATTACCCAATTTGGCGGCGGTGATATTGCCGAGGCTTATGTTAATTTAGAGGATTGGCAAGAAATTGACGACCCTGACGTAGATAGTTTTGGCACTGATATCGTTGAAAGTACTTTCGACAAGACAGACCTTGCATCTCGTGATTTTCATCCTGTAGATAGTAATAATCCTGATGTGCCAGTGGCAAATGTTGACGAATTAAATAAAGCATTCGACAAATATATAGGCAATCATTATGATTGGAAACATATGTCAGCTCAAGATAATAAATGGGGTGACACAATCAATAATAGATATTTTGCAGCTAAAGCCATGGGTGTTCCACAATCAACTGTCGATGCTCTTGCCAAAGAGATTAATGATGCAGTTGCTAATTACAAGAAAACCGGTCACCTCGTAAGTGGTGATACAAGTTCTAATAATGCAGGTAATTCTAATTCATCAAATAGCACCGCTAAACCTTCCACTTCAAGCACTTCTAAGTCACGAGTAGTAAGATTGCGTAAGGCATCTTACCGCTATACTCACAAGGGTAAACGTGTATCCAAGAAGTTAATTAAGAAAGGCTCATATGTCAAGATTAACGGCAAGACCTACCGCATTAAAGACAAAAAATACTACCGCATTGCTAAAAATCGCTATATTCGCGCCGTCAATGTTGTAAAAAAGTAAAATTTAAATAAAGCAGACTACTACTATAGTTAGGCTGCTTTTATTTTTCAATAGTGGCAAAATTATTAAATTTTTAAAAAATATTGTAAGAGTTGCGTGTTCTTTCTGTAACAACAATGACACATTGACTGTGTATTATTATCCATAGAATTAATATAGTTAATTGTGGGGATTGAAATATATTGAAGAACAGTAAAAGTTTAATACTTAAGTTAATTACAGCACTGGCGCTTTCATTTAGTTTTGTCACTGCTATAAATATAGAAACAAACAATAATAATTCGTGTACACAAACAGTACAAGCCGCTCGTAAGAAGTCAAAAGCTGAACGCGCAGCTAAGAGATGGATTGCCATGCGTGAATCAGGTGGTAATTATTACGCACGCAATGGTGTTTGTTATGGTAAATACCAACTTAACATTGCTTACCTAAACGGTAATTACTCTAAAAAGAACCAAGAAAGAACTGCTGACACATACGTTTACGGTCGTTATGGTTCATGGGTTAACGCCAAGAACTTTTGGTTAGCCCACCACTGGTATTAATAAATATCTCTTTAATGCATTATCCCATTAAAAAACGCAACCTAACTAATTGCTAGGTTGCGTTTTTATTTGTGGTAATTCAATGATTTAAGTTTTACACAGTTGTTAATTTATTTTCATTTTTTTGATATCTTTTTTGGATGAGTTGGGAGTTAACTGAGAAACAAATTGAAATGGCAATTTTATTATTTGCTTGATATATTCAAGATCTATATCATCCACTTTGACACAAGTATCCAGTTGCTTTTGCTTATTATTGTGCTTATTTACTGATAAAAGACCATAATTACCAATATTAATTACATCAATTTTTGGTACATTTTGAGCAATGCTTAGTGCATCTTTAAAGTTTTCTACTACTACCATTATGACCTGAGATTCAGATTTAGGACTGTCAAGAAATTTAATTGATTTAGACAGATTTTGTAAATCGAATCTAATATTTGAGGGTACAGCTAATTTCATAGATATTGTTTGCAGATAATTATTAGCGGCTTTGTCATTGGCAACCAAAATCCTCTTTATACCCAATGCCTTAGACCAAACCATTGCAACTTGTCCATGAATTAAACGCTCGTCAATTCTTAGCATTTTGATCATCTAAAAATACACTTTCTTCTCAAACCTATAACCCCAACAAAAAACGTCTATTAGATAGCTTTTGCTAACAATAAGACGTTATTAAAAAATTGTCAAATTAACCTTTAACCAACGGTTGTATTAAATGTTCCCAGACCTCAGGAAATAGCTTTTTTTGTTCAAGAGATTGAATGCTAACAACTAATTGATTTTGCGGCAATACTATAATGAATTGACCTAATTTGCCATCAGCTCGAAAAGACCGGTAATCAGGATTAATCCAATACTGATAACCATAGCCAAAGTGGGTTCTGCCCTTAGCATCTGGTACCTGATTACTTGTAGCAGCTTCCAAATACTGTGAATTAAGTATTTGCTTACCTTGCCATTTTCCTTTATGCAATAAAAACAATCCTATTTTTGACATTTCATCAATTGTGAGCATCAGAGAATGTGCACCCATTGTATGCCCCATTGGGCAACTCAGCCAATCTGGGTTACCTATGCCTATTGGTTCAAAAAAGCGTGGCTTTAGATAATTGACCAGAGTAGCTCCAGTGGCAGATTCAACAATACAACTAAGAATGTAGCTATTAAAAGTAGAATATAAAAAGTCTTTTCCTGGTTCATGTACAAATTCTGCATGAGTAAAATAATACCGAATCCAGTCTTTTACCTGATAGCGTTCGGGATCATCTGCAAAAAACAGTGGATCTTTCAGACCAGCAGTCATTGTTAATAAATCTCGTATTGTAACTTTTTTAATGTTGGGATCAAGTAAAGAAAAATTTATCTGCGGAAAAAATTGATAAATTGGAGCTGTTAATTTCAGTAAGTTTTCCTGGCAAGCCAGTCCTACACCGATAGAAGTTATACTCTTCGAAACAGAGTAGACATTTAAACGTGTAATTGGATCTACTGCCCTTTTTTCAGCAATTAACTGGTCATTTTGATATATTTGAGCGTTGATAATTCGATAATGTTTAATTTGGCTATATTGCAAAAAATCATTTAAAACTGTCATGATTAGCCCCCTTATGCTTGTAAAATACCAAAGAACGCTGCTACAACGCTTATTAATATTATCCAAAGCAGAATAGTATTTACTTTATGGCCCTTTTTAATTGCCCAATAAACAATACCTGTTGCAATCGCTCCCAACATATCGGGCATTATACCGTCTAAAACCGACATCAATTTGATAGCAGATTTGCCCGTACCAATAGTTAAGCCTGTTTTTACTGTAACCATTGAGGCTATCATAGCTCCAATAACTAACAATCCTAAAGTAGCAGCTCCTTGAAATACCTTATCGGTGATGCCCATTTTTTCAAATTTATTCAGAGCTTTCATACCTGACTGATATCCCCAATGAACACCATAGTACCTTACTAAGACATTTGGAATATTAAAAATTAGCAAGAACAATATAGGTGCAAACAAATTACCTGTTAATGCTAATGAACATGCAATTCCTCCAGCGAGTGGCCGCAAAGTACCCCAAAAGACAGAATCCCCTATTCCAGCAAGTGGACCCATAAGAGAAGCTTTAACCGAGTTAATAGATGATTCATCAAAATCAGGATCATTTGCATTTTCTTCTTCCATTGCTGCAGTAATACCGAAAACGAATGGCCCGAGCATTGGCGTAGTATTGAAGAATTCAGCGTGTCTTTTCAATGCTGCAGCTAACCGATCTTTTTCCGGATAGAGCTTTTTCAAAGCTGGACCTAAAGCATATTGTACCCCTTGACTCATTTGCCGTTCATAGTTAAAAGCTGCGTTAATTGTAAAAGATCTCCAAAAGATCTTATTAATATCGTGTTTGGTTAATTTCTTTTTGTTTGTATCAGAAGTCATCATCATTATCCTCCATATTAATTGAAGCAGGTTGATTGGTATTTCTATTAACAATGTTCAAAGCTACTATAACTATCCCTATTAAGGCAACACCTAATACTGGAACTTTTAGATAAGCTGCTAAAACAAAACCTAATAATAAATATGGCGCTACCTTCTTATTAATAAGCATGCTTGCTAAGAGAGCAAAGCCAAGAGCCGGTAATATGCCAGCGGCAATATTCATTCCGTCGATAATAAATTTTGGAATAATTGCTAAAAATGATTTAACAACTCCACTACCTTCATAAAAACAAATAGCTAAAATTAGAGACATTAATATGTCATATGACAGGAAACTAATCATATGCATTCTATCAACGCCAGCTACATCGCCTTTAGCTGCATAATCATCAGACTTATGTAAGAAGAAAACACGCACGGTTAGATAATAAAAATTTTTCAATAACAGAGCTACAGTAGCAATTGGTATCGCCAGTGCCAAGGCTGCTGCCGCGCCTGAACCAGTTTTAATTGCAAAAGCTGTTCCTAAAATACCCCCAGCTGTTATTTCTGGTGGTAGAGCAGCGCCAATAGTGATATTACCCATAAAAGCAAGCTCTAAAGTCGCTCCTACAATTAATCCAGTATGTAAATCACCAAGAACCAACCCAACGAGAGGACCCATTACAATTGGTCTTTGGATCATTGAATTACCTACGCCACATTCTAGATAGCCGATAAAAGCTACAACAAAAATTAAAAATGCTTGTAACATTCCTTTCTCCTCCTATTTAAATAAAATCTTCTTAGGATCACTCGGGACTGCTTGAATATTAACCTCCTTACCCGCTGAAGATATTTCTCTAAGAATTTGCTCATCATGTTCTGTTACATTTACCATTTTCGATAACGGATGAGTTCCTGGTAAGGCCTTTGTTCCTCCCAAATTGATAGCGGTAATTTGAGGCACTTTTTTTGCTAATATCACAGCAGTTTCAATCGTTGGTACAACAATCAGCAACCGGTATTTGTCAGTTTTGCCCGAATTGATTGCCTCAATTGCATCATTTACGCTTTTGAATACCAACTTTACCCCTTGAGGTTTTCCTAACCGCAAAGTGGATTTGCGCAAGTCGTCTTTAACTACTTCATCATCTGCAATTAAAATACAATTTGGTTGTAATTGAGAACACCAAGAAAAAACTACCTGCCCATGTAATAAACGGTGATCAACTCGTAATAATAAAATCATTTATCTACTTCTCCTTTAAAAATCTTCCTCAGTTTCATTCACGGCAGAATTTTTACTTGGCAAAAGAAGGCGAACAGTATCTTTACTTGTATTTACTAGTTTCTGAATTTGATCAACAGTACATTTAGTATCCAGCAAAACCAAACTCAAAACCAAAGCGGTATTCATCCCACTAATTAAATAAATATTTTTTGAAACTAATTTTTCAAGTGCCAGACGATTTACACTGCCACCAAGTAAGTCAGTCACTACAATAAACTGTTCCTTTTCTTGAGCCAATTTCTGCAAAAACTCTGTTAGATCTGGACCATTTGGCAAATACGAATCAAAAGCAATTAGGTTAGGCTGTTCTCCTGCCAGTAATTCAATTGTATTTTTCATCCCACTTGCTAATTTTCCATGACTTAATAAATATATTTTCACTTACTTGTGCCTTTCTTTAGAAAATGTCTAATATAACAAAGCTTTACTAATAAATAATTTTTCACCTGTTTACTCTTCCTCCCCCTTTCCTTTTCACTTTACTACTAGCAAAAACAATGCCAAGCCTATGGATTGCCCATAAATCAACAAAATAAAAATAGTGCTTAAGTTTCCCTTAAGCACTACCTACTTTAAAGATAGTCTTCTAACAGCTCAAAAATTAATGAAATTTCAAATTTATTAATTTTGATATTGTACTTCATTTCAATTGGTTTAAATATTGTACTCGAAATAGAAGCAAATTCTTTTTCCTTATCATTTTTAAAAATTATATCATTGCTTTTTTCTTTACTTTCACTCAGTAAAATTCTTTCAATCATTAAAGAAAGATGCATGTATAGATTTAACTTAATTTTGCCACTAAACTTTACACCATAGTATGTTTGATATTTAGCCACCACAGTTTGGACTTCATTAATGACAGTATTGGGATTGAGAAACTGCAGCCTTTCTTTTATACCCTGAATTGTGAGAAACTTTAAAAATCTTTCAAGTAAATTATCTACATTTTTGCTTTTTTCTCCTGAATTTAATAAATAATTTTTTAGATCTGCAAAACCCTTCTGATCCAATATATTGTATATATTAATTAAGGGCAGATCTAGATTGATATTAAAATCTGTAGTAGTGATAATTAATTGTGTATTTTTAAAAAAGCTTTTATCGTTATTATCAATGAGTTCACGCAACTTTCGATAGTCCATCGTTATAATTTGTTTATTGGTTGATAGAGTTTTATTTATAATATCTTTAATTGCTTGTGACATACCGGCACCCGATAAACATGAAACTATGATATTATCTTTATCTGAAAGTCCTTCAAAATATTGGACTCCCATATAGTTCCCATAATTTTTTGCTTTTTCAGTAATTTCTTTAAATGTTTCTCCACGTTGCACCCTAATAGCAACATCAAGTGCCGAAGCTGTAGTCAAATTATTAATCACTAATAATTTCTTATTAGAAGAATGTTTTATTTTAACAAACATCTGATTTAAAGAACCCATATCAAACAATAAAATGATTCCATGATCATTTGCTTTTTGGATTTGTAAATATTCTTTTACACACTTATTAATGTTGTCTACAGTGGCATCGATTGGCATATCAAAAGCCTCAAAAATATAATTTCCTGCCAGACTGTTGACAATTTTTTGGATACTTGTTGCCGTTGACTCACCGTGTGCCAGCAATATGCAAGTATAATTAATACCTTCTACTTTTTCTATTAAATCAGCAAATAGCAGTAGGAACCAAAGATAATAACTATCTGCAACTTTAGGATTTATCTTAGCTAATAATTGTTGATAAACATAAAACGAACGCGGATAATTCTGCTCTAAAAGTTTCTTTAATTCATTCGTGTGTTTTAAACTATGTTCCTGGATGCTGGCTAAACTAAACGCAAAAATTAACGCTTTAAATTCATTTTGAGTTAACTTAAGTTTTAAACCATATTTGTCAGTAATAGTTGTCTTAATAATTTTGCCAATATCTTTTCCAATTGATTCTTTCATATCGGTACTAAGGGGATGTGAGAGAGAACGAAGTGCACGTAATATTATTAACTTGCAGTCACTAATGGGAAAGTCCTTAGAAATTGCTTCTATCAGCTCATTTTGAAGATTTTGCAGACTATCTTCCAGATGATTAGTCATTTGTAACAATTCAGTAATATTAAATTCACTATCAATTGGAACTAGATAATTATGAGAAGACGGATATTCTATTGGAATAGTCTCTTTTTTAGGAGAAGTAGTATATCCTTGTGAACAAATAAGCTTTATTTTATTTTCTAATGAGCCAATATTTCCTGGAAAACTTTGGCTGGATAAATTTACTAATAGCTCATCTGGTACTAAAAATCTACGCTGAGTTTCTACTGCTTCATGTTTGAAGCATTGAATAGCAATCGCAATTCTTTCTATAATCGGACGATCAATAAAATCAGGTAAAACGATATGTAATGGTATTCTACGCAAAAATGTTTTTAGTAAATACTTGTCCAAATTTTCAGTTGTAGCGAATATTAATTTTATATTTACCTTATGAGGCTGATTCACTTCACCTAGAGGATAAAACGTCCCATTATCAAAAAGAGAAAATAGTTTTTCTTGATCTGATTTTGATAAGCGGTGTACTTCATCTAAAAAGAGATATCCATTATCGGCTTTGTCCAGAAGTCCTAATTTATCTTCTTCAGCACCTGTAAAAGCTCCTTTTTTGTATCCAAATAAAACGGACGACAGTAGTTCAGGATTATTAGCGTAATCTGCAGTATTCAAAGTGACAAACTTGCCTTTATTCTTTACTTTTCCAAGCTCTACTGCTTCTTGATAAGTCTTTTTAGCCATCAAGCTCTTTCCCGTTCCACTTGATCCAGTAATCAGTATTGGTAAACCATTGGGCGGATACAATATAGCCTGTTTAAGTGCACTAATTGCTTTTTTTAAACTGCCATTATAGCCAATAATTTGACTGAAGGCACTAGGCTTTTCTTTAATTCTCCAATAAACAGGCCGAGTCCCGTATTTTTCAACTAACTGTTTTTTATATAGTTGAGCCAAGTATCCACTTACAACACTTCTACTTAAACCTATTTTGGCAGCAATCTGTGAAGTAGTTAGCTTTTCACTTTTATCTTCTTTCAAAAATCTATATAAATGCTCTATTGCTTTCATATGTTCTCCCTTTTTGAACACTATTTAATTTTTTAAGCACTATTTACATCCACAAATTTATGCTTATTATAAATAATTAATTGCAATTGTGCATTAGTATACCAAAGCATTAGCTAAAATAACTTTTATTTTTTATTCTCTTCAACTATTTTCTTAATTTTTGCAAAGCGTTCATCCCACTCGTTAACAATTAAATCATCATATTCCTGCTTTAATAAAAAGTTGAGCAAGTCTTTTTTATCAGGCCGGTCTAAAAACAGGTAGCTTTGCGGAATAACAATCTGGGGCAAAACAGTGCGCAACTGGTTAAGTGAAATCTTTTTAACAGCACAAGATTTTAAAATTGGAATAATACAACCATCATCTTTAGGCATAAAATAGTCATAAATTTCGTCATAATCATCATTTTGAATTTCTCGGCCTATCTGAGCTAATGCCTTCGCATTGTTGCGAATCAAAGGGGCGCATTTGATAAATAACTGAATTCCGCCATTATTGCCTGTTGTATAAACAAAGGCTTGAAAACTATCTTTAAAAAATCTCTTGCGGTATTCAATTATTTTTTGTCCCGTTAAAATTTCTTTGACATACTCCTTATGCAGAGAAATTAGTAAAGTAGGTAAAAACGGATCATAGACTTCATCTTCTATCTGACACATTAATTATTTTCCTTTTCTTTGTTCTTAATTGTGCAAATACTTATGTTTATCATAAATATCTTCGGTTAAACAAGCAACTGAATATTTAAAATACCAGATTATAAAAACTGAATTATTTTAGACACAAAAAAAGCTGAGCTGCACTTCAACCATTGAAGTACAGCCCAGCTTTTCTAATCATCTTACGCTCTGTGTCTTAATAAATGAGCCTTTGCGGGTTCACCTTTTAACCAAGTAGCAAAGAATGCATAGCCGAAGACCATCAAAGCAACTACAGCTGCCAAAATAATCATATTATTATCGTTCAGCGAAATTGTCTGTTCCTCTTCTAGCAGATTCTTTGACTCATTAACTTGATTGCATAATCCAAAGAATAACATGATTAGACTGCTTAGAGTTAGTAAGCCATTAACTGCCGTTAAAATTTTTATTTTCGTTAACTTCAAAAAATCATGTCCTTTCTTTCGATTTAAATACCAGCATTATATACCCTTTAAAAATAAATGCAAGGCCTTTGCTTAAAATAATTTAATTTTTTTGTTTCTAATATGAATATTATTATAATTTTATAATCAAATCTTCTAAAACCCGAACAAAAAGGAGTACAGCATCTGTACCCCTTTTATTGCCATTCACTTGCCAGCCATTCCTGTGCCAGTTCGAACCAGTGGGCAGCGTGTGGATTCTCTTGCCATTCTCTACCCTTAACCACCATATCTTTACGAGCTAAAGAAAAGCCGTGACCACCACGATTGAATATATGGGCTTCACAGGGAACCTTCTTGTTATGCAAGGCTTCCACATATTCAAACGTATTAGTTACAAGTACAACTGGATCATCCCAGGCATGGAAGATAAAAGTTGCCGGAGTATTTGCAGTTACACCTAATGAACTATCCTTAATAAATTCATCTTGGGGTACTTTATCTTGTTCATCTTCTGGAATGTCAAAGCCAATTTTAGTCAGATTAATTAAAGGATAACCCAAAATAGTCTTATTAGGCAGAACTTCCGCACTTTTAAAACCAAACTCTTTTTGATATTTTGCAGAGTTAGCCATACTGTTGGCAAAACTGGCAACGTGGCCACCAGCAGAGAAGCCGATTGTGACTATTTTATCTGGATCAATCTGATAGTCTTGCGCATGCTCACGAAAGTATTTAACAGTGCTTAAGACATCAAGCCCGGCATCCGGATAAATGTCACCTTCGTCTTGCACGAGGTTGTATTCCATGACCACACTGTTAAAGCCGCAATTATTGAAAGCCAGGGCAACCGGCTCTCCCTCTCTTTTAGACAAATGGTCAAAACTGCCACCTGGAACTACTATCGCCAAAGGGTGTTTTGGAGTTACCAATTCACCAATTGAACCCAAGGTGTATGTGTGCAGATTGAACTTGCGCTGGTTAAAATTAGTTAACGTTAAATCATTTACTTTCATTTTCTTCCCCCACTTTTACCATGTTTTTTGCTAAAAAGGTTGTTGCTAATGGTACTGTTAATAATACACCAATTAGAGAGTACATTATAATCAAAGCCTCATTGACAAACATTTTTTCGTTTAATACCTCACCTAACGTATAATTCAAGCGAATATACCATAAGAATAATGAAAGAAAGCTGCCAAACATCCCAAATAAAATGGTATTCATAGCAGTCCCTAGGACATCGTTGCCGATTTTAGCACCACTGGCCTTGAGCTCTTCATACGAAATTTCTGGATTATGCTTTTTAATTTCTAAAAGTCCTGAACTCATAGCAACAGCGGATTCGGCTACAGCACCCAGCGTTGAAAAGATAGCTACCGCAACTGCAATTAAAGGATAGCTTAACCCCGGCATCTGGGACAATCCTACCAAAATTTCACCTGCTTCAGGTCCAAGACCAGCAGCTTGCGCCAACCATTCAAAACCCATAATTATTACACTAGTTGCCAGGCACACAATTAGTGAAGAATAAAAAGAGTTTTTAGCAACTTGATAATCATGCGTTCCTAAGAAAATAATGGTTACCAGTTTTAACGGGACAAAAATTAAAATCAGAAGTGGAATATTAATCCCCCAGGAAATCAGAATAGCAACTAAAATTAATAAGAAAGTATTGATTAAAACACTAAAAAAACTGCGAATCCCTGTTTCACCGCCAACAACAGTCATCAAGATTGCAAGCACAATTAGTAAGGCAGTTAAGGTACTCATTTTTTAATCCCCGCTTTCCGCTTTTTTTCTTCTAAAAACAGCAGGCTGCAACCCGTGGCAAATACCACCGTCAAAACAATCCCAATTGCGGAAATGATACTTTGTGTGACACCGAGGGAAAGGGTAAAGCCAAAAGTGGAACGCAAGCTGTTGTTATCTCGTAAATAGATAATCGTCATTGGCAATTCTTCTGACATAAAGATTAATACCAAAACGTTAATCAGTGGTCCCATTATTTCTTGTCCCATTGTGCGTCCGCTTTGAATTAACTGCTTGGCAGTTAAATCGACCTTAGTCTGGATCAATTCATAAAGACTGGAAATAATATCGGTGGCTTCGTCCATCACGGCTCCTAAAATTCCCAGTAATGTTTGTGCTAAAAAGATGCCACGAGGATCCTGAGTAGCATAATCTCCTGTTTCATATTTAATTTCCGATTCTCCTGTCAAACGCATAATTAAGTAGCATAATGCAAAAGAAACAAAAGTGCCTAGAATTGTTGCCAACCAAGTTGCTAGCATCTTGCGGTTAAAGCCTTGGACAACTAATAAACTAAAGAATGAAAAAACAATATCGGCTAAGCCAAATAATAAAACGATATAGGAGCCATTTAGCTTGATATCCAGCATAATCACAAGGTAGAAAATTACCCAGCTGAGTATCATCGATGCAATTAAACTAAACGACTTTTTACCTGAGACTGCCACCATCAGCGTGGACATTACTGTCATTGCCAAAACCAAAACCCAGTCTCGTTTAGGATCCTGAATAACCGGTTCACCGTGTTTGACACTGACAAATAATCGCTGACCTGCACGAAACTTTTGGGTAACTAACTGTGATGGATAATACATGTTAGTGGTTTCGTAGGTTTGACCTTTAAACTTACCAGACAAGACTTTTAAATGAAGAACTTGTTTTCTGGTTTCATCCTTGTTGCCATAAACATCTGTACTTTTTTCTTCCAAAGTATCCTTAATCTTACTGTCGGTAATTACAGCCACATCGTTTTTAGAATAAATATCTGTTGCAAAATAGGTGCAGGTAGTTAAAATTAACCCCACAACTGCTATTAACACCGCAAATAAGTAGCGCTTTTTAATTTTTTTCAATCAAATCATTCCAATCGATTTATACTTACCTACTGTAACTTAAAAACAGTTATCAGACATTAATTTTAAGCTAAATTTGTAAAATTTAAATATTATAAAAACGACTTTTAACCAAAAGTCGTTCTTTATGTGCCTACATATCTAAGAATCGCTGCCACCAGTGTGTTTTTTCCGGTTCAATCTGCATATCCGCTAACGTGCGGTGGGCATTGGCGTTTGCACTTTTTTCAGCATTTTCCTTAGCTTTGGCCAAAATCTCTTCATGCATCTGTTCACTTGATTTTCCTTCATCCTGCGCCACCTGAGCCCGTTTTTCGGCTGCGGTTAGAGGCTTCGTCTCTGGCATTTCCTGCACATCAGTTATGTCATCACCGTTATCGGTAACAATTCCTGAAATATCCGGTAACACGCTGAAATCTTCTTCAGCACTAGTTTTTTTAGCTGCAGGCTGCTGTAATTGCTTTTGTTTTTTGAGCAGCTCTTTATTCTGCTTTTCAATATGGTTCAATTGCTTTTGCAAGTTGCTCAGCGCTATATTTTGCTGACCAATAGTTTGTTGCAAAGCATTCAGTAATTTCACCATCTGGGAAGTAGACATTACCTCCTGCTTTTTACCATTATCCATATGCTGAGGCTTGTCTTTTTTGTCAGTAACAGCAAAAACCTGCTGTGCGGCTTCTTGCAATGTTAATCCATTATCCCGGGCTAATTGGTGAAAATCTTCGAGATCCTGCACATCCTGCTTACTGTATAAGCGCGCATTTTGCTTAGTCCGTGCATAGTAATCCGGTTTACCAGTAACTTTTTCTACAATTAAAGAATATTTACGTAAAGTTGCAACACTAATGTGCAATTTCTTAGCCGTCGCAGAAGGCGCGGTTAATTCTTCAAAATTATGCTTATCTTCACTCATTAGATATACTCCCCAGCACAATCAAATTAACCAATTTTGTGTAACAAGTTTTTCTTATGATCAAAACGCTCCTGCGCTTTGACAATCAAACGGGTAATTAATTCCGAATAAGAAATTCCTGCCTCTTCAAAAAGTTTGGGATACATACTAATATTAGTAAACCCGGGCAAGGCATTAACTTCCGTTAAGATTACTTTATGATCACTTTCACGCAAAGTAGAATCTACACGGGCTAAGCCACTGCATTCTGTGACTTGATAAACTTTTAAGGCGTTCGCTCTAACCTTATCTACAATTTCTTGAGGTAATTTAGCAGGAATTTGCAAAGTAGTAGTTGAATCATCATCATATTTATTTTCATAACTGTAAAAAGTACCTGCCGCATTAATGATTTGTCCTACACCGGAAACAATCGGCTTATCATTACCTAAAACAGCAGTTTCAACTTCTGTACCGTGAATGGTTTCTTCAATTAAGACCTTATCATCGTATCTAAAAGCATCAGCCAGAGCCTCATCAAATTCTTTTTTATTAGTCACATGATGAACACCAACTGAAGAGCCTTGATTTGACGGCTTAACAAAAAGATCACTGCCCAGTTTTGCACTCACTTTGTCATAATCACGTTTAGCATTATTAGCATCTTCATATTCAAAACGCTTAATTGCGATCCAATCAGCTACAGGAACACCAACTCGCTGTGCTAAAATCTTGGTAAATTCCTTATCCATGGTCACGGCAGAAGCCAGGACATCGTCACCAACAAAGGGCTTGTTTAAGATTCTGAACAGTCCTTGCAGACAACCGTCTTCACCTAAATTGCCGTGAACAATCGGAAAGAAAACATCAATTTCCGGTAAATTCTTTAGTTGAATTAAATTTGAAATGTTGGCTACTTCATGCGGATTCTCAATAGTATATCTTGGATCCTTTAAGACTTTAAAAGAGTCTTCTTCACTGGCCAAATAGCCGTCATTGGTAATCCAAATTGGGTGGACGTCAAACTTATCTTGATCGATCGCATTATAAATGTTGTGGCCAGACATAATTGAGACTTCGTATTCAGATGAATTACCGCCAAAAATTAAACCAACTTGTGTTTTCTTAGTCATTATTTTTACCTCTTAGTCATTGTTTCTAACTTTTAATTATACGGCAAGAAAAACCCGAAGAGCTGTAAATTAGACAATTTTTTAGGAATATTTTTTATTATAAGCAAAAAGTCTTGTATAAAGCAAAATCATAAAGCAAAAATTTACACTATATTAAAAATTGCTATTCGAATCCCAAGTTATTTCATAAAGTTGATTGATTTTGGTTGGATATTTGCCCAAAGCGGTGGGATCAAAAGACTGATGATAGGCTACGGTTAAGTAAAGATCATTAACGGTAGCCAGTTGAATGCCCTCAAGCTCAGTATAATAGCCCGGAATTTCCAGTTTACTTTCATTGGCTAAATTTACCAACTCCCAAAATGCAGGATCAGCTTCTCCCCAAGGAATTTTAACAATTTTTCTATTTTGACCGAGCCTGTCGTCCGCAAATTGACTGGAAACATAGATTGTGCGGTTGTTGTCAATAGCAAAGCCTTGCAGCGAACCAACTAACCCAGCTCGTCCATAAAATTGTGGTATTTTAAAAGCGGCTATACTTTTTATTGTTCTGATATCAACGTATTTGCTTGCAGTTGCAGCTTCATCAAGCGCCTTATTAATTTCTGCTAAATAATAGAGTGCAAAATAACCGGTATAGTCGTTATCACCGTATGCAAGCAGAAAATAACGCAAATCTGGTGAAACTGCAGCTTCTACGCGGGAAAATTGATTGCCTGCACAGCCTATGCCTAAATCAGCTCCTGCATAATTTAAATTTGATAATCTTGGTTGCAATTTGGTATTAGCCGTAATCTTAAAATAATGCGGAATTTTTATGCACGCAATTTGTTTAGACCAAGTCGACCAGATGGGGTTTAAGTCGTTTGGCTTTGTGCCAACGAACCACTGCCCTGGTCTTCCAGCATACTCCAGCGTCTGAGTATGACCTGCAGCGGTGCCGGTTAAATGCAAAACTGGAATTTGCTTATTAAAAGAAACATTGTTGCCATTTTTGCCGCGATAAACAAAGTTGTCTCCTGCTACGTGTTGCAAAACATAAGTATTACCGTCAATAATGCTGGTTTTCTGGACTACTACTTGGCGCAAGTCCTTATCTACTGGTCCAGTTACCCCATCCCAATCGTCCAACTTGCTTAACAGAGCAATTTTGACGTTTTGTGCTGCCTGCATCTTTTCATTATTAGCCAAGATCGTCATTTCCTCACTAAATTTTTCCAAAAACTCAATCAATTTATTAAATATAATTATTATTTTAAAAATAAAATTCTACTCGGTTTTATTTTGCCTTATAATTTAGGCTAAAGAAAGGAGAGCATCTTGAATGATTAAAAAATTTTACACTGCCCTCTTCTGTTTGCTTTTCATTTTTCCTTTTAGCAATACGCAAGTTTTCGCTGCAGAACTTACTCCAAGTGAAATCAAGGAAGTGAGTCGTTTGCAGCAGGAATATGCACAACTTGATAACACTACTTATAACCATAATAACCTTTATTTAAACAAGCCGCAGTTTAAAACTAAATTTAAGGCGGGCACACTTGTGCCGGACTATCTTAACAGTCAATTGGCATATACAAACTATTATAGAAAATTATTCAATTTGGCTCCCGTTAAAGAAAATTTTCAAGATAATATTGCTGCGCAAAAAACTGCTGCCGTTTTAGCCGCTCTCGATGCTAACCCGATGATCAATCAACATAATTTACCTTATGAAAAAAGACCGAAAATAATTAATAAAACTACTTGGCAATTAGCCCGCAACATTTCCAGCAAGGCCAATCTTAATTTTAATACCAGTGACCAGACTGCAGGTGAAGTTATCACTGACTTAATTACTGATCGGTACAACTTGACCGGTGCTGACACCGGTCACCGTGCATGGCTGTTATCAACGCGGTTAACTACAACAGGCGCAGGTGCAGCTTATGGCAAAAACGGGTATCGCTATTCTGTGCAAAAAGTTTTTAACCCCGCTGATGTCTTTCGTACTCCCAGTCGAGAAACCGTAATTTATCCCAATAGGGGCGTCTTTCCCATTGAGCTTTTACAAGGTAAAAATATTGCCTGGTCAATTTATTTCTCTAATAAAATTTATGCAGACACACCAAAAATTACCATTACTGATAAAGATACTGGCAGAACTTATCAAGCAGAAAATGTACGTAATTACAGTCATACAGGCTATGGCAATTTTGAAACTATTATTACCTACTATCCAGGCTCAATTCCACTAGTTCTCGGTCACGAGTATGAAGTAAAAATCACGGGTTTAACTAGTTACACCTTTAAGCTGTTTCAACTTCAAAACAAGTCAATAGAATAATAAAAACCTCGAAGAATTATTTTCCTTCGAGGTTTCGTATGTTTTATTATGTGAACTGAGTTAATTTTAAATATAGTTGGCTACGGCAGCTAATAAATCTTTTTCATTATTAACAATGGTGCCATTAAGTTTAATTAGACCAGTAGTATACAAGTTGACATAATGAAATTGGTTTTCGGCAATCTGGGTTAAAGCTTGTAACTTCTTTTGGTTAGTAGCACCCTGCTGGCGAGTATCTGTATATAAACCAATTATCGGGATTTCTTTTGCATAAGCTACACCTATTTCACTAGCTACCCCATTATCAATGCTGAGGCCGTCAAGAACGGCAATCATTAAATCGCTATTAAGCAGTTTTTCAGTATCGGCTTGAGCAATCATTTTAGAATCAGCATAAGCTTGTTTATCATTAATTGATGCATTTTCCTGGGGCAAATATAGATCAATTGCATCATCTATTTGACGAATTTTAGCCGCCAATTGCGCATTGTAATTAATTTCTGCTTGTGAAAACAGAGCATTTGCAAAATAAATTTTCATATATGTTTCCTTTAAAAAAACGATTAATTATTTTAAAACAGAGAGCCTAATTGTTTGGAGAGCTAATTTCCCACGGAATTGCACTTAAAATATAAAGAACAACTCCTACAATAACAAAGTCCAAAAAGATACTGCTGCTTATTTCTAACACAAAACCTAATACAGCTAAACCTTCAACATTAAAAATTACTGGAATAATAGCCAATATGCCTGCAATTAATATTAACCAAAAACCTGCCCACATACCACATGCGGTAACTTCGTGAGTCAGCATTTTTGAATTGAAAAATAATTTCATATCACTTATTAATGAACGTAAACTAATAACAGCCATTATCAGGATAATTACATTAACAATTAATAAGATAAAAGCAATATTGCCTCCAAGAGTGATTGTGTTCAGATTAAAAGTATCGATTACATCAAATGGAGCATTGTTTTCCTGCTCCTTTAATTTTTCTTGTACTAACTGGGCATCACTGGATGCACCTTGATCAATGTTTAAATCAATGTCATGTAAAATTTGCTTGGCCAATTTCATATTACTAAACTTGAACCAGGGGGTTCCCAAAGTATAGTCAATAATATGGTCAGCAATTGGTTGAGTTTGCTTAGTAGTTAGCAGATTAGCGTTCCCATTTTTATTAGCTCCAATTGTTTCTGCTAATGCATCAAAATGCTTGTTTATTTGCCTGACTACTACAGCTTCATTACTACTGTTTCTCATTTGTCCCTTCATAAAAAAGGGATTAAGGAAAGTCACGGTAATCATGGTTAGCGATACAATCAGAAAGATGATAAAGGACAGAACCTGTTTGTATTGGTTGTTCTGTTCCTGACTTATTCTGTGCAAACCATCTCGCGCGCCATTTGCCATATTTTTCCTTTCTAACAGACAATCTCCTTGTCTTCATCAAACATCGTATCTATTGCATGATGAATGGTCTTAATATCAGTAGATTCAATAATCTCATGACCTTCTTTAAGCGCCTTTTCAATAGTTGGTTTTGAAGAATGTAAAAAACAGTACATAAATGCTTTGGTACCATAATCAGCTATTTCTTCAGGAGAAACTTCATATTCTTTATTATCATAATAAAGACGGCTCACACCAGTTACGGCAAAGGCAATCCCCATCCGCACTTCTTTTGGCTCAAAGTCAAAATGATTAAACAACTGCTTTTCTTTTAACCAGTCGTTGATAGTTTTACTCCAAAAGTCCAGCGATTCGTTACTCTTAAACACCTCAGTAATAATACGTTTAAGACCTTCATCATAAATTCCCAGCATTTCAATTGCATAAATAAAAGCTTTGGTGCGAGCACATACTTCGTCTTCTTTATTAACACTAAACTTCTGCACTTGCTTGTCTAGTGTATTGAGAATGTTCCGAACTACATCAGCAATCAAGTTTGATTTATGTGGATAGTATGACTGCAACAATGACTTGGAAATGCCAGACTTTTCTGCAATCATTTGAAATGAAACACTGTCCATACCATTTTCTCTAATTAAGTGAAAAGTATTACTTAAAATTGTACGTCTTCTTTTATAATTTTTACGTCGTGCCATAATGTTTTCTCAGCTCCTATACATTTTGCCTCCATTATACCAATGATATAGAATAAATAAACAAAAAGGCACTGGTATATTATTGGCTGATAGTTTTTACTAAAGAAACATATACTAAAAGTAAGCCATTTAATATGTAATTACTTTAATTTACTTTCACTTAACAAATGCATTGAGCGGTCATTATATACATAATTAATTCCCCGCGCTAAAAGCAAATCTACTGAAATACGGACCATTCTATCTGGATAATGGCTGTGTTTAATTGTATCAGTTACCACTATCTGTTCAATTGGCAACTCATTCAGAACTTCAGTTGCATTTTGTGATAATAATGCGTGTGTTGAAGCAACATAAACTTTCTTGGCGCCTGCCGCTAGAACTGACTTAGTTGAAGAAGAAATACGTGACCCCGTATCAATTAAATCATCTACAATAATACATTTTTTGTCTTTAACATCACCAATCATGTCATGTACATCTGCGTCATAACGTGCACGGCGCTGATCAACAATCGCAATTGGAGCATCAAAGCACTGACCAAAATTACGAGCAAGTTTAGCCCCAGAATGATCTGGAGAAACAACCACAATATCGTCTTCTTCTTTAGTAGCAATACCGTTATCAATAAAGTATTGTGCTAAAAGCGGCATAGCATGCAAATGATCAACCGGCACATTATAAAAGCCTTGAATTTGCGAAGCATGCAAATCAAGAGCAATTAAGTGATCCAGACCAGTAATTTGTAATAAATTAGCTATAAGCTTAGCAGTTATTGGTTCCCGCGAACGAGTTTTGGTATCTGAACGTGAATAAGCCAGGTATGGCACTACTACATTGATTCTGTGTGCTGAAGCACGATGCAATGCGTCTAAAACAATTTCCAATTCCATAAAGTTTTCATTTACGGGATCCTGAATTGACTGAATAACGAAAACGTCACATCCTCTGACACTTTCGCCAATATTAACTTGAATTTCACCGTCACTAAAATGTTGCACAGCAGTTTCAATTAACGGCTTTTTCAAAATTTGCGCAATTTTCTCATTTAATGCGGGATTTCCGCCTAACCCAATCAGCTTCATCGGGTGCAATATTTGAAGAAGTTCTTCCTTGTTCATGACTACCTCGTTTTTTAAAAATTACAATCTTTGCAAGTCTATTATAACCAAAAAAGTCCTCAGTGCCTAGAAAAGTAATAATTCAAACAAAAAGCCGAAAGTATTATCGGCTGTTAAATATTAAGTTTGAAGTAAAAGTCTTCTTGAATTAAATAAACTATTTAAAAAAGTCTTCCATTAAGTTTAGCAATTTAAAACTCTTAACTGCATAACTTTCATGCTTTTGTCTAGGCATAATCAGAAGCTGTCCTTGAGGAATAATTTGACTGTACCAGCGAACATGTTCCACTTTAACCCAGTCTTTTTCTCCCACGACGCAATAAGTCGGTATCTTAATTGCCTTCAAACTGTCAACAGACATGAAACTTTCCGACAATTCCACCTTACTATCACGGTTCATGCGCAAGAAACGCAGAAAGCCTTCAGTCAAATAATGATATGATTTGATACCATTGCCGTTCACAAAGACACCAGCTACCATGAGCTTTTTAAAGATATTTTGATCCTGACTTGCAAGCATCATTGCTACCAAACCGCCTGCATCAAAGCCAAAACAATAGCAACCCCGGATATTCACTTGCTTAATAAAAGCAGCCAGATCTTCAACTTCAGTTTGATAGTGCTCAGCAGGCTCTCCCTGACTGAGGCCATGACCTCTCATATCCAGAACATAAACCGTATAGTAAAGAGAAAGCGGGGCAACAATTTGGTCAAACATGCCACCATCTAAATGGTGTCCATGTAATAAAAGCAGCGGGGCACCCTTGCCTAACTTACTGTAATAAAGTTCGTTACCATTAACTTTTTCTCTCATCTTTGGTCTCTTTCGCTAGCCTCTACCAAATTTTGATTAGAACTTTTTTCTTTCTTATGTTCATGCCACAAGCTGCGGACAATGATCTTAGCAATAATATAGTTAGCCTTAAAATTATCAGGAATCATTTTGGCGTTAAAGTGATGAACCATGCTGTCCTTACGCTGCCAATAATGGTATATAGGTTTACTATCACAATAAAAGCCTTCTGTTAAAGCCAAATATTGCACATTAAATATCTGATCTTCCATGAATGCCAAATTTTCCATGAAGTGAAGATGATTCCTCCGCACGACAGATAATTTATAGCCCTTGTTCCAGGTATAGCCTTTGACTGGAGTAGACAGGCAATGATTATCACACAAAGAGCCTAATGGGTTGCTGATTAACTGGTAAGTTCTAGCCTTGCCCTTCATACCCTGGACAATTTTTTTGGTAACAGGGATTGAGCCTGGTTTCGTTTCGTAGTCAAGCCAAAAGCCACAGGAAACCATTGCCGCATCCGGATGGTTGTGAAAAGCATTTACAAAAAATGCTGTATAATCGGAATCTACCCAGTCATCACCATCATGAAATGTAAAATATGGCGTATCGACATTGGCAATACCGACATTACGTGCATCAGACAAGCCACCATTGTGCTTGTTTATTATCTTAAAGTAACGGAATCTTTCACGATAGCTTTCTGCTATTTTTCGCGTATTATCCGTTGAACCATCATTGACAATTAACAACTTAAAATTCGGATCATCTTGCTTAGCTAAATGTTCAAGTGCCCGATCTAAATATTTTTCAACATTGTAAATTGGCATAATGACAGTTAATTCAGGTTGCTGAATCATAGCTTCCTCCTTTAACTTGTTATTATACCATCTTAAATATTAAAAATATCGTAAAGTAAGTAGTACATAACTATAATTTAACCTTTTGTTTTTAGCATTTAGTATAATTAGGAACAGTCAAAAGGAGTTAATTTTTTTATGAAAAAAGCAAAAACAATTTCAACTATTATTACACTGTTATTTTTTAGTTTGCTTATGTGCGGCGCTGTCACACAAACTGTTAAAGCAGATGAATTGCCAGTTGTTTGCCTTGGGACTTCTTTGACTGCTTCCCAAAGAAGCGGTACACTGAAAACACTCAGCGAACCGCTAAATGGCAGTAGTTACCAAACAATTACCATTACTGGTGAAGATTTAGTCAAATACCTTAATCCTTCAGGTGCAAACTTTACCACCCACTCTGGTGTCTGGTCCAGTGCCATGATTGAAAAAGAAGCACAAGGTAGTGGTATTAACGTCCATATTCTTGACTATCAAGGCCGCAACAATATCACAACAATTACAGCTGACCAATACAAAAATGCAGCTTTAACTGCCGGTATCTCTGATGCCAATATTTATGTTACCAGTGCCGTGCCAATTGATGGCTCCGGTGCTTTAGCAGGTGTTTATGCTGCCTGCAACAAAACTGGAGAAAATCTAAATCAAAACCAAGTGAATGCGGCACAAGACGAAATGAATACCTTAAGTAAAATTACTAAGGAAAATCAGGATAAAAGCGGTTATAGCGATGCACAATTAAATAATGCAGTCGCCGGCGCTAAACAGGAAATGGGTAAAATCGGCAACAATGTGTCAGACAGTCAAATTCATGATATTGTAAACAATCAGATCAATATTAATCATCTTGGTGACGTCATTAATAATAATCAAAAACAGCAAATTATTAATGTCTTAATTGAAGTCCGTGATTCCGGTGCTTTAAAAAATCACAAATTTAAGGATCAGGCTGATGCTTTGTCCAAAAACATCAAGAAGAATGCCAAAGGAATCTTCGATAAAATAAACACTCCAGAAAATCGTAACTGGTTTGAACAAATTTGGCATAATATTACTTCATTTTTCAGCAATCTTTTTAGTGGCCTGATTATTGTTAATTTTAATTAATTTAATTACATTTGGTCCATAAATTTGTTTAATGTATGATCAACAAATTCATTACCGCGATTATTGGCGTGTCCTTTAGTCCATTCGAATTTAGCTTGAGGAAATTTATTTAAAAGCTGCTCCAGCTCCTGCCAACACTCAAGGTTGGCAATTGCACCTTTTGTACTTTTGGTCCAGCCTCGTTTTTTCCAATTTTTAAGCCAGCCTTTAGTAATTGGATTTAAAACGTATTGTGAATCTAGCACAAATAATAATGGTCTTTCATTAAAGCCCAACTCGAGCAATTTTTTGAGCGCTTCTGTTAAAGCTGTTAGTTCCATCTTATTATTAGTAGCCCCAAATTCACCGTTTGAATCATAAGTAGATTTTTTATCACCCTGATCTTGCCATTCTATTAGATAAGCCCATGCAGCTTTATCAGTTTCTCGCACATGACCACCCTTAAAATTACCGGTGTTGCGGGTACCGCCGTCAGTATAAATAGTGGCAAAATAATTGCCGGAATCTGCTGGAAGTAATTGATCAGTTGCTTTTGTCACTTTTTGTGTATTGTCAATGGCAGGATTTTGCTTGATTTTGCGACTTTCTTTTTGAATCTTGGCAATGGCTTTTTGTAATGAATCCTCGTCTTTTTGAAAAACTTGATGAACTGTTTTGCGATCCCAATCTAAATATTCAGTGGCGTCAGTTATTTTGGTAAAGGATTTGTATTCAGCACCAGAATAGCCTTCAACTTGTTTCCGGGCCTCATCCCAGGTGCGATAAACGCCTGGCTTGTGGCCTTTTTTTACTGCATAAAATTTCATATGTCCCCCCATCACTAAAATTCCCAGTCAATGCTAAAATATAAGTAGTTCTATTTTTAAGGTGGTATTATGTTCTTCAATACTAAAAAATACAAGGAAGAAGTGGAGAAAAACCACAAGCGCGACCTTGCAAAGGAACCAAGCAGACTAAGCATGGTTTTCTTGGCTGCCTTGGCAACTTTTGCACCTACACGTATTTTCTTGCGTTTGCACAAAAAGGGAATCGAAGATGACGCCACTATTGAACCAAAAAAAGGCAACTTTGACCAGGTACCTATAATTTATTTTCATGGCTTTCGCGGCGGTGACTACACTACAAAGGTAATGGTCAAGCAGGCACTTGCCGATAAAGGCAATCCCAAATATCTCAAAGTTACTGTTGATTTACTGGGAAACTTTAAGTTAGAAGGGACTTGGACTGGTGATCCCAATCCAATAGTGCAAGTTGTTTTTCGCCAGAGACTCGTTGGTGTGTATGCAATTGACTACTACCTGCGTTTTACACTGCCCTTTTTAGCTCAAAGGTACCACTTTTCGCATTATTCAGCAATTGCACATTCATTGGCATGTCCCTGCATAGTACGGACTGAAATGCGTGAATATCGGAAGAAAAATTTCCCTCATTTAGTCAAATGTGCGTTTATCGCAGGTCCTTTTGACGGTGTTGTTTATTTAGGAGATATCCCAAATGTAAATGCCTTTAACCAAAAAGGTCGTCCAGCTGTAGTTAATCTGCACTATCTGTATCTGTTGCTCAGACGCAAACGGTTTAATCCTAATATTTCAGTATTAAATATTTATGGTAATGTTTTGGATAACACTAATAGTGACAAATTTATTTCCGTCACTTCTGCTAAAAGCATCCGCTATATTCTGGCTCCTTATGCTAAATCTTATCATGAAGTTGAAATTCGCGGTAAAAAATACGCTGAACACAGCTGGATGCACGATAATCCATTTGTAATCGACATTATTGATAAGTTTATTGGCATTAAGAAGTAATTTGATTTTTGGAGGAAATACGTGTGATTCTGCTCCGCGACATAGGACGTATCATCATTATTACTAATACTATTCTAGCCTTTTATATCGTCTTTCATAGAAGACGTTCTGTCTCAACTACTTGGGCCTGGCTGATTATTCTGCTGGTTTTCCCAGTTTTAGGGATGATCATTTACGGCTTTTTTGGTCGGGGAATTTCACAGGAAAATATTTTTGCCATTAACAAGCAACATCATATTGGGTTGCGGAATGTGCAAAAATCTATTACTGCTGCACCTAAGAAAATTAGTACATCTGATACATCAAATAAAGCCAAAATGGTGGTACATTTTTTTGATCATGATGGCGAATCACCATTGAGTAAAAACAATCATGTTAAGCTCTATACCGACGGCAAAATAATGTTTCATGACATGATGGCTGACATTAAAAACGCTAAACAATCAGTAAATGTTGAATTTTATACCTTTTATAATGATGAAATCGGCAACGATTTTCTAAATTTACTGATTAAAAAGGCGCAAGAAGGCGTATCTGTTCGTTTGCTCTATGATGCCTGGGGTTCAATGGGTGCAACTAAAGCCTGGTTTGATCAATTAAGAAAAGCTGGTGGCGTAGTCCTGCCCTTTATTACCTCACGCAACATGATTACGCGGTACCGGATTAACTACCATTTGCACCGCAAAATTGTGGTAGTTGATGGCAAAACATCTTGGACTGGCGGCTTTAATATCGGTGACCAGTATCTGAGTCGCAAGAAAAAATTTGGTTATTGGCGTGACAGCCAAGTGAGGATTGTCGGATCTGCTTCTTTATTATTGCAAGAGCGGTTTGTGATGGATTGGAATGCCTCTATTCAAAAAGAAAATCAGGTTATTGCTTTCAATACTATCCTTTTCCCCAACTTGGATGAAAACGAGATTCATCCTGGTGATGTAGCAACACAAATAGTTTCAGACGGACCTGACCGCTATAATGCTAATATGCGTAATGGTATTATGCGGCTGATGTCTTTAGCAAAAAAACGTCTCTGGATTCAGACACCATATTTAATTCCTGATGATGCAATGTTTGCCACTTTGCAAACAATTGCCCAGTCAGGAGTAGATTTACGGATTATGATACCGTGTAAACCAGACCACCCATTTATTTACCGCGCTACCCAATGGTATGCCAATGAATTATCCCGTTATGGCATTAAAATTTATATTTACAACAAAGGTTTTATTCATGCCAAAACAATTGTAGTAGACGATACTTTTTCTACAGTGGGGTCAATGAATCAGGATTACCGCTCATATGATCTTAATTTTGAAGATGTTGCAGTTTTTTATGATAAAAATTTCACTCGTGAAGTTGCCAAATCATTTGAAGACGATATGAAAGTTTCTTCATTATTGACTCCTGAGGATATTGCCAAACAGGGTCGCTGGCTTAAGATTTTGCAAAGTTTTTCACGGATGCTTTCGCCAATTTTATAAATAACAAAAAGCCTTCCAAGACGGAAGGCTTTTAAAATGCGCTCTTATTATTTATTCCGCAAAGTGATAAACAGTTTCAGCTGGGTAGCGAGTTGTTTTAGCCATAGTTTCTTCAGTTTCATTGCTCTTGCCAATTACTATTGCCATTACTGGTAAGTAGCGTTTTGGCTCCAAGTTAAAGGTTCTGGCAATTTTAGATTCATCATAGCCAGCAATTGGGTTAGTGTCGTAACCATGGTTGCGAGCAACAAGCATAAACTGCATAGCAGCAAGTGAGCAAGACCTAATGGAATCAATTGCACAAGAATAATATGTGCCATTTTCATAAGATGGCAAAAAGGTTCTTAAGACTTCGTCTAATTTTTCCTTAGTGATGTTGCCTGTCTCATATTCTTTAGTCCAATTTTCACGATACTTTTTATAAGCATAAACATCGGCAAAGACTTGCACAACTGCGGCACAGCTGTCCATCTGGGGATCGTTAAATCTCAGCATGTATTTCTTAACTTTAGCAATAGTTTCCGGGGTGTCTGCTACTTCAAAGTGCCAACCTTGCAAATTGCAACCGGAAGGAGCAGTTACTGTTTCTTCAAACATTTCTTTAAATTCTGAACGCGGAATTTTAACACTTTTATCAAAGTGACGTACAGAATGACGGTTTTGTACAACGTCATTAAAATCGTTATTACGCATATTTTCACACTTTCTAATATAAATATATCTCTACTTTCTAATTTTACTACATTTTGTTATCTTCTTCACATAATTTTTTGAAAAATTAGCAGTATAATAAAATTTAAATATTATAAGTAAGGAAGGTCATAAAAATGAAAAAATTAGTTAGAGACAAAATACCGGAATTTGCGCACTATGCTACTTATCGTGAACTTAGTCACGCAGAAATTGAGCCAGCTTTAAAGAAAAAATTAATTGAAGAAACTAATGAAGTTCTGGCTGCTAAAACTGAAACTAATTTAATTGAGGAATTAGGTGATGTTTATGAAGTCATTTTGGCATACCTCAAATTTAAAAATGTTGATCAAGCGACTTTTTTAAAACAAGTAAAAGAAAAGCGCGCCCTTAAGGGTGGCTTTACCAAATATCTAGAAATGAACTGGGAAGAAAAATAAGTTCAATAAAAAAGCCACGTTAATGTGTGGCTTAAAAAATATCTTGAATTTCAATCCGAATATCATGGTGAATATGATTTTTAAGTGCTTCGACAATTTGTGCTACGCCGTATGAAAAACGAAGGTAATATTGTCTGTTTTTCTGGGTTGTTAAAATACAAATTACCTGCTTTTTCTTAGGATTAGGCACTTTAATTAAAGTGACCATCGCAATCTCTGAATATGAGACGGTCCGCCGAAAATAACCAGAAACAACAGCTCTTTTAGGTGCAAAACCCGTAAAGCCGTCAATAATACCAATCAGCAAGAAGATTGCCAGAAAAATACTGAGACCCGGATCGCCCTTTTCAATTAATTGCCAGGCAAAACCGATCCAAATAAAAATTACGGCCCAAATAACTGAAGACGAGCGATAATGTCCCTTTAAGTCAATATTTGCCTGCCAGTACCAACTATAACAAGTGTAGCCTAGAAGCAAGGCATCCAAAATCAGATAAAAAACTACCATATAACTCTCCTCAATTGTATTTTCATCTATTATAACAGATTGACAGTCTTTAGATATTTTATTCAACATTAATGATATTTTACTTGCATTTTTATTAAAATCATGATTAAATTATTATCAAATTAAATGCAATGAAAAAGACGAGTAGATAACTTACCTCTTTAAGTGAATCGGTGATAGTGGAAAGCCGGTAGACCCTGGGTTATTGAAAAACACTTTTAGCAGCACGCTGAAATTTTTGTAAAAGTAGGTTGTGTCGTCTCCAGTACGTTACCACGCTGGTGAAGCATGATAGTGCTTCATGAGTTGGCCCTATATTTGGGCAATTAAGGTGGTACCGCGGAAAAAGCCTTTCGTCCTTGTTTTTATTAAAAACGGGATAAAGGGCTTTTTCTTTTCCTTAAATTTACAGGAGGTCAAAACAATGACTTTAATTTTACCCGAAGATTATCATCCAACTCTCACAATTCGCGATACCGAAGCAGCAATTGTTTATATTCGTGAAGAATTTCAAAAGGTTTTAGCTAAAAAATTACATTTGCAACGAATGTCTGCCCCCCTGTTCGTCGAAAAGCATACTGGGCTTAATGATAACTTAAATGGCGTTGAGCGTCCAGTTGCTTTTGATGCCAAGGATTTACCAACAGATGACACACTCGAAATAGTGCATTCACTTGCCAAATGGAAAAGAATGGCACTGAAGAAATATGGCTTTAGCATGCATGAAGGACTTTTTACTAACATGAACGCCATTCGCCGCGATGAAGATTTAGATAACTTTCATTCAATTTATGTTGACCAATGGGATTGGGAAAAAATCATTGCCAAAGAGGAGAGAACGATAGAAACTCTTAAAAGTACCATTACCAAGATTTTTGCTGCAATTAAAGAAATTGAAGCTGGCTGTGCTTTCCGCTATCCTGCTTCTACTTATCGTTTGCCAGAAAAACTTTACTTTATTACTACACAAGAATTAGAAGATCGCTGGCCGGACATCAGCCCTGAAGAAAGAGAAAACAAAATAACTGCTGAAGAAAAGGCTGTCTTTATAATGAAAGTCGGCGATAAACTGAAGAGAAGCGGCAAGCCACACGATGGTCGTGCACCCGATTATGATGACTGGGAATTAAACGGTGACCTGATTTTCTGGTATGAACCGTTAAAGCAAAAAATCGAAATTTCTTCGATGGGGATTCGCGTTAGTCCTGAAAGCCTGCACGAACAACTGAAGAAGGCTGATTGCCTTGATCGTGAAAAACTGGAATTTCACCGCATGTTGCTTGATGGAGAATTACCTTATACCATTGGTGGTGGAATTGGTCAATCTCGCTTATGTATGCTTTTGCTTGGCAAAGCTCATATCGGTGAAGTTCAAGCCAGTGTCTGGCCTCACGATATGATTACTAAATGCAAAGAACATGACATTCAAATTCTATAATAAATGAAGAAAACCATACAGTTAAAAAGAAACTGCATGGTTTTTTATTGCAATAACCCTATATGTTAGACAAAATCTTGTAGTAAACTAGCAGTAGCAGAATTAGTTTTAAGAAAGGCAAAATTATGATTGATGCAAATGAAATAGCTGAGTTAAAAAATGATATTGATCAGGCACGCCACATTACTTTTCTGACTGGTGCCGGAGTTTCAACTCATTCTGGTATTCCTGATTATCGCTCTAAAAACGGTATTTATGATGGCGTCTCTGAAAGTCCGGAAACGATTTTAAGTGAGGAAACACTTTATCAGCGACCAGAATTCTTCTACAAATTTGTGATGGATAATATGTATTTCCCTGAAGCCAAGCCAAATGAAATACACCAGAAAATTGCCGAGATTTGCAACGAAAAAGGCGATCTAATTACACAAAATGTTGATGGCTTGGATACCAAAGCCGGCAATAAACACGTGACCGAATTTCATGGCTGTCTTTATAATATTTACTGCACTAAGTGCCATAAACCAGTTTCATACGCTGAATATGCTAAATCTTACCGTCATGAAAATTGTGGTGGCATTATCAGACCAGGAATTGTTTTATATGGTGAAGCCATTAACGGAGACAGTTTAGCCAAATCTGTCAATGCAATGCAAAATTCTGACCTCGTAATTATTTCAGGCACCAGTTTTGTGGTATATCCTTTTGCTCAGCTTTTATCTTACAGGCAAGCTGGAGCGAAAGTTTGGGCAATTAATAAAACTGCCATCCCGGCAGAAGGCATTTCCTCTATTATTGCGGATGCACTAAATGTTTTTAAACAGCTTTAACTAGTTTTTAAAAAGAAAGCCCTTTAAACCAGCAGAATTACTTTTTTACCCGGATGCTATAAATCACTTGTGCTAAAATACGACACAGTAATCAAAAATAAATCTGGACTAGAAAAGAGCTTTTAATTAAATGGCAATTTTTAAAATGTATGCTCCCTTTTTCAGTGGAAGTAATTGGATTCACGTACTGACCAGTGGCAAAGATTGGCTCGTCATCTTAACCCTGATTCTAATGGAATGCTTGCTTTCTGTTGATAATGCAGTTGTTTTGGCAGCTCAAACCAAGATTTTGCCTGACAAGAAACAACAGGAAAAGTCATTATTCTATGGTCTTTGGGGCGCATACATTTTTCGCTTCATTGTGATTGGCATTGGTACTTATCTGATCAATTTTTGGGAAATTAAATTAGCAGGAAGTCTCTATCTTTTCTATTTATCGTTCAAGTTTTTTTACGAGCAAAAGCATCCCCAAAAAAGAGCAGTCAACACAAAAATTACAACTGAAAAAAGTCCCAACCATGCTTCCAAAAAGGGCAAACATTTTTTGTCGCTTTTCTGGCGGACCGTTATTTCAATTGAAGCAATGGATATCGTATTTTCAATTGATTCAGTTTTAGCTGCCCTAGCGGTTTCCAATAATCCGGTAGTAGTATTAATTGGTGGCATGATTGGTATCTTATGTATGCGCGGTGTTGCCGAAATCATAATCAAATTGATGGACATTATTCCTGAACTGCAACCGATGGCTTACGTTTTAATTGCTATCATTGCTCTTAAACTTTTATTGTCTTTACCACCGCTACATTACGAACTGCCTAATACAACTTTTGCCTTTATTGTGTTCGGTATTCTTCTCTTAACTATTGCTTTTCATTTTATACGAGCAAAAAAGAAAAGACGGAAACTATAATCTTTGTTCAACGTATTCTTTGAGCACAACTGCCTGGTTGTGCTCTTTATTCTTTGCACCATAAAGAAAAAGGACATCTTGTTTTGCAAGCTCAGCTTTAACCTGAGCGACAAAATTGGCAGTCACAGGATTGTGTTCTAATTCAGCAACGTACTTTTGCCTAAACTCAGGATATTTAGTATCATCGTGATTGAACCACTTACGCAATTCGGTGCTGGGACCAATTTCTTTGACCCACTCATCCAAATTAGCATCTTTTTTGCTTTTGCCTCGTGGCCACAGACGATCAACTAAAATGCGGTAGCCAGCAGGCTGCTCATGTTCGTAAATGCGTACTAATTTTATCTTTGTCATTGTAATATCTCCTTTTAGTTTAAGTTTACTACACGGAAGAAAAAATGAATTATTCAACTTATTTCTCTAATAAATCAACTGCTGCCATTACTAAAGATTTGATTGGCAGACCATTAACATATAATGATGGCCAGAATATAATGGGTGGCTATATTGTAGAGGCTGAAGCTTACTTAGGCGTTAAAGACCGGGCAGCACATTCTTATGGCGGTCATCGCAGCCCGGCTAATGAGGGCCTTTATCGTAAAGGTGGAACTATCTACATTTACGCCCAAAGACAGTATTTCTTTTTCGATGTCGCAACACAAGAATATAATGAGCCGCAAGGAGTTTTAATTAGAGCCATCGAACCAGTCTGGGGCATAGAGCAGATGATTAAAAATCGTGCCGGCAAAAATGGGGTGCTTTTAACTAATGGTCCTGCGAAAATGATGCAGGCTTTTGGTATTCACAGTAAAAAGTGGAATTTACACCTCTTATCTGACTCTCCATTTAAAATTGATTTAGATGATAATCATAAAAAGTGGGCTAAGGAAATTAAAACCAGTGCCAGAATTGGCGTGAGTCAATCCGAATTAGAATGGGCCAATAAAAAATTACGTTATTATACAGCAGGTAATCCCTATGTTTCCAGAATGAAAAAAAGTGCTTATCAAAAGGATAATGGCTGGCAGTGAGAGCAGGATCACCGTGCCCTTTTAAAATAGTAAAAGATAATAAATGAGATAATTATAAAATATTTTTTAAATAAAATTATTGACAAGTTACTCTTAATAGCCTATTATTTTTCTAAGTTAAATAATTTCCAATGCAATAGAGGTCGCGGTCGTTACGAAACTAATCTGAGTGAGCGAACACTTTGAAGATTAGCGTAAGAATTACCGCCGAAACAAGAATGTTGTTCGTTTCAATCTTCTTGTTGGGCTGCAAGAGAATATTTTGCAGACTGTCCCGGTTAGTCCCCGGGGAGCGCTATATGATTTGTTTAAAAAATAGATTATAACCTCGTTGTTTTGTGTAACAGCGAGGTTTTTATTTACGCTTTTATTGTATTGGCTTTATTTGAAACATATTTTGTGGAGGTTTTCAAAATGAAGTCAAGATTTAAGTGGTTGGCTACCTTAGTTGCCTTATTCACTTGTTTGGGCATTGGGGCTAATTTTAGTCTAAATGAAGTTAACGCCAAAAAGGACGATGGTACGCTAAAAGTCGCCATGGAAGCTAATTATCAGCCGTACAATTGGACACAGACTAATAATGCCAATGGTGCTGTGCCAATTGAAGGGTCGAAAGAATACGCCAATGGCTATGACGTTAAAATTGCCAAAATTATTGGTCAAAAATTACATAGAAAAGTAGAAGTTGTTAAGACCGAATGGGATGGTTTACTCCCCGCTTTGACCAGTGGCAAAGCTGATTTGATTATCGCTGGGATGAGCCCAACAGCTGAACGTGAAAAGGCCATTAATTTCTCTAAGCCATATAGAAACAGTACTTTTGTGGTAATTACCAAGATTAACAGCAGATATGCCAACGCTAAAAAGCTGACCGACTTTAAGGGTGCCAAATTAACAGCGCAGCAAGGTACTTTCCACTATGATTTAATCAAGCAGTTAAAAGGTGCTAAGAGACAACCGGCTATGCGTGATTTTGCGGCAATGCGGCAAAGTTTAATTTCAGGTACCATTGACGGCTATGTTGCCGAAGACACTGAATCAACTTCCTTTAAGATGGTTGACCCTGACATTAAGTCAATTCCTGTCAGCAAAATGGCTGGTTTTCACGCTACTAAGGAAGAATCTGTTACCTCAATCGGAATTGCCAAACCTAACAAGGCGCTGCTCAAGAGTGTCAACCAAATTTTAGCTGCTATTCCTCAAGCAAAAAGGGTTAGGTTAATGACTGAAGCTGTTAAGCAGCAGCCTAAAACTGATAATGATAAAAAAGGTAAAAAGGCTAAGTCAGAACCTTGGTTAGTATCTATGTGGCGCCAATATGGCGGCATGATCTTAAATGGTATCGGCATGACGCTTCTTCTGGCTTCTGTAGGTACCATAGCAGGCTTCTTTATTGGATTGGCCGTTGGTATTGTGAGAACTATTCCTACACCAACAACCGGTGGTAAAAGATGGCTGCTCAAGTTTGTCAACTGGTTGCTTTCAGTTTATATTGAAATTTTCCGGGGTACGCCAATGATGGTTCAAGCTGCTGTTATTTACTATGGTATTGCCCAATTCTGGCACCTGAACATTGACAGAACGGTCGCCGCACTAATCATTGTTTCCATTAACACTGGAGCATATTTAGCCGAAATTATTCGGGGAGGAATTATTTCTACACCCGAAGGTCAATTTGAAGCAGCCAGCGCGTTGGGAATGACTCATAATCAAAGAATGTGGCATATTATTTTGCCACAGGCAATCAAGAACTGCTTGCCTTCAATTACTAACGAATTTATTGTTAACATCAAAGATACCTCAGTTTTGAGTATCATCTCAGTATCCGAGTTGTTCTTCGTCGGTTCAACGATTGCGAGTCAGACATTTAAGTTCTTCCCAACTTATTTGACAATTTCTGCTATCTACCTCATCTTGACCTTTACCATTACGAGAATTTTCAATTTAATTGAAAAACACCTCCAAGGAAGCAAGAATTACAACTTAATGGCAAACCAAGTTCAAGTTGGCACACCAAAAGACATGGAGGCTAAGAACTAATGACTGAATCAAACGAAACTATTTTAAGTTTAAAGCACATCAAGAAAACATTTGGTGAACACCAAGTGTTAAAAGATATCTCTTTTGACATTAATAAAGGTGAAATTGCCACCATTATCGGTCCTTCAGGTGGCGGTAAATCAACTACTTTGCGCTGTATCAACCTGCTTGAAGAACCTACTGCTGGTGAAGTTGATTTTCATGGTGAAAATGTTTTGGCACCAAACTACAATCGCAATATTTATCGTGCCAAAGTCGGCATGGTTTTCCAACAATTTGACTTGTTTGAAAATAAGAACGTTTTAGCTAATTGTATGATAGGTCAAGAATTAGTATTGAAACGGTCAAAAGACGAGGCGCGTAAAATTGCACTTGCTAATCTGAAAAAAGTAGGTATGGAGCAATACGTTAATGCTCGTCCCAGCCAACTTTCAGGTGGACAACAACAACGGGTTGCGATTGCCCGCGCTATCTGCATGGATCCTGAAATTCTGTTATTTGATGAGCCTACTAGTGCTTTGGATCCAGAAATGGTCGGTGAAGTTTTAAGCGTTATGAAGAACCTGGCCACTACAGGTTTAACGATGATTATCGTAACGCACGAAATGGCATTTGCTAAAGAAATTTCTGATCAAATGTTTTTCATTAGCGATGGAATAATTACTGAACAAGGTAAACCTGATCAATTATTCAATCACCCGCAAAATGAAAAAACCGCGAAGTTTTTAAGTAATTTTCAGAATAACTAATAAAGTCTAATTAAACAAAAAAACTGGTAAACTCACCTTGTTAATAATGTGAATTGCCAGTTTTTAGTTTGCTTGTGAATCTAAAAGCATAATAATTTCCTGATTAAATTTAGTTGGCTCCTCCCACTGCGGGAAATGACCAGAATGGTCAAACCAAATCAATTTGCACGGACTAGTAATTTTAGCAGCATATTCTGCAGTTAACTGCGAGGACACATGGTGGTCATGCCTGCCCTCACAGAAAGTAATGGGAATGGCAAAATGCACGATATTTTCAAAATTAACGTCCATCAGTTCTTCCCAGAAATATTGAATTGACTGCTTCGAGCCCTGCAAACGATGAATTAAGTCTTTAAAAGAATAATCTTTAGCCGATATAAACGGCCAAATTAATTTACGGTAGTTTTTAGCGCCATAGATTGAGCCGCCATAAGCCACAATCATTTTAGTTAATTTCAGGCTGGCTTTAGTTGGTTCGTGTACAAAATTAAGTTGATCAAGTTTGGCAGTATTTTTCATTTTTGTTCGTAAAAAAGCTTTTTGTAAGTCAATATTCCTTTTCATATTAACTACTTGACCAATTCCGATATATTGCGTAACCAGGTCTGGATACATTTGAATAAAATAGAGTCCTAAAACCGTACCCCAAGAATGACCCATGATAATCAATTTATCTTGTTTTAACCGTTTTAATAAATAAAGCACAAACTGATGAATATCTTCCACCATGGTATTAATAGATAAGTTTTCTTCAGGTGAGAATTTGTAATACGACAGACCGCTGCCTCTTTGTTCCAGATTGACAAAGATAAAGTGATCTTCTAGTTCACTATTAAACTTTTTAGTCAAAGGAATGCAGGCATCTCCCGGTCCACCGTGCAAATATAAAATGATTGGTCTCCGGCCTTGCTTTGAACTAATTGAAAAATAAAGTTTAGTGCCGTTAATTATGACGTTTTCTATTACTGATGTGCTACTCATTTTTTGCCTATATTCATATAATCACTTGTTATTATGCATACACTGCTACTTTATTTAAGTATATTATTAATGTCTCTGCTTTGTAAATTGCAAATTATATTTACAAGACTGAAGTAATTTTTATCAAAAGAGTCTACTCTAAACTAAAGAAAAAGCTATCTGAAGAGCGACCTGAGGAAACAGTATATATCAAAAGTCTGACGAACTTTACGCTAGAAAAAAGTACCAAGCATTTTAATAGCCTGGTACTCAAATCATGTTAAATTCTAATCATTTTTATCTTCAACTTTGTAAAATTTAACTCGATTGATTAAATAGTCAAGTAAGAACACACAGATTAAATTTAAGACAATAATCAAGAGTATCAATAACGGGTGGTCTTCTTTCTCATCTGTCATATTCAACAAATATAAAGTTTCAAAACTAATAGGTACGCCTTGTAATGCCAAACAGTAAATTAAATCATTTTCGACTTGGTCAATAAATGTATCTTCTTTTACTTCAAACCAAGCTGTAGCAATTATTGTCATGATGAACGCACTAATTGACCATATTAAGTTAAAATTCGGCTTATCGGAGAAAAAAAGCGCCATTCCAAATGGACACAACAATAGTAAACCAGCTCTTGCTAATTTCATTTTCATCTCATTTCCTATAATCTTTCTTTTTTAAATTATTTTAATTATTATATAATTATAAATGAAATATAATTTTAATCAACAGTATAATCAGTAATTACGATTAAATCATAAAAAATAATAAGTACTGCGCTTATTCTTATAATATTTGGCAATAAATTTAATTTATTTTTAATTACTCGCTTTACATCTTAATAGTTATGTACTAACCTATAAGTTATTATTATCATAGGTATAACTGAAATTTTAAGTTAAATTAAAACTGCTTTTTTATCTGAAAAAAAATTCAGAGAGACATAGAAAAGTTGGTATCTGTGAAAAATTTAATATTGCTTTGTGCATAATAAATCTTGGCAATATCATGATTGGAGCTATTAATAATGTTCAAAAACCAGACTACGATGAAAGAACAACTGCTAATAGATCATGGCTATAAATATTTATGGTTTATTGTATTAGGCGCATTCTTATTGGTTTTAATCTTACCGTTTTTCAAATCTGTTGATTTAAGCGTTGGCGCCTTAGGTCTTCTACTATCAGCTTTGGCGGAAGTATTGACAACATTTTTTCAACACAAACATATTACCTTTATTATAAGTTTGGTTTTAGGTTGGCTATTAGCTCTAATAATTAGTGTTATTCTATTTTTTTACATTATGTGGGCTTCAGGCAACATGCTTTTCGTTAAATAATTAGTTTAAATAAATATCGCCACAAAAAAGAAAGAGCACGAAAACAGGCAAACCACTTAAATTGTGATTTGCCCGCTTTTTAGTTAATGCTCAAATAGCAGTGTCCCGGTAATTAAAACTAATGAGGTTAGACTTTAAAAGCTGCGCGCTAATCATCGTGTTCTCTGTGCCATTCTTTAATCTGCTCCAATCTCTTTTTAAAGCGGTCTTCATGACCCTGCGAGGTTGGCAAATAATATTCATGTCCCTCTAAACTCGGTGGCATAGTTTTCATTGTCGTTAACTTGTCTTTAGCATAATGTGCGAGCTGGTAACCTTTACCATAGCCCAAATTTTTCATTAACTTAGTCGGGGCATTGCGAATTTGCAAAGGTACTGGTTCATCAATAGTCTTCTTAACATCTTCTTCAGCGGCTAATCTAGCTTTATAAACTGCGTTTGATTTCGGAGCAAGCGACAGATAAATCACAGCTTCTGTCAAATGCACATCACATTCCGGCATCCCTATAAATTGACAAGCCTGAAAGACGTTGACCGCCACATTTAGTGCATTAGTATCAGCCAAGCCAATGTCTTCACTGGCAAAGCGTACTAGTCTGCGTGCAATATAAAGCGGATCTTCTCCCCCTTCAAGCATCCGCGACAACCAATAGATTGCTGCATCTACATCGCTGTTACGCATTGATTTATGTAAAGCAGAAATAATATTGTAGTGTTCTTCCCCGTCTTTATCATACAAGACTGACTTTTGCGTGATTAATTGTCCCAGACTATCCATAGTCACAGCAATCGTATTGCCAGTTTTATGACCGTTTAAAACTGCCATCTCCAGCGTGTTTAAAGCTGTTCTGGCGTCACCGTTGGCAAATTTTGCAATGGCTTTAATCTCCTGCTCACTGATTTTGACGGTTAACTTGCCAAAACCGTTAGGGTTGCGCAAAGCATTTTGCAATAACTTGATAATATCTTTGACTTCAAGCGGTTTTAAGACAAAAACCTTGCAGCGTGAAAGCAGCGCCGAGTTAACTTCAAAGGAAGGATTTTCGGTCGTGGCGCCAATTAACGTGATGCTGCCACGTTCAACATAGGGTAAAAAAGCATCTTGTTGTGCTTTATTAAAGCGATGGATTTCATCTACAAATACCAGCGTTTTTTGCCCCACTTCGTGTTCTGCTTCAGCCTGCTTCATAATTTTGCGAATTTTAGTAATGCTGCTGTCAACCGCACTAAAATTAAAAAAGCTCGCTTGACTCTGCCGGGCAATTATTTCAGCCAAAGTCGTTTTACCGACTCCCGGTGGTCCCCAAAAAATCATTGAGGAAACCTGGTCATTATCAATGATTTCCCGCAATATTTTCCCCGGTCCCAGCAGCTGTTCTTGTCCTACAAACTGATCTAGATTTTGGGGACGTACGCGGTTAGCCAATGGTTCATTTTGCCCACTGTTTGCAAATAATGATTCTTGCTTCATCATTACATCTTCTTTATTTACTTCTTAACACTTACTACCCTAATTATACAAGCATTTGTCCGCCAGCAAAAATAATCGAACGCTTGTTTGAGATAAATTTATTAACTAGTTTAAGTTATAATTATATTGGGTACAAAGTCACACATAATGAGGTAAAAATATGAAATTTTTCAAGAAATTTGGTCTTGGCATAGCCGCAGCCGTATTAACAATTAGTCCGCTGCTGCCAAGTCTAAATCATATTCAAACAGTGCAAGCTGCGCCAAAAACACAAAAACTAGCTAAAAACAGAATTACCTTAGTCAATGACGCACCCGTATATAATCAATATGGTCAAAGACTTAAAGCAAGAAAAAACGGAGATCTATCTAAAATTGAAGCAGATGTGAATGGATTCTGTTATGTTTCTTCTTTTGATATCGACTCCTTAGATTATTACGGCACAATAATGATTAATGGGCAAAAATACTATAAAATTGGTCAAGGAGAATATATTAATGACGGTGATGTCAATAACGTTAACGGCAAAAGCTCTAAGACCGGTAAGCTGGTTTTGAATCACAGATCTGCAATCTATACTAAAACCGGTAAACTAAAAGGCAAGATTCTACCAGTTAAATCAGTCATTAACTATCAGGGTCAGGTTAAGCAAACTCAATCCAAGCAAAAATATTATTTTGCAAAATTTAACGTTTCTGAGCAAAAACCAACCTTTTATTACCTGCAGGCAGAAACAGTTAACGGTAAAGACTGTTATGCCATAGGGAAAAATCGTTATATTAGAGCAAATAACGTTGATAGTATAGATGGGTATCCTCTTATGTATAATGGCGTTACCTATGCCACTGTTCTCAAAAAGACGACAACTCAAACATTAACCAATGATTCTACTAAGCACGTTCTAAAAAAGGGGCAAAAAATTAAAGTTGATTTAGCGGTTGAACCTTGGGCAGAAGACTTTGAAGGCTATATCTATCGCCTGCACGATTATCCTAACGAATATGTTGCTCAAAACTACATTAAATTAAGAAACTATTTGCCAACATCAAGTTACGATGAACTTACATTCACCTATGTAAGGCCTAATACTACGACAAATACTAAATTCTATAATTTTGACGGTACTCCAACAGGTATCAGTTACAGGAACCGTAAGCAAAACCCCTTGACCGTTGATGGTCTTTATTACTTATGGGTACCTAGCGAAAACAAAGCAGAACTGTTTTATCACTTTTTAACCTACAGAATAGACAGAAACTATTTTGTTAATAACGACGGCACTGACCTTAAAAAACCAGAGTTTGATAAAAACAATAAACTAATTGAATCGACAGAAGATAAGATGCGTTATACTAACAGCTTTGTCAAAGCTAGTGATGTTACTTTTGCCAGTGGAATTAAACTATCCCCTCTCAATACTGCTAAAAATGCTGAGAACGATCAAAAAGTAGCAACAGATAAGGATAAGCAAGAATTACAAAGAAAATTTGAGGAAAATAAGAATAACAAGAATGTTAAGTGTGAGCAACAAAGTGCAGTAAATAATTATAATAATGCTTTGATGATTGCTTCTTCTATTTTACAATCTCCAAAAGCAACGATTGCACAAGTAAAACAGGCAATTTGGCTACTTGACACAACCAAAATTCAATTAAGTACTTTAAACTTTGCCGAATGGAGTTAAATTAAAAAATAGAGTTAGTCCACCAAACAAGAGTGGTTTAACTCTATTTTTATTGCTTAATTTGAAAACTAACTAAATCACGCGAAAATATTGAAAGACACACAAAAGTTCTAACAATTTATATAATAAAACCATTTTAAATATCAGTTTAGGGTACAATGATATTAACTTAAGCGATTTTTTGTGAGGTCATAAAATGAAATTTTTCAAGAAAGTTGGCATTGGCTTAACAGCCCTGGCTCTATCCACCACTCTATTTTTACCATATACCGCTAACTGCCAAACAGTAGAGGCTGCTCAGAAAACCAAAGGAAAAGTCATGCTGCTTGAGAGCGATTATGTTTACAACCCGTCAGGCCATAAAATAAAATTGAAGCAAAATCGGGGTACACATAGCTATAACATTCCTAACGGCTTTAGCGCTGATCCCAAGGGCTATTTAACTACAGAAATGATAGTTTATGATGATGACAGTAGAACCAGTTATCCCTACTACGGCACTAAAAAAATTAACGGACAAAAATTTTACCACTTAGGGCATAACTATTACATTAATAGTGCTAATGTTTTAAAAGTCAATGGACGCAATATCACACAAGGCAAATTGACTATCAAACACGATGCACTGATTTACACCAAGACTGGCAAAACAACGGGAAATAAATTAAGAACTAATACAGTTGTTAAGTACCAAGGAAAAGCTAAGTCTGCTACTAAAACACCCAAATATTTTTACTACCTTAATGATGTCGCAAGGTACTTCCAACCCAAATACGTACCTGCCCACAAAATAAAAGGAAAATATTTTTACTCTTTAGGACATAATAGTTACATTAAAGCAGCCAACGTCGGCTATATTAACGGTCACATTGCTCGCTACAACGGCGTTTCGTCAGCAACTGTTCTTAAGAACACCGCCAGCATAACGGTAAATTATTCTGCCGTTAAACGTAAACTGAAAAAAGGACAGAAGATTAAACTTGATTTAACTGTTATTCCTTACCAAAATGATGGCTTTGAGGGTTATCTTTACAGACTGCACGACTATCCGGATGAATATGTTGATGAGGACGATGTTAAATTGAAAAAGAATTTGCCTATCATTGACTATCGCGACTTAGTTTATACTTACGTTACGCCAGTGACAGATAACAGCGTTGAACTTTATGACACATCTGGCAAGACAATTGGTAAACGTATTATAAAGCCGCAATACAGTAATCTTACAGTTGATGGCTTAATGTACCTCTGGGTACCTGAGGAAAATAAGGCGGAACTGTTTTATCATTGTTTAAATTACAGTGACGCTAGTGTGATTGATGCCAACCAACCAAACCCGGTGCCAAATTCAGAGCCAACTTACCCTGCAAAAAAGCAAGCACTAATCTATGGCAATAACTTTATTAAGGTGAACGATGTGAAATACGTCAGCGGGTTAAAGTTAAAAGCACTGAATACGATTGAGCAAGCTGAAAATGGGCAAAAAATTGCGACAGGAGCTGACAAACAGGAACTGCTCACACTTTTTAATGAAGGAAAAGATCTAGCACAAAATAGCGCTTATCATGATCTTATGTCTAATTATGATTGTGCCTTAAGAAACGCTTCTGCTATGTTAAGGTCTGATAAGGCAACTGTCACACAGGTAGATGAGGCTGTCTGGTATGTAAAAACCGCTAAAGAGCAGCTGACAACTATGTCTACTCCGCCGGGTGATTAAATGGCTACTGGCCGGAGCAATATTAGTTTTACAAAAATAGTCCAAGCAAATATAATAGACAATATGTAGAGTCTGGCGAAAACTAGACTATCAGTTTAATGCCGATTTATTAGTTATTAAAAAACAGCTATCAACTGACAAAACGTGATGACCAGCCTAGCGATAAAGGTTATTGAAATCAAATTTAAAGGAGTAAACCAAAGTGAAATTACATAAAAATATTATTGTTACAGCTGTCGCGGGTATTACCGTTTTAGCGCCAGTTATTAGTCAAACTTCAGCTGTTTTAGCAGATGTGGCTGCAACTAACGAAACAAATACAAATACTAATACCAACACTAATACAAATAATCCAGACACAAGTGCAACAGATAAAACTGAAACTCCTGTAGCTGAACCAATTTCGCAACCTATCCAAGATACCCACGTATTAATATCAGAAATATCTTGCCCTGTAGCTGAACCAATTTCGCAACCTATCCAAGATAATGATCCCGAACCAAAGACCAATATCCACAAAACTAAGAAAACTTGGTCAAAACGCCACCAAAAAGCAAATAATTATTTCAATAAGAACGTCAAGAAGGGGCAGAAGTTAACGAATAAGACTAAAAAATTAGCCCTTTACAAGAAGATCTTGAAGCATTTTAAAAATTATAAGTCTAAGTATGCCAAGACTTTCAAGAAATATCTTAATGCAGAAATTAAATGGTTAAACAGACAGATTAAATTGGAAAATGTTCCTACTACTAAACCATCAGGCGATTTAAAGCCACAACCTGTACAAAAGCCAAAGAAAGCAAAAGCACCTACAAATGATCATGGTGGGTGGTCTGACACTATTATTTATAAGATTTATTTGCAAGATTATAAATATTATAAGAAATATCCTACACTTTATAAAAAAGATGTAAAAAATGATATTAAAGCTTTGAAGAAACGAGGCTACAAGTTTAATGCTGATTTGTCTGATAAAGGTCATCAAGCACATAATAAGAAACTGGCAAAACGTGATTCTCAATTAATGGATGAAGGCAAATTAAAATAATCTTCAGTGTCCTCACTAATAGAACAAAAGACTAATTCGCAGTTAAAGCGAACTAGTCTTTTTTATATTATTTAAGTTTGAACCCTTTAGGCAGCTGGGGCTTTTTGCCATTATACATGACATAGGTTTCTTTAGGACTCTTTTTAGCCGAATGGTTATACAGCTTTAGCAATTGTTTTGCAGTATATTTTTTGCCTTTAGGTTTTCTAATTGTCCCTTTACCCACTGCTTGGATATGTTTAAAGCCTTTGCCTACTCCCGAACTCTTACGTAAGCGGTAATGCCCAAGCTTGACAACAAAACCTTTAGGATTACCAGCATTGAGCAAAATCTGACTGTTATGAATGTTAAAATGGCTTAAATCAACTCCAACTAATTTTTTATCGTTTTCAAACATTATAGTTGAAGATTTTAATTTCGGTAAATGCCAGCCACTTAAATTCACATACATCAGATTAGTACAATCATTAAACATCCCAGTCGTACTAGTAACATTAGTCATTTTGAAATGCGAAAGATCTGTGCTAACCAAACTCTTATTATCAATAAACATATAAGTCATGTCTTTAACATTCTCAGTGTTCCAGCCATCCAAGTTCAAATTGGTTAAAGAATAATCTCCAGTAAACATCCCCCACATGGTGGTAACTTTGGCAGTATTTAAATGACTTAAATCTAGACTTTCTATATTAGGATCTTCCGCAAACATTTCCCGCATATTAGTTACATTTGATGTATCTAAATGATTTAAATTTATACTTTTTAAATTAGGATTTTTTGCAAACATTTCCCGCATATTGGTTGCATTTGACGTATCTAAATGATTCAAATTTATACTCTTTAGATTAGGATTTTTCGCAAACATTCCTCTCATGTTTTTAACATTATGAGTATCAAGTTTGGCTAGATTTAATTGCTCTATCTGTGAAAAGCCTTCGAACATGTATGACATGTTTGTGACATTCGCCGTATGCAATTTGCTCAAGTCAACATCCGTTAAATTAGGACAGTCAGCAAACATATACGACATATCTTTTGCCTTATTGGTGTCCCAATTGTCTAAAACTAATTTTGTTATTTTGCTTGAAGCAAACATATTTGACATCTTGACAACGTTACTGGTATCTAATGAACTAAGATCCAGGGTCTTTACCCCAGTTGTTCCTGAGAACATGTATTCCATGTCTGTAACTTTACTAGTATTGAGTTTGGCAAAATCTAAATTAGAAATATCAGCCCGCTCAAACATTCCTGACATATCAGTCACATTGCTTGTATCAAGGTCAGCAAAATTAAGATTTTGAAGTTTGGTTAGACTAAACATATTACTCATTTCAGTAACGCGACTGGTGTTAAAACTACTCAAGTTAATGCTTTTGGCAGTGCAACCATTAAACATATAATCCATTTTAATGACATTACTAGTATTAAAACCTGTCAAGTTAATGTTTTCAGCAGTGCAATTACTAAACATATAATTCATGTTAGTGACATTGCTAGTATTAAAACTGCTCAAATCTAGCGTTGATAGTCCTGTAGACTCAAACATTCTACTCATATCAGTTACTTTATCAGTTTGAAAGTGACTTAAATCAAGCTCAGTCAGAGCCTGATCCATATCAAACAAGCCACTCATGTCAGTGACTTCACTGGTGTCAACTAAGTCCAGTCCCTTAATGTCTTTCAAATTATTTAGCTCGCTAAACTTATATTTTGAATCTGCAGGAAGTTTTACGGGGGAGGCAAAAACAATATGGGTAATATTATTCCCCCAACTCCATTCTTCATTAAACGGGCGACTCGAAAGAGTGCTATTTTTCTGAGTTCCTTTAATTGTCAGGGTTCTGGTAACAATATCATAATTCCAGCTGCAGTCGCCATCTTTGCCTGACCAAATACCTGGTATTTCTTGAATATCATTATTCACTTGATCGCTAGCATCAGGTTTATTAGTTGCAGCAGAAACCGGCTTAACAGCAGCTGCCATTAAGTTCAGACCACAAAAAGCAAGACTGCTGCTAATACCAACTTTTTTAACTAAACCTAAAATTTGTCTTGAATGGTTATGATTCATTATCATGACCTCCTTTTCATTAACTTAATTATAAGCCGTTTCAAATCCAAAATATTGCAAAATATAGTTTTCCTAGTTGCAAAAAATAATGAAAGCCAGGCAAAATCCATTAAATTTACCAGATAAAATAAATTTGAGTTTCATTTTGGGTTACGATAACATTAAATTATAAGCTCATTTTTGTAAGGTCATAATTTGCGAGGTCATAATATGAAACGTTTTAAGAAAATTTGTATTGGACTAACAGCCTTATTATTAACTGCTGGTCCATTATTGCCAAATATCACCAATTCCCAAACAGTAGAAGCTGCTCGGAAAGCCAAAGGAGAAGTTACGCTGCTTAAAAACGATTATGTTTACAATCCGTCAGGTCATAAAATAAAATTGAATATTTCTCACGGCTTTACCGTTCCTGAAGGCTTTAGCGCTGATTCCAAGGGCTACGTGATTACTGACATGGAAATTGATGAATATAGCGATGGCAGAACCAGTTATTCTTACTATGGTACTAAAAAAATTAACGGGCAAAAATTTTACAACCTTGGTCATAACTATTACGTTAAAAATGCCGATATTTTAGAAGTAAAAGGCCATAATATTAAAAAAGGCAAACTAGTATTAAGTCACAATTCATTGATTTACACCAAGACTGGCAAAGCAACTGGTAAGAAATTAAGAACTGATGCAATTGTCAAGTATCAAGGAAAAGCTAAGACTGCTACTAAAACACCCAAATACTTTTATTATCTTAATGATTTAGACAGATACTTCAAGCCCAGATATATACCTACTCATAAAATTAAAGGGAAATATTATTACTCTTTAGGACATAATCGCTACATTAAGGCAGCTAATGTCGGCTACATTAACGGTCACATTGCTCGCTACAATGGTGTTTCGTCAGCGACTGTCCTTAGGAACACCTCCAGCACAACGGTAAATTATTCTGCTGCAAAGCGGAAACTGAAAAAAGGACAAAAGATTAAACTTGATTTAACTGTTATTCCATACGAAATTGATGGCTTTGAGGGTTATATATACAGATTGCACGATCACCCAGATGAATATGTTTCAGAATACGAAGTTAAACTGAAAAGGAACCTGCCTATTATTGATTACAGTGACTTAGTCTACACTTATGTCACCCCATTAGCAGGCAACAGCGTTGAACTTTATGATACTTCCGGTAAGGCAACTGGCAAGCATATCATGAAGCCGACACATAGTAATCTGACGGTTGATGGCTTAATGTACTTGTGGATTCCTGAGAAAAACAAGGCGGAACTGTTTTATCACTGCCTAAATTACAGCGATACTAATGTGATTGATGACAAGCAACCAAATCCGATACCAGATCAAGATTCAGTAACCCACAATAATAATCCAAAATTAAACTATGGCAATAACTTTATCAAAGTCAGCGATGTTAAATACGTCAGCGGGTTAAAGCTGAAAGCACTTAATACGATTGAGCAGGCCAAAAATGATCAAAGAATTGCAACGACTGCTGACAAGCAAGAATTACTAGCACTTTTTAATGAGGGCAAAGATTTAGATCAAAACGCTAAATATGATACGGATCTAATGAATAATTATGATAGCTCCTTAAGTAATGCCTCTGCCATAATAAGATCTGATAAGGCAACTATCGCCCAAGTTGCTGAAGCTGTCTGGTATGTTAAAACGGCAAAAGAGCAGCTGACAACTATGTCTGTTCCTCAGGGCGATTAAATCTTTTAGACTAATAGAAAAAGGCTAATTCGTTTTTAATTACGAACTAGCCTTTTTTGTCTTATCTATTTGAGATTGAACCCTTTAGGCAGCTGGGGCTTTTTGCCATTATACATGACATAAGTTTCCTTGGGACTCTTTTTAGCCGAATGGTTATACAGTTTTAGCAATTGCTTTTCAGTATACTTCTTGCCCTGAGGCTTGGCAATTGTGCCTTTGCCAACAGCTTGGATATGTTTAAAACCTTGACCTACTCCTGAACTCTTACGTAAGCGGTAATGCCCAAGCTTGACAACAAAGCCTTTGGGATTGCCAGCATTTTTCAAAACCTGACTATTATGGATATTAAAATGACTTAAATCAACTCCAGCGAGCTTCTGATCATTAGTAAACATTTCCGTTGAATCATACACTTTTGGTAACCGCCAGCCATGCAAATCAACAAAAACAAGATTATCACAGTTCATAAACATTTCGCTGACCCTAGTAACTTGGCGTGTATCCCAAGTATGCAGGTCAAGCTGCTCCAGACTTTTTGCACCTTTAAACATCCTAAGCATATCAGTAACTTTGGCAGTATTGAAGTGCCTCAAGTCAATGTCTTTTAGACTGCTGTCACCACTGAACATATAATTCATCCAGCGTACGTTCTTGGTGTTCCAGCCCGTTAAATTGAGTTTGGTCAAAGAGCTGTCTCCAGAAAACAGCGAGATCATATTAGTAACGCTGCTGGTATCAAAACTACTTAAATCTAAACTAGTAACAGCTGGATTGTCTGCGAACATTTCTCTCATATCTTCAACTTTACTCGTATCAAAGTGACTGAAATTTAGCTGATCCAAATGAGCGAATTTTGCAAACATCCCCGCCATATCTGTAACATTACCAGTATTAAAGCCACTTAAGTCAAGTTTAGTTAAGTTAGAACACCCTTGAAACATATTTTTCATACTGGTGACTTTTTTGGTGTCCCAATTAGCCAAGTTTAAGTGAATAACTTTACTGCCCGAAAACATTTCCGCCATATTAGTCACTTGACTGGTAGCAAAATTACTCAGATCAAGACTTGACAAATTTTGGGTACTGGAAAACATATCGGACATATTATTAACTTTTCTGGTATCAAAGTGCTTAAGATTTAGTTCAGGAACTTTTATTCCAGCAAACATACCAGCCATGTTAGTGACATTACTAGTATCAAAATTAGCCAGATTAAGTTCTGCCACATCGCTATCCGCAAACATCTCTGCCATATTGGTCACTCGGCTGGTAGCAAAACTACTCAGATTAAGACGTCGCATCGGACTGTTTCTAAACATACCACCCATATTAGTGACTTTGCTGGTATTAAAACCGCTCAAATCTACTTCTGCTAGTGCTGTGCTGTCAAACATTCGTTCCATACTAGTCACTTGGCTGGTGTCAAAGTGACTCACATCAGCTTTAGTTAGAGCTTTGTCATTAGTAAAAAGCAAAGCCATATTTGTCACTTGACTAGTATCAACTTTGTCGAGGCCCGTAATATCCTCCAAATACTCAAGACCGGAAAACTTTTCTGCCGAATTCGGAGCCATTTGAACCGGTGTTTCAAACACAATATGTTCAATATTGCCAGACCATTTAAACTGCTTTAAAAATGGTGTGCTGGATAATTGACTGCTCTTTTGCGCGCCACTAATCCGCAGAGTTCTACTAATAACGTCGTATTGCCATGTGCAGCTGCCATCAGTGCCAGTCCAAAGACCGGCATCAGATGGCAAACCTGTCGCACTATTTGGGACAACAGCAGGAGTTTCTGTTACAGCAGCTACATTTACGTTTACTCGCACCGTTACGACTAAACCTAATGCCATTGTTGCAATACCTATCCCAGTTTTTTTAAACTTGATTAAATTGGGTAATTTCATCTTGACGCCTCTTTTCTCTTATTCTAATTATAAGGGTATTTTACTTAAAACTAATTAATAATTTAAAACTTAAGTTAAACTTTGCCAGACTGTTATTCTTTTACTGTAAGACATGTATTGCTGCACCTATATTAGGTTATAATAAATTTAACAGAAAGAATTAGTAAGGAGGTAAATCATGAAATTAACCAAAAAAATCTGTTTGGCGATCACGGCTTTGGCATTGGTCGTCACACCTTTTTTAGCAAATTGCAATCAAATACAGACAGTTGCAGCTACCAAAAGCAGTAAAAAGACCGCAAAGGGTAAAATTACTTTAATCTATGGTGCCCATCTTTATAATAAATATGGGCATAAAATTAAAAACAAGAACAAATATCTGCCCTATGCTCAAGATGATGCCAGTGGTTATAAGTATATCTATAGCTTTAATGCAGATGTTATGAAATACTACGGCACTAGAAAAATTAAGGACCAAAAATTCTATAATATTGGTAATGGTTGCTACATTAATGCCGCAGATGTCATGGAAGTTAACGGTAAAAACAGCAAAAAGGGCAAATTGGTTTTATTAAAAAAATCAGCTGTATATACTAAAGCCGGTAACAAGACTGGCCACACTTTACCTAAGCGAGCTATCGTTAAATATCAAGGCAAAGTTAAGCAAGTTAAAGCAAAACCGAAATACTATTATACTAAATACTTTAACTCAGATAACAATGAGCATATTTTCTATCTGCCACTCACAAAAATTAAAGGGAAAAATTATTATGCCATTGGTAAAAATCGCTATGTCAAAGCCTATAATGTTGCAAGTTTAGATGGTTATCCTTTAACTTACAATGGGGTTACAACGGCCACCGTTCTTAGAAAGACAGCCACTCAGACTTTAAACGAAATGAAAACCAAACATATTTTAAAAAAGGGGCAGAAAATAAAAGTTGACTTAGCCGTTGAACCTTGGGCAGAAGATTTTGAAGGCTATATTTTCCGCCTGCATAATCATCATGATGAATACATAGATGAAAACTGTATCAACCTGAGAAATTACTTACCAACGACCGACTACTCTGATTTAACCTATAGTTTTGTTACTGCAAAGACTACTGCAAACGTTAAGCTTTATGACGCCACAGGAAAACCCGTTGGGATTAGTTTTAACACTGCAAAGCAGTCTGACTTTAATGTTGACGGCTTATTCTATATTTGGAATACGGCTACAAACAAAGCTGAGTTGTATTACCACCTTCTGAGTAACAATTTAGATAGAAAAGCCCTTATCAATAATGATGGCACACAATTAAAGGCCCCGGCGACTGACAAAAAATATGGTCCGATCATTCTCACCACTAATGAAAAAATAATAGCAGCTAACAGTTTCGTCAAAGCAAGTGATGTGAAATTTTGCAGGGGCATAAAACTTTCTCCTGTAAACACTTCATTAGCAGCTGAGCAGAAACAAAAAGTAGCAACCGACAGCGATAAAGTGAAGCTCCAGAAAGACTTTGATTCTGGACAGCAAACTATTAATGAGAGTGTTCACTATGATGGACTTATGCAGAGCTATGACTATGCTTTAGCTAATGCTGCTGTCGTCTTACGGTCGAGCAAAGCAACGCTGGCACAAGTAGATCAGGCAATCTGGCTGTTAAAAACCACTAAAACACAGATAAAAACTTTAAACTTCCCTGAATTTGCCTAAAGTTTACTAGAAAGACAAACTAAAAAGGATTAGTTCTGAAATGAGCTAATCCTTTTATTTTACTTAAGATCAAAAATGAAATGATTTTGGTAACTGTGGTTTTTTACCGTTATACATGACATAGGTTTCTCTAGGGCTCTTTTTGGCAGAGTGATTATACAGCTTAAATAATTGCTTTGCAGTATATTTTTTGCCTTTCGGTTTTCTAATTGTACCTTTACCTACAGCCTGAATGTGTCTAAATCCTTGGCCTACACCTGAACTTTTACGCAAACGGTAGTGGCCCAGCTTCACAGCAAACCCTTTAGGATTGCCTGCCTGATTTAAAATCCTGCTGTTATGAATATTAAAATTAGTCAGATCAACCCCTGCTAATTTCTTGTCCTGCATAAACATATCTGTCGAATCAGTCAGTTTAGGCATGTGCCAGCCATGTAAATTAACTTTAGTCAGATTAGGACATTGAGCAAACATCTCACTTACTTCAGTTAATTTACGGGTGTTCCAATTATGTAAATCAACAGTTTTGAGACTCCGATCATTTTTAAACATCTCATAAGCTTCAGTGAGACTATTAGTTTTAAGATGACTTAAATTAATATTGACCAGCTGCGGGTCGTTTTTAAACATGCGACTCATACTCCTGACCCGTTTGGTATTCCAGCCTTTCAAATTAACCGTCTTTAAATTGTCATCATCACTAAACATTTCAGACAAATTTTTATTGGACTTAGTATTAAAATGGCTTAAATCTAAGCTGGTAATTTTTTTCATACCAGAAAACATATAGCTGGTGCTAGTGACCTTGCTGGTATCAAAATTACTAATATCAAAATCAATTAAATTTTCAGCACCCTCAAACATGCCAAACATATCAGTTACCTTGCTGGTATTAAAGTGCTTAATATCCAAGCTGACCATATTTTTTAATCGTGCAAACATAGTGCTCATATCAGTAACATTAGCAGTATCCCAGCCCGTTAAATTAAGTTGTTTTAATGCTGTATCGTTTGAAAACATGCCTGACATATTAGTTACTTTACTAGTATCAAAATTACTCAAATCCAAATTGGTCAAATTGGAATCTCCAAAAAACATAGCTTTCATATTTTGAACATTACTAGTATTAAAATTGCTCAAGTTTAGAGTTGTTATGTCCATACTATGAGAAAACATATTGCTCATGTCCGTTACGTTTTTGGTATTAAAGCCTGAGCAGTCAATCAGTTTAGCCAGACAATTATTGAACATTCCGCTCATATTTTGTACTTTACTGGTATCAAAGCTATCTACATTGATCGTTTCTGCCTTGGAACTGGAAAACATATTTGCCATATCGGTTACTTTGCTAGTATTAAAGTTTTTTAAATCCAGCTTTTTAAAATTGGCCGCCGCAAACATGCTGTTCATAGTGGTTACATTTGCGGTATTCAATTTACTCAAATCTATTACTATGGCAGTAGCATTATCCATACCTAATTTAAAGAACATGTTACTCATATCTGTAGCTTTACTGGTATCAAAATTACTAATATCTAAACTATTAAGGTTCATATCACCGGCAAATAAACCAGACATATCGGTTACCTCACTGGTATCAGCGTTCTCTAAACCCTTAATATCAGACAAATATCTCAAATTGGCAAATTTTTCTTTTGAATTTGCAGGTAACTTAAACGGATTTTCAAAAACGATATGTTCAATACTTCCAGCCCATTTGAATTCTTTAGTAAAAGGTGTGCTTGACAATTGTGCTCCTTTAGCGCCGCTAACAGTCAGCGTATTGGTAAGGACATCATATTGCCACGTGCAGCTGCCATCAGTGCCAGTCCAAAAGCCCAGCTGATTATTGCTAGTACTGGCTGCATTCGGTGTTATTTTTGCAGTTTGATCTTTAGCAGCAGGTGTTGCAGAAGCTGCCAAAACATTTTGCACCAGATTAGCGCCACTCATCATGCCCAAGACTATGGCAGCCATACTGATACCCATTTTTGCTAAAATATTTTGCTTGAATTTAGTTAACTTCATTTTCTGACCTCCTTTTCCTCTTAATTTCATTGTAAGCCTTTTAAAAATTAAATAATATCTTCTTTTGCGTTTACTTGCGCTAGTTTCCAGCCAGTCATAAAATGCTGCTCGCGCAAAGAACGCAAGTCAGAATAATCGCTCTCCAAGCTATCAATTGCATCCTGCAATTTTTTGTTTTGCTTACGGATCTGGTCAAGTTCAGGATCATTAACAACGCCCTTCAGGTGCATTTTAGCGGCTAATTCGCGTCGTCTTTCCTCAAATTCACCCTTCAATGTAGCAAGAGCGTCTTCATATTTGACCAGTTTTTGGTTAACTTCAGGAATTTCATTATTCAAACTGACAAATAATTTGTAGGGCATGTTGGACTTAATACGGTTGCATTCCGTGCAAGATAAAATCAGGTTGTCAAAATCATTATTATGTGACAGTGAAACCGGATCTTTGTGATCGACGCTGCGGCCGCGCCTGCCGCAATATTGGCAGCGGTAATGGTACTTGGCCCGAATACGCTCACGGTCAATATAATCCACTTCATTGAGCTTAAAGTCGACGTTTAAGCCTAATTTACTTAGGTTTTCGGCAAAAGTAAACTCGTTGCTGGGCACAAAGTCAGTTTGGCCTGTCTCGCTGTCAATTACTGCCTGGTTAAAATCATGTGTTGCTAGTTGCTGCTGAGCCAATTCATTGCCGTCATAATCCTGAATGAAGGCCTCATAGCGCTTGCGCATGTCATTTTTAGCAACCAAAAATGTTGAATTATCTGCGACTTCACCTTTTCCTACAAAAGTAAACAATAAGCATTGCGCAAAAACTTTAACCGCAATATTGGCAAAGTCTTCCGGCTTTTCTCCTCTTTGAATGCATAGATCGCAAATACTAGTCAGTTTAGGATTAATCAGACCCGTTTGTTTAAAATGTTTGGCATTTATGCGCAATCCACACGCACTGCATTGAAACTTCACTTTTAAGCTTTCTCCTTAGAGCAAAATGTATGTATCATTAATCTAATTCTACTCAATTTAGAGCAATAAAAAAAGGCGGACGAAAGTTTCATCCACCCTTTAGTCTTGTTTAAAAACAAACTATTTATTTTCGTCTGCTTTGGCCTTGTTCAAGAAAGCAACAACTGCTGCCACGTGCGCAACACGTTTCTTGCCGTTCTTCTTGTTCTTAGGTCTTTGGTTTGGTTCACAACCAGTGTTGTAATTTTCACCTTTACGCATAGTACTATACTTCCTTTCAAGATTTTCGAAAATCTTATATAGTTTAACACTTAGGGCTTTTTGAAGCAAGATGCGCTCATACTGAACCGTTCTGTTTTGCCATTTAAAATAAAAAGCGCTCCATTCTGGAACGCTAAAAATAAAGTTATTTTTGAGTACATATTATTAGTTAAACACACTAATTATTTTCACTAACTGTCATGGCAGCATCAATTACGCCACTGTCATCGGCTAAACTAATGGCCGCATTCTTTTCATCTACTACCAAATCGTTGCCTAAATATTGCATTTCTGCAGGACTGGTGTATAAATTTAAGCCAATATTATTTTCAACTTTAAGTGAAAAGTCTGGGTCTTGCTGATCCAAGACTACAAATTGAAAACGAGTCCCGGCAGCACAGCTACCGGCAATGTTAGAATATTTGTTGGAACCGTCATTTAATGAAAGCAAAACAACTTGTCCGTCTTTCACACTTTTCTTGATTTTCTCAGCTGCACCTGCTTTAACATTCATTTTAACTGATTCGGAATTACTCATTTTAATATTTCCTCCTAATCCTTAGCAATTTTCTCCAGTATAGGATATATTAAGTTATAGTGTCAAAAATTATGTTTATAGTAAAAGTGCTTTTCACCATGAAAAATTTATTATTGCGTATAACAGAAAAAAAGGTCAAAATGTATATAGCGATTATAGATGATTATAACTTGTGAAAGGGGACATTTTATGACCGTCTTGAAAAAGGTTTTTAGTGATAAAATCCTGCAGATTACTTTTGTAATAACGATTATCAGTCTTTTTTTTGCTAGACCGCGGCTTGAGGATATCAACTTACATACGATTTTTTCAGTCGCCGCGATGCTAATCATTATTCAAATATACGCTTACTTGCACGTTCTGGACGTGTTGGCGTATAAACTGACCAGTATTGCCGACAATATGCAGAAATTAAACATCTTGTTTACGCTTCTAGCGATTATTGCTGGGATGTTTCTTGGCAATGACATAACAGCGCTTACATTGATTCCCCTGTATTTAAATATTGCCAAAAGATGTGACTTGCCACAAATTTTGCCTGTCACTTTAATTGGTATGGGTGCAAATATTGGGGCTGCTTTTACTCCTTGGGGTAATCCCCATAATATCTTTTTGGTCAGTAAATATTCTGTTAATGCCCTGCAGTTTTTCTCCTGGTCTTTGCCCTATTTATTAATGGCTTTATTCATTACGTTTATTATTTTTTACTTTATCCCTCGTAAAAAAATTCCCAGACAAGATATTAAACAGATCAATATCAGTTTAAGACCTACAATCATTACTACGGCAGTATTTGCATTATTTTTCTTAGGTGTATTTAAGGTCATTAATGTGGTAATTCCGATGATTGTTGCAATTATCTTAGCCTTATTAATCAATCCCAGAATTTTGCTTAAAGTAGATTTTGCTCTGCTATTAACCTTTACCTGTTTCTTCATCTTCATTAGTGATATTCAACAGATCCCGCTGATTGTCAGCATCATACATACGATGATTAATTCGGAAAGCTCAACTTACTTCACTTCGATTATCTCCAGTCAGATTATCAGCAATGTGCCTGCGACTATTTTAGTTGGTAAGTTTACTCCTTACGCTGAAGCGTTATTTTTAGGTTCTAACATTGGCGGCTTTGGCTCTCCTATCGGTTCAATGGCCAATATGCTGGTCTTAAAAACTTTTACTCAAAATGCGACAGTTTCCAGAAGCGAATTTTTTAAGAAATGGTCTGTAATGCAGTTTATTGGTCTGATTGTTTTAACCGTTGTGGGCTGGGGACTTTTATTAATTTAAGATACAATTTAGTAAAGCTTTGCTAATGAAAGATAGTATAAGCTTCTTTTTTATATTCAAAAGGTCCTTAATCAGTTATAATTAAGAGATACATATAAGGAGGAATACTATGAATAGTTTAACTTGGGTAATTGTAATTATTGTTGTTTTATTAATTGCACTTTATATTACAGTTTACAACAGTTTACAAAAAGCCAAAGTATACACCGATGAATCTTGGAGTCAGATTGATGTACAACTGAAGCGGCGTAACGACTTGATTCCCAACCTAGTCGAAACAACTAAGGGCTACGCCAAACATGAAAAAGAAACATTGGAAAATGTTGTTCAGTTGCGTAATCAGTTAACTAATATTCCCAGCGATGATCACGCTCAAACTTTAAAAGTTTCCAATCAGATTTCTGATGCCCTTAAATCAATTTTTGCCTTATCAGAAAACTATCCTGACCTTAAAGCCAACCAAAACTTCTTGAAACTGCAAGAAGAATTGACTAACACAGAAAACAAAATTGCCTATTCGAGACAACTTTACAATTCATCTGCTGCACTTTACGACCAAAAGTTGTTAACTTTCCCATCTAACATTGTTGCTCACATTCACGGTTTTAAGAAAGTTGACTACTTACAAACTAATGAATCGGAAAAAGAAGTACCTAAAGTTAAATTTTAAATACCAGGTCAGTTTTTATGTTATTTCAACAAATTGCCAGCAATAAACGTAAAACCGTTGGGATTATGGGATTATTTGTCATTATTTTAGCACTTGTAGGGGCAGGACTGGGTTATCTTTTTGGTGATCGTCCTGTTTTAGGATTAATTATTGCTGTGATTTTTAGTCTAATCTACATGCTAATTGTCTTGCCTAACCCGGCTAATATGGTTATGAGTCTTAACCACGCTCAAGAAGTCCATGAACAAGATAATCCGGAATTGTGGCATGTTGTACAAGATATGGCACTGGTCGGTCGGGTACCAATGCCTCGAGTTTTTATTATTGATGATCCCAGTCCTAATGCTTTTGCGACTGGACGCGATCCCAACCACTCTGCTGTGGCAGTTACTCAAGGTTTACTTGACATGATGAGCCGCGAAGAACTGGAAGGCGTTTTAGGTCATGAGATTTCGCACATTAGAAACTATGATATTTTAGTTTCTACTATTGCCGCAGTATTAGTTGGTGTCATTTCTTATTTATCAGGTATTGCCAGTCGTTATATTTGGTGGATTGATGATGATCGCGACAGTGATAACGACAGTGGTGGTACTATTGTTGTTATTTTTAAGATCGTGGCTATTGTATTTGTGTTAATTCTGGGTCCTATTTGTGCCAGTTTAGCGCAAATGGCATTATCGCGAAATCGTGAATATCTGGCTGATGCCTCTTCAGTAGAATTAACCCGCAACCCACAAGGATTGATTTCTGCTTTAGAAAAGATTGACGGTTCTGAGCCAATGAAGAAAGCCGACCCCAGCAGTGCCGGCATGTATATTGAAGATCCTGTACGCAAAAAGCGCAGTTTTGCTCATTTATTTGACAGTCACCCGCCAACAGCTGACAGGATCAAACGCTTAGAAAAAATGTAATAAAATAAAGCAACCTTTTTAGTCAAGGTTGCTTTTTATTTTAAGTTGATGTTTGCCTGTCTAAATAATTCAGCTCGCATTTGGACTGGCGTTTCATGATAATATTCACTGAATTTTTTATAAAAGAAGGACTTGCCACTATAACCTACCCGTGCAATTATTTCTTTGACGGAAATATCTGGTCGTGCAAGCAAATTGCGCGCCTCTTGCATACGCCTTTCATCAACATGCTCTACGAAGCTTTTACCAGTTTTTTGTTTAACCAAACTTGAAAAATAATTAGGATTGAAACCAAAATGTTTGGCTGCTTCATTAAGCGTTATGTCAGTAAAATGCGCATCAATATAATTTTCTAAATCAGTCTGAACAAATTGGTGATCAGTCACAGGACCTGTCACTAAGTCTTGATTTCTAATTGCGGCAATTAAAAGCAAGTTTAGTTCTGCCAAGATCACATTGTGAGTATACAAATCCTGATTAAGATATTCATCAATTATTTTTTTTAGCGCATTGGCAGATTTAGACAAAAGTGTACTGTTTAAAAATAATAAGCGCCTTTGATTGTAAGCGTCAGTAATTTCCTTAAACACCTTTTTTTCACGATGACTCATGGCAGAATAGCTTCCGAGAAAATCCAGCATCTTGAAATTATGGTCAAATTCTAACTTAACTAATATGTCGTTTTCTCCCTGCCGCAATATTTCATAATCACTTTTTCTCTGTAAAAATACGATATTGCCGGCTTTAAGCAAGAAATCCTCATCATTGATTCTGGCTTTTACCGAGCCCTGAGCTTCATATAATATAGTTGAAGCTGTAGTTTGGTAGCGATGAACCCCAGTATTACGATTTTCCAAAAACGCTCTAAATAAATCAAAATTATCATTTTTGGGTTTGATTCTTACCTCATTAGTGTCAGACTTAGTTGAATCCAAAATGCTGGCTAAATATTGTTCAAGTTTAACAGCTGCCATTATTTCACCTTCTTATGCAAATTTTAAAATATATAGATTTATTATATAGCAAAATTTCATCTTACTAATAGAATTTTGATATTTAGATTAAGGAGAGAATACTTGTGTATGTAGACATCTATTTTTCTTTTATGTATAATAAATTTAACATCGGGGTGCCCTAGAGGCTGAGAACAGACCCGTCGAACCTGCTATGGATAATGCCAGCGAAGGGAAAACGAAAGATTTTACATCGTCAGGCCTTATCCTGACGATTTTTTTGGTAACTAAAATGATTAAATTAAACAACCTGACTTTTTCATATGATAAGCAAAATAAAATATTAACAGATATTAATCTCACTATTCCCACTGGTGAACTTTCACTATTGGTTGGTCCAACCGGCTGTGGCAAATCTACATTATTAAAAATTCTAGCAAATTTATATCCTGAGTTTGCGGGCCAATTAAGAGGCAGCGTTAATTTAGGCGGACTAAAATCGGCTATGATGTTTCAAAATGCCAGTGAACAGTTTACGATGACAACACCGCGAGAAGAAATAATTTTTGCACTTGAAAATCTTTGTCTTAATAAAACGCAGTATACAAAACGCTTGAATGAAGCTGTTCAGTTCACACAGATTGATTATTTGCTTGATCAAAAAATTAATACAATGTCTGGCGGCGAGCAGCAAAGAGTTGCTTTAGCTGTACTTGTTGCGATGAATGTCGATCTTTTTTTACTTGATGAACCCTTTGCCAGCTGTGATCCAGCTGCTCGCAAATTCTTAATTGCTAAATTAGCTCACCTGCGTGATCAAGGGAAAACAATTATTTTAAGTGATCACGTATTAACTGACTATGAAGGCCATTGCGATAATCTGTTTCAATTTCAAGGTAAAGATTTGGTGCAACTTTCTGCTAATGAAAAAGAAAAACTGCTGCAAAAAAATACGGAATCCGTTTCTTATACTTTTGCCATCCCTAACGATGACAAAGAAATTTGTTTTAAACTCAAAAATACAGAGATTACACAAAATCGTTTGCTTTTACAGCAGGAACATTTAAATATCTTTTCTGGTAAAACCACTCTTATTACTGGAGCGAACGGGGTTGGCAAAACGTCTCTTTTTAATGCACTGACCAAAATGATCCCATATGCAGGCAGTTTAACTTATCACAAGCAGGAAATCAGTAAATTATCAGCTCGCAAGTATCTCCTTAAAGTGGGGCAAATTTTTCAAAATGCGACCGATCAATTTATCAACGTTTCTGTTGCGGATGAAATCAATTTAAGCAAAAAGCAGCGAACCAACAATTATTTCACTGATGACAAAATAAATGAGGCTTTAATCTCCCTTAAACTTGATTCACTGCTTGACCACGTGGTTTATTCATTATCTGGCGGGCAACAAAAGAAACTGCAAATTTTACTAATGTTGATCTCCGATCAGGATGTATTGCTAATTGATGAGCCCCTTAATGGCCTGGATGCGGACTCTGCTAACAAAGTAATGGCTTTATTAAAAGAAAGTCAGAAAGCACGCAGTCAAACGCTTTTAATTATTAGTCATGAACTAAGGAATCTGGCAGATTGGTGTGACTATCACCTCAGCTTTAAAGACCAGCATTTAACTTATGTGAATAAATGAGGTGTAATTATGAATCCCAGTTTTAAATTTTTTCTAGCACTGATAATTTCTATAGAAATATCTCTTAAATCAAGCTTGTTAACCAATCTTTTAATCATCTTTTTTACCATAATTTATCTAATCTACAAACACATCAAAGTAAAGAACCTGCTTTTAACGTTATTAATGCCCTTAATTGCTGCATTTACGGTTTTTGCTACTTTATATTGGTTTGCACCTCAGCCTAATTTGCAAAATGCACTGAGTTTATCCAGTCGGATTTACGTCTATACCCTGACTATCTACTGTGTATCAATAGGAACTACTGCCACGGAATTAGCACGCTCTTTTGAGCAAAATTTCCATTTACCCAGCAAGTTTGCCTATGGAGTTTTAGCCGCTCTTAACATCGTCCCCAGAATGAAGGAAGCCGTTAAACAAATACGCACTGCCGGCATGATGAGGGGAGTTTATTTAAGCTTTTGGTCACCTGTTTTATATTTTAAAGCTATTCTTGTTGCGCTTAATTCGGCAGAAAATTTAGCACAGGGCATGGCTTCTCACGGCTACCGTGAGAGCGCTCGACGCTCAGTTATCGTGCCTGTTCCTGTTCAAAAAAGTGATTGGCTTAAATTGATTGTTATTCTGTTTTTAGTTAACCTGGCATTATTTACCTTAAAATAAAAAAACGGACCTGCGTGTCCGCTTTTTCTTTGGCCTAATTTATTTTGCCATAGTATAGCCTGTGACATTTATTTTGACTGACTGATCTGCATTGACGAAAATCTGAGGTTTTTCAGAAGTATAATACCGTTCTGAAAATACCAGCTCACCGTCATTTAAGAAAAATTCAATTGAACTGGTATCAATAAATACCCGGATTTTCAGATTGGACTTTGGTCTTAATCTACCATAGCGTCGAGAATCATCTATGGGTTTATCAGCTCGAGTTAAAACCACTTCGTTATTCCCTTTGTTCCAAGTGAGTGTTACTAAATCTTCCTGCTTATTTTTGAGTATAAAATTAATCTCACTGCCAGACCAATCTTCAGTTTCAGCTGTCAAAAGCATTTCCAGATGCTGCGGATCAGAAACATTAATCTGCTTTAACGAAGTCATCAACTTTTCATCAATTACTTTTTCTTGCCGCAGCTGTTTTAATTCTTTAACCGGCTTCATATATAGCTGATTATTCTTTAAAGTTAGTTCTCTGGGCAAGGTTAAAGCACCACACCAGCCATCAGCCTGTTCAGGAAAGTCAGCATGCCACATATCAAGCCAGCCAAAGACAATGCGCCGGTTATCGGGTGTTAACATGGTTTGCGCTGCGTAAAAGTCGTGGCCATGATCAAGTTCTTGAAACACTCCGTGTTCAAACTGATTTTGACGATAATCCATCTTGCCGATGAAATATCCCGTTTGGTAAAGATTAAGATACTTTTTACCCTTTGCTGCAATTCCCTGCGGTGAACATAAGAGAACACCTTGCCCATTTAGTGAAAAAAGATCCGGACACTCCCAGGTATATCCTTCATTATCTCTTTCCTGAGAAACTGCAATTGGTCCTAAATATTCCCAGTGCAATAAATCAGTTGACTTATAAGTAATTGCACGACCCAATCCTGCCTTATCTTGACTGCCAACAATAATATAATATGAATCCCCATGTTGCCATACTTTCGGATCACGAAAGTGCTGTGAGTTATCAGTCGGTGGTACGGCAATCACTGGATTACCACTGTATTTTGTAAAATGAATACCATCATCACTGTATGCAACATTTTGCGTTTGGCAAAAATGGCTGTGATCATTCACATCATAATAATGATTGCCAGTATAGATCAGATATAAACGATCATCTTTTGCAATCGCACTGCCGGAATAACAGCCATTGTCATCTTCAGGACTGTCTGGTGTCAGCGCTATTGGCAGTTCTTCCCAGTGAATCAAATCTTGACTGCGATAGTGTCCCCAATGCATCGGTCCTCTTTCAGATGAATAGGGATAATACTGGTAAAAAATATGATAGTAGCCTTGATAATACGAAAAGCCATTGGGATCATTCATCCATCCGGAAGGCGTAGAAACGTGGTAATTAAGACGATAACGTTCATTAGTAATTTTTGCTGGAACTCGCATTTTTGTTTCTTCCTTATTTTGATAAATTTTAGTTCGCTTACTTGTTTAATTGCAAAATTAAATAGCCGTGATTTACTTCTGTATCCTTGTTCTTGATGGCAAAGCCATTTTTATATTCAGGGAATAATACCATGACAGCAGTTTGCTTACCAGCTGCTTAAATAGCTTTAAATCCATCTATGCCTGTGGGTCAACTGCTGCAATTCTTGACCATCTTTTACCAAAATTGTGAAGCCGTAGCCGTTAAAACTTGTGCTTCTTCAGCAACTTCACGGATTCCAATTTTTTTCATACTAAAATTCCATCCTAAATATATTTTAAAAATCAATCCTATACACTTTTTAAAATGCCATTTGGTTTACTTATGATACGGGCTGCCACTGTTAATCATAAATGCGCGATAGATTTGTTCAATCAAAACTACCCGCATCAACTGGTGTGGCAAAGTCAATTCGCCAAAACTCAGCAGATCATTGGCCCGCTTGTTTACTTCCGGGCTGGTGCCCAAACTGCCTCCAATTACAAAAGTCAAATCCGAATGTCCGTAGGTGGCCAGATCCTTTAGTTCCCGCGCGAATTTTTCACTGCTTCTCTGCTTTCCCTTTATTGCAGTCACAAAAACATATTCTTTATCCTTGATTTTACTCAGGATTCTTTTTCCTTCTATTTCTTTAACGCTATTTTGTTCTGCTTGACTAAACTTTTCCGGTGCCTTCTCATCGGCCACCTCAACCACCTGCACTTTAGCAAACCTACTCAGCCTTTTTTGATATTCAGCGATTGCATCTTTAAAATATTTTTCTTTTAACTTGCCTACACAAACAATTTTAATATTCATAATAGCTATTTTATCCCCCAATTCCCAAAGTTTCCACTTGCTTTTTCCACAACTGTGTAAAGCTCAAAACTACATTTTGTGGTTTTGACCTTTAGTAAGCGAACAAATTGTGTTTTGAAAATTTTTTGGTATTTATCATCCTTAATTTACCCACATACAGATTTTTCATAGTTGCTTTTCACAAACTTTTGGACCTCAAATACTGCTGTTAAGCCTTGAACAACTGTTTGTACTAATTAAATTTCACTATTATTTACACACAATTCACAGGTTATCCACAATTTATCCCAACCGTTTTTTCGCATTTTATGCACAATCCACAAAGTTATCCACAATTGTCAACAAGATTTTTAGCTATGTTTTTTGCTTGACAGCAATAAATTTCGAACTTTTTTATGTTTCCCAGTATTAATGTTAAGAAAAAGACTATACTTATGTTTGAAATCGCATAGTATAGCCTTTTTATCACTTAATTCTAGAATATTATTTGCTTAATCAGATTGTAATTTTACGCGTAAATTAATCTCTTTGCCGTTACGGTTAATGGTCAAATTGATGGTATCTCCGACTTTGTGATTATACAAAATACTGTGTAACGAAGCTACATCTGACACAGATTTGTTGTCAACTTTGATAATTACATCACCAGTTTTAATTCCTGCCGCAGACGCTGCACTGTGCTTAGAAACAGAAGCAATGTAAATACCATTTTTCAGATTGGACTTAATGTTAAGTTGCTTTCTGTTACTGTAAGGTATGCCTTGCAAAGCAATCACTTTAACACCTAGTTGAGGACGGACAATCTTGCCTTTTTTAACCAGTTGATTAACTATAGTTACCACTTCATTGGACGGAATGGCAAAACCCATGCCTTCAACTGATGTACCGTCACTTGATTGCGAAAGCTTCATTGAGTTGATACCAATCACTTGCCCCGCAGAATTGACTAGGGCACCACCCGAATTACCCGGATTAATAGCGGCATCCGTTTGAATAACCGTCTGCTGATTAGCAGAAGAAGTAGTGATACTTCGTGCCGGAGCCGAAACTATTCCTTGAGTAACCGTAGAAGCGTATTCGCTGCCAAGAGGAGAACCAACTGCAATTACCGTTTGACCAGCCTGTAAACTCTTAGAATCGCCAAATTCAGCTGTTTGAGTTACATAGCTGCTATCAATGGAAAGAACAGCCAAGTCCGTTGTAGCATCCGTACCCACAATACGTGCATTAACTGTTTTGCCATTGGACAGCATGACTTGCACTTTGTCACTGCCAGAAACAACGTGATTATTAGTTACAATATAGCCTTTATTGCCAGATCTCTGGTAGATTACACCTGAGCCCTCGCTATAGGTCTGCAATTTCCCCTTGCCTTTATTGTCATTATCGTCATCGCCAAAAATATCGAAAATCGAGTTGCTGCTGCTTGATTGCCGTTTCATATTAATAACTGAAACCACAGCACCTTTGACATCATTATAAGCCGGCGTCATTGTTCCGCTGGTTTTGGCACTATTTCTGGAAGTCTTGGCACTATTTGAACTAATACTAGTTTCAGCATTATTATTCATATTAGCGTTATTAATTTGATCTAAGGCCACATATGAAGCACCACCACCGATTAATCCGGCAACAACACCAACAATAGCAGTTTTCATAAAACCATGTTGCTGATGACCAGAGTTTTGATTATTCATCATTTAATCTCCTTTACACATCTTTTTACTATACTAACAAATCTTGAAAAAAGATAAAAAGTTTCCTTAAATTTGTACTAAATTAGTTGGCTGGATCGGATCGGTCAGAACAATTTTAACATCACTCGGCAAGTTAGCATCCCCGTCAACCATTATTTTTTTAGCAGCATTATAAGCCAATTTTGCTGTATTATTATGCTGACTTCTATGTGCTAAAAAAATGTGTTCGGTTTTACTTGTCACCACATCGAGCAAAGCCTGCCCGGCATCATCATTTGATAAGTGACCAACATCTGACAGAATACGTTGCTTTAAGCCCCAGGAATACGGGCCATTACGCAACATCATGTCGTCATAATTAAATTCCATGAGATAGGCATCCGCATCCTCGATCACGCTTTTTACTTTACGAGAGACATAGCCGGTATCTGTCAAAAAAGCGATGCGCTTACCACCACTGGTGAAAACGTAATATTGCGGCTGGGCCGCATCGTGACTAGTCGCAAATGCTGTCACATCCAAATCGCCAAAAGTCTTGGTTTGCCCCGGCTCAATAATATTAATTTGTTCAACCGGTATTTGCCCAATTTTTTGTGTTTCAGTTAAATATTCCCAAGTACCACTGTTGGCAAAAGCCGCAATTTGAGGGTAGCGACGCATTAAAACTCCCAGTCCTTTGCTGTGATCTGAATGATCATGACTTAAAAAGACCATGTCAATGTCTTTAATGTCAACGCCAACTTCACTCAATAAAGTCTTAATTTTTTTACCTGATAAACCTGCATCCATTAAAATTTTATGCTGACCAGTTTCAATTAAGCTGGTGTTACCAGTCGAACCGCTGGCTAAAACAGAAACCTGCACCGCATTATCCCTTCCTAATTTTTCTGTACATTAACATTATATGAGCTACCTTGCAAGATTTGTGCTGTAAATGCATTAACTCTTTTAACAGTGATGTTCTTAGTCGTCTTATTTTCAACTTGAATTAGCCATGTAGGCAGCAAAATTGTACTGCCGCGAACATCGGTTAATTTAGAATAGCCTAAACTAACTCGCATTACCCGCGAATTGTTGGCAATTTCCCTGTCAGTATACATTGCCTTAACAGCGTGCCAAGCACTAATAATTAATTGCGGTTCACGAACTGCTTTAATAGGACCCATATAGGAAATAGTATAGTTAATAATTTGATCATTGCGCACATTAATTGTTAATTGAGCATCACTGTCGTAAATGCGACCATAAGCGGTATTTTGCACATAGCAATATGTATTGTCACCAGACATGCTGGGTTCAAACTTAAAAGTTTTACCATAGGGTACATTTTTAGGATCGTTTTTAAAATCTTCCAGCTGCTGCATATTATTTTTGCGGTTGCCACTAAGTAGAATCATGGACTTAGGTGTCCCAGTTAAAGAATTGTCACTTTTGGAATAATGGGTTGTAACTTGTGTAAGACTACTGCTTTTACCAGAAAGATAATCACGCTTTTTAACAGCTAAATAATAACCAGATTGTTGCTTATGTGAAATATGCAGGGGCACGTCAATTCCGTCAGCTCGCATCTCGGCACGAATGCTTGTTGTAGTAGAACCGGAAGTATTGCTCAAGCTAATAGGCGAACGCCAAATTTCAATTCCTAAATAAATATCGATTAACAAGAAAATGACGAAAAATAACCATTCTATTCTTTTACGGTCCATCTTATTTCCCCTCTTCCGTTAATGTCTGCCTATATTTATTCAGAGCCAGAAAATCTATTTTCTCCCATTCGGCTAAACTCTTCCACTCATCATATGCTTTAACATAATATCCCGGTACCAGGTTAACCAAGTGGTCGTGCGAATTATCCTTTTCAACCTTAAAAGCCACTATTATACGTTGAATTTCATCTTTTCTCATACCGGCATTTACTAATCTTTGCATCACTGCTGTACTTGTCGGCAAAGTTTTCGTCTGACCATCAAAAGGTATTGGTATTTGCAAATCTGTATTGTTAAAATCAACTTTTACTGTATCTTCAGTGAAAGTGGTTGCAACCTGTGGACTGCTTTCATCCCAAAAGACTGGTATGCCTTCAATATAGTTAATATAGCTTATAGAATCATTCACAGTATCAAAGTAACGCAAATCCTGCTCGCTTAAACCTAGTTTATGAACAAAATCTACGCTCTCTAGAAGCTGATCATTAAGGGATATGCCTTTACGCTTCTCATACCGAGTATAGTGAAAATCATGTCGTTCAGTTTTAGCCTTAGGAGCTCGTAAATTGGTATAGTAATTAAGCGAGTACGTAGTCCAGCCTTTTTTATTAGAGCGGGTTGTCACGTTAGTAGTACCAAGGAGCCGAGAGACAAAATACGAATCAGTTTGGGTATTAGTAAGATAGCTGTATATTTTCCAATGGTCTTGCTTAGTAAAGAATACCTCATAACAATTTTTTAGACGTACAAACTCTACTGGAACTCTGCCTTGAGCTCTGCTGGCATAATTGCGTAGTTTAGAAAAATTGCCTTTAATTAAATGAACCCGGTAAACGGTATAAGTCTTATCATTTCCAAGGTAAAGGTAATTATTGCTGTCTGTCACAAAGACGCGTCGAAATTGTACATCATCTTTTTTAACGCTTTTCCTAGTAAACAGATTGATGCTAACTTCTTTAGGAAAGCTTAGCTGAATACAATTTTCATCATGCAGCATTTTTTCATACTGCGTTTTCCCAGTGCTAATTTTATTAATACTACGGTATCTTACCCCTTTTATTTCTTTGACAAATTCCAGGGGCAAATTCTTTTTAGCATCATATAAACGATATAACTGACCGTTTCTAAATCCATAAGAATTAGTGGGGATATACAGGTTGGAAGCAATGCGGTCACGCCTGTTTTTTGTTTGTTCAGTTACTCTGTTTGTTTGATTAATATGATTAAAATACTGGTCATTAGTCATGATAAAAATCCAGAGAACGATTGAGAGAACGAAAACAGCCACCGTCCCCAGTAAAAGCAACGCATCGCCGAGCTTAAATTTAGACTTCATCCCAATCATCCCCTTCGCTCATTGGTTCATAAGGCAGTGCAATATAAAAAGTAGAGCCGTTGCCTTCACTACTATTGGCCCAAATATGACCGTGATGTTCTTCCACAATTTCTTTAGCAATCGCAAGACCTAGACCAGTGCCGCCTTGAGCTCGAGAACGGGCTTTGTCAACACGGTAAAAGCGATCAAAGATTTTAGTCAGATCTTCACGTGGAATGCCTAAACCTTGATCAGCAATACTGAGAACAATCCGCTTTTGTTCAGAATGAAGTTTAACTGTGATTGTCCCGCCATTAGGTGAATATTTAATTGCATTATTCATAATATTATCAATTACTTGAGCAAACTTATCAGTATCGATTTCTACCCACAATGCCTGTGTGCCCAACTCACGCTTAATAGTATATTTTTTGTTTTCTTTTTTATCCGTTTTGACAATCATGTCAAAGCGATCAAGGATATGAGCTACAAAGTCATTAAAGTTAACCCATTCCACATCAACTTTAGAAACTCCTCTGTCCATGCGCGACAAGCTGAGAAGTTCACTAATCATTCGGATCATGCGCTCGGTTTCTTCTTGCGTTACCTGTAAAAATTTAGGAGCAACATTGGGATCTTTCCAGGCCCCTTCATTTAAAGTTTCAATGTACGCGTGCAGACTAGTAAGCGGGGTACGCAACTCATGAGAGACATTAGAGACAAACTGCTTTTGTGAATTTTCATTTTTCTGTTGTTCAGTAATATCGTGCAAAACACAAACACTACCGGAAACAAAACCTGTCACCCTTTTAATAAGAGAAAAGCTGGCATGTAAAATGACTTCGTCGCGTGTTCCCTGACCGATTGTAATCACAATTCCCTTTTGGCTGCCGATTAAATCCTGCGAAGATTCTTTCAGACCTAGAACTTGAGCAATTGGCTTATTAATAATTTTATCTTCTGTTTGATTCAAAAAGTTGAGCGCCATCTGGTTAACAACGTTAACATTACCGTGCCTGTCAGTAGCAAGAACGCCATCACTCATATGGGACAAGACGCTGTCCAGTCTGCGCTGCTCACTTTCAGATTCTTCTTGTGAACGTTCAATTCTGACAGATAATGTGTTAAAAGCCTGCCCCAATTGACCCAACTCATCATTTGAATAGATCTTTACTTGGCTTGAATAGTCACCGTCAGCAATACTAAGAGCCTGCTTTTGCATTTCCTCAATCGGTTTAGTAATCGCATGGGAAACAACTAGCGATAAAATGGCACCCATTACCGCCGCAATTAAAGAAGTAACTAAGAACATCAGTGAAATATTACGCAAGTCATTGAAAACTCCCTGCATCGACGCGCGCACATAAATCGCACCAACAGTATTAGCGGAACCGTTGCCAGCATTCAAAGGAGTAACCTGCACCATATAATCGCCGTGATTATTAACTACTTTAGTTGCCTGCCTGCCAGTGGAAGTTACCTGCTTTACCAGCGTATTATTGACTCGCTGACCAATCCGGTTTTTATCATTTAAATTTGAAACCGCACGAATGATATCCTTATTGTCTACAACAATAATTTCACTAATTGTGCCAATACCATTGCTATAATCATTGACAATCCTGTTTAAATTACTGTCAGTATGCTTATTGTCTTTCAATAATTGTGTTGACAATTGGTTTGATACAATGGGCAAAACCTGAATTGAAGATTGAAAATTTTCAATACTGTTTTGCTCTAATTGGCGCGTAAAATAAGCACCAATAACCTCAATTGTGGCAATGATCATGGCCATAAATACAATGGCTAAAGTAGTATTAATAGAAATAGTTAAATGTTTAAACTTATTCTTGATTTTTTTCATAATTTTACAAAATTAAATAAAAAGAAAGCCACGCTTGCTAAACATTGCGGGGCTTTCTTTGCTAGTCTTCATTAGGCTGTTTTACGTAATAGCCAACACCACGCCGAGTTACTAAAATCTGCGGCTGGATTGGATTATCTTCAATTTTTTCACGCAAACGGTGTACAGTAACATCGACTGTCCGGACATCACCAAAGTAGTCATAGCCCCAAACAGTCTGTAAAAGATGCTCCCTGGTCATTACCTGATCCATATGCTGTGCTAAATAATAGAGCAACTCAAATTCACGGTGAGTCAGCTCAATCTTTTTGCCTTCTTTTTCAACAATATAAGCGTCTGGCATAATAACCAGATTGCCGATGGTAATATTTTTCGTGGAACTGGCATCGCTAGCACTTTCATCTTTTTTGACGATATTGCGCCGACGCAAATTAGCCTTCACCCGCGCTACTAATTCACGGTTAGAAAAAGGCTTAGTCACATAATCGTCTGCGCCCATTTCCAGACCTAAAACTTTATCAATTTCAGTGTCTTTTGCTGTCACCATGATGATAGGCATATCATGAGTTTGTCTTACTTCACGTGCTACATCTAAACCGTCTTTTTTGGGTAGCATCAAGTCTAAAATCATTAAGTCAGGATTATATTCGTCAACTTTCTTGATAGCCTCTTCGCCATCATACGCAGTGTCGACGTCAAACCCTTCTTTTGTCAAATTAAATTTAATAATATCAGAAATTGGTTTTTCATCATCAACAACGAGAATTCTCTTTGACATCGAAAAGCCCCCTTTTGTGATCATTATACTGGTTTTTAGTTTATTAGCCAAAAAAGTCACCAAAATTTAATAAAAAAACTTGCATTTCAGTGAAAATAATAGCATAATAGTCTCCGTTGGTTATTTGTAATAACGCTTATGGGTGGCTAGCTCAGCTGGCAGAGCAACGGACTCTTAATCCGTGGGTCCAGGGTTCGAACCCCTGGCCACCCATTGATAATTAAAGGTAGTAATCACTTGGTTGCTACCTTTTTTGTTTGTCAAAAGACCTTAAACCTTTATATAATATCAGATCAGTTTCATTTGTCAATTCTATTATATTTGTTATTGTTTTAAACAATTAATCCAGCACTTTTTCAGCAAAAGCATTGATTCAACAGTATTTTATCTACTCACTTTACTTTTGCAAAACCTCATGAAATTAACAAATAAAAGCAACAAACTATAGCTTTATAACTACAAATTCTGCCCTAAGCAAATGTTAAGCAGAATTCTTTATACTTTTTTATACAAAAGCCTTGTCAAAAGCCGAATTAATTGTTATCATAATTAACTGTCAACAGAAATGGTGACGGGTGGCTAGCTCAGTTGGCAGAGCAACGGACTCTTAATCCGTGGGTCCAGGGTTCGAGCCCCTGGCCACCCACCATAATAAAAATAGCACTGCAAGTAGTCGGTGCTTTTTTTATTGCTTTTAAAAAATTCAGCTTGAAGGAGACTTTCTAGTCCCCTTTTTTGTTTTCATAATCTGCAATATCCGTTAGAACTTGTTCTGCCAGTTCTTTGACAGTGGCACTTGTCAGCTTGCGCTCTTTTTCGCCAAGTGTATCTTGTTCAAGCCACCATTTCTCGAGAGTCTCAAGCGGAAAAGGACTTTCTTTTTCTTTATTATTTTTTACAGTTTGCGCAAAAGAAATATCTAAGTAATAAACAAATGCTCCTGCACCAAATTCATGAATTATTTTAGTTAAAGTTGTGCCATAAATCCTTTTGGGCAGTATCCCTTCCAATATAACTATAGGGTAGTATTGTTTGCCCCATTCAATCATTAATTCTATCAGACTGGCAGTTGGTGCCGTCTCTTTTTCCTTAACATGCAAAATATCAAGGCGCAATAAATCTTCATGTAAAAGCAAACATCTTTGGTAGCCAAAATGATTTTGCAAACAATTGGCTAAGACAGTTTTGCCACTGCCTGAATTTCCTCTAATTAAAATAAAAATTGGTGTCATTGCATCTTTTTCCTTTCAATACGAGTGTCTAAAAAGCTAACGCTATTATTAAGCTTTTACATTTTTAATATTAGAATAATACACATAAGATATAATTAATACATTAAATTAGCAAAGTAGGCAATATTAATGAAGAAAAAATGGTTAATAGGAGTAAGCATTTTAGGCTTACTCTTAGTTACAATTTTCCTGTTTCACACTTATGAACAAAAAAGTTCGCATACGGCTACGGAAGAAGTCAATTCTGGCAATACGAAAAAAGCTTATTTTAAAGCTACTCCTACCATTTATTTACATGGCTATGGTGCTGGTGCTCGCTCGAGTGCAGGAATGATTGCATATGCCGAACAGCATAATGATGCACACAAGGTATTAACAGCTAAAATTTCTCCTGCAGGTAAGGTTGAATTACAGGGAAATTGGCCCCGCAAAACTAAAAGACCGCTTATTCAAGTAATTTTGCAAGATAATAAAAACAGCAACTATTACACAACGCGAGAGTGGTTTCACAACCTGATATTATGTTTAAAACAAAAATACCATATTAAGCAATATAATACCGTAGCTCATTCTATGGGAAATATCATGACTCTCTCTTATCAGTTAAAATACGGACAGGATCGCAATTTGCCTCGATTAAAAAAGCAGGTCAATCTTGGTGCGCCATTTAATGGTATTATTGGTTTAGATGAGAAGCCCAATCACAATTATCTGCTTAAAAATGGGAAACCAAAATATATGACCCAATCCTATCAGTATTTTTTAACGCATCGTCATAACTTTCCAAACAATGTATCAGTGTTGAATATTTTTGGCAATAAAGAAAATGGTACCAATTCTGATGATGACGTCAGTTGCGTTTCAGCCCAATCTTTACGATATTTGTTGCGTGGCAAAGTAAATTACCATGAAATTGAAATTAAAGGTGCAGGTGGACAACACAGTAAATTGCACGACAATTCCAAAGTAGATCAGATTATCGGTCAGTTTCTGTGGGCTAAATAGTTGTTATAAACAATTTTAATATTTTTTTCATAAATTATAGCGTATAATAAAAAGAAAAAAGATATTTTATAGTGACAGGAGAAACAGGATGACTCCACTAATCGAAAATTTCATCTCCAAATTGGCTCTGAATTTGACGTCTTTATCTACATCAGAACAAAAATATACACTTGACTTCTACCGTGATTTTCTGCTGGACGGTGATTTTCAAACAAAAGAAGAAATAGTTAAAGAACTAGGTACGCCAGATGACCTGGCAAAAGAAATCAAGCAGGATTATGTTAAATTTTTAACAGCAGTTACTGCCTCTGCTAATGACCCCCATGCCAGTGATAATTACTTTAATGGCTTGCGTGTCAAAAGATATCCCCGCAGAAAGCGTACCATTGCCCTTGAAAACTTCAATCAAGTAAAATTGGCAGTTAAGACTACAGATGTAATTATTCATCAAGGTAGTCAATTTCAAATAACCGTAGCAGATTACAGTAGCAGACCCATAGAAACTAATTTAGTCAAGCAAACGTTGGTTGTTAAAGAGACTCCTATCGAGCAAAAAAACAGTGTAATCATGTTCAATAGGCTCACGGCTGTCAGTCGCGTGGAAATCACTGTTCCTAAATTAGATTCTTTAACTAAAATTAGCGGACAAAGTCATAATGGTGACATCATGTTGCAAAATCTAAAACTAAAAAGCATCGTACTTAACCTTCATAATGGTGACATATACATCAATAATGTCAGAGTTTCAGATGAATTTATTTTTGCCGGCCAGAACGCTGATTGCTTTGTTACTCAGTCAAAAATTGCTCAGTTATCCAGTAAAGTTCAAAACGGAGACGGCAGTTTTAAACGCAGCATCCTTAAGCAAATAATTACCCAAACAGATGATGGAGATATAGAAATTAACCAATGCCATGCTAACATCAGTTTACAAGCACAGGATGGAGATGTTCTGATCAGGAAAAGCCAGCTAACCGATCAAAATATTGTTAAGAGTACGAATGGCGATTTGAAGTTAGGTCAACTTGCCCATGACATCAGTGTGCAACTTAAAGTAAACGGTGGCGACATTATTTATCGTAATTCCAGTATTGGCAATAGTTTTAACAGTCAAAGTATGCAAAGTGACTCGTTAATAGCAACCTTAAGGGATGGAGATATAATCATTAAATAAAAGTAGGACGCAGCTGATGTGACCCCCGAGATTGAAGTGCTCCATAATAGTTAGACATTAATCTGACTATTAGGAGCACTTTTTTCATGACTAAATATTCAACTACTTTGAAAATGGAAATTTGCAGTAAATACTTATCCCACCAAACCTCTTTAGCTAAACTAGAACGCGAATACGGCATTGATCATACCGAGATTAGGGCCTGGGCAGAACGTGCCCGTAAACATGGCTTAGCCGCTTTAAAGGTTACTCACACCCGACAAACTTATTTGCCTGAATTCAAGCTAAATGTGGTACGCTTCTATCATGAACATCACATGGGAGTACTCCAGGTAGCTGCAGTTTTTAATCTTTCGCGGTCAGTAGTAAGACAATGGCTGGCGGCTTATCAGGCTGCAGGCTACTCTGGGCTGCTCCCAAAATCCAAGGGGAGACCACCAACCATGACTAAAAAGAAGCGTCAGAAGAAGCTTAAACCCACTAAGAAGCTAACCGAAGTAGAACAATTGCGTCGTCAGGTTGCTGAGCTAGAGGCACAAAAAGCCGACTTAGAATTGGATAACTTAATCCTAAAAAAAGTGGCTGCCCGATATCCACGCTCACCAACCGGCAAAAAACCAGAATAGTCGTGGAGATTCGGGCTGAGCGACCTGAGGTGCCGTTAAAGCTTTTGCTTGCCAAGCTGCACCTTAACCGCAAAACTTATTACGACAACCGCAGTCACCGATTGAACCGATTAGATAAATACGCTGCTGTTAAAGGCGTAATCAAGTCTATCTTCTACCAAGAAAGTGATGAGACTTACGGTTATCGACGTATGCATGGTGCACTCTTAGATCAAGGCTTTAGCTATGCGCCCAATACCGTGCGCAAGCTGATGCGGCAGCTGGGACTAAAGACCAGAGTCTACAGTAGGCGCACTGCACGCTACAGTTCTTATGCGGGCCCTGCAGGCGTAATCAAGGAAAACATTTTAAAGCAGCGGTTTAATGAAACCAGACCCTACCACGTCTTACACACGGATATTACCGAATACAAGCTGACCACAGGCAAAAAGGTTTATATTTCACCGGTCATTGATGAGGCCTCACTGGAAATACTGGCTTGTCAAGTCAGCTATTCGCCTAACATGAAGCTGGTTTATGATATGCTGGCAGAGCTTAAGCACAAGCTGCCTAAAACAGCCCAGCCTATTTTGCATTCAGATCAGGGTTTTCAATACCGCCACAGCGGCTATCAGACCAAACTAAGACAGATGAAGATTAAGCAAAGCATGTCGCGCAAGGGTAATTGCCACGATAATGCACCGGGAGAAACCATCTTCAACCTAATGAAACGGGAGAAGCTCAACCGCATTAAGATCAGTTCACTAGCAGAAATGCGGGAAGTACTGCATGATTACGTTTACTGGTTCAATCATATTAGAAGATCAAACAAACTAAAATACACGACCCCGATCAAATATCGAAATCGTGCATTGAGTCTTGCGTAATATTAAAATGTCTAACTTTTTAGTTGCACTTCAGATTAAGACAATTTCGGGGGTCTTATTTTTGTATTATTTATGGAAAATTTAGGTTCAGTACTTGCTAATTTCTTAAATCTAAATTAAAATATTATATATCATATAATATTAGGGGAGGCAAAGCATGGCAATCCAAATACCGACTCGTTTGCTAGATGGTGCGGTTTTAGCTTTTCTAAAACAAGATGATCTGTATGGCTACGCTTTGACACAAAATGTGCAAAAGATTTTTTCTATCTCCGAGTCAACTATCTATCCAGTTTTACGCAGACTAAAAAAGAATAACTGCTTAACAACTTATGATGAGCCTTATCAAGGACGCAACCGACGTTACTATCACATTACTGATGAAGGCCTCACACTGCTAAATACAATTCAAGATGAATGGCAAGATTTTAGTGCAAGAGTTAATCAAGTATTAGGAGGGCAAAATGACCAAAGTAATTGATGATTATATTTCCGAACTAGAACAAAACTTAGCTGATTTGCCTGAAAAAGATCGCGAAGATGTTGTCGAATTTTACCACGAATTTTTATTGGACGGCGACTTCATCAGACGTTCTACCATCGAAGCTGAACTAGGAACACCCAAACAATTATCAATCAACATTTTAGCCGATTATTCAAGCAAAGATGATTCTGTTTCTCCAAGGAAGGAGACTCCGAAGTCAAACTTAAAGGCCAGCTGGTACATTTTATTAGGAATTTGTGCTGCTCCAATTGGCATCCCACTCGTTTTAGCAATTTTATTCGTGCTCTTCTTTATACTCGCAGTTTTCTTTGGCTTATTTTTTACTATAATAGCCTTTTTGTTTAAATTCTTTGTCGGTGGTGGCTTAAACTTTCTTAAGTCATTAACCCTGCTATTCACTCACAACTGGCCAGTCGGCTGTCTTTACTTGGGTAAATCCTTAATTTGCATTGGCATTATTCTTTTATTACTCCCATTCATTATCAAATTAGGCAAAATTTTAATTGCCAAGTGTACCCAGTTTATGCGTAACCTTGGTAAAAATATTTTAAAGAAAAATTATTTTCAAACTAATACCGGAAAAAATACAGATAAGGAAAAATAAAAATGAAAAAGTTTTATAAAATTTGTGGGCTAATCTTTGGACTGCTATTACTTATTGGGCTGATCCTACTAGTCGTATTTAGATTAAATGATAACCCGTCACATGATTATAATGGTAAACACGCTCATTATAATGAAAGCAAAACTTTTTACGTGAACAAGTTCGACAATATTAAGTTAGCCTGTTACAGACCTGATATCCGAATTTCACTTAAGGATATTAACAAGTTTAAAGTGGTTGTTAGAGGGGGGCACGGTGCAGACATCAAAAAAATAAAAACTAAAGTTGATCATAATATGCTCACTATTTCGGATCAGCCTGAACATGATTATAACGATGGTTATTATAGCGTTGATGTTTATGTTCCTGCTAAAAGCGCCATAAAAAAGATAACTGGTTTTTGTGAAGAGGGTGATTTTTATATCAATAGTTTAAACGTTCCCCGCATCAATTTGACAATAGAAGATGGCGACGTTTTGATTAATAAGCTTACTGCGAAAAGCCTTGACCTAAATTCAAATGACGGTGACCTCAAAGTAAACCAGTCGACTTTTTCACGTAGTTCACTAAAACTAAATGATGGCGATGTTAAGATTAGCGACTCTCAAATACTAAATAACAGCTCAATTATATTGAATGACGGCGACTTTTCAATGTCAAACGCGCCTAAGATTAACTATGTATTGACAAATCACTCGGATGATAAAATCATTTTTAAAGGTTCTTACCATTCCAATCATTTTGCAAAAAAAGTTAAAAATAAACCCGTATTAAAAGTTACTAGTATGGATGGCGATATTCTAATTAATTAGTGGGCAAGTAAACTTTACTTAGATGTTTTCTTGGTTAGTAATACCCATTTTAAAATTAAAAACTTATCTAAAACAAGGAGAATCAAAATGAAAAAGTTTTACCTAATCAGTGTTGCCATCATTACTATCGGTATAATTTTGCTTGGTATTGGTGAAACTAACGGTGGCAGAGAAGATATCAATAATATCCATTCAGGCATAACAACCAATATTGAAAACTTTTTTAATCGTAATCAAACTCACGCATACTCACAACATGTACCAGCAAAATCCCGTACTTTCAACGTAGGCAAGTTCTCTAAAATTAATATTGACGCTGAAGAACCCAACATCCAAATTGCTAAAGGAGACAACTTCCAAATTAAAGTTAGTGGTCCTAATGTAAAAAAGATCAGTACCAAGGTTCATGGCGAGAAACTGACCATTTCAGACAATGGTGCTTATGAGGATGGTACTTATAAGGTAATTGTCACTGTTCCAGAAGCAGACTCGCTAAAAGAAATAACTGGATCATGTTCTGAGGGCAATGTTCATTTAGCTGATTTGACAGTTGCCAGCATCAATTTACAATCAGAAGATGGCAATATTACTACAGATAGTATTAAAACGCAGGAAGCCAACTTTGACCTTGATAATGGCGATTTGAAAATCTCCAATTCAACATTAACAAGCAGTTTCCTCAACATGAGTGAAGGCGACCTGATTGTTACCAGTAGTCACTTTAAAATCAAGGCTACCTTAGGTGACGGTGATGCTAAGATAAATAATTCTAATTTACTTGACAACAGCTCATTTAATTTGAGTGAAGGAGATTTCCAAATGAGCAGACCGCCTAAGATCAGTTACCAGTTGGCAACTTCTTCAGAGGATGAGCTTATATTTCACGGTAATAACTATCACAGACATTTTGCTAGAAAATTAAGGGATGCACCTCTACTCAAAGTTTCTTGTGGTGATGGTGACATTCTCATAAATTAACTTCTATACATCTTGCAACTGATTAACCCACATAAAGCAAAAGACTGGGATTGATTTTTAAAATTAATCCTAGTCTTTTTAAATGGTTATTTTAGCTGACTAAATCTAATACTTTATTTTTTTATTGCTTCACTGAAGCTAGCGTGATATCATAAGATAAAGAAAAAATTAAATTCATGTTAAAAAGATAAGAGACAGCTTAATCATGAAAATATATATTGACGGAGACTTCGACAAAGAATTTGAAGCTCATGATGAAAAAGTAGAATCGCAAGAAATTGATTTAGAAAATTTTATTAACATAGATGCCGAAATAGCCACCGCTAGTGTCACTATTCAAGTGGGCGCTGGTTTTCATATATCAACTCATGACATTAATCCTAATCGAATAAAAATTCGTGTGGCAGAGCAAACTCTTTTTATTCGTGAACGAAAGCCTCATTTTCACAAAAAAGTTTATATTAGCAGAATTAAACCTAAAATAACAATTACAGTACCGCAAGCTGCAGAACTCAATGAAGTCCAGCTAAATAATTTTGCTGGCAGCATTGATCTAGCTGGACTTAACATGCAGCAACTTGAAGTCAGAGCAAATGCCGGTTCCTTAAAATTACAGGACGTCACGATCCAAAATAAAGCCGAAATGGTGCTAGACGCTGGCAGTTTATCCATCAATCACTGTAAGATGAATTCTCATGCAAATTTGGCTGCCGGAACTATCAGGGTCACAAGCTTGCAAGGGAAAAACCACTTTAAACTAGCCGCTGGTTCACTAAAAATGATAGATGATGAAGAGCATAAGACAGATTACGATTTATTCGCCACTTTAGGCTCGATCTACTTTCACGGCAGTAGAATGGGCAAGCATTTTTACAAGCATGAAGGTAGTGCCAATCAATTAACTGCTATCAGCTCGGTTGGCTCAATCAAAATTCAATAAAAGAAGTCTTACTTCGACTTGCACAGGCAAAGTAAGACTTTTTATATATCAAATTAACGCTGGACATCTATTATAAATGAATTAATGTCTCCGCGGTATTTAGCGATTGAGTACTCAATGGGCTGCTCATCCCTTGTCAGTCCTTGAGTGTGAAAGTAAAAAATCGGCTTATGGACTGCAATATTTAATAAGTTGGCGGTAGTTTCCTCAGCTTCCATTACTTCCAATTTTCTAATTACTCGGGTGACTTTTAAATGGTATTTTTCAAGTGTGCTGTATAAAGAATCTTGGGCAAAATTATAATTAATCAACTCAGGTATCCTCTGTTTAGGCACATAAGTTGTAACTAAAACAATCGGTTGATCATTAGCATAGCGCAGCCGCACTAATTTAAAAACTGGTGCTTTCTCAGGCAGCTGTAAATTTTTGCATACTTCGGGTGTAGCTTTTTCTTCATCAAAATAAAGCAGATTGGTTTTAGGGTAGATGCCTTTGGCACTCATTTCTGCGCTATAGCTTTCAATCAAATGGGTAAATTCCTGCTCGATTTTAACTTTTTTAACCAGGGTGCCCCTTTTACGACGCCGCTCTAAATAACCTTGATTGACCAGCAATGAGATCGCTTGCCTCATTGTTGGTCGACTTACCTGATATTTATCCGCTAATTCAGTTTCTGGAGGAATAATTGTATTTTGCGCATAAATGCCAGTTTGAATTTTATTCAAAAGATCGTTGGCAATTACTTGATATTTAGGAAGTTCTTTTTTTACCAATTAGTTCCACCACTTTCATCTTGTTAATTATACCATTATAAGAATACTATACCATGCCAAAAACCGGTGTAAAGAGCTAAATAATCCCTACTTACACCGGCTTTTTTGACACTATTTTTTATTTACACTTAAATTTCAATTGAGTTAATGCCGTCTTTTTCAAACCGCTGTTTAAGAGTTTCAATAATCTTTACGCCCGAGCTCGTGCCTATCCGTTCTGCTCCGGCTGCAATCATTGCTAAAAAATCATCGGTATTGCGAATTCCACCTGCAGCTTTGACTTTAACATTCGAACCAACATTTTCTTTCATCAGTTTTACATCTTCTACTTTTGCGCCAGCGGTGCCAAAGCCAGTTGAAGTTTTGACAAAATCTGGTTTCACCTTTTTAGCAATCAAGGCCAGCTGTTTAATTTCAGCTTTAGTCAAGTAGCAGGTTTCAAAAATGACCTTACATGGCACATCGTGATCATGGCAAAGTTTAACCATTTGAGTCATTTCATCTTCAATATAAGACCAATTATGAACCCGCACTTGCGTTAAATTAACAACATAATCGATTTCATTGGCACCGTTTTGTAACGCATCTTTAGTTTCTGCCAATTTACAAGTTATTGTAGTTTGTCCCAAAGGAAAGCTAATTGCAGCTCCTGTATCAATATCTGTCCCCTTTAGTTGCTGGGCACAAAATTCAGATTGAACCTCATTAATTGCTACCATCTTAAAATGATATTTTTTAGCTTCATCACAAAGCTTTTTCATGTCTTCTTCAGTCGCATCCGCATGTAAGTTAGTATGATCAATTAGTCGTGCAAAGTCATCTATTGTGTATTTCATTGTTATTCTCCTTTTTGTATTTACATAAACTGATTTTAACCACAGAAAGTTATAATGTCAACCGCTTACTTTTTATTTAAAAATAGTGTTTGACTTATATAAAGCGATTACATATAATTGTGTTGTAAATTAATATGTATTTACAAAAGGAGTGATTTTAGTGAAAATATTATTAACTTCACACGGACATCTAGCACAAGGCATCGCTTCTGGCTTTGAATTTATTGCCGGCAAATCAGACCATATCATGACACTTGAATTAGATGAAAAAGGAATTGGTTCATATTGCGACCGTCTACAAGAGCTGCTTGACGGTGAGACAGAACCAGTCTTAATTCTGGCAGATTTAAAAGGTGGAACTCCATACAATGAGTCCTATAAGTACTACTTGGCTCATACAGAAAAAACCCGGGTAGTCAGTGGTCTGAACCTACCAATGCTTTTAGAACTTGTCCCTCAGTTATCTGACAATACAACGCTTGATGAAGCCGTACAGACAGTTCTACAGGCAGGAACCAATGGTATTGAAGTTGCTCAAGACCAGCAAGATGATGATGACGATATTGAATTTTAAAAAAATAAGAAAGGTGTATTAATAATGAGTATTTCAGTAGTAAGAATTGATGATCGGGTAATCCACGGCCAAACTATGACCCGTTGGACAAAAGCACGTCCTGTGGACGGCATTTTAGTTGTCGGTGATAATATTGCCCATGACAAGTTACGCCGCAAGGTCTTAAAAGCTGCTGCTAACGATTTAAAAGTTGGTATTTATACGGTTGCTGAAGCTGGCGACAAAATTAAAAAAGGAATTGAGTCTAAGAAGAAATTCTTCTTAATCAGTGACTCTCCCAAGACTTTTGCCCAAATGGCAGACATGGGAATTGATTTTGGCAAAGTATTAAATGTTGGCCCGATGAATACCCGTCCAGGAACTAAGGTGCTCGGACGGACTGTAGCCATTGATCAGGATGACTATAACGCTTTTGAAGATATTGCTAAACATGGCATTGATATTCAATTTCAGCTATTACCTGATGATGAAATTAAGCCTTGGTCAACCATGAAAAAGAAATATGATTCTATGTCCTAATTTTTGGAGGCAATAAAAATGAATAATTTATTTTTTCCCGCACTTTTAACAGGAATTTTCTGTTACCTGGGAGCGATTGAAACCCCTTGGCTATTTGGTATGTCTGGGGGATTCTACATTGTTGGTAGACCTTTAGTAGCCGGTCTACTGGTCGGCCTGGCCTTTGGTGACATTAAAAATGGTATTTTATGTGGCTTAGCTGTCCAAGCGGTTTTCATCGCCAACCTGTCAACTGGAGGTGCTACTAACAGTGAAATTACTTATGCAGCTTATGGCGGAATTGGCTTAGCCATGGCGACCACTAAAAATCCTGCAATCGCTGTTACCTTATCTATTCTCATTGGTCAGACATTTGGCTTAATTTTCTATAACGGCAGAATGGCCCTTTACTCTTTCTGGAATACCCGTGCCGAAAACGCCGCTCATAATAATGATGACCGTGGTATTGTCCTGAACCATTTAGTTTATTCGCAAATCACTACCTTCCTTTTACGTGCTGTACCAGTTTTTCTGGCAATTTACTATGGTAAAGGTTTAGTCAATTGGCTAATCGACAGCATTCCTGCTATTGTAACCCACATTATTCAGGTTTTGGGCGGCGTTTTGCCAGCCTTGGGTATTGCCATGTTAATGAGCATAGTGATCAAAAACAAATCACACTTTATTTTCTTCTTTGTCGGCTTTGTTTTACTTGCTTTTGCCAAATTAAGCATGATTGCAATTGTCTTTATTTCTGCTTTAGTCGCATATTTGTATTACATGTCAACTGGTAAAAGCACTACTCCTACTGCTACTAGCTCTGCAAATAATGCAGAACAGGCGGTTGATAATGATGACGAATATGAAGATGAAGACTTATTTTAAAGAGAGGTGTTAAAAATGGCTACAAAAGAAAATAATACTGAACCACAAAAGCTACTAACAAAACATGAACTTAATCAAATATGGTATAGGTGGGGTTTTACACACCTCAGTTCGATGAGTTATGAAAAGTTGCAGGGACACGCTTGGGCATATTCTTATTTACCATTTGCGCGCAAATATTATAAAAATGATCCTGAGAAAAAGAGACGCTTGCTTGAGCGTCATTCCATGTTTTACAATACCGAACCGCAAACAGGTCAAATTATTAATGGGATTGTTGCTTCTTTGGAAGAGCAAATTGCTTTGGGCAACGATGTTTCAGAAGAAATGCCCGTTAACATTAAAGCTACTTTAATGGGTCCTTTGGCCGGTATTGGTGATTCAATTATTCAAGGCATTATCGTTCCTATTTTGTTATCAATTGCAATGAGCTTGGCTAAAGGCGGCAGTCCCGTCGGACCTTTATTTTACATTATTGCTTATGGCATAATCGGACCCACAATTTCCTATATTGCCTTTCACAGCGGTTATAAATTGGGTGTTGGTGCAATCGACACTATTGTGGGCGAAAATTCCAAGAGAATTACTGATGCGTTTAACATCTTAGGCGTAATGGTCGTAGGAGCTTTAGCTGCAAATACAATTGTTCTCAAAACTGTGGCTAAAATTCCTTTGGGAGGCAAATCGCAACCTTTACAAACAGTCCTAGACGGTATCTTTCCAGGACTTTTACCACTAGCTATGGTTATTTTAGGCTGGTGGCTTGTTTCTAGTAAACAAATGACAGCTACTAAAGTAATTATCATCATGGTTGTGATTGTAACTATCGGCTGTTTGATTGGGTTATTTTAATAAAAGTTCATTTTTACTCTGCTTTTTGGCAGATAATAGAGTACACTTTGATTAGTGTGCTCTTTTTATATATAATTACTTAAAATTACAAAAAATCATTTTTTATTTCTATATATGTTGATAGATTAAATGGCAGTTTATACTATTTTATCAAGCTTTTTAGCAACCTTTTTAATCTTAAGCAATTCATGATAAAATTACTTATTGACTTTATTGAAAGAAGGGTTCGATGGGTAAGCGAAAATACTTCTATCATCATTTAACAGATGATTTGATAGTTAGCCTGAACCAAGATTATCATTTACCAAATAGTTATGCTATTTTTCCGAAGTCATTAAGTGGGAAAATCTGGTCCAAGTTTGTACGCCCTTTAGGATATCTAATTAGTATGGTCTATATTAATTTAATCCTGAGAGTACGAATAATTGGTAAGGAAAAGTTGCAAGCTACAAACGATCAGGGGTATTTTATCTATGGTAATCATACCCAAACTTTTGGCGATGTGGTTTTGCCGCTCAGCATTGTTCCTGCAAAAAAATATTATGCTATTGCAGCACAATCAAATTGGGGCATCCCTGTTTTAGGCAAACTGGTTTTACCATATTTCGGACTTCCTGTTGGTCAAAACTTAGAACAATCCGCAAAATTGATTAAAGCAATCACTACTGTTATTAAAGCCAAAAAAGTAGTCGTCATTTATCCTGAATCACATGTTTGGCCTTATTACACTAAAATCAGGCCTTTTCCAGTGAACAGCATGCATTTCCCTGTTGCACTTGACTCTGCCAGCTTTACTATGACTACAACTTATTCTAAGCCCAAGTGGGGTAAGAAACCGCAGATAACCGTCTATATAGATGGACCTTTCTTTCCAGATAATCATCTTACTAAAAAGCAGGCGCAAGAAAAGCTGCATCAGCAGATTTATCAGACAATGCAAAAACGAGCCTTAACAAGTAATTTCGAATATTATATGTATCAGAAAATAAATTAAGGAGTTCTCAATGAATATTCTTTTTTGTGGCGATCATAACGCCGAAGATGGTATTCTTATCGCTACGCTTTCATTAATAAAAAATAGTGGCGCAAAGGAGCTCCATATCTACATTCTAACAATGTACACTCAAAGCTATCACAAGAAATTTAAGCCTTTCAGCAAACATGCAGCAGACTATTTAAAAGGCCTTTTGGTGAAGCAAAATCCGCATAATACGTTAAAATTAATGGACTGCACGGGGCTATTTGTCAGAGAGCCGCTAATTGCTAACATGAGTACCCATTTTACTCCTTACGCTATGCTCAGGCTCTTCGCTGACGAAATACCCCAGCTGCCAAATAAAATACTTTACCTCGACGCTGATGTAATAGTCAGGCGAAGCCTCGTTAGCTTTTACCAACAAGATTTATCCGGTTTTGAGTTTGCGGGTGTCCTAGATTATTGGGGGAGGTTCTTTTTTCACAATTTTCATGAACACAAAGTTTTTGACTATATTAATTCCGGCGTTTTGTTACTTAACCTGCCAGAAATTAGAAAAACAAAATTATTCGCTAGAATTAGGCACCTTCTGCAGACTAGAACGGTATTAATGCCTGATCAAACTGCAATTAACCGTTATGCCAGAAATAAGAAAATTGTCCCACGTCGTTATAATGAACAGTATAAATTACAGTCGGACACTGTAATTCAGCATTTTACTACCAGTTTCCGTTTTTGGCCTGTGTTTCATACCCTGACAGTTAAGCCGTGGGATGTTAAGCGGGTACATACAGTGCTAAAATTGCACGAATATGACGACATTCTGAATTACTATCTCAATGTGAAAAGTAATTTAGTACAAAAATAATGTTTGGAGAAAATAAATATATGACAATTCCAGTTTTTTATGCAATTAGTGATGATTTTACAAAATACGCAGCAGTTTCGCTGAACTCTTTAGTAAAGAATGCCGCTACTGATAAAGATTATACAGTTTATTTTTTAAGTCAGGATTTATCAGCGCAGCACAGACAGGACCTACAAGAAATAGGTTCTTCTAATGTTCATGTTAAATTCTTTAAGATTAACGATGAAATAGTTGCACCAATTCAAAATCGTACGGAAAACTATTTACGAGCTGACTTCTTTACAATGTCAATTTTTTACCGCTTATTTATTCCCGATCTGTTTCCCCAATATGATAAGGCAATTTACATCGACAGTGACACAATCGTAAATGATGATATTGGTAAATTGTACGATACAGAACTTGGCAATCACCTCTTTGCAGCTTGTACTGATTCCTCCATTCAATTTGTAACAAAAATGGTTGCCTATATTAAAGAAGTATTAGTTCTTGATCCTAAAAAATACATTAATTCCGGGATGCTGGTTTTAAACTGTAAAGCCTTTCGCGATGAAAATTTCATTGACCATTTCATGCGTTTACTCAGCAAATATCATTTTGACTGTATTGCCCCTGATCAAGATTATTTAAATGAAATTGGCGATAAGAGAATTTTACATTTAGATCCCAAATGGGATGCCATGCCAAATGATAATACTGAGCCTTTAACTAATCCCAGCCTGATTCACTACAACCTTTTCTTTAAACCATGGCATTTTAAAAACGTTCAATATGAAGAATATTTCTGGAAGAATGCAAAAGAAACTAAGTTTTATAATGATCTGTTGACTGAACTAAATACTTACACTGATAAGCAACGTGATGAAGACCGGCATAAATTAGATCACATGCTGGCTAAAGAAGATAAAACTATTAATGACCCATATAATTGGGCTAATGTGAAAAAGCAAGGACCTGTCAGTTTATGATTATAGGCGACAATCGTGAACAAGTTATTCAAAACATTAAAGAAGCAGTTAATAGTGGCAAGTGGGATGCCAAAGTTGAAGTTGGTGACCCTGTTCTTTCAATAAAGGAAAGCAAAGGACTAGTCAATGCTTTTTGGCGAGAGCAAAAAACTTTTAAGGGAAAAGTTAATAATCGGATTGGCCACTTGCTTTTCAATTCTTTGATGCACGTTCTTACATCGTCCACGACATTTACCGGTCTGGAAAATTTAGCTAATTTGCCACAAGGCGGAGCGATTATTACCGCCAATCATTTTAACCAAATTGACTCTTTACCCATTAAGCATTTAGCAAATAAAACCCACCATTCCTTAACTATAGCTATTGAAGATACCAACTTAAAACTACCGGGAATATTACGTTACCTAATGAATTATGTGGGCACAATTCCTTTAATAGAAACCCCTAGCTATGTTGGTAACGAATTTCCGCGTCACCTGCATGATGCGTTAGAACAAAACAGTTGGGTTTTAATTTATCCTGAGCAGGAAATGTGGTGGAATTACCGCAAGCCCCGCGAATTAAAACGAGGCGCCTATTACTTTGCTGCCAAACAAAATGTGCCGGTTATTTCAACTTTTATTGAAATTCAGACAACTGACAAATTAGAAAAAGACCACCCTGATTTTTACCAAACTAAATATGTAGTTCACGTTTTGCCGCCTATTTTCCCTGATGTTAAACTGAATGCCAATAAAAATTCTAAGCAGATGATGAAGCGCGATTACCAGCAAAAAGTGGCTGCTTATGAAAAGTCTTACCAGCGTAAGTTAGATTCGGCTTTTACCCCTTGGGATATTGCTGGCTGGCGTTTTAACTATCAAAAAAAATCAAAGTAAAAGTTAGACTTGTTGATTCTTTGAGCTATAATAAAGGTGACAATAAGTAAGTGTATTTGGAAAGGGGATATTTCCAATGGAGAAGTTTACAAAAGAATCTTTAGCAAAATATGATGGTAAAAATGGCAACCCAGCTTATGTCGCTATTAAAGGTGTTGTTTATGATGTCACTGGCAATCCACACTGGACTGATGGCGAACACCATGGCAATTTAGCTGGTCGTGACCTGACTGTTGCAATTGGACAATCACCTCATGGTGAAAGTGTCTTAGGCAACCTGAAAAAAGTCGGTACCTACGAAGATTAATTAGATAATATAAATAAAAAGAAAAGAATCAAGCAGCTAATAAACTGCTTGGTTCTTTTCTTTTACCTTTTTTGCCAATCTGATCTTGGTTTACTTTATTGCTCATTATTATACTGTAAATTATTAGAAAAATAATGTACAATATTTGTCAAAGGAAGTGATGCTCATGTTACAAATTCGACCTGTTTCAGAATTAAGAAATTACAATAAAGTCCTTGACAAAGTTAAAAAAGATAATCCAGTTTTTCTTACCAAAAACGGCTATGGCAAATTTGCTCTCATAGATATTGGGGACTATGATGAATTTACTGCTGCTCTTGAGCTGGTAACTAAGCTGAAAAAAGCTGAAAAGTCAAAGCATTATAATTTTGATGAAATTAAAGGAAAACTATTCAGCTAATGTTCTCATTAAAATTATCTAGCCCTTCTAAAGAATATTTTGAAAACCTAAAAACATACTTATTGGCTAAGTTTGGTGAAAAAGTAAAAAAAGAAGTTTTGGCTAGGGAAGAAGAAAAACTGGATAATTTAAAGTAATTTCCATATCTGGGCATTAAAGCAGCTAAGTTTTCTGAATTACTTAATGGTTATTATGTTCTAATTGATAAATATGAATATATCTTCTACCGTGTAGATGAAAAAGAGAAAATAATTTATATCGAACTTATATTAAGTACCAAAGAAGACCTCATTAAAAAAATCCAAAATTACTTTCATTAATTAAGGCGCATCCCTTTACGATGCGCCTCTTTTGTAGTCTTAAACCACAATATTCCAATTTCTATTTAGTAAAAGCCAAAAAATCAATGATGAATTATTGAATTTTTATTATTTCTCAGCCAATTTCGCTGCAGCTGCAATACTTTGCTGTGCGGGCAAGGGAATCCTTCCTAAACCATCAAGCCCAATATTTAATAAATAATTTATTCCTAAGCTATTTAAATATTTGCGGTTGTGATAAATAGTTGCAGGAGATTTCCAATTTTGATCGCGATAAGAAAAGCCCCAAGAATCATTAGTGGTACCGGCTGACTCATATAAACCATATGGTGAAGGTTTAAGGCCATTGAGTGAGTTAAAATTAATATCTTTTTGCTCCTCTTCTTTTTCACTTGGAATTTCATTGTCACCAAGGGAAACATAATCATATTTGCCATTACCAAGACGTGAATTTATTAGACAATTTGGCTGCAATTTTTTCACTGTCTCATAAATTTCCTGACTCTGGCTTGCAGTTAATGTCATCGGTACATCAAACCAGGCAACAGCTATCTCCCCATAATTACTCATTATTTCCTTAATCTGGGGCAGAATTTTGTCTGTAAAGCATTGATTATAATTCTTATTTTTCTGAGGAAAGTCCCAGCTATTGTCCCAAGTAGTGCCAGAGGATTCAATATCATTTGATAGGTAGCCTCCCCCATTTGGTTCATGCCAATCTAAGTCTTGGGAATAATAAAGACCCAGCTTTAAGCCGAATTTTTGGCAAGCTGCTGCAAACTCACCGATTACATCTCGCTGAAATGGGGTTGCATCAAACACATTATAAGGATCTACTTGTGAATGATACATTGCAAAGCCATCATGGTGTTTGGTTGTAACTACCAAATATTTCATACCACATTTTTTAGCAAAAGCTACGATTTTGTCGGCATCAAAATATATGGGGTTAAAAGCGGCAGCAAGCTGGCGATACTTTGCAACAGGTATTTGCAGTTTAGACTGAATCCATTCAGCGTAATTACTTGCAGATTTTCCCTCATACTCACCAGCAAGAAGTGAATATAAACCCCAGTGAATCATCATGCCGTATTTAGCATTTTTAAACCATTCAATATTCTTGTTTGCAGTCATACATTTCTCCATTACTAAACTTACGCTGGAAATACATAGTGTCGTCAATAAAAGTTTAACACTTATTTTTCGAATAAATTTGATTTAACCAAAAAAGAGTTAGCCTTAATACTTAAAGCTAACTCAAAATATCTATTATCTTAATAAAATTTACTGTATTGCCAAGTAGTTTTCCGCGTTACGCAAATCCTCAATTGACAACTGACCAGGTGCAGAAGTTTGACCAACAGCGCCAAAGGACAGACTTGAACCGAAAACCTGACCTGCTACTCTAGTGACTTTACCAATATCGCCCATAGCCATAGTAATCAGGGGATTAGCAATTTCTTTGTTCATTTCTGTCGTTGCAGTTAAAAGAGTTAAAACGTCAGAGGCACTATGAGGCATGCAGGCTAATTTAGGGACATCTGCACCAAGCTGCGCCATTTTTCGTAAACGAAATTCGATTACATCTTTAGCTGGCACCTTTTCAAAATCATGGTTACTCATAATTACCACAACATTGTAGTTATGAGCTAAAGTCACTAAAGATTTTATTCTTTTTTCGTCATGAAAAAGTTCAATATCAACAGCATCACCCAGCCTGTTAGTAATTACATATTCTACTAAATTTAAATACTGATCCTCGTCGAGTTGACAAACTCCACCTTCATTTTTGGTACGAAAAGTAACTAAAACTGGTAACTCGCCCACTTCTTGGCGCAATTTCTTGGCAGTAGTATTTAGTGTGTTAAAATCCTTAATTCCTGCAGCATAATAATCAATACGCCATTCCATTAAATCTGGTTTGGCAGCCTTAATCTTCTTAGCTGAAGCTATGATCTCTTTTTCAGTTGAACCGACATTAGGCACAGCAATTTTAGGCAGACCTGCACCTAAAACAATATTTCTAATCTTGACAGTAGCCATTATTCAATACCTCAACTAATTATTATCATCTGAAAATATAATTTCACGGATATAATCAGTTGGCATATCTTTACCTGTCCATAACTTAAATGAGGCTGCACCCTGATCAATCATCATGCCGATGCCATCAAAAACATGCTTAACTCCAGCTTTTTGAGCCACTTTCATTAATTTGGTAGTTCTAGGAGCATAAACTGTGTCAAACACCACCATATCTTCATGGAACCAGGAAGGATCTGAAACTAGCGTCTTATCCTCAAGCGGCTTCATACCAACGCTGGTCGCGTCACAATAAATATCGCTTTCTGCAATTGATTGTTTAAATGCTTCCTGATCAGTCAGCTCAGTTAAAGAAACCTGGCAATCAGTTTTTTCTTGAATAGTTTTGACGTTCTTTTCAGCTTGAGCCCATTTATCGTCTTTAATATTAAAAATTCTGATTTCTTTAGCACCATCTAAAGCCGATTGAACAGCTATTGGGGTTGCAGCACCGCCGGCACCAGTCAAAGTCATCACTTTGCCTTTAATGTCAATGCCTTCATCCTTAAGCGACTGGACAAAGCCAATGCCGTCGGTAGTGTAGCCAGTCAAAACACCATGATCGTTCACAATAGTATTAACCGCATCACACATTTCAGAAGCTGGCGATAATTTATCAAGGTACTGGATTACCTCTTTTTTATTGGGCATCGAAACGTTTGAGCCACGCATATCTAAAGTGCGGATAGCGTCAACTGCACCTTTTAATTTATCATTGCCAATTTCAAAACAGAGATAAGTATAATTCAAGCCCAACTTAGCAAAAGCATTATTGTGCATAGTTGGTGACATTGAATGCCGAATAGGATATGCCATTAAGCCAATTAAGTAGGTATGACCATCGAGCCAGCCAGTAATCGGACCATTAACACCAGTAATTTTATTAGCCATTATATTTCTCCTTTATTAAATTTAAAAATAAAATAATTAATCAAAGTTAATTTTTAGAGGCACCAGACACTGTATCAGTTGAATTGGATGCAGTCTCTGCCAGCTTTTGATAGTTAGCATTATCAGCGGCCTCAGTTCCGGCCACAAAACCTGAAGCATAGGACCAAGAATTCATCATACTTGGCATCGAATCATGACCATTAGCACCGCCAACAATCTCACCGGCAGCATAGAAATTGTCTAGTGCTTCAAAGTCTTGGTCTAAAAGCTGCATATGCTGGTTAGTTTCATAGCCACCAAGGGTGGTACAAAAACGTAATTTCTGCTCAATCACAAAGTAGGTATTGCCTTCATATTTATGCATAAACTGAGAAGGACGACCAAACTCAGGGTCATTACCTGAAGCAACGTATTTATCGTAGTCAGTTAAGGTCTTCTTGAGGTTTTCATAGTCAATGCCAGCTTTTTTAGCCACTGTTTGCAAATCTCCGCTTACTAAAATCGGACTCTTCTTGCCATCAAGATCAAAGAAACCTTGCACTTCATCTTTGCTAAAGCCATATTTAAGTAGCAATTCATAGAATCTGTTCCATGTTCTTTCATCCATCACTACAAAAGCAATTTTATCCTTTTGCTCTGCAATGGCATCCCGAAAATGAGTATACGGGGCTGATTCATTTACAATTCGCTTACCACTAGTATTAACAAAAATAGCACCCATATCAGTCGCTTCTTTTGTTGAATAAGTTGTTAATTTGGCAATGCCAGGTTCAACTTCTAAACCATGGGGGTAAACTTTATACCAATCAAGATTGCGTGTAGCCAGATTCATATTTTTAGCAAAATCGAAATAATCACCAGTAGAAGTCATTGGACCGTAATAAGGAATATTGGTCTTGTGCTTAAGGTAATCACGCGCGCCCCAGCCACCAGCTGCCATAACTAAGGACTTAAAGTTTACTGTAACTGTTTCATGTTTGCTTTCAGCAACTAATGAGACAAGCTGGCCCCGTTTATTTTTATTAAGTTGTTCCACCCGAGTTTCAAGTAAAATTTTGCCACCCTTTTTGGTAAAGGCATTTGCCACTTTAGTTATCAATTCATAAGAACTTTCAGTTGGCATTTCAATTTGCCGGTCAACGGAATGCTCAATAGTCTGTGTTTCAGCTTTTTGATAAGTAAGGTCTGCAAATTCAGTGATAAAATCAACTGCTTTACCAATATTTTGAGCAAGTATATTTGAAAGTAGTGGATAATTAGTCCCCCGACATTCACGGACAATATCTTGGACTAAAAGCTGTGGAGAATCTTTTTTAGCTTCCTCGCCAAATAAAGCAGCTGCTAGTTTTGAACCAGTACCAACCACATTTGAACCATTAAGAATTGTAGCTCCACCAAGATAGCCATTCTTTTCAATTAAAAGAACATTTTTACCCATTGATAGTGCCCGAGAGGCTGCCATCAAGCCAGCCATACCTGAACCAATTACAGCTACATCAACATCATAAGTTACATCTTGATGTGACTTATCACTAGACTTAGCAACAATATTTACACCATTTTCTTTTAAAGCTTTTTTTCCAGAATCAAGCATGGCTTGTGTCATAATCGAAGCACCAGAAATAGCATCGACATCAAAACTTTGATTATTAATAATATTCTTTTTTAATTTACCTACCACCTGGTTAAAAATACCTGGGGTTTCTGCAGTTTTTGTTATATTAATATCTGCAATTTGATTATTTTCAACTTTGATGTCAAAGTCGATTTGACCATTTCTTCCTTCTGCCGTTGCTTTAATTATTTTTTCTGACATAACTCCACCTTCTGCTTTATATTAATTTTTGATGTTGAAATTTTTACCACGACTAATTAAGACAACACACAGAACTACAGAAATAATCGTTATCACTGTAGTTATCCAAAATACCATTAGTGTACTTGCAGCATTGGCCTTTAACACAAATGCAGCTACAAGTGGTGCCACGAAGTAAACCACGGCTGGTGCAAAACTGTAGTATGATGTGATCTTTCCGTGACTTTGGGGGAAATAAGAAGTTAAAACTGAAAGTCCAACTTGCCATACTCCTCCTGCAGTAAAGAAGCCAACAGCTAATGCGCCTATTTCCCCAGCTAATAGGGATGGCTTTAAGACCATAAACAGCAGACCAAGAGCAGTAATAGCTGAATATACCATAATTAAATTCAATCTTTTTACCTTAGTAACCAAAGCTGATGTAACAAACACAGATATTAAGGAAGCAATTGAATACCATGATACAAGTTGATTGGCATTAGCAGCAGATTCATTTAAAACATACTGTCCGTAGTAAGGAGCATAGAGTGAAAAAATATAAAATGTGAAGCAAAGCGTAAAGCCCAACCCAATGATCATTAGCCCATCAACAGCCAATTTAGGTTGGTTTTGACCACTTACGCTGGTTTCTGGTTTTTCTACTGTTTCAGTAGTCTCTTTTGCCTCAGCTTGAGGAGCAAAGGCCGTCTTCATTGTGTATACAACATCTAGTAAAATGATAATGACTAATATAAACGCTGTAATCTTTGGGTTTTTAATTAGTTTTACACAAAAAGGAAACAGCATCTGCATCACTTGCATTGCGGCTTTAACAAATGAATTCATTGTAGCTGTTTTATCTGGAAAAGCATCTGCAAGTGCAGGGTAACCGGCTGTGTCACCAAATGAATTAGTTGCCCCGAAAAACATTGCCGCTAAGCCGGCAACCCAGACATTGTTAGCAAAAACAGCGCCAAGAAGGAAGATTGCGTCACTGAGCAATGCAATTAACAAAGTTCTTTTTCGGCCTATCTTATCTGAAATAGCACCAGCAAATAAAATTGTAATAATTCTGCCTAAGCCCACCATTGCGATTACCAGTGAAACTTGGGTCGCACTGGCATTCCAGGAATGTGCCAGGATTTCTCTATATTGACTAATAAATAAGGTAGCTGCTCCTACAACCGCAAAATGGATGTACACGGAGGCAGCAACGCCAACATACTTTTTTTCTTTTTTCATAGCTTTACCTTTCAAAGTTAAGATTTGCTAATAATTTCATAAATAAATATATCTTATTAAAATGGATATGAATAATTATTTATGATTGCGCAATTATAAATAATACCTATAATCACAAGCACTGGTATATCAATGCTTTATTGCTTTATAAAAAAGTTAGAATCTAGATTTTGTTGTTTACTTTAAAATTAATAGCTTTAACTCGGCTCATCATTTATTAAATAATTTAATACTTAAATAGTTAAAATTAATATTTATGCTAATAAAAAATTAAACTAGGACCCCAACTCAAAAACAATCCTATTTAATGCCAAATCTCTTTTTGACTGACTCAATATATTCTTTTTCTTCTGCATCAGTAACATGGTACTGCTCAATAGAACCTGAGATCGGCTCCAAGCTTGCATTAACTGCAACATAGGTAAATACCGCTTCACCGATTAATTCCGAACTTAAATTATCAAGAGAAATTCTATTCACTTCCGCATAAATAGTCATTGTCTTTGCTGTCGTTTTTAATAAAGTTACGCAAAAGCAAATATGATCACCGGCATAACTTTTTTTGTGAAAAATAAATTTATCTATTCGTCCAGTTAACGTACGTGTATGACAATATGAATTTGCAAACAAGCCCATTGCTGAGTCTGCATTATCTAAGAGCGTACCACCATGAGTAATTTCCATATGGTTAAGCATCCTTGGAGTTACAAAATAATCTGCCATTTGACGTTTAAAAAATTTATTCTTCATTTACTTTTTTACCTTCCAGCCAATTTTTTAAAAGATACTTCTTTATTTTGCCATTTGACGTTTTTGGTAATGAATCAACAACCCATAACTTTTCAGGCCATAATTTCTTATCAACGTGCTGCTTTTCTAATTCTGAAATCAGCTCCGCTTTGGTTAATACTTTTTGGCCATGATTTAGAACAATAAAGGCACCAATTCTCTGTCCTAAACGGACGTCTGGGACTCCTAAAACGGCTACTTCTTCAATATTTTGGCAACCCTTGATCTTGTCTTCTACCATATGAGCGGAAATATTTTCACCACCACGAATAATTTTATCGCTATTGCGTCCATCTATTTCCAATAAGTTATCTTCATTATAATGGCCAACATCTCCAGTAACAAACCATTCACCGTCAAATGCTTTAGCTGTTTTTTCAGGATCAGCCAAATAACACTTAAAAATTATCGGTCCTGCAACTTCAATTTGTCCTTGCTTGTTGCTATCTGTAATTATATTTTTGTTCTTTACAAGTCTGACTTTAATATTGGTCATTGGCTTGACTGCCGTTGTCATTGCACCTTTACTTAAATAATAATCTTGAGGAGTATAACTAAATGGAACGGCTTCTGTCAGACCATAACAGTTGTAAAGGGGAATATTTCTTTTTTTAGCCTGAACTAAAATGCTTTCTTTAATTTTGTCACCACCACAAATGAGCATCCGCAGCTTACCCAAATTTTGAACTTTAAATAGCAGATCATACATAATTGTAGGCAAACTATCAATATATGTAATTGGTTCTTCTTCAAGCATTTTTGCCACTTGTTCAATATTATAATGTTTAATTATTGCCAAGTGACTTCCTGCCATAATCGTTGAAATTAAGCCATGATGAAATCCAATTGCATGATACATCCCCGAAAGAATTAAAGTCATATCATTTTTAGTAATGCTAAAAGCATCATTATATGCACTTTCTGCACTAATAATATTTTTATTGGTTAAAACTACACCTTTATAAAGTCCACTAGTACCCGAAGTATTGAGAACCAGTGCAGGAGTATCTGATCCGTCACCTCCAATAAATTCAGATGGTAAATGCTTTTTTCTGGTAAAGAATACTAGGTCCGCGATTTTTTTAGTCTGATAATTATCCAAATTAGCAATATTACTAAGAGTGTCACGACCACGCACGGATTTTTGCGAAATGATAGCATATGGCTTAAACCTGTTAATCATGCTATTAATCTCATCAATATCAAAATGCGGGTTTAGTGGATTAATAACCACTCCCATTTTGATACATGCAATAACCGTTACAATATTTGCTAGATCCAGTTCGAACTGAATTGCAATTAAATCACCTTTCTTGATGCCATTATTCCGAAGCAACTCCATCTGCTTATTGGCTAAAAAATCTATTTCTTGATAACTGTATTTACGACCATCTTCAGTGACAAAAGTACTTTGAGCACTTTGCTTTAAGCGCTCCTGCCATAAATCATTTAAGGTTTGCACCTTTTTGCTAGAAGTCATTTTTTTACCTTACAAAAGCTCATTTAATTGCTTTATTACTTGGTTAGCATCCCCAACAATGCCATAATTTGCTAATTTAAAAATTGGTGCTGCTTCATCAGTATTGACAGCAATGACACATTTTGATTTAGTCATTCCCGCAGTGTGCTGGACAGCTCCCGAAATGCCAAAAGCATAGTAAACATCTGGTGCAACAGACAAATTCGATATTCCAATCATGCGGTTCTTATCAATCCAGCCTTGATCTGTAACTGCCTTAGTTGCCCCCACGCTGGCATTTAATTTTTGGGCTAAAGTAGCTAACGGTTTAAATTTATCTGGAGAACCCAGACCTTTACCACCAGCTACAATCACTTTTGCATATGCCAAATCATTGTCAGAGTTAGCTTCGGGTACATATGCGGCTGCATTAGTTCCTGCACATTCCCAGTCAATTATGTCAACTTCATTCTTACTATGGCTTACGACACCATTGCAAGAAAGAGATATTACCGCCTTGTCATCAAGTGTGACTTTTCTTAAGGCTTGTGTTTTGCCGATATCCTGATTAACTATTATATGATCTTGATCACAGCAAATATCTTTGGCATTATAAATAAATGGGACATTTAGTACAGCAGCTAATTGACTGCCAAGACTATTACCTAAATTACTCTTATCAAATACTATTAAACTATTTGCCTTATCGACAAAAATTTTTCTAAGGGTATTAGTCACATCTGGCAAGTTTGTCACACTAAAATTCTCATTTTGGTATATGGTAGTCTTGACTCCTGAAGAAGCATATTTATCCTTAATTTCAGTAGCATGATTACTGAAAACCAGTACTTCTTTCTTACCTTTAAAATTGCTGTCAAGACCTGCTAAGTTATTACTGTTATGACCTTCATCAATATTCTTATCTTCTAACTGAATATAATAAATTGGTACCATTTTTCTACCTCAACATCCCATTTTGCTTAAGTATTTCAACCAGTTTTTGCGTAGCTTTAGGATCTTGCTCCAGATTGAAAATAGTTTTTTCATTTTTAACTGGTTTAGCTACAATTTCACTTGTAACGCCTTCATCGCTAGTTTTAAAACTTACGTTATTAATACTTGAATTTATTGCTGTACTTAACGACGTGAAACTAGCAAGGCGTGGCACATTGATTGAATCTAACGTGGCAATTACAGCTGGCAAGACACATTGCCCGGTAATTTTGCCTTTTTCAAGTTTCATTTCATAATTGAGGGAAGTATCAATCATAGAAACATAGTCATAAAATGCTATTCCTAATCCTGCAGCAATAGCAGCCGGAAAAGCTGAAGATGTTGTTTTTCCTGTTAAAATCAAGTCGTAATTTTCATTATTTTCTTTTAAGTAATGGACAAATTCACTTGCAATTTTATTTTGCAGTAAAGGATCATTGATATTACCCGCTGAAATTTTAGTAGCTGTTGATGCTCCCATAGCCAGTGCTTCATGCAAAATCCGTTCGGCTGCTTCTCCCTGTTCAAACGTATAAACATCAATAGCACCGTTTTTTAACTCTGTTAATTGCAGGGCAAACTCTAGGGCACTTTTATCTTCTTCACTCAGAAATAAATTTTCTGGATGATAAGTTACTTTGTTCTTATGAGAAGTATAAGTTTTAGGATTATCTGCTTCAGCTTTGGCAATTAATGCGATTTTCATTATAGTAGCCTCCTAGTCCAGATATTTTTTGCTAACTTCACGTGCAATTGTCATTCTCTGAATTTCATTAGTTCCTTCCAGAATTTGAAATCCTTTGACATCACGCATTAGCTTTTCAACCGGATAAGCTCGGGTATAACCGTAACCACCAAGAATCTGAACTGCATCAGAAGTTACTTTTTGTGCTACATCAGTCACATAAAGCTTGGTCATTGCACCTTCTTGACGTACAGATAAATCTTTATCCATCATTTTCATTGTGTTGTTGACTAATAAGCGGGCTGTTTCTACTGCCGTTGCCATATTAGCAAGCATATTTTGCACAGATTCAAATTGAGAAATCGGTTGATTAAATTGTTCACGCTGATTGGCATATTTGGCAGCTTCATTAAGTGCCCGTTGCATAACACCAACGGTCAAAGTAGAAACATAAGCACGTGAGAGGTTAAGGCTGTTTAACGCAATATTAATCCCTCTTCCTTCTTGGCCAATCAGATTTTCGGCTGGCACGTGTACATTTTTAAATCCTAACGGTACTGTATTTGATAAACGCAGTCCCATTTTATCTTCATGCTTTCCTACCCAAATACCTGGCGTATTTTTATCAATCATGAAAGCAGATAAGCCATGATTACCATTATTAGAAGTTCTAAAAATTCCAATAAAAATATCTGCAATTCCACCATTAGTAGCAAAAGCTTTATTTCCGTTTAAAATATATTCATTGCCTTGCCGAACAGCTGTTGCTTTCACAGAACCTGCGTCAGAACCAGCATCAGCTTCTGACATTGTAAAGGCAGCAAAACGACCAGGTCTGATGACATCGGCAAATCTTTGTGCTTGTTCTTCAGTACCAGCTAACATTACGCACCGCAGTGCAACAAATGAAGTAATTAAAGTCAGTGCATAACCTGCATCATATTCAGCCAGTTTTTCAAAAACGAGGGCAGAATCTTCATAAGAAAGGCCAGCACCACCATATTCCCTAGGGATCTCAAGCATATGAAGGCCAATTTTAATTGCAGGCTCAAACAAGCTGGAAGGACAATCACCTTTTAAATCGTATTTCTTAATAATTTCAGGGGTTAGATACCGATCACCAAATTCTTGTGCTAAATGAATATATTCTTTTTGTGCTTGTGTATAAAGTAATGTCATTTTAATACCTATTTAATTGGGTCTCCTATATGACGCAGGCCACTGGCAGCACCACTGGCAAACATCTCACTGATTTTTTCATCACTGTAGCCTAACTCATCTTTGAGTACTTCGCGTGTATCAGATCCCTGAGCACGAGAAGGAGTTAGCGTAGGCTTGCCTTGAGACGAAAAGCGTACTGGATTAGTGGGAATAAATCTCTTATTTCCGGATGGAAATTCCATCAGTCTAATTTCATCATTATCCAAAGCCTCAGGATCTTGGTATATTTCCGTTGGTATCTGACAAGCTTCAAGTGGTAAGTCTTCCTTATTAAAGAGGTCTATCCAATACTGCAACGGTTTTTTCTTAAAAGCGTCTTCTAAAATGGCAATCACTTCATTGCTGGTACCATTAGCATTCAAAGTGTCCATTTTGTTATATCTTTCATCGCCTTTTTCATCATCACGACCAATGTCATGCATTACTTTGTCAAAATCACGGTCATATTCAGGAACACATAGTACGAACCAGCGATCATCAGAAGTTTTATAGGTATCATTAAATGGATTAGTAACCTCTTTACGACTCTTAGGATATACATTGCCATATTGTGCAGAAACCATAGCGATATTTTGCATAAAAATCGCTGCGTGATTCAAGTTAACAACAACCTTATCACCCTTCCCGGTTCTTTGGGCTCTCAGTAAAGCTGCACAAATACCTGCTGCCAAGGTCATTGATACTTGGAAATCACCATAGCCATTTACTGGATTATATGGATTCCCTCCTTTATCTACCGTTGTTCCTTGAACTCCACCACGTGCTTGATAAGCAGTTGCATCATAGCCAGCAGAATCTTTTTTAGGGCCAAATTCACCATAGCCGCGATCTTGTGCAAACACTAATTTAGGAAATTCTTTATGCAGTCCTTCCCAAGTGATTCCCATATGAGCTAAGCTCTTTGTCCTCACAGATGTTAAAAATACATCTGCGGTTTTTAATAAGTCTTTAAAGGCTTGCATCCCTGCAGGAGTTTTCATGTTCAAAGTGATGAATCTTTTATTCATATTAGAAACATCAAAGCCCAAATTTTCATCATCTTCATACTTCATGCCAAAAACTGCACCTTGGGTCCGTCCAGCATCACCTTTAGGAGCTTCAACTTTAATTACATCAGCTCCCCATTCGCCAAGGACTCGTCCTACGGTTGGAGCTGCCAAAAATTGTGTGAGATCAATAACTCTTATTCCTGATAATATTTCGTTAGCCATCTTTTTCTCCAAAACTATATACAACAAAGAGGATTGAACCTTGCAAAGTAAGTTTTAGATTCAGCCCTCCCTGATTTACTCAAATTAATTTAATTGATTGCCTTAAAGACTTGTTATTGGTGTATTGCCACCGTCTTTAATTAATAAACGACCTGCAGTTAATCTTTGAACGGAACGAGGTCCTTCTTCTAACCACATAGCACGACAATCACGGTAAAGTCTTTCAGCAGGTCCATAAGGATTGTCCTGGAAGTAGCCAATACCACCGAAAATTTCAAGCATGTAATCAGAAACTAATTTGACAGTATTGATGCTTTCCAGTTTGGCTAGAGAAGCTTTCTTAGTAATATCCTTTCCTTCGTCATAATCTTTTGCCAAGTCCCATAGCATTAATCTAAGAGCATGAATGCGTGCCCCCATGTCAGCAATTTCAAAAATGATTGATTGCCGTTTACACAGTGGCTTACCAAAAGTTACACGATCCTTAGAATAAGCAATGGACATTTCTAACATCCGTTGAGCCATACCTAAGTTGGAGTCAGCAATATGGGCACGAGAAAGTGAAAGCGAAGAAATAGCTACTTTCATACCCTCTCCTCTCTTGCCAAGCATATACTTATCAGGTACTCTCATATTAGTGAACTTCAAATCAGCGTGTCCAGCACCACGACAGCCCATCATTAAAGGCATTTCGTTGGATTCAAATCCCGGTGTATTTGTTGGAACAAAGAAAGCTGATAATCTTTCATCTCCTTCTTTATCTGGGTCAGTAACTACAATTAAGTAGGTAAAGTCTGCAACATCTGCATGAGAAATCAATGTTTTTTCACCGTTGATTACCCAGTCATCGCCGTCCTTAACAGCTAAAGTATGAAGGTCTGCTCCAGTACCACCACTCTTTTCGGTTAAAGCAAAATTAGCATAGATTGATTTGTCTTGGAACTTGTTCATATACTTATCTTTAAGTTCTTGACTACCAAAATTATCCAAAATCCGCCAGTTCATATCTGAAGCATGGTGCAAGTGCATTCTAATTCCACCCTGAGTTCTTGAAAATTCCTCTTGAACTTGCAGAATTTGTTTTTCACTAAGACCCCAGCCGCCGTATTCTTTAGGCAGTGCAAAACGATATAAATCATGCTTAATTGCAATTGGGAAAAAGTCTTGCGGAAACTTGCGATTTTCTTCTATGTATGGGGTCATCCTGTCAAACTCGTTTTGTGCCAAGTGGCGAATTTCTTTTAAGTAGTTTTCAAAGTCTTCTTCAGGCATTGATTCACCCGGTTTAGTTTTGTGCATAATTGGAGTTTCTTCATATGCTGGTAATACATGCAACTTCTTTTGTTCTGTCATAATACAATCTCCTTTTTAACTTTTAGTAAATGCTTCTGAAAGCGTTTTTCTATCAACAGTTGTATTATGTTTTAAAAAGTTTAGATTGTAAAATTGATAACAAAGTCATAACTATTAATTTTATAAATACCTTTATGGCTAAATATATTAAAAAAGGCGGGATTCTTAGCATTATTAACTGTACAAATTAAAAAGACTCACCAAATATCGGGAGTCAAATCACTATAAAATCAACACTAATAAACTAATATTAATTTTATCAATATTATTATAAATAATTTTTGTAAGCGTTTTATCAAAAATAGGTATAGCATTTATTTATATAGGTATTGAATATTAAAATAATTTTTGAGGTAATATCATGAATCTAAATCAACTTTACTATTTTCGTGAATTGGCAGATCAAAAACAATACACTAAAGCAGCAGATAGCTTATTTATCAGTCAGCCTACCCTCTCAGTATCGATTAAACAACTTGAAAAAGAATTACACTGCAAACTGTTTAAACACAACGGTCATTACGTGCAATTAACTGAATATGGACGTATCTTTTACGATACTGTTACCAAGTCTTTAGACTCTTTAGATCGTGGTAAAAAGAAAATTGAACAGCGTATCAGTCAGGATGAAGGCAATATCCATATTGCTGGTATACCCACTGCAATTGGAACTATTTTGCCTAACTTAACTAAGGAATATCAACAAGAAAGTAATATTTCACCTCATTTTATATACCACGATAACCCTTCATATCAGATTTGCGAAGGCATCAAAAATGGCTGGTATGATATTGGAATTTCCTCATTCGTACCAGAATTTAGTTATTTTACTTATATTCCCCTTTACACTGAAGAAATCATTGCCATTGTTTCAAAGGAAAATAACCTGGCAAAAATAAATGAAATCTCGCCCGAAGAATTACAAGGTGAGTCAATTATTACCTACTCTAAAAAAATTCAGATTGGAAAAGACATCACTAATGCTTTACTGGCCAATGCCTCTGATCTGAATATTACGAACAGGCTTCATGATGAGCTGGCAATTGCAGGACAAGTTTTGACCAACGATATCGTTGGTGTAGTGGCAAAAACTATTTATTTGAGCGGTTTCGACATCCACATCATCAAGCTTGACTTGCCCAAAAATACTCGTCAGGTTTACCTGGTGTATGATTCAAGTCAAAACTTTTCACCAGAAATAGTTGATTTTATTGACTTTCTTAAAAGTCATAAACCAGATATTCAGAAAATTGTCGATAGTATTCCTGTCAAATAAGATTTTAAAAAGGTATAAAACTAATGAATAAAATTTGTCAATTATTGGGAACAAATTACCCTATTGTTCACGAACCTATCCACACCTTAACAGATGGCAAACTAGTTGCTGCTATTTCAGAATCTGGTGCTCTGGGCATCTTAGGTATTAATGCAGGATATAAGGTTAGAAGTGACGCAACTTCAAGCGCTTCTATTTCTAATTCAAATAAAATAGGTACTATTAGCAACAATTCTTTGCTTGATGCCATGACAGAAAGAAACTTAATGAATGAGCAAATTGATCAAACTCTGTCTAATACCTTTAGGCCTTTTGGAGTGGAAATTGCCAGCACCTCATCTAACCCGGAAGATGATCATAGAGCAACCGAATTAGTAGAATTAATGCGTAAAAGAAGGTTGACTGTTGCACTGTTTGAAGATTTTGGTAAAGTTGCATCTAAAGCATGGGTAAATTTGTTACATAATAATGGCATTAAAATTATGCAAATTATTAATAAAATTAATGATATTAGTGCAGCTCAAAGTAATGGTATTGACATTTTAATCTGCAAAAGTAACACCGAGCTGGCAAGTTTTGTTCATCAAGCAGGAAAAACACCAGTTTTAGCTGGGTATGATACTACTAACTCGCATGTTTTGAAAGACGCATTAAGAAAAGGTGCACAAGGAGTTTTTCTTAAGACAGTTTTTGCACTTGCTAAAGAAGCTCCAACTTCACCAATAATCAAAGACAAAATTATAAATGCGCAAGCCCAAGAATTAATTAGTTTTAAAATGAACTCGCGGACTATCTATTCTTTGACTGGAAAATTGCCCCAAAAACTGGCAAAACTAACACAGGATAACGAAGACGGGAAGCAAATTTTTACTGCTGCAGACGGTTATCAGGGATTAATAAACGGTATGGCAGAAGGTAATCTTGAAATAGGGTATACTGATATTGCAGCAGACAGTTATAACATCAAAACTATTAAAACTGCTCACCAAATTATTGCAGAATTAACTAATAACAATTAAATTTATACATATGACTAATTCAATTACAAAAAATGCTCTACGCTCACTCTTATATGAAGTTGTTACCGCACCAAAACCTGGTTTAGTAGACCCTATCAGCCAAGGCCCGCATCCCGATATGAATATTTATACTTTTATTGACAGCAGTTTAAGTTTAGAGGAATATTTTGCTGCTGCTGTTGAAATTGGGCAAAACTTTCAGTCGACTGATTTAACGCAAATGTTTCAGCAATTAAGACAAAGAGGCATTACTGCTGAAAAAGAAATGTTTGCTGCAACGCACGGCGCTAATACACATAAGGGGGCAATTTTTGCTCTAGGCATTTTTGTTTGTGCTGAAAGCTACAGTATGACAAACAATACTGAACTATTTCTGACTATCAGCAAGATGTGTAAAGGACTTGTACAGCATGATCTGATTCAAAATAATGAGTTAAAAACAGCAGGTGAAAAAGAGTTTGAACAGTATCATATTGGCGGGGCTCGTGCTCAAGCTGAACGAGGCTATCCCATTGTACGTGAAGTAGCTTTACCTTTTTTAAAAAACAATAAGGGAACGTTCCAAACGAGATTCCTTGATACTTTAATGAAAATAGCAACAGTTACGGTTGACAGTAATTTGATTAAGCGAGCTGGAAATTATAATGTAACTAACTGGCTACATCAAATGGCCACAAAATACCTAGATTTAGGTGGTTATGCTTCTCCAGCTGGGAAAAAATGTCTGCAAAAATTAAATGATGACTGTCTAGAACACAATTATAGTTTAGGCGGCTGTGCAGATTTGTTAATTGTTACCATTTTTGTAGCTCTAGAACGTGGATACATATAAAAAAGGAAGGCACGAGCCTTCCTTTTTAAAATCAAAATAATATTTATTCCTTTGATGCACCTGTCACTGCATCATTATCTGCAATTTCACTGCAGGCATTGTCAGCAGCAATCCGACCAAAAGTAAAGATATCAGCTAGTGAATTACCACCTAGACGATTACCGGCATGTAATCCACCGGCAACTTCCCCTGCTGCATAAAGACCGGTAATTACTTGATCATCTTTATCTAATACCTGTGCTTTCGGATTGATCTTCAAGCCGCCCATTGTATGGTGAATAGCCGGCTTACGCGGGGTAGCGTAAAACGGCGCAACTTCACATTTAAGGTTAAACGCACTCTTACCAAATTCTGGATCATTACCTGCATCAACATATGAATTATATTTTTTAATAGTATCGACCAAAGTAGCAGGATCCATATCGGCTTTTTCAGCTAATTCTTCTAATGTATCAGCTTTTAAAAGAGTGCCCGCCTTAACTTGAGCTTCGAGTGATTCTTCTGTGGTGTTGTAGGCTGTCTTTTTAATTTTATCGTCTGCAATTAAATAAAATAAAGTTCCATTAGCAATTGCAGCTTTAGCTAAAGTGTCACGCTCAGCGAACTCGTTTACAAAACGTTCACCTTTTTGATTGACCATAATAAAGTTTTCGGGTGGAGTTTGAATACCAGTAAATAATTCACCAGTCTTAGGATCAGAAACTGGCATTAATTGAATAAAGCCCATACCCACTAAATCAGCACCAGCCTCTTGACCTAAGGCAATGCCGTCACCAGTAATTGCTGGCGAATTAGTAGTAGCAATATCATCATCAATGTGTTTCCAATAAGTGTTATAATTTTGCACCATTTTAGTGTTTGCACCAAAACCGCCAGAAGTTAAAATCACTTTTTGCGCATGAATGGTAACTTTACTGCCATCACTACTTTGAGCTATAACACCAGTGACTTTACCATTTTCAATAATTAAATGTTGGGCGCGGGTTTCAGTTAAAACTGTAGCACCATGAGCTTTTACCCAATCACCCAAAACGTGAATAAAGGCATAGCCCATAGGCTCAACTGGCTTATGACCGCGACGCCATAAAGCACCAACCGGCATAGTAACATCAGAGCGATCAAACTTTACGCCTAAATCAGTCAACCACTTAACTGAATCAAGTACGTTATTGACAAGCTCAGTAACCAAAGCATAATTACCATGAATTTCATTACCATTTAGGTCAGTTCTTTTACCACCTAAATAAGTTTGTATTTCATGCAACAATACTGAATCAAACAAATAATTTTTACCAGAATCTACATAAGCCTTAATTTGCTTTTGCAGTTCTTTAAAGTCATCACGATATTCTGGATCAATTTCATCAATTGGAGTTGCAGCTAATTTTTCCAAACTTTCTTTTTCACCCGGCAAAGCTTTAAATTGATTTTGCCACTCAGGTTCAGCAGCATTTAAAGGTCCACCCGCTCTGGTGGTATTACCACCAATTTGAGGGAATTTTTCCAGTACAATTGTTTTTTTACCATTTTGAATTGTTCTAGCAGCTGCAGTCAGACCAGCACCACCGGCACCAATAACTACAACGTCAGTTTGGTATTCTCTGTCAGAAGCATTAGCAGTTTTTGGCTTTGGTCTGTTAAGCCATTCTTGTGCATCTCCACCAGCTTTTGTAATCGCCTGAGCCACACCATCTATCACGCCATGACTGGAAATTGTAGCTCCACTAACAGCATCAACATTTAAGGTTTGATTAGCAATAATTTGCTTGGGCAGACGTTTAAAGACCTCATCTGCTACTCCAGCAGTTTCGCCACTGGAATCAATATTTATTTCCTTGATTTTGTCTTCAGAAAGTTTCACCTTCATAGGCATAAAACTAGAACCATGACCCTTAGCTTTTACTTCATAAGTTCCTGATTTCATCATTAATATACTTCCTTTCTTTCAGTGCTCATTAGTTAAATTTTACTAACTTTTCTGATTAAAATGAAATAGTTTTCTAGTAAACGGGCTATAATAAAATTGTTATTGGAGGCAAAATATGAATAATTCTGAAACTGTCTTACATTTTATTGATGTGCTATTAAAAGAAAGTAATTTTACTAGAGCGGCTAGTGAACTATATATATCACAGCCATATTTGACTCAACTAATTAAGCGAATTGAACATAAATTGGGAACTGAAATAATTAATCGTGAGACTATCCCATTTACATTAACGGAAGCTGGGGTAATTTATTACAATTATCTGGAAACAAAAATTAGTAACAAGCAAAAGTTAGCTGAACAGTTAATTCCCTATGCATCACCGAATAAAGAATTAATCCGGATCGGAGTTTTAGAAAGCCTGGGGACATTTTTATTGCCAGAGCTTTTACCTCACTTTATGTTTACACATCCAAATATTAAAATTCAGCTATCAGAAAACTTTCCTAGAGTAAGTGAAGCTCATCTTTTACATGAGCAAATTGATTGTTATCTGGGTCAAACACCTGAGTCTCTTAATCAAGGATTGGATTTTTATGTTAACGGTGGAGAAAACTATTTTGTAATCATTTCACCAAGATCAAAATACTTTAAAAAAGGTCGATTTATACTTGAGCCAAATGAATATGATATTAAAGACATTTTACAAGAGCCGTTCGTTGTTAGTTCAAGCAATTCTGCAATCCGTCATCAAGTTAATGGTGCATTTCAGAAATTTCATATCAAACCTAATATTATATTGGAAAGCAGCAGTATTATTACTGCAACTAATTTAGCAATAAAAGGAGTAGGACTAACTATTTCAGCTGCCAGCATTATCAAGCGAATGGCTCAAACACCTATTAACTTACTTCCAGTTGATCATAATTTGATTCAAATTAAATATTTTATTGCAGTTAAACATGGGCAAAAACTGAAACCCGGACTTAAGAATTTAATTTCAGCATTTAAGAAACTAAAGATTGAACCAAATATAAGTTAATTATTAAATTTAAGCACAAAAAAAGAGAACCCGCAGGTCCTCTTTTCTCTCTTTGCTCGCTCCGGCTGTCAGACTCGAACTGACGACATCTTGATTAACAGTCAAGCGCTCTACCAACTGAGCTAAGCCGGATTGCTAAAAAGCACGGCAGCGTCCTACCCTCGCAGGCAGTCTCCCACCAACTACTCTCGGCGTGAAGAAGCTTAACTGCTGTGTTCGGCATGGTTACAGGTGTTTCCTTCTTGCTCTTGCCACCGTACTTTTTCTCTCTCTTTGAGCTTCTACGCTCAAAACTAAATATAATCCTCTTTTCAAAAACCTTGATTGCCTTCAAGCTCTGGTCAAGTCCTCGACTGATTAGTACTGGTCCGCTCCAAGCCTCGCGGCTCTTCCACTCCCAGCCTATCTACCTCTTAGTCTTTGAGGTGTCTTACTACTTGCGTATGGGAAATCTCATCTTGAGGGGGGCTTCGCACTTAGATGCTTTCAGCGCTTATCCCGGCCATACTTAGCTACCCAGCGATGCCTTTGGCAAGACAACTGGTACACCAGCGGTATGTCCATCCCGGTCCTCTCGTACTAAGGACAGCTCCTCGCAAATTTCCTACGCCCACGACGGATAGGGACCGAACTGTCTCACGACGTTCTGAACCCAGCTCGCGTGCCGCTTTAATGGGCGAACAGCCCAACCCTTGGGACCGACTTCAGCCCCAGGATGCGACGAGCCGACATCGAGGTGCCAAACCTCCCCGTCGATGTGAACTCTTGGGGGAGATAAGCCTGTTATCCCCAGGGTAGCTTTTATCCGTTGAGTGATGGCCCTTCCATGCGGTGCCACCAGATCACTAAGCCCGACTTTCGTCCCTGCTCGAGTTGTCGCTCTCGCAGTCAAGCTCCCTTATACCTTTGCACTCTGTGAATGATTTCCAACCATTCTGAGGGAACCTTTGGGCGCCTCCGTTACGCTTTAGGAGGCGACCGCCCCAGTCAAACTGCCCGTCTGACACTGTCCCATGCCTCGCTTAGAGGCCCTGGTTAGAGCAGCCATCAAACAAGGGTAGTATCCCAACATTGCCTCCGATAACACTGGCGTGCTATCTTCTCCGGCTCCTACCTATCCTGTACATGTTTAACAGCTGCCCAATATCAAATTGCAGTAAAGCTCCATGGGGTCTTTCCGTCCTGTCGCGGGTAACCCGCATCTTCACGGGTATTATAATTTCACCGAGTCTCTCGTTGAGACAGTGCCCAAATCATTACACCTTTCGTGCAGGTCGGAACTTACCCGACAAGGAATTTCGCTACCTTAGGACCGTTATAGTTACGGCCGCCGTTTACTGGGGCTTCAGTTCGCTGCTTCGCTTGCGCTAACAGCTCTCCTTAACCTTCCAGCACCGGGCAGGTGTCAGCCCCTATACGTCGTCTTACGACTTGGCAGAGACCTGTGTTTTTGATAAACAGTTGTTTGGGCCTATTCACTGCGGCTGGCTTTTGCACCAGCACCCCTTCTCCCGAAGTTACGGGGCGATTTTGCCGAGTTCCTTAACGAGAGTTCTCTCGCTCACCTGAGTGTTCTCCACTCGACTACCTGTGTCGGTTTGCGGTACGGGTACGCAGCTTCTCGCTAGAAGCTTTTCTTGGCAGTGTGACGCTTGAACCTTCGCTACTTTGATTTCGCTCCTCATCACGCCTTGTGCTTTTCGGCAACAAGCATTTGACTCATTACCACACTTAACGCTTGAACATGGCTTCCAGCGCCATGCGTTCTTTGCCTCCTGCGTCCCTCCTTCGCTGTTAACGAAGCTGCGCAGTACAGGAATTTCTACCTGTTGTCCATCGACTACGCCTTTCGGCCTTGCCTTAGGTCCCGACTTACCCTGGGCGGACGAGCCTGCCCCAGGAAACCTTAGTCTTTCGGCGGACAGGATTCTCACCTGTCTTGCGCTACTCATACCGGCATTCTCACTTCTAAACGCTCCACTTATCTTCTCAGTTAAGCTTCGCCGCATTTAGAACGCTCTCCTACCACGTGCATTCCTGCACATCCACAGTTTCGGTACTATGCTTAGCCCCGGTAAATTTTCGGCGCAGCGTCACTCGACTAGTGAGCTATTACGCACTCTTTTAATGATGGCTGCTTCTGAGCCAACATCCTAGTTGTCTACGCAACTCCACATCCTTTTCCACTTAGCATAGATTTGGGGACCTTAACTGGTGATCTGGGCTGTTTCCCTTTCGACTACGGATCTTATCACTCGCAGTCTGACTCCAGTGCCCCGATCTCTGGAATTCGCAGTTTATCTGAATTCAGTAACCCCTGACGGGCCCTTCGTCCAAACAGTGCTCTACCTCCATGATCGTCCTGGCACCAGGCTAGCCCTAAAGCTATTTCGGAGAGAACCAGCTATCTCCAAGTTCGTTTGGAATTTCACCGCTACCCGCAACTCATCCCCGCAATTTTTAACTTACGTGGGTTCGGTCCTCCAGTGCGCTTTACCGCACCTTCAACCTGGTCATGGGTAGGTCACTTGGTTTCGGGTCTACGTCAGCTAACTGCTGCGCCCTCTTCAGACTCGCTTTCGCTCCGGCTCCGTCTTTTCTGACTTAACCTCGCTAGCTAACGTAACTCGCCGGTTCATTCTACAAAAGGCACGCCATCACCCTTTAATGGGCTTTGACTATTTGTAGGCACACGGTTTCAGGTTCTCTTTCACTCCCCTCCCGGGGTTCTTTTCACCTTTCCCTCACGGTACTGGTTCACTATCGGTCACAATGTAGTATTTAGCCTTGCGAGATGGTCCTCGCTGCTTCAATCGGGATTCCTCGTGTCCCGACCTACTCAGGATCCTGCTCGGCGCGCTCCGGATTTCGCTTACGGGGCTCTCACCCTCTCTGGCTTACCTTCCCAGATAATTCTGCTATCCTTTGCGCTGCCTTATTGCAGTCCTACAACCCCAAATGATAAATCATCTGGTTTGGGCTCTTTCCTCTTCGCTCGCCGCTACTAAGGAAATCGATTTTTCTTTCTCTTCCTGCAGCTACTTAGATGTTTCAGTTCGCTGCGTCTTGCCCCATACGGCTATTTGTTCACCGCCTGGTAATGCATCTGCATGCATTGGGTTCCCCCATTCGGATGTCTCCGGATCGCTGCGTACTTACCGCTCCCCGAAGCCTTTCGTGGTTCGTCACGTCCTTCTTCGCCTCATTGTGCCTAGGCATTCACCGTGCGCCCTTCTTTACTTGACCTTACTCAAGATACTCTCTCGGTCGCTCTTTGGCAATCTCTTCTCTTTTGATTGTTTCTCGGTTTTTTCTTGGATTATATTCAGTTTTCAATGTACTAACTCGTTTGAGGTATTACCCTCAAAACTAAACAATGTCTTCCCTACTCATGTGCTTCCGTGCGCTCGCCGGACTTCTCTTAGCATTCCTGCTCTCCGTCTCGGCTTGCTCTTTCCTTAGAAAGGAGGTGATCCAGCCGCAGGTTCTCCTACGGCTACCTTGTTACGACTTCACCCTAATCATCTGTCCTGCCTTAGACGGCTGACTCCTTTGCAGGTTATCCTACCGGCTTTGGGCATTACAGACTCTCATGGTGTGACGGGCGGTGTGTACAAGGCCCGGGAACGTATTCACCGCGGCGTGCTGATCCGCGATTACTAGCGATTCCAGCTTCATGCACTCGAGTTGCAGAGTGCAATCCGAACTGAGATTAGCTTTCAGAGATTCGCTTGCCTTTGCAGGTTCGCTGCTCGTTGTACTAACCATTGTAGCACGTGTGTAGCCCAGGTCATAAGGGGCATGATGACTTGACGTCGTCCCCACCTTCCTCCGGTTTGTCACCGGCAGTCTCATTAGAGTGCCCAACTTAATGCTGGCAACTAATAATAAGGGTTGCGCTCGTTGCGGGACTTAACCCAACATCTCACGACACGAGCTGACGACAGCCATGCACCACCTGTCTTAGCGTTCCCGAAGGAAACATCCTATCTCTAGGACTGGCACTAGATGTCAAGACCTGGTAAGGTTCTTCGCGTTGCTTCGAATTAAACCACATGCTCCACCGCTTGTGCGGGCCCCCGTCAATTCCTTTGAGTTTTAACCTTGCGGTCGTACTCCCCAGGCGGAGTGCTTAATGCGTTAGCTGCAGCACTGAGAGGCGGAAACCTCCCAACACTTAGCACTCATCGTTTACGGCATGGACTACCAGGGTATCTAATCCTGTTCGCTACCCATGCTTTCGAACCTCAGCGTCAGTTACAGACCAGAGAGCCGCCTTCGCCACTGGTGTTCTTCCATATATCTACGCATTCCACCGCTACACATGGAGTTCCACTCTCCTCTTCTGCACTCAAGAAAAATAGTTTCAGCTGCAGTTCCCCAGTTAAGCTGAGGGCTTTCACAGCTGACTTATTCTCCCGCCTGCGTTCGCTTTACGCCCAATAAATCCGGACAACGCTTGCCACCTACGTATTACCGCGGCTGCTGGCACGTAGTTAGCCGTGACTTTCTGGTTGATTACCGTCAAACAGAGACCAGTTGCTTTCCCTGTCCTTCTTCACCAACAACAGAGCTTTACGATCCGAAAACCTTCTTCACTCACGCGGCGTTGCTCCATCAGACTTGCGTCCATTGTGGAAGATTCCCTACTGCTGCCTCCCGTAGGAGTTTGGGCCGTGTCTCAGTCCCAATGTGGCCGGTCAGTCTCTCAACTCGGCTATGCATCATCGCCTTGGTAGGCCGTTACCTTGCCAACTAGCTAATGCACCGCGGGCCCATCCTGTAGTGACAGCTTTAAAGCCGCCTTTCCCAGCTTGAGCATGCGCTCTTGCTGCTTATTTGGTATTAGCACCTGTTTCCAAGTGGTATCCCAAGCTATAGGGCAGGTTGCCCACGTGTTACTCACCCATCCGCCGCTCGCGCTCTTGACTTCCTACCGAAGTATTCCGTTAAGATTGCTCGCTCGACTTGCATGTATTAGGCACGCCGCCAGCGTTCGTCCTGAGCCAGGATCAAACTCTCATTTTTTTAATGTTTGTTTGAATGTTTGCTCATTCGTTCCAAGATTCGCATCTCGGATTTATTTGCTTGCGAAATTGACTTCGCTCTTTTGTTTTGGGTTCTGTTAAACCCGCACATTTTTGCGAAAACATTGTTCAGTTTTCAAGGTACTACCTGCTGCCTTCTTTAAAACAGCTTTTTTATTTTCCCAGATTCAGCCGCTTTTGTCAAGCACTTTTTTCTGGGAGCTTTTTGCCGTCTTGCCCGACAGCGTTTATTATCTTACTAAAGCAGCTCGCTTTTGTCAACTGCTTTTGCTCGATTTTTTGTGTTGCCTCTTAGGCCTCTTGCCTTGCGGCTCATTGCCCGACGACAGTTATTAATACTAGCAATTATTTTTATCTTTTGCAAGTCTTTTTTATCATTTTTTCTGTTAAAACCAAAAAGCCTTAACTATCTGGCACTTTTAAGAAAAAGTAAAACCTCTTTTTCCAAATATTTCATTCGCATTACCCTTGGTATTCTTTTGTGAGAGTTTTAAATGGTTAAAAGCACCACTTTTCAATGTCATAATAAAACAAAGTATTTTCAGACGAATTACAAACGTTATCTAAATTTAATCTTTTCGTATTCCCCAAATTAATTTTAAAGTCTTATAATACTACTATATTTTAAGGAGAAAAGAATTATTTTGAAGCATAAATTTATTACAATTGTGGCTTCCCTAGTTATTGCTGCCTCACCTTTAGTTACTGCAACCAGTCAGGTTAGTGCAGCAACTGCCACTAATAATAAGCAGACTGAAATGTACAATTTTGTTAGAGATACTTTTAAAAAGCACAATGTTCGTGGCATAGTCACAGTAGTACAAAACGGGGTTCCACAAACAATCAGCTACGGTTATGCCTGGTATGGCAAAAGAATTGGTAATGGCAGCAGCAAAATTGTTTATCCCACCGCTTCACTGCAAAAAGTAATTACTGGTGCAATGATAGTTCAACTAATTAATGAAACCAAGGGCACCAAAGACGAATTTACTCAATACACCAAAATATCTCGCTGGTACCCTAACCTCAAGAATGCCGATAATATTACTGTAGGAAATCTGCTGACCCATACTTCTGGAATTATGGCTACTAAAACAGAAATAGACAGAGGCTATAATTATTCAGAAGACAATGCTATTAACTGGGTGGTTAATAATATCAATGCCTCAGCATCTGACATAATAGGTAATTATCACTACAATAATAGTAACTATATTTTACTCACCGGTATCATTAGGCAAGTTACAGGCAAGTCTTACGAAGATAACTTGCAAACCCGCATTATTGATAAGCTAAATTTGAAAAATACTTATCTTTACCAAAACATCCCTAAGAAAATGACTGATCCAATTTCATACTATTCAAATGGGAGTAAGAACTATCAAAAAGCAACTTATCTCAAAAAAAGCTTGGTTTCACAAATTCCTGGTGCTGGCAATCTTTTTACTACCACAGCAGAATATTACAAGATTCAGGTGGGCTTAACAGACGGCACAGTTTTAAATAAAGATGATTTCTATTATTTGACTCACCTAAAAAGCAAAGTAGTTAACTATTCAGGTGGAATGTACCTATACAATAATGATAATATTAGAAACGCCTATGGCAGCTTTAAGGGACAGCATTTTGGCACCTGGGTGCAGCTAACTGCTGATAATCAAAATGGAATTGTTATGTTTTTAAATCAAACTAACGATAATGAAAATGATCAAAAAGATGTAGGATACGAAATCCTGAAACGTATCAAACCTAATACTTTTGTAGAGCGCTAGGTTTTTATCAAAAAATTAGCTAAAGTGATTTCCTACTTACATATCAAAAGGACTAATAAATCAGCATTTATCAACGTGATTTGTTGGTCCTTTGTTTTGTAATAATCCTTTTAATATTTAAAAATATTACTTTCTTTGCTAACTCAAAAAGTCTAAGAAGTTCAACTCTTAGACTTTTTCTTATTCATCAAATAGTAGCTCATACATTTTTGTACTCAATGGCTTTTCTAGCAGCAAGTTCATCCCTACCGCAGCTTTTTTCTTTGGCCCCAGTAATTCTTCCTTGACCGTATCCTTTTGAATATCTACCTGTCCTAAATAGTAAAATTGCTTGCCAATCGCATCGCTCTTCTTAACAAAAAGCAACAGCTTCATCTGCGGAGTATTAAGCAGTCTCTGAACTTCATCTGATTCTAGATGACGGGGCGATCTCGTATACCAGCGCAAACAGCGACCGTCTTCTAGCGTATTATGGTACAAAGCATTGCGCTTTTTAGTCGAATCTTTTTGATAAGTAATAAAAATAGGCGTTTCGTTTTCGTCTACACGATAGCCATACATAGGTGCGGAAACATCTTTGGGCCAGTTTAACAACCGACAAACATCTTTACGATCATATTGCTGGTAAAGGGTAAATTGTTTGTGATTGTCATAGTCTTGATTAAGTGCCAAACCCGTTTTAATCACATCTCTAAATAATTTCCTAAAAGTTTCATTTTGGTTAAGAGATTGTGCCAATATTGGTGCTAATGAATAGTCAAACAAATCAATTTTGACTATAAGAGGTTGACCGCCATACTGGTCTTTTTTCGTTGTCTTGCCTTGTTTGATGTCAAAAAAGTTCAAAGAAAGAATATCTTCTACTGAAGTCAGGACCTTTTCATTAACGTAAGCACCATAATCATGCAAGACTTGCTCAAATTCTTCTTGACTAACCTGGTCTTTTTCTAAAAGCAGCTGCAATAGTATTAGTTCATGTGGTCTTTTCCCATTTAATAATTCCTTGGTAACAAAAGACAAAACGCCATCTTCATAATCACTTAGCTTCACAGGTTCACCCATTTTAATCAAGAAGTCGCCATAATGTTTAAGACTATGGTTATTCGCAAAAACCATAGGTGAGGTTGAACCATAACGATAAAAATCAAATAACAGAGGCGGACGTCCTATTTTTTGCGCTAGTTCTTGATAAGACTCACGTAATTCTTTGATGCTGTCCAATTTAATCTTATCAAGTGAAGCCAAAATTTGGGCAGAAGCAATTTGACTGAAGTTAATTGTTGAAACATCAATAAAGCTGGGAAGCATGCTTTCCTCGCGAGCCTTATCTTGCGAACGACTGTCATCCTGATTCAAAGCGATCGGAATCAGATAATTATTTTTGTAGTTACCAATAAAGTCAATGACAGTCACATAATCTTTACCAGGATATTTACGCAAGCCGCGACCCAGCTGCTGGATAAAAACAATGCTGGACTGCGTATTACGGAGCATAATAATCTGATTTAAAGCCGGAATATCAATTCCTTCATTAAAGAGGTCAACGGTAATAATGTAATCAATTTTGCCCTGTTCCAGTTGCCTGACTACTTGCAGCCTTCTTTTTTCACTATCTTCATTAGTTAAAGCAACTGCTGGATGCTTACGTTCTGAAAAAGCCTGCGCTAATTTACGCGCTTCTTCTTGGCGACTGCAAAAAACCAGCCCTTTGGCTTGTGAACCGCAGTAGCCATAGTAATCCAACTGTTTTAAAACATAATCAACACGCTCTGGCGCAAGCAGTCTGCGCAAGTTAGTAGTTTCGTCAATCGTTGCACCATCTACTTCATAGTCCTCAACGCCAACATAATGAAAAGGTGCAAGCATCTTTTCTTCCAGTGCTTCACGCAAACGGATCTCATAGGCTAAATTATAATCAAATAAGCGGTAAACATCCTGATCATCCATTCTTTCCGGCGTAGCAGTCATCCCCAGCCAAAATTGTGGCTTGAATTTGGCAAAAATACGCTGATAACTTGGTGCAGCCGCCCGATGAGCCTCATCAATCAAAATGTAATCGAAAGTTGTTGCCTCCAAGCTGTCAAGTATATCTGTCTGGCTTAAAGTTTGCACTGTAGCAAAAACATATTTGCAGTCAATCTGATGCTTATGTCCTGTTAATAGCCCATAATCAGATGACTGGCCACCAATCACTTGGTAAAAACTTTTTAAAGCCTTTTTGGCAATTTGCTCGCGGTGGACAACATAAAGAAATTTATGAGGCTTAAAGTCTTTGACTGCAAATGCTCCCAAATACGTTTTGCCTGTTCCTGTTGCTGAAACTACTAGACCACGTTTTTGCCCATTATCAATTAGTCCCTTTAATTCATGCAAAGCCTCTTCTTGCATTTCATTAGGTACAATTTTAGCTTTTTCATTTAACTGAGCCCCTGATTGCGACTGTGGTTTTACCCAATTTTGTTCATATTCTGCTATCCAACTTTCAGATAAGGGCATACTGTTTCTTTTTAATTCATGTAACTGCTGGGCAATCTGCACAGTTAATGTAGCATTATTCTTTGAGCTAATCTTCAAAGCCCACTCACAGTTACTGAGCAAAGCTGCCCGGGTAAAATTAGCGCTGCCGATAACTAAAGTCTGCCAATCTTCGTGTTCAAAAAGATAGCCTTTAGCATGAAAACCGTTTTTAGAGGTGATTTTAACGCTTAAATTGGGAATTTTTAACAATTCACGGAAAACTTTAGGGTTGTTAAATCCTAAGTAGTCACCTGTAATTAAAGTACCCGTAATATTTCTTTTAGCCAAATCAGCCATGACTACTTTAAACGGAACAAGCATATCTTGAGTAATAAAAGCCACTGCCCAGGTAAAACTTTGGCAGCTAAGAAGCTCTTGACGCAGCGTCAGCCAGATATTCTCCTGTTTGTTATTTTGCAACAGTTTTGGTCCTAATAATTCATGTCCTGGATAGCTGGGATCATACAAACCGTTAAGAATGGCATCCTGCAAAGGCTCATTCATTCAACATCACCTCAAAGCTATTTTACACAAAAGAAAAAGAAACCCAACCCTTTGGATCTCTTTTTATTACTATTTATAAATCTATTTCCAATAAAATTGGGCAGTGATCGGCGCGCTCCCCAGTATCCATCATCTCGGAACGCTTGACCTTATCAGCAATTCTATTGCTTGTCAGCCAATAATCAATTCTCCAGCCTGAATTATTAGCCTTAGCAGTCCTTACACGTTGAGCCCACCAAGAGTAAACTCCCTCAACGTTGCCATTTATTTTTCTAAAGGTATCGGTGAAGCCGGCCTTAAGCATTTTAGTAAAATCTGCTCGCTCTTCATCTGTAAAACCGGCAGAATGATGGTTTGTATCCGGATGTTTCAGGTCAATTTCATGGTGGGCACAATTATAATCTCCACTAGCTAATACCGGTTTTTCCTGATCCAACTTTTGCAAATACGCGATATATTTTTCATCCCATACTTGCCGTTCACTCAAGCGCTTTAGACCATTACCTGAGTTTGGCGTATAAACTTGGGTCACAAAATACTCAGGAAACTCCAACGTAATAATTCTGCCTTCATGATCCATCGGTTCTGGTGCCCCAATCAGGGGATAAGTTACTTTGGGCTTGAGTTCTTTTTTATACAAAAACATAGTACCAGCATAACCTTTACGGGCCGGTTCTTCTGATGAGCGCCATACTATATCATATTCTGGACACTCTTGAGCTAATATTGCCAAATGTTTTTTGGTAGGTCCTGTCGAGCGCAACTTTGTTTCTTGAATTGCGACAATATCTGCATTTTGAGCATGTATTTTTTCTAAAACCTGGCGTGTTGCCACTGCACGCGAGGAAGTTCCTGTTAAAGCTGCATTAAGTGAATCAATATTCCACGAAATTAAGATCATTTTCTTCTCCTTATTAATCATTTCTTTCATTATATAGTTTTTTCACAGGGACTCAAAATTTCTATGATTCTTAGCAGTATTATTTTTTACCAACTTGCACGTAATTCCATTAAATTTGCTGTTATTTTTTTCACTACCTTAGCAAAAAATATTTGTAATTTTCTTATTTTGCTATAATCCCTTTTGCAGCATAAATGTAAGCGATTACCGACATAGCAGTATTTTTTAAAAAATAATTTTTTCACATTTTTATATTTTTCAATCACGTTAAGCAAGTGTATAATAGCACAAGAGACAACAATAATAATCTTTGGAGGTTAGATTTTATGACTAAAATTTATGCTTACGCCATTCGTAAAGATGAAGAACCATATGTACATGAATGGAAGGAAGCTCACAAGGATGTTGATGTTGATTTCACTGATCAACTTCTCACCCCTGAAACGGCTGAATTAGCTAAAGGTGCTGATGGTGTTGTAACTTACCAGCAACTGGATTACAAGGCTGATACTATTGAGGCTTTAGACAAATTAGGTATTCACAACTGGTCAATCCGTAACGTTGGTATTGACAATATTGACCTAAAGAAAGCTAAGGAATTAGGCTTTAAGATCACTAATGTTCCGGTATACTCACCAGATGCCATCGCTGAACACGCTGCTATTCAAGCTGCCAGAGTTTTGCGCCAAGACAAGGTTATGGACGAAAAAGTTGCTAAGCATGATCTGCGCTGGGCACCTACAATTGGTCGCGAAGTACGTGACCAAACTGTTGGTGTTGTAGGTACTGGTCATATTGGTCAAGTATTCATGAGAATTATGGAAGGCTTTGGCGCTAAGGTTATTGCCTACGATATCTTCAAGAACCCAGAATTAGAAAAGAAGGGTTACTACGTTGATGACTTAGATGAACTTTACGCTAAGTCTGACGTTATTTCACTTCACGTTCCTGATACTCCAGAAAATGTTCACATGATTAACGATGATTCAATTAAGAAGATGAAGGATGGCGTTGTTATTGTCAACGTTTCCCGTGGACCATTAGTTGATACGGATGCAATTGTTCGTGGTCTTGACTCAGGTAAAGTTTTTGGCTTCGTAATGGATACTTACGAAAATGAAGTTGGTATTTTCAACAGTGACTTCAGTGGTAAGGACTTTCCTGACAAACGTTTAGCTGACTTGATTGCACGGCCAAATGTTTTGGTAACTCCACATACAGCCTTTTACACTACTCATGCTGTTCGTAACATGGTTATCAAGGCTTTCGACAACAACTTGAAGCTAATTAAGGGTGAAAAAGCTGATACTCCAGTTGATTTAGACAAAGAGTTTTAGTCTCTAAACTTATTTTCCCTTCTTAAATACACTTTATTGTCAAAAAAGACATCAGATAAAATTGTGATATGACCCCCAAATTTAGGACAAATTTGGGGGTCATTTTTATGTCCAAATTATCTAAACAAGATAAAGTTGAAATCTATCATCTTTGGCACGATTATCAAATCAGCCCTGCTGAGCTAAGTCAGCGTTATCGTGTTGGCAAGACTAATATTAATTACTTGTTAGCTTTAATTGGCCGTCACGGTCTAGCTATTTTAGATCAGCCTTTCACTGCTTATACAAGTAATTTTAAGGAGCAAGCTCTTAGGCGAATCATAGTTGAACATGAGCCTGCCCGTCGAGTATCTATTGACTTGGGCTTAAAAAGTAGTGGCATGTTGTCTAATTGGCTGCGCGAATATCGTAAAAATGGGTATAATATCGTTAACAAGCAGAGAGGACGACCGCCCCATGACCAAAAGAGAACAGCTGATCAAACAGGAAAATCATCGGCTCAAGCAAGAGAACGACCGCTTACGCCAGCAGAACTTAAAGCTGAAAATCGAGAACGAATTCGTAAAAAAATTGAGCGTCTTAGTCGACCAGCGGACCAAGAACCGCAAGCCGCGGAAATAGCCCAGGCAGTTACCCAACTAAGGCGCGAGCTTAAAGTCAGCGTAACTTTTATTCTTGATGCCATTAATGCCAATCCCAATCTGCCGCACTTATCCCGTAGTAATTACTACTACACTTTAAAGAAGAAGGACAAAGAGCGGGATAATCGAGAAATAATGGCAGAAATCAAAACTATCTATGAAGAACACAAGCACCGCTATGGCTATCGCCGCATTACTGCAGAACTTAGGCGTCGCGGTTTATTAGTCAACCATAAAAAGGTGCAGCGCTTAATGAACAAGCTGAAACTGTTTGGCATAGTCAGTAAACGCTGGCACAAATACAGCAGCTATCGCGGCACTCAGGGTCCGATTAAGCCTGACCTGATTAAACGCAGCTTCAGTGCGGTTTATCCCAATCACAAATGGTATTCAGATGTGACGGAGTTTAAGCTCAAGGGGCAAAAGACCTATTTATCACCGATCATTGATGGCTGCACTCAAGAGATTGTTTCCTATACCATTTCCCGCAGCCCTAATCTTAAGCAGACCATGGATATGTTAAGAAAGGCCTGGGACAAGCATCCGGCACTGAATGGCTTGATCTTTCACACTGATCAAGGCTGGCAATACCAAAACGGCCAGTTTCAAGCATGGCTCAAAAATCGTGGCATTAGCCAATCAATGTCACGCAAGGGCAATTCGCTTGATGATGGGTTAATGGAAGGCTTCTTCGGCATACTCAAACGAGAAATGTTTTATGGCTTTGAAAAACAGTTTAAAAATCTCACTGAACTGGAAGATGCGATTAGAGACTACATTGAGTATTACAATCAGAATAGAATCAAAATCAAACTAAAAGGACTAACTCCGCTTGAATATCGGAAGCTAGTCCTCAGTTAGCAGCTAATATAAAGTGTCCTAAATTTAGGGTTCACATCATTATCTGGTGTCTTTTTAATTGATTATTTTAATTAGCAGAAGTGTTTACCGCCTGAATTAGCGCGTTTCTAAAGCCTTCCTCTTCCAGTTTAGTTACACCCCTAATTGTCGAACCGCCCGGCGTTGTAACTTCATCTTTTAACTCTTCGGGCAATTTTTTACTAATGAGTGCCAACTTACTAGTACCTAAAAGCATCTGGTTAATTATTTCGTATGATTCGGCTCGGTTAACTCCATTCTGTACTGCGGCATCACTGAGAGCTTCAACCATTAGATCAACGTAAGCAGGCGTGCAACCAGCTACAGTACCATAAATGCCTAGTAGTTTTTCAGGCACAACGTAAACTGCTCCCATTTGGGTAAAAATATTTTTGACAGTAGTGATTACTGCCGGCTTTTCATCAGGTATAAAGCTGGCAACTGTAATACCTGCACCGATTTGTACCGGTGTATTGGGCACTATTTTGGCAAAAGAAGTTTCTGCTGGCAGCTTTTGATTAATTTGAGTCAGATCACCACCGCCAGTTGACAGGATAATGCCGTGATATTTTTGACCTAAATTTTTGATGATTGTTTCAGTGGCAGATCCGCCTACCGCTACTATAACTGCTTGACAATCATTAAAGTCCTCATAATTATTAATCAAGCTTAAGTGACGTTCAGCTGCCATTTTTTGCGCAGTGTGATGGCGTCCACCGTCAAAAACATAAATGTCTTCACTAGGATTTTGGGCATTCAACAAGCCCTCAATAATTGCAGAGCCAATTTTACCAGCTCCAATAAAGCCAATTTTCATCAACAAGCACCTTTTAAAAATCTGTTTGATCTGGATCATTTGCTACTTGAGCTGCTCCATGCAAACCATCAAGTTTTGCCATATCAGCCTCAGTAATAGTAAAGTCAAAGACCCGCAAATTAGCTTCAAGGCGCTCGCGATGAACTGATTTTGGTAGTGGAACGAAACCATGTTGCAACGACCAGCGTAATAAAACTTGTGCTGGACTCTTATCATAATGCTGCGCAATAGAAACTACCGTGTCATTAGCAAACAAACCACCTCTACCTAGTGGTGAATATGCTTCGCTCAGAATACCAAGTTCTTTATTATAAGCCGTCACGTCTTCTTCCATATCACTAGGGTTAAGATAAATTTGATTAACGGCAGGACGAATCTTAGCAGTTTTCAGAAGTTCATCTAAGTGCTTACGCCTAAAGTTAGAAACGCCAATTGCGCGAATTTTTCCTGCTTGAACTGCCTCTTCCATTGCCTGCCAGCTTTCCGCATTCAATTCAGCCCAGTGATCACGCACCGGAGCCGGATTAGGCCAATGGATTAAGTACAAATCAAGATAATCTAAATCCAGTTTAGTTAAACTTTCATCAATTGCTGCTTTAGTTTTCTGGTAACCGTGATGATCATTCCACAACTTAGTCGTCACAAATAAGTCACGCCTGTTAACTCCACTTCGTTTAATGCCCCGGCCAATGCTTTCCTCATTGCCGTAGGCAGCAGCAGTATCAATTAAACGATAACCGAGACTCAGCGCATCCTCAACGGTTTTTTGAGCAACTTCACCATCAGGAGTTTGCCAAGTTCCCAGTCCGATAGCTGGAATTTTGACGCCATTATTTAATTCATAAGTGTCATTTAAAGATTGAATTTTGCTAGTCATAATTTTTCACCTCTCACCACTATTATACCGAACTGAGCTATACTTCTACAGCAAAAGATAGCAATTATTGCGGCTGTTTTTGAAAGTCGCTTTTGAGTAAAGTTACAAATTGCGGATAAGTAGTTACTTCATACAGCGGATGCAGATTCATCTTATTCTTGCGCCTGCGATGGTTATACCAAATACTGTCAAAACCATAGTTTTCTGCTCCTAATATGTCTGACTGCAGTCCGTCACCAAAAAAGACAGTATCTGCTGGACCAATATTAGTATGAGCAAAAAAGTAATCAAAAATACGGGTATCAGGCTTAGAAAAACCAGCTTCTTCAGATGTCACAATTAAAGAAAAATAATCCTTAATCCCCGCTAATTCCAAGCGATGCCTTTGCATGAAGGTCTCACCGTTGCTTAAAACCGTTAAGCAATAATTTTGTTTACGGGCATACCGCAAAGTATCCATAACTCCCGGCAGCAACTTGTACGACTCACCAAAATAAGAACGATATTCATTCATTATTGTTAAGCCATCAACTGCAATGCCCAAATTTTCTTTAATAAAATTGGTAAAAGCCATTCTACTCAGCTGATCATAATTGATCTTGCCTTGTTCCAGCTTACGCCACAGTCCTTGATTATATGCATGGTAATCACGTTGCATCTCATCAGTTAACTGCCAATGATGTGCTTTAAAGAGACTATGCAAAGCAAAGCTTTCCGTGGTAGCAAAGTCAATCAAAGTATCATCAACATCAAAAATTATTTGTTTATAACGCAAGCAATTTCTTCCTCTCCAAATATTCCTAAGAATATAATGCGTATTCACTAAAAATAGTGTGGAGATTCATTATAACAATATTTCACTGATAAAGGACATAATTAACTATTTTTAAATTTTGCTTACATTGCTACTGCTATTTCACAAAATAAGATATAATATCCTTTAATTTAAGCAAAAGGGGTGATTGGGCATGTTTACATTATTAGTGATTTTGTTTCTCATTTGGCTTTTGGTCAAAATGGGAATTGGGATTGTCAAAATCCTATTTTTCCTTTTAGCTTGTGCTCTTGCTTTCTTTTTCTTAATTCACTTATTCATTCCTGCAATTATTTTTCTGGGCTTAATCTTCCTTTTCTTCGCAGCAGTCAGGCATTAGTTTTACTTTAAAAAAATAAAGATATATTCAAGCATAATAAGTATTAGATTCAACTTATTGTGCTTTTTTCTTGCTTTGAATTCTATATATTTTTTTATTAGTCCCAATAACCTACTCGGACATCAAGTTAAGACTTTTGTTCGTGTTTAGATGCAATCTTTGCTCTAGAAAATACAAGATATTGTGGTATAGTTCTAATTGTAGCCATAGATGATGTGTCTGTGGAACAATTTATCAATTTTAAGGAGTAACTTTGAACATGAAAAATACGAGCATAACCTTAGATCAGGGTTACATTGATCAAGTGAAACAAAATGTCACTCCCCATTGGGGAGAGCTTGGCTGGGTTACTTATAAAAGGACCTATGCCAGATGGCTTCCTGAAAAAAATCGTTCCGAAAATTGGGACGAAACGGTTAAACGCGTAATCGAGGGCAACATTAATTTGGATCCCCGTCTCAAAGATTCTCCTGCAACAGAAGTAGTTGATGAACTAACAAACGAGGCTAAGGATTTATTTAAACTGGTTTACGGTTTAGGTGCAACACCTTCTGGAAGAAACCTGTGGGTTTCTGGTACAGACTACCAAAAGCGCAATGGTGACTCTCTGAATAATTGCTGGTTCATTGCTATTCGGCCGCAAAAATATGGTGACAGTCATATAGTGCCAGATTATTTAGGCCAAGAACAAGAAGCCGTTTCAATGCCCTTTTCATTTCTTTTTGACCAATTAATGAAAGGCGGCGGCGTTGGCTTTTCTGTTGTGAAAGACAATATTAAAAAGATTCCTGCAGTTGATAATAAAATCGACTTGGCAGTCGTAATTGACAAAAAGAGTGCTTCATACGCAGATTCAGTTAAGTTGGGTGCGACTGACAAAGCTGAATGGGCTAAGCAAAATGAAGATAAGTCAGATTATATTTATTACAACTTGCCTGATACCCGCGAGGGCTGGATTTTAGCAAACGCTCGTCTAATTGATATGCACTTTAATCAAACCAATTCTGAAAATAAGACCAAACTGGTACTCGATATCAGCAGAATTCGTCCTTACGGAGCTAAAATTCACGGTTTTGGCGGCACTGCTTCTGGACCAATGCCATTGGTGGAAATGCTTTTTGATATTAACAACATCATTAATAACCGTGTTAACAGCAACTTAACCTCTGTTGATTGTACTGATATCTGCAATTTGATTGGTAAAACTGTTGTTGCCGGCAATGTCAGAAGGTCAGCAGAGCTCGCTTTAGGTACGAATACTGACCAAGACTTTATCACGATGAAACAAGATAAAGATAAACTCTACCACCACCGCTGGGCCTCAAATAACAGTGTAGCTATTGACTCTAACTTTAATGAATACGAACCAATCGCAAACGGTATCAGGGAAAACGGTGAACCCGGAATAGTTAACCTTGACTTATCTCGTAATTATGGCCGGATTATTGACGGCTATCAAAAAGATATTGATGGTGACGTTGAAGGTACTAACCCTTGCGGAGAAATTTCCTTGGGTAATGGTGAACCATGCAACCTGTTTGAAGTATTTCCATATATTGCAGAACAAGAAAATTGGGATCTGAAAGACGTTTTCAGATTAGCAACTCGTTTCGCTAAGCGGGTAACCTTCAGTGACTATGACTGGGAAATTTCCCGTAACATCATTTATAAGAACCGGAGAATTGGTGTTTCCATGTCAGGTATCCAAGACTGGCTGTTAAACGATTTGGGTCACCGCGTTGTTACCGGCTTTGAAGACAGTATTGATGAAGAAACTGGTGCAAAAATCAAGAAACCAATTTACGATCCTCAAGGAATTAAAATGGTTACTGAAGCTTACCAAGCCGTCATCGATGCTGATAAAGAATACAGTAAGACTTTGAATTGTAATGAATCAATAAAGCACACAACTGTTAAGCCTTCAGGTACTGTTGCCAAACTGGCTGGAGCTTCTGAGGGAATGCACTTCCACTATGCCGGTTACCTCATTCAAAGAATCAGATTCCAAGCTTCTGATCCGCTGCTCAAAGCACTTGACGCTTGCGGTTACTATTCAGAACCAGATATATACTCACCAAACACGACTTGTGTTGAATTTCCATTACGTGCTGCTCACGCTGATAGTAAAAACTTCGCTTCAGCTGGCACAGTTTCAATTGAAGAACAGTTTGCAACGCAAGCATTCCTGCAAACTTACTGGTCAGATAATGCAGTCAGCTGTACCGTTACTTTCCAAAGCGACGAAGGCGACAAGATTACTTCACTCTTTAAACAATACCGACATGTAATTAAGTCAACTTCACTGTTGCCATACTATGGTGGTTCGCTCAAGCAAGCGCCAAAAGAGCCGATCGATAAAGAAAAATACGAAGAAAGAAAAGCCCAGATTACCGGTGATGTCGCTCAAGTCTTTGCTGAGCAAAATGATGATCAAAAAGACTTGGAGTTAGTTGACCAAACTGACTGTGAATCCGGTGCATGTCCTGTTAAATAATTTAAGTAGGCGAATTTATAATTATGAAAAAAAGCAAGCTGCCAATAATTGCTAGTGTTGCAACCATTTTTGCCTTTACTTTATCCGGTTGCCAGAACAATCAGACCCAGCAAAAACCTAAAGCAAATAATAATATTTCTGTTAGCTATGTTTTAGCTACGAAAAAAGATACAGAAAAAAAGACAGTTAAAGTACCTAAAAAGTCTACTGTTATGACTGGTCTAAAAAAGGCCTGGAAAGTAGACAGCAATAAAGGGTTCATTACTGCAATTGATGGTAAAAAGCAAAATGCCAAAAAGAAAATATACTGGACTTACACCGTTAACGGAAAATACGCTACCAAAGGTGCTAACCAGCAAAAAGTCGCAAGTAACGATAAAGTAAAATTAACTTTAGCAAAAATGAAATAAAAAAGTCCGTGCAAGCGACTAAGTACGAAATATTTTAGTGCTTGCACAAAAAATTTATAGATTGGGAGTTTTTATATGAAAAAAAGCAAATTATCTGTTTTAACCGGAATTGCCACTATTTTTACCTTTACGTTTGCAGGTCTTGAAACAACCCAAAACGTCCAACAGGTTGATGCCAGCAGCAAGATTAAAGTCACTTATACTCTGAAAGTACACAACAAGACTTACAAAAAGAAGACTGTTAAATTGCCTAAGCACTCAACAGTAATGCGCGGTTTAAAGAAATGCTGGAAAGTAAAGAGTACGAATGGTTTTATTACTTCTATTGCTGGCAAGAGCCAAAAACCAAGTAAAAAAATCTATTGGACCTACAGAATTAATGGTAAGTTCGCCCAAAAAGGCGCAGCAATTCAAAAATTGGCAAACAAAGACAAGGTTAAATTTACTTTAGCAAAAACTAACTTCTAAAGTTTGCTATGGTACGTAATTCAACCAAGAAGTTAGCATTACTAGCGATTTTAACCGCCATGTGCGTGGCACTAAGAATTTTTAAGATTATACCTGTACCTAATGTCCAGCCAGTGACTGATATCTTAATGATTGTAACTTTAAATATTGGTTTTGGTTTTGGATTTGCCTTAGCTCTTTTAACCATGGTCGTCTCCAACATTTACTTAGGCTTTGGCATCTGGACTGTATCACAGGTTTTAGCTTACGGCGGTTGCGTTTTAACCGTTGCTTTGCTAGGTAAATTTACACCGCTTAAGAAACACTTTACTTTACAATTAATTCTCGCCGTTTTTCTTGGCTGGGAATATGGCTGCTTTGTCGACTTCGGTATGTCTATTTTTGGTGGTTTTAACGCCTTTTTAGCATATTGGGCCGGCAGTCTAGTCTTTGACACTTATCATGCAATTGGTGATTTAGTATTTTATCCCATTTTATACAAACCACTAAACATTGCTCTAGATCATTATAAACGGAGGCTGTTATGACAATTAAAATTTATACCAAGGTCGGCGATCAAGGTTTCACTAAACAGGTTACCGGTAAAATGGTTCCTAAATATGATTTGCAAATTGTCGCCGTTGGTGATATTGATGAGCTTGATTCATATCTCGGAGTTGTAATTGCCAACTTGTCTGCCAAATGTCAAAAATTGCATGATCCTTTACAGAATCTGCAACGTGACCTATATGAGCTTGAAAGTGATATTGTTGTCAAAAGGCATGAAGAAATTACGACAGAAAAAGTGGAGAATTTAGAAAAAGAAATCGACAACCTCAATGAACAAATTCCTAAAACAACCCATTTCATTCTACCTGGCGGTTCGGTTACTGCTACACATCTGCATTATGCACGTACAGTGGCCAGACGAGCAGAACGCTCAATGGCTAAGTTGAACGCTGAGGAGCAAAAACTTGCTCCTGCTTGTTTAAAATATATCAATCGCCTGTCAGATTATCTTTTTATCTTAGCGCGCTACGCCAACGTCTTAGATGGTGTGCCAGAGGTCAAAAGTAAAATCAAATAATCTTACTCATATTAAAAAAGCGGAGTAGTTTCAATTACGAAACTATTCCGTTTTTAGTTTATTTAAAATTAATACTTTACTGCCACCACAGTTTGATCAATCCCTGTGTACCTAGGTCGCCTAAATGCTTTTCATCAACCAAAATCTCATATAACTTTTTAGCTTCTTCAGTAGCAGGTAATTCAATTTTCATTTCTTTAGCTGTCTCTAAAGCAATGCGTAAATCTTTCAAAAAATGTTTACTGAAAAAGCCTGGGGTATAGTCACCTTTTAAAACTCTCGGACCGTAATTACTTAGACTCCAGTTAGCAGCACTACCCGCACCGACGGTTTTGAGAACTGTTTCTAGGTCAAGGCCGGCCTTTTTGGCATAAACAAGCATTTCTGTCATACCAGTCATCGTACCTGCAATCATAATTTGGTTTGCCATTTTGGTATTCTGACCTGCACCAGCTGGTCCAAAATAGTGAACTTGCTTGCCGAAATCCTTAAAAACAGGTTCCAAGTTTTGATAAGCAGATTCATCTCCACCAACCATGATGGTCAAGGTACCATTTTTAGCGCCCAGGTCACCACCAGAAACAGGAGCATCCAGTACTTTAGCACCCTGCTTTTCACCTGCAGCAAATATTTTTTGGGCTAAAGCCGGTTTTGAAGTTGTCATATCAACCAGGTTTTTGCCTTTGACATCCGCCTGCAAAATGCCATTATCGCCAAAATAAACCTGTTCAACATCTTTCGGAAAGCCCACAATTGTAAAAATCGTGTCTGCATGTTCAACAACAGCTTTAGGATTTTCACACCAAGTGGCACCTTGAGCAACTAAATTATCCGTCTTGCTTTTTGTCCGGTTATAGACCCATAACTGATGACCGGCTTTCAACAAATTAAGACAAATTGCATTGCCCATTACGCCAGTGCCAATAAAACCTATTTTCATCATCAACATCTCCCTTATAAAAACGTTTTCTCGACAACTTAATCATACCACTAACTTATCTTTAATAAGCAAGTTTTTTATTTATTTAGGTTTTCGTTAACAAATATTTTGGCCTGGGTACCATATTCCGGCATCGCCCAACAATGTAAAATTTTTAACTGCCTTTTTACCTATTAGCAAATTGCTTTTCAAATCATAAATCAGGATTAAATCAATTGCAAATGCACCTAGTAATTATAGTTTAAACGGTGCCATATCATTTTTAAATAAAAAATTTTAGTTTGCTATTTGACTTAACCTTAACATTAAGTACTACAATTTTAATAATTATAAAATTTTATGTTGCAGGTGAGAGCAATTCACACAATTGCTAGCTCACTCTTACAGGAAAGTATTTTATAATTATTAATAAAGATTGAATAAATTAGTGCAGGAGGCACTTGATAATGAACAAACATGAAGATTTTTTACTAAACCACATTGCCGGACCCAAAGATTTGAAAAAATTCAGTATTTCCGAAATGGAACAGTTAGCCCAGGAAATCAGAACATTAATCTTAGAAAAAGATGCGGCTGAAGGCGGGCATCTTGGTCCCGACTTAGGAATTGTGGAGGCCACAATTGCCTACCATTATGTCTTTAATGCACCCGAAGACAAAATTATTTGGGACGTTTCGCACCAAACATATCCTCATAAAATGTTAACTGGACGGGCACAGGCCTGGCTTGATCCCGACCACTATGAAGATGTCACTCCGTATTCTAATCCGGACGAAAGTCCTTATGATTATTATTCAATCGGTCATACTTCAACATCTATTGCGCTAGCAACAGGTATGGCTAAGGCCCGCGATTTAATGGGCAAGCATGAAAACATCATGGCTTTAATTGGTGATGGCTCGATGACTGGCGGACTGGCCTTTGAAGGCTTAAACAATGCTGCAATTGAAAAACATAACTTGGTAGTTGTAGTTAATGATAATCAATGGTCAATTGATGAAAATGTTGGTGGCTTAGTGACAGCTCTAAAGAAATTACGTGATTCAAACGGCCAGACTGCCGAAAATCCGTTTACAGCTATGGGCTTTGATTACCGCTATGTCGCAGACGGCAATAACCTGACTGATATGATTGCCGCTTTTAAAGCAGTTAAAGATGTTGATCATCCCATTTTATTACACATTAATACGTTGAAGGGCAAGGGCTATGAGCCCGCAGTTTCTGATGAAGAAGCTCACCACTGGGTATCACCGTTTAATTTACAAAATGATCAACCACTTGCTCCAGAAAGTCAGGAACCTACGCCTAATTCAGTGGCGCTTGACGTGATTAAAGATGAGATTAAAGCAGGAAAGAATGTCATGGCGATAGATGCAGCCATTCCGGGTGTCTTTGACCTGGAAGAGTTCAAAAAAGAATTTCCCGATCATTACACGGACGTGGGCATTGCTGAACAAGAGTCTGTTGCTTTTGCCACGGGGTTTGCCAAAGAAGGTGGGATTCCAGTTCTAATGGAAAATTCTACTTTCTTACAGCGTGCTTTTGACCAACTTTCTCACGATACGGCTGCCAACGACCTACCAGTTGTAATGCTAGTAGCTGGCGGGCGAATTTCTAACCAATCAAAAACGCACTTGGGAATCTTTGACCAAGTAATGGTTTCTAACTTACCTAATTGGATTTATCTTGCTCCTACTACACTAGAAGAAGAAAAAGCAATGATTAAGTGGGCCATTAAACAAAGAAAACACCCAGTTGCTATTAAAATGCCGGCCAATGTGCCAGATGCAGACGAACAAACTGTAGCAACCAATTACTCAGAAATTAAATATCGGGTTAAACCAGGTAAAGATGTGGCTGTCATAGCATTAGGTGACTTTTATCAATTAGGAAAAGACGTGGCAACTAAGTTAGGAGCTAGCCTAGTTAATCCACTCTCTGCCAATATTTTGGACAAACAAGCACTGGACCAGTTAGCAGCTAATCACCAAGTAATTGTTACTCTTGAAGATAACTCTCTAGATGGTGGTTTTGGGCAAAAAGTGGCTTCTTATCTGGGTAAAGAAAAAGTTAAAGTGCTCAATTACGGCCAAAAGCGCGTTTATACTGACCAAACTCCAGTTAAAGAAATTTACCAGCAAAATCATTTAACTACTGAGCAAATTGTGGCGGATGTGCAACAGAATTTATAAACTGCAAACTATGGCTACAGTAGGAGCTGATTAATAATGACCAGAAAACATAAAACTATCATAGCAGGCACATTGCTATTAGTGTTATTGCTACTTGCGGTTTACATCTTCAAAAACAACTACCAGAAAGAAAATGGTGCCAGCATTCGCATCGATACGCCAACACTTTTTGTACATGGCTGGGGCAGCAGTTACCATGCTGAAGAAAGCATGGTCGCTTATGCCCAAAAACAGCATGCTACTAATTCTGTTATTCGTGCCGATGTTAGCTCTAATGGTAAAGTCACCGTAATAGGGACAATAAAAAAGCGGGCCAAAAACCCGGTAGTTGAAGTCAACCTCCAAAATAATAAGAGCATTTTTGCTGGAACAAATAATCAAATTGCTGCCATGAACAAAAGCAGCAATTATATTAAAGATGTAATTAATGCACTGCAAAAAAGATACCGTTTTAACCGCATTAATTTAGTAGGTCACTCAATGGGTAATTTACAGATTGCCTTTTACTTGCGCAATAATGCCACTAATTCGCACATGCCTCACCTAAATAAACAGGTTTCAATTGCCGGCCATTATAACGGTTATATTGGAGAACAAGGGGCACCAAATAAAACTGTCTTAAATCGCGCTGGCAAACCGCAAAAAATGAGTGCAGGCTACCGCGGACTTCTAAGTTTGAGAAAAAAATTTCCTCAAAATACTGACGTCTTGAATATCTATGGTGATATGGGGTCTGGCAGTGATGGTGACGTTACCGTTAACTCTGCCCGTTCCTACCGTTATTTAGTCAGTAAACGCGCCCGTTCATATCAGGAAAAAGAAATTAGAGGTTCTCGCGCTCAACACAGTAAACTACACGAAAATACTAAGGTTGACCGTTTATTAGTTAACTTTCTCTGGTAATTAGCTTATTGTATTTTACCTTGGTCGTATAAACTAATCTTATTTTTCAAACGAACAATAGTAGCCTGAATGTTCTGATCTTGCTTTTCTAACCTATGCAATTCTTTGACTAAAATTTGCCGTCTGGGTTTCTTAGTATCACTGCCCTGCTGCATCAATTTAGTATATTCCAGCAAATCATTAACTGGAATTTTAACTTGACGCATGCACTTAATAAAACTAATCCAGGTAAGATCTTTTTCCTCATAGTTTCTAACTCCGTGCTCTTTTTTGACTTCAGGTATCAGACCCATTTTTTCATAATACCTGAGTGTTACAGGGGTTAATTCTACCTTTTCTGCTACTTCTGATATTTTCATTATTGTTCCTCTTTTCGATAATTAAACTTAGATCTAAGTTTAAGTCTTATCTAAAAAAATATTGAGTTAAACACAGCGATTGTTCTTGCTTGTTTTATCTAATATTGATTGAAAAGTAACCTATAGTTAATAGTTATAGGCGCTTTTTATCTTTCGATTTTACCGATTAGTTAAAATTTTAGTCATACTACTTTTTTATGTAAAATACTTTTTAAACATGATCTTGTATAACTTGTTTGCATTAAAGGGACTTTTTAGCGGCAAAAACAATTTAGCAAGGAGAAGATAATATGGAACTAAGAGTTTTAAATTACTTTGTAGCCGTGGCACAAGAAGGCAATATGACCCGTGCTGCCAGAAAGCTGCTTATCTCCCAGCCAGCTTTATCAAGGCAAATTGCTGAACTAGAAGCTGAACTTGGCGTTAAATTGTTTAGCCGTAAGTCGCGGCATTTAGCTTTAACTCCAGCAGGTCATTATTTACTTGAACAGGCACAGGAAATTTTAGACTTATCTGCTAAAACCAAAAGAAATCTAACAAAAGCTTCTTTTGTTAGTGGCGACTTGACCATCGCTGCGGGAGAAAGCCTCGGGATGCAGCGGGTCATGAATGTGGTCAGCGCAATTATTAAAGAGCATCCTTCTGTTAAAATTCACTTATTAAGTGGGGACTACAGTTATGCCGAACGCAAGCTAGATAACGGGACGGTTGACTTTGCAGTCATTATCGGAAACGTTCCTTTAGCTAATTACGCCTCTTTAACCTTACCCGAAAGAGATACTTGGGGGATTTTAATGCCCGCTAATGATCCTTTAGCGCAAAAAGCAGTGATCAAACCAGTAGATTTACAAGGACGTTCTTTATTAAATTCACAGCAAGCGCAAAAAATGCACCTTTTTCAAAACTGGCTAGGAAATTATTATGATTCAGTCAATTTTATTGGCAGTTATAATTTAAATTTTAACGGTACTTTGATGGTTAAGAATCATGCCGCATTAATGCTTACTTTAGATAAATTAGCTGATACGTCTAAAGATTCGGGCATTACGTTTAGAAAATTACAGCCAGAGCTACAGCAAGCTATCAGGGTGGTTTGGAAACACGGTGTTAATTTATCACCAGTCGCAGAATTATTTTTAAAATTACTGCAGGAATCAATTTTTAAGTAATAATACTTAATGCCAAGAAAATGAAAAGAAAAAGAATATCATAGACTTTAAAAGCCCTGTAGCCATAAGCTACAGAGCTTTTTAGTGTTAACTGCCAGTACTTTGGTATTTTTGTAAAAACACTCGCCATAACTGATAAATTACGATAAAAAAGAATATACAGGCGCCAGGTATTAGTAACAGCCATATCCACTCATGTTTAACTGCAATTTTTTCTTGTGGAATTGAAGCAACCCAGCCAATTGGCAAGATAAAGGTCATAATTAGCCTTAAAGCCGACGAATAGATCGCTAACGGATATTTACTCATGTCAAAAAAGTCAAATGTTGTTTCTGCCAAGTTGGCTAAACCATTAGAAAGTAGTGCAACGATATTACCTAATACAGCTAGTCCTAAGAAGATGAGCGAAGTAAAAAGTGAGATAAAAATAAACATGACCGTGATATACCATGGATTATGCAACTGCATATCCACAATTATTAACAGCAACAGCGCAACAATTAAATCGCCCCACGCATCTTCATCGACTCGTTCATTAACAAGCTGAAATAAAGGATTGACGGGTTTAATTAAGATTGTATCTAAGCGGCCGTCATGAATATAGTCTGAAATATTGAGCGCATTGATAAAAAAGCAGCGAAAAATAGCAAAAGCTAAAGTTGCCAAGGCATAAGTTAAAAGTAGCTGTGCAAAACTATAGCCTTTAATGCGGGGCACAATATTAAAAATAAATCTTAAAGCGAGGATATTAAGCACATTTTGAATGATCATCCCTGCTAGCGCAAAATAAAAGTCCAGGTCATAAACAGCAAGTGATTTTAAATTTACTTTTAAATAAGTACTTAATAATTTTAAATATCTCATTATTACCCTCCTTGAATCACAGTTGAAACAACGGAGCGCTTAAACAAGAATTTAAAAAGCACGTTGAACAGGATAATGTAGAAAAGCTGGATCAAAACTACTTGAATAAATAAACTCCACGATGGCTTTTGCGCCAGCATTCCCACTGCACCAAATGAATACTGAAATGGTAAAAAAGATGCCAGCTTTTTAATTATTGCAGGATAAAAATTGGCAGGAAAAATATTGCCAGCTAATACCAATAGTATTGCTTCTTTAAAAGTGGAGATGCCCCAAATACTATAGGTATAAAAAGAAAATGTTCCCAGGAGTAGTTCCAGCTCAAAATATAATAGATAAGCTAAAATTGCTGTCACTAAGACCATTAAAATTGTGCTCAATGCAATTTGAAAATTCAGAATCCATAAACAAACTAATAAATCCACTGTACCAATCACTGCAAATTTGACAACTGAATAGCCAATGCTTTCCCACAGTAGCTGCGTTGCAAATGCTACTGGTTTTAACAGGTCAAGTGCAATATCACCAGAACGAACTTTATCATTCACATCGTAGCTGGTTTTAGGAAAAAGCACGGTCAAAAGCTGCATTAATACCAAATAACTAATTGTTTGTTTAAATTCACCGTTTGGCTTGCCAGTTAGAACAGCTTGCCACAAAAAATACTGTACGGTAAGCGAAATTAAAGATGAAAACAGCCAGAAAATCAAAGCATATTTTGAGGCTAGACCTTTTTTTATTCCTATTTTAATGAGCATTAGCCTATATTTCATTGCTGCACCTCCTGCTGTTTGAGGTGCGCCAATAAATATGCCAATTTATTGCTCTTAACTTCAATATTGGCAACTGGGATGCGGGCAGTAATTGTACTTAACACTTCTTTCAGATTTTCTTGCTTAATGCCTGCAATCTGGTATGAACCGTTTTTAAGCTGCATCATGTTGGGCCACTGCTTTATTAAATCAGCGCTCAATTTATCTGCACTAGTAAAAGTGACTGTTGCAGGTACATTTAATTCTGCCAGTTCTTGACTACTTTGGTCTAATACCAGCTGACCATTATTCAAGATTAAAATGCGCGAGCATACCTCGGCTACTTCATCGAGATCATGTGAAGTGAAAATGATCGTTTTATCAGTTAATTGTTGTAAAAATTCCGTGATACTATTTTTTGTCAGAACGTCAAGACCGATTGTAGGTTCATCTAAAATAATCAGTTCAGGATCGTGAATAAGAGCTGCAATAAATTCAGCCTTCATCCTTTGACCCAAACTAAGGGTGCGCACCGGTTGCGTTAAAAACTCGGTAGCCTGCAACATCCGCGCTAACTTTGTTACCCGTTTGGTAAAAATATCCTCCGGTACTTGATATATTTCACGGTTGAGTTTAAAAGTGTCCATTGCGGGTAGGTCCCAGCGCAATTGGCTTCTTTGCCCGAATACTACTCCTATTTTAACCGCATTTTTTTGTCTATTATTAAGCGGATCTCTGTCAAAAGTCTTGACACTGCCGCCATCAGGCTGCAAAATACCTAAAATCATTTTGATCAAAGTCGACTTGCCGGAACCATTCAGCCCCACTAAGCCAACATGATCTCCTTGATGAATTTCTAGAGAGACATTTTTTAATGCATAAAAAGTACTATATTTTTTGTGAAACAGCTTAGCAGCTTTCACTTTGCGATATCGTTTCGTCAGGTTCTTGGTTTCAATTATCATTAATATTCCCCAATACTTAATTTAAAGTGCTGGTTTCTTCCCCAAATAGAAACCAACATTTACCTTGAACCGACGTTTCCAAGTCATAGCGCCATTATAGCGCTTAATTTTTATTTTTCCAAACTCTTGCAGTTACTTTGAAAATAAAGCCAAGATAAAAATGGCCACAATTACCAAAATATCTGCAAATTTCATCTTTTCTTTAAGGAAAATATCACCAAAGATGACGCTGTATAAAGAGGTCATGTTTAAAAAGATCCAGGCAATGCTTGAGTTTGGTGAAGACGTTGCCAAAGTATAAGTTACTTGCGCTAAAAGCGTTAGAACCGCCCGGGAACCATAAATTAGATAAACCTTGCCTTTGAGATTTTCAGCGCTGATTTTGAGAGTTTTGTTTTTATAAATAAAAGTAATTAAGGTAATTAAGCAGCGCACATAAATTGTCATGATAGTAAAAAAGACCAGATCAATCGGTTTGATTAGGCCTTTAGTTAATAACGGCGAAAGTGCCGCTTGAATAATCAACAAGGGCGCAATCACAACAAAAGTTGTTAATAAGTTTTTTAAATTTAAATTATTGTGGCGCTGCTCGAAAACAATATAAATAACCACGATCACAGTGGAAATAATAGAAACTAAATATGAAGATTTGCTAAAGTAACCCATAGTCAGCAAGATGGCCAAAGGAATAAAAAGATCGGTCACCTTGCTCAAAAGCACAGACTGCATAATTGAAACTTTTTTGAACACATAGCTGTAACCATAGGCAACTATCTGCGCCAAAAAAGCATATAAAAGGACTTTAATAAGATAGTTATTGGTTATTCTGGGACTAGGAAAACTGTGCAGGACGTAAATCAGGAAGAAAGTCACTAAAACCGAACTGCAAATATTATTTAAAAAGTTCACATCAATTGAGCTTTGCTTCCGATACCCCATTTGATAACGGTCAATAACTGATATTATTCCCCTGGAAAATGATGAAATGGTGGCAAAAATAATCAACCAAATATTACTGATAATCATGCTTCCTCCGAATGACAAATTTTGTTTAAAACTATTACTAATATTTTGGTCTTTGCAGCCACAATTAAAAAGTCAGAGAAATATTTATTATCAGTAACTATGAGTTGTTCAGTTACTAAAATCCAGCCATTGGACATACAAAGTTTAAATGTATTCAAATGATATCCACTAACGACTAATCATAAAAATACAGTATTTGGTTTGAATAGTACTTTATTATACATCAAGTTTAACATTCAAAAAAGACTAGGATTTTTTCACCCCAGTCTTTTTATATTATTTACGCTTTACTATATGCCAGTCCTCGTTTTAGTCTCTTCCAAAAACTGGTATCTTCTGTTTGTAAAATTACGCCTTGATAAATTTTACTAATGTATACTGTTAAAGCAACAATACTTACTATTAAAATTACCAACGACAAAATAACTTCCATATTACCAACGTGGCCATTAATTATACGAATCGGCATCATGAATGAGGAAAAGAATGGCACGTAAGATAATACTTGTGGCAGAATCTGTTCTGGGTTAGTAATAAGCGCAAACGACAGGAAAAATGCAATGAGGGAAAGCATCGTAGTACCTTGAGCAGCCTTCGAAGAATCTTCCGGCTTAGCTACTAAAGCTCCTGAAAAGGCTGCTAATATCGTATAAATAATTACACCAAGAATCAGAAAAATGAGATTGACATTTAACAAATTGCCCAAAATTTTATTTATTACTACTTGATTGTTATGCATAAAAGAAGCCGTAATTTTTGCATGCAATGCCCAACGGTAAGTTGCCCAGCCGCCAACAATATAAATGATGAGCTGAGTAAAAATTACGCCGAAAATACCCAAAATTTTGCCTAAAAAATATTTTGCAGCAGTTGTACTGGAAAAAATGATTTCCATAATCTTCGTGCCCTTTTCAGAGGCTATTTCTTGAGCTGTAATGCTACTGTAGGACATCAAAACCATGTAAACGACCATAATCACAATAATCAAAGACACCATTTTAACCAATTTATCACCCTGATGATTTTTCTGGAGCACTTCGCGATATTTAGGTTGCTGCTGTAAGGCTTTAATTTGACGTGGCGCCAATTGCGCCTGCTGCAAATTAAGCTGACTCTGCAAGACTTGTAAATAGCTTTTTACTTTGGGTTTCAATTCATCATCAATAGGTGACGCTCCGTGATAAATGGCCTTAACCTGGTTTTTTTGCGTTTCAAATACCAAGTAACCATCAACTTTTTCTTTTTTGACAGCCTTTTTAGCGGATTTGGCGGTTTTAATTTTAGCATCAACATATTTATCATTATTTTTAATAAAGTTTTGGCGAATTTGCTCATTGGAACTGATAACTGCAATCTGACTGTCTGGACCAGAACTAGCACCGATAGCTCCTCCTAAGGCACTACAGCCAATTATGAAAAACGGTCCCAAAATCAAAAGCAGAAAAGACCAAGATTTAACTTGGTGCCAATAAGTTTGCAGCGTTACGGTCCATAACTTATTCATGTTGTTCACCAGCTTCCATTCTAAATATTTCGTCAAGTGTTGGTGGTTGTTGCCGAAACTCTTCAACATATTCGCCGTTTGTCAATGCGTCAAAGACTTCCGCACCACTATTTTCATCGTCAATCCGCAAAAGATATTGGCCATGCGCTTTCTTTTCCACTTTTTTAACGTGAGGGAGCTGCTGTAATTCTGCAAGCGACTTAGTAGTTTTACAGTAAATTTCTGTTTTACCAAATGAGTCACGAACAGCGTCAACTGTACCACTTAAAACAACTTGTCCCTTTTTCAACATGATCAAACTATCACAGATTTCTTCAACGTTTGACATATCGTGACTTGAAAAGATAATTGCTGCATTATTCTTTTTAGCATCTAAAACTGCGTTTTTAAGCAAATCTGCATTTACCGGATCTAACCCACTAAATGGTTCATCCAAAATAATTAATTGGGGTTGATGAATTAAGGTACAAATTAATTGCACCTTCTGTTGATTACCTTTTGAAAGTGTTTTTATTTTGTCACTTTTCTTGCCCTGGACATCAAAGCGTTTCAGCCAATCATCGATTTGTGGTTTTATCTCTTTTGCGGGGCGGCTTTTTAACTGCGCTAAATAAACAATTTGTTGCTCAATAGTCATTTTGGGTAGTAAACTGCGTTCTTCCGGCAAGTAGCCTACCGTATCAAAAGTTTTTTCAGTAATGGGCTGATCTTCCCAGGTGATTTTTCCGTTGTAATGAAGAAAATTTAAAATACTGTGAAAAGTGGTGGTTTTCCCTGCACCATTTTGACCAATTAAACCCATAATTTCACCAGGCTGAATGGTAAAGTTGACATCTTTAAGAGCCTGAAAATCACCAAAGCGCTTACTTAAATGTTCTACTTTTAGCATAGCTCCCTCCTTTTTCAATAAAAATCTGACTAAATATTACTACAATACATAATTTTACCCTATGCCATATTACAAAAGCAATATGCCTTTAATTTAATCAGGGAAAAGGAGGAATATTTTCACACATGATTTATTTCAAAATAAAAGGCTAATAAATCATGTTAATGAAACATTAATTTATTAGCCTGTTAAAGTTGATGCTCATATATTTTTAGTGGAAGTTTGTAATTGCCTGTGCAATAGGTACTGAGCCATTAGCAATATCAAATTCCTTTTGGTGTAATTTTCCCGTTAAAATAATGTCAGCAACGGTTTGGGCCACATCTTGACGAGTAATTGTCATATCTGCAATAGAATCAGTAAAATGACTTGCTACTTTAATTTTCCCTGTTGCCTTTTGATTAGTCAGTGCAACTGGTCGTAAAATTGTGTAGTCCAGTGAGCTGTGTAACAACCATTGATCAGCATAATATTTTGCCGCATAGTAATAATTTTGTGGTCCTGCTGCTGGTGCATTATCCGACCAAAAACTGCGATCGTCAGATTTAATCGCACTAATCATGATAAAACGCTGAATGTCAGTTTCTTTTGCAGCGTTAATTGCTTTGACTGCACCGTCAAGATCAATCATCATTGTTGCATCAGCACCTGTTTTGCCACCTGAACCAGCCGCAAACACTACTGTATCGACCGTCTGCATGGCTTTTGCCAATTCTTTTTGCGACCCTGCTAGATCAATAAAAGCAGTAGTAATTCCCTTTTCTTGATATGCTTTTTCCTGCTCATGGGAGCGCAAGCCTGCAATGACCTGGCAATTCGTACTTTCTTGTAGAATTTTTACCAATAATTGCCCAATCTGTCCGTGAGCACCAATTATCAGAACTTTCATTTTCAATCACTCCATCCACAATAATTCATTTTATTATAGTTTAACCGAATATTTCAAAATACATTATAAAAGGGCTCTTGACTAATCACTATTAGTTTTAGAACCCTTTTATATAATTCAATATTTTTTAAAAATTAATCTATTAAACAACCCCACCTATTATAAATCAGCTAAATTCTTCTTCTTGGGAGCATTCTTAGGACTATCAGCGTCATTCTCCTTATAACCGAAGAAGTATGTCAAAGCAAAAGCAGCGACAATAGTCACAATAGAAGCAATCCAGAAGTTCAGCAGGTTATTAGGATTGCCTTGTCCGGCTTTAGGAACAAAGGATGGGAATCCAATCAAACTGCCAGTAAAGCCATACATATCAACTTTAAGCAGACCGTTTACCAATCCGCCAATGGCAGCACCAAGACTGGAAGTCATGAATACACGACCATACTTTAAGTTAACACCGTACATTGCCGGCTCAGTAATACCGACAGCGGCGGAAATAGCAGCACTTAAAGATAAGCCCTTTAAGTCAGGATTGTGCTTAGTCTTAAACCAAACTGCAAGGGCGCCAGCACCTTGTGCAATCATCGTTACTGAAACGATACCGTTTAAGATACTGTGTCCAGTAGCTGCTATATCATTCGCAATAATTGGCACTACTGCCCAGTGCAGTCCGAAGATAACGAGTATCTGGTAAAGACCACCGATGATTAAACCAGAAAGTGCAGTGTTGACTGTCAGTAGCCATTGCAATACTTTGGCAATTCCCGTAGAAATAAATGAAATTACAGGACCCACAATAATTAAGACCGTCATCCCTACTAGAAAGATTTCTACTAGAGGAGTAAAAATTTGTCTTAGTGTGACTGGCATCCACTTCTTAATCCACGGTTCAATTTTAGCAGCCATCCAAGCCGCAAAAATCATTGGGAAAATTGAATAAGTATATTGTGGAATATGAATTGGAATACCGAAGAAGTTGGCATTAATACCAACGCCAGCTAAGTAGTAACTGAATTTGCCGCTGGCATAAATTTTTACTAAATCAGGGTAAATCAGAAAACCGCCAATAATAGAAACAACTACTGGATTAGAGCCTAATCTTTGAGCAGCAGTAAAGCCAACAATTAAAGGCAAGAAGTAAAACGATGCATCCCCCATCGCATTAATAATAGTGTAAGTTGGAGAAGCCGTAGACATGTGGCAAAAGTTAGTCAAGATGTTAAGAATACCTTTTAACATACCGCTGGCGGCCAGCAAACCAATTACAGGCATCATAGAACCGGTAATTACGCCTATTAACTGGAAGAAGCCATTTTTAATCTTGCCACCGATAGATTGGTCAGCCTCTGGGACTGGAGCAGTAGGTGTAGTCTCCCCTTGTCCGGCATATTCAGGCCCGAGTATCTTAATTAGTTCATCGTAAACATCTTCTACCGTTTGCCCAATAACTATTTGATATTGGTTATTAGCACGGGTAACATCTATTACACCTTTAATATTATTAACCTCGTCATCCTGCGGAATACTATCATCATTTAAGGTAAAGCGCAGACGGGTAAAGCAGTGCATAACGCTTTTAACATTATCAGCGCCACCAACAGCCTTAACAATTTCACGCGCTGTAGTTTGGTATTTATTTTCTTTTTTGTTAGCTGCAGCTGGTGCTGATTTAGTTTGCTTCAAAGTGATAGTGGCTACAGGTTCACCAGCAGGCTTAGTGCCAAGAGCAAGATCGATACCAGCTAAAACATCAGCGGTATTAGTAACTGCCAAAATCACTGTATCGTCTTTTTGAGCATTTTTAATCGCTTGCAGATCCATTGTCCCCAGTTGCTGGCCAGCTTTTACTTCAGAGCCAGCTGCCACTTGCCAGTCAAATGGTTTGCCATCAAGTTCAACGGTATCTATACCCAGGTGAATCATCAATTCCACACCCTCTGCTGTTTGCAAGCCGAGTGCGTGTTTAGTTTCAGCAACCATTACCACTTTACCCGTTACTGGTGAAACTATTTTCCCAGAACTAGGTTTAACAGCAAAGCCTTCACCTAATTTTTTCTGGGAAAAAACCGGATCATTAACATCACTGAGATTAATGACCTGACCAGCAACAGGTGCCAGTATTTTAATCGTACTACTCATATTTTAGCCTCCAGAAAATTACAACATAAAAGGTCGTCATATATATTGATAACGCTTTCCTTAAAATTATAGTTCTTGTATAGACAAGTGTCAATAAATTGCTTATTATGTTGCTGTATTAAATATTTTTTTATTTTTTATTGGTCTAGACAGGTAAAAAATAAATGTAAGGTGGTATGATTAGTGTTAAAAGGTGGATAACTAATAATGAGAGCTAAATATTTACAAATAGCAGCGGATCTAACAAATAAAATAAAGCACAAGCAATATGTTGCCGGTGATTTTTTACCGAGTGAGCCTGCTCTGTCAGAGCTTTATAACGTTTCACGTGAAACAATTAGAAAAGCTTTAAACGAGCTCTTGGATGCCGGTATAATTCAAAAAATAAAAGGAAAGGGCTCAGTAGTTATTAACGCAGCTCGAATTGCCTTTCCGATTTCTAATATCGAATCTTTTGATGAACTGAACAAGCAAAAGCAAATGAATGCTGCAACTAAAATATTGGAATTAAAAGATGCACAGATGCCTTTTATAATCCGTAAGCATTTATCCTTAACAGAAACTGCCGCAACCTATGTAGCCCGTTTACGGTTAATTAATCATGAGCCAATAGTGGTTGACGAAGATTATATTTTAAAAAAATATGTACCTGACATATCACTTGAACAGGCTAAAAGTTCCTTATACCACTATTTTGAACATGATTTAGGACTTGAAATCGATTATGCAAGTAAAACTATTACCGTAGAACCGGCAAGTAAAGATGTAATGGAGCAGTTGCATCTTACCGATACTAACTTAGTGGTAGTAGTCCGTAGTTTAACTTATTTAAAGGATACTTCTTTTTTTCAGTACACTATTTCTCAACACCGACCTGATAAATTCAAATTTGTAGACTTCGCCCACAGAAAAGCTAAAAATGGAGGACTTATATTATGAGTTTAGCTGACAAAGTGATTTATCAAATTTATCCTAAATCTTTTTACGACAGTGACGGTGATGGTATCGGAGATTTAAGGGGAATTATCGAGAAAATCCCCTACTTAAAAAAACTAAATATCGATATGATCTGGTTTAATCCCTTTTTTGTATCTCCTCAAAACGATAATGGCTATGACATCGCAAATTATTACAAAATTGATCCATTATTTGGCACAATGGCCGATTTCGAAGAGTTAGTCGCAAAGCTGGCTCAAAATCACATTGGTGTAATGCTCGATATGGTTTTAAATCATTGTTCCACTGATCACATTTGGTTCAAAAAAGCTTTGGCCGGAGACAAATATTATCAAAAATTTTTCTACATCAGAGAGCCCAAACCAGATGGCAGCTTACCTAACAATTGGACATCTAAGTTTGGTGGGCCAGCTTGGGCCCCATTTGGCAAGACCGGCAAGTATTATCTTCATTTATATGACAAAACTCAAGCTGACCTCGACTGGCATAACCCTGCAGTTAGGAAGGAACTATTTAAGGTCGTTAATTTTTGGCGTGACAAAGGGGTTAAAGGTTTTCGCTTTGACGTGATTAATGTTATTGGTAAAGACGAAAAACTCACTGATGCGCCTAAAAACACTGCTAGCAAGTTAATGTATACAGACCAGCCGATAGTGCACCAATACCTAAAAGAATTAAATCAAAAAACTTTTGGTCAGGAGCCAGATGCAATTACCGTGGGAGAAATGTCCTCAACAACTGTTGCCAGTTCCGTTGCTTATACTAAAAAAGGTAATCACGAATTATCAATGGTTTTCACATTTCATCACCTAAAAGTTGATTATCAAAATGGTCAGAAATGGACCAAAATACCTTTTGACTTTTCCGCTTTAAAAAATGCTCTTAATAAATGGCAGATTGGAATGAGTCAAGGTGGTGGCTGGAATGCCCTGTTTTGGAATAATCACGACCAGCCATGGGCGCTGAGTCGTTTTGGTGATCCCATTTACTTTCGGGAAAAATCCGCTGAAATGCTGGCTACCGTAATGCACTTGTTACGCGGTACCCCTTATATTTATCAGGGCGAAGAAATCGGCATGATCAATCCCAATTATCAGAAGATCACGGATTATGTCGATGTCGAAACACTCAATGCTTATGATGAGCTTAAAAAGCAAGGCTTAAGTGACCCTGAAGCACTGGCAATTATTCAGGCAAAGTCTCGCGATAATAGCAGAACGCCAATGCATTGGGATAACACCGTTAACGCAGGCTTTACTACTGGAAACCCTTGGCTAAAACCAAAAGATCAAGAACAAATTAACGTGGCGGCTGAACTTGATCATGGTGAAATTTTCCCCTATTATCAAAAGCTGATTTACCTAAGAAAGCATTACCCCATTATTGCCAAGGGAAGCTATGAACCGATTGACTTGAACCACCCACAAGTTTTTGCTTATTGCAGGCTTTACCGAGGACAAACCTTACTTGTAATTAACAACTTTTATGGGCAAAAAGTGATGTACGGTTTACCCGCTTCTTATCAAGGGCAAAAAGCACAAACTTTAATTAGCAACTATAATAAAAATTTACAAGAGGTGCCTAAAACTTTAGCTTTACAACCCTATGAATCACTGGCTTTATTAATATAGCTTAATGCAAAAAGAAAGACTGACCTGTCAGCCTTTCTTTTTATATTTTCTGTACTAGTTAAAATCAAATTCGAATTCTTGAATGAACTTGATAAACTGATAAACAACTCTTTTTTCATTATTTTTCTGCGTAATGGCTACTAAATCGACTTGTGGATCCCAATCAAGCGGAACATAAATCAAGCCGTGATCAAGTTCAGGATAAATACAATAGAGACCTAATCCCAAGCCTTGTTTTGCCTTAAGCAATACATTTAAAGAAGATATTTCATCCGCATAAGTAATGATTAAGTTTTTATTCAAATGAATAATTTTGTTTTGAAGATTAATAATATCCTGTGCTGCCCATCTGTTATCTAAAAATAGCAATTTTTCATCTTGTAAATCGGTCAGTTTGACCATTGTTTTTTTACTCAAAGGGTTATTTCGAGGCATAATTGCCTTAAAGGGCTCTGATTCTATCGGATAAATTTTTACGTTACTTAAATCTTTTGCTTCTAACCCTGTCGTCAACATAATATCCAAATCGTTAGAAACTAATTTCTGTTTTAATTCGTTGCGGTTTAAATTTACCAATTCAAATTTAACTTGTGGAAACTTTATTTGAAATTGTTTTATCCACAGGGGAATATATTTATCATTAAATGGATTATATGAATAGCCAAAATTTATTTGCAAGCTTTCTTTTTTATCTTTTTCTTGAATATCCTGTACCGCAGAATAATAGTTATTAATTAATGGTCTAATTTTTTGATAAAAGTCTTTACCATTTTTTGTCACATTAACGTAGCGCTTATTGCGGTTAAACAACTTGACACCGACTTCATCTTCAATAGCATTTATATCATGCGTAACGGTTGGTTGCGTAGCATGAATTGCTTTAGCCGTTTTAGTGAAATTTTTTGTTTCTACTAAATTAACAAAAGTAACTAATTTTTTAATATCCATATGTATCTCTTATAATCTATTTCTATTATTAATAACTGATATTAATTTCACTTATAAGTATAAATAAAATATACTATTTTTGTAAACGGCTTATACAACAAATAAGGAGATTAAAATGGTTAAACATACAGAAGAAGCTACAAGTTCATGGATTACAGAAACTGCTACAAAAGTTAAGGCTGCTAAAGGTTCAGATTATGTAGAATTGGATCAAGGTCTGTTAACAGTTGATCAAATAGATGCACTACTCAACTGCCTACCACTTGAATTAATTACTATTGATAAAGATGATCGCTATGTATATTGCAACAACGAAATTCCTAAGAAAATGCTGCTTTCACCACGGTGGCCAGAAAAACTGGGACAAACTTTATCAGAAGTTCACAAAAAAGCTTCAATGCCCCATGTTCAAGAAATAATGGATTATGCCAAGACAGGTAAGACCTATAAGCTTATCAAGCCAAGTGCTGATGAGTACATGGTTGCTTCCTTTAAGAATATGACTGATAAAAATGAGCAATATGCTGGAGTCACAGAATGGATTGTTGATTTATTGCCAATCATTAACTGGTACTTAAAGCAAACTGGTCAAAAACTGATTCCTGATGAAAATAAAAAGGCAACCGATGTAGATTCTGGAGCTTCAATGCAAGCATAAATTATTAAATCCTCCAATATAATATTGGAGGATTTTTCTATAATTCATTTTGCAGGAAATCAATAAATTGTTTTACCACCTGCCTTTTATTATTTTTTTAACGACAGCCCCATAGCTAATAGTTGGACTTAAGGCCAATGGCACTTTTCTTAGTTGTTCATCAAAATCTGTATAAATAAATTTCAAACCTATTGTTATTCCTTGTAAAGCACTAACTAAAATCAGAGCACCAGCCAAATCATTTGTAAATGTTACGTTTAGGTTTGTATTTTCATTAATAATTTTATTCTGTAAATTAATCATTTCAATTCCAGTTAAGTCATTGTCAACAAAAATCAGATTCTGCATAGTAAAGTCTGTAATAGAAAGCTCAGATTTATTGGACAGAGAATTATTATATGGCACAATGGCAAAAAATTTATCTTTAAGTAAAGGGTAAAATTGTATATTTTTAAGATCTGATGCATCCCCTTTGCTTGTCAAAAACAAGTCAATATTTTCATTTTCCAAATATTGTTTTAACTTATTATGATCTAAAATCGTTATATTAAATTTGGTTTTAGGATATTGTATATTAAATTTTTTTATCCATTTTGGGATATTATTCAGATTATATGGTGTTACTGTACAGCCAATATTAATAATATCTGCTTCTTTTTCTTCATTAGATCGTATACTTTGAAGGGCTAAATAATACTTATTTATTAATGGCTTAACTTGATTATAAAAAATAAGTCCATTTTTAGTTGGTACTACATGCCGTTTATTTCGTACAAACAATTTTTGACCAGTTTCATCTTCTATTGACTTAATAATATAACTAACACTTGGCTGAGTAAGATTTAAATTCTGGGCAGTTCGTGTAAAGTTTTCAGTTTCTACCAAATTTACGAAAATTCTCAATTTATTAATATCCATAATCAATTTTCCTTATTTACCATAAAAGATTTCTATTTCTATTATAGAATTAATTCCATATAATTAATACTGTAAGCGCTACTTTTAGTTTTTTTGCGAAAGGAAGTAGATAATTATGGATTTTGGTTTAAAGAATAAAGTTGTTGTAATTACTGGATCAACCGGTGGAGTTGGTCAATCTCTGGTAAAAGAATTTGCAAAAGAAGGGGCAAAACTCTCCATTTCTTCAACTAGTCAAGAAAAATTAGATAAATTTGTGCCTAATTTAGATATTGATTCAGATCATTTGTTAACGTCAATAGTTGACGTAACCAAAGAAGATCAGGTTAAACAATTCATTTCAAAAACAATTAAGCATTATGGTAGTTTAGATGTTTTAGTACCCAATGCCGGTGATGAAGGCAAGTCCTTGCCAATTGAAAAGCAAACTTATGAAAATTTTGAGCATACTTTTGCAGTTAATGTTTTTGGAGTCATGTACTGTATGAAATATGCAGCACCACAAATGATTAAACAAAATTCAGGACATATCGTCGTAATAGCGTCAAACGGGTCAATGGTTGGAGCGCCGGCTATGTCACAATATTGTTCTTCTAAGCATGCAACACTTGGTTTAGTTAAAAGTGTCGCGTTGGAACTTGGTTCTCATGGCATTAATGTTAATGCAGTATCACCTGGAGCTATTGATACTGATATGATGAAAAGAATCGAAAAAATGGCTTTTCCTAATCTTACCCATGAAGAAGTATACAAGAAATATGCAGCCGCTTATCTCGATGATCGTTATGCTAGTCCGAAAGAAGTAGCTGATGTAGCGATCTTTTTAGCATCTGATCAAGCAAGTCATATCAATGGCGGTGCAGTACGAATCGATAATGGCATGGAAAGTACAAGCAGATAAATTTAAGGAGGTAAAACTATGAGTCAATATAGCGCAGAAGAAAAAGGCTTTCACGGCATAATTAAAGCTGTGATTGACGTTGATGAAAATAAAAACAAAATTAAGCAGATTTGGGCTGAAAATGTTACGCCGAATACGGTAGGTGCAGCGGGAATTGCAACTTGGCTGGAAAAAGCCAATGAAGAAAATTCCGTTGAAGTTGACGCAATTTCAGGTGCTTCAATTTCAACCGGTGCTTTAAGAAAGGCTGCTATCAAGGCTGCTAATGAAGCAGGAATAAAGACAAAAGCCGATGTAGATGCTGTATCGGGTGCCTCGCAACCTGATTCTCACACAAAAGAAAACGGTATTCCTGAGATTGCAAATTATCCGTTACTTAAAGAAACAGTTACCGATTATGATATCGACGAATATGACGGTGAATATGACTTAATTGTTGTTGGCTCCGGTGGTGCCGGTTTAGCCGCTGCTGCTACAGCCGCAGAAAATCACGCTTCTGTGATGGTAATTGAAAAGCAAGGCATCGCTGGTGGTACAACTAACTATTCCGGAGGTGTCATTCAAGCAGCGGGTACGGAATTACAAAAAGAATCTACTAAATATCAAAATGATTCTCCTGAAAATCATGAGCAGGAATATTTAAAAGCAGGTGAAGGTCGTGTTTACCAAGATTTAGTACATGATTTTACCCAAAACTCTCCGAAAAATATTGAGTGGCTGGCCAATATGGGCATTAAATGGACGAATGTCTATGGCCACTCTGAGATTCCTTATGCTAAAGACCATTTTGCGGATCGAATTCATGTTTATGAAAATGGCGGTGCCAGTGGCAACGGTATTATTTTAACCCAACATCTCCTCAAATATGCTTTAAAACAAGGAGCAGAAATTACTTATAATACTGCTGTAATAGGATTAATTACGGCTGGAGACGGCACTGAGCGCAAGGTGATCGGTGTTGTTACTGAAGGAAGAGACCATCAGCTTAAATATCTAAAAGCAAGACGCGGCGTCATTTTAGCAACAGCCTCGATTGACCAAAATGTAGCATTAGCTAAGGACTTGAGTCCTCAACATTATGAAGACGTTAAAGCTCATCATTGCTGGTCTGTCTTAACAGATCAAGGTGACGGCATTGTGATGGGCATGGCAATTGGCGCAGCCGTTACCGGCTTTGGCGGAACAATTGATTTTGATGCCAGAACTGGCAATGGTACTGATGACCGTGTTCCTACAATCCCTTCAATTTTTGTTAATGGCAATGGCTTAAGATTTGTTAACGAAGATGCAACTTATGCTTATGAATTCCGGGCAATTTTCAACGAGGAAAAGCAACTAGACAAACCAACTTATCAGATTTTTGGTGCAGATTCTATTAATGAAAAAACTAGTCCATGGAACCCAGAATCATTAGAGAGCGATGTCAAAAGCGGTTTAGTAGTCAAAGCCGATTCACTCGAAGAATTAGCAGACAAAATTAATGTTCCTAAAGCAAACCTGGTTAACAGCGTTAATACTTGGAATAAAAATACCGCTAATGGCGCAGATCCCGAATACAACAGAACAAATGGTGTAAGACCATTTTCCGGACCTTACTACGCATACCGCAACACGCCAGGCAATTTAGGCGCTTTAGGTGGACTAAAGATTAATAAGAAATGCAACGTACTTGATGTTTATAATCAACCTATTACGGGTTTGTACGCAGCAGGACTCAATGCTGGCGGCTGGCTTGGTTCATACTACCCTGGTTCTGGGACAGCCATCGGTGGCATCGTTCATCAAGGCCGGCGTGCAGCAAAGTCAGTTTTAGGGTTAGAATAAAGGATTTTAAAAAATGCTAACAACACGAATTAACAATTTTAAATGGCAGGCTGATTTCGATGTTATAGTTATTGGTTTTGGAGGAGCAGGCGCTACTGCCGCAAGGTTTGCTGCTGACAACAATTGCAAAGTGCTTTTAACAGATGTTGCACCCGTTGGCCACGAAGGTGGTAATACTCGTTATTGTGGACAAATGATTGCAGGTACTAAAAGCAAATCTTCTTATCAAAAATACTATTCCAAAATGACAGCACCCTTTGATCTTAATCAAAAAATCATAGATACTTTTGTTGATGGCGTAGCTGATATGCCTAATTACTTAAAAAAATACCTTCATGTTGAACCTTTCAGCTTTTTAGCACATCCAGACAGACCAGCAGTTCAATCGGTCAAAGGAGATTTCCCTGATTATCCTGACTATCCGGGAGCTTCCGACTATGACTTATACACTGTACATGATGGGTAGCAAATTGAAGACGGAGCTTTGTGGAAAGTACTCAGAAATGAGGTCATGAAACGCCTTGATCATATTACCATTTGGTATGAATCTCCGGCTATTCACTTAATGCAAGACTCAACCGGCAAAGTCATAGGAGCAGTAATCAACAGACATGGACAAGAAGTATACGTCCACGCCAAAAAAGGTGTTGTTCTCACAGCCGGCGGCTTTGAAAACGATCCTGAACGAATTCAGGATTACCTAGGCGTTCCTAAGATGGTACCAATGGGTACCTTATATAATAAGGGAGATTCTATCAATTTAAGTATTGAAGCTGGTGCTGATCAATGGCATACCAGTGTTTACAATGGCGGTGGTTTATATCATGGGTTGACTTATGCAGTTGCAAATGGCCAGCGGGGCATTTTATCATACACTTGGCCAGAACTATACACAGGCAGCATTTTCGTTGTAGGTAATGATGGCACACGTTACTTTGCAGAAGACCAGCATTCTAAAGCCGGCTATCTGTTTATTCATGGCTTTGGCAGACACCCATATCTGACTACACAATCTTGGATTATTTTTGACCAAAAGCAAAAAGCCAAATTGGAACAAATACAGGATAGTGCATTACAATCTGCTTTAAATAAAGCAATTGCAGCATCCTCTGCTAGTGAACTTGCTGCAAAACTTAATTTTGATTCAACCATTTTTACTAACACAGTTAAGGACTTTAACGAACTTGCTAAATTAGGTAAAGATTATTCATTTAGCAGAAATGGCCAAACAATGACCCCACTTGCTGATGGACAAATATACGCAATTAAGTTGCAACCTGCAGCTTTAAACACTCAGGGTGGTCCACGCAGAAACGAAAAGGCTGAAGTTTTAAAGCCAGATGGTTCGGCAATCAAGGGCTTATATAGTGCTGGCGAAGCCGGTAGTATAACCACTAATCAATATCAAGCTGGTCAAGATGTTGCAGAGTTGTTGATATTTGGTAAAATTGCTGGAGAAAATGTCGCCCAAGAACCAGTAGAAAAAGCGGATAGTGTTGCTCCACTCGACCCTAAAATTCTAGCTAGTGATGAACAAACAGAAAATTACCAACTTGGTGCCAATCAGTTTCTGGGTAAAAGTGATCAAGGCATGGGAAATGAATTCGTAGTCAAAGTAACCATGGATAAAAATAACCAAAATATCCAAGATATCAATGTAATCAAACAAAGTGAAACTAAGGAAATTGGTCAAAAAATCATTAAACCTTTGCTTCACAACATTATTGAATCTAATTCAACCAATGTTGATGCGGTTTCTGGGGCTTCACTGACTTCGAAAGCTGTTAAAAGCGCTGTAGATGATGCATTAGCAAAAATTAAATAATATAATTTCTTTATAAATTCTAAAAATTAAAATAACCACTTTTACTTCAATTAAAAGTAAAGTGGTTATTTTGATATTAGCTAGCAAGCATAAGCACTTTACAACTACGGCCATTACCCTCTTTAAATGATTGTATGAAGTTTATTCATCTAGTAATTTAAATAGTCTGCTTCTAAGCTTACTTGTTTGGACTGACCATGAATAATGTCTTTGATATTTTTCTCTGCATAATCAAAGCGTGAATGATCGAAAAATTCATAGCCATTTTTTTGAAAATTACCAGGGTGATATTTACCTGCCAAATCGTATATACCGTTAAATTTAATTTTGCTTATTTTTCATTACACCATTGTCATATAGTGTATCTTTAATCCAGTCACTCATCGCTGCCCTACCAAATTTCCATAATTTCTTTAACTTCCTCTGGGTCTGGGTTAAGAACTCCATCTGATACGCTTTCAACATCTTTTTTAATTGGGTCCTAACCTTCTAGATGACTAGCTTCAATAACTCCTCTTAGCTCAAAATACATAGCTTTATCAGACACATAAACGCCCTGAATAGTTTGTTTTTCATCGTTAATATCAAGTTTATATTCTTTGGACTGTAACATATTTAATAGATCGCCAGCTCTTTAATTTAAATAGATTGCAAAAGCATTAAGCACTCTTACTGACTAGTTTTCAGATGATTTAGCTACATTAATATCCCAAAATTTATCCTTCAATTGCTGACATACATTATTTGTTTTTTTAATTTTCTTCATTTAGCCAGTAAATTCGACCATCATCCGTTCTCTTTAAAAGATGATTTTCAATTAAATCTCGCCTTCTGGTAACATAATCAGCCACATAACGCATTAAAATTAAATTTACTTCCTGCTCAGAATATTTTTTTGCTGGTTCAAATTTAGTTGCCAAATATTGTATAATCAACAGCCGGTTTTTAGCCTTACCAGGCCAAACTTTAACAACTCCATCATTATCAACATAGCGCATTAATACTTCTTTATTCTTCATTTTTTCCATTTAAATTAATTATCCGATCAAACAACGACTTTTCAGCGGCAGAAATTTTATGAGCCACTTCAATTACTGCCAAATTAGGCTTTTTTAATAACGTTTTATGAATTGCAAGTGACAGTTCCGGATCGAGGGCACTAGTAGCTTCATCAGCGAGCAATACTGGCCGTTCAGAGAGAAAAGCACGTGCAATTTCAATTCTTTGGATTTGTCCTCCGGATAAATTTGCCCCCTTTTCACCAACCTGATAATCCCAGCCTTTTTCATCCACGAGTTCAGTTAGTCCCGCCGATTCAACTGCTTTAGCCAAACTTTCTGGAGAAGCCTTCCGCCCCAGTAAAATATTAAACTTAATTGTATCATCAAAGATAAACGGCTTTTGGTTAACGTAACTGAAATTATCGTGGGCTTTGGTCCAGTTGCCAGTGACATCTTCACCATCAATATAAACATGACCTTCACTAGGTTTAATTTTACCTAACATTAAATTTAACAACGTAGTCTTTCCCCAACCACTAGGTGCCATGAGCAAGATTTTTTCATTAGGTGCTACAGCAAGATTAAGATGAGTGAAAATTTCTCTGCCACCTTGACTGTATGTTGCATCTTCAACTTTCAAACCAGTAAATTTACCAGTTTTTGCATTTTTAGTACTGTCAGCTGAAAAAGACAGAGCCTGCTCTACTTTATCCCACATTGGTTTAGTAGACTTGATTGCATTCAATTGTTCAAAAATATTAACTATCGGGTTAATAAATTGATTGGATAGTTGCACTATCATAATTAAGGTACCAACGCCAATCTGTCCTTGCAGCATTAAGATGGCACCTACTAGAAACGGCAGTATAAAGCTAAAAATATCTGCAAAAGCCATAATGACTTCTCCTGCTGCAGCTTGTGTGAAGTTTAAGTTCTTTAATGCTTCTTCCATTCTTTTGGCACTATTAACCACTTTACTAATAGTCGAACTTTGGGCATCGTATAAGCCGACAGTCTGTGCTCCGTTTAACCCGTCATTTACACTCTGAGTGTATGCGACGTTATTTGTCTCCCAAACTTTTGCTTTTGTTTGAATTGTTTTGGTAAAAGCCCTTTGCACTAGTCCAGGAATTAAAGTAGTTACCATAAAAATTAAAGTTAAAATCCAGGAATTGATTAAACCAACTACTACTGATAGCAAAAAAGAAACTAATTCTGCAATGATCATTAGTTCATTTGTAGTCTTAGACGTCTCAATCTGTTTAAGATCGTTGGTCATCAGACTTAAACCATCCTTTTGTGAATCACTGCGTTGTTCAATCAGATAGCTCATCGTTTTGTCTTTAAGATAAACATTGACATCTTGAATAATAGCGCACTTGATATAACGGTACACAAAATTAGACAACATAATAATTAAGATTGTTGCGGCACCAATGCCAGCAATTCTAATTAAATTGCCGCTGTCGCCTTGACGATATTGCGCTGCATTTAACATGATCTTAGTGACATATGCAATTACCACATTGCCAAATGCCATTACTATTGCTAAAAGTGTGTAGGCAACGAGTTTCCATTTAGGTGCAAATTTTAATGAAGATTGCATTTTTCTACTCCTTCTTTATTATTAAAACGGTTAAAATATTTTTTGCTTAAACATATTAAAGCATGAATTATTTTTCTGGCTTTTTTATTTCTCATATATGAGAAAAAAGTGCATAATATCTTAAAAAGGACGAAATAACATGCAGTCAGGAATTGAATTTAAACAATTAAGGAAAAAACAGCATATTACGCTTAAAGAAGCAGCTAAAGGCATTTGTTCCATTCAAATGCTTTCTCGCTGGGAAAATAATCAAGGACACATGGATTTTAACCGGGTGTTAAAACTGTGCGAAAGAATTAGTTTATCCGCAACTGAATATATTGCGCTTGCTAAACTCGACCCGAAGGATCATATTGCACTTATTTTAGAAGAATCTTGGAATAACCACGACAAAAACTATTTGAAAAAACTGGCTCAAGCGGCATTAAATAAATATCAGTCAAGTCAAGATCCTTTTGACCTTGACTATGCAGCAATCGCCTGCAGTTTGTATTATAAAACTTCACAACACAACATCTTTCCTGTAGCCCAGCAAATCGAATTAAACCATCAGTTAAGTAAAATAACTGTTTGGGGCCATGAATTTCTTTCACTGTTTGCCAATGTTATACCTATTATTAGTCCTAGAATTATTTACCAAATCTCTGTTCAGGTTATCAGCAATATTTCTTTTATTAAAAAGGCAGGAGAAGGTACATTTCATTTTGGTATAGCAGCTCTATTTGAAGCTGTAATTGGTTTAATTACAAATAGTCAGTTTAAATTTGCAGACCAACTACTTACACGAATAAACCAGATTGACTTACCAGATAACGAAATGTTGTTAATTGTTGGGCGCAAATTTTTAAATGCAATTCTTACATTTCACAATACTGCCAATGATGAAGCAGCTGTCTCAATCATTCATTTTTTAACTAATATGGACATGCAAACTACGGCTGCTTATTTTCTGCAAATATTAAATCAGGTTAAAGCTTTAAACTAATCATAAAATTTATTAAATAAGTCTTCGATATCAATTCTTTCAACTGCGTATTGAATATCAGCTCTAACTAAGCTGGCTATAAGTTGCGTCAGCTTATCCTGCTCAATTTTTTCTAGAGGAACTAATATCAGGTTATTAGGCAAAGTTTCGTAATCATAATTAGCTAGCAACTTAGTCGTTTCAGGGGTAGACTGCATCTTTAAATACCGTTTATTTTGCTTTTTATTGTCTAGATCTTCGATGATGTGTCCTTTACCCATAAACAAGACCCTGTCAGCATATTGCTGCAAGTTAGACAAAAGGTGTGAAGCCATAATGATCAACTTGTTTTCATCCTTTAGTTTAAGAAGCATCTGGGAAATTAAAGCCACGTTCTGCGGATCAAGTCCATTCATTACTTCATCTAACAGCATTACAGGGGAATCAGTTGCTACTACCATTGCAAAACAAAGTCGCTGTTTCATCCCCAAAGAATAAGTCTGCACCTTCTTATCCACATAATTTCCCATTTGCAAGTCATTAATGACCTGCCCGACTGATTTGACAGAATTGTGCCAAAGATCAGCGTATAAATTAAGATGATCTCGTCCAGTCATAAAGGGAAACAGGTCGCTTTGTTCAGGAAACGAGCAGATTTCCTGGTGTAATTTAATCGTGTCTTTTTGTGTTTGATAACGTGTATTTTCATATTCAACAAACCCTTTTTGCGGCGTCAGATTATGCAAAATAACGTTGATCAAGGTCGACTTCCCCGTACCGTTAGGCGCTACGAGACCAACGATCTCGCCCTGCTTAAATTCCAAGTTAACGTCGTCTAAAACAACGTTCTTACCAAATGCCAATGTGACATCTTTTATTTTTAACATTTTAATCACCTCGTCTAACTAAAGGGATGCTTTTAATTTGCGTGAACAAAAACAGTAAAATTTCAATGACAAGTGCCAGACAAATGAGTGGCCCTAAGCCAGCAGTAAAGCCCCATCCGGGTGCATCCATCAAATAAGCCAAGTTGCCAGTAATACTGTCACCGATAGAAAAATAAGTCATAGGCCATTTTTCCAAAAACGGGTAAACAAAACCCATGCCCAACGAGAAGTAAAGCATCTTCGCACTGATAGCAAATAAACTGCTAAGCATGCCGGCAACATATTCGTTACGCAAAACGATTGATAGCAGAATTGTCAACCTGATAAAGATAAACGAAATAATGATTGCAAAAATGATAAACTGCAAATAATACATACCTAGTGTTTCAGTCCTAAAGGTTGCTTTGAAGTTTATTTTGCCTAAATAATCAACAGTATTTAGTCTTAATGATCCCAAACCATATCTAGGTGCTATACAAAGAAGAGCAATTATCCCAGCTACTACAAAGTCAAGCAAAACCCCTACTTCAACAACTCCAGTTTTCAACCATAAAATGGTACGTTTACTTAAAGGAATATTTTCCAAGACCGTATAATATTTCCTGTCATTAGTCACAATGTCTGCAGCAAAGAAACAAACTATCACTACCATTATTAAGACTGCCCAGCCAGAAAGTGAGTTTTGAATTACTTGTAAGGCTGTGCGTTCTTCCAAAATATTTTTATTCAGCTCTGTTTGCTTATCCTTTTTACCGGCTAAAAGTGCGTTATACAAGTGATACGTCCGTTGATAGCCAAAATGACCATCCTGCTTAAAATTATCATTTTGATTGTACGCAGCTGGATACAAAAAGTTTTGGTTACCCTCTACAAAGATTAACTCGTCAATATATTGATAACGAGCACTGGCGTTTTTAGCATAAGCATCCCAGTCTTTTTTCTTTATAGCAAGCAATATTTTTTTATCATAAGATAAGACCTGTGGGTAAGTACTGACAGCGTCCACTGCCCCTTTGCTAGGAATAGAATAATAACCTGGCTTCTTGGAATAAGCAATCTCTTGCATAGCCACTTTTAAAAAGGCCGTGTCATCAATATATTCCTTTCTGATAGGCTTGGCATCGACCTGTTCAATTACTTGACGGTTAGGCACACTGACCAGACTAAAATATAAAGACATAATCACAGTAGCAATAAACAATCCAATATTTTTGGGATTAACCAAAAAAGCCTTCAACTGAAAGAGGAAATAACGCCATTTCATCGTGCAATACCTCCTTTATTAACCAAGTGTCTGAACCAGATGATCAAAATAAATGACCAAACTAATAGGATACAGCCGCTGGTGACTAAGTTTAGCCCTGCAAATCCTGTTTTACTTGCCACAGTGCCATTAAGCACATCATTAACATTTAAATATGCAGATGGCAGCCAAGCAATAAATTTAAGCATTTTGGCAGGCAAATACGTTAATACATATAGAGCAATACCAATAAAGGTAGTAAGGTATACATTTTTAGTCAACTGGTTAAGAAGTAAAGTTAAACTGGTCACAAATACTACCAATACTGCGGTATAAAGTAAAAAGAGCAAACAATCCAACCAGACTGGGATTGCTATTATTTTATTAAAGTAAAAAACATTAGGATAATTTAAACTGCGAAAGCCATTTCGTAAGCCAGAAAAAAGATATGCACCAACTAATCCAATAAGTAAAGGACCCAAGGTTAAAGCCAAATTGATCATGGTTTTGCCTTTAACCTCATCTTCTACACGATAAGGGATATTGCGTAAAACCGTCTTATGATCCAACTTAACCATCCACACATCATTAGAAATAAGCAAAATATAAAAGAAAATAAAAATAGCCACAAAATTGAGAATATAGATTAAATAAGTTGCTGATGCCTTTGAATTCATAACTGCAGGTATATGATGACGATAAAGATATTTATACGTAACTAATCTTTGATGCAATTGATATTTGGGCGGAACGTTCAATGTACTGGCTCCCAGATAATTATTCCGGTAGCCATCTAACATGGTTTGAAATAACGTGATCGACCCGTCTAGATAAGTTTGTGGATCACTTAAAACTTCCCCATTTTGCAAACTGAAAATACAACCTTCTTGAGCATTTAAATTGTCATAAGTCTCTTTATATTCTTGTTTACGTAATAGACTGCTGTCAAAATAACTGATATTAACCTCAAGAGAATCATAGTATGAGCGCCACTGACGGTAGTTATCTCCCAAGTTTTGAGCTTCAACCACTAGTACAAAGAGAACCATGAATAAAACCAAAGCGCCCATTAACAGAATATTTTTCTTTGATTTGCGTGCAATATTAAAATTTGCCTTAAAATAAGTTCCTTTCATGAAAATTCCTGCCTGACTCACTAAAAATGAAAAGTAATTAACAATGATTTTATCATATTTTGATTAGCTTTATTATAGCTAAAAATAAAGACTTCATTATGTTGCAAATATATTTTCAATTATATAGTTTGCTTATTTTTAAAACAAAAACTTATCTAGTTTTTTAATTATAAATCAAGTAAAAAAAGCTACTGAACTAAAGTTTTAAGACGTAATCCAGAAGTTTTTAATGTTCAATTGTAGTAATACAATATTTAATTAAGTGTCAGTAAATACTGTGATTTTAAATTTTATATGCAAAAAAAGCTGATAATTGTCGCTTTACCCGACATTTATCAGCTTTCTTACATTAGTATTGGTAAACAAAACAATTAAGAGCTAACACAAAACTAATTTTCCTGAATTAAATTTTATTTAAGTGATTGGCCATTCGTTTCTATTACATTTTTATACCAATATGCCGATTTTTTAAGCATCCGTTTATATGTTCCTTTTCCATCATTATGCTTATCTACATAAATTAAGCCATATCGCTTATCCATTTCACCAGTACCTGCAGAAACTAGGTCTATACAACCCCACATTGTATATCCCATTAAATCAACACCATCTTTTTCAACTGCGTCAAGCATCGATTTTAAGTTCATTTTTAAATATTTAATTCTATAATCATCTTCAATTTTTCCATTTTCATTTATTTTATCAATAGCACCTAAACCATTTTCAACAATCCATAATGGCTTATGATACCTATCATATAATGTATTTAAAGCTATTCTGAGCGAGTTGGGATCTAAAGCCCAGCCCCAGTCATTTGTTTCAAGATATGGATTTTTCACACCAGCTTGTAAATTAGCTGAAAAGTCTGTCTCTCCAATATGATTAGTAACTGTATTTGAAGTGTAACAAGAAAAGCTTAAGAAATCGGCTCTAAAATGATTAATTAACTCGTAATCTTTAGGAGTATCATTTAATTTTATATGCTTCTCTTATATTCTTGAAGCTTATAATCAGAGTAAAAGCCTCCAGTTTGGACGTCAGCATAGAACAATGTATCTTGCATCATTTTCATTGCTGCTAACTGGTCGTTAGGATCTGAAGTTAATGCATATACTGGACTATATGCTACCATTTCTCCGACCTTCAGTTCTGGATCAATTTCATGAGCCATTTTGACAGTCATAGCACTAGCAACAAATTGATTATGTGCAGCTTGAGCTCTTTTCTCTTTTGAACCATCAATTAATCCACCTGCTAAGAATGGATTTACATCCATACAATTAATTTCGTTGAATGTTAGCCAATATTTGACTCTATCATGATATCTATTAATTACTAACTCAGCATATCTCATAAACAGTTCAATTAGCTTTCTACTTTCCCAACCATTATATTTAATTGCTAAGTGTAATGGTGTTTCATAATGAGAAAGAGTTACCAAAGGCTCTATATTATATTTTTTTAGTTCATTAAAGACTTTATCATAAAATTCAAGTCCTTTTTGATTCGGCTTTTTTTCCTCTCCGGTAGGAAATATTCTTGACCAATTGATACTCATACGGAAAGTTTTAAAACCTATTTCAGCAAAAAGCTTTATATCTTCCTTGTAATGATGATAAAAGTCTGATGCTTCATGACTTGGATAGTAATATTTTTGTTCAATAACAGCTGGTACTGTTCCCTCAGGTACAACTCTTTGTCCTGAACCAAATAAGAAGTCCTTAGCGCCTGTTGCACCTGTTTTCAAATTTTTCCAAGTTACCTTTCTAGGCTTTCCATAAGAGCCATTAGTCATTACATCTGCAGTACTTAAACCTTTGCCATCTTCTAAATATGCTCCTTCATATTGGTTAGCAGCTGTTGCACCACCCCATAAAAAGTTCTGATTAAATCCCATAATAGTCTCCTTAATTATTAAGAATTAAATAAAGCATTATTTTTTATAGTAACACTTTTTGAAGCGTCATTTTCTGGAACTTTGAATAGAATATAGGTTGCTATAAACGTTACAATCATTGAAACAAAAACACTGACAATTCCCCATACAAGATTCATTGCATTTGGTCCTATAAGACAAGCAAGACCAATGGGACCACCATTACCTGCCATAGCATAAGCCTTTACTTGCATCAAGCCACCAAAAATGCCACCAGCAAAACTACCTATCATGGAACCATATAACGGTGTTTTATATTTTGCACTGATGCCAAAAAGTGCCGGTTCAGTAATTCCCCCAGCAAACATAGTAAAAGCACATGAAAAGGCATTAGATCTTAATACTTTATTGTTTTTGGCTTTAACACCTACAGCTAAACAAGTGGCTCCTTGTGCAAAATTACTTACAAACATACCAATTGTAGTTATAGGCTCATATCCTAAAGTAGCAAACGCTTGAACTGAATAAGGATTAAGAACAGTATGCATACCTGTCATAACCATCAAAGGATAGATTGCTGCAAAAATTCCTATTCCTAAAAAGCCTGTCGTAGAATAAAGCCATAGAATTCCTTTCATTAGCCAATTTCCAATAAAATAACCAATAGGTCCAATAATCCATAATGTTAAAGGAGCAGCAATCATAATCGTTAAAAATGGAACTAAAATTGACTTTAATACATTAGGAACAAACCTTTTTAAATATCTCTCAATATAAGACATAACAAATACAGCTAGAATTGTCGGAAATAATGAGAATGTGTAGTTGGCCTTGAATATTGGAATATTAAATAATGAAATTGCATCACCTTTAGCAACGCTTTGTATAAAGGCGGGAGAAATTAAAACTGCTCCTAATAGCATACCAATTGGTTCGCTTGTACCAAACTTTTTAGCTGAAGTTGAGCCTACAAATATTGGCAAAAAGTAAAATCCTGCATCACTAATAAAATTTAAGACAAAATACGTTGGGTTCTTTGTACTCATTACATTTAATGTCGTTAGCAGTAATAGCAAGACTTTAATCATTCCCGTTCCCATAAGAATTGGAATGACAGGAACAATACAACCAGATAAAATATCTAAAAAGCTGCTAAATGAAAATTTACCCTTACTCTTCTTTTTTTCTTGAGTATTATTAGAGCTGTTATCAGTAGCTGGCTTTAAATGGTTTTCTTCAATTATCTGATTATATGCAGTCTCAACATCTTGTCCTATAATAATTTGAAATTGTTCACCTGACCACTGCGTACCAACTACTTTATCTAATTGCTCTATCTTTTTTTGCTGAACTAAACTTTTATCTTTTAAGTTAAAACGTAATCTTGTTACACAATGAGTGAAAAAAACAATATTGTCTTTTCCTCCAAGTAACTCAACAATATGAATAGAAATATCATTATACTTAGTCATTTAAAATTCTCCTTTTCTATAAAAAAACCCTTGATAAACAAAGCAAAAGTATTAACCATACAATTGTTCATTCATCAAGGGTTATGCCTAAAACAAGTTACAATCCCTATCATGATCTTAATCTATTAATATGTAATATAAGATATAGTTTTTCTTCATCAGACAAAACTATGTCTTGATGAGTTAAATAGTCTGAAATTTTTTCCACACATTTAAAAGTATCCGGATATTCTTTAGTTACCGATTTAAACATACTTTTATTAACTGATGAAATATTTTTATGATCACCTTTATTTTTTAGCAGATACTGTAAATGTGTGACAAATCTAGAATAATTAAAACCAGTTTTATCAATATACAGCTTGAAATATCTTGAAACTATATCCACTATATCAGAAATAATAATGTGGTCATTATTATGACTACTAGTATCAATGGCTTGAGCATTAATAAAATGTAACGCAATATTGCATGCTTCATCTCTTGGTAAAAGAACTGACAAATCTTTACTGATGATATGAAGTGCTTTTTCTCCTAATTCATATTCTTTAGGATATAAATTTTGGATATCATATTTTAATGGTGCTGGTAATATCATTCCCTTCTTTACTAACTTAATTGTAAAATTAATATGATCTGCAAGAGTAAAAACTAGGTTTGAGCTTATTGGCTTATCGATATTTGTGCGTACCATGTCAACGACTTTAATTGATACGTTCATTACTTGTTCAGGTATTGTATTTATCAATTCTAGATATGATGGCTCAATATCATAAAACGTTCTTTCTATCTTAGAAAGATCATCAATTTTATAAGGGGTTTTCGGGTATCCTATGCCCTTTCCTATAGCTATTAATTCCTTATTATTGTTATCTAGACAAATTGCAATATTATTATTAACCTTTTTAATTACTTGCATAAGAGGTCCTATCCTTTGATAATTACACCAACTGAATCTCCTACTCGTACGTTCTCTTTTACATTAATAGAAATATGGTAAGACTTTGAATTTGTAATAACCATTGGTGTGATCAAGTTATATCCCATGTTAGTTATAACCTCTTGGTTTACACGAATAATCGGATCTCCAATATTTACCACATCACCTTGACTAACAAGTTTTTCAAAACCCTTACCATTTAAATTTACCGTATCCACTCCTATATGTATCAATACTTCAGCACCATTTTTAGCAGTTATTCCAATAGCGTGAAGAGTGGATGGAATTAAGGTAACTTTACCCTCACATGGCGAAAATATTGTAGATTCAGTAAATTTGAATGCAATGCCAGGTCCCATCATTTGACTGGCAAACACTTTATCTGGGACTTCTTTTAGCGAAACAACTTTTCCATTAACAGGAGAAAACAGCTCAATCTTTTTTTTAAACATATTTTTAAATTCCATCTGTACCTCCTTAATTAAGTCTTTTACTTTAAAGTAGCACTTTTTGAAAGCTAAATTTTTAGTTTAGTTATTTTATACATCTTTTCTAAAAACTTGTTTTGTAAGTCAATGTTATCAACTCTAACGTCATAATTAGTTTCTTTTAAATGATAAAAATACTTGCCTGAAGCCGCATTGTTATTTAATGTTGCCAAATATACTTGCGTTGAATAACCCTGAATTAAGCTGTCTGTTGCTTGTGATCCTCCCATTCTTGTTGGTACCCAACCCGGATCTACAGTAGTAACAATAGTATTTTTATGAAGCCGTGCTATACTTTTAGCCAACAAAAGTACCTGCAACTTAGAAGAAGAGTAGTCCGTGTCTTTCTCTATTTGGTCAATTACCAAGCTCGCACCTAAATGCATGTTAGATGAAGTAAATATTATTTTCTTAGGAATTCTGATTAATGAGGACATTATATAAGGTGCTAAAACATTCACTTTAAAAATAAGCTCATTATTCGAACTATACACACCTGCATTATGAATAATAGTATTTAGTTGACCCAATTTATTTATTTCTTTTGAAAGTCTAATTACTTCTGACCTTTTTCCTAAATCACCTATTAAAACATTTTTTGCTTGTGGTAATTTATTTTTTAAATAAATTGCTTTTTCTTTATTTCGAGCATGTAAATAAACATCATTACCATTTTCAATCAATTTTCTAGCTGTTAAAAAGCCTATCCCAGTAGTAGAACCTGTTACCAAAATTTTCATATTATAAACTCTTTTTATATAAAAAAAGGAAGCATCACCTCTAAGAGACTATATAACTAAGTCTTTTACAAGGTTACACTTCCGAAGAATAATGATCCTTTATCTATATAGATTATAAGATAATTTATCTATTTCCGCAATATAAATTACAAAAATATATTTCTATGGTAGTTTTATAGTTTAATGATTGCCAACATAATCATTAAAATCAATTACAGCATCATAACGTTTTAATTCTGCCGGTTCATAGTGGTGAATAACCTCAATGAAAGTAAAGTCTGAGTCAAACAAGTAGTCATGAATTGCCTGAGAAGTTGCCTTATCTAATGAGGCATTGACTTCGTCCAGTAATAAAATTGGTCGTTTGGCTAAGATAGCCCTTGCCAGTTCAATTCGCGCTAATTGCCCGCCAGATAATTGATCCGCATTATCACCTAATTGATAGTCAAAGCCTTTTTCTTTAACCAGCTGTCCCAGTTCTAAATGATTACAAACTTCCGTGACTTCTTCTAAGGGGAGGTCTGTACCCAAAGTAAGGTTAAACCATAATGAGTCGGCAAAGATGACCGCGCTTTGACTTGAATAGGCAAACAGGTTAGTAAAAGAGCCCGGTTGTACTGCTTTTTGATTAAGCAACTCTTCTTGTGCTTGGCCGTAATCGCCATACATTAAATATTGGAGCATGGTGGATTTACCAGAACCAGACGGTCCAATGACCGCAACCTTTTGTCCTTTTGAAACTGCAAAATTAATTTGACTAGCTAATTCTTTATCCTGCCGTTTTAAAGTCAGATTTTTCACTTCTAATTGCTTAAAGTCATCAGTAGCAACACCGTTTTGCGGCTTTTGCTCACCTTTAGCAATAAACTGATTGATCTTGTTAACGATACCCTTAGTGGTAGATAAATTGTTTCGTTCATTTAAAATTTGCAAGATAGGATTAACAAAAGAATTAGAAAGCTGAGTGATCGCAAATAATGCTCCTAATGTTATTTGACCATTGACTACCAATAATGTCCCAAAAGCAAATGGTAGTAAAAATGCACTGGCAATCGCAATAATATTAAGGTAGGTATTAGTATTATTATTCAGCACATTCATTTTGGCCAGTTTTTCTTCCAGACGTTCAATCGCACGCTTATTTTGCTTAACAGCATTGTCTTGCTTGCCGTATAAATTAAAAGTTCCAGTACCAGCTAAAATATTTTTGGTTTGGCTGACATACTTGTCGTTAGCCTTAGTCCAATCACCTGAAGCCTTTTGAATTGGTTTTTGGAAAAAGTTGGACACAACTGTAGGGATTGCTGAGCCCACGAAATAAATCAAGGTAACAAACCAATTTAAATATAAAGCATAACCCAGCGCCAAAATAACGGTATAAGTATAGATCAGAATTTCAATTTCAGCTTCATAACGATTAGTTTCTAATAACTTAAAGTCGTTAGTTAAAAAACCTAAATTAGCACTATCTTCTTCTTTATTTAGCAGCATCCCTTTCAGCACTTTAGTTCTCAGCTTAGTGTTAATCTGCTTAACTGCATCGGTTTTTAAGTAATTAAATAGTAAGCCTGAAATTAAGATTAAAGTCAGCGCTACTATGATCTGCGTCACTAAAGAAGGTAAGACTGAAAATTGTCTCTTAGTTGCCATATTGATCAAATTGCTAAGCATATATGCAGCAAAGATATTTAAAGTACTGTATATCAAACCGAAAACATTGAGCCAAAAGAATTTTAAATGTGAATAGTTATGGTAAATCATTATTTTTCTCCCTCAGTTTTGTTAATAATTTTCTCATTCATTAAAGATGATAAATTAATTAAACTTGAGAAGAGCCGTGATTACAATACTATTTGACTAAGAGGTCACTATCAGAAATGTAAGTGGGACAAATTTTATACTAAAATGCAAAGTTGCTTAGATATTATTTAGCAGTATTTATGTCTCATCAGTTTCTAAGTTCATTGGTAATACCTAAAATCATTTCAATTAATAATAATAAGTTCCATAAGACGCTTAAAGTAGCAGCAATGGTTGTCAATATTATGACCGGTGTCGTAAAGCCTTGAGCTTCATACATGAACGCTGCGCTAGTTATAAAAACCAGGCTCAGAATATAAATTAACCAGTTAGCTATTTTATACATTTGGTGATCGGTTTTCACTGCAATAAACTCATCACGCTCGTCTTCATCATCTTTATCTGTACCCACAGTTTTGGCTTTATAATAAAGATAAAAAGCAAAACTAATAGCAAAAACTGCATAAATAATATTTTTCGGTATATCGGTTTGCCTGCGGTGCTGCAGAACCTCTAAACTGATCAGTACCAGCTCAAGAAGTGCTAAAAATGTAAAAAAGCATGCTGCGAAATAATATTTGATCTTTCTTTTCTTATTCTTCTTCATTTTCTATATATTCCTGTAAACAAAATAAGGTTTCAATATCGGTCCTAAAAACTTGCGCTAGTTTATACGCCAAGATGAGTGAGGGCTTGTATTTACCCTTTTCTACTGAGATAATCGTTCGTTCGGTGACGCCCACTTTAGCGGCAAGTTCACGTTGCGTTAAGTGCAGCTTTTTTCTATTTTCCTTAACTAAATTTTTGATAATCTCACCTTCTTAACAATATGAAGTTTGCTTCATGTAGTTAACTTCATATTTTATTACAGTAAAAGAAAAAAGCCAAGTAAAAACCTGGTTTTTATTCATGATTATTTTTACTAATTAAAAAATTACTTATTAACTTGATTTAATGGTTTATGATCCCGTAAATATGAAATGAGATTTTGTGAAGCCTCAGCAGCAATATTCGTGCGGGCAGATAGTGTTCCTGAACCTGCATGAGGTGACAAAATCACATTATCTAGTTCACATAAAGCTTGTGGTACTTCAGGTTCAGTTTCATATACGTCTAAACCTGCTCCAGCAATGTCACCGTTCTGCAATGCGGCAATTAAATCATTTTGTTTAATCAGCTTACCTCGGGCGACATTGATAATATAAGCTGTCTTTTTCATTTGCTTAAATACTTGAGCATCGAAAACGCCAGTCGTGGAAGGAGTTGCCGGGGCGTGCAGGGTAATCACATCTGCTGTTTTAACAAGAGTAGCAAAATCGACATAATGAACATTCTTTTTTGCTTCTTCTTGAGAACTTAGCTGATGTCTGTTATGGTAGATGACTTTCATGCCAAAGACTTGGGCGTACTTGGCTACTTCAGAACCGATACGCCCCATACCGTAAATACCAAGCGTTTTTCCCTGGAGTCCCGTCCCCATATTTTCCGGTTTAGAAACATCAACCCATTTTTCAGCGCGAATGGTTTTATCATAAAAATGCAAACGTCTCATAGTTGCTAGAATTAGGGCAAAAGTCATTTCAGCGGTGGGAATAAGAACGCTTTTAGGACAATTGGCAACAACAATTCCTTTTTGCTTTGCATAGTCAATGTCAATTTTGTCATAGCCAACGCCACTAGCAGAAATAATTTTCAAGTTAGTGCCGGCATCAATTAATTCACGGTCAGCCTGTGTCCCCATGAGTATCAGACCTTCATACTCAGATAGGTGTGCTAAAACCCAGGCTCTACCTTCTTTTTCTGGTTTACGGGTCACAGCAAAGTTTTTTCTTAACTCCGTTAAACCAGCTTCTGGCATTCTCCCTGTTACCAAAACTTTTATGTTACTCATATTCTAACCCTCCTTTGGTTTGTAAGCTTTTTTCTCTTACTTAATTATTATCTAAAAACCTTAAATTGAACTATCTTAGTGTGGTTCACGTTAATGCTAATTATACTTTAGTATTTTTCTTTCATCAAAAAAGCCTGACAGTATTTAATTCTTGTCAGGTAATTTTTCTGATTTGTTTTCTGTTATATTTATTACTTGCAGTGACGCTTTTTTGGAGATGTGCGCAGGATTTCTAAAAAAGACTACCTATTAACTTGACCAATTTTTGCAGTGCAGTATTCTATTTTCCATTTTATTTATCTTGCGTTAACTTAAGAATTGCACTGACGGCTGATGCTGCAATAGCTGCTACAATCAACCAGCCAAGGGCATTTCGCGGTCTGTTATAGGTAATAATCGGTCCCATACTCCACAACTGATTTTTAGCGATGGCTACCGCAAAAATACCAATCACGACAAGCCACAAAACAATTGCTAACACCATAGTTAGTCTTTGAATATTTTTCATCATTATTTTCTCCCGCCTAAAAATTATTTTGACTATTTTTCTAGCATCACGTACTGGACTTATATCTGTTTTAGCACAAAGCAGGAGTTAATTTTCTTAAAAAATACTTAATTTATAGTATATAAATTTTTGCTTGTTTGCCTAAATCTATATTCAACTTACTAACAGAATGATCCATTGCGCACATAAATGAGCTGGTCAAAGCTAAAAAAATATCAGTACTATTTTTTATTATTAATGGGCAGTATATAATGGGCAGTAGTAGTAATAAATGGGAGGTAAAAATGAAATTTAAGAAAAAAATCATTACATTATTAGCACTAATTAGTGTGGTTGCCGGTTTTGGCATTGCGCATAGTTCTGTAAGTTCTGTACAAGCAAAAACCAATATAACCACTTTTCCCAAAAAGATGCGTGGAACTTGGTACGCTTATTTCAATAAGAAGAAAATCTTGAAAAAGACTTTTACTAAAAATAAGGAAATCACTTACGATACAAAAGGCAAACACATACGCTACTTACACAAACAACCTAAGGTTTTTCCTGAATCCAGTAAAAAGAATAAAAACTGGATTTATCGTTCTGAAACCACAAAAGTTAAAGGTCATACGTGGTACGGCATAAACAGGATAACCATGCAACCAGACTCAACAGGTGAATACTACAGCGTAGCCAAGTTAAAAGGAAATTCGGTTTTGGGATATGCTATCGCACATGGAGACACTTTTGAAAGTGAAGACGTTCATTGGTATCGCAGCCCTAAATTAGCTAAAAAGTTCAAGAAAACTCACTATAAAGACTTTGACTTTAAAATCGTCTATAATTTAGATTAATGATTTAAAACTACTAACAAAAACAGTTAGAAGTAATTCCTGTGTTATTATTTCTAACTGTTTTATTATGTTTAATATCAAATTTATTGTCCTGTAGTGTTTAGAGCTCGCGATAATCGTTCAAGCAAATATACAACTGGAACCTGAGTAGTTAAATTAATAGTTTGACCGATAATTTTAAATTCTAGATGATAAGCAAAGTTTAAATCCGACAAATGCGCAATCGTATTATCTTCATTATTAGTAATACTGACAATTGTTGCACCTAATTGCCGAAAATTTTTTACCTGATCAATAGTCGGCTGACCCTCACCACTTACTGAGAGCACAATAACAGTTTTACCATGAAATAAATCCCGGCTCAGCTCTACTGGATAATAGGGATCACCAATTGCAAAAGCATTTCGCCCATTATTAACAAACTGGCGGGCACCATATTCACACAAGTCACCAGAGGATCCTATTCCAAAAAAGATAAAATCTTTTGTCTTGCTTGCAATTTTTTTGAAATCAGCAATCTTTTGGTCATAATCGGTTAAAAAATCTTGCGAAAAATAATATTGTGCCTGATAAGTAATATCATCAACTACTTTATTTCTGTTCAACTCTTCTTTAATTTCATTTTGTAAATCGTAATAATGTTTATAGCCCAAAGCTTTTAAGGTTCGTACTACAGAAGCAGGTGAAACGGACAGAATACCAGCAAGCTCACGTAAAGTAATATCTTTTACTTTCCTTTTATTAGCTACAATATAATTGTATATTTGCAATTGTGTTGCTGTCAGTTTCTGCTTTGTATGCATTTTTATACCTCAATTTAGATTTTTAATTTAAGCCTTTGCCTGCTCCATTTCTTTTTCAGCTTTTAGTTTAGCATTATCCATACTCTTAAAGAAGCCATAATATATCAATGTATCCATTACGATGTTAAACAATTGCATCACTCCGCCGGAAATATGTCCCGTGGAAAGAATTCCGGATAAAATTGGCGGTGTTGTCCAAGGTGGATATATTCCAATCGTTTTAGCTACCCAGCCCATTTTCATTGCAGTGTAAGTTGCAATAATATTGGCCATTGGCGCTAAGATAAATGGAATAATGATACGATAATTTAATACAATAGGTGTACCAAAGACCACCGGCTCGTTAATGTTAAAAATAGCTGGACCGATTGAAATTTTCCCCAGTGCCTTCATTTCCTGGTCTTTAGCAACAAAAACCATTAAAATAACAAAACCGAGTGTAGCACCACAACCACCTATTCGGACAAAATTATCAAAAAAAGTTTTGGTAATAATATTAGGAAGAGGCTTGTTGGCCTTAAAAGCCGTGTAGTTTACGCTTAATGCAGCATATAATACTGGATCAATAACACCAGAAATTGCGTTAGCACCATGAATACCAAAGAACCATAGTATACATACTACTAATTCAATTACGATCGCACCGCCTAAAGTATTGGTGACTTTGCTCATTGGTGCTTGTAAGAAGAAAGTAATTACATTTGGGATGCTCTTCATTGGAGTAGCTTCAACTCCAAGTCTGATTAACCAAACTACAAATAATGAGATTGCTCCCGGAAATAGTGCAGCAAATGAATTGCTTACGGCTGGCGGGACAGAATCTGGCATTTTAAAGACCAAATTTTTATGCATCAACCAAACATACAAGTCAGTAACAAATAACCCAACTAGCAATGCGGTAAATAACCCTGATGAATCAAATTGATTCAGAGGGATTAGCAATCCGCCATCTTTTCCAACTTGCATTGGAATTGTTAAGATAAAAGCTCCTATCGCTACAATCATTGCTGAAAATGGATCAATATTTTTATAGCTTCTAGCCAAACTGTATGAAATACCGGCTACAGCCACTAACCCCATAATATGAAATGACGCATTGGTAATATACTGTACTACATTAGACCAATTTGGACCAAAAATACTGGCCATAAAGTCCAAATAGCCTTTAACGGGAAACTGACCAATAATCATAAAAATTGAACCAATAATGATCATTGGTACAGCAGCTGTCATCCCATCACGCAACGCTACCATGTGTCTGGCACTAGATATTTTGTTAAAAAAAGGAATCAATTTTTCATTAAGAAAATTATTTTCTTTTTTCTCAGACATTTTCCTCACTCCTACTACTAGTTTAAAAGCAATTGTGCAATCGCTTACATATAAATATAATCATTTTGTTTCAAAAAGTCAACTTTTTTATGAAACATGTTTCAAAAAGGCTCTAAAAATTTAATAATTATGTCTCGCAAAAAAATATAGAGTTTAAATGAATGATATTATATTTTCACTATTAAGCATGCTTGAAATTTTAATTTTTTCTAATTCGTTTTTGGTGGCTTTATTTCCTATGAACTGCAGCTGTAGCCACCGGCTGTTTAACAACTTTTTAAGACCAAAAAATCTGTTTTTTTACATTGCTTAAAGCTCTTCTGCCTTCTACAGCAATTTTTGCACAAGACTAATTTATTCATATTATAGTATTGGATATAAAAAAGAGGACTTGTAAACAAGACCTCTTCTCCGAATTTCAAGTAGCCGTTTTTAAGGCGGTTAGCTCAGTCATATGTTAAGCAAAAGACTGATACTACAACTCAATAAATGCATTGAGCCCCAAATTAGGACACTTATTATTTGTTTTTTCTTAAACTATTCTTCTACTCCTCGTTTAAACGAATCAAAAATCAACTGATCTTTAATTATCCGTCGATCTGGAGTTAAATCCCATGGTGATCCAGGTCGATGAGTCTTCTTACTTAATCGAGCAGCATTGTAATTAATGTAATCCTCATTAACCTTATCTAATAAATCGACAATCTCACTATCTTTAGAAACCTGGTTATAGTCATCCATGGCCTCTTTGTCTGGTTTACCAATATCTAAAACACGCTTACCATTAAACTTTTTATGTACTTCAGTTATTACTGGACCATATTGTAAATGAATAATAGGAGAAGAAAACAGTCTACTTCTAGTTTTAGCTAAAAATCTACCATATGCAAAATAGAGAAGCTTATTGACTTTCATTTGCGTTAATGGATCAATATTCAAATCATTATCCCGCTCAAAATAATTTTCAACTCGAAACCAATTGGCTAACTGCACAGCAGTGAATCTAGGCTGCTCAGTTTGTGATTCCACAACACTATCACTATGGTTCAAATAAGAATTAACCTTTGCTATCAATTCATCAGAATATTTATTCTTCTCATCAGAAATATATTGTTTAAGTACATTATCGCTTTTTATGAGAGCTTTTAACAACCTATTATTAGCCTTTGTTGGAAATGCACCCGCTTCGTAAAGAGCAATCGTATTTGGACTCAATCCGGTTAACTCTGCTAAATTACGTTGTGTTAAACCAACTTTAGCTCGATATTGTTTTATTTTTTTTGGTGACAATAAACCCATTTCGTCACGATATTTTTGACGGGCAATTTCAGCAGCTTGATCATCTAATGCTTTATCTGGAATCAGTTCATTGGTTTTACTGTCAAAGAAAGCTGGTGCTTTTACTGTATACTTATGTCCATTAATAGTATAAATAGTAGTGAAGTCCTTTTGGTAAGCCATATAAACCCCTCCTTTAATAATTAAGATGGAAACTAATAAATACTACTTTTTGATTATCTTCAGTAAACACAAATTTTATATAGTAAGCTTGTCCATCGCTAGTTTTAAATACCCAGACAAATTGTAATGGATTACTTCTATTCGGTTCATGTTTAACAAAATCACTGATCGATAACTGTTTAACTATTTCTTTCGCCAAAGTTACTGAAACTGGCATTGCCATTTTGTCTCTTCTTCGGACCATTTGAAAATGATCATGCTTCACAAGGAATTTTAGCCTTGCTAATGCCTCAGCAACTTCCATTACAAACCTCCAAATATCATTTCTACATTATTATAGCATCTACTACTAATCAGTAGCAACTAGCAAATATTATACTTTGTAGTTCTATACAGGTTCGAAAAAAAGAGGAGATAGAGACAACGTTGCCATATCTCTTCTACGACTCTATAATTTATCCTGTTGGCGACCTCAACTTCAACTTTAAGTATAAAGAAAAAGCAGATAAAAGTATCGTCATACTTCTATCTGCTTCCTACTTTAGGATGTTTGACAAAGCGCCGTTATATTTATAATCAATACTACTTAACAAGAAGCATTATTTTTTCTTTTCTTCAAAAAACGAGTTATTTCTGTATATATAGCAATGACCATAACTACAGATACATAAATCGTACCCAACATGATTTCTGTGAACCAAAAATCCTTTATTGCGCTTGCCTCATGGACTCCAAAAATCATTGTGCCAAAACTATAATATGCAGAAAAAAGTGTGATCAAAATCAGTCCGACCACTATAATCAGTAATAAACTTGTTAGCCAATCTAAAAACTTTTTAATAGAATTCAAACTTGTCACACCTTCCATTTCGCTAGAGTATATAGCAAATACTTACTTAAAATAGTTTAATTTCAAAGTTTGCTGCTGCTCTTAATTTCGACTTTGCTTACTAAAATACTTTAATTGTAGCAAAATGCGCTTTTTAGACCAAATCGAATTTAGATATAAGCCTCTTTTTGTAAATTATACATATTGTGATAATCAGCATTATTCCTGATTAATTTTTCGTGTGCATCAAAGCCCAGAACTCTGCCATTTTGTAAAAAGAGAATCTTATCCGCATATTTCACGGCTGACAAGCGATGAGTTACAAAAATAATTGTTTTGCCTTTGTTTTCTGCCAAAAAATGCTGGTAAATTTCATTTTCACTTTTTGCATCCAAAGCCGCAGTAGGTTCATCTAATAACTCCACTTGAGCATTAGTATACATGTCCCGTGCAAGTGCTATTCTTTGCCACTGTCCTCCTGAAAGTTCTGTACCATTGGCAAATTCCTTACTTAAAATTGTATTTAAGTCGATCTTTTTATCTTTAAGCAATGCTTCTAAAACTGCCTTCTTCATCGCAGCTTTAATTCTTGCGTTATCGCCTGGACGAAAAACTGCTACATTGTCGGCCAAACTCAACTTAAATTTGGAATAGTCCTGAAAAGTTGCAGATAAATTTTATCGGTAATTTGCGGTGCAAAGTAATTAAATTTTGCACCGATTGTTTGTTTATTACACTGCTTTAGTCATTGGCAATATAGCGACTTGCTTTTCCTTTGCCTACTAAACCTATTTTTCCTTCTTTGCGCAACCTAGCTAAAGCATGTTTAATAGTACTTTCACCATATTGAGGCACTAAATTCATTAGTTCCTGTCTAGATAGCGGTTTTAAACTATTAATAATTTTACTCAATAGCAATAATTCCGGATTCTTTTCCGTATCACTAGTGATGTCAATTCGTGAATCTAATTCACGGTAAGCTTGCAAAACGATACTCAAAAAGTAGTCAACATATGGTCCATAATTGTTTTCATTATTAATCCATGCTTTACCTGAACTTTCTAGCAAAGTCCAGTAATATTGCGCCTTGGTTTTTTCAATTAAACGTTCCAAACTAATATACTTACCAACTCCGAAACCTAATTGTTGTAATTCAAGTAACATTAACAAGCGTGACATTCTGCCATTGCCATCTCTAAATGGGTGAATTGATACAAAGTCCAACATAAATGCTGCCACTAGTATTAATGGTGGGAGGGAATTATCACAAATTGCATTATTATAGGTTTCACATAAACTTTGGACTAATTCAGGTGTGATATATGCTGGTGGTGGAGTAAAGCGAGTTTCTTTATGACCATCTGCAAAGGTAGTAATAATTTCATTATCAATGTCCTTAAATTGACCGCCCCAGTTGCTTTCAGTAAAATCGAACAATTGTTTATGCAATGCCAATATATTATTAGGCGTAATCTTGATATATTTATAATTATCATGAATTACTGCTAAAACATCACGATAGCCAGAGATCTCTTCTTCACTCCGATTTTTCGGAGTCGTTTTTTGCTTCATTAATTTCTTAAGCCGTGCATCACTTGTTGCAATTCCTTCAATTCGATTTGATGAGTCTGTACTCTCAATCTTTGCGACCACTAACAGCTTATTCATTATGTCTTTCGCTTTTAAGGAGATATGATCCGTTTTACCTTTCAACTCATAGATCAGATTTAGTTTTTCAATCATCTTCGTGGTTACTTTCAAACCATTTAAAGTTTGATAATCAAAAACTTTCAAAATATTACGCCTCCTTTATAAACTAGTTTCTTTTCACATATTCTATACCAAGTATCAGTGTATTTAAAAATTTATCAGTGCAAAATTTAATTATTTTGCACCGTAAATTTGTTTATTACACCGAAAAACATTTATTACTACACAAAAAATTAGCCATAACTTATCTGCGTAAAATGCTGATAAGTCAAGGCTAATAATTTAAGTAATTCTTCTAAGCACTGACAAGAAACACATATATTCACATTAATTTATATAAAATTTAACTGTATATTATTTAAATTTTTTGCTTATTGAAATTTGGGTAACTCCCAAAAAATATTTATGGCATTAAATAAAATTATCGGTCAAATTACTATGAGAAAGTTAAAAATAATCTAGAAATTCAATGGTTACAATAGATGATCTGATGGAATACTTAGTTTATATAATGATACAAGTCTATTAAATGGCTAAATTATTAATATTAGCATCAACGACAATAACTTATCTTTTACAATGCCAAATAACTAATTCACTATAATACTCCGGATTTTTTAAAACCTTTTTAGACCAAAAACGTAAAACTTTCCAACCCATTTTTTCAAGTTTTCTATTAACTTGTAAATCATGTTTACGATTATACTCAATTTTTCTTACCCAATAATCTTTATTTCTATGGAGATATTTTTTTGACTCGGGCCAATTATAACCATGCCAAAATTCTCCATCTACGAAAACAGCAACTTTATATTTAGTAATTGCAATATCTGGTTTACCAGGTAGCGACTTATAGTTTTTTCTATATCTAATACCTTTATGCCATAAATTCTTAGCTAAAATAATTTCATCCTTGCCGCTATTAGAATGGACTTTAGCCATTCTTTTACTGGTTTTAGAATCAGTATTAAATTTATATTTCATACTCACAATAAATAATAAAGATAATAAAAACGATGTATTTGAACTTTGTTAATACCCTCAATTTGACCTAATTTTAGGAAATACATCACTTTTCAAATATATAATGCATTTTAATTTAATGTTACTGATCCAAGCCTTTTAAAACTATACCATTAGAGCCAAGCAAATTATTTAATTGCAATTTTTCTGTTGGTTCAACCCAATCATAATCGATACCAGCAAAAGTTTTTAACACAGCTTTAAGAACTACTTTTGCTCCACGTGGAGGTACTGCCATCCCAATTTGTTTTCTTACCGATTCTTTATTTCCTATAAATTTAAAATTATCAGGAAATGTTTGTAGTCTAGCCCTTTCTCTATTTGTTAAAGCTCTATTTTCCTTCCAATGATACATATGAGTACCACCTCCACCTGAGCCAGTTACTGTATAAGCAGGTTTATTATGATCAAGTCTCTTATAAATACTTGACAATTTTGCCCCTTTTACATGAAGTTTCAATTCCTCAGGTATACCTATATACCAAGCATTTTCGCCTTCTGGAATGTAGGATAATCTTTCAGCCACTCTTTTTGTAGTTTTAGGTATTTCATTATTTGGGGCATTTTTAGGAATAGGTGGATCTTCAATAGCTTTTTGAGCAGTTTCTTGATCTTCAGAATTAGGCGTGGTTGGAGCTGGTACGTGGAAATGTATGCCCTTATAATAAAGATCATTTCTCACACCTACAATAATAATACGGTGGCGCATTTGTGGAACACCATATTCTTCAAATTTATACAAATTTGGAACAATATGATAACCGGTTTCTACAAATTCTTTAAGAATTTGAATTAATGCATGACCCTCATTAGCACTTGAAAGTCCACCAACATTCTCAGCCACAAAAACTTTAGGATGATAAGCTTTCATTGCCTTTACACCATATGAATAAAGTGGACCATAAACACCATTTAATCCCTTTTGCTTTCCAACACTTGAATAATCATTACAAGGGAAGCCGAACATTAAAGAATCTATGTCTGGAAGTTTTTCTTTATCACCAATTGGAAATTTGGACACATCTTCACAATATACCGTTTTATCATTGAGATTATTTAAAATATTAAGCTTATAGGTATCCACAGTATCTCTGTCAAAATCATTAGCCCATTGCTCTTTAAAACCCCACTGTTCGCCACTTTCATCAGTAAACCTTGCTAATTTCGCTCCCAAGGCTATACCACCTGGTCCGCTAAAAAGTTCACCATTTTTAAAAATCATACTTATAGACCTTTCTATCGAACATATATTTGCGCTTATCCATATGCAAGTATTATAACAAAACTAACACAAAATGCAGCTCAAAACTAATCTTTTTAAATTACGTAAAAATTCTTTGTTTTTGGTAATTTGATGTTAGGTATCCATAGATCTTTATGCCCTGGCCACTTCAGCTTAGAATCATGTCCATTTACTTGATATAAAGTTAATACAAAGAACTTATCAAAAGCATTAGTAGTTTTCCAATCATTAGGTGATAACAATGCTCTTTTGCCATATGTAATATTTCTATTTCTACGAACAATCAACATCCCTTTAGCAAGAGGATCATTATCTATCTCCGTTTGCATCATTGCTTGATAACCCTTTATATCAAAATTATCAGCTTCAAAATGGCCTAATAATCCAATTAACATTTTCAAAGAAACTTGAGCAGGTTCATCATCATCTTTAAATCGCTCAACAATTTTTGTAATTTCAGAATACGTTTTATTAACTGGATTTGCTGGAAAGTAATTTGTGCCACCAACTAAAATGTTTAAGAGTGATTTGTCTAATACATTCATTCTTGTAGGACGTAAATTACCAGCATAACTTATAGAAGGCTTTCTATTTTGCTCAATTTGCTGAATAATCGCATCATTAGTGTCATTGATTTGAACAAATAGATTATAAAGCTCCTCTGGAATAAATAAACTCGCTAAGCCTTTATCACGATCATAACCAAATATTCTGCTTTGTTGCCACATTGTATCTGCTTGTGGTATTTTTGTGCTTCTAGTGTAATAAAAAGTATTCAATTTATCAAAAGTTACACCCCTACCCAGACTATTGCCACCAATAATAAAATTACAACCTAATTTACAATCCTCTGGATCATCACTACTTCTACTATTCAAAACAATAATCTTGTATTTGCGTTTCTTGAGCATATCAAAAACTTTTAATTTTACTTCTTCAAAGCTGGCTTTAGTAGATTTACTGGGTGAAATAGAATCATATTCTTTTTTTAATTCATCTTGAAATTCTTTATTATTATGATTATAAGTTGCCTCAGCAATAGCTGTTTCAAATTCTCTTCTAACCAGTTGATGCACATCTTGTCTAGAGCTAGGCTGTACTAAGCAATTGGAAACCTTTGACCCGGTTAATAACAATTGAGCTGAAACAACTAAGTGTCTGATCACTACTTTATATGCAATACTTTCGCTATCACCTTCACTATCAATAAATCTCACAAAATTAGGAGTTTTGTCTTTAGGAAAGAAGAAATCTCCTCCTAAATATTCCTTACCAGGTTTAAAGTAATAAGTAAACATTGGTTTCCAACCAGAAACCTCAGATTGTAATAGTATTGATTGTGGCGTTCCAGTCATTTGTAAATAAATACTACTTGTTGATAGATCTCGTATTTCTCTTAAATACTTATTAATAGTAGATATATCATGCTTATTAATCTTAGTATTTAAAGAAGAAGAATCTGCTTCATCATCAACAATAAAAAGAGGATTGCCTTTAAGATCATCAATATTTTTAAGTTTATTAGTCCATTCTTTAAGGATTTTGCTATTCTTTTTCAAAACTACAATGACAGGTTTAAAACCATGATTTCTAAACTTTTGCTCATCATTTTCACTACATACAATAAAACCATTTGTTTTTTCTAAATCTCTTTGGGTTCTTTCATATGTTTGCTGTTGAAGTGCTACATTATCAGTAGTTAATAATATAAAGAACTGAAAACCACATTTAACTGCTTTACACATTACGCCAAAGACTTGTCCTGTTTTTCCTGACTGAACATTTCCAAATAATAATCCCATCTTATGAGAGCAAAAATCAAATTTACTCAAATATTTGTCACCTATAATTTCTGCAGTATTTTTAATTGAATCAGCCTGAGCTATATTTTTTTCTCTAATTTTATTCAAATAAGTAACTAGATAATCCATTATTAACTCTCCAAATTATTACTAAAAGTAGCATACCATACATCCAAAGCTTTATATTTTGGTGGAATTTTTTTGTTTAATCTACCTTTTGCAGTAAGACGATAAACTTTTCCTAAGTGTTTCATATTAGTTTTATGTAATTCAAGAACACTCATATGGGCTTTATTTAACATTTCAACTGTAACCATACCATCGTGATTTTTATCGTCTTCCGCATTATCATAAGCTTTCAATAAACCTGTAGCTACCAAACGTCCTTTAATCCATCTTCCTAAAATTCTATCTGAACCATATGCACTCAGCTGCTTATGATTGTCACTAGTCGTGTGCGCTTCAAACATGTAATTATCATCTGTAATAATAAAAAATGGAGCTTTTCTAGGATAGTAGTCTTTGTCTATTAAACTAACGTCACAAGTAATTTGTACTTCAAACCAATTTCTAGGGTCACGTTTATGTGTTTTACTGTTTAATCTTCCCTTTCCATAACAAACATTTATATTTGAATGAGAATAGCTTCCTCGATCTTTATTAAAGCGATCTGCATAACGTGGCGCTTTAATTGGTATTTTTAATACTTTTTCTTCAACATTATCTTTCGTATGAGCAATCGCATTTTCAGTTAAAGTTTCAACACCTTCTATACCATCTAGCAAAACAATCTTTTCATGAATTTTTTTAAATCTAGTATCTGCATCATTTGCTGAAATAGTGCATTGGACCAATTTTTCGAGATGTTCAGCAAATAATTTATTTTCAGCTGGATCGTCAATAATAGTGGCTAATTCATACTGTCTTTGAGTACCAGTAGATGGAGCAATGGCTCCAAGATTAGCGGAACCTATAATAGTTTTAATTATTTTATTATTCCTCCAAAAAGTATAAACTTTGCCATGATAATTCATATTGTTAACTAATAATATTCGTCCAATTCTTTCTTTTTCCCATACTTTTGTAATACTCATCATTTTTATGTATACGCTCTCAGGTATACCATCAACAGAATACATGCCACCAATTAGAGTTATCTTCTTTATATGATATTTATGAACCCATTCATTTAACATATCTAGTCCTAAAGTTGAAAAATAACCTACTGCTATCTTAACTTCATCTGAGCTAGATAGATTCTTTTCAATATTATATTTAATAGTTTTTTCTTCAGACACCCTTAAAGGTGCTACATTTGTAAATAAAGCATTATCCATTCATATCACCATATTTTTTTACTATACTCATTCATATTAAAGATTGTATAAAATCATAAAACAAACAAATTTAGCATATCCTAACCAACTATTAACTAAATTTATAAAATCTATTTTTTTAGATGCATATATATATAAAAAATGAATTTTATTTGCTAAAAAATATTCTTTCAACATATGCATAATCTTTAAAATTTTTCTTCCTTTATCTAGACCTTACCTAAAGATCATAGTATCTTTTTAAAACCCTTCTTCTGAGTTTTTTTGTCTTCCTTCTTAATTACTGATCATTCTTATAGCACGTTTTAAGTCGCTATTCATTTGTTCAAGTTTCGCTGCCATACCCTAAACGTTTTTAGTTATTTCAATAGTTTTCCCATCTATGACTCTTACTACTGAAAATTGCTAGATTCTAATTTTATATAATTTAATTGTAGCATTTAAAATCTACTGTACACAAAAAACGGGTAAAACCCGCTATAGCAATCTCTATTTTGAAATCGAAATTATGTCAGAAATCACCAAGGCTAATACGATTATTCAGAAATTGATTAGAGCAATTATTCAAGAATTTGTTAAAATACGAATAATTGACAGGGAGATAGAGCAAATAAAATCGGATAAAAAATATGGAAAGGTATTTTGATTCCAAAAAAACTATAGGTGGTTTTCCTCTCCCCTTATCAAGTGATTCAAAAGTAGCATATACAGATTCTTTATTATTAAAGCTAGTTCATTTCTTCTATAATCATGATGTAGAATGTGGTTAATTTACAACACTTTATAACCTTTTGCCAAACAGATGCCACATTAATAATTCTGTGTGGCAATTTTTGTGGTCAAATTAATTATTCATAACTATTTTTAAAACTACACAAGTATTCAAAAGTAACAAAAAAGCCTATCATATCAAACTCTTTCGAACTTAAATGATAGACTTAAAAACTTGTAAGTTGCTTAACTAATGCTGACTAGAGGATTCGAACCTCCGACCTCATCATTACTAATGACGTGCTCTGCCAACTGAGCTAAGTCAGCATTGTCATATCTCGACAACGATATTAATTAAAACATATTCTAAAAGTTTACGCAAGCATTTTTTGACTTTTTCCCAGTTTTTGTGATAACTGTCATTTGACGCGCTTTTTTAAGAGTATAATATAAGAATAGATTTAGAAATGGAGTGGATGTAATGGCAAATTTAGCATCGATTAGCGCAGAACTCCCATGGCTATTAAGAATTGTGGTAGCTTCTTTGTGCGGAGCGTTGATCGGTTATGAACGTGCGATTCAAAGAAAAAGTGCCGGAGTGCGGACACATATTGTAGTTGCCTTTTCTTCCGCGCTATTTATGATAGTTTCAAAGTATGGTTTTGGCGATTTATTAAAAATGTCAGACGTTGCTTTGGACCCATCCAGAATTGCTGCGCAAATAGTTTCAGGTATTTCATTTATTGGTGCCGGAACGATTTTAATTAAAAAGCAACAGATTTCCGGTTTAACAACTGCTGCTGGTATCTGGGCAACAGCTGCTATCGGGATGGCAATTGGTTCTGGTTTATACTTTATTGGCATATTAGCAACTGCCTTGCTCTTTGTTATCCAGATGATGTTTCACGATGATACCATAATTGATAAAATCATCATGCATATCAGGTTTAATATCCAGATAGAAGCCGTTAATAAGCCTGATATCCTGCACATAATTGAAAAGGAGCTTGAGACAAATCATGTTGAAAATGTTTCCGTAAAAATACTTTTTGTCAGCGATGAAAGAATCATCTTTTTTGTAGATGGTATTATTAACAATAATATTGATGAAAATGATATCATTATGGCTCTGCGCAAGTATCCTGACATCAAGCGCATCAGTTATGCCAGTATAGATAAATAAAGCAAGTTACTTTTTAAGCAATAGTTAATTCTATTGTTTTTTTTGCATAATTTTTATCTTAACTGAGCAAACTCACTACAATATTGATATAAACTTTTTTGTGAAAGGAGAATTTATATGGCTGGACCACTTGATTATTTACGCTGGCGTGGTGACTTAAGCTTTTCAGAAAAACCATTCAACAGTGTTGATGCTTCGCTATTGTCATCCATAGCTTATTTACCAGCTGATAGTTCTGCCACTGGTCATACTTTAGGAGAGGTAGCTGAAAAACTGTATAAGCTGCCCTCTTTTCAACATCAAATGTATGCCGAAACTGCAACCGAGGTTATGTTATTACCAGAAAGTCCTAGAATTGGCAACATTAAAATTCTGGACTGGACTGATAGGCTGGAAAAAGAACCGCATCCCTTGCAATTTACTGCTGTCACCTTTTTTATTGATTCAAACACCATAGCTATTGCTTTTCGGGGAACCGACGGCACCATGATCGGTCTAAATGAAGATATGGGCATGAATTATTTACCGGAAATTTATGGTCAAGAAGTGGCCGCTAAATATCTTACTGAAATTGCACATAAGTTTAGTGACCAACAGATTTACCTCTTAGGTCATTCAAAAGGAGGCAATTTTGCTCAATTTGCTTTAAGTGCAGTTAGCCCTGAAATACAAAAACAGGTAATAAAAGCGATTAGTTTTGACGGGCCGGGCTTTTTCCATAAAGTGTACACGAGTCCCGGCTTCACTGCTTCTATGCCTAAAATGAAAACCTACATCCCTCAAGGCTCAATATTTGGTGCAATGCTGGATCATCCTGAACAAGTATTGGTTGTTAAAAGTACTGTGCCTATGCGCAACCAACATGATCCGCGCCGCTGGTCAGTAGGGCGCGATAGTTTTACCCTGGCTGACGGATTATCGTCAGGCAGTCGCGTTATCAGACATGCTCTTATTAATTTTAATAATTCAATCCCTGATCAAGAAAGAAGCGATGCTTTTTCTGATCTTTTCGAGGCATTTGAAAATTACGATATTGATGAATTACACCAGCTAACCAGTAATAAAATAGTAGGAACTTATCGCTTTGGCCGCGCCTTTTTATCCCTGGAATCCGAAGAAAGAAAATTGCTGACACAGGTACTAAGTAACATCTGGAATTCATATAAAAAGAATATGACTCTGCCTTTGATGAACAGCAACTATGAACTTTATCCTAAAAGTAATGATTCTAATAAAGCTCCAGTCTTTTATGAATTTTACGATCCGGAACGTCCCAATATCAAGTTGCCAAAAAGCATCCAGCGTAAATTACGGTAAATTGTTTCATGTGTAACCCAAAAAAGAGGCTGAGAAAACATTTAGTTTTCCAGCCTCTTTTTTTGTTAATTAAACAATTATTTTTTCATTTTATCCTTAACGTCATCAACTTTGTCTTTGACGTTTTCAGTAGCTTCTTGAGCTTTGTCTTTGACATCACCAGCAGCTTGTTGAACTTTGCCTTTGACTTCTTTAGCTTTACCAGCTACCTTGTCTTTAAAACCTTTATCAGCCATTTTAATCGGTCCTTTCTCAAAAATTAGCAAAATTTTGCTATTCACACCTTAATAGTACAATTTAGTAGAAATATTGTCATTAAAAACGCCTTATTTTTTGTTTAAATATAGTATAAAACAAAAAGCCATAGTGTTTCTCTTCAAAACACCGTGGCTTTTATTAATTTCTATTCGTTAGGCTGATCATGACTATAATCGAGGTTCGAAAAGCGATTATAGGGTTTAGAAAACATTAATTTCACTGTGCCCCTGCTACCAGAACGGTTCTTTTCAATGATAACTTCCACTTCACCGTTATCATCTTCAGCTGATACCTCTTTATTTTCTTCGCCCTCTTCTTCATCACGGTAATAATCATCACGATAAAGAAAGGAGACAATATCGGCATCCTGCTCAATTGAACCTGACTCACGAATATCGGACAAAACTGGTCTTTTATCCTGTCTCTGTTCAACTGAACGCGATAATTGCGATAAGGCAATAACCGGCACATGAAGTTCTTTAGCCAGTTTCTTCAATTGCCGTGAAATAGCGGAAACCTCCTGCTGGCGTGATTCACTGTGCGGACCTTCAATCAACTGCAAGTAGTCAATGACAATTAAGCCTAAATTGCCTTTTTCTTTAGCTAAGCGGCGAGATTGAGCCCTGATTTCACTCATCTTAATACCTGGAGTGTCATCAATATAAATATTAGCTGTTGCTAAAGAACCCGATGCCGCAACCAGCTTAGGCCACTCATCTTCGTCCAGTTGGCCAGTCCGCAAGTGCTGCGAATTAATTAATCCTTCTGAAGCCAGCATTCTTTGCACTAACTGTTCTCCACTCATTTCCAAGGAAAACATTGCCACAGTTTTATCAGTATGCAAACCAACATACTGGGCAACATTAAGCGCAAAGGAAGTCTTTCCCACTCCGGGACGAGCAGCCACAATTACCAGTTCATCATCATGAAAACCCGTAGTCATTTTATCCAGCTCGACAAAACCAGTAGGCAAACCGGTAACCATATTGCCATCTTCAGGAATATTGTTAATTTCATCAATCGTGGAATTAACAATATCCTTGATGTTACGAAAACCATTCGCATTATTTTCCGATGAGACATTCATAATCTCGCTTTCGGCGTTATCTAAAATATCAGTAACATCATCGGAGTCTTGCATTGCATTCGTAATAATTTTTTGACTGGCAGAAATAAGCCGCCGCAATAATGCTTTGCGGTGTACAATTTTAGCATAATAAGTGACATGAGCAGCCGTCGGAGTCGCCATGGCCAGCTCAGAAACATAAGCAATGCCGCCAATATCATCAAGCTGATTTTTCTTAGTCAGTTCATCCTGCAGCGTTAACGGATCAATTGCATCCTCACGGTCAGATAAATCAAGCATAGCCTGGAAAACCAACTGATTTGCTCTCTTATAAAAATCATCCGGCTGAACCTCAGCACTGGCATCAGCTATTGCAGCAGGATCTATAAAAATTGCACCCAGAACCGCTTTTTCAGCTTCATCGTCATGCGGTATCTGCTGTGAGACAATATTATCCATTAATCACGCCCACTTTTTTCAGAATTCAACTAAAGGCTAATCCTGTTCAGTAACATGGACGCGGATTTTGCCTTCTACGCCCTTAAATAACTTAACTGGTACATTGGTGTAGCCCAACGATTTAATTGGTTCAGGCAGGTTTAATTTGCGTTTATCAATCTTAATACCAAATTGCTTTTCTAAGCCCTCGACAATTTTTTTACCAGAAATCGAGCCAAATAATCTAGAATCTGAACCGGCCTTAGACTTAAAGTTAACTACTGTTTCATCCTTATCTAGTTCGGTCTTAATTTTTTCAGCTTCAGCTTTTTCAGCTTCATAAGTCGCTTTTTCGTTAGCAGCAACTCTTTCCAAAGTATGCATATTTGCTTTAGTAGCAGCTTTGGCTAATCCCCTCTTAAATAAAAAGTTTTGGGCATAACCATCAGGAACATTTTTAACTTCACCGCGTTTACCCCGGCCTTTAACATCTTTAGTAAAAATAACTTTCATTGTGCTCTCCTTTTATTCATTTTCTTGTTCATAAGTATCTACCGCATCCATCAATTTGGCAAGTGCCTCTTTAACAGATATCCCTTTAATTTGGGTAGCTGCATTAGACAAATGGCCACCGCCGCCAAGTTTCTCCATAATTACCTGGACATTAATATCACCCATTGAACGGGCAGATATACCAATTGTATCCTTATTCCGCCTGGTGATTGCAAAGCTGGCTTCGACATTTTCTAAATCAAGAGCCGTATCTGCTGCTTGAGCCGTGATAATAGGATCAATTTCCTTGTCATCTGGACCGCATAAAACAGCCATTTTGGGCTTGATCATCTTTAAGCTGCTGACCAAACGAGCACGTTCCAGAAAACTGTCAATATCTTCCTTCAGCAGTTCACTGACACCCATTGTGCTTGCACCAATCGAACGCAAGTAACTGGCAGCATCAAAGGTTCGGGTACCAGTACGCAAAGAGAATTCTTTGGAATCAACTGTAATTCCCGCCAGCATTGCTGTAGCGTCAAGGTCGGTTAAAACCCGCTTACCTGAACTTGGCTGTTGGTACTCTACCATTTCAGTTACCAATTCACAGGCAGATGAGGCATAAGGTTCAACGTATGTCAGCATTGGATTCTCAGGGAATTCTTCACCACGACGGTGATGATCGATGACAATAATTCTATTTCTTAATTGCTCATATAATTCTTTGGAATAAGTAATAGAATATTTTGAATGGTCAACCATAACCAACATAGACTTGTCAGTCAATGCTTCTAACGCATCCCCAGGTGCGATAAAAATATCATTATCTCCCTTTACTTTTTCCATTTTAGCAACTAAGCGGCTGACATCATAATTGGTCTTATTGATATCTAAGACAAAATTTGCCTTTACATGATGCAAACGGGCAATTTTAACAACGCCAATACCGCTACCGACCGAATCCATGTCAGGGCTGGCATGACCAACTACAAAAACGCGGTCTGCTTCTTTGAACAGCTCACTAATCGCCTGTGAAACCATCCTTGCTCTAACTCTGGTTCTCTTTTCCATCGGATTCGATTTACCACCATAGAAACGAGCTGCTTTACCGGGTTGACTAAGAACAACTTGGTCCCCGCCTCTGCCTAACGCCAAGTCAAGGTTAGACTGCGCTTGGTCAGCTAATTCAGTAATTAAGCTGCTGCCAAAAGCAATTCCAATTGACAAAGTTAACGGTGTATTGTTACGACTTGTTTCTAAACGCATTTTATCCAAAACAGAAAACTTATCTTTTTCCATTTTAGCTAAATCTTGCATATGGAGTAATAATAAAAAGTGATCTTCATCAATGCGTTTAAGGTAAGCGTTAAAGTTTTTAGCATAATCACTCAGAGTATTCTGGACATATGCACTAGTAGCAGTCAATTCCTGGTCATGCATGGTTTCACTCAACTCATCGTAATTATCAATAAAAATCTGTCCAATAGCTAATAATTCGTTTTTATATCGTTTTTCTATTTTGGCGTAACGCGTAATATCCAGTAAATAAACCACGCCCAGGTTGTCTTGGATAACCATCTCAAATTGATGACCATCCCAATTAACTACATGGTTTTCAGCAGTTTTAGCCTTTAAGGATTCATTAATTAACTTATCCAGTTCAGGATCAACGGATGCAATTGTATGTCCAATCAGGTCTTCATTTTTTAAATAAAGCTGCAGGTACGGATTGGCCCATTGAATTTGCCGATCCTTATCATAAAGTAAAATGCCCAGGGGCATCTTAATCATTGCTTCTTGCTCGCTACGCTTAATCCGATAAGATAAACTAACAGCAAAATTGTTTGCATTACCAGCTAAGATATATGCACCATAACCGACGCATGCCACAGTTAAAATAAAGATCAATACCATAGCCAAGCCAAATAATGGGTTCATGATCATCGCCACGATACTGCCCAAAAGCGATAGCGCTAAGATAATAATGACTGAAGCCGTCAGCCTAGAATCTTTAATAAAAGCAGGAAATTCAAGCTTACGTAAAAAATCTTTCATGTAAGGTCCTTCCTAAAATAATGTATAATACATCATTATTATTATACATTGTATTCTCTGGATAAGAAACTAGGCAATATTCAGGTTTTAACTATCCTCTTACTTGCAAAAATTACACTCTTTATACTGTTGCTATGATATTTCATTTTAAATCTTACGAAGCAAAAAGCACCAAGCCATTATCAGCTTGATGCTTTTATCTTTTTCACTTTACAACCAATATTAGTGCAAAGCTATTTTTTATTTAGTTACTAGTCTTCAGTAACAAATGGCAACAAGCCCATAATGCGAGCTCTTTCAATTGCCTTAGCTACCTTACGTTGATTCTTAGCGCTGGTGCCAGTGACACGACGTGGTAAGATTTTACCTCTTTCAGAGATAAAACGTTTCAACAAATCAACGTCCTTGTAGTCAACGTAATCAATATGGTTGGCAGCAATGTAGTCAACCTTACGACGACGATGAGCGCCGCCGCTTCTTCTTTGTTGAGCCATATCCTAGATCCTTTCTGTTAATTTAGAATGGTAAATCATCATCAGAAATATCAATGGTATCACCTGAACCTGCAAATGGATCCTGAGTATCATCTGGTCCATTATTAGCGGAGTTATTCTGGTTAGATGCTCCCATGTTAGGGGTATTATTAGTATTCTGATTACCAAAATTGCCATTATTATTTGGTGTATAACCACCATTTTGACCACGGGCTTCACGATCTTTACGTGATTCAAGCAATGCAAAGTTGTCAACGACAACTTCTGTTACATATACTCTTTGCCCATCTTTATTATCGTAACTTCTGGTTTGAATTCGGCCATCAATACCAACAAGTGAACCTTTAGACGTAAAATTACAGAAATTTTCCGCAGCTTTGCGCCAAATGACACAACTGATAAAATCTGCACCTCTCTCGCCTTGTGCGTTTGTATATTGACGATCTACAGCAAGAGTAAACGTAGCAACCGAGATTCCGCTCCCAGTAGTACGCAATTCAGGATCACGTGTTAAACGGCCAACAAGTACAACTCGATTAATCATACTTTAGGTCCTTCCTTTCCTAAATCACGAAAACGATAAAGTTTTTGTTATTAATTATCCAACTTTAACGGTCATTGAACGTAAAACAGCAGTATCAATCTTGGACAAACGGTCAAATTCGTTAACTGCGTCAGCATTATCAGCAGTGAAAGTCATAACGTGATATAATCCCTCACGATATTTATTAATTTCATATGCGAAATGACGCTTTTCCCAGTCTTTTGACTCAACCATCGTACCACCGTTATCAGTAATAACCTTATCATAGTTTTCAACTAATGCCTTTTTTGATTCTTCATCAATGTCAGGCTTGATAATATAAGTTATTTCGTACTTAGTAGTTGTCATACTAGTGCACCTCCTTCTGGACTAAATGGTTCTTGCTAAAAATCAAGAACAAGGAGTAATTTTATTACTCGCAATCTCTAATTCTAGCACATAAACAAAAAATTACCAAACTATCTTCACGTGATCCAATAAGAAATTTTTATTTCTTACTAGTAAGTACGTAAAATAATCTGATAATTTTTAAAAGTTTTGATTTAGTAATTAATCTTGCTCTTCGTCAGTTTCTTCTGATGCTGCTACTTCCTGGTCTTCTTCAGCAGGAACAATTGCAAGACTGGCAACTTTATTGTTGTCATTAACTTTAATCAAGCGTACACCGAGAGTGCTGCGACCTGTTTGAGAGACGTCATTTGTCTTGAAGCGAATCATGATGCCATCATCAGTGATAACCATAATATCCTGACTGCCATCAATCACTGTTACTCCTGACAATGGACCATTTTTCTCGGTAATATTTGCGGTTTTAATACCTTTACCGCCACGACCCTTTGTTGGATATTCAGAAGCCGCTGTTCTCTTGCCATAACCTTTTTCAGAAATGACCAAAACTTCATCACTATTCTTAACGACCCCAGAACCAACAACATAATCATTTCCGCGCAAATTAATTCCGCGAACACCGGCAGCAGTTCGACCCATAGATCTAACAGTTTTTTCATTAAAGCGTACTGCATAACCTAAGTGAGTGCCGATTAAAATATCCTGACTGCCATCTGTAGCCAAAACATTATTCAACTCGTCGCCATCGCGCAATGTCAATGCAATTAGGCCGCTGTTGCGAATATTGCCGAATTCACTGACATGTGTACGTTTGACCGTTCCCATCTTCGTAATAAAAAACAGATACTGGTCATCGGCATCTTCAGGAATATTGACAATCGTCTGGATCTTCTCGCCCTTTTCCAGTTGTAACAAGTTGACTATTGGCAATCCTTTGGCAGTACGGCCAAATTCTGGAATTTCATAGGCTTTCTTAGAATAAACTTTGCCCTTGTTGGTAAAGAACAGCAACGTATCATGCGTGCTTGAGTAAATTAGGTTGGCAATAAAGTCACCATCTTTAACGCCCATGCCTTTAATACCTTTACCGCCACGATTTTGGGTCTTGAATTCAGTAATTGGCATCCGCTTAATGTAGCCGCTATGGGTTAAAGTTAATAAAACATCTTGTTTTTCAATTAAATCTTCATCTTCAATTGAAACAACTTCACTGGCGCCAATTTTAGTCCGGCGAGCATCGCCAAAGCGCTTTTGAATATCCAGCAGTTCATTATAAATGATTTCATTAATTCGCTCTGGTTTTGCCAAAATATCTTTATAATCAGCAATCTTGGCTTGTAGTTCTTTGTATTCAGCCTCAACCTTGTCACGTTCCAGTCCGGTTAACCGTACCAGTCTCATGTCTAAAATAGCTTGTGACTGCTTGTCATCAAGACCAAAACGACTGATTAAAGCAGCTTTTGCAATATCACTTGATTGACTCTGACGAATTATATGGACAATTTCGTCAATATGATCAAGAGCAATCTGCAGACCCTCAAGAATATGAGCCCGGGCTTCAGCCTTTTCCAACTCAAACTTAGTTCTGCGAGTAACAACATCTTCTTGGTGTTCCAAGTAATATTGCAACATTTGCTTGAGGCTGAGAAAGTGCGGTGCACCATCGACGATTGCTACCATATTCATGCCAAAATTAGCCTGCATTTGGGTCAGCTTAAACAAGTTATTCAAAACCACACTGGCACTGGCATCACGGCGAATATCAATAGTAATTCTCATCCCCGTTTGATCTGATTCATCACGCACACCGGTAATGCCATCAATTGTCTTCGCACGCGCTAAATCAGCAATTTTCTTAACCAGTTCTGCTTTATTGACCAAGTATGGTATTTCAGTAACAGCTATTCTTTCACGGCCACTTTTTTCAGTTTCGATATTAGTATTAGCACGAACAACGATATTGCCACGACCAGTTTCATAGGCGCGATAAATGCCACCGCGACCCATGATAGTACCACCTGTAGGAAAATCTGGACCCGGGATTGCCTTCATTAGTTCTTTAGTAGTGACATCAGGATTGTTCATTAGCATGTGCAGTCCCTTAATCACTTCTGATAAATTGTGCGGCGGAATGTTGGTAGTCATACCAACCGCAATACCACTAGTACCGTTAACTAATAAGTTTGGTATTCTAGCCGGCAGAACTACTGGTTCATTTTCAGAATCATCATAATTACGTTGCCAATCAACAGTGTTTTTATTGATATCGCGCAGCATTTCAACCGCAATTTTGCTCATGCGCGCCTCAGTATAACGCATTGCGGCCGGCTCATCACCATCAACTGAACCAAAGTTGCCGTGACCATCGACAAGCATATAGCGGTAGCTGAAATCTTGTGCCATATGAGCCATCGCTAAATAAATTGAGGAATCACCGTGAGGATGAAACTTACCCATAACTTCCCCAACGATTCTGGCTGATTTTTTGTATGGTTTATCTGGTGTAACTCCTAGTTCACTCATGCCATATAGAATCCGGCGTTGAACCGGCTTCAAGCCATCGCGTACATCGGGTAAAGCCCTTGCCACAATAACGGACATGGCATAATCCAGGAATGAACTATTCATTACGCTGGTCAAATCAACGTTTCTTATTCTGTGATCCTGACCTTGATTGTCGTTATCCATTTAAACCTCCTATGCATCCAAGTTTTCAACGTATTTAGCGTTAGTTTCAATAAAATTGCGCCGCGGTCCTACTTCATTGCCCATTAACAATTCAAACACCTCATCGGCATTTTTAGCATATTCTGGGCTGACACGATCGAGTCTTCTATTTTCAGGATTCATGGTTGTATCCCACAGTTGTTCCGGATCCATTTCACCTAGTCCCTTATAACGCTGTACCAGTGGCTTAGGACTTGGTTGTAAACTCCCCAAATAGTCATGCAATTCTTCATCGGTATCTAAATATCTGACGACTTTGCCTTGGCGCACTTGATATAGAGGCGGACGTGCAATATAAACGTAGCCTTTTTCAATCATCGGACGCATGTAGTTATAAAAGAGGGTTAAGAGCAAGGTACGAATATGGGCCCCATCGACATCGGCATCTGTCATAATGATTAACTTATGATAACGAGCCTTAGAAACATCAAAGTCTGCACCAAAACCGGTACCTAAAGCTGTAAAAAGTGACCGAATTTCTTGGTTAGCCAAAATACGATCCATTGAAGCTTTTTCAACGTTCAGAATTTTACCTCTAATTGGCAAAATTGCCTGAGTTAATCTTGAACGTCCTTGTTTAGCTGAACCACCGGCAGAATTACCCTCAACTATGAATAATTCAGAAATGCTGGGGTCATTACTTGTGTTGTCAGCTAACTTACCAGGCAGATTGGCAATTTCCAGTCCTGATTTTTTACGTGTAACCTCACGAGCGCGTTTAGCAGCTGTCCGAGCACGTTCAGCTAACTGGGCCTTTTCAACAATTTTGCGACCAACCTGCGGATTTTCCATTAAGAAACGGTTGAAGGTTTCCGAAAACGCGTGATCAACAGCTGTTCGAGCGTCTGAATTTCCTAATTTAGTCTTGGTCTGACCTTCAAATTGGGGGTTAGGGTGTTTAACAGAAACTACAGCGGTCATTCCTTCCCGAATATCCTCTCCGGAAAGATTATCATCACTATCCTTTAATAGCTTAGTCTTATGAGCATAATCATTAACTACCCTAGTTAATGCTGTCTTAAATCCTGCCTCGTGCATTCCGCCTTCATAAGTATGAATGTTGTTGGCAAAGGTCATTAACGTTGTTTTATATCCTTTTGTATATTGCAAAGATACTTCAACGTTAATATCGTTGTCGTTACCTTCGACATAGATTGGTTCATCGAATAATACTTCTGTATCACGGTTTAAGAATGACACATATTCCTGAATACCACCTTCATAGTGGTAAACATCGGTTTCTGCGCTATCTTTTCTTTTGTCAGTAAAGGTTAACTTCAACCCTTTGTTTAAAAAAGCCAATTCACGAATGCGATTTTTGAGAATTTTATCATCAAAAGAAGTGGTTTCAGTAAAAATATCTGGATCTGGGAAAAAGTGTACTATAGTACCATGTTCAGATAAGGGCACGCTTCCAATCATTTTCATTTCATCAACTACGCGACCACGACTGAAGTCAATAAAATACTTTTTCCCGTCACGCATTGTTGTAACGTCAAGTTTAGTTGACAATGCATTGACAACAGAAGCACCAACCCCGTGCAAACCGCCAGATACTTTGTAGCCGCCACCACCAAATTTACCGCCTGCATGCAAGACAGTAAAAACAGTTTCAAGAGCTGGCCGCCCAGTTTTCTTTTCAATATCTACCGGAATACCACGTCCATCATCCTGAACAGTGACACTGCCATCTTCATTAATAGTAACTTCAATCTTACTGGCAAAACCGGCTAGACTTTCATCGATACCATTATCAATTATTTCCCATACTAAATGGTGTAATCCCTGAGAACTGGTTGAGCCAATATACATTCCTGGACGTTTACGAACTGCTTCAAGTCCGCCTAAGACTTGAATCTGACTGGCATTATATTTATCGGCTTCTTTTTCGTATTGCTTAATTTGATTAAGATTTTCTTTGTTATTATCTGCCATGCAATTTCCCCTCTTCTAAATAAATTTGTCCAGATTTTATGCGGTATATTTTCGGCTTTTTAATTATTTCCCAGGAAATACCCTCAAGATCTGTTGTTGTAATAAATGTTTGCGTTTTGCCGTGGATGTAGTTAAGTAGAGCACTTTGACGGTTATGATCAAGCTCACTCATTACATCATCGAGTAGTAATAATGGATACTCGTCAGTTATCTGGTGCACAAGTTGTATTTCTGCTAGTTTGATGCTAAGTGCTATAGTTCTTTGTTGTCCTTGGGAACCATACAAATGTGCATTTTTTCCATCAAGCTCAAATTCAATGTCATCTCTGTGAGGTCCACTCAATGTCGTACCTTTGAGAATTTCAACCTTTTTATTTTTCTGAAAATTATTTAATACTTTATGGTAAACTTCTTCGACACTGTCTTTTGCAGAAATTTCCTTTACTGATGGTCGATAAGTTACCTCCAATTTCTCTGCGCTGGTACTAATATGCGCGTATGCGTCTCTAGCATATTGGTCTAGGTAATTTAAAAATTGAAAACGGCGAACAATTACTTCTGCAGCCACACCTGCCAGCTGATCTGATAAGACTTCTAAAAACATAGTGTCACGGGCTTCGCCTTTGGCTAACTGCTTTAAATAATTGTTTTTTTGCTGCAAAACCTGCTTATACTTGCCCGCAAAATAGAGATATTCTGCACTAATTTGACCAAACTCTTGATCCATAAAGCGTCGTCTTAAATTAGGAGCACCCTTAATCAGGTCTAAATCTTCCGGAGAAAATAAAATAGCATTCAGCTCGCCAACATATTTAGATAATTTTGCTTGTTCAACTCGATTAACCCAAACTTTTTTGCCCTTGGTAGTAATTAGAACCCGTAAGGACAAATCAACTTGACTTTTATAAATGTGCCCGGAAACATTGGCATAATCTTTACCAAAAGCAATTAGTTCTTTGTCATTACTTGTCCGGTGAGACCGTGTTAAAGCCAAAAAATAGATTGCTTCAAGCAGATTAGTTTTGCCTTGAGCATTTTGTCCTATAAAAATATTGACATTAGGATCAAAATCAACCTCAAATTGTTGTAAATTGCGGTAATTTTGGGCAATAAAATGCTTGAGATACATTAAAGCTACCGCAATTCGTAAGTTTCTTGATTAACTTCAAGCTTATCGCCAGGACGTAACTTCTTACCCCGTCGATTTTCCTTTATTCCGTTTAATAAAACAGGATTATCCTGCAAATACCACTTAGCCTGACCACCAGAAGAAATGATACTTTCTTTTTTTAAAAATTGACCCAGAGTAATATATTCACTCGTTAACTTTATTTCTTTGATCATAACCACCTTCGCCACTTTAAATACCTATAATAAGTATATTCGTTTCACAAACAAAAAACAACTAAAAGCCCATATAAAGCCATATAAACGGATTTTTCCAAAATAAACAATTCATAGTGATCGACATTAAAAATAAACCAGCAAGCTTTTTCGGTTGATTACAAAAATTTGACTACAAAAAAAGTCATCAAATGATGACTTTTTATCTTTTGTAGTTTTGACAATGATTAAAATGTTCTAACTGGTGTAATTAATTGAACAAAATCAATATCAGTTTTATCTGGATTGACAGTAAATGGACGCAGTGGTTGCGTGAAATCCATAATGACAGAATCTGTTACTGAAGCTTTTAGTGCGTCTCGCAGGTAATCCGGGTTGAACGAAATCTTTAGATTGTTACCATCTAGTTTCTTAAAACTAACGTCTTCTTCCACATTACCAATTTCTGCTGACTCACCGGACAATTTTGCACTTTGTTTTTCGGTATCTAGCGTTAAATCGACCACATTATTGCGTCCTGCATGTGTCAACAGACTTGCCCGGTCTAATGCACTCGAAAGTTCCATTAAATCAAATTCTACAGTTGTTGTACTGTCAGTCGGAATTAAGCGCTCAGTATCAGGATAACTACCTTCAAGTAAGCGTGAATAAAACAGAATGTTGCCAATCTCAAAAAGTACTTGATTTTCACCAGGACAAACTTTAATTTCCGGATCGGTTTCACCAATAATTCGTGCTAATTCAAGTAAACTTTTTCCAGGTATAATCAGATCCGTTTTAGCTTGCGGTCCATTTTCCAAAGTCAATGCTCGACTAGATAATCTGTGTGAGTCTGTTGCTACAGCATGGATTTTGTCTGGACTAAAAGTAAAGTGTACTCCAGTTAACACTAAACGGCTTTCCTGTGTCGCAACTGCAAATTGGGTTTCGTTGATTATTTCACGAAAAGTTTTCCCCGAAATAACAAAAGAGGACTCGTCTGGAATTTCCGGTAATCTTGGATAGTTATTGGCATCTAAACCATTGATAGTAAATTCACTGTTTTCAGAAATAATTTGTGTTTGAAAACTTTCTTTAACTTCTAATGAAAATTCCTTTCCTGGCAACCGTCTGATAATTTCACTGAAAAAACGAGCTGGTAAAACGATTGAACCTGTTGATACGACTGTTAAATCTTCACTTACCGGTATTTTAATCTCGATTGAAATATCAGTGTCACTGCCTGTTAGAAGTAATTCATCTTCAGTTAAATTAATTTTAATTCCACTAAGAATAGGAATAGTTGCTCTTGAAGAAATTGCGTGCATTACATTGTTTAAATTGTCTAAGAAAAGATTTCTGTTTACTGTAAATTTCATTTGGTGCCTCCTGTTATTTTGTCTGTTTCCTTTATATTAATTATATATTTAATTAGTAGTATTAGTAGGTCCTGTGATTTCTGTTGAAAAGTTACACAGTTCTTAAAATAACGTAATTATTACGGTTAAGAAGATGTGAACAAGTTCGTTACTTATCCACAATTAATAACTTTTAGCGATCGAGCATTTGTTTTAAATCAAATACTGCAGTTTTGATATCAGCATTTGTTTTAATTTCCCGACTGATTTTTTCGTAAGCATGCATCACTGTTGTATGATCTTTGCCACCGAATTCCTGTCCGATTTTGGGAAGACTGGAATCTGTCAATTCGCGTGACAAATACATTGCAATTTGTCTGGGAACAACGATCTGTCTAACGCGCTTTTTTCCTTTCAATTCATAGGTTGAAGTCTGGAAATAGTTAGCAACGACTTCTTGAATTTTAGAAATTTGCAGTCCCTGATTCTTTTGAACTAGTTTGAGATCTGCCAAGGCTTCTCTAGCCAAATTAACATTGATATCTTCATGTTCAATTGTGGCATGTGCCTGAACTTTTACCAGAGCCCCTTCAAGTTCACGAATATTAGTATCAACTTGGGAAGCTATATAGTCGAGTGTATTATCATCTATTATTAGATTCTCAGCCTCTGCTTTTTTACGTAAAATCGCGATGCGCGTTTCCAAATCAGGTGGGGTAATTTCAACTTGCAAACCCCAAGTAAATCTTGATACCAGTCTTTCTGATAGGTCAGGAATTTCAGTAGGAAGGCGATCACTCGTCATGACTATTTGCTTTTGATCATTGTAGAGAGTCTCAAAAGTATGGAAAAATTCTTCTTGAATACCCTCTTTTTTAGCGAAAAACTGAATATCATCTACAAGCAACAAATCGCAAGTGCGATATTTTGCACGAAATTGATCTTGAGTTTTGTTTTTGATTGAGTTTATAAAATCATTAACAAAAGTTTCGCTTTGAATATAAACGACTTTGGCATTGGGACGCTCTGCCAGCATTTGATGTCCGATAGCTTGCATCAAGTGCGTCTTTCCAAGCCCTACGCCACCAAAAATAAAAAGAGGGTTGTAAAAACTGCCCGGACTGTCAGCAACTGCCAAGGCTGCACCTGCAGCCAATTTATTGCCTTCACCCTGAACAAAATTGTCGAACGTGTACTTTTCGTTAAGCTTAAGATTACGGACAAATGCATTTTCCATTTGCGGTCGTGCATTTTCTGACATTGACTCTGTTTTTGGCTTAGGTGTTACCAGTCGTTCACTGCTTTTGTCACCTTCAATTTGAAAAACAGGCATGACTTCAATATTAGCGTAACCGTAGGCAGATTGAATTAATTGTGAAGCCAAATTTTTTTCCCAATACCCCTTGGTTACGGGATTTTGCACGGCAATTTTTAGTTCATGAGTTTCCTTATTATAGGAAATTGGTCTTGTATTTTTAAACCATGCGTTATAAGCAACTTCATTAAAATGTTCACGCATCTCGCTATTAAAATGATGCCAAAATTTATTAATGTCAAACAAAATAATTCCCTCCGCATACGTTAAGCAAAACTTATTTTACCATCTAATAAAAATGTTTTCCACAAGTGCACAAAAAGAATTCAGAATTAACAAGCTGTGGATATAATTTACAGAAAAACACACAAAAACTAAGTAAATTTAAAATACTTTTTGCTTATTTACATAAGAGACTGTGGAAATCTTTTGCTATAACAGCAGTATTTTTAACAAAGTGTGAAACATAATATCCACATGGTGTGTAAAACTTTTTAAACAGGTTGTAGATTGTGGATAAAGTTGTGTAAAATACTGTGACTTTGATTTTGTGGATAATTATTTAGTAAAAACTTTAAACAAAAAAAGTATTTCTT